>NZ_JAUSWJ010000001.1:0-1200000 GCF_030815145.1 Kaistia geumhonensis | reverse complement strand
GAATCCGTTTCTCGGCACGCGCGGCGTTCGGCTGTCTCTGCTGAGGCCGGAGATCTTTCGCATCCAGCTGCGCGCGCTCGCCCGCGCCGCACCGCATGGCAATCTCAAGGTGATGCTGCCCATGGTCACCGTGCCCGGCGAGATCGAGGCGGCAACACGGCTGCTCGACGCCGCCGTCGCCGAGCTTGCCGCCGAGGGCATCTCGCATATGCGCCCGCCGCTCGGCATCATGGTCGAGGTGCCGGCGGTCGCCGTGGTGCCGGATCTCTATGCCGATGCGGCGTTCTTCTCGATCGGCTCCAACGACCTCACGCAATATGCGACCGCTGCGGCGCGTGACATCGCCGCCGTGGCGCCGCTCTGCGACGCAGGCCATCCGGCCGTGGCGGCGCTGGTCGCCAATGTGGTGAGGGCCGGCGAGCGGCTCGGGCGCGAGGTGAGCCTTTGCGGCGACATGGGCGGCGATCCGCGCCATCTGCCGGCGCTGGTCGCCGCGGGGCTGCGCGCCGTCTCGGTCGCGCCGCGCCTCGTCGGCCGCGTCAAGCAGGCGCTTGCCGCCATCGGGCCGGATGGTGCGGCATGAGCGCAGCCGAGGAAGGCGCCGCGCCGGCGGTCGCCACCTACAAGGCGATCCTGCAGCGCGTGCTCGACAACCGCCCGTCGGGGACGCGCGGCCGCCTGGCGCAGGCGCTCGGCAAGAACCGCTCCTTCGTCAGCCACATCACCAATCCAGCCTATCCGACGCCGATCCCGGCGCAGCATCTCGAGACGATCTTCGAGGTCGGCCATTTCTCGCCCGACGATCGCCGCCTCTTTCTCGACGCCTATGCGCTCGCCCATCCGCGCCGCGTGCCGTCGCTGAAGGAAGCGCGGCGCCTTCGTCCGCATGTGATCTATCTTCCTGATCTCGGCGACAGCGAGAAGAACCAGGATCTCGACCGCCTCGTCGGCGAGTTCGTGCAGCGGTTGACGCGGCTGGTGGACGGTTAGGGCTGAGGGCTTGCCGGTCACGCGCGAACGGCGCCCCTTTCCCGCTGGGAGAGGGGCAGGGTGAGGGCCTTCCGGCCCGGAGAAGACAAGCGGGAGGGAGACCGATGAAGAAGCTGATCAATGCGCCGGACACGGTGCTCAGCGAGAGCCTCGATGGCTTCGCCGAAGCGCATGCCGATATCGTCCTGCTCGGCGAGGAGCGGAAATTCGTCCGCCGCCGTACCCTGAAGCCGGGAAAGCCGGCGCTGGTCTCGGGCGGCGGATCGGGCCATGAGCCTCTGCATGCCGGCTTCGTCGGCTTCGGCATGCTCGACGCCGCCTGTCCCGGCCAGGTGTTCACCTCGCCGACGCCCGACCAGATGATCGCGGCGGTGGCGGAGGTCGATACCGGCGGCGGCGCGCTGTTCATCGTCAAGAACTACGAGGGCGACGTCATGAACTTCGAGATGGCGGCCGAGATGGCCGGCTCGGAGGTGCTGACCGTCATCACCGACGACGATGTCGCGGTCGAGACCTCGACCTATTCGCTCGGCCGGCGCGGCGTCGCCGGGACGATGATCGTCGAGAAGGTGGTCGGCGCAGCCGCCGAGGCGGGCATGGGGCTCGGCGCCCTGAAGGTGCTCGGCGACCGGGTCAACGCGGCGTCGCGCTCGATGGGCGTCGCGCTCACGAGCTGCATCGTGCCGGCGGCGGGAACGCCGACCTTCACGCTGCCCGAGGACGAGATGGAGATGGGCGTCGGCATCCATGGCGAGCCCGGCCGGCGGCGCGTGAAGCTCGAAGGCGCCGATGCGATCGCCGAGGAGATGGTCGCGGCCATCGCCGGCGATCTCGGCAGGGGAGGCGACGCGCTGCTGCTCGTCAACGGCTTCGGCGGCACGCCGGCCATGGAGCTCTATCTGATGCGGCACGCCGCCGGGAAGGCGCTGGCCAAGCACGGCATCCGCATCGCCCGCGGCCTCGTCGGCAACTATGTGACCTCGCTGGAGATGGCCGGCTGCTCGCTGACCGTGACGCTGCTCGACGATGAGATCGCGCGGCTCTGGGATGCCCCGGTCCATACGTCCGCCCTGCGCTGGGGGCTCTGACGCGCTCAGTGCTGCGGGACGGTCCGCGTCGAGGACAGGACCGTCACGTGGCAGCCGGCCGCATCGCGCGCGCGGATGCGCTCGTCCGCGCAGCGCTTCGGCCGGACGGTGGTGCCGCTCGCGGTGATGCGCACCGAGCGGATGCCGATCATGCTCGACAGCGTCGTCGGCACCGCCGCGGAGACCGTGCCCGACAGGCTTTCGCCGCGCTCGACGAAATGCCAGCCGTCCGGCCGCGCGATGGAGCCTGTCGGCATGCGGTCGAAAGCGACTTCCGCCGTCTCGGCGCGGATGTCGTCGCGCGCCCGGGCGCCGGCGGAGAGCGCCGCGTCGAGGCGCTGCTGGAGTTCGCTGCGCGCCGAGGCGAGCCGCGAGAGATCGACCATCGCGCCGAGGACGACGAGCAGAGCGAGCGAAGCGACGGCGAAGAGGGCTATGCCCTTGCCGCCGATCGTCGCGCGCACCATTTCATCGCGCACGGCAGCGTGCTTCTCTGGTGATCCGGCAGGATCGGCGTTGGGGGACACGTTTCTTCCTTGGGGACTTTGCCGGCTCGTGTTCGGTAAAACTTGAACCAGATGCGTTTTAACCGGGGCTTTCCCGGAGCGGCTGAAAGCAGTGAATTTCCGTTAACGATCGGGCGCCGATCAGAGTGAAGTCGCGGACAGAGGCGAACGCCGGATGAGCGTTTTCCTTGTAAGGGTGCTGCTTTCCGCTATCGTTGTGCGATGCACTCGATCTGCTATAAGCACGCCCTGCCGCCGGTGGGCGCGGTAAACGAGATGACGTGTCGATGTCTCTGAATGTGCAGGGCGGAGGCGAGGCTGTGCAAGCAGCGCCGCCCGCCGCAGGCGGTCCGGCCGGAGATCACACCGGCGGAGGTACCGCTCACGCCGGCTTCTGGACGTTGGCCCTCGGCTCCGTCGGCGTCGTCTATGGCGACATCGGCACGAGCGTGATCTACGCGCTGCGCGAGGCGCTGCATGCGGCGAACCACGCCCATGGCGGCATCGTGCGCGAGGACGTGATCAGCATCATCTCGCTGATCCTCTGGACGCTGACGATCATCGTCACGCTCAAATATGTCGTCATTTTGCTCAGGGCCGACAACAATGGCGAGGGCGGCACGCTCTCGCTGATGGCGCTGGCCCAGCGCGCAATGGGGCGCGGCGCCCCGGTCGTCTTCATCCTCGGCGTCGCCGGCGCGGCGCTCTTCTACGGCGACGCGGTCATCACGCCGGCCATCTCGGTGCTTTCCGCCGTCGAGGGCCTGAAGCTGGTGACGCCGGCCTTCGACGAATATGTCATCCCGATCACGATCGCCATCATCGCGGCGCTCTTCCTCGTCCAGCGCTACGGCACGGCGCGCGTCGCCTCGCTGTTCGGGCCGATCACGGCGCTCTGGTTCGTCGTGATGACGATCGGCGGCTTCATGCACATCGCCGACGATCCGGGCATCTTCGCCGCGCTCAACCCCTATCACGCCGTCCGCTACATCATGACCAACGGCCATACCGGCCTCGTGGTCATCGGCGCGGTGTTCCTCTCGGTGACGGGCGCCGAGGCGCTCTATGCCGATCTCGGCCATTTCGGCCGCAAGCCGATCCAGGCGGCCTGGCTCGGCTTCGTGTTTCCCGCGCTTGCCGCCAACTATCTGGGGCAGGGCGCGCTCGTCCTCGCCAATCCCGAGGCGCTGGCCAATCCCTTCTTCCTGCTGTTCCCCGAATGGGCGCTGCTTCCGGTTGTCATCCTCGCCACGATGGCGACGGTGATCGCTTCGCAGGCGGTGATCTCCGGCGCTTTCTCCATGACGCGCCAGGCGATCCAGCTGAAGCTGCTGCCGCGCATGGACATCGAGCACACCTCCGAGCAGCATGTCGGCCAGATCTACATGCCGCAGGTCAACACGCTGCTGATGATCGCGGTGCTGGTGCTGGTCGTGATGTTCGGCTCGTCGAGCCGCCTCGCCACCGCCTACGGCATCTCGGTCACCGCCGAGATGGTGATCACGGCGCTGCTCGCCTTCATTGTCGTGTGGCGCTTCTGGCGCTGGCCGGTCTGGGTCGCGGCGCTGCTCATCGCGCCGTTCCTCGTCATCGACGTCGTCTTCCTCGGCGCCAATCTCATCAAGGTCACCGAGGGTGGCTGGGTGCCGCTGCTCTTCGCCTTCTCGATCATGGTGATCATGCGCTCCTGGGTGCGCGGCACCAAGATCCTGTTCGACAAGAGCCGGCGCAACGACGTGCCGCTCAACGAACTCGTGAAGAACCTCGAGAAGAGCAGCGTCGTGCGCGTGCCCGGAACGGCGGTGTTCCTGACCTCGGACCCCGAGACGGCGCCGTCCTCGCTGCTGCACAGCCTCAAGCACTATCGCGTGCTGCACCAGAAGAACGTGCTGCTGACGGTCATCTCGTCCAATGTGCCGCGCATCGACGATGCCGACCGAATCCGGATCGAGCCGATCAACGACAGCTTCACGCGCGTCTTCATGACCTTCGGCTACATGGAAACGCCGAACGTGCCCAAGGCGCTCGGCCTCTGCCGCAAGCAGGGCTGGAAATACGACATCATGTCGACGTCGTTCTTCCTATCCCGCCGCTCGATCAAGCCGGCCAAGGACCGCATCTTCTCGCGGCTCCAGGACAAGCTGTTCATCAAGCTCGCCATCAACGCCAGCGACGCGACGGAATATTTCCATATTCCGACCGGCCGCGTGGTCGAGATCGGCACGCAGATGACGATCTGAGCCGACATCGCTCCGTTCAGACGGCCGGCGCCTCGGCACTCGCCGGCAGGCCGGCGCCGGTGATCCCCGCGCGAGCCAGCGCGGCCTGCGCCGCCGCCAGCCTTGCGACCGGAACGCGGAACGGCGAGCAGGACACGTAATCGAAATCCAGCCCGGCGAAGAACCGGATCGACGCCGGGTCGCCGCCATGCTCGCCGCAGACGCCGATCTTGAGCCCAGGCCGAACGGCTCGGCCGCGCTCGGTCGCGATGCGGATGAGTTCGCCGACACCGGTCTCGTCGAGCGTCGCGAAGGGATCGGACGGCATCAGCCCGAGCGCGAGATAGGCATTGAGGAACGGCGCGGCGTCGTCGCGCGAGATGCCGAAGGTCGTCTGCGTCAAATCGTTGGTGCCGAAGGAGAAGAAGCTGGCGCTGCGGGCGAGGTCGCCGGCCGCCAGCGCCGCGCGCGGCAGTTCGATCATCGTGCCGAGCTCGTAGCGCGGCGCGCGGCCATGCAGCCGCACCACCTGCGCCTCGGCGGCGCGGATGCGCTGGTAGATGAGGTCGAGCTCCGCCTTGCTGGCGACGAGCGGCACCATGATCTCGAGCTCGACGGGCCGGCCGCTCGCCTCGCCGACATCCAGGGCGGCCTCCAGGATGGCGCGGATCTGCATCTCGACGATCTCCGGGAAGGAGATCGCGAGGCGGACCCCGCGATGGCCGAGCATCGGATTGGCTTCCGCGAGCGCTTCGCTGCGGGCGCGGATGCGGGCGGGCGGGATGCCCATCGCCGCCGACAGCTCCTCGATCTCGGCGTCCCCGGTCGGCAGGAACTCGTGCAGCGGCGGATCGAGAAGGCGGACCGTCACCGGCAGCCCCGACATGATCTCGAACAGTGACGCGAAATCGGTACGCTGCATCGGCAGGAGCCGTGCCAGCGCGTCGGCGCGCGCTGCCGGCGTCTCGGCGAGGATCATCTCGCGGACGACCGCGATGCGGCGCTGGTCGAAGAACATGTGCTCGGTGCGGCAGAGACCGATGCCCTCCGCGCCGAAGCTGCGCGCCGCGCGCGCATCGGCGGGCGTATCGACATTGGTCCTGATCTTCAGCGTGCGGAAATCGTCGGCCCAGCGCATCAGCGTCGCGAAATCGCCCGAGAGCTCCGGCTCGCGCAGCGGCACCGCGCCGATCAGCACCTGGCCGGTGCCTCCATCGATGGTTATGGTGTCGCCGCGCCGGATCGTGCGGCCGCCGGCCGTCATGGTTCCGGCCTTGAAGTCGACACGGATGCCGCCGGCGCCGGAAACGCAGGGCTTGCCCATGCCGCGCGCCACCACGGCGGCGTGGCTCGTCATGCCACCGCGCGTTGTCAGGATGCCGCGCGCGGCGTGCATGCCATGCACGTCCTCGGGGCTGGTCTCGACGCGGACGAGGATCACCTTGCGGCCCTGCGTGCGCGCCAGTTCCGCCTCGTCGGGCGTGAAGACGACGGCGCCGCTCGCCGCGCCCGGCGAGGCCGGCAGCCCGCGGGCGAAGAGATCGGCGCCGTTTTCTGGGTCGATCGTCGGATGGAGCAACTGGTCGAGCGTGCGCGGTTCGATCCGCGCGACGGCCTCGGCCCGGCTGATGAGACCCTCGCCCGCCATCTCCACGGCGCTGCGCAGCGCGGCGCGGATCGTGCGCTTCGCCGGGCGCACCTGGAGCATCCACAGGCGGCCGCGCTCGATCGTGAATTCGAGGTCGAGCATGTCGCGGTGGTGGCGCTCCAGCCGGTCGGCCACCGCCGAGAAGGCGGCGAATGCCTCCGGCATCAGCGATTCGAGCGACGCCGCCTCGGAGCCCGTCTCCTGTCGCGCGCGCTCGGTGAGGTCCTGCGGCGTGCGCGTGCCGGCGACGACATCCTCGCCCTGCGCGTTCGGCAGGAACTCGCCCCAGAGGATCTTCTCACCTGTCGACGGATTGCGGGTGAAGGCTACGCCCGTCGCCGAGGTCTCGCCGAGATTGCCGAACACCATGGCCTGCACGGTGACGGCCGTCCCGGCATCGCCGGCTATCGCGTTCATGCGGCGGTAGGCGACGGCGCGCGGGTTGTTCCATGAGGAGATGACGGCGCGGATGGCGCCCCAGAGCTGCGCGGTCGGCGCCTGCGGGAAGGCGGCGTCGGTCTCCTCGATGACGAGCCCCTTGAAGAGATCGGAGACCGCCTGCCAATCCTCGGCGGCCAGTTCGCCGTCGAGCACGAGGCCGCGCGCGAGCTTGTAGTCCTCCAGCTTCTCCTCGAAGAGACCATGGTCGAGCCCGAGCACGACATGGCCATACATCTGGATGAAGCGGCGATAGCTGTCGAAGGCGAAGCGCCGGTCGCCCGAGACGCGGGCGAGACCCTCGACTGTCTCGTCGTTGAGGCCGAGATTGAGCACCGTGTCCATCATGCCCGGCATCGAGACGGCCGCGCCCGAGCGGACCGAGACGAGCAGAGGATCGCGGGCATCGCCGAAACGGCGGCCGGCGATGCGCCCGACAGCCGCGAGCGCGCCGTCGACCTCGTCCGCGAGGCCATCGGGAAAGACATGGCCGCTGGCGAGATAGAGCCGGCCGATCTCGGTCGAGAGTGTGAAGCCGGGCGGCACCGGCAGTCCGAGCGCGCTCATTTCGGCGAGACCGGCACCCTTGCCGCCGATGAGGTCGCGATCGGCGAGACCACCCTCGGCGAAGCCGCCGCCGAACGCGTACACCCACTTCGCCATTGCTTCCCGCTCCCGCCGGCGGCCACAGGCCGAACGGCTCTAGCTAAATCAGCCTCTTGCTGCGCCGCAACACGAAAATATTCGGGGGCGCTCAGCGGTTCGGCCGTGTGACGACGAATGCCGCCGAGGCGAGGAGGAGGGCGGCGACGACCGCCGCCAGCCAGAGAGGCGGCTCGGTCAGGAAGAGAAAGACGGCGAAGCCGCCGACCATGCTGCCGACGGCGAAGATCTTGGCGGGGAGGGGAATGGCGCCGCGTTCGCGCCATTGGCGGATCGGCGGCCCGAACAGCCTGTGTTCCAGCAGCCAGGCCTCGAAGCGCGGCGAGGAGCGCGAGAAGAACCACGCCGCCAGGATCATGAAGATGGTGGTCGGCATCACGGGCAGGACGAGCCCGACGAGGCCGAGCGCGACCATCAGCCAGCCGGCCGCGGCATAGAGCGGCCGTCTCACGCCCGGGCGCTCACGGATCGAGCGGCAGCGCGAACGGATGCCCTTCGAAGGCATCATGGCCACGTCCTATCTCCTCGATGGCCCGCACCATGCGGCCGCGGCGGCCGAGCAACTCGTCGGCGAAGCGCACCAGACGAAGATTGGGCGTTGCGGAAGGCGAACCGGCCCGGATCAGGCTGGCAATCTCGGCCTCGTCGCGTTCCGGGCGCAGCGCGCAGACCGTGATGAAGGCGGCGGCGGTCGAGCGGCTGATGCCCGCGAAGCAATGCACGACGATCGGCTTGTCGCCCTTCCAGCCATCGACGAAGTCGAGCAGCTGCTCGACATGCTCGACCGCCGGCGCGGTCATGCCGTCCATGGGCTCAAGGATGTCGTTGAAGCCGAGAAAGAGATGCCGCTCTTCGGGGATCGAGACAGGACGCTCCACCGGCGTTCCGATGTTGATCAGCGTCACCAGATGGCTGGCTCCCGTCTGCGCGACGGTGGCTCCGATGCGGGAGAGCGAGCACACATGGACGCGCGGCATGGGAAACTCCTTGTTGTTGTTCGGATCGTCTTCGGGCCGGTCTCCGGCTCGCCAGTGTTCATGTAGTGCGCCGGGCGCGCCCGGTCACGACGAAAGCGCCGCCTCCGGCACCAGCGTCTCGAACAGGGCGAGGAATCGCCGCTCGGCCTCGGCCGTCGGCCAGGGCTCCAGCGCGAGATGGTCCGCGGCGATGCCGCGCGGGCGGCCGAAGAACTGCGTCGCCTCGTCCGCGCCGAAACCGGCCAGCGCCGTCGCCTCGTGATAGGCGGCGATGCGGTCCGCCGCCTTGATGGCGCGCGTCAGTTCGGCGCGACGCTCCGCCGGCAGGCCGAAGCGCAGATGGATGGCCGCGAGGAGCCGGGCCTCGACGGCCTTGTAGGCGCCGCCGACCAGCGCCTTGAAGGGCGAGATCATGTCGCCGATGACATATTCCGGCGCGTCGTGCAGCAGCGCCGCCAGGCGGTCGGCATTCGACAGCGACCCGTCGAGCCGCACCGCGATGTCGACGACGAGCACCGAATGCTGCGCGACGGAGAATGCGTGCGGGCCGCGGGTCTGCCCGTTCCAGCGCGCGACGCGGGCAAGGCCGTGCGCGATGTCGCCGATCTCGACGTCGAAAGGCGAGGGGTCGGCAAGGTCGAGCCTGCGGCCGGACAGCATGCGCTGCCAGACGCGCGGCGGCCGGGCCGAAGCGCTCACGCCGCGCCCTCGTCTTCGCTGCCGGCCGGCCAGCCGAAGCGCGCGAAAGCGGGAAGGGTTACCGAAAGCGGTACGCCGCCGGCGCTGATCGTCGCCCCGGAATCGAGCGCGAGGCGGGTCCGGTCGAGGCGGAGAAGCGCGATGCCCGTCGCCCCGGCATGCGAGCCCATCGCGCCGAGCGCCTTGCCATTGCCTTCGACCGAGGTTCCAGCGTCCGGAAGCGCGCCCTCGCCGGTCACGATGACGGCGCGCCGGCGCGCCGTGCCGCGATGCTGCATGCGCGAGACGATCTCCTGGCCGACATAGCAGCCCTTGCGGAAGTCGAGCCCGTCGAGATCGTCCATGTCGACATCGTGCGGAAAGGCCTCGCCGAACGCGAAGTCGCGTCCGCCCTCGGGAACGCCGAGCGCGATGCGATGGGCGTGCCACGCATCCGCCGAGGTCTCGTTCTCCAGAGATGCGTCGCCGGGCAGGATGGCGCGGTGGCCGAGCTCGGCCAGCCGCGGATCGGGCACGGCGCCGTCGGGCGCGTCGCCGCGCCAGAAGACGGCGACCTTGCGCTCGGTCGAGAGGTCGGCGATCTCGACCTTGGCGCGCAGGCGATAAAGCGTCATCCGCTTCACGAAATCGGCCAGTGCGGCCTTCGGCAGGTCGATGAGGAAGCCGCCGTCATCGGCGAAGACGAGGAAATCCGCGAGGATCTTCCCCTGCGGCGACAGCAGCGCGCCGAATCCGGCCCGATCCACCGCGACACGGTCCATGTCGGTCGTGACGATGTTCTGCAGGAAGCCGCGCGCCTCCGCGCCGCCGATCCGCACCACGCCCCGATCGGCGAGGACGGCAGAGTACCCCTTACGCATTGGCATGGTTCCCATGCATTTGCCGCGCTTGTGCTCCCCGCCGCGCAACCTTAAGCCGGAGAAGCGTTTGTGCCATGAGCGGCGACGAACACAGGCTGGCGCTGGGGAGGGCAGCCATGACGACAAGCGACAAGTCCACCTACGAGCTTTTGTTCCGCAACGGCACCGTCGTCAACCATGACGGCATCGGTACGCCCGACATCGCCGTGCGCAACGGGCGAATCGCGGCGATCGGCGACATCGATCCGCGCCGCGCCGCCCGCGTCGTCGATTGCACCGGGCTGCATATATTGCCGGGCGTCATCGACAGCCAGGTCCATTTCCGCGAGCCGGGCGCCGAGCACAAGGAAGACCTCGAGACCGGATCGCGCGCCGCCGTCATGGGCGGCGTCACGGCGGTCTTCGAAATGCCGAATACCAAGCCGACCACGACCAGCGCCGATGCACTCGCCGACAAGATCGCGCGGGCGCGCGGGCGCATGCATTGCGACTTTGCCTTCTGGGTCGGCGGCACGCGCGACAACGTCGCCGACATTCCCGATCTCGAGCGCCTCCCGGGCGCTGCCGGCATCAAGGTCTTCATCGGTTCGTCGACCGGCGATCTCCTCGTCGAAGACGACGCCGGCATCGCCGCCATCCTCGGGGCGACGCGCCGCCGCGCCGCCTTCCATGCCGAGGACGAGATGCGGCTCAACGACCGCAAGGATCTGCGCGTGCCCGGCGATGCGTCTTCCCACCCCGTCTGGCGCGACGCGACGGCGGCGCTGATGGCGACCGAGCGGCTGGTGCGCATCGCCCGCTCGAAGGGTGCCCGCATCCATATCCTGCACATCTCGACCGTCGATGAGATCGCCTATCTCGCCGACCACAAGGACATCGTCACCGCGGAGGCGACGCCGCATCACCTGACGCTGTCCGCCGACGACTATGCCCGCCTCGGCACGAAGCTGCAGATGAACCCGCCGGTGCGCGACAAGGCGCACCAGGCCGGCATCTGGAAGGGCATCTCCAGCGGCATCATCGACGTGCTCGGCTCCGACCATGCCCCGCACACGCTGGAGGAGAAGGCGAAGCCCTATCCCGAAAGCCCGTCCGGCATGACCGGCGTGCAGACGCTGGTCCCGGTCATGCTCGACCATGTGAATGCCGGCCGCCTGTCGCTGGAGCGCTTCGTCGACCTGACCTCCGCGGGGCCGGCGCGCCTCTTCGGCATCGCGCGCAAGGGCCGCATCGCCGTCGGCTATGATGCGGACTTCACCATCGTCGATCTCAAGCGCCGGGCGACGATCACCAATGGCTGGATCGCCTCGCGCGCCGGCTGGACGCCCTATGACGGCAAGCGCGTCTTCGGCTGGCCGGTCGGGACCATCGTGCGCGGACGCCAGGTGATGTGGGAGGGTGAACTCGTCGGCCCGTCCGGCGGCGAGCCGGTTCTCTTCAGCGAGGCGCTGCCGCGCGGCTGAGCCTCCGTCCTTCATCGTCAGTCGTCGACGTCGAGCAGCACCGACGCCGCCGAGCGGCGATGCGCGCCGTGATAGACGGCCTCGATATTGTTGCCGTCGGGATCGAGCAGGAAGGCCGCGTAGTAGCCCGGATGATAAGAGCGCTCGCCGGGGCCGCCATTGTCGCGGCCGCCTGCCGCGAGGCCAGCGGCATGAAAGGCGTCGACCGTCCCGGCATCGGCGGCCTGGAAGGCGAGATGGCAGCGGCCCGTCAGCGGCGTTCCGCCCGAGACGAACAATTCATCCGCGTAGAACCACTCCCCGCCGCCCTCGACGGGAATGCCGAGGACGCCGAGCACGGCGTCGTAGAAGCGCCGGCTCGCGGCGACATCCGCCGAAACGATCTGGATATGGTCGATGAGCCGCCCGCGATGGAACTGCATGCCGTCCTCCGTTTGAGAGGAACAGATCATGAACGAACCATCGCGTCAAGGCGCGCTCAGTCGCCCGCCTGGAACTCGCTCCACTGGCCGTTCGGCGTGATCCCGACGCGGTAGAAGAGATAGGCGCCGTAGTTCTTCATCTCGTCGTAGTCGGACGAGGTGAGCAGGCGGAAGAGCTCCACCATCTGCGGCGGCGTGAGCTTGTCGAGCGGATAGCGCGCGAAATAGGGCCAGATATAGAGCTCGTCGGGCGTCCCGACATCGACATGGACATAGCCCGCCTCGAGGATCTCGCTGAGGATGGCGAGGAGCTCGCGGCCGTCCGGATCGCCCGAGAGCGTCTTGAGATAGGCGATGGGATCGGCTTCGTCGTCGTCGCTGGCGCCGAGATTGGTCGGGCGTGGCCCGGCCTCGATGAGCGGCTTCAGCGCGTTGATGTCGCCGGTCTTCGCTGCGTCGAGGATCTTCTGGCGCAGCGCCTGCACGGCGGGCGGCAGCTTGGAGACGTCATACTCGATGACCGGAACCGGCTCGTCCTGCTGTGCGGCGGCCGGCGGAGGCGGATTCGGCTGGGTGTTTGCGGGCGCGGCATCGCCGTCGCCGTCCTCGACGGCGCCGGGCGGGGGCGTGATCGTCTGGGTCGGCACGGATTTCGAGGGGGCGGGCGCCGTCTCGACCGGCGCCGCCGCAAAGACGGGTCCGCTCGATGCGAGGATGAAAGCGATGGCTGCCGTTGCAAAAAGCGCCGCCGGATCTCTTCCGCGCATGGCCAACTCCTGACTAAGGGATTGTCACGACCGAGCCCGACGCGTCGGGACGATCAACGGCCGGACGGGCTCGGAAGCGGCATGATCGCCGCAATGCGGCGATACCAGCAAGAGATTGCGGCGGAACGCTGTCCCGCGCCTACTGGATCGTGCGCTGAAGCGTGAACTCGCCGCGGCGGATCCGGTCGGGCAGCGAGACCGCGAGTTCGGCGACCGCGTCCTCGCCATAGGTGTCGATCAGGTCGGACAACGAGGCGAACAGCGCGGCATGGGCCATGATGTCGGGCTCGATGCCTTCCGCGACAGCCTCGTCCCAGGCTTCGGTCAGATAGGCGAGGGCGGCCCGCTTCTGCTCCGCGATCTCGGCGTCGGCGATGTCGCGATCCTGATCCATCAAAGGCAAGCCTTCCCGTGCTTTGCGGCGACCGGCGCCTCCACGCCTCGAATCACCCTCATTCGAACCTAGCACGCGAGGAGTCGCGACAGACAGCGATCCTGAAGGAGGGGTTAATTCAAACCTAAGAATCCGGTTAATTCGGTTAACGTGGCGGCGACGCATCACCCCCGTAGCGGGTGGTCACCTCGCGTGTCAGCTTGCTGCCTTCGGCGCGGTAGCGCTCGATCGCGAGTTCTGCCGAGGGCGTGCATCGCCGGTAGAGCGCGGCGAACCCCTGGTAGCCGCCGTTGAAGGCGGCGGTCAGCCGCGCCTGCCGCTCGGGCGACGGCGATTCGGCGGCGATCAGCGCCTCCATCTGGTCGCGCCATTCGCTCGGCCGCGCAACCCCGCAGAGCGGACCGAGAAACTGAAGCGCGCCGAGGATCTCCGCGAGGCGGACAAGAGCCGGGTCATAGGCGGGCTCGGCGGCGAGGGCCGATGGCGGCGGCGGGAAGGCCAGCGCCGTCGAGACGGCAAGGGCGGAGAGGATCCTGCGCATCAGGCGGCGGGCCGGGAGAGCGCTAGGACGTCGAGAAGACCCGGCGTTACCGCCAGACCCGCCGCAGCCTCGAGCGTGACGAACACCGCGGCGGCGGCGTCGCTCGCGGCCTTGGCCTCGCCCTCCGCCTCGCCGGTGAAGCTGACGACGACGAAATGGCTTCGCACGGCGTCGTCCTCGCGGTGGATGGCATCGATTGCCGACACAAGGCGGAGCGGACCGGCGCGGAGGCCGGTTTCCTCCAGAAGCTCGCGGCGCGCTGCGTCCTGCAGCCTCTCGCCCCATTCGACGCGCCCGCCGGGCAGCGACCATGCGCCGGCGAAGGGCGGGCGGGCGCGCTGCACGAGCAGCACGCGGTCCTCGCGCCAGATCGCGACGCTGACGCCGATCCCCGGCCGCGCCGCCACGCTCGCTCCGTCCACGCTGCCCGTTTCGCTCATGCGGCCGAGGTTGGCCCGAAAGGCGCGCGAGCGGAAGAGGGCTCTCGCGCCTCCTCGCGCCTCTGTGCAAGGGCATGCCCAGCGCCTAAAAGGGCAGGGACTGAGGATCGGGACGATGTGTGGACGATACGCGCTAGCGGTGGCGCCGGCGGAACTCGAGGAAGAGTTCTCGCTGATCCGCATCGAGTGGTTTCCGCCGCGCTATAACATCGCGCCGACGCAGCCGATCAATGTCGTTCGGGCGGAGAAGGGCGCGCGGTCGCTGGCGTTGGTGCGCTGGGGCCTCATTCCGTCCTGGGCGAAGAACCCGGCCGAGCTTCCGCTCTTCTTCAACGCGCGTGCCGAAACGGCGCCGGACAAGCCGGCCTTTCGCGGGCCATTCCGCCACCGGCGCTGCCTCGTGCCCGCAACGGGCTTCTACGAGTGGAAGAGGGAATCGGGAGGCCGCAAGCAGCCCTATCTCGTCCGGGCGCCGCGGCGTCGCATCCTGGCCCTGGCAGGGCTTTGGGACGAATATGCCGATGCGAACGGCAATCTTCTCGACAGCGCGACGATCCTGACGACTGCCGCCAATCCCGACCTCGCGCCGATCCATGACCGCATGCCGGTCGTGATCGAGCCGGAGGACTACGACCGCTGGCTGGGCCTTGTTCCGGCGGAGCGGGACGAACTCGCCGGCCTCCTGCGGCCGCCGCCAACCGGCCTGCTTGAAACCGTCGCCGTCGGCCCGCGCGTCAACAGCGCCCGGGACGATGATGCCGCGCTGCAGGAGCCCTTCGAGGCGCCGGAGGCGCAGTCGGCGCCGCCCGCCAAACCGAAGCCCGCCGTCACGCCCGAGCCTTCCGCGGCGGAACGGCAGCTGAAGCTCTTCTGATCAAACGTTCCCGGATTTCGTCATGACCCTGCCGCTCGCCGCACCGGCGCTTGAAGGCTTCCTGCTCGGTGCCAGCCTCATCGTCGCCATCGGCGCCCAGAATGCCTTCGTGCTGCGCCAGGGGCTCGCCCGCCGGCATGTCTTCGCGGTGGCGGCCTTCTGCACCCTTTCGGACGCCCTGCTCATCGTGGCCGGCGTCGCCGGGCTCGGAACTCTGGTCCAGAGCTCGCCGCTCGTGCTCACGATCGTGACGCTCGCCGGCGCGGCTTTTCTTTTCACCTATGGCGCGATGGCACTCCGCCGCGCACTGCATCCCGGCGGCCTCTCCGCGCGCGGTGCCGCCGAATCGCGGCTGGGGCCGGCGCTGGCCACGGTGGCGGCGCTGACCTTCCTCAATCCGCATGTCTATCTGGATACGGTCGTGCTGCTCGGCTCGCTCTCGGCGCGCCATGTCGGTATGGAGCGGGTCGCGTTCGCAGCCGGCGCCGCGAGCGCCTCGGCAGTCTGGTTCTTTTCGCTTGGCTATGGCGCGCGCCTGGCGGCGCCGCTGTTCGCGCGGCCGGCGGCCTGGCGCGTGCTCGACGGGCTGATCGCCTTCGTCATGGCGGCCATCGCGATGTCGCTGCTGGTGCAGGTGACCAGGCCGCTGCTCGGCTGATCGGCAGCATGGCCAAAAGCGGCTAAGCCCAAGGGGAGCCCGCCTTGCAAGCGCATGGTCATCCACGCGCCCGCCGTCTACTCTTTACGCGTCGTCGCCCGGCGAGGCCGGTCAGTCCTGCTCGCGCGCGGCGATGGCCATCTCCATCTGCGGAGAGCCGACCGAGCTGCGCTTCGGCGTGCTTTTGGCCGTCTTCTGCTGACGGAGGGCCGCGACGAGGTCGGGATTGCCCAGCGCGCCATACTTGGCGCACAGGTCGTCCCCGTGTTCACGTTGCGTCTTGTTCGTAAAGGTTGCGTGATCTTTGTTGGTCATGATGATGCTTCAGTCCCAGGCGTATTTCCGCCGTCGTGCCGATCTTCCGCCGGCTGCTCTTCGTGCAAGGCGGATATGGTAAGCCAATATGGCATCTTCGTGGTTTAGATTTTCGTTAATGGGCTAAACAGACGCGTGATGTCGTGCATTGAACTTGATGGGCGTCGGCTGTTGCCTTTTGGGCACAACGCATCGTCCGCGTTCTATTGCCGAGCTTTCGCTGCGGAGCGGAAAAAATGATGCGCCGTCCGCCGCAGCGCTACGCGCCAGGCGCGCGCGCCGCACTCCGCCTTGCGATGCTGCCGCTGCCGCTCATGATCCTCGCGATCATTCTCAGGCAGTTCGGCCTGCTGGAGATCGCGCCGCTCTTCGTGACTCTTTCCATCGCATGGCTGCTGGCGGGCTTGGCACTCGTCGCCGCGACCATTGCCCTTCGTTCCGTCTGGCGCGACGGCGACCAGGGGGCCGGCACGGCGATCGGAGCCATTGTCCTCGCTCTCGTGGCACTGGTTCTGCCGGCGCTCGTTGTCGTCGATCTCGCCCGGTTGCCGCGCCTCGCCGATGTCTCGACCGACGTGATCGATCCGCCGCTCTTCACGGCAGCGCCCGACGCCGTCGTGATGCGGCCGCTGCCCGGCGAGGCGCTGCAGGCGGCGCAACTCGCCGCCTATCCGGCGATCGTGCCGCGCCACTATCCGCTGTCGCCGGAACGGGTCTACCAGGCGATCGAGTCGCTTGCTGGCGCGCGCGGCTGGCGGATCACCGACGCGCGCGCGCCCGACGCCGACAACGAGGTCGGATGGATCGAGGCGGGCGCGACCACCTTCCTTCTGGCGCTGCCGGTCGATGTCGTCATTCGCGTCATCGCCGATGGATCGGGCACGCTGGTCGACATGCGCTCGGCGGTCCGGATCGGCGCGCACGACCTCGGCGACGACGCCGCGCGCATCGGCGGCTTCTTCGCCGATCTCGACAGCTTACTGCAGGGCGTCGCCGAGCCGGACGACGATGCGCGCCCGGCCGACATGGTCGACGACGCCGCGCCGCTGCCGCCGATCCCGGAGCGGGCCCCGCTCAGCCGCCGCTGACCGCCTCGTAGCGCGCGTGGAGGCCGGCGCCGTCCGCGACGCGGACGCGGCCCTTCGCGACAAGCTCCTCGACATGCGCGAGCACCGAGAGCGCGGCGGCGCCATGGAGGGCGCTCGGCGTCTCGCGGTAGACGACGGCGACGATCTCGGCGATCGTCCGGTCGCCCTTCTCGATCCGGGCGAGGATCGCCGCTTCGCGCAGCCGCCGATGGGCCCGGAGCGCCCGCACGAAAGCGGGCGCATCGGCGATCGGCGCGCCGTGTCCGGGCAAATAGATCGTCTCCGGGCGGCCGCCGAGCCGCTCCAGCGAGGCCATGTAATCGGCCATCGAGCCGTCGGGCGGCGCGACGACGGTGGTCGACCAGCCCATGACGTGATCGCCCGAAAAGAGCATGTCGGTGCCCGAAAGGGCGAACGCCATGTGGTTGGCGGCGTGGCCGGGTGTCGCGACCGCTTCGAGCCGCCAGCCTTCGCCGGCGATGATGCCGCCGTCGGCAAGCGTGACATCCGGCGCGAAACGCTCGTCGGCGCCGGCGTCGAGCGTCGCGTTCTCGCCCGCGCGCGGCGGGCGGGCGAAACGGTGCGCGCCGCCGGCATGGACGGGCGCGCCCGTTGCCGCGACAAGTCGTGGAACGCCGGCCGAATGGTCGCGATGGGTGTGGGTGACGATGATCGCCTCGATCGTCTCGCCGGCGGTCGCCGCCAGCAGCGCCTCGATATGCGCCGGGTCGTCGGGGCCGGGGTCGATCAGCGCGACGCGGCCGTGGCCGACGATGTAGCTGTTGGTCCCGCGGAAGGTGAACGGGTTGGCATTGCCGGCCGTCACGCGGCGGACCAGCGGCCCGAGCGGCACGGCGCGGCCCGTCTGCGGGTCGAAGTCGCGATCGAAGCAGATATCTGACATGCGATGCAGTTAGCGGCGGCGGCCGGCCGCTTCAACCGCGCGAACGGCAAAAGGCCGCGCCGGAGAGCCGGCGCGGCCAAGAAATCTATCGGTTATCCAGCCGAAAGCGAGGCTGGATCAGGACGCCTGCTTGGCGGCGATCTTCGCGACATGGGCGCCCTGATAGCGGGCCGCCTCGAGCTCGATGGCCGAAGGCTGACGCGAGCCGTCGCCGCCGGTGATCGTGGAGGCGCCGTAAGGCGAGCCGCCCTTGATCTCCTCGACGCCCATCTGACCCTGAAACGCGTAGGGCAGGCCGACGACGATCATGCCGTGATGGAAGAAGGTCGGGATGAAGCCGAGAATGGTCGACTCCTGGCCGCCATGCTGCGTGGCCGAGGAGGTGAACACCGAGCCGACCTTGCCGGTCAGCTTGCCCTGCGCCCAGAGGCCGCCGGTCTGGTCCCAGAAATTGCGCATCTGCGAGGCGACCGTGCCGTAGCGCGTGCCGGCGCCGACGATGATCGCGTCATACTGGTCGAGCTCCGAGGGGCTCGCGACCGGGGCCGCCTGGTCCATCTTGTAGTAGGAAGCCTTGGCGACGTCGTCGGGCACCAGCTCGGGGACACGCTTGATCACGGCCTCGGCGCCAGCCGAGCGAACGCCCTCTGCGACGGCCTCGGCCATCTTCTCGATATGGCCATAAGCCGAATAGTAGAGCACCAGAACCTTGGTCATCAGTATCCCCTCGTGAAATGCGGTGCCGTCTACATCGTGCGAACGGCCGGCCGGGGAAAGCGCTGTTCGGGTGAACAGTCTGTCGTCGATTGTCGATGAACGCCTTATGACGGTGTTTCGCCGGCCTTCGGGCCTTGCGGGGGCGGGGCATTGTCCTATGCTCCGGCGCGGGAGCGAAGCGAGCCGGAGGAAACATGCTCGACAAGGATTTCGTGGTGCTGGACGAGCGGTTCCGCCGCTATGCGATGGGCAATGTCCATATCGAGAAGCTGTGGACGGGCAGCCGCTGGGCCGAGGGTCCGGCCTATTTCGCCGCCGGCAAGTATCTCATCTGGTCGGACATCCCGAACGACCGGCTGCTGCGCTATGACGAGACGGACGGCTCGGTCTCCGTCTTCCTCGCGCCCTGCAACAATCATAACGGCCACACCGTCGACCTCGAGGGCCGACTCATCTCCTGCGAGCATCGCGGCCGCGCGGTGACGCGCATCGAGCATGACGGCTCGCGCCGCATCCTCGCCGACCGCTTCGAGGGCAAGAAGCTCAATTCGCCCAACGACGTGGTCGTGAAGTCGGACGGTTCGATCTGGTTCACCGATCCCACCTACGGCATCGACGGCGAATATGAGGGCGACTTCGCCATCTCCGAGATCGGCGCCTGCAACGTCTATCGCATCGATCCGGTGAACGGCTCTGTCTCGGCGGTTATCACCGACATGGTCCGCCCCAACGGTCTCGCCTTCTCGCCGGATGAGAAGCTGCTTTACGTCGCCGACACCGGCCTCACGCACAAGGTCGGCTGCTCGCCCGATATCCGCGTCTATCCGGTGGCGTCCGACGGGCGCAGCGTGGGAGCGGGACGGCGCTTCGCGACCTGCGATGCCGGCCTGTTCGACGGCTTCCGCGTCGATATCCACGGCAATGTCTGGAGCTCTGCCGGCGATGGCGTTCATTGCTTCGCGCCGGACGGCACGCTGATCGGCAAGATCAGCATTCCCGAAGTGGTCGCGAATGTCTGCTTCGGCGGCCGCAAGCGCAACCGCCTGTATATCTGCGGCACGACCAGCCTCTATTCGGTCTATCTCAACACCCAGGGCGCGCTTCGCCCGAAGGTTTAAGGGCGGCGCTTCACTTGAGGGGCTGGAAGGCCCTCCTCTCCATCTCTCCCCCACAAGAGGGGGGAGAGGGCGGGCCTTGCGCTGCATCGACGGTGTCGCGCAAAGGCCTGGATGCGCTGCGTCTTTGAAAGCCGCGGCGCCGCCCTGTCCCCCCGAGGGACAGGGAAGCGGCTCCCTCCCGTCCGGCCCCGAACGCTCGCCCCTTCAGTGCGCCTCGTGCAGGCAGGCGGCGTGGTCGCCGAGCACCTCGATGACACGGCAATCGGCGACGCGGCCATGCGCGCCCTCGTCGACCATGCGCTTGACCTCGCTCCTGAGCGCGGTGAGGCGGGCGATCTTCTCGTCGATATCGGCAAGATGCAGCCGCGCGATGGAATCGACATCGCCGCAGGAGCGGTCGGGCTGGTCGGAGAGATCGATCAGCTGCCGGATCGCCTCGACCGAGAAGCCGAGATCGCGCGCATGGCGGATGAAGCGCAGCCGGCGCACCGTCGCCTGGTCATAAGATCGCCGGTTGCTCGCCGTGCGGTCGGCGGCCGGCAGCAGGCCGACTTCCTCATAGTAGCGGATCGTCGGAACCTTGACGCCGGTCGCCTTGGCGACGGCGCCGATCGAGATTGCGCGCATCGGTGATCTTCCCGCTTGATCCTCTAGTCGCTGGAGCATTTAGCCTCTCTGCCGACGAATGCAAGGGAAGCGAGGCTCGCGATGAACGCGCCGCTCACGACGGAAGAGCGCTACCGCATCGGTGGCATGGACTGCGCGGCCTGCGCCGCCAAGATCGACCGCGCCGTGCGGCGGATCGACGGCGTTGTGGAGGTCAGCGTCTCGGTGGCCGCCGGCACCATGACCGTGTCGCGGCGGACCGAGGCCGCCATCGCCCCGGCCGTGACGCGCGACGTCGCAGCGCTCGGCTACCGCGCGTCGCTGATCGGCGGGACCGAGCCGGCCCGGCGCGCTGCCGCGCACGACCATCACGATCACGATGATCATGATCATGCCGGCCACGACCGTGCGGATCACGACCATGCGGGGCACGATCACGCGGGTCACGATCACGCCGCTCCGGCCGCGGATGCCATGCCGGCCGGCCTGCACGGCCATGACGACGAGGACGAGGACGGCGTTGCCTGGTGGCACACGGGCAAGGCGCGGCTGACGATCGCCGCCGCGCTGGCCTTCGTGCTCGCCTGGGCCGTCGTCGCCGCCATGCCGCAGTTCGGCCACTGGCCCTTCGCGCTCGCCATGCTGGTCGGCCTTGTGCCGATCGCCCGCCGCGCCTTCATGGCGGCTCGGTTCGGCTCGCCCTTCTCGATCGAGACGCTGATGACGATCGCCGCCGTCGGCGCGGTCGCGATCGGCGCCAGCGAGGAGGCGGCGGTGGTCGTCGTCCTGTTCCTTATCGGCGAGATGCTGGAAGGGGCCGCCGCGCGACGCGCCCGCTCCAGCATCCGAGCCCTCTCCGAGCTCGTTCCCGAGACCGCGCTGGTCGAGGCTGATGGCGCAACGAAGAGCGTCGCCGCAGACAGCCTCTCCGTCGGCGCGCTGATCATGGTCCGGCCCGGCGACCGTGTCGCGGCCGATGGCGTCATTCTCACCGGCAGCAGCGCACTCGACGAGGCGACCGTCACCGGCGAGAGCGTGCCGAAGCGGAAGGGCGTCGGCGACACGGTCTATGCCGGGACGATCAATATCGACGGCGTGTTGCGCGTCGAGGTGACGGCGGCAGCCAGGGACAACACGATCGCGCGCATCGTCCGCCTCGTCGAGGAGGCGCAGGAGGCGAAGGCGCCGACCGAGCGCTTCATCGACCGCTTCTCGCGCATCTATACGCCGGCCGTTCTGCTGGTCGGCGCTCTGGTTGCGATCGTTCCGCCGCTGTTCTTCGGCGCCGGCTGGGATGAGTGGATCTACAAGGGGCTGGCGCTGCTGCTGATCGGCTGCCCCTGCGCCCTGGTGATCTCGACGCCGGCGGCGATCGCGGCCGGCCTCGCATCGGGCGCCCGGCAGGGCCTGCTCATGAAGGGCGGCGCCGTCCTCGAACAGCTCGCCCGCATCGATCGCGTCGCCTTCGACAAGACCGGAACGCTGACGCTCGGCCGTCCCGTGGTCAGCGAAATCGTGCCGCTCGGCAGCGAGGCCGAGGCCGATGTCCTCGCCCTCGCGGCGGCGCTTGAGGCCGGCTCCAGCCATCCGCTGGCAAAGGCGATCCTGACGCGTGCCGCGGAGGCAGGCGTCGCGATCCCCGAAGCGCTCTCGGTCACGGTCGTTGCGGGCCGCGGCGTCGAAGGCGTGGTCGCGGGCAGGCGCCTCTTCCTCGGCACGGCCGCCGCCGGCGAGGGCAGGGAGGCGCTCGACGCGTCCGCCCTCGCGAGAGCCGATACCCTCGCCGCGGCCGGCGACAGCGTCTCGGTGCTGGTCGCCGATGGCCGGGCGCTGGCGCTCGTCGCCGTGCGCGACGGCGCGCGGCCTGACGCGACCGAGGGCCTCGCGGCGCTGAAGACGCTCGGCGTCTCGGCGATCATGCTGACGGGCGACAATCTCCGGGCGGCGGAGCGGGTCGGCCGCGACATGGGCATCGAGGTGCGGGCCGAACTGCTCCCGGCCGACAAGCAGCGTATCGTCGCCGACTTGCGAGCCGCAGGCTTCCACGTCGCCAAGGTCGGCGACGGCATCAACGATGCGCCGGCGCTCGCCGCGGCGGATGTCGGCATCGCCATGGGCGGCGGCACAGATGTCGCGCTGGAGACCGCCGACGCGGCCATCCTCAACAGCCGCGTCGGAGACGTGGCGCGGCTCATCCGCCTCGCACGCCGCGTGATGCGCAAGATCCACGAGAACATTGCCATCGCGCTCGGCCTCAAGGTGGTGTTCCTGGTGACGACGCTGCTCGGCATCACGGGTCTCTGGCCGGCGATCCTCGCCGATACCGGAGCGACGGTCCTCGTCACCATCAACGCTCTGACGCTGCTCGGCCGCAGGCGGGAGGGCTGAGCCCCGCCCTTGCGCCGGCCGAGACGGTGGGGAGACTCGCGGCATGCAGCATCCTGTTCTTCCGATTCGTCTCCTGCCGGCCCTTCTCGCCGCCAGCCTCGTCGCGGCTTCCGGGGCGCTGCCGGCGCGGGCTCAGGATGCCGCCGCCCCGAAGCCCGGATGGGCCGCGAGCTGCGTTTCGGCCGCGCGCGCCGCGGCACCCGACTGCGAGGTGACGCAGCGCGCCGTGCTCTCGGGAAGCGGCCAGCTGGTGGCCTCTGTCACGGTCCGCGTTCCCGCCGACACGCGGCGGCCGGTCATCATGATCCGCCTGCCGCTCGGCCTTTCGCTCGAAGGCGGTGTCACGATCGATGTCGACGGAGCGGGCGGGCGGTCCCTGCCGCTCCAGACCTGCGATCCGGGCGGATGCTATGCGGGCGCGCCGTTGCCGTCCGACTTCGCCGCAGCCATGGTCGCGGGCAAGACGCTCGATCTCGTCTTCTCCGGCCTCGACAAGACGCCGGTCCGCGTCGCGCTTCCGCTCGGCGGGTTCGCATCTGCTTTCGACGCCATCAAGTAATTCTTAACCAAGATTACCGATTGTCGGGGGGTCGATTCACCCGGACCGCCCCCCGTGTCACGCATGAGCGACTCGTTTGACGAGCTTGAACCGCCGGATCCGCGCTCGACTCTCCACAGGGTCGTCGAGGGCTTGACGGTCGTCGCCCTCGTGGTGGCGGTCATCCTCTGGCAATCCGACGGCACGCTGATGGCGGCGCGCACCCTGCTCGGCATGGATGGCGATGCGCAAGCCGAGCCGTCGGCGACGCTGGTCGCGATGTCGGTCCAGCCACAGCCGATCCAGCCGCAATCGTCCGATATCCGCCTCGTGAAGCATGTCGCACCAGCCGTTTCGACACCGGATATCGATCCGGTGGCGACAGGCTCCGTCGCCGCCGCGACGGCGACACGGCCCGCCCGGCCGATCACGCCTCCCGATGTGCGGCCCTTCCCGGCGCAGCCGGCGCCGGATCCGGTCCGCCTCGTCACGCCCTCGGTGGCGCTGCCGCCGCCCCCGCTGACGCCGCGCGGCTGGACGGCCGCCTGCGACCGCCCGGAAGCGAGCTTCTGCACGGCCTCGCAGAGCCTCAGCCAGCCCGACGATCCGCTCGTCGAGACCTCCTGGACCATCGAGCACAGTGCTGGCGGGCTCTTTGCCATCTGGACCGCACCGACCGGCGTCATGGTCGACCGCGGCATGACGCTGATCATGGGCGACGGCCGGCCGAAGACCGTGCCCTTTACCGCCTGCGGGGCCCATTCCTGTGAAGTCCGCGCCCGGCTGGCCGGCGACTTCGTCTCGCTGCTCCGCCGCTCCAGCCGGATCTCGACCGAAATCGTTCTGAAGAACGGCAAGACCGTCAGCTTCGACTTCTCCCGCGAGGGCCTCGACGCGGCGCTGGCGAAACTCGGCGTCTGAACCATCGTATCCCGGTCACGTTGAACCTCCATGCTTACTGGGCATGAAACCCATGCTTCATGGAGGAGGATCAACCATGGCCGATCTCGAAGAACGCGTGCGTGAACGGGCCTATCATCTCTGGCTCGCCGCCGGCTCGCCCGAAGGCCGAGCGGAGGAGTTCTGGGCTGAGGCCGAGCAGATCGAAGGCGGCCATGTCGAGCCAGAGATGCCCCCCGCCGGACCGCATGCCCGTCCCGATCTCGTCAATCAGGATGCCACGATCGGCAGCGGCATGATGCCGGACGCCGAGGACGAGGACGGCAACCAGGGGCCGACCGGCTGACGGAAGCCGCCTCTCACTGGCACGAAATCTGCTTTCGACAATCCGGCGATCTATCGATGGATCGCCGGATTGCCGGGCTTTGTCGACAATAGCATGCCTGGCCGGACAGCCGAGCTTGTCGCGCGGCAGCGGAAGGATGCGTGACCGTGCCTCAATCTTCGTCGCTTGCCCATATCGATGTCGGCGCCATCCTGGCCAATCCCGGCAAGGGGGCGGCGAGCGGCCCTGCGCGGATCAGCATCGAGGACGGTCGCATCGCAGCCGTAACGCCGCTGGGAGGCGCCAAGACCGGGACCATGGCGATTGCCGCGCCCGTCAATGCCCATGACCATGGCCGCGGCTTGCGCACGCTCGCCTTCGGCGCCGTCGACGATGGCCTCGAAGCCTGGATTCCGACGCTGTCGCGCGAGCCGAAGCTCGATGCCTATCGCCGCGCGGCCGTCGCTTTCGCGCGCATGGCCGAGGGCGGAATTTGCGCCACCAACCACAGTCACGGCCCGCAGGACGAGAGCCGCATCCTCGAGGAATGCGAGGCGGTTTCACGCGCGGCCGCCGATGTCGGCATCCATGTCGCCTTCGCGGCGCCGTTCACCGATCGCAATCCGCTCGTCTATGGCGATCAGAAGACGTTTCTCGCCGCCGCCGACCCGGCGCTGCGGCCGCGGCTGGAAGCGCGCCTCGGGCCGCCGAAGGAGGTGAAGGCCTATCTCCGCCGCGTGGAGGAGATGGCAGCGTTCGAGCATGAGCGCTTCTCCATCCAGTATTGCCCGGTCGGCGCACAATGGGTGTCGGACGCCTCGCTCGCCGCGATCGCCGAGGCCTCGGCGGTGAACGGCCGGCGCATCCATATGCATCTGCTCGAGACCCGCTATCAGCGCGAATGGGCCGACCATGCCTATCCGGACGGCATCGTCCGCCAGCTCGACGAGATCGGCCTGCTGTCGCCGCGCCTCTCGATCGCGCATGGCGTCTATCTGACCGCCGATGAAAGCGCGCTGCTCGCCGAGCGTGGCGTGATCGTCTCGGTGAACACGTCCTCCAATTTCCGCCTGCGCTCCGGCATCGCGCCGGTCGCGGACTTCATCGGGGCCGGCACGCGCTTCGGCGTCGGGCTGGATGCGCAACCGCTAGACGACGACGACGACATGCTGCGCGAAATGCGGCTCGTCTGGCTCAATCACCGCGGCTTCGGCCTCGACGACGTGCTGACGGCGGCGCGGCTGTTCGAAGGCGCGACCGTCGATGGCCGCCGGGCGGTGATCGGCGAGGACGGCGGCGGGCGGATCGCGCCGGGCGCGCCGGCCGATATCCTTGAACTCGACTATGCCGCCATGACGGCGGATGTGCTCGCGGCCGATGCCGATCCGACCAATGTCCTGCTGACGCGGGCGACGCGGAAACATATCCGCCGCCTGATCGTCGGCGGGCGCGTAATCGTCGCCGATGGCCGCTGCGTCACCGTCGATCGTCCCGCGCTGGAGGCCGAGCTGATCGGCGAGGCGAAGCGCTCATGGAACGCCGTGCCGCCCGACGACGCCGCCACGGCGGCGATGAAGCGCGCCGTCCGCCGCTACTACGGCTGCGGCTGCCATTTCGGCGCCGGCCTCCGCTGAGGGCAGGGCGCCGGGGCCCTATGCCTGGCCGACGAGGTCCGGCCGCAGCCGCGCCACGGCTGCTTCGAGATCGTCATAGTGGCTGATGACGATGTCCGGTCCGAGTTCCGTCACCGGCACGGGGGTGTAGCCGAAATCGACGGCCACCACGGGGATCGCGGCGGCCTTGGCCGTGTCGATATCCGTCCGCGAGTCGCCGACCATGATCGCCGCCTCGGCGACGCCGCCGGCGCGGCGGATGGTCTCGGTGAGGGCGATCGGGTCGGGCTTCCTCGCCAGAAACGTATCGGCGCCGCAGATGGCATCGAAGCGATCAGCAAGGCCGAGTTCAGAGAGCAGCTTCAGCGAGAGATGCTCGAGCTTGTTGGTGCAGACCGCGAGCAGCCAGCCGCGCGAAGCGAAGGCGTCGAGCGCCGCGACGACGCCGGGGAAAGGCCGGCTGCCGACGGCGATATTGGCCGCGTAATGCGCGATATAGTCGTCGAACATGCGGTCGATGAGCGCCGCCTCGCGGGTCGCGCCGTTGGCGGCGAGGCCGCGCTCGATCAGGACGCGCGCGCCGTGACCGACCATCGGCACAGCGTCGGCATAGGGCACCGCGGCGAGGCCCTCGCGCTCCAGGATGACGTTGAGCGTGGCGACGAGATCGGCGGCGGTGTCGACCAGCGTGCCGTCGAGATCGAAGACGAGAGTGGGGCGCATCGGGCGTCGGGTCCTTTCCGAAAGGAGCGCGAGCATAGCCGCGACCATCGCGGCGGCAAGGGCAGAGCGGAAGGGAGCGCGGACGTTGGCGCGGCCCGGACCCCGTGCTAACACACGGCTCCGGCACGCCGGGTGCGACGAGGCGGAGGCGAGGGCGAGGATGACCGACACCGACGATCTGAAGCGGCAGGCGGCGCTGGCGGCGCTCGAGCATGTCACGAACGGCATGAAGCTCGGCATCGGCACCGGCTCGACGGCCGTCCATCTCGTCCGCGGCCTCGGCGAGCGCGTGCGCGGCGGCCTCCATATCGTCGGCGTCCCGACATCGGAGCGCACCGCGAAGCTCGCCCGCGAGGAGGGCATTCCGCTGACGACGCTCGACGAGACGCCGCATCTCGATCTCACCATCGACGGCGCCGACGAGCTCGACCGTTCGCTGCAGCTCATCAAAGGCGGCGGCGGCGCGCTGCTGCGCGAGAAGATCGTCGCCGCGGCATCCGACCGCATGATCGTCATCGCCGATGGCTCGAAGCTCGTCGACCGGCTCGGCGCTTTCCCGCTGCCCATCGAGGTCAACCATTTCGGCTTCGGCGCGACCCTCCACGCCATCGAGGCGGCGGCGCATCGCCTCGGCCAGCAGGTGACGCTGAAACGGCGCCTCGCCGCCGACGGCGCCCCCTTCGTCACCGATGGCGGCCACGCCATCGTCGATGCATCTTTTGGCCTCATTCGCGAGCCAGAAGCCATGAGCCTTGCCCTGGCGGCGATTCCGGGGGTGGTCGAACATGGTCTCTTCATCGGCCTTGCGACTGCTGCCGTGATCGCCCGTCCCGATGGCGTCGTCTGGTTGGGCGCCTGAACTTCTTCGCCCCGAAGGGAGCCGGTTTCATGACTTTCATCCGCACGTCGTTCCGCGCCGCCGTGGTCGCGCTCGGCCTCATGGTCGGCTGCGTCGCCGCCGCGAACGCCCAGGAAGTGACCGAGTCGCATCTGAAGGCGGCCGTCGCGGCCGTCCAGGCTGCGAAGACCTCGAAGGGCTTCGACAATCTGCTGCCGCTGCTCTCGCAGCAGGTGCAGAACCGCCTGATCCGCCTGCGTCCCGACCAGCACCAGCTGATCGGCCAGGTCGTCGAGCAGGAGGCGCTCGACCTCGTGCCGCGCCGCAACGATCTCGACAACGACGTCGCGCGCATCTGGGCGAAGTACTTCACCGAGGACGAGCTCAACGCGATCACCGCCTTCTACAAGAGCCCGGCCGGCGCCAAGCTCGCCGATATCGGCCCGAAGGTCGTCGCCGAGACGCTGCAGTCCGTGAAGGGCTGGTCCGATCGCATCGGCGAGGAGCTCTACGAGAAGTCGCGCGAGGAGCTGAAGAAGAAGGGCGTCGATCTCTGATCGGCTGCGCAGTCTGAAAGCCTGAAGGGGCCCGCATGCCGATGACGGAATTCGACGTCGACCTGTTCGTGATCGGGGCGGGTTCGGGAGGCGTGCGCGCCGGCCGCATCGCCGCGCAGCACGGCGCGAAAGTGATGGTGGCCGAGGCGGACCGCGTCGGCGGCACCTGCGTCATCCGCGGCTGCGTGCCGAAGAAGCTGTTCGTCTATGCCTCGCGCTATGCCGAGGAGTTCGAGGACGCCGCCGGTTACGGCTGGACGATTCCCGAGGCGCCGCGCTTCGACTGGCCGACCCTCGTCGCCGGCAAGGACCGCCAGATCGACGCGCTCAATGCGGCCTATATCCGCAATCTCGGGCGCTCCGGCGCGGAGCTGGTCCAGACGCGCGCCACGCTCGAGGGGCCGCATGCGGTGCGCCTCGGCGACGGTCGCCTCGTGACGGCGAAGGTGATCCTCGTCGCGACCGGTTCGACGGCCTATCGCGATCCGGCGCTGAAAGGCCATGAACTGGCGATCACCTCCAACGAGGCGTTTCACCTGCCGAAGCTGCCGGAGAAGATCGTGATCGTCGGCGGCGGCTACATCGCCGTCGAGTTCGCCGGCATTTTCCACGGCCTCGGCGTCGAGACGACGCTCCTGCATCGCGGGGACAAGCTCCTGCGCGGCTTCGACGACGATCTTCGGACCGGTCTCGCCGAAGCGCTGGAGAAGAAGGGCATCCGCCTCGTGCTGGGCGACCAGCCGGTCGCGATCGAGAAGGACGGCGACGGCCTCGTCGTGCGCACGAAGGGCGGCCTCTCGCTCGAGGCGGGCGAAGTCATGCTCGCCACCGGCCGCAAGCCGAACACCGAGGGCCTCGGCCTCGACCGTGCCGGCGTCGAGACGGACGGCGCCGGGGCGATCACGGTCGACGAGCATTCGCAGTCGAACGTGCCGTCGATCTATGCCGTCGGCGACGTCACCAACCGCATCAACCTCACGCCGGTGGCCATCCGCGAGGGCCATGCCTTCGCCGATACGCTGTTCGGCGGCCGCGACGTGGTTGTCGATCATCTCGGCGTGCCGAAAGCGGTGTTCTCTCAGCCCGAACTCGGCAGCGTCGGCCTCACCGAGGCCGAGGCGCTCGACGAATTCCCGGCCGTCGACATCTACAAGACCAGCTTCAAGCCGCTGAAGAACGGCCTCTCGGGCCGCGACGAGCGGATGATGATGAAGCTCGTCGTCGACGGCACCAGTGGCCGCGTGCTCGGCTGCCACATCCTCGGCCATGACGCGGCCGAGATGATCCAGATGGTCGCGATCGCCGTGAAGCTCGGCGCGACCAAGGCGCAGTTCGACGCCACCATGGCGTTGCACCCCACCGCCGCCGAAGAACTCGTCACCATGCGCGAGCCCTCCGTCCGCCACCGCCGCTGAAGAGCCGCGGCGGTTCACTCTCCCATCGGGAGAGAGCGGACCAAAGGTCCGGGTGAGGAGATTGCCCTCACCGGATACGCCGTAATTCCCCATTGGCCGCGTTCGGCGCGCTGACCTCTCCCTGAGCAAGAGGTGAAGAACGGCGCTGCCTCGGATCGCGGCCGTAACGCTGCGGCGGATTTCCGCTTGTGAATCCCGCTCCGACGGATCAAAGAACGCCGATCCCCGAACGAGAACCGGCGCCAAGGCCGGGAGTGAAACAATCATGACTGCAGTTGCCGCCCCCGGCCGTCGCCTGCTCGACGGCCGCGACTACAAGACCCTCGCTTTGTCCGCCCTCGGCGGCGCGCTCGAATTCTACGACTTCATCATCTTCGTCTTCTTCGTGACCGTGCTCGGTCACCTGTTCTTCCCGCCGGAGATTCCGGAATGGGTGCAGCAGTTGCAGGCCTTTGGCATCTTCGCCGCCGGTTATCTGGCACGGCCACTCGGCGGGCTCGTGATGGCGCATTTCGGCGACAAGCTCGGCCGCAAGCGCATGTTCACGCTGTCGATCCTGCTGATGGCGCTTTCTACGCTCGGCATCGCCGTGCTGCCGACCTATGCCTCGATCGGCATCGCGGCGCCGATCCTCCTGCTCACCATGCGCGTGCTGCAGGGCGCGGCGATCGGCGGCGAGGTGCCCGGCGCCTGGACCTTCGTGTCCGAGCATGTCCCGGTCCATCGCATCGGCCTCGCCTGCGGCATCCTCACCTGCGGCCTCACCGCGGGCATTCTGCTCGGCTCGCTGATCGCGACCGCCGTCAATGTCGTGTTCACGCCCGACGAGGTGATGGCCTATGGCTGGCGCATCCCCTTCGCGCTCGGCGGTGTCTTCGGCCTCGTTGCCGTCTATCTCCGCCGCTGGCTCGACGAGACGCCGGTGTTCCGCGAGCTGAAGGCGGCGAAGGCGCTCTCGGCGGGCCTGCCGCTCGGCGAGGTGCTGCGCGCGCACAAGGGCGCCACGATCCTCTCGATGCTGCTGACCTGGATGCTGTCGGGAGCGATCGTCGTGGCGATCCTGATGACGCCGACGCTGTTGCAGACGCTCTACAAGATCCCGGCCGGCGAGGCGCTGACCGCCAATTCGATCGCGACCCTGTTCCTGACGGTCGGCTGCGTGCTTGCCGGCCTCACGGTCGACCGCATCGGCGCCGGCCGCTTCTTCACCTTCGGCAGCGTCTTCCTCGGCGCCGCGACCTTCTACTTCTATTCCTCGGTCGCAAGCGACGCGTCGAGCCTCTTCCTTCTCTCGGCGCTCGCCGGCTTCTCAGTCGGCGTCATCGGCGCGGTGCCCTATGTGCTGGTCAAGGCCTTCCCGCCGGCCGTGCGCTTCACCGGCGTCTCCTTCGCCTACAATATCGCCTACGCGATCTTCGGCGGGCTGACGCCGCTGCTCGTCACGGTGGCGCTCAAATCCGACCCCATGGCGCATGCCCACTACCTGGTCTTCCTCTCGGTAATGGGCGTCGGCATCGGCCTCTATCTCTGGGCGAAGGACCGCCACTGACCGCGCCAGGAAACGGGTGTTGCCGCGATCAACCTGGCGGCATCCTCCGCTGGGCGATCAGCGAGCGACGAGGCGAACGATGACGACGACGGTGGCGTTTCCGGCAGGGGCGCGGCTCTATGCAGTGGCGACGACCGGCATCTATTGCCGGCCGGATTGCGCGTCGCGGGCGCCGCTGCCGAAGAATGTCCGCTTCTTCTCCGATGCCGCCGGCGCCGAGGCGTCCGGCTATCGCGCGTGCCTCCGCTGCCGGCCGGACCGCGCGGCCTGATGGTCCGCGTCATGCCCTTGCCGCCCGACTACCGGGCGGCGGAGGTCCTCGCCTATCACGGCCGCGACCCGGCGAGCCTTTCGGAGCGCGTCACGGGCGCGCGGATCGAGAAACCGCTCGTCGTAGACGGCGGGCCGGTGCTCGTCACGCTCGAGATCGCCGGCGACGAGGCGCGGCTCTCGGCCGACCGGTCGCTGTCGGACGCGGCCGAGGCGGCCATCGAGACCATGGCGCGGCGGATGCTGGGCCTCCTGTCCGACCCTGACGCCTTCGAGGCGCATCCGGCCTCCGCGGCGCTGGTCGGTGCGCGTCGGGGACTGCGGATCCCGCTGACCGCCACCGTGTTCGAGGCGCTTTGCTGGGCGGTGATCGGGCAGCAGATCAACCTGACCTTCGCGGCTGCGCTTCGCCGGGAGATGGTCGATCTCGCGGGCATCCGTCACGCGCCGAGCGGGCTCGTCGCCCATCCGGGTCCCGCCGAGGTGGCGGCGATCGATCCGGCGGCGCTCGCATCGCGGCGGTTCTCCCGTGCCAAGGCGCGCTATCTCACCGGCGTCGCCGCGGCCGTTGCGGCAGGCCAGCCGGATCTCGATGCGCTGGCGGGCAAAGAGGCCGGCGTTGTCGAGGCCGCTCTCGTCGCCTTGCCGGGCATTGGCCCGTGGACCGCGCGCTATGTGCTGCTGCGCGGTTTCGGCCATGCCGATACGGCGCCGATCGGCGATTCCGGCCTCGCCACGGGCCTCCAGCGCCTGCATGGGCTTGATCGCCGTCCGACGCCGGCCGAGCAGGAGGCCGCGATGCGGGCCTTCGCACCGCATCGCAGCCTCGCCACGGTTCATCTCTGGGCGTCGCTCGCCGATCAGGCGACGCCGTCCGGCACGAAGTCGAGGAAGCCGGTCACGCGGCCGATCCGGCCGTCCGAGACGGTCGCGAAGTCGGTCCCGCCCGCCAGCGCCGGGCCGCCCCCGTGAGCAAGCTCCCAGCTGAAGCGCAGGTTGGATCCGTAGCCGTCCGCCTTTCCGGCGAGACGGAAGGAAAGACCCGCGAAGCGTTCCTGCATGGCGCCGATCAGCGCGTCGAGCCCGTCATGGCCGGAGACGCTGGCGAGGGGATCGGCATAGCTGGCGTCGCCCGTGAAGGCCTCTGCGATGAGACGGCGCCGCTCGGCCGGATCGGTGGCGTTCCAGGCGGCGATATAGCGGGCGGCGAGCGTGGCGGCGTCCGGGGTGGCGGTGGTGTTGACTGTCATGATGGGTCTCCGGGGTTGGGCCGGTCACTGGCCGGCTGCGACGCTCCTGACGGTGCAGCAGGGGCCGCGAGCGGTCGATTACCTCCGAGGTCATTGGTCCGCCGCGGCCGGCGGGCTAGGTTTCGCACCGGGGAGGAGCCCATGAGCCTGTCGCAAACGTCGTTCGGGGAGGAACTGAAGGAGTGGCGCCGTCGCCGGCGCCTGTCGCAGATGGAGCTCGCCGGAGAGGCGGGCCTCTCGACGCGGCATCTCTCCTTCCTCGAAACCGGCCGTTCGCAGCCGAGCCGCACCATGGTGCTGCGCCTCGCCGAGGAACTCGCCCTCCCGCTCCGCGAGCAGAATCTCCTGCTCGTCGCCGCCGGCTATGCGCCCGTCCACCCGGCGCGGCGGCTCGACGATCCCGGCCTCGGTGCGGCGCGGGAGGTGGTCCGCCGCATCGTCGGCGGCCACATGCCCTACCCGGCGCTCGCGGTCGACCGGCACTGGACCATGCTCGAGGCGAACGCCGCCGTCGGGACGCTCGTCGAGGGAGTCGATCCCGCGCTGCTGGTTTCGCCGGTCAATGTGGTGCGGCTGTCGCTCCACCCCGGCGGCCTCGCGCCGCGCATCGTCGATTTTCCGGCATGGCGCGGCCATATGCTTCGCCGCCTGGCGCATGAGGTCGATCTGACGGGTGACGCGGTTCTGGCCGATCTTCTCGCCGAGATGGAAGCGCTGCCGCGACCGCTCGCTCGCGAACGACCGAGGGCCGGCGAACTGGCCGGCATCGCCGTGCCGCTGCGCCTTCGCCATGGCGATGGCGAGCTCTCGTTCCTCTCGACGACCACCGTCTTCGGCGGCCCCGCTGACGTCACGCTTTCCGAAATCGCCATCGAGGCCTTCTTCCCGGCCGGCGAGGAAACCGCCGCCCGCATGCGCGCGCTCGCCGCGGCGTGATGCGGCGCAGCAACGGCTTCGATTGGCGGGGCGGGGGAGGGGCGTGTATAAGGCTGCACCTTTTTGAGAAGCGGACGGCAGGGCGCTCGGGCGCCGAAGCGGCCGGACGCCGTGTGGAGCCGACCATGACCAAGACGAGCTGGAGCCCCGCGAGCTGGCGGGAAAAGCCCATCCAGCAGGTGCCGGATTATCCCGACCAGGCGGCGCTGGCCGCGGTCGAGGCCCGCATCGCCAGCTATCCGCCGCTGGTCTTTGCCGGCGAGGCGCGGCAGCTGAAGAAGGGGCTGGCGTCCGTTGCGCGCGGCGAGGCCTTCCTGCTGCAGGGTGGCGACTGTGCCGAGAGCTTCGCCGAGCATCACCCCGACAACATCCGCGATTTCTTCCGCGTCTTCCTGCAGATGGCGGTGGTGCTGACCTTCGCCGGCCAGATGCCGGTGGTGAAGGTCGGCCGCATCGCCGGCCAGTTCGCCAAGCCGCGCTCGGCGCCGATGGAGAAGATCGGCGACGTGGAGCTGCCCTCCTATCGCGGCGACAACATCAACGGCATCGAGTTCACGCCGGCGGCCCGCATCCCCGATCCGCGCCGGGTCGAGGACGCCTATCGCCAGTCCGCCGCGACGCTCAACCTGCTGCGCGCCTTCGCGCAGGGCGGCTATGCCAATCTCGAGCATGTGCATCAGTGGATGCTCGGCTTCGTGAAGGACAGCCCGCAGGGTCATCACTATCAGGAGATCGCGGACCGCATCTCCGAGACCATGGCCTTCATGCGCGCCTGCGGCATCAACCCGGACACGACGCCCTCGCTGCGCTCGACCGAGTTCTTCACCTCCCATGAGGCGCTGCTGCTCGGCTACGAGCAGGCGATGACGCGCGTCGATTCGACGAGCGGCGACTGGTACGCCACCTCCGGCCACATGCTGTGGATCGGCGATCGCACGCGCCAGGTTGACCACGCCCATGTCGAATATATGCGCGGCGTGAAGAACCCGATCGGTCTCAAATGCGGTCCCTCGCTCACCGGTGACGGCCTGCTGCAGCTCATCGACGCGCTCAACCCGGACAACGAGCCGGGCCGGCTGACGCTCATTTGCCGCTTCGGCGCCAACAAGGTCTATGACCACCTGCCGCAGTTGATCCGCGCTGTCGAGCGCGAGGGCCGCTCCGTCGTGTGGTCCTGCGATCCGATGCACGGCAACACGATCAAGGCCGTCACCGGCTACAAGACGCGGCCCTTCGACCTGATCCTGAAGGAGGTTCGCACCTTCTTCGAGGTCCATCAGGGCGAGGGGACGTTCCCGGGCGGCATCCATATCGAGATGACGGGCAAGAACGTCACCGAGTGCACGGGCGGCGCACGCGCGATCACTGACGAGGATCTCTCGGACCGCTACCACACCCATTGCGATCCGCGGCTCAACGCCGACCAGTCGCTGGAGCTCGCCTTCCTTGTTGCGGAGCTGCTGAAGAAGACCCGCGTCGCCGAGTATCGGCTGGTGGCCGCCGGTGGCCTCTGAGGCGCATCGCGGTTCCTGCCTCTGCGGCGCGGTGCGCTACCGCGTTGCCGGAGCGCTCGAGCCGGTGATTGCCTGCCACTGCACGCAGTGCCGCCGGCAGACGGGGCATTTTCTCGCCTCGACGAATGTCGCGGTGGCCGATCTCGCGATCGAGGGCGAGGAAAGCGTGCGCTGGTATCGCTCGTCCGACGTCGCCGAGCGCGGCTTCTGCCGCACCTGCGGTTCGGTGCTCTTCTGGCATCGTCCGGGCAGCGACCGGATCGCCATCGCGATGGGCGGCTTCGAGACGCCGACCGGGGTGGTGATCGGCGCGCATATCTTCGCGGCCGACAAGGGCGACTACTACGAGATCGGGGGCGATGCGCCGATCCATGCCGGCGACGACTGAGCGCGCGAGCCGCTAGGCGGCGCCGGCCGCGAGCGGCTCCAGCATTTCCGCCGCCTCGATGGCGATCCGCGGGTCGATGCCGTCCTCGATGCACCAGGCGGCCGATAGGCCCGCATGGGCGAAGGCGAAGCCGAGCACGCGGGCGGGATCGAGCGCGAGTTCCTCCGAGACGATCGCCGCGAGACGCTGCGCCCGCGCGCGGTCGAGCACCAGCCGATCGACGCCGGCCGGGTTCAGGAACAGATTGGCGACGTCATAGGCGCGCTCGCCTGCGACGCCTTTCGGATCGATGGCGAGCCAGCCGCGCGGCGAATCGAGCACGTTCTCGTGGTGCAGGTCCCCATGCAGCACCACGCTCTCGCGCGAGGTCTCGACGAGCCGGCGGGCGCGAGCGGCGCAGCGGGCGAGAACGGGATGCGCCGGCGGGGCCTCGTAGAGGGCGCGGAAGCGCCGCGTGAGGGTCGGCAATTCCGGCGGCGGCGCGGGGCGTGGGGCATGTAGCGCCTTGGCGGTTGCGGCCATGATGCGGATCGCGTCCTCGTCTCCACCGGTGACCGCCATTGTCGTCAGCGAGCGCCGCCCGATTGCGCGCTCCATCAGGAGCGCATCGCCCTCGGCCGCGACGACGCGGACGGCGCCGTCGCCGGCGAACCAGCCGAGCGCCGCGATGCCTGGGCCTTCGTCGCTCGTGGGTTTCAGCATCTTGAGCATCGTCGGCTCGCCGTCCTGCAGGACGGGAAGCAGGTTGCTGGTCGGCGTCTCGATCGACGCGCCATCGGCGACGAGCCGCCAGCGCACCATCCATGGCGCAAAAAGGGCGGCGGCGTCGCCCATGTCAGGCCGCGCCTTCGACGACTGCGCCCCGCCCCGGCCGCGCGATCATCAGCGCGAGCAACGCGGCGACGACGCCGGTGGCACCAGCGATCATGAAGGCGTCGAAATAGTTGCCCTGCTCGGTGCGCAGCCAGCCGGCGAGGAACGCGGCCGAGGCGGCGCCGAGCTGGTGGCCGGCGGCGATCCACCCGAAGACGACCGGCGCCTTGCGGTCACCGAAGGCTTCGTTGGCGAGGCGCACGGTCGGCGGCACCGTGGCGATCCAGTCGAGGCCGTAGAAGACGACGAAGATCGACAGGCTCCAGACCGAGAAATCCGAGAAGGGCAGGTAGATCAGCGAGAGGCCGCGCAGCCCGTAATAGACGAAGAGCAGCTTGCGCGGATCCACGCGGTCGGTCAGCCAGCCCGACGCGGTTGTGCCGACCAGATCGAAGATGCCCATCATGGCCAGCATGCTCGCCGCCTGCACTTCCGCGATGCCCATGTCGCCGCAGAAGGCGATCATATGCGTGCCGACCAGGCCGTTGGTGGTGAAGCCGCAAACGAAGAAGGTAGCGAAGAGATACCAGAAGGTGCGGGTGCGCGAGGCCTCGACGAGCGCGCGGATCGCGTTCGCGAAGGGATTGCCCGTCGTCGCCGGCTGCTGCGGCTCCGCGCCCGTCGCGCCATAGGGCAGCAGGCCGGCCGCCTTCGGGCTCTCGGGTACGAGCAGCAGCACGATCGGGATGAGCAGGGCGGTGATGGCTGCGATGGTGAGCACGACCGCCTGCCAGCCGCCCCAGGCCGCGAGCGCCGCGAAGCCCGGCAGGAAGATCAGCGTTCCCGTCGCGGTCGAGGCCGAGAAGAGGCCCATCATCAGGCCGCGATTGGAGACGAACCAGCGATTGACGATCGTCGCGCCCATCACGAGGGCGACTGCGCCCGAGCCGATGCCGGAGAGGACGCCCCAGAGCGTGATGAACTGCCAGGGCGCCGTCATCATCGAGGACAGCGCCGTCGAGATCGACATGAGCAGCAGGGCGCAGACGAGCGTGCGCTTCAGCCCGAAGGTCTGCATCAGCGCTGCCGCAAAGGGGCCGGCGAGGCCATAGAGGAAGATGCCGATGGCCGCGCCGAGCGAGATCGTCGTCCGGTCCCAGCCGAGCGAGGATTGCAGCGGCAGCATGAGCACGCCGGGCGCCGCCCTGAGGCCGGCGGCGGCCAGGAGCGACAGGAAGATGACGCCCGCGACGACGAAGGCGTAGTTCTGGCCGAAGGGCCGCTTTACAATGGCGCTCATGTGACTCACCGGTCCGTATCGTGCTTGGATGTTACGTACCGGTCTGTTACATTGCAAGGGGCAGGCGCGGCGAAGGAGCACGATGAGCGGCACACCGGATCAGGCGGCGGAGAAGCGTGGTGCGACGAAGCCGCGGGCGGCCGAGCGCATCCTCGACGCGGCGCGCAGCCTGTTCTATCGCGAGGGCATCCGCGCCGTCGGCGTCGACGAGATCGTCGAGCGCGCCGGCGTCACCAAGCCGAGCCTCTATCGCAGCTTCCCTTCCAAGGACGAGCTGGCGGCCGCCTATCTCCGCGACTACGAGGACGGCTTCTGGCACCGTTTCCAGGCGGCGGTCGACGCGCATCCGGGCGATCCTCGCGCGCAGATCGTCGATTATTTCGGTCGCGTCGGTGGCCGTCAGGCCGAGACCGACTATCGCGGCTGCGCACTGACGAATGCCGCTGTCGAGTTTCCGGAGCCGGATTCGCCCGCCCGCGCCGTCAGTGAGGCCAACAAGCGCGAACTGCGCCGCCGCCTCGAGGCGATGGCGACCGACATGCGCGCGCGCGACCCGGCCGAACTCGCCGACGGCCTGCTGATGCTCTTCGAGGGCGCCAACGCCGCGGGCCAGATCTTCCGCTCCGACGGCCCCGCCCGCTCGCTCGCTGCCATCGCCGACCGCCTGATCGCCGCCAGCATCGACGGCTGATCGGCACCACGTCGGCGCGTCATCGCTACAGCTCAACGCGAATAGGTTGACGCGCGCAGCGCGCCCCTCTCCATCTCTCCCCACGAGGGGGGGAGAGGGGCTGCCGAAGCGCGGCATCGAGCATGGTCGCCGCTCTTGCCGCCGTCCCTCCGGTCGAGAGCCATGGTTGCGCGCTCCGAGGGGGATGGCTAAACCGCTGCCAACCTGGAAAGAACGCCGAGCCCATGTCCGACCATCCCGTCACGGTCCGCTTCGCGCCGTCGCCGACCGGCTATCTCCATATCGGCAACGCCCGGCCGGCGCTGTTCAATGCGCTCTATGCGCTTCGCCATGGCGGCCGCTTCGTGCTGCGGCTCGACGATACCGACCGCGAGCGCTCGGAAGAACGCTTCGCCGAGGCGATCCTGCGCGACGTCGCCTGGCTCGGCATTACGGTCGACCGGCTGGAACGGCAGTCCGGGCATGCTGGCGCCCATCGGGCGGCCGCCGAGGCGCTGAAACAGTCCGGCCGCCTCTATCCCGCCTATGAGACGGCCGAGGAGCTCGACTATCGCCGCAAGCGGCAGATGGCCCACGGCCTGCCGCCGATCTACGATCGCGCCGCGCTGAAGCTCACCGAGGCGGACCGGGCGCGGCTGGAGGCGGAGGGGCGCCGGCCGCACTGGCGCTTCCGCCTCGACGAGACGGCGCGTCTGGTACGCTGGACCGATCTCGTGCGCGGCGAGGAGACCGTCGACATTGCCTCGCTGTCCGATCCGGTGCTCATCCGCGAGGACGGCACCTTCCTCTACACGCTGCCCTCGGTCGTCGACGACATCGCCTTCGGCATCACGCACATCATCCGCGGCGACGACCACGTCACCAATACCGGCGTGCAGATCCAGCTCTTCGAGGCGCTCGGGGCTGCGGCCCCGGTCTTCGGCCATGTCAATCTGCTCACGACCGCGAGCGGCGAGGGGCTCTCGAAGCGCACCGGCGCGCTGTCGCTCGGCTCGCTGGCCGAGGCCGGATACGAGCCGATGGCGGTCGCCTCGCTCGCCGTGCTGCTCGGGACTTCGGCGCCAATCGAGCCGGCTCGAGACCTCGCCGCGCTCGCGGCGATGGTCGATCTCTCCATGGTCTCGCGCTCGCCGGCCCGCTTCGATCCCGCCGATCTCGACGGTCTCAATGCGCGGCTGGTGCATGCGCTGCCCTATGAGGCGGTCGCGGAGCGACTGGCGGCGATGGGGATCAGCGGCGGGGAGGCCTTCTGGAACACCGTCCGCGGCAATCTGGTGCGTGTCGCCGATGCAGCCGGCTGGTGGAGCATCGTGACCGGGCCGCTGCCGCCGTCCGGGCCCGCTGCCGAAGACGCACCGTTCCTCGCCGAGGCCGAGCGGCTGCTGCCGTCCGAGCCGTTCGGAGCGGAGACATGGAAGCTCTGGACGGAAGCTCTCAAGGCGTCGACGGGCCGCAAGGGGCGGGCGCTCTATATGCCGCTCCGCCGCGCGCTCACCGGTCTCGACCACGGGCCGGAACTCGCCGGCCTGCTGCCGCTCATTGGGCGTAGTAGTACGAAGGACCGACTCGCCGGACAGGCCCGCCCGACGTCACCGTCGGCACCGGGGTCGTGAGCGACGCCACCGGCGTCGCGATATTGGGCTTGCCGATTTCGCCGGGGTCGAACTGGCCGCGGCGATTGGCGAGCGTCTCCGGATCTTCGCCCTGCTCGGGCCGGGCGCCCGGCACGGGCGCCAGCGCCGCCGAATAGGGGCCGATCGCCGCCGGGCTGTAGCCTCCCGCGACGATGTCGAGCGCCGAGGACTTGCCGCAAGTGCAGCCGGGATTGTAGCTCGACCGATAGGCGAAGGCGTTGGGCAGGTCGGCATAGGGCGACTTGTCGACCGTCGAGAGCGCCCGCGTCGAATCCTGGCCCGGATTGCGATGGGCGTAGAGCACGACCTCGGTGCCCGGGCACATCTGCTGGCAGACCTGCTGGTCCGTCATGAAATTGCCGGCGCGGGTCGTGTAGCTGATGGGGAAGTAATAGCCGTCGCAGGTGCGGACGCAGAGCGTGCGGTAGGTGCCGCCGCCGAAGCCGAGATCGTAGCCGCTGCTGCCATAGTCGTCCTGCCGAGCGACGTCGCGCGTCACCGGCCGGGCCGGAACCACGGCCACATCGGTCTGCCGCGGCAGCGGATCGGGATTGAACAGGCGCTGCAGGAAGCCGCGCTGCTGCGGCTGTGCGACATAGCTCGCATATTGCGGGCCGCAGTTGTTGGCGCCGAGCTGCCGCAGGATGGCCTCGCGCGAGGCTCCCGAGCCGCCGCCCGAGCTGCGGCTGCCGCGGTCGAGCTTGGCGAGATTGGATTTCATCTTGCCGATGGACGAGACGAGTGCGCGGCATTGCGCCGAGCCGGACTGGTCGCGCACGAACAGGCCGCCCCCGAAGCAGCCGGCCCGCCGGGCCTGACCCTCGGCCGAGGCGATCGCGGCGCGCTGCTTGCTGGCGGCGCCGTCGAAGGCCGCGGCGCGCGAACTCTTCTTCTGGAGGCTCGAGAGCTGCGCCTCGAGCGCGCGGCAGGCCGGCGAGGCGGCCTCGGCGACACCGGCGAGGGCGAGAAGAACGATGGCCGCTAGCGCGACGCGGGGAGGCATACTCGGAACACGCATCGTCCGGTCTCTTCGGGGCGGCTTCACAAAGGGCGGCGGAGCAAGAATGCTCTTACCATAGCGAAGCGCGATGGTCACTTGTGTGACGGCGTTCACCCACCGGCCATGCACGGCAGTGTTGCATTCTTGCGCGTGATGGCGGCCATCTAAAGCTTTGAGTGGTCAAGCACTGCCCAATATGCCTATTAGGCGATCATTCCGCGCTCCCCCGGCGCGCCTGCACGCCCGAGATTGCCATGACCGCCCCGACCGCCACATTCGCGCGGCAAAACCTTCTACGCCCCTGGATCGACGAGGCCCGCGCGACGATCGCACTGGCCCTGCCGCTCATCCTCACAAATCTCGCGCAGACGGTGATCAACGTCACCGATATCGTCTTTATCGGCTGGCTCGGCTCGCGCGAACTCGCCGCCGGTGCGCTGGGGACGAACCTCTATTTCGCCATGCTGATCTTCGGCATCGGCATGATCTCGGCCGTCTCGCCGATGATCGCCAGAAAGCGCGGCGAGAAGCGGCATTCCGTCCGCGCCGTGCGCGACATTGTCCGCCAGGGTTTCTGGATGGCGCTGGCCATCACCGTTCCGTTCTGGCTGCTGCTCTGGAACGCCGAGCCGATCCTGCTCGCCATCGGCCAGGAGCCGGATCTCGCCCGCGAGGCCAGCCACTACATGCGCGGCCTGCAATGGGCCATGCTGCCGATGCTGCTCTATCTCGTCCTGCGCTCCTTCGTGGTCGCGCTGGAGCGGCCGGCCTGGTCGCTGGTGATCGGCGTCGCCGGCCTGCTCGTCAATGCGCTCGCTGTCTGGGCGTTGGTGTTCGGCGAGTTGGGGTTGCCGCGGCTCGGCATTCTCGGCGCCGGGATCGGCTCGACCATCTCGGCGCTGACCATGTTCGCCGGCATGGCCGTCGTCTGCGTCGTCCATCCGCGCTTCCGCCGCTACCGCATCTTCGGCCATTTCTGGCGCTTCGATTTCGCCAAGTTCCGCAGCCTCGTCGCGCTCGGGCTGCCGATCGGCGTCGCCGTCGCGCTCGAGGCGACCGTGTTCAATGCCGCCGTCTTCGTCATGGGGCTGATCGGGGCCGACTCGGTCGCGGCGCATGCGATCGCCATCCAGTTCGCGGCGGTCTGCTTCATGGTGCCGCTCGGCTTCTCGCAGGCGGCGACCGTCCGCGTCGGCTATGCCTTCGGCGCCGGCAACCGCGAGGCGATCACGCGCGCCGGCTGGACCCCCTTCGCGCTCGGCACCGCCTTCATGTGCTGCACCGCGCTGCTGATCTTCTCCGTCCCCGAGGTGCTCGCGGGCATCTTCATCGACCGCCACGACCCGGCGAATGCCGGCGTGATGGCGCTCGCGGTCTCGTTCCTCGGCATCGCCGCGCTGTTCCAGGTATTCGACGGAGCGCAGGTGATGGCCGCCGGCATGCTGCGCGGGCTGCACGACGCGCGCGTTCCGATGATCTATGCGGCGGTCGGCTACTGGTGCATCGGGCTCGGCATCGGCCTCTCGCTTGCGTTCGGCTTCGGTTTCGCCGGCCTCGGCATCTGGATCGGCCTCCTGTCGGGCCTGGCGGCGACCTCGGTCATGCTGGTCGGCCGCTGGATGCGGCGCGACCGTCTGCTGCGCGGCCTTCCGGCGTAAAAGCACTCCCGCCGGCCGGCGGCGTGCCTATATAGCCGTCGGTCTCAACAGGGGAGATGCCCATGCGCCGCCCGCTCGCCGCCATCTGCGCCGCCGCCGTCCTCGCCGCCTTCGGGGCGGTTCCGGCGCTCGCCGATGGACCGGACCTCATCTTCAAGGAATCGACGACCTTCAAGTGGGTCACCCCCAACGACAAGATCGCCGTCTACGGCGTCGACGATCCCGAGGTCGAGGGTGTCGCCTGCCACTTCGCGGCGCCTGAGCGCGGCGGCGTCTCGGGCATGCTCGGCCTCGCCGAGGAGACCTCGGACATCTCTCTCGCCTGCCGGCAGGTCGGCCCGATCAGCTTCAAGGAGAAGATCGGCCAGGGCGACGAGATGTTCCGCCAGCGCCGTTCCTTCTGGTTCAAGAAGATGCAGATCGTGCGTGGCTGCGACTCCAAACGCAACGTGCTGGTCTATCTCGTCTATTCCGACAAGCTGGTCGACGGCAGCCCCAAGAACTCGATCTCCAGCGTCCCGATCATGCCGTGGGGCACCGCGCCGGCGCCGCGCTGCGGCGACTTCGTGGACTGATTCCGGCAGGAGGCTCGCGGCGGAAGACGCGGTCCGGGGAGCGCCCGGCCGCGCTTCCCTTGCGGACTGCCGCGAGATTCACTAACCCAACCGGGAGACGATCCGAAGGACCATGCCGATGAACGCCCATGCCCGCCCTGCCGACCCGAAGAAGCTGATCGCCGGCGCGACCGGGGATTGGGAGGTGGTGATTGGCATGGAGGTGCATGCGCAGGTCCTGTCGAACGCGAAGCTGTTCTCCGGCTCCTCGACCGAATTCGGCGGCGCGCCGAATTCGCATGTCAGCCTCGTCGACGCGGCGATGCCGGGCATGCTGCCGGTGATCAACAGGGAGTGCGTGGCGCAGGCGGTGCGCACCGGCCTCGGGCTGAAGGCGGCCATCAACCACCGCTCGGTATTCGACCGGAAGAACTACTTCTATCCCGACCTGCCGCAGGGCTATCAGATCTCGCAGTACAAGCAGCCGATCGTCGGCGAGGGCGAGATCACGATCGACCTCGAGAGCGGCGAGACGATCACGATCGGCATCGAGCGGCTGCATCTCGAGCAGGATGCCGGCAAGTCGCTGCACGACCAGCACCCGACCATGAGCTTCGTCGACCTGAACCGTTCGGGCGTCGCGTTGATGGAGATCGTCTCCAAGCCCGACCTGCGCTCGTCGGAGGAGGCGAAGGCCTATCTCGCGAAGCTGCGCACCATCATGCGCTATCTCGGCACCTGCGACGGCAACATGGACGAGGGCTCGATGCGCGCCGACGTCAATGTCTCCGTCCGCCGCCCCGGCGAGCCCCTCGGCACGCGCTGCGAGATCAAGAACGTCAATTCCATCCGCTTCGTCGGCCAGGCGGTCGAATACGAGGCGCGGCGCCAGATCGCGATCATCGAGGATGGCGGCACGATCGACCAGGAAACGCGGCTCTACGACGCCAACAAAGGCGAGACCCGCTCCATGCGCTCCAAGGAAGAGGCGCATGACTATCGCTACTTCCCCGATCCCGATCTTCTGCCGCTCGTTCTCGACGAATCCTGGGTGCAGGAGATCGCCGCCTCGCTGCCCGAGCTCCCCGACGCGCTGAAGGCGCGCTTCGTCAAGGATTATGGCCTCTCGGCCTATGACGCTGGCGTGCTGGTGCTCGAGAAGGACGTCGCCGAGTTCTACGAGGCGGTCGCGAAGGGGCGCGATCCCAAGATCGCCGCCAACTGGGTGACGCAGGAACTCGCCGCTCGGCTCAACCGCGACGGGCTCGACATCACGTCGAGCCCCGTCTCGGCGGCCCAGATCGGCGCGATCATCGACCTGATCGCCGACGGCACCATTTCCGGCAAGATCGCCAAGGACCTGTTCGAGATCGTCTGGAGCGAGGGCGGCGATCCGAAGGCGATCGTCGAGGCGCGCGGGCTGAAGCAGGTGACCGATACCGGCGCCATCGAGAAGGTGGTCGACGACATCATCGCCGCCAATCCCGAAAAGGTGGAGCAGGTCAAGGTCAAGCCGACGCTCGCCGGCTGGTTCGTCGGCCAGATCATGAAGGCCTCGGGCGGCAAGGCCAACCCGCAGGCGGTCAACGAAATCTTGAAGCGGAAGCTTGGCCTCGAGTGAGCCGCGGCCGCCGCCCGGCCTTGCGGGCCGGCGGCGATTGCGGGATGCTGATGTTACCGTCCGTTACCGTCGGCCCCTGGCCGGCACCATCCCCTGCCGGCACGCTGCCGGCATCAATTCCGCGAGCGAGGCAATCATGGCGGCAGAGCAGGTGAAGCCGATCGAACTCCATTTCTGGCCGACCCCGAACGGCAAGAAGATCTCGATCATGCTCGAGGAACTCGGCGTTCCCTACGAGATCAAGTTCGTCAATATCGGCAAGGGCGACCAGTTCAAGCCGGAATTCCTCAAGATCGCGCCGAACAACCGCATGCCGGCGATCATCGATCCCGAGGGGCCGGGCAACGCGCCGATCTCGGTGTTCGAGTCGGGCGCCATCCTGCTCTATCTCGGGCGCAAGTTCGGGAAGTTCTATCCGCAGGACGACGAGCGCGCGCGCGTCGCGGTCGAGGAATGGCTGATGTGGCAGATGGGCGGCTTCGGCCCGATGCTCGGCCAGCGCAACCATTTCTCGGTCTATGCGCCGGAACGCATCCCCTATGCGACCAAGCGCTATCAGGACGAGACGCACCGTCTCTATGGCGTTCTCGACCGTCGCCTCGCCGGCAACGAATATGTCGGCGGCGCCGCCTATTCGATCGCCGACATGGCGATCTTCGGCTGGGCGGCTGGCTGGGAGACGCAGCAGTTCGACACGACCGAATTCAAGCATGTGAAGCGCTGGATCGATCTCCTGAACGCGCGTCCGGCCGTGCAGCGCGGCATGGCGATCAAGGCGCCCGTCGATCCGGTCAATCTTGCCGACGACAAGGAAGCGCAGAAGATCCTGTTCGGCCAGCGCGCCCGCTGAGCCTTCCGCACGAAGAGATGACGGCGCGTCGCGGGACGCGCCGTTTTTTCTTGCCGGGTTTTTTTCAGAAGCGGACTTTGGCGAAGGTCGCGCGGTGGTCCGAGGGCCAGGGCGTGACGACGATGTCGGCCTCCGGCGTCTTCTCGCCGAGAATGCCGGCGGAGACGACTTCGAGCCCCTTCGCCTTTGCCAGCGCGAAATCGATGCGGTCGTGATGGTCGTCCTTGTCGGTCGGGCTCGTCGTCGGGGTCCAGGTGAGGCCCGGCTTCGCCACCGGATCCGGATAGACGGCCCGGAATGTGTCCACGAAACCGCGCGCCTCGATCGCCTTCTCAGACGGATAGGGAACCGCGAGCGGCTGCAGGCCGGCCTGCACGGTCGCGTCCACCCAGTCGTGATGCGAAGGCTCGTTGAAGTCGCCGAAGACGAAGGCGACGTCGGCTGGGCCGGCGGCGTCCATGTCGGCGAAGAGCAGCGCGAGTCCGGGACCGCGGGTCGCCTCTGCCGCCTTGACCAGCTCGTCGGCGGTCTTCAGGACCGGATAGGGGCCATAGTCGATGCCGAGCGCCTGGTAAGGCTGGTAGGGTGCATCCGTGAGATGGATGTTGAAGACGTCGACGCTGCGGCCGTCGATCGTAAGGCGGGCGCCGGTGCGGTTCGGCGTCAGCGGCCCGATCGGGACGCGGGCGAGGATGGCATTCGCCCACAGCGCCGGGCTCTCGGCGCCCTGGTCGACGAACTGGTAGCCGAGCGCGGCGGCGATCCTGGCGGCGACGCTCTCGCCGGCGGGCGGGCAGCTCTCGGCGGTGCAGGGCACCGATTCGGCGCGGCTTTCCTGGATGCCGACGATGTCCGGGTTCACGGCCCGAATGGCGGCGACGGTCTCCTCTATCCCCTTGCCGTCATTGGCGCCGCCGCCGCGGATGTTGAAGGAGAGAACCGTGAGTTCCGTGGCGGAGGCTCCGCTTCCGGCGGCGAGCAGGACGACGAGAGCGGCACCCATCGTGCGGGCGCGAAAATCGAACAATCCGGTCATGAAGGTGTTTCCCCGAGGCTGTTGCCCAATGGCGGCGGGGAGCCTGCGATCACAGCGATGTCGGGCCGATGACGGCGGCGCGGTTGAGTTTTCGACCCGGCAAACATACTATGAATGCGGCGCAGAGGCGCGACCAGGGAGGGGTGTGGCCATGCGCGGCGTCCAGGATACGAGCCGAGCGCTCGCGACGACAGGCCGCGAGCGGACCGGCAGCCTGTCCGACATGGTCGCGAGCACGCTCGGGCGCCGGATAGTCACCGGCCAGTATCAGCCGGGCGACACGCTGCCGACCGAGCCCAAGGTGCAGGAGGAGTTCAAGGTCTCGCGAACGGCCGTGCGCGAGGCGATCCGCCTGCTCTCCGCCAAGGGGCTGACCGTGTCGCGGCCGAAGATCGGCACCCGCGTGCGACCGCGCTCCGACTGGAACATGCTCGACCCCGACGTGCTGCACTGGCAGATCGACCCCTTCCCGAGCGACGAGTTCATTCATTCCCTGTTTGAGATGCGCGAGATCATCGAGCCGGCCGCGGCGGCGCGGGCCGCCGAGCGGGCGACGGCCGAGGAGATCGAGGCGCTCGCCAAGGCCCTCGACGGCATCCGCAGCCGCGACCGCGGCAGCGCCGACCAGATCAAGGCCGATCTCGCCTTCCACATGATCGTGCTGGAGGCTTCGCACAATCCGCTGCTGCGCTCGGCCGGCGGCATGATCGAATCCGGCCTCGTCATCTCGTTCTCGCTCGGCTGGCGCACCGTCATGGGCGATGACGCCGTCCTTCAGCACCGTGACGTCTACGAGGCAATCCGCGAGCGCAATGCCGACGGCGCCTTTCTCGCGATGCGGCGGCTCTTGCGCAACGCCAAGGGCAATGTGTTCGATTCCATATGGGTGGGCCGCCGCGGCGAGGCGGAAACTGAAATCGGCTGATGGCTCGTGCCATCGGCAGCCGGCTCCGGCCGGATCAATCCTGTGATCAATGCCGGCGCAAGCATGCCGCCGGCGCATGAAAGGCGAGAAGGAGGAAGCGATGCGACTGATTCAGATCCTGACGGAAGGCGGCGAGCGCGCCGTGGTGGCGACGACCGGCCCGGCCGGCGCCGAGAGCTCGGCGATCGTTCCCGGCCATCGCACTGTCTATGATCTCGCGCGCGCGGCGATCGCGGCGCGCAGCAGCATCGAGGCGGTGGTCGAGGCGGCCGGCAAGGGCGAGAGCGTCGATCGAGCGGCGCTTTTGGCGTCCGGCCGTGTGCTGGCGCCGATCGATCATCCCGATCCGGCCCATCTGCTCATCACCGGCACGGGCCTCACCCATCTCGGCTCGGCCTCGGCCCGCGACGCGATGCACAAGACGGTCGCCGCCGCCGAGGAGACGCTGACCGATTCGATGAAGATGTTCCGCATGGGCATCGAGGGCGGCAAGCCGGCCGCCGGCAAGGTCGGCGTGCAGCCGGAATGGTTCTACAAGGGCGACGGCGCGCTGCTCGTCGGTCCGGGCCAGCCGCTGACGGCGCCGTCCTTCGCGCAGGACGGCGGCGAGGAGCCGGAGGTCGCCGGCATCTACATCATCGCCGACGACGGCCGCCCGTTCCGCATCGGCTTCGCGCTCGCCAACGAGTTTTCGGACCATGTGATGGAGCGGGTGAACTATCTCTACCTCGCCCATTCCAAGCTGCGTCCCTGCTCGGTCGGCCCGGAGCTTCTCGTCGGTGCGCTGCCGGACGACGTCCGCGGCCGCTCGCGCATCCTGCGCGACGACAAGGTGATCTTCGACGAGCCCTTCCTGTCTGGCGAGGCGAACATGTCGCACACGCTCGCCAATCTGGAGCATCACCACTTCAAGTATGACTTCTTCCGCCGTCCGGGCCAGGTGCATGTGCACACCTATGGCACGGCGACGCTCTCGGTCGCCTTCGGCATCCGCACCGAGCCGGGTGACGTCTTCGAGATCGAGTCGGAGGCGTTCGGGCTGCCGCTCAGGAATGCGCTCGCCTATGCTCCGGAAGAGAGCGTGACGGTGACGGCGCTCTGAGCGCCCGCCAACCTGCACCACAAGGGCCGGTCCTGCCGGCCGAGCGCCGCTCCGACCCTCGGGGCGGCGTACCCTTTACAAGCCAAGGTAGTCGAGGATTTCCGATGACCGAACTTCACAAGAACTATATCGGCGGCGAATGGGTGGGCGGCGATGCGCGGCCCAACATCAACCCGTCCAACACCAATGAGGTGGTCGGCACCTTCGCGCAGGGCACCGCCGAGGACGCCCGCGCCGCCATCGACGCCGCGCAGGCCGCGTTCAAGACCTGGTCCCAGTCGGGCATCCAGCAGCGCCACGACATCCTGAAGGCGACCGGCGACGAGATCCTCGCCCGCAAGGAGGAGATCGGCCGCCTGCTGTCGCGCGAGGAAGGCAAGACGCTTCCCGAGGGCATTGGCGAGACCATCCGTGCCGCGCAGATCTTCCACTTCTTCGCCGGCGAGACGCTGCGCCTCGCGGGCGAGGTGCTGCCCTCCGTCCGTCCGGGCATCGACGTCCAGATCACCCGCGAGCCGATCGGAGTCGTCGGCCTGATCACGCCCTGGAACTTCCCGATCGCCATTCCGGCCTGGAAGATCGCGCCGGCGCTCGCCTATGGCAACACGGTCGTCATCAAGCCGGCCGACCTCGTGCCGGGCTGCACCTGGACCATCGTCGACATCCTGGTCCGCAACGGCCTGCCGAAGGGCGTGCTCAACCTCGTCATGGGCCGCGGCTCGGTCGTCGGCCAGGCGATCCTCGAATCGCCGAAGGTCAACGCGCTGTCCTTCACCGGTTCGGTCGGAACCGGCAAGAAGGTCGCCGAGGCCTCGATCGCGGTGATGCGCAAGTTCCAGCTCGAGATGGGCGGCAAGAACCCGACCGTCGTTCTCGACGACGCCGATCTCAAGACCGCGGTCGAGACCACCGTCAACAGCGCCTTCTTCTCGACCGGCCAGCGCTGCACGGCCTCCTCTCGCCTCATCGTCACCGAGAAGATCCACGACGCCTATGTCGAGGCGATGGTGAAGCGCATGAAGGATCTCGTCGTCGACGACGCGATCAAGCAGGGCACCAATATCGGCCCGGTCGTCGACCAGAGCCAGCTCGACCAGGACGAGAACTACATCAAGATCGCCAAGGAAGAGGGCGGCGAGCTCGCCTTCGGCGGCCGTCGCATCGAGCGCGACAATCCGGGCTTCTTCCTCGAGCCGGCGCTGTTCACCGGCACTACGCCGGAGATGCGCATCAACAAGGAAGAGGTATTCGGCCCGGTCGCCAGCGTCATCAAGGTCAAGGACTATGAGGAGGCGCTCGCCGTCGCCAACGACACCGCCTTCGGCCTCTCGGCCGGCATCGTGACGACCAGCCTCAAGCATGCCTCGCATTTCCGCCGCAACGCGGAGGCCGGCATGGTCATGGTCAACCTGCCGACCGCCGGCGTCGATTATCACGTGCCGTTCGGCGGCCGGAAGGGCTCCAGCTACGGCCCGCGCGAGCAGGGCAAGTACGCCGCCGAGTTCTTCACGACCGTGAAGACCGCCTACACGCAGCCCTGAGCGACAGAGGGGCGCCTCCGGGCGCCCCCGACCTCTGCCGAAACGAAAAAAGCCCGGGCCATGGCCCGGGCATTGTCTTTGGGGGAATGGGCCGGCGGTCAGCCCTGCAGGTAATCCAGCGGGTTGACCGGCTTCGAGCCCTTGCGCAGCTCGAAGTGCAGCTGCGGCGCGCTCACATTGCCGGAGGTGCCGGCGCGCGAGATGATCTGGCCGCGCCGCACCGTGTCGCCGCGCTGCACGAGGATCGCGCTGTTGTGGGCATAGGCCGAGACCCAGCCGTCGGCGTGGCGGATCAGCACGAGCTGGCCGTAGCCCTGCAGCTCGTTGCCGGCATAGATGACGGTTCCGGCCTCGACAGCCTTGATCGAGGTGCCTTCCGGCACCGCGAGATTGATGCCGTCATTGCGCTCGCCGGTCGGGCCGGAGCCGAAGGAGCCGATGATGCGGCCGCGCACCGGCCAGCGGAAGGACGTGCCGTTGGCGGAGGGCGCGTCGGCGACGGCGGCCGTCTCGGTATTGCCCGAGGCCGGCGCATAGGCGGTCGGCTGCGGCTTGGCGGCTGCGGCGGCCATTTCCTTGGCGGCATCGGCAACCGCGGCCTTGTCGGCCGGAGCGGGTGAGATCGAGGCGGTGGTCTCGGGCGCATCGGCGCCCGGCGCGGCCTGCGCGACCGGCTTGGCGGCGTCGCCTTCCTCGCCCTTCGGCGTCTCGGGCTTGCGGACCGGCTCCGGACGCATCGCGACGGTGCTGGTCGGGCTGTGGCCCGGGATCTTGATCTGCTGTCCGCTCCTCAGCGCATCGTTGGCGCCGAGATGATTCAGCGCCGCGATCTCCTTCGGACTCACATTGTAGAGCCGGGCGATCTGATCGACGGTCTGGCCGGGCGTGACGGTGTGGAGGCCGGAGAGCGAGGTCGACGGATCGGTCGTCGCCACCTTCTTCTCGTCGGCGACCGCGACTGCGGGCTTTGCCGCGCCGCCGGCGACGCCATAGGTCGGGATGGTGATGCGCGTGCCGATGCCGACCGCCGAGGGGTCGGCGATGTTGTTGACGCGGGCGAGTTCCTTGACCGGGACGCCATAGCGCCGGGAGACCGAGGACAGGGTCTCGCCGGGGCCGAGCGTGACGACGGTGCCGCTCGCCGCGTTCCAGCCGGGCTTGCCGGTCGCGGCCGGCGTGGCGGCGGCCGTCTGCACGGGCTCGATCGGGCGGTTCAGCGGCTGCGGCTGCGCGGCGGTGGCGACCGGGGCGGGGGCGACGCCGGGCAGCAGCGCGTCCTGACGGGACGAGCCGGCCATCTGCGTGCTCTGCACGGGCTGCGACGACACGTCGGCGACCGGCGCCGGCATGGGCTGGTCGTCGCCGCCGATGATGGCTTTCTGGTTGGCCGTGCTTCCGGTGAAGGCCGGGATCCCGAACCGGGTCGAGTCACCGCTGCACGCCGCCGTCAGGCCGGCGAGAAGAGAGATGGCCGCAACCTGGACGAAGAACCGCGAACGGGCAGGGGAAACGCTTTTACGCATCGGTGGCAACTCGCGACGCAACGGACAATCGGTATCGGCGAGTAAAGCCCGGTAACGTTGACAAAGGCTTAAGCGGACCGGAAACGCTGCGAAAAAGCCTCGGAATCGCCGTGGGATGGGCGGTGCCGTCTCCCTTTCAGAGCCGGATCGCCTTGCCCTGGATCAGCGGTACGAAGCGCACCTCGCAGATGTCCGAGCGCTGGAAGTTGCGCTCGACGCGCTGGAACCGAGTCAGCATCTGCGTCCCGTCGGCGGGGCCGATCGGCATGATCATGACGCCGTTCGGCGCCAGCTGGTCGATGAGGTAGCGTGGCGGCTCGGGGGCCGAGGCCATGGTCACGATGCGGTCGAAAGGCGCCCGCTCCGACCAGCCATGCATGCCGTCGCCATGCACCGCGGTGATGCTGTCGCTGCGGATCGCGGCGAAGCGCGCCCGCGCCGCCTCGGCCAGCGTGCGGAAGCGTTCTATGGTGTAGACATGCCGGCTCATCATCGAGAGCACGGCGGCGAGATAGCCGGAACCTGTGCCCACATCGAGGATGCGCTCGCGCCCGGTCAGCGCCAGCGCCCGCAGCATCACGGCGATCAGGATCGGCGGCGTGTTGGTCTGCCCGCAGGCGATCGGCTGCGGCCGCTCGGCGAAGAGCGGGCCATGCCGTCCCTCGCCATCGAGGAACAGCGCGCGCGGCACGGATTCCATGGCGGCGAGGATCTGCCGGTCCATGATGCCCATCTGCCGCAATGTCAGCAGGAATTCCGCGATCGGCACGAACGGGGTCATATCGACCTCCGGCCGCGGATCGAACCTCACTGCTCCGAGTGCCATACGCTACACGCCCTCGTTCTCGCAGTGACGAGTGATGCAACGCGGGTGGTAAACGCGGCCTTAGTGCCCGAGCGGTTTTGTGACCTCAGTGTCCGGCGAAGAGCGCGCCGAGCTTCGCGAGCTCGTCATGGGCGGTCAGGTCGAGCCGGAGCGGCGTCACCGAGATCGCGGAATGCGCGATGGCGTGGACGTCGGTCCCCTCGCGATGCGCCTCGGCGCCGCGCTGGTACTTCAGCCAGAAATAGGGCTGGCCGCGCCCGTCCTCGCGCTCCTCGATGGTGAGGCCATGGCCGACCGTGCCCTGCACCGTGACGCGCACGCCTTCCACCGCGTCCGGCAGGCAGGAGGGGAAGTTGACGTTGTAGAGGACGCCGCGCGGCGGCGTTTCGCGCACGAGCCGGTCGAGGATGGCCGGCGCATGGCGCTCGGCTGTCTCGAAGGGGATCGTCCGCTTGCCGTCGACCGAGATCGAGGCCTGGCTGAGCGCGATCGAGGGAATGCCGAGCAGCGTCCCCTCGATGGCACCGGCCACCGTGCCCGAATAGGTCACGTCGTCGGCGGCGTTCTGGCCGGCATTGACGCCGGAGAGCACGAGGTCCGGCAGCCCGCCGAGGATGCGCCGCACCGCCATGATGACGCAATCGGTCGGCGTGCCGCGCAGCGCATAGGTCCTATCGTCGACCTCGCGCAGCCGAAGCGGCTCGGAGAGCGTCAGCGAATGGGCGAGGCCGGACTGGTCGGTCTCCGGCGCCACCGTCCAGACATCGTCGGAGAGCTGATGCGCGATCCGCTGGAGCACGGCGAGGCCCGGCGCGTGGATGCCGTCGTCATTGGTCAGCAGGATGCGCATCGCGGTCTCCGTTCAGGCGTCGAGCTTTTCGAGTCCGCCCATATAGGGGCGCAGCGCCGGCGGAATCGTTACGCTGCCATCCTCGTTCTGGAAGGTCTCCATCACCGCGATCAGGCAGCGGCCGACCGCCGTGCCGGAGCCGTTCAGCGTGTGCACGAAGCGCGTGCCCTTGGCGTCGCCCGCGGGACGGAAGCGCGCATTCATGCGCCGCGCCTGGAAATCGCCGCAGACCGAGACGGACGAGATCTCGCGATAGGCCTTCTGGCCCGGCAGCCAGACCTCGATGTCGTAGGTCTTCTGCGCGCCGAAGCCCATGTCGCCAGTGCAGAGCGTCACCACGCGGTAATGCAGGTCGAGCTTCTGCAGCACGGCCTCGGCGCAGCCGAGCATGCGCTCATGCTCGGCGATCGAGGTCTCCGGCGTGGTGATCGAGACGAGCTCGACCTTGTCGAACTGGTGCTGGCGCAGCATGCCGCGCGTATCGCGTCCGGCCGAACCCGCCTCCGAGCGGAAGCAGGGCGTCAACGCCGTGAAGCGCAGCGGCAGCTCCTTCTCCTCGAGGATCGCCTCGCGAACCATATTGGTCAGCGGCACCTCGGCGGTCGGGATCAGCCAGTGCTGATCGCCGGCCTTGAAGAGGTCCTCGGCGAATTTCGGCAGCTGCGCGGTACCGTAGAGCGCGTCGTCCCTGACCAGCAGCGGCGGCTGCACTTCGGTGTAGCCATGCTCGGCCGTGTGCGTATCGAGCATGAACTGGCCGAGCGCGCGCTCGAGCCGGGCGAGGCCGGCCTTGAGGATCACGAAGCGGCTGCCTGAGAGCTTCGCCGCCGTCTCGAAGTCCATCAGCTTCTCGGCGACGCCGATCTCGAAATGCTCCTTCGGCTCGAAGCCGTAGAGCCGCTTTTGGCCGGACATCGATTTCTCGACATTGTCCTTCTCGTCGCGGCCGTTCGGCACGTCGTCGAGCGGGACGTTGGGCAGCACGGCGAGCGCATCGGCGAGCGCCTTGTCGAGCCGGCGCTCGTCTTCCTCGGCATGGGCGAGGAAGTCCTTGATGCCCGCGACTTCGGCCATCAGCGTCGCCGCCGTCGCCTCGTCCTTGGCGGCCTTCGCCTTGCCGATCTCCTTCGATGCCGAATTGCGCCGTTCCTGCGCCGACTGCACCTTCTGGATATGCGCGCGGCGCTCCTCGTCGATGCCGAGGATGATCTCGGCGGCCGGCGGGGCACCGCGGCGCGTCAGCGCGCGGTCGAGGGCTGCGGGATTGTCGCGGATCCACTTGATGTCGAGCATGGGAACGGTCTCGGCTGCTGCCGGCGGCGCCACGCCGCGGCGCCACACCGATAGAGCCGATGCGCCGAGGGATCAACCCGCCGGGCCATTTCCTCGAGGCGCGGGGCGGACGGTCACGCACATGGCGTCATGCCCGGGTCCACCGCGGGCATGACGACCGCCTCGATGCCGGAGGGAGCCCGCTATGCCGGTTCCAGCTTCTTCGTGCGGCGGGCGCGCGGGGCCGGCTTCGCGTCGTCCGCTGCCTCGGTCTTCGGGACGCGCTTGGCCTTGGCGGCGGGCTTGTCGGCCTTGGTGCCGGGCGTGGCGGCGGGGCCGTGGATGATCTCGGTGCCGAGGATCTTCAGGCATTCGCGCATGAAGGCCGCGAGCCCGGTCCAGCCCTTGGCCGAGACCATGACGCCGTCGACATAGGCCTCGGTCGGTCCGACATCGATATACGTGCCGCCGGCGAGGCGCACTTCCGGCTCGCAGGCGCCGAGCGCCGCGACCTTCTTGCCCGTCACCACGCCGTCGACCGCGACCAGGATCTGCACGCCGTGGCAGATGGTGAAGATCGGCTTCTGCGCCTCGTGGAAGTGGCGGACGATCGCCTGCACGCGCTTGTCGGTGCGGATGTACTCCGGTCCGCGGCCGCCGGCGCAGTAGACGGCGTCGTAGTCGGCCGGATCGACCTTCGAGAAGGTCTTGTTGATCGTGAAGTTGTGGCCGAGCTTCTCGGTGTAGGTCTGGTCGCCCTCGAAATCATGCAGCGAGGTGCGCAGCGTGTCGCCGGTCTTCTTGTCCGGGCAGACGACGTGGACGGTATGGCCGACCGCCTCCATCCCCTGCTGGAAGACGAAGATCTCGTATTCCTCGGTAAAATCGCCAACCAGCATCAGGATCTTCTTGCCGGGCATAGCGCTTCCTCCTTCCCGTGTTGACGCTCCGCCGCCTGTCGCGGTCTTCGGCGTTTTCGGGATGATGCGCATCGCAGGGCGCGAATGACAACCAGGATTTGCAGCGCCCGCGGCCGCCCGCCTCACGCCGGCTTGTGATGGGCGTGCCAGTGCCAGGCGATGTCGATGCGGCGCGGGATCCAGACCTTGTCCTTGGAGGCGACATAGTCGACGAAACGGGCGAGCGCCTGCGCGCGCGCCGGCCGGCCGACGAGGCGGCAATGGAGGCCGACATTGAGGAGCTTCGGCGCGCCAGCCGCGCCTTCCTCGTAGAGCATGTCGAACGCGTCCTTCAGATAGGTGAAGAACTGGTCGCCCGAGTTGAACCCCTGCGGCGTCGCGAAGCGCATGTCGTTGGTGTCGAGCGTATAGGGGATGATGAGATGCGGGCCATGCGGCCCCGCCACCCAATAGGGCAGGTCGTCGGCATAGCTGTCGGAGGTGTAGAGGAAGCCGCCTTCCTCCATCAGGAGCCGCAACGTGTTGTCGGACGGTTTGCCCTGGTAGAAGCCGAGCGGCCGCGAGCCGGTGATCTCCGTGTGGATGCGGATGGCGTCGATAATGTGCCGCCGCTCCTCGGCCTCCGGGAAATCCTTGTATTCCAGCCATCTGAGGCCGTGGCTGGCGATCTCCCAGTCCGCTTCCTTCATCGCGGCGACCGCTTCGGGATTGCGCTGCATCGCGAGCGTCACGCCATAGCAGGTGACGGGGATGCCGCGGCTCGAAAACAGCCGCCACAGCCGCCAGAAGCCGGCGCGCGAGCCATATTCGTAGATCGATTCCATGTTGAGGTTGCGCTGGCCCGGCCAGGGCTGCGCGCCGACGATCTCCGAGAGCAGCATCTCGGACGCCTTGTCGCCGTCGAGGATGTTGCTCTCGCCGCCTTCCTCGTAGTTGACGACGAACTGCACCGCGACATGCGCGCCGCCGGGCCATTTCGGATCGGGCGGCGTGCGGCCGTAGCCGATGAGGTCGCGCGGATAGGCTGTCGTCATGATGCTCTCGCGGCAGGTGTCGGGCCCGCTCATTCTGGGGAGTGTCGCGGCCCGAGACAAGGCGGGCGGCCAGTGGCGTCTTTACGCTCGGTTAACCCTGACAGCGCAAATTCGGGGGGATGGGGCCGCAGGATGCTCCGGACGAGGGAGAGCGCCGATGCAGCATGCCCCGCGTGACTTCGAGGCCGAGACGCTCGCCGCCGACGATCCGCGCTTCGTCGCCGCCCTCGATCTGCAGATCGCGCAGATGCGTCGCCTGCTCGATCTCATGGCCCCGGCCTCGGGTGCCGAGGCGCTCCGCGCCGTCCGCGAGGCCTTCCCCGAAATGCCGCTCGTCGAGCGCGCCCGCGCCGTCGCCGGCTATCGCGAGTAGAATTCCCGCTGTCTTCTAGACGTTGCCGCGCCGCGCCGCACGCCAGAGCAGCCATTGCGTGCGCCATTGCGGCAGCTCGGCCGGCTGGTTGAGCGCATCGAAGCCGCGCTTTTCCATGATCGCGAGGAGTGTTTCCACGAGCGCGACCGGCAGGAAAGCCGGCAGCACGGCGCGGTCGAGCGCGGGGATCAGCGCGCGGGACCTGGCGAGATGGCTGCGCGCGAGGGCGCGGAGATCGGCAAGCACGGCCGCGACTTCGGGAGTCAGTTTTCCTGCGAAGACGTCCTCGGCCTTCGCGCCATGCTTCGCCATGAGATCCGCAGGGAGATAGAGCTGCCGCCGCCGCGCATGCCAGGGGAGGGCGCGCAGCAGCCCGGTGATCGCCTGCGCGACGCCGGCATGGCCCGCGGCATCGGCGCTCTTCGGATCGCGCCCGCCGACGAGGATCATCGCGCCGCACTGGATGAGCGCCGACGCCGTCTCGCCGGCATAGCCCTCGAGATCGGTGACGCTCGGCATCGGGTCGTCATAGAGGTCGAACACCCGCGCATCGATGAGGTTGACGAGCGCGGCGCGCGGCAGGCCGGCCAGCGAGATCGTCTCGATCAGCGCGGCGGCCAGCGGGTTGCCGGCGGCGTCGCCATGCGGCTTGCCCTCGATGAGATCGCGCCACCATTGCAGCCGCACCTCGCCCGGCAACGGATCGCGCACCTTCTCGCGCACCCGCGCCACGTCGAGATTGAAGGCGTGAAGGGCGAAGAGATGCCGTCGTTCGGCCTCGGGGGCGAAGAGGTCGGCGAGAAAGCGCTCGCGGTCGTCGCGGCGCAGCTCGTCGGCGGCATAGGCGAAGGCGTCCATCGACGGTCCGGCGCTGTCTCGGGGAAATGAGGCGGATGCAGCCTAGTTAGGGTGCGAGGAGCGCCGCCGCCACCGGCCGGCCTTCCGCAAGCAGGATATTGTAGGTCCTGACCGCCGGTCCCGTCGCCATGACCTCGACGCCGATGCCCGCCTCGCGCAGCGCCTGGCGGAGCCCCGGCGCGATGGCCGCGATGTCCGCGCCGGTGCCGATGATGAGGACGTCGATGGCGTCGCGCTGGTCGAACACCGCCGCGAGTGCCTCGGCGTCGATCTCCGACACCGTCTTCGCCGGCCAGCCATGGATGCCGCTCGGCAGGGCGAGGATCGAGCCCGGATGGGCCATGTCGGCGAAGCGAAACCCAGCCTCGCCGCCATAGGCGTCGATCGGCACCTGCTGCGGCAGGTGTTGGTCGCGCGGGACGACCGCGTCGGGCCGGCGGGTGATTGCCATGGCGCGCCTCGCGCCTCAGGCCTTCTGCGGCTTGGCGTCGGCGTCCTTCTTCTTCTCGTCGAGCGCGTCCTGCCGGAGGCCGAAATAGATCAGCACCGGCGCGGCCACGCAGATCGACGAGAAGATCGCCGCGATGACGCCGAAGATCATGGCGAGCGTGAACGCCCGGATGACCTCGCCGCCGAAGATGTAGAGCGACAGCAGCGCGATGAGGGTCGTCATCGTGGTGATGACGGTACGGCCCAGCATGTCGTTGATCGCGCGGTCGATGAGGTCGCCGAGCGAGATCTTCTTGTATTTGCGCAGCGTCTCGCGGATTCGGTCATAGACGACGACGGTGTCGTTCAGCGAATAGCCGACCGTGGTCAGGATGGCGGCGAGCGAGGTCAGGTTGAACTCGTGCTGCGTGACCACATAGAAGCCGAAGGTCATCACGACGACATTGGCCGCCGAGATGATCGAGCCGACCGCGAACTGCCATTCGAAGCGGAACCACACATAGACCGCGATCGCCGCGAAGGTGACGATCATCGCGATGGCGCCGTTGAAGGCGAGTTCGCCCGAAACGCGCGGTCCCACGATCTCGGTGCGGCGGAACTCGGCCTCGTCGCCGATCGTCGCCTTGATCTTGGCGATCGCCTCCTGCTGCGCCGCCTCGCCGCCCGGCTGCTGGCCGATGCGGATGAGGACGGAGTTGTCGTCGCCGATCGTCTGCACCTGCACGTCGCCGATGCCGAGACCGTTGAGCTCGCCGCGGATCTTGCCGAGGTCGGGCTTGGCATCCTTCGTCTGGATCTCGATGACCGTGCCGCCGAGGAAGTCGATGCCGTAGTTGGGGCCGACGGTGAAGAACAGGATCACCGACATGATCGACAGGAACGCGGCGACCGGGAAGGTGAACTTCCGCATCCGCATGAACGGGATGGCGGTGTTGTCCGGAACGAGGCGAAGATGGCGCATGGACGTGTCCTTTCTTCGCGTCAGAGCGAGATCTTGGTGGGACGACGCCAGCGCACCCACAGCGCGACCATGAGCCGCGTGAAGGTGAAGGCGGTGAAGATCGTCGTGGCGACGCCGATGGCATGCGTCACGGCGAAGCCGCGGATCGGTCCGGATCCCAGATAGAAGAGCACGATCGCGGCGATGAGCGTCGTGACGTTCGCGTCGAGGATGGTGCCGAGCGCGCGGTGGAAGCCGGCATCGATGGAGGCGATCGCGGATCGTCCGGATCGGAATTCCTCACGGATGCGCTCGTAGATGAGCACGTTCGAATCGACCGCGGTGCCGACGGTGATGATGACGCCCGCGATGCCGGGCAGCGACAGCGTGGCGCCGAGGATCGTCATGATGCCGAAGATCATGATGACGTTCACGATCACGGCGATGTTGGCGAGCCATCCGAGGAAGCCGTAGGTCATCACCATGAAGGCGCAGACCGCGACGGTGGCGATGATCGAGGCGATCTTGCCGGCGCGGATCGAATCGGCGCCGAGGCCGGGGCCGACATTGCGCTCCTCGACGATGGTCAGCTTCGCCGGCAGCGAGCCGGCGCGCAGCAGGATCGCGAGGTCGTTGGCCGACTGGATCGAGAAGTTGCCGCTGATCTGGCCCGAGCCGCCGAGGATCGGCTCGCGGATGACGGGAGCCGAGATGACCTTGTCGTCGAGCACGATGGCGAAGGCGCGGTTGACGTTCACCTGCGTCACCTTGCCGAAGGTCTGCGCGCCGCCCGTGGTGAGGCGGAACGACACGACAGGCTCGTTGGAGCGCTGGTCGAAGGTCGCCTGCGCGTCCGTCAGGTCCTCGCCGGTGAGGAGCGGCGCCTCTTCGAGGATGTAGTTGACGCCGGGGCTGTCGAGCGCCGGCAGGACGATCGTGCCCGGCTTGCGCTGCGGCTCCGCCTGCCCGGTCTGGAACGATCCGTCGACGAGATGGAAGGTGAGCTGCGCCGTCTGGCCGACGAGGTTCTTCAGCCGCTCGGGATCGCCGAGGCCGGGCGCCTCGACGAGGATCCGGTCCTCGCCCTGGCGCTGGATCGACGGCTCGACGGTGCCGAGCTGGTCGATACGCCGCGCGATGACCTCGATCGACTGGTCGACGATCGAGCGGACGCGCTGCGTGAGGCCGGCCTGCGAATAGGTCATCTGCACGAGGCCGTCCGAACCGACCGAAAGGTCGAACTCGTTGACCGCGGTGCCGCCGAGCAGCGAATTGCTCAACGGGTTGCGCAGCGGCTCCAGCCGCTGGCGCACGAGATCGAGCTGCGACAGGTCGCGGATGCGCAGTTGCACACCCTGTCCCTGCACGCCGAGGCCCGAATAGCCGATGCGCGGATCCTCGAGCATCGCCGTGCGGATCTCGGAGACGAGGGTGCGCAGCCGACGCTGCACATAGTCCTGCCGGTCCACCTCATAGAGGAGATACGCACCACCCTGGAGGTCGAGGCCGAGCACCAGCTGCCGCTTGGGCATCCAGCTCGGCCAGGAATCGACCGTCTCCTTCGAGAACAGGTTGGGGACGGCTGCCAGGATCCCGACCAGGACGACGGCCAGGATCGCGATCATCTTCCAGCGGCTGAAGTGAAGCATGAATGGTGCGTTCCAGAAGGAGGTCGGCCGTTGAACCGGCCGTTATGAAGGCGAGGGTTACTCGCCTTCCTTGACCGGCTCGCCCTTGGCGCGCACATCGGCGATGGCGGCACGCGAGACGCGCACGCGGACATTCTCGCCGACTTCGAGCAGGAGCTCGCCATCGTCGACGACGCGGGCAATCTTGCCGATGAGGCCGCCGGTCATCACGATCGTGTCACCGCGGCGGACGTTCTTGATCATCTCCTGATGCTGCTTCGCCCGCTGACGCTGCGGACGGATCATCAGGAACCACATGATGGCGAAGACGAAGATGAACGGGACGAACTGGATCAGCATTTCCATGCCGCCCGGCGCGGCGGCGCCTGCGGCTTGTGCGTAGGCCTGGCTGATGAACATCGACTTTCCCTATGCCTCGGCGGTCCGGATGGAACGCATCGATTGAGCGCGTCGTTTGCGCCGGCCTTCACATAGGGAGAGACAACGGCTCGCAAAACGGCGCGGACTATAGCGGCGCTCCGGGGCTTTGCAAATGCAGCCGCCGCCGTGGTACCGCAGGCGGCCTTCATCCCCTTTCGACCCCCATAAATCAAGGAGCGTTCGCGACATGGGAGACGTCACGAGCGACACCGGCCTTTCCGCCATCGCAAGCCGCCTCGACCGGCTCATCGCGCTCATCGAGCGGGCCGTGCCCGCGCCACGCCCGCCTTTCGACCTCGACGTCGCCGACGCCTTCGTCTGGCATGCGGCCAGCGCCAGCCTGCAGCCGGTCCCGCGCGTCAACCGCGTCGCCATGGCCCTGCTGAAGGGCGTCGACCGCGTGCGCGACATCCTCGTCGACAATACGGAGCGCTTCGCGCGCGGCCTGCCGGCCAACAATGTGCTCCTCTGGGGCGCGCGGGGCATGGGCAAGAGCTCGCTGGTCAAGGCGGCGCAGGCCGAGGTCAACCGCGATCCCGCGCGTCTCCCCGGCGGCCATCCGGTCAAGCTGATCGAGATCCACCGCGAGGATATCGACAGCCTGCCCGAGCTCATGAGCCTCCTGCGCGGCAGCGAGCGCCGCGTGATCCTCTTCTGCGACGATCTCTCCTTCGACAACGACGACACCTCCTACAAGTCGCTGAAGGCGGCGCTGGACGGCGGCGTCGAGGGCCGGCCGGACAATGTCGTCTTCTACGCGACCTCGAACCGGCGCCACCTGCTGCCGCGCGACATGATGGAGAACGAGCGCTCGACGGCGATCAATCCGCACGAGGCGGTGGAGGAGAAGGTCTCGTTGTCCGATCGCTTCGGCCTCTGGCTCGGCTTCCACAAATGCAGCCAGGACGATTATCTCGCCATGGTGCATGGCTATGCCGCGCATTTCGGCCTCGATGTCGATCAGGCCGAACTCGACCGCGATGCGCTGGAATGGGCGACCACCCGCGGCGCCCGCTCCGGCCGCGTCGCCTGGCAGTTCATCACCGACCTCGCGGGAAGGCTCGGCGTTCCGATCGCCGGCTGACGGGGGAGGGCGGCTGGCTGTCGGTGCGGGCGGCTTCCGTTCGTCCTCGGTCATCATTCTCCGAAAGGACCGGCTGCCATGCGCTTTCTCTGCCTCGTGATCGTCGATCCCACACGCTTCGAGGGCCTGACGGCGGCCGACCATCAGGCGATCACCGACGAGTCGCTCGCCTATGACGGCGAACTCGCGGCGCGCGGGATCCTGATCGCCGCTCATGCGCTCGGCGAGCCGCCGACCGCGACGACGATTCGCGTGCGAGGGGAGGAGACCTTCTATACGGACGGCCCCTTCGCCGAGCTCAAGGAGCATGTCGGCGGCTTCATCCTGATCGATGTCCGCGACCGCGCCGAGGCGATGGCCGTGGCATCGAAGATCCCGATGGCGCGCTATGGCGCCATCGAGGTGAGGGAGATCCGGGTGCTCAGCTGAGGCTCACTCGGCCGCCTCGGCCACGGCGCCGGCGAGCCATGCGGCCGCATCGGCGCGGGCCCGGGCGGTCAGCGCGTGCTTCTTGGCCAGCGTCTTCTCGCTGCCGCGCAGCCGCTTGCCCGGTTCCTTCGGCACGGTCACCGGCGGGAACAGGCCAAAATTGACGTTCATCGGCTGGAAGGAGCGATTGCCGCCCTCGTCGGCCGAGAGATGGCCGCCCGTGATGTGACCGAGCAGTGCGCCGAAGGCGGTGGTCGGCGGCGGCAGCGACGGTGCCTCGCCGAGGCGTTCGGCGGCAGCGAAGCGTCCGGCCAGCAGCCCGATCGACGCCGATTCGACATAGCCTTCGCAGCCGGTGATCTGGCCGGCGAAGCGCAGCCGCGGCATCGCCTTCAGGCGCAGCGAGCCGTCCAGCAGCTTGGGCGAGTTGAGGAAGGTGTTGCGGTGCAGCCCGCCGAGCCGCGCGAACTCGGCGTTCTGAAGGCCGGGAATCATGCGGAAGATGGCGGTCTGCGCGCCATATTTCAGCTTCGTCTGGAAGCCGACCATGTTGTAGAGCGTGCCGAGCGCATTGTCCTGGCGCAGCTGCACGATCGCATAGGGCTTCACCGTCGGATCGTTCGGATTGGTGAGGCCGACCGGCTTCATCGGACCGAAGCGCAGCGTCTCGCGGCCGCGCTCCGCCATCACCTCGATTGGCAGGCAGCCGTCGAAATAGGGCGTCGAGGCTTCCCACTCCTTGAACTCGGTCTTCTCGCCGGCGATCAGCGCGTCGACGAAGGCGTTATATTCCGCCTCGGTCATCGGGCAGTTCAGATAGTCGGCGCCGGTGCCGCCCGGTCCCGGCTTGTCGTAGCGCGACTGGAACCAGGCGATGCTGCGGTCGATAGAATCGAAATGCACGATCGGCGCGATGGCGTCGAAGAAGGCGAGCGAATCCTCTCCCGTCAGGCCGCGCACGGCATCGGCGAGCGCCGCCGAGGTCAGCGGGCCGGTCGCGACGATGACATTGTCCCAGTCCTCCGGCGGCAGGCCGGCAATCTCGCCGCGCTCGATGGTCACGAGCGGATGCGCCTCGAGCGCCGCGGTGACGGCGGCCGAGAAGCCGTCGCGGTCGACGGCGAGCGCGCCGCCGGCAGGCACCTGGTGCCGATCGCCCATCGCCATGATGAGCGAATCCGCCATGCGCATCTCGGCATGCAGCAGTCCGACGGCATTCGCCTCGGCATCGTCGGAGCGGAAGGAGTTGGAGCAGACCAGTTCGGCGAGGCCGTCGGTCTTGTGGGCGTCGGTGGCGCGGACGGGCCGCATCTCGTGCAGCACGACCGGCACGCCGCGCCGCGCGATCTGCCAGGCGGCTTCCGAGCCGGCGAGCCCGCCGCCGATGACATGGATGGGACGCAAGGCGCCCGCGGAGAGATCGTTCGTCGTCATGGCGCGGACATTAGGCTCGCGGCGTCACCACGACAACAGCCGTCCGGACAAAGAAAAACGCCCGCCGGGGAGGAGATCGGCGGGCGTTTCTCAGAAGGGGCGGCGACGCGGGGAGGAGGTCGCGGGCCGCCTGATCACGGAGACGAGGGAGGAGGTTCGTCGCCGCGAAGCTTAATTCTCAGTAACCGGCAACCGCCTTGCGGGCGACCTGGTTGATGTCGGCACGGTTGATGCCGAGGTCGGCCAGTTCACGCTGGGTCAGGCGGGAAAGCTCGTTCTTCGTCTCGCGATACTTGAGCCAGGTCTTGTAGCTGTTGATGAGGTTCATCGTGGTCATCCTTCAAACTGATCTCTGGGCCGGCGAACGGGGTGGGGTTCTTGCCTCGCCCTTGTTGACCCCAATCTAGGGATGGACCGCTTTTATGTGCAGACCGAAAAAACGCATGGCTGGGCTGCGGTTGATGCAAGGCAGCATTAACGCCCCCAACGATTGTGCAGCGCATCATTCATCTGTGTGGCAGAGTCGCGGCCGGCAAGGGACGCGGTCGCTTTGACCACCGAAAAGAAGGAAAACCCGCATGCCTTCCTCGAACCGGCAATCCCTCAGCGAGATTGGACGACGCCTCGTCGACGATGTCGCCGCGCGCCATGGCTTCGACGCCGAGGCCGTGATCGTCCTTCTGGCGGCGCTCGCCGCGGGCGGCGGCAGGCAGGCGCAATTCGATCATCCCGCAGTCGGCGGCATGGGACAGTGGAACGCCGGCGGCATGATCATGATCGGCGACATGTTCAACAATGCGCTGAAGACGCGCGTTGCCGCCGCGCTTGACGATCTGGCGGAAGGACTCGCCTCGGGCGGGGTTTTCGAGGCCGTCCCCGCGCCGACGGCCGGGGAGCGCCGCGACGGCCGCGAGGCGGCGCCGCTGTTCGCGCCGGGCGCCGGCTTCTCGCCATGGCCGGCGGAACTCGGGCGCCCGGCGGCGAGCGGCGCGCAGAACGACCTCCACTATGCCTATTTTCCCGACAGCCGGCGCCTCGCGATCCGCAAGGGCGGACATGTCACGCTCTACGATACGGCCGACCACGCGATCGGCGGCGTCTCGCAGCAGCAGGGCACCGGCGCGGACGTCTCCTTCACCAGCCAGCACGGCACGGTGCGCCTCTCCGATCTCGCGGTGATCGGCCGTCCGCCCGTCGCGGAGGACAAGCCCCTTTCGGAAGCGGTGCCAGCCGAATCGCCGCGCGCCGGCGCCTCTCCGGACCTCTCGGGCGACATCCTGGCGAAGATCGAGCGTCTCGCCGCGATGCGCGACCGCGGCATCCTTTCGGATGAGGAGTTCGCCGCCAAGAAGACCGAGCTTCTGGCACGGCTGTGAGATCCCTCCTGAAACGATTGAAATTTCTGCGCGACGCGGTCGGCCGGTGATTGTGGGACCGGTATCAACTGTGCCACTGTCTGCCCGAGACGTCTGTCTCCGCGGTGAGGGTTAGGAGGACCCGATCCGTGCAGAGGGCCGCGCCGAGGCACCGGCGGCTGCGCGCTCCCCCACCGCGCCGGACACCAACGAGAAGAATTGTTTCGGGAGGATCTTTCCGTGTTCAAGAAGCTGACCCTCGCTTTGTCGGCGCTCGTCATGGCCATTGCCATGCCGCTCGCCGCCGAGGCCAAGACCTTCTACTGGATATCGCATGGCTCGGTGGCCGATCCGGTATGGACCTACTTCCTCGCCGGCGCCAAGCAGTGGGCGACCGACACCGGCAACACCGTCAACACCTCGTTCCACGAGGGCAACGTCGCCTCGCAGCAGGAGGCCGTCCGCGCCGCCATCGCCGCCAAGGCCGATGGCATCGTCACGACCAGCCCCGATCCGGGCAGCCTGGTCGAGGTCGCCAAGGAAGCCAACGCCGCCGACATTCCGATCATCAACTTCAACACGCCCGACCCGCAGGCCAGCTTCGACGCCTATGTCGGCGGCGACAATGTCGTGTTCGGTCGTGGCTGGGCGCAGTATCTGGTCGACAAGGGCCTGGTGAAGAAGGGCGATTTCGTCTGGATGCCCGTCGAGATTCCCGGCGCCACTTATGGCGTGCAGGAAGAGGAAGGCATCAAGAGCGTGTTTGAGCCGCTCGGCATCACCTATGAGGTGACCGAGGCCAAGCTCGATCAGGCCGAAGCCATCAACCGCATGGTCGATTACCTCACCGCCAACCGGCAGAAGGTGAAGGCGATCATCGGCCTCGGCGACCTCGTCACCGGCTCGATCAAGCGCGTCTTCGACCAGGTCGGCGTCAAGCCGGGCGAGATTCCGGTCGTCGGCTGGGGCAATTCGCTCGATACCACGCAGGAAGTGCTTCAGGGCTATGTGAACGCCGCCCAGTGGCAGGACCCGCAGGCGACCTCCTATGTCGCCCTCTCGCTCGCCAACATGGCCGCGAGCGGCATTCCTCCGGGCTTCAACGTGATCACCGGCGCCCTCTACGAGAAGGACACCGCGCAGATCTACGACGACATCCTGTCGGGCAAGTAATCGCACGGTAGATCCAGGGTTCGGCGCGTCGGTCGTCTGGCCGGCGCGCCTCCTTCGCCCCCGCTTGCGGGACGGCCAGCCGTCCTGTCACGTCAGACCCTCAGCATCGGCGCCCCGCTCGTGGAAAAGCACAGCTTCGTCCAGCGACTTATCGCCCGGCCGGAATTCGGGCCGCTCGTCCTCCTCCTGGTCGAGCTGGCCGTCTTCTGGTCGATCAATCATGAATTCCTCTCGGTCGGAAACATCAGCAACACGCTGAGCTTCACGGTCGAGCTCGGTCTCATCGCGCTGGCGATGACGCTGCTCATGACGTCCGGAGAGTTCGACCTTTCGGTCGGCTCCGTGTTCGGCTTCGCGCCCGTCGTGATGTGGACACTGTTCAACACCGGCGCCGCCTCGCTCGAACTCGCCTTCCTCGTGGCGATGCTCCTGGCCGCCGTGATCGGCTGGGCCAATGGCTGGTTCGTGACGCGCATCCGCATCTCGTCCTTCCTCGTGACGCTCGGCATGCTGCTCGTCGTGCGCGGAACGGCGCTCTACATCTCCGACGGCTTCCCGCAGCGCACCTGGAATTCGGGCGAGCAGTGGCTGGCCGATATCCTGGTCGGGTCGTTCTATATCGGCTCGTTCCGCCTCTATGCCTCGCTGTTCTGGTTCATCGGCTTCGCCGTCGTGCTCGGCTATCTCTTGACCGGCACGCGCGTCGGCAACTGGATCCAGGCGTCGGGCGGCAATCCGGGCGCGGCGCGCGCCCGCGGTGTCAATGTCGACCGGGTGAAGGTTGCCCTGTTCATGCTCTCCGCCATGCTGGCGGCGCTGGCCGGCATCATCTCGTCGATCCGCACCTCGTCCGCCAACCCCAACAGCGGCTCGGGCTACGAGCTCGAGGTCATCGCGATGGTGGTGATCGGCGGCACGGCGCTGACGGGCGGGCGCGGCACCATCATCGGCACTGTGCTCGGCGTGTTCATCCTGCGCGTGATGCGCAACGGCATCGTCCTGATCGGCGTGCCGGGGCTCGCCTACAACATCTTCATCGGTGCGATCATCCTCGGGATGATGACACTCCATTCCTGGCTGGAACGCCGGCATCAGTCGGGGACCTGAGGATCATGGCCGAACCCCTCATCCGCATGGCGAGCATCCGCAAGGCCTATGGTCGTGTCACGGCGCTCGATGGCGTCGACTTCCACGTGAACGAGCGCGAGATCGTCGGCCTGCTGGGCGACAACGGCGCCGGCAAGTCGACGCTCATCAAGGTGCTGTCCGGCGCCGTTCCGCTCACGAGCGGCGACATCTTCGTGCGCGGCAAGAAAGTCAATTTTCGAGCCACCAACGACGCCATCGCCGCGGGCATCGAGACGATCTACCAGGACTCCGCGCTCGTCACCCAGCTGTCGATCGCGCGCAACCTCTTTCTCGGCCGCGAGCCGCTCAAGGGGCCGCGCTTCCTGAACCGGATGGACCAGGACCACATGAACGCGGTGGCGCGCGATCTGCTGAAGCAGGTCGGCATCACCAAGAACATCCCGCCGACGACCCCGATCGGTTCCCTGTCGGGCGGCGAGCGCCAGGCGGTGGCGATTGCCCGCGCGATGTATTTCGACAGCGATCTCATCATCCTCGACGAGCCGACCAACAATCTCGGCGTGGCCGAGACGCAGGGCGTGCTGTCCTTCGTCCGCAACGCGCGCGACTCCGGCCATTCCTGCATCTTCATCGCCCACAACATCCACCACGTCTTCCAGGTCGTGGACAGGATCGTGGTCATGCGCCGCGGCAAGGTGGTCGCCGACGACATCGACCCGAAGACGACCAGCGTCGCCGCGGTCGAGGCGGTGATCACGGGCATGAACGAGCCGGGAGCGACGCATCACTGAGACGGCGCGGCACCAATCTGGCCTGCGCCGTCGCATCGCGGCGCACCTTCTGCTAAAGTTCGCCCGAACCGACTCGTCGCCCGCGCCGCGGCGGTCCAACGCAATGCCGCAACCGAGAAGCGTTCCGATGAAGCACGCCTATCCCGCCATCCTCGCACTCCTCGCCGCCAGCGTCCTCGCCGGCTGCCAGTCGACCGCGCCGACGCAGGTCTCCGTTCCGCCGGCGGCCTCGGCCAACGAGCCGCTCGCCTGGGTGCGCAAGGACGGCCAGAGCGGCCGCGCCAATCCGGCACTTGCCGACCAGTTCGCGACCGATCGCGCCGCCTGCGTCCTGCCGCCCGGCGACAATGCCGCTCTGCGCGCCGCCGAGGCCTGCATGTCGGCCCGCGGCTATGTGCTGGTGCCCGCCGCTCAGGCGGCTGCCACCGCCGCCCAGTTCCGCAAGCAGGCCGGTTACTCCTGACCCCTGCTGCCACCCCCTGCGAGGCGGGCGCCCGCGCCCGCCTGTGCCGTCTGCAACCAGAAGCGGCGGCTAGAGATTTCGCAACCATATCTCCGGTTGAAATAGATTCGGAAACCCTCCATTAGCTGGCTGTCGGCCAAGTTGCCGACTTTGTCGTCAGAGGTGAGGTCGCCGTCGTGCGGCCTGCGGCAAGAGACCAGCGATGATGCGCCAGGATTGGGCCTCTGGAGCGGCTTCCATGTCTGAGTCGGCGGGCGATCTGTCGTCGCTGGCCAGGCGCCGCAAACAGATCGTCATGATCGTGATTGCGGCCGGCGCGCTGGTCTTTCTCGGGCTCTGGGCCTTCGAGACGAGCGCCGGCCTCATCAAGCCCAGCGATCAATGGGCTTACCCGATCGTCATCATCTTTCTTTGCGTGAACCTGCTGGGCGTGGCCGCGAAGCCGTGGTTCCAACCCTATGCGGAACTCGCCTGCTATTTCGGCGTCGCGTTCTATCTCGTCGCGCAGGTGGTCCTTTTCGCCCTCGGGCCCCCGGAAGAGAGCATCTACGACGTCGCCAATACCCTGCAATGGATGCCGGCGCTCTATGTCGCCGCCTTCATGTTGCTGTCGCGACGGCGCGCGGTCGCGGCCGCCTCGGTGACATTCCTGCTTTCGGCTCTGGCGCTCGGGATCGCGGCTCTCGATGCCTCCGAGGAGGGGGATCTCAGGGTCAGCGCCCTTCTTGTCAATGCGGTGGTCGCGCATCTGCTCACGCTGCTCCTGCTGTCGCTCGTGGCGATGCTGCGGCTGGAGTTCGACCGCGTCTCCCGCCACGCGCGCAGCATGGAGGACGCTGCGAGGACCGACCCCCTGACCGGCATCGCCAACCGGCGCGCTCTCGAAGAATGGATGCAGGCCTTCGAGGACCATGACGACCACAAGTCGGCTGCCCTGGTCCTGTTCGATATCGACCACTTCAAGTCGATCAACGACCGGCATGGCCATCTCGTCGGCGACGAGATCCTCGTCACGACGGCACAACTGATCCGCAGCCAGTTGCGGCCGATCGACCGGGTCGGCCGCTGGGGCGGCGAGGAATTCCTGGTCATCCTCGACAATGTCACGATGACCAATGCGCTGCGCTTCGCCGACCGGGTCCGCCATCTCGTGACGATTTCCGCTCATCCCGTAGCCGGCTCGATCACCATCAGCGCCGGCATCGCGCTGTGTTCGCCGGGAGAAGCGGTGGCGGAGACGTTCCGCTCTGCCGACGCCGCCCTCTATGCGGCGAAGAGCGGCGGACGCAACCGCGTCTCCGATCGCGCCTGACCGCCTATTCGGCCGCTTCGGCCTTGCGCCGCTTGCGCGCCGCCTTGGCCTTGTCGAGCACCGGCTTCAGGAAGCGGCCGGTATAGGAACCGGGCACCTTCGCGATCTCCTCCGGCGTTCCGATGGCGACGATCTCGCCGCCGCCGTCGCCGCCCTCCGGGCCGAGATCGATGATCCAGTCGGCCGTCTTGATGACCTCGAGATTGTGCTCGATCACCACGACGGTGTTGCCCTGGTCGACCAGGCTGTGCAGCACTTCCATCAGCTTGGCGACGTCGTGGAAATGGAGGCCGGTCGTCGGCTCGTCGAGGATGTAGAGCGTCTTGCCGGTCGCGCGCCGGGACAGCTCCTTGGCGAGCTTCACGCGCTGCGCCTCGCCGCCCGAAAGTGTTGTCGCTTGTTGACCAACTTTGACATAACCGAGTCCAACCTCGTCCAATGTCTCCATTTTGTCGCGGATTGCCGGCACGGCCTGGAAGAACTCGCGGGCCTCCTCGACCGTCATGTCGAGCACGTCGGCGATCGACTTGGCCTTGAATTTCACGTCGAGAGTCTCGCGGCTGTAGCGCTTGCCCTTGCAGACCTCGCAGGTGACGTAGACGTCGGGCAGGAAGTGCATCTCGATCTTGATGACGCCGTCGCCCTGGCAGGCTTCGCAGCGCCCGCCCTTGACGTTGAACGAGAAGCGGCCCGGCCCGTAACCCCGCGCCTTCGCCTCCGGAAGTCCCGAGAACCACTCGCGAATCGGCGTGAAGGCCCCGGTATAGGTGGCGGGGTTGGACCGCGGCGTCCGGCCGATCGGCGACTGGTCGATGTCGATGATCTTGTCGATGAACTCGAGTCCCTCGATACGGTCATGCTCGGCGGGGTGGAGATGCGCGCCGTTGAGATGCCGTGCCACCGCGGCATAGAGCGTATCGATGAGGAAGGTCGACTTGCCGCCGCCCGAGACGCCGGTGATGCAGGTGAAGGTACCGAGCGGGATATCGGCCGAGACGTTCTTCAGATTGTTGCCGCGCGCCCCGACGACGCGGATGCGCCGGTCCTTCCTGATCGGACGGCGCTTCTCCGGAACCTCGACGCTGAGTTCGCCTGAAAGATATCGACCCGTCAGCGAGGCCGGATCGGCCATGATCTCCGCCGGCGTTCCCTGCGCCACGATCTGCCCGCCATGGACGCCCGCCGCCGGTCCGACATCGACCACATAGTCGGCCGTCATGATGGCGTCCTCGTCATGCTCGACGACGAGGACGGTGTTGCCGATGTCGCGCAGGTGCCGCAGCGTCTCCAGCAGCCGCTCGTTGTCGCGCTGGTGCAGGCCGATCGAGGGTTCGTCCAGCACGTAGAGGACGCCCGTCAGGCCCGAGCCGATCTGCGAAGCGAGACGGATGCGCTGGCTCTCGCCGCCCGACAGCGTGCCCGAATTGCGCGACATCATCAGATAGTCGAGGCCAACATCGATGAGGAATGAGAGGCGCTCGCGGATTTCCTTGAGGATGCGGACCGCGATCTCGTTCTGCTTGTCGTTGAGCTCTGCCGGCAGCGCCTCGAACCAGGCGGCCGCCTTGCGGATCGACAGCTCGGAGACCTCGGCGATGTTGCGCCCGGCGATCTTCACCGCCAGCGCCTCCGGCTTCAGCCGAGCGCCGCCGCAGGCCTTGCATGGCGTCGATCCCTGGTAACGCTCGATCTCCTCGCGCGCCCAGTTCGATTCGGTCTCGCGCCAGCGCCGCTCCAGATTGGTGACGACGCCCTCGAAGCTCTTCCTGGTGCGATAGGCGCGGGTGCCGTCATTGTAGACGAACTCGATCTCCGTCTTGCCGGTGCCGTGCAGGATGGCGTTTTTCGCAGCCTCGGGAATTTCGTCCCAGGGGTCGGTCATCGCGAAGCCATAGTGCCGCGCGATCGCCTCCAGCGTCTGCTGGTAATAGGGCGAGGACGACTTAGCCCAGGGGGCAACCGCGCCCTGCTTCAGCGACACCGAGCCGTCCGGCACCACCAGATCGGGATCGATCTTCTTCTCAGAGCCGAGCCCGTCGCATTCCGGGCAGGCGCCGAAGGGATTGTTGAACGAGAACAGCCGCGGCTCGATTTCGGCGATGGTGAAGCCGGAGACCGGACAGGCGAACTTCTCCGAAAAGGTGATGCGGCGCGCTTCGCCCTTTTCGTCGGTTTCGTCGGCGAACTCGGCCAGCGCGATGCCGTCGGCAAGTTCCAGTGCCGTCTGGAAGCTGTCGGCGAGCCGCGCCGCGATGTCGCCGCGCACGACGATGCGGTCGACGACGACGTCGATGTCGTGCTTGAGCTTCTTGTCGAGGCTCGGCGCCTCCGCGATCTCGAAGAAGACGCCGTCGAGCTTGACGCGCTGGAAACCCTTCTTCTGGAGCTCTGCCAGTTCCTTTTTGTACTCGCCCTTGCGGCCGCGGATCATCGGCGCCAGCAGGTAGAGGCGCGTCCCTTCGGGCAGCGCCAGCACGCGGTCGACCATCTGGCTGACCGTCTGGCTCTCGATGGGCAGTCCGGTCGCCGGCGAATAGGCGATGCCGACCCGCGCGAAGAGCAGGCGCATATAGTCGTAAATCTCGGTGACGGTGCCGACCGTCGAGCGCGGATTCTTCGACGTCGTCTTCTGCTCGATCGAGATCGCCGGCGACAGGCCGTCGATCTGGTCGACGTCCGGCTTCTGCATCATCTCGAGGAACTGCCGGGCATAAGCCGAGAGGCTCTCGACATAGCGGCGCTGGCCCTCGGCATAGATCGTGTCGAAGGCGAGCGAGGACTTGCCGGAGCCGGAGAGCCCGGTCAACACCACCAGCTTGTCGCGCGGCAGGTCGACATCGACATTCTTGAGATTGTGCTCGCGGGCGCCGCGAACCGAGATGAACTTGCCGGTGCTTCCGCCCGACGAAGCCTTGTCAGCGTGTGATGCCATATCCTGTCGGTCCATCGGGGAAGGCGGCGAAAGCCGAACTGCAAATCTAGGCGTTGTGCGGCGCGAGACAAGACGGCACCGGCGCGCAGGCCCGCCGGTGCGCGCCGCGACTCGCCTCTAGCGGAGCGGAGCCGATCTTGCCAGCGCCAACGCGATTGTCTAGAACAAATAAGGAACGGGAGTCTTGTCCGACGCAGAGGCGCGCTGTGGACAAGCAGCGAAGGCGGGCGAAAGCGGCGGCGATTTTGTCTAGGCTGCGGCAGGAATGGCGGCGCCCGCGCTTCGGTGCGGGCGGCTGCCCAAGAGGAAAGGAAAGCGCATGGCCGGTAGCGTCAACAAGGTGATCCTGGTCGGCAATCTCGGGCGCGACCCGGAAGTGCGCCGCTCGCAATCGGGCGACCCGATCGTCAATCTCAACATCGCCACCTCCGAGACCTGGCGCGACCGTCAAAGCGGTGAGCGCAAGGAGCGGACCGAGTGGCACCGCGTGGTGATCTTCAACGAGAACCTCGCCAAGATCGCCGAGCAGTATCTGAAGAAGGGCTCGAAGGTCTATGTCGAGGGCCAATTGCAGACCCGCAAGTGGCAGGACCAGTCGGGCGCCGAGCGCTATTCGACCGAGGTGGTGCTGCAGCGCTTCCGCGGCGAGCTGACGCTGCTCGACGGCCGGTCGGGTCCGTCCGAAGGCGGCGGTGACTACGAGAGCGGTGGCAGCGATTTCGGCCGTTCCAGCCCGCTCGAAGCCCCGCGCGGCGGTGGCGCCGCCCGCCAGCCGGCCGCGACCAGCTCCTACGCGGCCGATCTCGACGACGACATCCCGTTCTAGGATCGGGTCGAAGGGGAGGCGGGCCCATGCCCGTCCTGCCGGACGTTCTGGCGCCGGGTCTCGACATCGTTTTCTGCGGGACGGGCGCCGGAGCGTGGTCGGCGCGGGTCGGCGCCTATTACGCCAAGCCGGGCAACAAGTTCTGGCCGACGCTTCATGCCGTCGGCCTGACGCCGCATGTGCTGGCGCCGCTCGCCTATCGCGAGGTGCTTCGCTACGGCATCGGGCTCACCGACGTGGCCAAGGAGCATATAGGTCAGGACGACGCGATCGATCTTTCGCGCGTCGACGCCGCGGCGCTGCACGAGAAGATCGCCCGCTGCGCGCCGCGCCGCATCGCCTTCACGTCGAAACGCGCCGCGAGCCTCGCGCTCGGCCGGCCGACAGCGCGCATTCCCTATGGCGAGACCGGCGATCGGATCGGTCCGGCCATCGTGCATGTCATGACCTCGCCGTCGGGTGCCGCCGGGTCCTACTGGTCGCTTGGCCCATGGCAGGATCTGGCTGCGGCGCGAGCTGCCGATCGGTCGCCGCGTGTTGAAGTCGCGCCATTCGACCGGTAGATCAGGGCGGGACCGAGACGACTGGCGGGAGGCGGCATGAACCAGGCGCACAGCGCGCTGCAGGCGACGTTCGGAAGGGCGGTCGCCGCCTATCAGGCCGGGCGTCTGCAGGAGGCGGAGCAGCAGTGCCGGCTGGTCGTCGCGGCCATGCCCAAGCTGTTCGACGCCCGCTTCCTGATGGGACTCGTGCAGGCAGGGCAGGGCGCCCATCGCCCGGCGATCGAGAGCTTCGACCGGGCGCTCGCGATCCGGCCGGGCATTCCCGACGTCCTCGCTGCGAAGGCGGGGTCGCAGCATGCACTCGGTCGGTTGGCCGACGCGCTGAAGACTTATGAAACCGCGCTGACGGCTGCCCCTGCCAGCGCCGAGCTCGCCTATAACCGGGCGACCGTTCTCGAGGCGCTCGGACGCCATGATGATGCGATGGCAGGGTATGGGGATGCCCTCGCGAAGCGAGCGGACTTCGTGGAGGCGCTCAACAACCGCGGTGTGCTGCTGCAGGCGTTGGGCCAGACAGACGCCGCCCTCGCGGATTATGATCGGGCGCTCTTGGCGCGTCCGGCGCATGTGCCGGTGCTGCACAACCGGGCCCGCCTGCTGCGGGATCTCGGCCGCACCGATGAAGCGCTGAGAACCATCGAGCGCGCGCTCGCCGCCGCGCCGGGCCGGCCCGACCTGCTCAACAGCCGCGGCCTGATCCTGCTGGCCGGCGGCCGGGTCGACGAGGCGCTGGCCAGCTTCGAGCGCGGTCTCGCGACGGCGCCGTCCGACGGGGCGCTCCTGTCCAACAAGGCGAAGGCGCTGCTGCGGCTCGGACGGGCTGCCGAGGCGCTTGCGGCGATCGAGACCGCTCCGGCGGCACGGCGGGCCGAACCAGATTTCGCGGCGCTCGAAGGCAGCGCGCTCTACGAATTGCAGCGCTATGAGGACGCGGTCGCCGCCTGCGACCGAGGCCTCGGCGGCCGGCGGGACCATGCCGGGCTGCTGACCGACCGAGCCAATGCGCTGCGTGAATGCGGGCGTTTCGACGAGGCCCTCGCGGACTACGACCGGGCGCTGGCGATCGAGCCCGGTCGCCCCGCCGCCGTCTATGGCCGCGCGACGCTGATGCTCTTCCGCGGCCGCCACGCCGAAGGCTGGCCGGGCTTCGAGGAGCGGCGGATCACGCCGGTCTGGCGGCCGCGCGAGGCGGGGACGCCGGAGTGGGAGGGAGGACCGCTCGCGGGCCGGCGCCTGCTGCTGCACGCCGAGCAGGGGCTCGGTGACACGATCCAGTTCGTGCGCTTCGCCGCTCTCCTCGCAGAACGGGGAGAGGACGTGGTCGTCGAGGTGCCGGAAAGCCTGCACGGGCTCGTCGCCGGCATGGGCGACTTGAAGGTGGTCGCCCGGCAGGAGGTGCCGCCGCCGCATGACGTGCACGCCTCTCTTATGAGCCTGCCGCATCTGCTCGGTCTCGGCGAAGATCTCCTTGCCGGCCGCGTGCCTTATTTCGCGGCCGATCCGGCGCGCGTCGCCTCATGGCGCGCCCGCCTGCCGAATGGGCCTTTCCGCATCGGCATTGCCTGGCAGGGCAATCCGAACGCTGCCGTGGACCGCCTGCGCTCGGTGCCGCTCGCCGCCTTCGCGCCGCTCGCCGCGCTGCCGGGCGTGGAACTCGTCAGCCTGCAGAAAGGCGCGGGCACGGAGCAGCTTTCGTCTCTCCCCGAGGGCATGAAGGTCACGATCCTGCCGGAAGACTTTGCCTCCGGGCCCGATTCCTTCATGGATACGGCGGCAGTCCTGGCCAATCTCGATCTCGTCGTCTCGATCGATTCTGCGGTCGCGCATCTCGCCGGTGCACTGGGCCGACCGCTGATCGTCGCGCTGAAACAGGTGCCGGAATGGCGCTGGGGGCCGAGCGCCGAAGCGTCGCCCTGGTATCCTTCGGCGCGGCTGATGCGTCAGGCGAAGCGTGGTGACTGGGACGAGCTCTTCGGCCGCATCGCCGCTGCCGTTGCTGCCCTCAAGGATGGGAGATGACGTCGATGAACGCCACCGTCGACAGCCTCTATCGATACCCCGTGAAGGGGTTCTCGCCTGGGCCGCTGGCGGGAGCGCGCCTGGCCCGCCACGCGACGATCCCCGGGGACCGCGTCTATGCGATCGAGAACGGCCCCTCCGGCTTCGACCCGTCCGCTCCGGCCTACCAGCCAAAGACCAAGTTCCTCTGCCTGATGAAGAATGCGCGGCTGGCAAAGCTGCGCACAACACTCGATCCCGAGACGCATGACTGGCACGTCGAGGGTGATCGGGCGGCGACCTTTCGCCTGTCGACCGAGGAAGGACGACGGGCGGCGGAAGCGTATCTCACCGACTTCATGGGCGAGGAGGTGCGCGGTCCCCTCAAGGTGTTGGCCGCGCCGGGGCACAGCTTCTCCGATGTCGGCAAGCCGCTCGTGTCGATCATCAATCTCGCCACGGTCGCGGCGCTCGGGCTCGCACTCGGCCGCAGCGTCGATCCGCTGCGCTTTCGCGCCAATGTCTACGTGACCGGCCTGCCCCCTTTCGTGGAACTGGATTGGGTCGGGCGGCGCGCGGCGCTCGGCACGGCGGAGATCGCCATCGTCAAGCGCACCCGCCGCTGCGTCGCCACCAATGTCGATCCGGCGACCGCCGAGCGGGACATGGAGATCCCGGCGAACCTGCTTCGGCTCTACGATCACATGGATTGTGGCGTTTACGCCGAGGTCCGCGCGGGCGGAATTCTGAACGTGGGCGATCCGCTGATCCTGTCCTGAGGGGAGAGTCTCGCATGTCGCTGGCTCCCCTTCTCGAGGCCTCTTCCGTCATCCAGATTCATGCGTTCGCGGCGCTGGCGGCGCTCGCCATCGGCATCGTGCAGTTTGCCGCGCCAAAGGGGACGCTGCCGCATCGCTCTGTCGGCTGGCTTTGGGTCCTGCTGATGGTCGTCGTGGCCGGCTCGTCCTTCTGGATCCACGAGATCCGCACCTTCGGGCCGTTCAGCCTGGTTCATCTCCTGTCGATCCTGACGCTGATCGTGCTGCCGAACCTCGTCATGATGGCGCGCCGCCATGAGGTCGGCATGCACCGCCATCTCGCGCGCAACCTCTTCATCGGCGCGCTGGTGATTGCCGGCCTCTTCACGCTGCTGCCCGGCCGCATTATGCATGAGGTTGTTTTCGGCAGGACGACGGCCGCAGCCGGTCCCGGCTAGAGGGTCGCCGGGAAGGCGGTCCGCGCGATCGCAACGATGCCGTCGGCAACGAACTGCACCGAGAGGGCGGCAAGCAGGACGCCGAGCAAGCGCGTCAGCACGATGCGGCCCGTATCGCCCAGCGCGCGATCGAGCGGTCCGGCCGCCATGAAGACGAGCAGGCAGCAGAGGATCAGCAGCGCCACGATCGCGAGCAGGCCGATCAGGCTCAGCGTATCCGGCGCGCCGGACGCGATCAGGATCGTCGCCGAGATCGCGCCCGGTCCCGAGATCAGGGGAATCGCGAGCGGGAAGATCGCGAGATGGCGCACGTCGTCCTGGTCGAAGGCCGTTTCCTCCAGCGCCCGGTCGGCGCTCGCCTGCTTGCGCTTGTCGCGCCGCTCGAAGACCATCTCGAAGGCGATGCGGAAGAGAAGCAGCCCGCCGGCGATGCGGAAGGCGGGGATCGAGATACCGAGGAAGGTGATGAGCTTTTCGCCGACCAGCGCGAAGGCGAGCAGCACCAGCATGGCGGTGATCGTGGCGCGGATCGCGGTCTGGCGGCGCTGCAGGTCGGTCATGCCGCGCGTCAGCGCGACGAAGATCGGCGCGAGGCCGATCGGGTCGATGGTGACGGCGAGCGTCACGAGCGCGTTCAGCAGATAATCGCCCAAGATCGGCCCCCCGCAGACGGCGCGCCGAGCGCCGCGCTTCGGAGCTTGGCACGGCTCCGGCGGCGCTACCAGTCCGCCGCGCCGGGCGTCCAGAATCCGTAGGTGCAGCCGCCCGCGACGGGCCGGGTCGGATCGATCATCTGCGGCCAGCCTTCGGAGACCGCGAAGCAGTCATGCGGGTCCTCCGCCACCAGCTTGTAGTCGGTGCCGTCGGTCCGGTACCAGGGCAGGAACAGCCCGGCACCCTTCTCGACGACCGGAATGTCCGGGTCGATGGCCGGCAGTTCGTCTGGGTAGCGGCCGCTGGCGGCATGCGCCGCAACCACGGCGTCGTTGAGCGTCTGAAGCAGGCGGATATTGCGCTCATAGCCGAAGACCAGCGGGTCGGGCGGGCGCTTCAGTCCCGCGATGCGCCCCTTGGCGCGCGCGGCGAGGGTGGCGGCATCGGCGCTCTTCCAGTCGAACGCCCGGCTTTCGATCTCTGGCAGGCAGGCTGCGAAGCCGGCCGAGTAGACCGAGGCACCCTTCCAGTTCACGTGATAGGACGTGTCGTAGCGGTACTGGACCGGCACGATGGCGCCGATCGGGTCGCAGTGGATCGGCGAGCCGGCCTCGTCGGCGGCACGCGCGAGATCGATGATCCGCTGCCAGTATTCGGGCGTGAAGAGCGTGCCGGAATCGTCCTCCACAATCACGGGCCAGGTCAGGATGAGGCTGGCCCCCTTGGCCTCGACCACCTTGCGGGCGTCGGCGAGGGCGCCGGCGGCGTAGGGCGTGACGATGGGCTGCGCCGGCGTCGTGGCGGCGCGCATAGCCGCTTCGGCATCTTTCGGCGTCTGGAGCATGAGCTCCTTGTCGCCATGCGCGTTCATCGTCGAATAGTCGTAGGGCGCGTGGTCGTCGCCCGCGCCGCCGGACGCCCGGGCGGCCTTCCAGTCGTCGAGCAGCGTCGCGAGCGGGCGCGCAGGGCTCGGACGCGTTCCGATGATCTCGCCGATGCGGTTGCCGACCCCGTCGAGGACGTTGAAGGGATGCGCCGCCGCAGCCAGGCGGGCGAGGCGGGTCAAGGGGATCGCGTCCGCATAGGGGTAGAGGAAGGCGAGGAAGGTTTCCGCCGAGAGGTCGGTCACCGCGGTTCGGCTGTAGTGCTCGAACTCCAGCGGCATCACCACGCGGTCGTTGGCGTCGACGAAGCCGTCGAGTTGCGCCAGCAGGAGGTCGATGTCGAGGCCGGCATGCATGCCGAAATTGAGCACCGTCTCGCCGGTGGCGCGGCTGACGGCGCCGCCGTCGAGGCCGAACATCGTCCCCGAGCCTGCGGCGACCAGCGTCTTGCGCGCCTCGGGCGGCAGCGGCTTCACGATGTCGGCGTAGAAGTGCCGGCGGAGCGTGAGGATGTCGTAGAGCCACCATTGCGCGCGGCTCCAGGCCCCGAGCTGGAACGTCACCAGCCCGGCATAGAGCAGCGGGCCCATGATCGCGCCGAGCGCCATCATGGCGAGCGAGCGTCGGGCGCCCTTCGTGAGCGCGGCGCGCAGGCGGGCCCTGCCGCTAGAAGCGGAAATAGATGAATTCATTCGTCGAGGTCTGGCCCGTGAATGCGAGCAAGGCAAGGCCGAAGATGAGGCCGCACCAGAGCGCGGCCCTCATGGCGGCGCGCCGGTTCGGCAGGATGGTGACGCCCGCGATGAGCGCGGCCGGCGGCGCGAGGAATGCGACGAGGCCGGCGACGACCACGAGCGCGATCATGCGGTTGAGGTTGGCGACCGTCAGGAAGGGCCGGTAGCTGTCGGTGAAGATCCCGGCAGGGTCGACCATAGCCTCAAGATGGACGATCGCGTCGCCGAGCGTCGCCGAGCGGAACAGGATCCAGGCGAAGGTCACGAACAGGAAGGTGAGCGGCCAGGCGACCGCGCGCGGCAGGCGCGGCATGCCCATTCGTGCATAGAACCGGTTCGCCGCGAGGCCGAGTCCATGGACCAGCCCCCAGACGACGAAGCCCCAGCCGGCGCCGTGCCAGATGCCACCGATCAGCATCGTGGCGACGAGATTGGCATAGGTGCGCACGCTGCCGTGGCGGTTGCCGCCGAGCGGGATGTAGATGTAGTCGCGCAGCCAGTTGGACAGCGTGATGTGCCAGCGGCGCCAGAATTCCTGGATGGAGCGCGACTTGTAGGGCGAGGCGAAGTTGAGCGGCAAGCGGATGTTGAACAGCATGCCGAGGCCGATCGCCATGTCGCTGTAGCCGGAAAAGTCGAAATAGATCTGGAAGGAATAGCCGAGCGCCGAGAGCCAGGCTGTCCAGAATCCGAGTGCCTCCGGTTCGGCGAAGAACGGCTTCACATACTGGCCGAGCGGATCGGCGATCAGCACTTTCTTGGCGAGACCGACCGAGAACAGCGCAAGGCCGAAGCAGATATTGCGCACCCGGGGCGTGAAGACCCGCTTCAGGTCGACCTGCCGGCTGATCGGAAGATAGGACGTGATCGGGCCGGCAATGAGGTGCGGGAAGAAGAACAGGAAGAAGACGTAGTTGCCGAGGTTGGGCCGCCGGATGCGGCCGCGGTGCACGTCGATCAGGAAGGCGATCTGCTGGAAGGTGAAGAAGGAGATCGCCAGCGGCAGGTGGCGGAATTCACCGTGTGAGACTTCACGGCCGAAGGCGGTGTTCACCGTGTCGGTCAGGAAGTCGAAATATTTGAAATAGCCGAGGATGGCGACGTCGAAGACGATACCGACGATGAGATAGAGCTTGGCATGTCGGCCGCGCTCGATCGCCATGGCCAGCGCGAAATTGGCGGCGAGCGAGACCGCGAGCACCACGACGTCGAGAAAGCCCGAGATCGTGTAGAACACGACCGACGCGAAAATCAGGAAGATCTTGGCCGCGAGATCCGACTGCCGCGCCAGCGCCCATGTCACCAGCGTGACGACGGGCAGGAACAGGAAGATGAACTCGGGCGAGGAAAAGAGCATCGACGGCGTGAGGCGAGGAGGAGCAGCGGGACCACGATTGGGGCGTGAAGCGCATCGTCGCCGCCGTCGCCCGTCGAACGCGGCTATCTCGCATGCCGGGCGAGAGGGCGCAAGCGCCACGGCCGGGACGCCCTTTCGCCCTCCCGGGTCCTGCGAGTCGCCTAACAAGGCGGCAGAAGGCGCGGAAATCCGTCAAGTCCGAGAGCATTCCTTGAACCGCCGCAATGCGGTCCCTATGATCGCGCGCAACGAAACCTGATTCCGGAAACATCTGTTGTCCGATACCAACGAGCCGCCGCGCCAGGACGAGCCCGGCGACGGCCGGCCTTCCGAATTCGAAGGCATCTCCATCTCCGACGAGATGAAGCGCAGCTTCCTCGATTACGCCATGAGCGTGATCGTCAGCCGTGCGCTTCCCGACGCCCGGGACGGCCTCAAGCCGGTGCATCGCCGCATCCTGCATTCGATGAACGAGCAGGGCTATGACTGGAACAAGCCGTTCCGCAAGTCGGCCCGTGTCGTCGGCGACGTGATCGGTAAGTACCATCCGCATGGCGACCAGTCGGTGTATTTCGCGCTGGTCCGCATGGCGCAGGATTTTTCCATGCGCGTCATGCTGGCCGACGGCCAGGGCAATTTCGGCTCGGTCGACGGCGACAGCCCCGCGGCCATGCGATACACCGAGGTCCGTCTCGCCAAGGCGGCCCATTCCCTGCTCGAGGATATCGACAAGGACACGGTCGACTATCAGGACAACTATGACGGCTCCGAGCGCGAGCCTGTCGTCCTGCCGGCGCGCTTCCCGAACCTGCTCGTCAACGGTGCCGGCGGCATCGCCGTCGGCATGGCGACGAACATCCCGACCCACAATCTCGGCGAGGTGATCGACGCCTGCATCGCCTATATCGCCGATCCGGCCATCTCGATCGCCGATCTCATGGAGATCGTGCCCGGTCCCGATTTCCCGACTGGCGGCCTGATCCTCGGCCGCGCCGGCATCCGCGCCGCCTATCAGGACGGGCGCGGCTCGATCCTGATGCGCGGCCGTGTCGCCGTCGAGACGATCCGCAAGGAGCGCGAGGCGCTCATCATCACCGAGATCCCGTATCAGGTGAACAAGGCGGTGATGATCGAGAAGATCGCCGAACTGGTGCGCGACAAGCGCATCGAGGGCATCTCCGACATCCGCGACGAGAGCGACCGCCAGGGCATGCGCGTCGTGATCGAACTGAAGCGCGACGCGGTGGCCGATGTGGTGCTGAACCAGATCTATCGCTTCTCGCCGCTTCAGACCTCGTTCGGCGTCAACATGGTGGCCCTCTCGGGCGGCCGCCCGATGCTGATGAACCTGAAGGACCTCATCCAGGCCTTCGTCGCCTTCCGCGAGGAAGTGGTGACGCGCCGGACGCGGTTCCTGCTCAACAAGGCGCGCGATCGCGCCCATGTGCTCGTCGGTCTCGCTATCGCCGTCGCCAATATCGACGAGATCATCCAGCTCATCCGCACCGCGCCCGATCCCACGACGGCGCGCGAGCGGCTGATGGAGCGTCACTGGCCGGCGCTCGATGTTGCGCCGCTGATCGCGCTGATCGATGATCCGCGCCATCGCCTCGCCGCCGACGGCACCTATCAGCTGTCAGATGCGCAGGCGCGCGCGATCCTTGATCTGCGCCTGCAGCGCCTCACCGCGCTCGGCCGCGACGAGATCGCCGACGAACTGAACAAGATCGGCATCGAGATCGCCGACTATCTCGACATCCTGCGCTCGCGCGCCCGGATCATGGGCATCATCCGCGACGAGCTGACGGCGGTGCGCGACGAGTTCGCGACCCCGCGCAAGACCGAGATCCTCGAAGGCGGCGCCGATTTCGAGGACGAGGACCTGATACAGCGCGAGGACATGGTCGTCACCGTCAGCCACGAGGGCTACATCAAGCGCGTGCCGCTCGCGACCTATCGCGCGCAGAACCGCGGCGGCAAGGGCCGGTCCGGCATGGCGACCAAGGACGAGGATTTCGTCACGCGCCTGTTTGTCGCCTCCACGCATACCCCGGTGGTGTTCTTCTCCTCCCGCGGCATCGCCTACAAGATGAAGGTCTGGCGGTTGCCGCTCGCGGCGCCTCAGGCGCGCGGCAAGTTCCTCAACAATCTCCTGCCGCTGCAGGACGGGGAGCGTATCACCTCGATCCTGCCGCTGCCGGAAGACGAGGCGAGCTGGGAGACGCTCGACGTGATGTTCGCCACCACGCGTGGCACCGTGCGCCGCAACAAGCTGAGCGACTTCGTCCAGGTCAACCGTAACGGCAAGATCGCGATGAAGTTCGACGAGGATGGCGACGCGATCGTCGACGTCCAGCTCTGCTCGGAACAGGACGACGTGCTGCTGACGACGGCCGCGGGCCAGTGCATCCGCTTCGAAGTCACCGATGTCCGCGTCTTCAAAGGTCGAGACTCGACCGGCGTCCGCGGCATCGCGCTCGGCGATGGCGACCGGGTCATCTCGATGGCTATCCTGCGCCATTTCGATGCGAGCGCCGAGGAGCGCGCCGAATATCTCAAGAAGAGCCGCGCGGTCAGGGGAGAGCCCGAGACCGAGGATGTCGTTTCGGACGACGTCGAGTCGGAGACGGCCGACATGGCGGGCGACCCGACGGCCGACTCCGAGTCGCGCTACGTCGCCATGAGCGCAGCCGAGCAGTTCGTCCTGACGATCTCCGAGAACGGCTACGGCAAGCGGACGTCGTCCTTCGAATACCGCGTCACCAATCGCGGCGGTAAGGGCATCGTCGCGATGGCCGTCAACGAGCGCAACGGCCAGCTCGTGGCGTCCTTCCCCGTCGAGGACAGCGACCAGATCATGCTCGTGACCGATGGCGGTCAGATGATCCGCATGCCGGTCGGCGGCGACAAGCCGATCCGCATCGTCTCGCGCGGTTCGCAGGGCGTGATCGTCTTCGACACCGCCGAGGGCGAGAAGGTCGTTTCGGTCGACCGTCTTGGAGAGACCGGCGACGAGGTCGAGCCGCGCGCCGAATAAGCGTTGCCGACAGACAGAAAAGAAAACGCCGGCGCGAGCCGGCGTTTCAGTTTATGGGGGAGGTCGTTTCTTGATCGGTCGGGGTTTACCGAGGTCAGGAAAAGGGGCCCGGGCTCAGTTGGCGGCCGGCGAGGGAACTCGGGTCAATATCGACACACCTTCGCCACGCTGCTCGATCGTGATCTCCGGGCTGCCGCCGAGATCGGCCATGACCGCGAGGCGATCGGCCTTCTTGGCAGCGGGGGCGCGCATGTCGTTCAGAACACCTGCGCCGGCCACGCCTACGGCGATGGTGGCCACCGCCGAAGTCGCAAGGATCAGACTATGAAACCATGTCGTCATTGCCGCTCTCCGTATCGCGGACGATCTGAACTTGGACACATCACGCCATCGGGGCTATGAACCGCATCACTACGCGCTGTTCATCTGCCCTTCACTTGGGCTGTCAACGTCGCGAAATCGAGGCGGTTCCGCGGAATTTCAGGGGCGGGGCCGGTCACAGCTTCGCGATCACGTGATTTACCGAACGGAGATCATGCCGATGCCGCCCATCCGGACCGGCTTTTTCCCGGGATCCTTCGACCCGATTACCAACGGTCACGCCGACATCCTCGCGGCGGCACTCGCCTTCTGTGACAAGGTCGTGGTTGGGATCGGCACGCACCCCGGCAAGGTGCCGCTCTTTGCCTTCGACGAACGGGTGGCGTTGATCGATATGCTTACCGCGGCGATCGAGGGCGGGGCAGGACGCGTGTCCACCGTCGCCTTTGACGGGCTGACCATCGATGCCGCGCGGAAAGCGGGCGCCGGCATCCTGATCCGGGGACTGCGCGACGGCACCGATCTCGACTACGAGATGCAGCTCGCAGGCATGAACGGCGCCATGGCGCCCGATATCCGGACTATCTTCGTGCCGGCATCGACGGCGACGCGGCCGATCACCGCCACGCTCGTCCGCCAGATCGCCAGGCTCGGCGGCGACGTCACTCCATTCGTGCCGGATTTCGTCGCCCGAAAGCTGACACAAAAATTCGCTTCCTGACCGCACCCCGCCGTTCATCCTGCCATATGGCGAACAACCGGAGATTTCCGTGACTCGATTCTTCAGCATGATGGCGGCGATGCTCGCCGTCTTCCTCGCCGTCGCCCCGGCGATGGCCGCCTCCGAGAAGCTCGATCCTGAGAACACCATCTATCTCGATCTCAAGGATGGACGCGTCGTCATCAAGCTGCGCCCCGATCTCGCGCCCAAGCATGTCGAGCAGATCAAGAAGCTGACCCGCGAAGGCTTCTATGACGGCATTGTCTTCCACCGCGTGATCGACGGCTTCATGGCGCAGACCGGCGATCCGACCGGCACCGGCATGGGCGGCTCCAAGCTGCCCGATATCCCGGCGGAGTTCTCGAACGCTCATTTCGGCCGTGGCACGGTCGGCATGGCGCGGTCGCAGGACCCGAACAGCGCCAATTCGCAGTTCTTCATCATGTTTGCCGATGGCGGCTTTCTCGACGGCCAGTACACGGTCTGGGGCGAGGTGGTCAGCGGCATGGAATATGTCGACGAGATCAAGAAGGGCGAGCCGCCGGCCAATCCGGACAAGATCGTGAAGATGCAGGTCGCGGCCGACGCCAAGTAGCGCGGTCGACGCCGCAATCGGGCCGCCGCTGCCGATTGGGCTCGCGGCGGCCGCCGATTGGTGGCAGAAGCCTTCCCGAAATTCCCCGAACGGAGATTGAAACGTGGCCGATATCAAGGACCCGGAAAACACGCTGATCCTGGAGACGACCAAGGGCACGGCGGTGATCGAGCTTCGGCCCGACCTCGCCCCCAACCATGTCGCTCGCATCAAGGAACTGGCACGCGAGAAGTTCTATGACGGCATCGTCTTTCACCGCGTAATCGACGGCTTCATGGCGCAGACTGGCGATCCGACCGGCACCGGCATGGGCGGCTCGGGCAAGAAGCTCAAGGCCGAGTTCAACCGCGAACCGCATCTGCGCGGTACGCTTTCGATGGCCCGCGCCCAGAACCCCGACTCGGGCGACAGCCAGTTCTTCATCTGCTTCGCCGACGCCCGATTCCTCGACGGCCAGTACACCGTCTGGGGCAAGGTGATCGAGGGCATGGAAAACATCGACAAGATCAAGCGCGGCGAGCCGGTCAAGGATCCCGACCAGATCGTCACGCTCCGCGTCGCAGCCGACGTGGCGTAGCAAGGAAGTCCCTCACCCCGGCCCTCTTCGGAGAAGGCCGGGGCGAGGGCTTGGCGGCGCTTGCCGCCGCGATCAGAAGCAAGAGACCGGGCGCCGTCTGGCGCCCTTTCCCATTCGAGACCTTCGCGAGTACCGATGCGCGTCGACCTTTTCGATTTCGACCTGCCGGACGAGCGCATCGCGCTCCGGCCGGCGCGCCCGCGAGATGCCGCCCGGCTGCTCGTCGTGAAGCCCGGTGCCGCGCCGGAAGACCGCATCGTCCGCGAGCTGCCCGACCTCCTGCGCCCGGGCGATGCGCTCGTCTTCAACGATACGCGGGTCATCCCGGCGCAGTTGTTCGGCGAGCGGGTGCGCGATGGCGTCTCGGCCCGCATCGGCGCGACGCTGCATATGCGCGAGGCGGGCGATCGCTGGCGCGCCTTCCTGCGCCCGGCGAAGAAGATCGCGGCGGGCGACCGCATCCTGTTCGGCGAAACGGCGGATCGCGCCTGTCTCGTGTCGGGCCTCGCCGCGACGGTCGCGGAGAAGGGGGAGGCGGGCGAGGTCGTGCTCGCCTTCGACCTCACCGGCCCCGATCTCGACGCCGCCATCGCGACTCTCGGCCATATCCCTCTGCCTCCCTATATCGCCTCGAAACGGGCCGAGGACGCCGAGGATCGCGCTGACTACCAGACCATCTATGCCCGCGAGGAAGGCGCCGTCGCCGCGCCGACGGCCGGCCTCCACTTCACGCCCGAATTGTTCGAGCGCCTCGATGCACGCGGCGTCGAGCGGCATTTCGTGACGCTGCATGTCGGCGCCGGCACCTTTATGCCGGTCAAGGCGGACGATACCGCCGATCACCGGATGCATGCAGAGCGTGGCGAGGTCTCGGAGGCGACCGCCGCCGCGCTCAACGCCGTGCGCGCCCGCGGAGGCCGCGTCGTCGCCGTCGGCACCACATCCCTTCGCCTCCTGGAGAGCGCTGCCGGCGAGGATCACATGATCCGTTCGTTCAACGGACCAACCAGCATCTTCATCACGCCGGGCTACCGGTTCCGCGCCGTCGACCTTCTGATGACCAATTTCCACCTGCCGCGCTCGACGCTTTTCATGCTGGTTTCCGCCTTTTCGGGCCTCGAGACCATGCGCGAGGCCTATGGCCACGCAATCCGCTGCGGCTACCGCTTCTACTCTTACGGCGACGCGTCGCTGCTCCATCCTGCCGAGGCCGAATGACCGACCGTTTCTCGTTCACGCTGCTGAAGACCGACGGCGGGGCGCGCCGCGGCCGCATCGACATGCCGCGCGGCACGATCCGCACGCCCGCCTTCATGCCGGTCGGCACGGCTGGCACGGTCAAGGCGATGTATCCCGGCCAGGTCCGCGAGCTCGGTGCCGACATCATCCTCGGCAACACCTATCACCTGATGTTGCGGCCGGGCGCCGAGCGGGTGGCGAAGCTCGGCGGGCTGCATGTCTTCGCGAACTGGCCGCATCCGATCCTGACCGATTCCGGCGGTTTCCAGGTCATGTCGCTGGCCCAGCTCCGAAAGCTCGACGAGAACGGCGTCACCTTCCAGAGCCACATCGATGGCCGACGCTACGAGATGACGCCGGAGCGCTCGGTGGAGATCCAGGGCCTGCTCGACAGTGACATCCAGATGCAGCTCGACGAATGCGTCGCACTGCCGGCCGAGGAAAAGGAGATCGAGCGCGCCATGCAGCTTTCGTTGCGCTGGGCCGAGCGCTCGAAGGCGGCCTTCGGCGACCAGCCGGGCAAGGCGATCTTCGGAATCGTTCAGGGTGGCGACAACGAGCGGCTTCGCGGGGAATCCGCCTCCGCGCTCGCCGCGATGGACTTCAAGGGCTACTCGATCGGTGGCCTCGCGGTCGGGGAGCCGCAGGCGGTGATGCTACGCATTTTGGAGATGACGACCCCGATCCTGCCCAGGGAGAAACCGCGCTACCTGATGGGCGTCGGCACGCCGGAGGACATTATCGAATCGGTCGCCCGCGGCGTCGACATGTTCGATTGCGTGATGCCGACCCGTGCCGGCCGGCACGGCCTTGCCTTCACCCGTTTCGGCAAGGTGAACCTCAAGAACGCCCGCCATGCCGAGGATCATCGTCCGCTCGACGAAAGCTCGGACTGTCCGGCGAGCCGCGACTATTCGCGCGCCTATCTGCACCATCTCTTCAAGTCGGGCGAAACGCTCGCCGCCATGCTGCTCACCTGGAACAATCTCGCCTATTACCAGAGCCTGATGGCCGGCATCCGGGCCGCGATCGACGAAGATCGGTTCGAAAAGTTCCGTCAGACGACCAAGGCGGGTTGGGCTCGCGGCGACATCGCGCCACTCTGAGCGCGCGACCGGTTCCGCGCCTGCCAGCCCGCGCCCATCCGGCCGCGACTTGATCTTGGCCAAGCGTCACATTGCCGATCGCGCTAGGATACCGCAATCCTGGCAAGAGCGAGATTGCGGCGATGGCGGCAGCGAACCAGTACGGCGGCGCCGGGCACGGCTCCGCATCCGGTGATGCCGCCTGCGCTAGCCGCACCGTCAATGCAGTCCTGGCGGAGTTCGATACGGCGCTCGAGGGCCTGACAGAGGGCGAGGCGGCGGCGCGCCTTGCCCGCAGCGGTCCCAACCGACTGCCGGAGCCGCGCAGCAAGTCGCTTTTCGAGGTTGTCGCCGGGCAGTTCCGCAGTCCTTTCATCTACCTGCTGCTGATCGCAGCCGCGATTTCCTTTGCGCTTGGCCATGGCTCCGATGCCTGGTTCATCTTCATCGTTCTCGCGAGCAACGCCGCGATCGGCTCCTTTCAGGAGTGGCGGGCGGAGTCTCGTGCGCGGGCGCTCAAGTCGCTGATCCCGGTGACGGCATCGGTCCGGCGAGGCGGGGTGCTGACCCGTCTCGACGCGCGGCTGCTGGTGCCGGGAGATATCGTCGAGATCGAAGGCGGAGCCCGCATTCCCGCCGATCTCCGGTTGGCCGAGGCAACCGGCCTGTCGGTGGACGAAAGCCTGCTGACGGGCGAATCGCTTGCGGTCGAGAAGATGGCGGAACCGCCGGCAGCCGCCGACGCGCCGCTTGGCGAGCGGGTGACGATGCTGCATGCCGGGACGGTGGCGGAGCGCGGGCGCGGCGTCGGCATCGTGGTCGCCACCGGAAGGCTGACGGTGATCGGCCAGCTCGCCGCCAGTCTCGATACCGAGGACGTGCCTCCGCCGCTGATGGTGCGCATGGAGCGCTTCACGCGCGATGTCGCGCTCGTGACGCTGGTGCTGATCGCAATCATCGGTGCCATCGAGGCGATGCGCGGCTCGCCGCCGGACCAGATCGTGCTGCTCGCCGTCGCGCTCGCCGTCTCGGCCATCCCCGAAGGGCTTCCGGTCGCCATGACCGTCGCGCTCTCGATCGCGATGCAGCGCATGGGGCGCCGCCAGGTCATCGTGCGCCACATGATGGCGGTCGAAGGCCTCGGGTCCTGCACGCTGATCGCGACCGACAAGACAGGGACGTTGACCGAGAACCGGCTGACGGTCGAGCGCATCTGGATCCCAGGCCTCGGGGAGGTAGCGGCCGGCGATGCGGCATCGGCGCCGGTGCTCGAGGCTGGAGCCTTGGCGAGCGAGGTCGCCGCGCTCGAAGGCGATCGTCTCAGCGGCGACGCCGTCGACCTCGCCTTCCACGTCGCCGCCGCCCGCCATCCGCGCCGAGGAACGGCACCCCGGCCCGACCCGCTCGGCCGCGTTCCCTACGAGGCGGAACGTCGATATGCGGCCGCCTTCCACGGCGACGGCGACACGATCATCGCCTATGCCAAGGGCGCGCCCGAGACGATCGCGATGCTCTCTGACGATGATGGCGGCGCAGCGCTCGCCGCCGCGCGCGACCTGTCGGCACGAGGGTTCCGCGTCATCGCCGTCGCCGCGGGCCAGGTCGCGGCCACCGGCGAGGCGGCGCTGGCGGGCCTTTCGCTGATCGGGCTCGCCGGGCTCATCGACCCTCTGAGGGCGGGCGCCGCCGAGGCGGTCGCGGCGGCGGGGGACGCGGGCATCCGCGTCGTGATGGTGACGGGCGACCATCCGCTGACCGCGCTCGCCATCGCGCGGCAGGTCGGCATCGCCGACGATCCGGAGAGCGTGGTGAGCGGGGCGCAACTCGCCAGCCTCGGGACGCCGGCGGCCTTCGATGCCGCGACCGCGGGGGCTCGCGTCTTCGCCCGCATCGAGCCGCTGCAGAAGCTCGCCATCGTCGAGAGCCTGAAACGGCAAGGCCATGTCGTCGCCGTGACCGGCGACGGGGTCAACGATGCCGGGGCGCTGCATGCCGCCGATATCGGCGTGGCCATGGGGCGCGGCGGCACCGATATCGCGCGCGAAGCGGCCGGCCTCATCCTCGCCGACGATAATTTCTCCTCGATCGTCGCCGGCATCGAGGAAGGACGCATTGCCTACGACAATGTCCGAAAGGTGATCCTGCTGGTCGTCTCGACCGGAGCCGCGGAAATCCTCCTGATGCTCCTGGCGACGCTTTCCGGCCTGCCGCCGCCCCTGACGGCGGTGCAGCTTCTGTGGCTCAACCTGGTCACGAACGGTTTGCAGGACGTGGCGCTCGCCTTCGAAAAGGGCGAGGCGGGAGTTCTTCGCCGCCGTCCGCGCCCGGCCGGTGCGCCGATCCTCGACACCGCGATGATCCGCGCGGTTCTCGTGAGCGGCGCCGCGATCGGCCTGATCGCCTTTGCCTTCTATGCGGGTGCCCTCGCGGCGGGGTTCTCACAGCCGGTGGCGCAGGGCGCGACGCTCTGGCTTCTCGTCTGGTGCGAGAACGCCCATTGTTTCAACTGCAGGTCGGAGACACGTTCGGTCTTCGGCATTCCGCTCTCGAACAACCCGCTTCTCGTCGCGTCCGTGGCCGGAGCCCAGGCGCTTCAGATGCTCGCCCCGGCCATCCCGCCCCTCCGCGATCTTCTTTCGCTGGACGGCATCAGCCTCGTCGAGGGCATAGCGCTCTCGGTTGGCGGGATCGCGGTACTCGCCGTGATGGAAATCTACAAGCGTCTCGCAGCCGCCGGCGCCAAGCCGGCCTAGATCGTCGGCGCCTCGTCCTTCAGGAGCTGGCAGCCAGAGATCTTCCATGTTCCGTCAGGCTGTTTCTCGAAGCTGTAGAGTGCGATCCAGCCCGAGCCATCGGCGGCCGTCAGATACACCTTCTCCATCGGTCCGAGCGGACCCTCGACCACTTCGCCGAAAACAACGCTCTGCGAGCGATAGACCGGCGGATAGGCCTGGCGGACCATGGTCATGAAGATGTCAGGAGTGGGGAACATCCGACGGATGCCGGGCGCTGCGTGGCTGTACGCGGCGGCGCCGTCGTCACGCCGGAAGGCGTCGAGCTGCTGCTGCACCAGCGCCTTGAAGTCGGCTCGGTCGGCGCTCGACGGCTCCGCTTGTACAGGAGAGAGCGCGCTGGCGCTGACGGCGGCGGCGATCGCGGCGGCGGAGATGAGGCAACGGACGCGCATCGGAACCTCCCTGGACGATAGCGCCAGAGAAGCAACTAGCCACACGGCGCGATCCGGCAAGGGAGGGGGCCACCGATTTTCGCGGCTTTCGCACCGGGCCGGTGCCTGCTATCCGGTTGCGTTCCGTCGCATCAGGACCGCAGGGAGCCTCCGATGAAAGCGCTGTTCGTCCAGATCAAATGTGAACTCGGCCGGGCCTACGAGGTCGCCACCGCGATCGCCGACAGCGAGATCGCTTCCGAGATCTACTCGACGGCCGGCGAGTTTGACCTCCTTGTGAAGTGTTACCTCGAAGACGCGGTCGATCCAGGCCATTTCGTCACCGAATCGATCCAGCGCTTTCCGGGCATCCGGGACACCCGAACCATCATGACGTTCCGGGCTTTCTGATTCTCTGCCAAGGCTTTGGGCGCTTCGGCTGAATCGGTCTCTCAACGGCCGAGCGCGGCATCAAGGCGGTCGAGGTCGGCGTCGCGGGGAATGCCGAAGCGGATGAAACCCGGCCGCTCGGCGAAGACCCGCGTCCAGACGCCGCGCCGCGCCAGCCTTTCATGAAGGGCGCCGGCGTCCGCCACCCCGATGAGGCGAAAGAGATCCGTGCCGCCGGCGATCGCGAGCGAGTGCCGCGCCAACACCAGGTCGAGCCGGCGACGCCGCTCTGCGAGGCGAAGCCGCGTCGCATCCCGCCAGCCGGTATCCGAGAGCGCCGCGCGGCCAACCGCGAGCGCCGGACCGGAGACCGGCCAATCGCCCATCAGCGCCGCGAGCCGCTCCACGATCGCCCCGCTGCCGAGCACGAAGCCGAGCCGGAGCCCGGCGAGGCCGTAAAACTTGCCGAAGGACCTGAGGACGACGAGACGCGGGTCGCCCAGTGCCGGGACGATGCTGATCTCGGGCGTCAGGTCGGCAAAGGCCTCGTCGACGACCAGAAGCCCCTTTGCGGGCAGCGCGGCGAGGACGCGAAGGATGTCAGCGGGCGCCGTGACGCGCCCGTCGGGATTGTTGGGATTGGCGAGTACCACGACGTCGCTGCCCGCCGCGTCGTTCAGGGCCGATATGGCCCGGACCGCATGCCCGGCACCGCGCCACGCCTCGGCATGGCCGGAGTAGGTCGGCGAGAGGACGGCGACCGTCCCGCAGGGCGCCAGGCTCGGCAGAAGCCGCAGCGCGACGTCGCTTCCGGGCACCGCGACGAGGAGAGCCTGCGCCGGCGCGCCATAGGTGGATCGCGCGGCCTTCATAAGGCTCGCGAGATCGGCGGGATCGGGAAGCCGGGCGTACGCCTCGACGGTCGGTGCGGGGGCGGGCCAGGGCTCCGGATTGATTCCGGTGGAAAGATCGAGCCAGCCGCCGGCTGGAAACCCGTATCGCGCCGTCGCAGCGGCGAGCGCTCCGCCATGCCGGGGTTCGGCGTGTCGGTCATCGCTGGGCAGCGTATCGCGCGTCATGAAGAGTGGAGGCCTCGCCCGGAATCGAACCGGGATGCAAGGATTTGCAGTCCTCTGCGTAACCATTCCGCCACGAGGCCCTCGGGTTGCGGATGTAGAGGCAAGGCCCTTCCATAGGCAAGCACTTTCTCGCCGTCATCCACCATGTCCGCTGCCGCCCGCGCTGCACATGGCGCGGCGGCTTGTCTCGCCGAATCTCTCCGCGCTTGTCTCGACAACCCTCTCTTTGTATGGATCAGGAACGACATCCAAACAGCAGGACGAGGGTTTCCGATCATGGTCGACTACGCCAAGGCGCGCGCCACGATGGTCGATTGCCAGGTGCGCACGGTCGACGTCACCGAATATCCCGTCCTCGACGCCTTCGCGGCGGTCCCGCGCGAGGAATTCGTGCCGGACGCTCTGAAGCCGCTCGCCTATATCGACGAGGATCTGCTTGTCTCCGCCCCGGGGAGCGCGCCTCGCTACCTGATGGAGCCGGGCCCGCTCGCTCGCCTCGTGCAACTCGCGCAGATCATGCCCACCGACCGGGTGCTCGATCTCGGGCCGGCCTCGGGCTACTCGACAGCCATCCTCGCCACGCTGGCGGCTCATGTCACCGGCGTCGATCCCGATGCCGCGCTCGCGGAGACGGCTAGGGCCACGCTGGCGCGGCTCGGCCATGACAATGTGACGATCGTCGCCGGACCGCTGGCCGCCGGCCATGCCGCCGGTGCGCCCTATGACGTGATCCTGTTCGAGGGGGCGATCGAGCTTCTGCCCGACGTCATTTCCGACCAACTCGCCGATGGCGGGCGAATCGTTGCGGTAGTGGGGGCCAACGGTCTCGCCGGCAAGGCGACCATATTCACCCGTTCGGGTCGTACCGTCAGCGGTCGGCCGGCTTTCAACACCCATGTGCGCCCGTTGCCGGAATTTGCGCGTCCCAAGGCCTTCGTTTTCTGAATCCCTGCATTATCAACCGCTTGGTAACCAGCCGGCCAATTTGTGCCGATCGGTAGCTGTGTCATTCGCGCCGCAGCATACAGTTTATCAACGCATCTCTGGGCTGTGCCATTTGACCGTCATCGGGGCCAGCGTAAATTATCGGCGTCTTGTCCGCTGGTGGACGTCCGGTAGGGGGGCGTCGCCTCGCAACGTCGAGGTTTGATAGTGCCGTTTTCCAGGGTCTCTCTGACATCCGTCGCTCTGGTCGCCCTCCTGGCTGCCATACCGGCAGCCGCTCGAGCGGATACGCTCGCAGCCGCTCTTGCTTCCACCTACAACACCAACCCGACGCTGAATGCCCAGCGCGCCGCTCTTCGTGCGACCGATGAAGGCGTTCCTCAGGCGCTCGCCGGCTATCGTCCGGTCGTCACCGGCACTGCCGGCATCGGCTTCGCGAACGTCAATACGACAGGCAGCAGCGTCGCGCTGACGCCCCGCTCCGTAGGCCTGACGATCGAGCAGCCGCTCTTTCGCGGCTTCCAGACCCAGAACAACGTCAAGCAGGCCGAATCGTCGGTCCTCGCCGGGCGCGAGGTGCTGCGGTCGACCGAGCAGGACGTGTTCCTCGACGCCGTCGGCGCTTACACCAACGTCATTCAGGCTCAGGCGATCCTGCAGCTGCGCGAGCAGAACATCGTCTTCCTGCAGGAGCAGGTGCGCGCCGCGACCGACCGCCTGAAGGTAGGCGAGGGTACGAGGACGGATCTGGCGCAGACCGAGGCGAGCCTCAGCCAGGGCCAGACCGACTACCAGGTTGCGGTTTCCAACCTGAACGCCAACAAGGCGACCTATCTTCAGGTCATCGGCATGCCGCCGCGGAACCTCGCGACCCCGGTGATCAACAATGCGATGCTGCCGAAATCGCTGAATGCGGCGATGTCGATCGGCCTCAAGAACCACCCGGCGATCCTCACCGCGTCGTACAATGTCGACACGGCGGCCTTCAACGTGAAGTCGATCGAAGGCCAGCTGCTGCCAACCGTCTCGCTGCAGGGCAGCGTGTCGCATGCGGACGAGCAGTCCCAGCAGAATGTCTGGAGCAACTCGGCCTCCGTCACCGCCAACCTGGTCGTGCCGATCTATGAGGGCGGCGTCGTCTATTCGCAGGCACGTCAGGCGAAGGAAACGCTAGGCCAGCGCCGCATCCAGCTCGATGGGACCCGTGACCAGGTCCGTTCGGCGGTCAGCACCAGCTGGGGCCAACTCGAGGCGGCGCGCGCCGCGGTCGTGTCGGCCGAGGCCGGCGTCAAGGCTGCACAGCTTGCGCTCGACGGCGTCATCGAGGAGCAGAAGGTCGGTCAGCGCACGACGCTCGACGTCCTCTTGCAGCAGCAGACGCTGATCCAGGCCCGCGAGTCACTCGTCCTTGCCCAGCGCAGCGTGATCGTCGCCGCCTATTCGATCATGTCGTCGGTCGGCTCGCTCTCCGCCGACAAGCTCGGCCTCAAGGTCGCGACCTACAAGCCGCAGCAGCACTACAACGCCGTTCGCGACAAGTGGTTCGGCCTGCGCACGCCGGACGGCCGCTGACCCGGACGGGAGCCCCGACGGGTCGAGATCGACGCCGGCCTCCTGGCCGGCGTTTTTTCGTGCGCTCCGGCCGTGTCTGCTTCGTGCATAACGCTGCCCCCGCCGTTTCGGGACCCGGCGGAATTCGCTAGCGTCGTCAGCGAAATCGCATGAGAATCAAGCGATTCGGATGGTAGGCGTCGGGGGCATCGGGTGGCCATGGCCAAGGTCAATCAGGTTCAGGAGCCGTCGATGGAGGAGATCCTCGCCTCCATCCGCCGCATCATCTCGGATGATGGCGACGACGCGCTGCTGCCTCCGGCCGGCAAGCCCGGTCCGAGTGTCTCTACCCAGGCGATCGATGCGCTGTTCGGGGCGCGGGCGCCGATCGAGGACGATCCGATCCCCTCTTTCCTCCGACAGGATCCGCCACGGCCGGAACCGGTGCACGCGCCGGAATCTGCCAGGCCCGAGCCTGCTCGCGGCTCGGAGCCCGCTCCGCGTCCCCGGCTCGAGATGCCGCCGCGGCCGGATGCTCCTCCTCGACCCGATGCGCCGTCTCGGCCCGCGCCGCGTCTCGAGCCTCTTCGCACCGAGACCCAGCCGCGCCCGATGGTTCCTCCGGCAGGACGCGCCGGTTCGTCTCCGGCAGAGCGCGATGCCGCCGCCGAGTTTGCGCCTGCGCCTCGGCACGCCGGCGATCAGGTCGAGGATGTGCCCGCGGGCCGTCAGCTCCTTTCGCCGACCGCCGACGCTGCCGTCGCGGCGTCTTTCGGCGATCTGGCCCATACTCTGCTCTCCGGACAGGCGCGCACGCTCGAGGATCTGGTCAAGGACATGCTGCGACCGATGCTCAAGTCGTGGCTCGACACCAACCTGCCGCCGCTGGTCGAAAGGTTGGTTCGCGACGAGATCGAACGCGTCTCGCGCGGCCGCTGAGCTGTCATCGCGGCGAGCGCGGGCCACCATCGCGGCCCGGTTCGGTTGACTCGTGGGCGCTCCTCCGATTACCAGCAACCGAACGACCCCTCATCCGGACACGGTCATGCTGGACAAGAACTACGACGCGGCCGCCGTCGAGCCGCGCATCTATGACGCGTGGCAGCAGGCTGGCGCCTTCAAGGCCGGCGCCGGCGCGAAGGAAGGCGCCGAGCCTTTCTCCATCGTCATTCCGCCGCCCAATGTCACCGGCTCGCTCCATATGGGGCACGCCCTCAACAACACGCTGCAGGACGTGCTGGTGCGCTTCGAGCGCATGCGCGGACGCGATGTGCACTGGCAGGTCGGGCTCGACCATGCCGGCATTGCCACGCAGATGGTCGTCGAGCGGCAGATGATGGAGCGGCAGGAGCCGGGCCGCCGCGCCATCGGCCGCGAAAAGTTCCTGGAGAAGGTCTGGACCTGGAAGGGCGAATCCGGCGGTACGATCATCGGCCAGCTGAAGCGCCTCGGCGCATCGGCGGACTGGTCGCGCGAGCGCTTCACCATGGACGAGGGGCTGTCGCGCGCCGTCGTCAAGGTCTTCGTCGAGCTGCACCGCGCCGGGCTGATCTACAAGGACAAGCGGCTCGTCAACTGGGACCCGGCCCTGATCACCGCGATCTCGGACCTCGAAGTGGTCCAGATCGAGACGAAGGGCCATCTCTGGCATTTCCGCTATCCGATCGAGGGGCGTGCGTTCGATCCCGCCGACGAAGCCAGCTATATCGTCGTCGCGACGACGCGGCCGGAAACGATGCTCGGCGACACCGCCGTTGCGGTTCACCCCGACGACGAGCGCTGGCAGGCGCTGATCGGTAAGCATGTGATCCTGCCGCTCGTCGGGCGCCGCATCCCGATCGTCGCCGATACCTATTCGGATCCGGAGAAGGGCTCGGGCGCGGTCAAGATCACGCCCGCGCACGACTTCAACGACTTCGAGGTCGGCAAGCGGCACAGCCTGCCGATGATCTCGGTGCTCGACCGCGAGGCGAATATCGCGCTCGCCGGCAATGCGGAGTTCCTCGAGGGGCTGCCGAAGGGCGAGGCGCTGGCCGCGCTGATCGATGCACTGGAAGGCCATGACCGCTTCACGGCGCGCCGCTCGGTCGTCGCGATGATGGAGGAGGGCGGCTATCTCGCCAAGGTCGAGGACCACATGCACATGGTCCCGCATGGCGATCGCGGCAACGTGCCGATCGAGCCGTTCCTGACCGACCAGTGGTATGTCGACGCAAAGACGCTCGCCGCGCCGGCCATCGCCTCGGTGCGCGAGGGCCGCACCAACTTCGTCCCGAAGAACTGGGAAAAGACCTATTACGAGTGGATGGAGAACATCCAGCCCTGGTGCATCTCGCGCCAGCTCTGGTGGGGCCATCAGATCCCGGCCTGGTACGGCCCCGACGGCGCCACCTTCGTGGCGGCCAACGAGGACGAGGCTCGCGACGAAGCCTATCGCTACTACAAGTTCGCGACCGACGACGCCGGCCCGATCGCGCCAAATCTCGAGCGGATTGTCATCGGTACGGCCGCTGTTCCCGGAGAACTCGACGACGCGGCGACGGCGCTGGAGCTGACGCTCGTTCGCGACGAGGACGTGCTCGATACCTGGTTCTCGTCAGCGCTGTGGCCGTTCTCGACGCTCGGCTGGCCGGACGAGACGGCGGAACTCGCCCGCTACTACCCGACCAGCGTGCTCATTACGGGCTTCGACATCATCTTCTTCTGGGTCGCCCGGATGATGATGATGGGTCTGCACTTCATGAAGGACGAGAACGGCACGCCGGTCGAGCCCTTCAAGGACGTCTACATCCACGCCCTCGTCCGCGACGAGCGCGGCGCCAAGATGTCGAAGTCGAAGGGCAACGTCATCGATCCGCTCGGCCTCATCGACCAGTACGGCGCCGATGCGCTTCGCTTCACGCTGGCGGCGATGGCCGCGCAGGGCCGCGACATCAAGCTGGCGACGAGCCGTGTCGAGGGCTATCGCAACTTCGCGACAAAGCTCTGGAACGCCGCCCGCTTCGCAGAGATGAACGGCGCCGTCCACGGCGGTGACTTCGATCCGTCGGCCGCGCAGGAGAAGTTGAACCGCTGGATCGCCACCGAGACGACGCGCACCGCGCGCGCCGTCACCGAGGCGCTCGAAGCCTATCGCTTCAACGACGCCGCCAACGCGCTCTACCGCTTCGTCTGGAACACCTACTGTGACTGGTATCTGGAACTGGTGAAGCCGGTCCTGAACGAGGGTTCGGACGCGGCGAAGGCGGAGACGCGCGCGGCGATCGGCTGGACCTTTGACCGGATCGTCACGCTTCTCCACCCCTTCATGCCCTTCATCACCGAGGAACTCTGGGGTCGGACCGGCAGCCGCAACGAAATGCTGGTGCTGACCGACTGGCCGCGCCTTTCTTTCGAGGACGAGGCCGCGGCTAGCGAAATCAATTGGCTGGTCGACCTGATCACCGCGGTGCGCTCGGTCCGCTCTGAGATCAACGTGCCGCCGGGTGCGATGGTCCCGCTCGCCGTGGTCGGCGCCGCACCTGCGACGGTCGAGAGGCTGGCGACGCATGACGCGCTGATCAAGCGCCTCGCCCGCGCCGCCGAGGTCGCCGTCGCCGACGCCGCGCCGAAGGGAGCCGTGCAGACCGTGGTCGGCGAGGCGACGATCGCGCTGCCGCTCGCGGGCGTCATCGATCTCGATGCCGAGCGCGCCCGCCTGACGAAGGAGCGCGACAAGGCCGAGAAGGAGATCGCCAAGATCAACGCCAAGCTTGGCAACGAGCAGTTCGTCAGCAAGGCGCCGGAAGAGGTGATCGAGGAACAGCGCGAGCGCCTCGCCGAGGCTGAGGCCCTGGTCGCCAAGTTCGCGGCGGCTCTGGAACGGCTGAAGGGCTGACGGGAGGCGACGTTTGCGTCCGCCGTCATTTATGGAGCCGGACTGTCCTCGCCCAACCCTCTCCAACGGGAGAGGGGTTAGGCCGGCAATTGGTCGGGCTTCCCGGAGGAATTTTCCGGTACGCGTGAAATGAGCGGAGGCAACTCGCGACGCTCCCTTCTCCCTTGGGCAAGGGCCGGGATGAGGGCCTTGCTCGCCGTCTAGGCTGCCTTGGCTGCGAGCGCCTGGTCGGCTGTCAACGCGGTTTCCGGCGTGCCGGAGACGATGAGCTCCAGCACCTCGGCCTCGTCGGTGTGGCGGATATAGCGGTCGCCGACGGCCTGGCCGCGCTTCATCACCATAATCCGGTCGCCGACATCGAAGATGTCGGTCAGCCGGTGCGAGATTATGATCTGCGCGACGCCGTGGCGCTTCAGCTCGGCCATCGTCTCCAGCAGCCGTTCCGTCGCCATGACCGAGAGATTGGCGGTCGGCTCGTCGAGTACGACCACGCGCGGGTTGAACGAGATGGCGCGTGCGATGGCAACCGATTGCTGGCGCCCGCCCGACAGGCTCTCGACCTTCTGGAACACCGAGTTCACATCGACCTTGAGGCGCTTCAGCACCTCCTCGGCCTCGGCATACATGCGCTTCCGATCGACGAAGAGGCCGCGGCGCGGCCAGCGCCCGAGGAAGATGTTCTGCGCGATGTCCATGTTTCCGCAGAGCGCGAAGTCCTGATAGATCATCTCGATGCCGTCAACGCGGCTTTCATGGGGGCTCTTGAAATGCGTCGGCCGCCCGTCGACCAGCACATCGCCGGAATCGCGCTGATAGGCGCCGGTCATCACCTTCATCAGCGTCGACTTGCCGGCCGAGTTGTCGCCGACGAGGCCGAGGATTTCGCCCGGCGCCAGGCGGAGATTGACGTCGCGCAGCGCCTGGACGGGGCCGAAAGCCTTCGAGATGTTGCGCATCTCGATGAGCAGCGGTGTGGCGGGACCGGAGGACATGGCGGGGCTCTTGGTCATGGGGAACTCCCTCGTCAGGAGGCTGTGCGGGGCGCGGCGCTTCGGCGCCCGCCGAGGCGGCGGCGGATCGCCGCGCCGATATTGCCTTGCCGGATCCAGACATCGCCGACCACGGCGACCATGAGGATCAGGCCGATGAAGACGTTGACCCAGTGCTGCGGCATCACGAAGGACTGGCCGTTGCCGAGGATCAGCTGCAGCGAAAGCAGGGCGCGGATCAGCGCGATCACTGCCGCGCCTGCCAGCGCCCCGATCACCGTGCCGTAGCCGCCGAAGATCGAGCCGCCGCCGATGATCACCGCCGCGATCGCGTCGAGTTCGCGAAGCTGGCCGGCCGACGGATTGAACGAGCGCAGGAAGGCGACATAGATGACGCCGGCGCAGGCGGCACAGAGGGCCGAGAAGACGAGGCTGATCGCCCGCACGCGGCCGGTGTCGATGCCGGCATATTCCGCGGCGCGGCGGTTGCCGCCGGTCGCATAGATCATCTGGCCGAACGGAGTCTTGCCCAGAACGAGGCCGGCGATGACCGCGACCGCGATCATGAAGATCGTCTGCACGCTGAGTGCCGCCGCGAGGTCGTAGGCAAGGCTCCCTCGCGCCGGGGCCACGCCGAAATAGGTCAGCGCGTCGATCAGCTTGCGGCCGAGCAGGTTGAAGCCCTCGGGGAAGGAGGAAAGCTGGCGGCCGGCGGTCAACCAGGCGCCGATGCCGCGTGCCATGTAGAACATGCCGAGCGTCGCGACGAAGGCCGGCAGGCCGAAGCCGACCGTGAGCAGCGCGTTGACGACGCCGGCCGCCGCGCCCGCCACGAGGGCCAGGAAGACCGCAGTCGCCGGGTCGAAGCCGAGCTGCTTCATGAGGAAGGCGCAGGTGGCGGCCGACAGGGCGAGCACCGAGCCGACCGAGAGGTCGATGTCGCCATTGGCAATGACATAGGTCATGCCGATGGCCAGCAACCCGACCTCGGTGAAGGACAGCATCAGGTTGAAGGAATTGTCGATCGAGCCCCAGAAGTCGGGCCGCAGATAGAGTCCGACGCACCAGAGCGCCACGGCGAGGATGATCGCCGCCGCATCGCGGCGCGCCAGGAAGCGGCCGAACGGCCCGCGAGCCTTCAGCGAGCGGTCATGAGCCGACGAGCCCTTGGTCTGCGCGCCTTCGATGGCAACACCGCCGACTTCGACGACCGGCGGCAGCGGCCGTCCCATCAGCCGCGCGAAGAGGCGCGGAAAGACGTTGCGGCGGATGATCCACGGCTCGATGAGCACCGAGAGCAGAAGGATAAGTCCGAGAAAGGCTGGAACGGCGCCGGGCGGCAGCTGTGCCATGCCCTGCACCTTCATCTCGACGTCGCCAACCTTGACCACGCGCGTCATCGGGATGCCCTCGCGGAGCACCTTGTCGATCAGCGTGACGAGGATGGCGCCGAGCGCGCCGCCGAGCAGGCGACCACGGCCGCCGAGGATCGAGGCGCCGCCGACGATCACGGCCGCGATCACGATGAGTTCGGCGCCCTGGCCATATTGCGAGGTGATGCCCTTGTCCTGCGCGACGCTCATGAGGCCGGCCAGCGTCGCGGAGAGGGCGGAGAGGACATAGCCGCGCATGCGCACCCGGCGCGTCGGGATGCCGGCATAGGTCGCGGCGAGCTCGTTGCCGCCGGTGGCGTAAGTCTCGTAGCCCCAGCTCGTCTTGGCCAGCGCAAACATGCCGACCACGGTGACGAGGATGAAGATCAGGATCTGGTTGTTGAAGCCGAGCGCGTTGGTCTCGCCGATGGAGAAGAACCAGGCGCCGTCGCTCGTTGCCTTCTCGCTGTAGGAGATCGTCTTGCCGCCGGTCAGGCCGAGCACGAGGCCACGGCCGATGAACAGCATGGTGAGCGTGGTGATGAAGGCCGGCACCCGCAGGACGGTGACGAACACGCCGTTGACGAGGCCGACCAGCACGCCCGTGATGACCGCCGCCGTGAGCGATGCGACGATGCCGAGATCGAAATAGGACTTGGAGAAGGCGATCGAAAAGATCGTCGCGACGAGGCCGAAGGTCGATCCGACAGAGAGGTCGAGATCCTTGTTGACGATGACGAAAGTCATCCCGGCGGCCATGACGCCGAAGCGGGCCGTATCGCGCAGGATGGCCGAGAAGGCGTCGGTCTGGCCGAAAAACTTGGGGTTGATCGCAACGCCGGCTGCATAGAGCAGCACCATGAAGGCGAGGAGGCCGATCTCCCAGCCGCCGATCAGCTCGAAGGGCAGGCGTCTGCGGAGGGGAGGGGCGGTGCTGATCGCCGTCATCGCGGGCTCTGGCTCGTGGGAAATGCAGGTGGTTCGCGGCGCCGGCCGGCTCGTCCGGCAGGGCGCCGCCTGTCATGGCCGCGCGGGCGACCGTGACGGGCGACCAGGACGGCAGAGATGTCGTGTGGAGCGGGAATGACCGGCGCGGCTGCTCGCGCAGCGCGCGCCGGTCTTTGCTCAGTTCTCGAAGCGCTTGCCGACCAGGTCGACCGTATCCTTCGTCACGAGCTGGGCGCTCGTGTCGAGATTGGCGGACGAGATGCCACGGTCGATCTGGAGATAGAGCTGCGCGACGGGCCAGAAGCCCTGCAGGAACGGCTGCTGGCCGAGCGAGCCGGAGAGCGCGCCGGTGCGGATCTGTTCCTGCTGCTTCGGTCCGAGGTCGAAGCCGAAGGCGCAGACCTTGCCGTTGAGCTTCAACTGCGCGACGGCGTCGCCGAGGGCGGGCGTCACGAAGCCGTTGGCCGCGAAGCCGCCGACAACGTCGCCGCGCGACTCGATGAGCGAGACGATCGAGTTGACGATGTCGTCCTTGTTGACGTCGATGCCGATGTTCTCGGGTCCGGCGTCGACCTTGAAGTCGTTCAGCCGGCCGGCGTCGTTCAGCGCCTTCACGGTCGCCTCGAAGGCGGCGGTGACGCGGCGGTTCACCTCTTCGTTGCCGAGCGTGGTGGTCGACGGGAAGATGATCGAGCCGCCCTTGGCGCCGGAGTCGAGCACGCATTTGGCGAGCGCCTCGCCGCCGATCGCAGCGGCCGCCGACTGCTGGCCGGTATGGCTGATCTGCGAGCGGTTGGCGAGCTTCGGATCGAAGGAGTTGGTCGTCGCGACGGGAATCCCGTTGGCGAAGGCCTTCTTGACGATGTCGTCATAGGCGCCGGACTGCGGCGTCGTCATGATGATGCCGTCGATGGTCGGGTCGTTGATGACCTGGTTGAGGATTTCGATCTCGCGCGGAATGTCGTCGACCGGCGCTTCCGATCCCAGCTTGATCAGGTTGATGCCGAATGCGTTGGCGGCGACCTGGGCGCCGACATAGGTCGGATCGAAGAAGCCGTTGCCGGCGGTGTGGGTGATGATGGCAAAGGTGAGCTTGCCGTCCTTGGAATGGAAGTCCTTCGTGCCGGCTGCCTCCTTGGAGGCGTCCTCGAACGTGTAGCCGCCGACCGCCTTGTCCAGCGTTCCCGACTGCGCATAGGCATAGGTGCCGACGAGTGAGACCGCCGCGCCGAGCGCGAGCGTCTTCATGAGCCTGGTCATTCTTTTCCTCCCGAAAGATACCCCGGATTTTCTTGGGCGATCCGAGTTGAGGCAGCATATTGAAGGGTTTGCGCAGCCGCAACGCCCAGCTGAGGCGACTTCTGCCGAATTTCGGGACGAAATTGTAGGACGATTTCACTAATCCATGGCGCCGCAGGCTCGATGGCGGCGCAGGATGTCTGTGCAGCCGCAGTATAAAATCGATATAATCTGCTGCGGTGCAGAAGAGATGTCAGCCGAAGGTCGTGTCGCGCAGCCGGCAGGCAGCGCGCTCGATCTCGTCCAGCGTACCCGGATCCTCGATATTGGCGAGGAAGGGCGACAGCGGCCCCGTGTCGGCGATACGCGCGAGACGGACGGCCTCGTGCAGCACGCGGATCGGGGAATACGCGTCGCGCAGATCTTCGAGCGGCAGGAAGTGCTCGCGCAGCAGCGAGGCCGCGTTGATGTCGCCACCCTTCATCGCGTGCAGGATGGCGGTGGAGAGATGCGGCGCAATGCACACGGAGCCGGAGGTGAAGCTCTTCAGCCCGAAACCGCCGAGATGGGCGATGACCGGCCGCTCGCCGATGCCGCTGACGATCCGCTCCGCCGAACCGGCGGCGTCGAGCATCGCCGTGAGCGCCGGATCCTCGGCGGGGTCCGACCGCACGATCGCATATTTCAGCGCCGCGACCGCGCCGTCGTCGAACAGCGCCGCGAGGTCGCGCGGCGCCAGATAGCCGTCGGCGCGGACATAGGCGATGAGGGGACGACCGTATCGGTCGGCAAGGCGGCGGATGCCGGTGGCGACACCGGCCGGTGTCGCAGCCGAGGAGGCCGGCAGCAGCATCGCTGTCGGAAAACCGCGCTCGCGCAGCATGTCGATCTGGTCGGTTGCCTTGCCGAAGTCGGCGCCGACCGAGGGAATCGCCCAGCCATCCTCCGGCGTCACATCCTCGATGAGATCGAGGAAGGGGCCGAACTCGCGAAAGCTCATATTGTAGAGATTGGCATTGCCGCCAAAGAGGAAGGTCGAGACGCCGCCGGCCGCGAGATGGTCGACGAGCTTCTGCGTCTCCTCGCGGTCGAGCGTGCCGTCGGCGCCGCGCGGCAAGGGCGGGACGCTGATCACCGAGCGGGCGAGATCGATCGGCTCGACGACATCGGTCTTCATGCGTTCGTCCCCGTGTTGGCGTCCTTTGTCGTCCGCCTTGCGCACCGGCGTCAACCATCGGCGCGCATCGACGATCTCGCCGCTTCATGCCATGGTCGCCCCCTGCCTTTCGGAGACGCGACCCATGCACGACCTCGGCCTCGAACCTCTCATCCCGACGCTGCACAGGCTGGCGGAATGCCCTGTCTATGACGACCGCACCGACCGGCTTCTTTTCTGCAACATCCTCGATGGCGAGATCCATGCCGTCGACCTGAAGTCGGGCGAGGAGCATATCTGGCGCTTTCCGGAGATCGTCGCCTCATACGGCCTTTGCGAAAGCGGCCGTTTCGTCGTGGCGCTCAAGGACAGCATCATCCTCTTCGACCCCGCGACCGGCGAGCGGACGACGCTTGCGACCGTCGGGGCCGACCTGCCGACCGTGCGCCTCAATGACGGCAAGGTCGGGCCGGACGGCGCCTTCTGGGTCGGAGGCATCAACAATGCGCCCGACAAGGCGGCGATCGCCGTGCTCTATCGCATCGATGCGTCGGGAAATGTCGAGGTGAAGGTCGACGGCATCAAGGCCTCGAACGGCCTCGCCTGGACGGCCGACGGCCGCACCATGTTCCATACCGACACGCGTGGCGTCTGGATCGACCGCTGGACCTTTGATCCCGATACCGGCGCGATCTCGGATCGCACGCGCATCGCCGAGCCGGACGACGCCATAGGACGGCCGGACGGCGGCGCGACGGACGTCTACGGCTATTACTGGAGCGCTGGAATCTCGGCTGGCAAGCTGAACCGCTGGTCGGCAGAAGGCCAGCTCGTCGAGAGCTTCGAAATCCCGGCCTCGATCAGCATGCCCTGCTTCGGCGGCCCGGATGGGCGCACTCTCTTCGTGACCAGCAATCGCGACGGCCGCACCGCGGAAGAACTGGCGCGCTATCCGCTGACGGGCAGTGTCTTCGTCGGCCGTTCCTTCGTCGCCGGCGTTCCCGCCTGGCGCTTCCGCGGCGCCTGAGCGCCTGCACGAGAATGCCCGCCGCCCCGGGATCTGCCGGAGCGGCGGGCTTTTGCTCGCGCGGTCTGCGCCGGTCAGGCCGACCAGGCGCGGAAGGTCTGCTGCTGCTCGCCGAGGCCGGCGATGCCGAGGCGGACCTGATCTCCGTCCTTCAGGAACTTTGGCGGCTTCATGCCCATGCCGACGCCGGGCGGCGTGCCGGTGGTGATCACGTCGCCGGGATCGAGCTGCAGGAACTGGCTGATATAGGACACCAGATGGGCGACGCCGAAGATCATGGTCTTCGTGTTGCCGGTCTGGACGCGCGTGCCGTTGAGGTCGAGGAACATGTCGAGGTTCTGCACATCGGCGACCTCGTCCGGCGTGACCAGCCACGGGCCGAGCGGTCCGAAGGTGGGCGAGCCCTTGCCCTTCATCCACTGGCCGCCGCGCTCGGTCTGGAAATGACGCTCGGACACGTCGTGGCAGACGGCATAGCCGGCGATGTGGTCGATCGCCTCGGCTTCGCTGATATAGCTCGCCGTCTTGCCGATCACGATCGCGAGTTCGACTTCCCAGTCGGTCTTCTGCGAGTTCTTCGGGATGATGACGGTGTCGTTGGGGCCGACGATGCAGTTCGGCGCCTTGTTGAACAGGATCGGCTCGGAGGGGATCGGCGAGCCCGTCTCATGCGCATGGTCGACATAGTTGAGGCCGACCGCGATGAAGTTCCTGACGCCGTTGACGATCGGGCCGAGGCGCACGCCGGCCTCGACGGCGGGAAGCGTGGCGGGATCGATCGCGGCGATCTTGGCGATCGCACCGTTCTTGAGCGTTTCCGGGGTAATGTCCGAGACGACGCCCGAGAGGTCGCGGATCGTGCCGTCCTTGTCGAGAAGGCCCGGCTTCTCCGCGCTCGCGGCGCCGAAGCGTAGGAGTTTCATCGTTATTCTCCGTGTTGGCGGCGGCGATCATGGGCGAGCGTCTGGGGGGATGCAAGCGGCGTGAAGCGTTCATTCAGCAATGGATTGTTGCCCTGGCGGAACAGATGGGCGCTCATTCCCTTCGTTGACCGCGAGACGGCGCCATGCGAACGAAGACCGGCTCCGGAGGGCGATGAGGCCGGAGTGTTCCGCCGGAGGCCCGCTTGCAGACGCATCTCGATACCTGGCTGGCCATTCTCGGCTTTGCCGCGGTCACGGCGTTCACCCCCGGGCCCAACAACATGATGCTGATGATTTCGGGCGCGAATTTCGGTTTCGTCCGCTCGATCCCGCATTGCCTCGGCATCAGTTTCGGCTTTCCGGTGATGGTGCTCGCGGTGGCGCTCGGGCTGGGAGGCTTCTTGCTCGCCGAGCCCATGCTGCATCGCGTCCTGACCTGGGTGGCCTTCGCCTATCTCTGCTGGCTCGCCGTCAAGCTTGCCCGGGCGGGGCGGGTCGATGCCGCGGGCGTGAAGGTCGGCCGGCCCATGAGTTTCCTTTCGGCCGCGCTTTTCCAGTGGGTCAATCCGAAGGCCTGGATCATGGCGGTGGGGGCGACGGCGCTCTACGTGCTTCCCGGCGATCCGCCGCTGGTCGCCGCCGGACGTCTCGCGGTGGCGTTCTTTCTCACCGCGATCACGTCGACGGTGGTCTGGTGCCTGTTCGGCACGGTGATCGCGCGGGTGTTGTCGAGCGAACGCCATGTGACGATCTTCAACGTGGCCATGGCGGTCCTGCTCGTTGTAAGCATGTTGCCGACCCTCGTTTAGGGCGTTCCGCCGGACGGCCTGGCCGCTGCGTCACAAATCTGTTGTTCGCATCCGCTAAGCGATCTCTAATTCTTCATCGGCCGAGGACGAATCAAGATCATGTCGATCGCGGTTGCTCCCCGTCATCTGCGGACGTTGTTTCTGTCGGATATTCACCTCGGCACGCGTGGCAGCCAGGTCGATCTTCTGCTCGACTTCCTGAAATACCACGACGCCGAGACGATCTTCCTTGTCGGCGACATCGTCGATGGATGGCGTCTCAAGAAGAGCTGGTACTGGCCGCAGTCGCACAACGACGTGGTGCAGAAGCTGCTGCGCAAGGGCCGCAAGGGCGCCCGGCTCGTCTATCTGCCTGGCAACCATGACGAATTCCTCCGCGATTATCTCGGCACGCAGCTCGGCGGCATCGAGGTGGTCGACAGCATCGTCCACGAGACGGCGGACGGGAAACGGCTGCTCGTCATCCATGGCGATCAGTTCGACGTGGTCGTGCGCCACGCGCGCTGGCTCGCCTTCCTGGGGGACGGCGCGTATGTTCTGGCGCTCGGTCTCAATACAATTCTCAATAAAATTCGACGAAAACTCGGGTTTGACTACTGGTCGCTGTCGGCCTGGGCGAAGCTCAAGGTCAAGAACGCGGTCAGCTTCATCGGCGCCTTCGAGAAGGCGCTGGTGAGCGAGGCGAAGCGGGTCGGCGCCGACGGGGTCGTCTGCGGCCACATCCACCATGCCGCGCTGCACGACCAGTTCGGCATCCGCTACATCAACACCGGCGACTGGGTGGAGAGTTGCACCGCCATCGCCGAGCATCACGACGGACGGCTCGAGATCCTGCGCTGGTCGACGATCGCGAAGGATGCGGCGGTCGTCGTGGACAATGACGCGAAGGTCGATCAGGTAGCGGCATGAGCCGGCTCCTCATCGCGAGCGACGCCTGGCACCCGCAGATCAACGGGGTCGTGCGGACGCTGGAACGCCTCGCCCGTCATCTGCCGGAATTCGGCGTCGAGCCGGTCATGCTGACGCCGGACGGCTTCGCCACCGTGCCGTGCCCGACCTATCCGGAGATCCGCCTGACGGTGGCCCTGCCAGGCAGCATCGGCCGACGGCTCGACGCGATCGACCCCGACCATGTCCACATCGCGACGGAAGGGCCGATCGGCTTCGCCGTGCGGCGCTGGTGCCTGCGCAACCGGCGCCTGTTCACGACCAGCTATCATACGCGCTTCCCGGAATATCTCGCCGCGCGGCTGCCGATCCCGGTCGGCTGGAGCTATGCCATGCTGCGCGGTTTCCACAATGCCGGCGCCGGCTGCATGGTCTCGACCCGCTCGATCGAGCTCGAGCTTCAGGAGCGGGGGTTCCGCAACCTGATGCGCTGGTCGCGCGGCGTCGACGCCGATCTCTTCCGGCCGGGCCGCAATCCGGCCGTGCTCGATCTACCTCGCCCGATCTATCTCTATGTCGGCCGCGTCGCGGTCGAGAAGAACATCGGCGCCTTCCTCGCTCTCGACCTCCCCGGCAGCAAGGTGGTGGTCGGCGACGGCCCCGAACTCGAGACGCTGCGCCGCGCCCATCCCGAGGTGGCCTTCCTCGGAACGCGCGTCGGGTCCGAGCTCGCGGACATCTATTCCGCCGCCGACTGCTTCGTCTTCCCCAGCCGCACCGACACGTTCGGCGTGGTGATGCTGGAGGCGATGGCCTCCGGCCTGCCTGTCGCGGCCTATCCGGTCGCCGGCCCGCGCGACGTCGTCGGCAATTCGGGCGCCGGCGTGCTCGACAACGATCTCCGGACAGCGGCGATCGCGGCGCTGTCGATCTCGCGCGAACGCTGCCGCGAGGTGGCGCTGCAGAACTCCTGGCAGTCGGCCACGCGGCAGTTTCTCGACAATGTGACGGCCGTGCATCGCGCGCCGCGGCCGACGCGCTCGACCGGGCGAGTTCAGTCGCGTACCGGCACCCAGACCTCGCATCCGCCGAGGCCGGTCACGGGATCGAAGTCCAGCCCGTAATATTCGACCATCAGGATCGTGCTCGCCGGATGCGCGCGCCGCTCGCGGCCAAGCCAGTCGCCGGCCGCGGCGCAGGTCGCGCCGATGGTCGAGACGTGATCGCGATGCTGGAACACGGCGAAGCGCAGCGGCGGGATACGCACGCCGACGAGCCCTTCGCCAAGCCGGTCGAGCGAGGAGACCGGCACGGCGGCGAGATAGTCGAAGCCGTCGGTGCGTTCATCGTCGGAGCGGATGCAGACGCCATAGGCATCGCCGGGAATCTGGTCCGGCACATGGTCGATATGCGGCCCGAAGCGCTGCCAGAGCAGCGGAATACCCGCGCGTTCCTCATAGGTGAAGAACTGGCGCAAGCCAGCCAGCAGCAGCGTATCGACGCTGCGGATCTCGGGGTCTTCGATGGCGATGGGCGTGTCGGGCATCGGGATGGGCTCCACGAGCGTGAGGGAGGAAAGATCCGCCCTGAGCCGAAGGCTTTCGGGCGTCAGGCCGAACTGGTCCTTGAAGGCGCGGGAGAAGGCTTCATGCGAGCCGTAGCCGGCATCGAGCGCCACCGTCATAATGTTCGGTGCGCCATCCGCCAGCTGCCGTGCCGCCTCGCTGAGGCGGCGGCCCCGCACATGCCCGGAGAATGAGCGGCCGGTCGCCTCCACGAAGATCCGCGAAAGATGGAACCGGGAGAGGCCGATGGCGGCGGCGATGCGATCGAGCGTCGGCTGTTCGCCGATGCAGCGTTCGATATGCCAGAGTGCCCGCTTGACCGTGTCCATCCGTCCCGTCCCCGCCTTCGGTCACGCATCCTAGTCACTTCACCGCGCCCCGCTTGATCGGGATTGCTCACGGTCCCGCGGACTGGTAGCCCGGCGGCATGATCACCATCGACGATATCGAGGCCGCGGCGGGGCGGATCGCCGGCAAGGCCCTCGCGACGCCCTTGCTCTCCTCGCCGGCGCTGGATGCGGCCGTCGGTGGCCGCGTCTATCTCAAGGCGGAGACGCTTCAGCGCACCGGCTCGTTCAAGTTCCGCGGCGCCTACAACGCGCTCGCCGCGATGGACGCAGCGGAGCGGAGCCGCGGTGTCGTCGCGGTCTCCTCGGGCAATCATGCGCAGGGCGTCGCGGCGGCGGCGCGGCTGTTCGGCGTCGCGGCGACGATCGTCATGCCGGAGGATGCGCCGGCCGCGAAGCTGGAGGGCACGCGCCGCCTCGGCGCCGCGGTCGTCACCTATCGCCGCGCCGAGGACGATCGCGAGGCGATCGCCGCCGAGATCATGGAGCGGACCGGGGCGCGGCTCGTTCATCCCTACGACGATCCTGCCGTGATCGCCGGGCAGGGGACGGTCGGTCTCGAGATCGCCGCCGCGCTGGCGGCGCGCGGCGAGGTCGCCGATGCCGTGCTGGTGCCCTGCGGCGGCGGCGGTCTTTCGTCGGGCATCGCACTGGCGCTGAGCGAACGCATGCCGGCCGCGGCTGTCCATCTCGTGGAGCCGGAAGGGTTCGACGACTATGGCCGCTCGCTGGAGGCGGGAACGATCCTGCGCAACGAGCGCCTCTCCGGTTCGGTCTGCGACGCGCTGATGGCGCCGGCGCCCGGCAGGCGGGGCTTCACCATCAACAGCCGCCTCGCCGCCGGCGCGCTGACCGTGAGCGACGCGGAGGCGCTCGCGGCGGTTGCCTTCGCGGTTCGTACGCTGAAGCTCGTGGTCGAACCCGGCGGGGCGGTGGCGCTCGCCGCGCTGCTCTCCGGCCGTTTCGCGGTCGGCGGACGGACTGTGGTCGCCGTGCTCTCCGGCGGCAATATCGACGAGCCGATGCTCGCGAGGGCGCTTTCGGCCCCTTGACGGCGCCGTCGCCATGGCGGCTTGCCCTGCTGCTTGATACGCTTCAACGCCGCGGATCGCCGCCGAGTCGTTCCGCCACAAAGATTGTCAGGTTCCCTGAATGACCGCCGCGCCGCCCCTTTTCAGGGTTCGCATGTCCGCCTTCTATGCGGCCTCCTTCATGGTGAGCGGCGTCACCGTGCCGTTCCTGCCGGTCTGGCTGCGCGAGCGGGGCTTCTCGGCGGTGGAGATCGCCGCCTGCCTCGCCTTTCCGCTCGCCGCGCGGATCGTCGCCTCTCCCGCCGGAAGCTGGCTGGCCGACCGCGCCCCCAACCGCCGCCTGGCGATCATCTTCTTTTCCATTCTCGGGCTGTGCTTCTTCGTGCCCGCGATCTTCGTGTCTCCGATCCCGCTCGTCCTGCTCCTGACGGGGCTCGCGGTCACGGCCTGGCAGCTCAACCAGCCGGCGGCAGACGCCCTGGCGCTGACCGGTGTCCGGCGCTTCGGTGTCGATTATGGGCGCATGCGCGTCTGGGGCTCGATCAGTTTCGTCGTGGTGAGCGTCGCCGCCGGTGTCGTGTTCGGCTGGTTCGGCGCGCCGATCCTCGCCCCGATGATCACTGCCGGTTTCGTCGTCTGCCTCGCCGCCGCCTTCGCCCTGCCGGTGACGCCGCCGGCCGAGCGCGCCGCCGACGATGCCGCGCGTCCGGTCCGACGCTCGGCCCGCGCGATCCTGCTCAGCCCGCAATTCCTCGTCGTCGCCTCGTCGACCGGCCTCATCCAGGCGAGCCATGGCCTGTTCTATTCCTTCGGCACCATCGAGTGGCAGACCCTCGGCTTCTCGGGTTCCCAGATCGGCCTGCTCTGGGCGGCCGGCGTCATCGCCGAGATCGTCATGTTCGCCGTGTCCAGCCGGCTGCTGCGCCTCCATCCGCACACACTGATCCTGATCGGCGCGCTCGCGGCCGTGCTGCGCTGGACGCTGCTGCCCTTCGCGGCCAGCCTCGCCGCCAATCTCGTCCTCCAGTTGCTGCACGCCTTCACCTTCGGCGCCAGTTTCGTCGGCATGCAGCTCGCCATCGCGCGATCCGTGCCGGAGGAGATGACGGCCTCGGCGCAGGGGCTCTGCATGGTGGCGGCGGGCGTGCTGATGGCGCTGACGACGCTGATGGCCGGGCCGCTCTACGAGCATTTCGGCGTCAATGGATTCTGGGCGATGTCAGCTTTCGCGGCGCTGGCGGCGGCCATCCTCCTTTTCGACCGCCTCGTGCTTCAGCCCCAGAGCGCGGGCGAGGGCGGGCTGACGCGGCTGCCGCGATAGTCGAGGCCCGGCTCGCGGTCACGCGCCAGGAGGAGCGGACCGTCGAGATCGACATAGTCGGCGTCCTGCGCAAGCAGCACGGCCGGCGCCATGGCGAGCGAGGTCCCGACCATGCAGCCGACCATGACCGCGAGATTCTGGGCGCGTGCCGCGCGGACGACGCCAAGCGCCCCGGTCAGGCCGCCCGTCTTTTCGAGCTTGATGTTGACCGCGTCATAGCGGTCGGCGAGCAGCGCGCAGTCCGCCGCCTCGTGCAGGCTCTCGTCGGCGCAGATCGGAACCGTGCGATCGACATAGCGCAGGATGTCGTCGGCGCCGACCGGCAGTGGCTGTTCGATCAGTTCGACGCCGGCGGCGGCGCAGGCCCGCATTAGCCGGTCGAACTGCTCGACGGGCCAGCCCTCGTTGGCGTCGGCGATGAGCCGCGACTTCGGAGCGCCGCGCCGCACTGCGGCGATGCGCGCATCGTCGCCCTCGCCGCCGAGCTTCACCTTGAGCAGCGGACGTCCGGCGGCGGCCCGGGCCGCCTCCTCCATGCTCTCCGGCGTGCCGAGACTGAGCGTATAGGCCGTCTCCAGCGCGTGCGGCGAGGCGAGACCGAGCCTCTCGGCGACGGAGATCCCCGAAAGCTTGGCCTCGAGATCCCAAAGGGCGCAATCGATCGCATTGCGCGCCGCCCCGCCGGGCAGCGTGGCGAGCAGCCCCTCCCGGTCGATACCGCCGGCGATCGCGAATCCCTGCGTGCGGATCGTCTCGGCGACGCCTTCGACGGTCTCGCCGTAGCGGGCATAGGGCACGCATTCGCCCCGGCCGACATGCCCGTCCTCCTCGATGGTCGCCACGACCACCGTCGCCTCCGTCCGCGACCCGCGCGAGATGACGAAGCTGCCGGCGATCGGCCAGCGCTCGATGGCGACGGAGAGCTTGCGCAGCGCCATCGCTCAGCCCGCCTTGCCGAAGACGCGGCCGATCTCGGCGACGATCGGCGCGACGCCGGTGCGGATCGGGTCGACGGCGGGAAGCGACAGGCGCCCGGCGGTCTCGGCCAGCAGAGCCGTCGCGGCGGCGTCGTCGAGCGCCGCGGTGTTGATCGCGATGCCGACGCAGCGAATGTCGGGATTGGTGAGGCTGCCGCAGCGAACGGTGAGGTCGATCACATCCTCGATCGAGGGCAGGGGATGCTGCACGCCGCGCATCCGCGTGCGCGTCGGCTCGTGGCAGACCACGAAGGCATCCGGCTGCGCGCCATGCAGCAGGCCGAGCGAGACGCCGGCGAAGGAGGGATGGAACAGCGAGCCCTGACCCTCGACGAGGTCCCAGTGATCGGCGTCGGCGGCCGGCGACAGCCATTCGACGGCGCCGGAGATGAAGTCGGCCACCACCGCGTCGATGGCGACGCCGCGCCCGGAAATGAACACGCCGGTCTGGCCCGTCGCGCGGAAATCGGCGCTGAAGCCGGCCTCGCGCATCGCCGCTTCGAGCGCGAGGGCGGTGTATTTCTTGCCGACCGAACAGTCCGTGCCGACCGTGAGCAGACGCTTGCCGGATCGCTTCGTGCCCTTGCCGGTCGGGAATCGCTCGCTCGAATGGCGCACGTCGAAGAGCGTCGCGCCGTTGCGCTCGGCCGCCTCGCGGATCGCCGGGATGTCGCCGAGCTTCGTGTGCAGGCCGCTCGCCACGTCGAGACCGGCTTCGAGCGCCTCGACGATCGAGGCGATCCAGTGATCCGGCAGCACGCCGCCGGCATTCACCGCGCCGACGATCATGGTGCGCACCCCGGCTGCCTTCGCCTCGGCGATGCCGAGGTCCGGGACGCCGGCATCGGCCTTGCAGCCGGGAAGGCGCAACTGGCCGATGCACCACTCCGGGCGCCAGTCGACGATGCCGAGCGCCGTCTTCGCCGCGAGGGCGTCGGGAACGTCACCCAAAAACAACAGGTAAGGTGTGACGATCTGCATGGCGAAGGTTCCTTTCAGTGGACGCTTGCCGTCCTTCCTCTCCCCATGCCACTAGGTGGGATGGGTCGGGAAGCTTGGTGAGCGGACAGCATCACAATGGCTGCCCGCAGGTCACGGCCGCAAGAGGGTTCGACACCGGTAATGGTCGTGGCGGCTGAAGCAGCGGCGAAACTCGAAACAAACGGTTCGGACGGCCAGCTGCGACTCGTTCCGCGCGGCGAGTGGACTCTCGCCAGCGCCAGCGTCCTCGAGGGCGAAATCGAGAAGGCGGTCGCAGCGGCCGATCGCGCCGTCGTCATCGATCTTTCCGACGTCGACCATATCGACACCGCCGGCGGCTGGCTGATCACGCGGCTGGAGCGCGAGGTCGGCGCCAAGGGCGTCGAGGTCAGCTTCGAGGGCGGCTCCGACAATGTCATGCGCCTTCTGGCGGCGCTCAAGGACGCGGAGCGCGAGCTGCCGCCGCGCAAGAAGCGGCAGAGCGTCGTCGTCGAGCTGCTCGAGGGCATCGGCCGCGGCATGTATGGCGCCGTCTCGGACGCCGAAGCGGGCCTCAACATTCTCGGCGGCGTCGCCGTCGGCTTCTTGAAGGCGCTGGTCAACCCGAGCCGCTTCCGAATCACGTCGGTCGTGTTCCACATCGACCGCGCCGGGCTGCGCGCCGTTCCGATCATCTCGCTGATGTCGCTCCTGATCGGCGCCATCATCGCGCAGCAGAGCGCCTTCCAGCTGCGCCCCTTCGGCGCCGAGGTCTATGTCGTCGATCTCGTCGGCGTCCTCGTGTTGCGCGAGCTCGGCGTGCTCCTGACGGCGATCATGATCGCCGGCCGCTCCGGCAGCGCCTTCACGGCCGAGATCGGCTCGATGAAGATGCGCGAGGAAATCGACGCGCTCGACGTCATCGGCCTCGACGTCAACGAGGTGCTCGTCCTGCCGCGCATCCTGGCGCTGGTGATCGCGCTGCCGCTTCTGACGGTGGTCGCCGATTTCTCGGCCCTCGTCGGCGGCGGCCTTGTCAGCTGGTTTTATGTCGGCCTGCCGCCCTCCGCCTTCATCATGCGGCTGCGCGACGCGGTCTATGTCAGCACCTTCTGGGTCGGCATCATCAAGGCGCCGTTCATGGCGCTGATCATCGGCATCATCGCGGCGACCGAAGGCTTCCGCGTCCAGGGCAGCGCCGAGTCGCTCGGCGCGCGGACGACATCCTCCGTCGTGAAGGCGATCTTCATGGTCATCGTCGTCGACGGCGTGTTCGCCATCTATTTCAGCGCCGTGAGCTACTGATCATGGCGGTCCGCAAGACGTCCGTGCCCGTGAAGAGCGAGACCGTGATCCGCGGTCGCGGCATCACGGTCGGCTTCGGCGAGCGCATGATCCTCGAGAATCTCGACATCGACGTCTATCGCGGCGAGATCCTCGGCATCGTCGGCGCTTCCGGCACGGGCAAGTCGGTGCTGCTGCGCACGATCCTCGGCCTGCAGGCCAAGACGGCCGGCAGTGTCGAGATCCTCGGCCAGCCCTATGACGACGCCGAGCCCGCGATCCGCGCGCAGATCGACCAGCGGCTCGGGGTGCTTTTCCAGCAGGGCGCGCTCTTCTCGTCGCTCAACGTGCTGCAGAATGTCGAGTTTCCGATGCGCGAGCATCTGAAGCTCTCGCCGCGGCTGATGGAGGAACTGGCCCGGCTGAAGATCGACCTCGTCGGCCTCGCGCCGGAAGCGGCCGATCGCCTGCCCTCGGAGCTTTCCGGCGGCATGATCAAGCGCGCCAGCCTCGCGCGGGCGCTGGCGCTCGATCCGGACATCGTGTTCCTCGACGAGCCGACTTCCGGCCTCGATCCGATCGGCGCGGCGGAATTCGATGCGCTGATCGCGACGCTGCGCGATACGCTCGGTCTCACCGTGTTCATGGTGACGCACGATCTCGACAGTCTCTATACGGTGTGCGACCGGATCGCCGTGCTGGGCGACCGGCATGTGCTGATCGAGGGCACCATCAAGGACATGCTCGCTTTCGATCATCCATGGGTTCAGAAATACTTCCGCGGCGCCCGAGCGCGCCGCCTCGAGGAGCAGGCGTAAGGCATGGAAACCCGCGCGAACTACGCGACCATCGGCGTGTTCACCCTGGCGGTGATCGTCGCCTGCTTCGCCTTCGTCTACTGGCTCGCCCGCTATGACGAGAGCGGCACGCGCAAGCCGCTGCGCATCCTCATTCCCGGCTCGGTCACCGGTCTCGCCAATGGCAGCCAGGTGCTGTTCAACGGCATCAGAATCGGCGACGTGACCACGCTGCGCATCAACCCGCAGGACCCGAACCAGGTCGAGGCCATGGTCTCGGTCGACCCCAACCAGCCGATCAAGTCCGACACCAAGGCCACCGTCGGCGTGCAGGGCCTGACCGGCATCGCGTCGATCGAGCTGCGCGGCGGCTCGGCCAATCTGCCGAGCATCTTCGACGAGACCGAAATTCCGACCCTCGTCGCTTCGGGCTCCGGTCTTTCCGAGATCCTGACCAGCGCGCAGGACCTTCTCAACAAGGCGAATGTGACCGTCGAGCGGCTTAACGTCATCCTCGACGACGCCCAGCCCTCGGTGAAGACGACGCTCGCCAATGTCGAGAAGTTCACCGGCGCGCTGGCGCAGAACTCCGATGGAATCAACGACTTCCTGGCCAATGTTTCGGCGCTGTCGAAGCAGGTCGGTGCGCTGTCGGGCGACCTGCAGGGCCTCGTCGGCAAGGCCGACAGGATCCTCGCCGCCGTCGATCCGAGCAAGATCGCCGACGCGATCAACCAGATCGACAAGGTGGTCGAGAAGCTGGCGCAATCGGCCGACGCCTTCCCGCAGATCGTCTCCAACGTGAAGGACGTCTCGGAGCAGCTCGGCCAGACGCTCGCCTCGGCGCGGCAGATCATCGACGCCGTTCAGGTCGAGGCCGTGAAGAGCACGATCCAGGACGTCGCGACCGTCGCCCGCCGTATCCAGGGCGCGACCGTCGACGTCGACAAGATCGTTGCCGATGCCAGCGCCGCCGTGGCCGACGCCCGCGACTTCGTCGCCTTCGCCCGCAAGCAGCAGCCTGAGGTCGAGCAGATCGTCGGCAGCACCAACCAGCTGATGGGCCGGCTCAACGACGCCTCGGCGAAGCTCGACTCGATCCTCGGCGGCGCCGACGCGATCGTGAACGATCCAGACAGCAAGAACTTCTTCAAGGAGGCGGCGGCCGCGGCGGTGTCCATCCGCAAGGTCGCCGACGCCTTCGCCGGCCGCGCCGACGCGATCTCGGCCAACATCGCCGACTTCACGGGCTCGGGCCTGCGCAATATCGACCAGCTGGTGAACCAGTTGCAGCGCACGACGACGCAGTTCAACCGCACGCTGAATTCCGTTCAGAGCAATCCGCAGGGCTTCGTCTTCGGGAACCCGACCGTCAAGGAATACAACCGCAAATGACCGCGGGTTACCGCCAACCGCGAGGGCAGACCAAGATGGCCAAGATGACGCGATCCCTGCCGTTCGGCGCTCTGGCCGCCGTCCTGCTCGCCACACTGCTCGCCGGCTGCGTCAGCGCGCTCGTCACGCGGCCGCCGCCGAACACCTATGACCTGACGGGCCCGCGCGAACTGCCCAAGGTTTCCCGCGCGGGCCGCGCCCAGGTGCTCATCCCGGCGCCGACTGCGCTGCAGATCCTCGCGACACAGCGCATCGTCGTCTCGCGCGGCTCGCTGATGGCCTATTACCCGGACGCGCAATATCCCGACACGCTGCCGAACGTCCTCCAGGCGCGGATCATCGAGACCTTCGAGCTTTCGAAGCAGGCGCATGCCGTCGGCCGGCCCGGAGAGGGCCTGTCGATCGACTATCAGCTGCTGACCGATATCCGCACCTTCAACGTCGTCGTCGACGGCTCGGGCATGGTCGCGGATGTCGAGATCTCGGCGCGTCTCATGAACGACCGCAACGGCCGCGTGGTCGATTTCAAGGTGTTCCGTGCCCGCGTGCCCGTCACGGCCGATACCGCGCCAGCTGCCGTCGCCGGGCTCAACCAGGCACTCGACCAGGTGTTGATCGAACTCACCAGCTGGGCGCTGACCCGGCTCTAGCGCCATCGACTGCGGCGGGCGCCGGCGCCGATCCGTCAGCCTTGGCCCGCCAGGAGATGCGCGACGAGCGCGTTGGCGTGACCATGGCCCATGCCGTGCTCCTGCTTGAGGAACGCGACCAGTTCCATATGCTTCGCCGGCAGGCGGCCGCGCAGCAGCTCCTGCCATTCGGCGATCGGCCGCCCGTATGTCTTCTCGATCGAGGGGAAGTAGGACGCAGGTCCCTTGACGGGCTGGTCAGCCATGGCGGTCGAGACTCCTCCTCGTGACGTCCGCAGCTTCACCCACCGGGGACCGCATCGCAAGGCATTGCGGGAATAGCGCTCATGCGCGTTCGCGCAGCGGCTGCCCGTCGTCGGACATCACGAGGTTGCGGCCGGAGCTCTTCGCCCGATAAAGGCAGCGGTCTGCCCGCTCGATGAGACTGGAGGCCGTATCGCCGGGAAGGAAACTGGCGATGCCGATCGAGATCGTCACCGGCCTCAACTTTTCCCCGCTGGCGCGACGGCGGAACTCGCGCCCCATCACGGCGGCCCGGATCTCTTCGCCGATCACCATCGCTTCCGCGGCGGCGGTGCCGGGCAGGATCACGGCGAACTCCTCGCCGCCATAGCGGCAAGCCGTGTCCTGCTCGCGCACATTCTGCTTCACCGCCAGCGCGACCAGCCGCAGCACATGGTCGCCGGTCTGGTGGCCGTAGCGGTCGTTGAACGACTTGAAGTGGTCGATGTCGGTGAAGAGCAGCGAGAGGGGAGCGCCGCTCTCACGTGTCCCGGCGATCGCCCGCTCGAAGGCCTCGTCGAAATGGCGTCGGCTGGCGAGCGTGGTCAGCTGGTCGTTCAGCGTCTCATGCCGCACATTGTCGAGGCTGGCCTGCAGCGCGTCGAGCTCGGCGCGCGAGCGGACAAGCTCCTCCTCGATCAGCCGCTTGCGCTCCTCGATCGATCGGGTCGCCGCGACGAGGCGGCGGACGAGATCGATGGTCGCCGTTCGGCTGCCGTTGCGCGTCGCTGCCGCGTGCGCCGCGCTCAGCGCCGCGGCGGCGCTGGTGGTGGCATCGCGTGACGCCGATGGTGCGTTTCCGATCGGGTCGAGTGGCAATTCGTGCCAGGTGAGCCCCAGCGCCTGGTCGCGCAGGAAGGCCCGGCACAACATGGCGAGATCCGCCCGCGACAGCGCTCCCTCTTCGCGCAGGATGCCGTCGACCGCCTCCTTCAGAAGCGGCTCGCTTCCCGAAGCATAGGCATAGAAGAGTGCGTAATTCTGCGGCTCGGGCGCCAGGTCGTGCTGCTCCAGCGCGGCGAGCGCCGCCCGGGCCAGGCTGGCCTTACGCAGAAAGTCACCGCTGTCCTTCATGTCCCCCGACCGTCTGTGCGGGACCTTTCGATCCCTCGGACGGGTACAATCTGGACGCGAATTCCTAACGAGGTGCTAAGGGGGGTTCGCACTCCACGGCCTCGCAGAAGCCGCGGCATGGCATCGTGAACGGCGCGTTAAGGCGCGGCCAGGCCGCGCCGTCTCCGCTCAGGAGGACGGTGCGCGAACCGGCCGCAGAAGGAACTGCGGAACGTGATCGCCGAGGCCGATGACGCGTTCGCCATCGTCACGCTCAGGGCGTCGCTGGCCACGTTCGGGGCGGGGCGGAGCCGGGCTGCGCGGCACGGGCCGGCGGCTTTCCTCGCCCTGGCGAACCGGGCGCGCCGAGAGGTCGGCGGCCTCTTCGGCAACGGCGGGACGTGGCTTGCGGCCGCCGGAGCGGCGACCCTCGGCCTTGCTGTCCTCGGCGCGAACCTGGACCTCGCGATCCTCGGTGTCAGCCGCGGTCTCGGCATGAGAAGCGGTCTCGCCCCTCGGGGCGCTCCTCGCCTCGCTGCGACCTTCTCCCTTGCCTTCGGGCTTGCGACCACCGCGCCCGGAACGGGCAGGGCGCTCCTCGCGCTCGCCGGCCTGGACGGGGTCACCGAGCCAGGTCACGTCGTCGCCGGTCAGCTTGCCGATCGCCGAGAGATATTTCTGGTCGGCGGGCGCGACGAGGGTGATCGCCGTGCCCGAGCGTCCGGCGCGGCCGGTGCGTCCGATGCGGTGGACATAGTCGTCCGCATGGGTCGGGATATCGAAGTTGAAGACATGGCTGACATCGGGGATGTCGAGGCCGCGCGCCGCCACGTCGCTCGCGACGAGCAGCGTGAGGCGGTTGTTCTTGAACGCGTCGAGCGTCGCCATGCGGGCGCGCTGATCCATGTCGCCGTGCAACGCGCCGACGGAGAAGCCATGCTTCTCGAGCGAGCGGGCGAGAACCGCCACGTCGCGCTTGCGATTGCAGAAGATGATCGCGTTCTTGAGATCGGTCGCGCCGCGGATGAGGCCGCGCAGCGCCTCGCGCTTCTCGGCCGATTCCCGGCCGGTCGCGAGGAAGGCCTGCGTCACCGTCTTTGCGGTGGTCGCGGGGCGGGCCACCTCGATGCGCGCCGGATTGGACAGGAACGTATCGGCGAGATGCTGGATCTCCGGCGGCATGGTGGCCGAGAAGAACAGCGTCTGGCGCGTGAAGGGCAGCAGCTTGCTGATGCGCTCGATATCGGGAATGAAGCCCATGTCGAGCATCCGGTCGGCTTCGTCGATGACGAAGATCTCGACGCCGGTCATCAGGAGCTTGCCGCGCTCGCAATGGTCGAGCAGGCGGCCGGGCGTCGCGATCAGGACGTCGACGCCACGGTCGAGCTTCTTTTCCTGGTCGCCGAACGAGACGCCGCCGATGAGCAGCGCCACGTTGAGCTTGTGGTTCTGCCCGTACTTGTTGAAGTTCTCCTCCACCTGCGCCGCGAGTTCGCGGGTCGGCTCGAGGATCAGCGTGCGGGGCATGCGGGCGCGGGCCCGGCCCTGCTCCAGCAGCGTCAGCATGGGCAGGACGAAGCCCGCCGTCTTGCCGGTGCCGGTCTGGGCGATGCCGAGCACGTCGCGGCGCGCCAGCACATGGGGAATCGCCTCGGCCTGGATCGGCGTCGGAGTCGTGTAGCCGCTTGCCTCGACGGCAGACAGCACTTTGGGGCTAAGCCCGAGCGTAGAGAAGGATGCGGTCAAGAAGGATATGGCCCGATGGGCTGCGTGGCCCGGCGACGTGGCGTCGGCGCCAACGGTGAGCGTCGCAGGCAGATACCGGCATCGAGGTCGATTTGTCAAACTTTTAGAAGGAATTCGGGCCTATGCGACGCCGATTCCTGCTTTTTTAGTTACTGGCCGGCCCGAAGCGGTAGCTGCCGTCGTGGTCGAGGAACAGTTCGTAGCTCTGATCGGTGTCGGCCTTGGGGTCGATCACCTCGACGAAGACGCTGAGGCCGTCGGGGTCCGACTCGGTGACGAAATCGGCGATATCGAGCTTCAGCGCCTCCATCTCCGCGATCTCGACCGAGCGGACGAGCGCCTCGGAACCGTCGACGCCGGTGGCGATCCACTGCACGAACAACCGCGCGGTCTGCGGCAACCCGGACCTCGCGATGACGACTCGGAAGACGCCCTTGCGGCCGTCCTGCTCCCAGCCTCCGGCGATCCGCACGTCCTGAACGGAGGCCTCCATGGTCGCGACGGCGTCGGCGACGGCATCCGCCCTGGCGGTGGCGACAGGTTCCACGGCCGCCAGTCCGGCTGCGAGAAGCGCGGTCGTGAGCAGGGCGCGGTTCGGCATGCTGACCTCCGGGGCGTCAGTTCGACCGGCGCGTGGCAGCCGGCGGCCGCGACGCTACTTCCCGACCGCGGGGTCGGCAAGCCGATCCGCATCCCTCATTCGGCGGAGCCAAGGTCCGTCTCCAGACGCATGAGCAGCCCGGCGGCGCGCGCGGCATGCGGCCCGATCCAGCGGTCGTGGATGTGCCGGATAGGCAGCGCGTTGAGATGATTCCAGCGCTCGCGGCCCTTGCGCTGCGGGACCACGAGGTCGGCCGCCTCCAGCACCTTCAGGTGCTGCATCACCGTGCAGCGGTCCAGCTCGGGGAAGCGCCGGCACAGCTCCCCGGTCGTCAGCGGGCCGTCCTTCAGCGCATCCATCAGCGCCCGCCTTGTCGGCGCCGCCAGCGCCTTGAAGACGCGCTCCATCGAATCATCGGTTGACATGTTATCTTTTTATAACATGATCGGTGGCGTCGTCATCGGGAGGAACCTCGCCATGGATCTCGCCTTCACGATTTCCGGCCGCATCGCCCGGCCCGTCTCCGAGGTGTTCGAGGCGGTCGTCGATCCGAAGACGCTCTCCGGCTATTTCACCACCGGCGGCGCCGAGGGCCGGCTCAAGACCGGCGCCACGGTGACATGGGATTTCGCCGACTTTCCCGGAGCCTTCCCGGTCCATGTCGTCGAGGTAGAGAAGGATCGGCGGATCGTGCTGCGCTGGGAGGCGGGCGACCGCGACGCGGCGCCGGGCGGCAAGGCCGGACCCTACGAGACGACCGTCACCATGCTGTTCGAGCCGCTCGCCGACGGGCGCACGCTCGTCACCATCAGCGAGGCGGGCTGGCGGCAGACCGAGGCGGGCCTCCGATCCAGCTTCGGCAACTGTCAGGGCTGGGCGCAGATGCTCGCCTGCATGAAGGCCTATATCGAGCACGGCATCAATCTGCGCGACGGCTTCTATGTCTGACGCTCACCCGACGAGGCCCTTCGCCGCCAGCGCCAGCGCGACATAGCGGCCGAGCTTTCCGATCGTCACGAGGAGGAGGAAGGACGGCAGCGGCTCGCGCAGCATGCCGGCGACGACCGTGAGCGGATCGCCGACCACCGGCAGCCAGGCGAAGAGCAGGCTCCAGCGGCCGAAGCGCCGATACCAGCGCTGCGCCCGGTCGAGCGACGCTTCCGAAGCGGGAAACCAGCGGCGGTCCCGCCAGCGCTCGATGAAGCGGCCGAGCAGCCAGTTCACCACCGAGCCGAGCACATTGCCGGCGGTGGCGACCGCCACCAGCAGCGCCACCGGAACGTCGCCCCTGGCGATCAGCGCTATCAGAACCGCCTCCGACTGCGCCGGCAGGATGGTGGCGGCGACGAGGGCGGCGAGAAAGAGACCGGCGAGTTCAGCGGCCACGCCGGGGTGCCTTTCGCCGAATCCGGACCGGCGCGCTAGATTCTCCCGAGGCGCGACTCGCGCCATGGCCGGACCGGAGCGGGGAGGCGTGCATGTCGCGGTGGGAATGGCTGTTGAGGCAGCTGACGCGGCGCCTGTGGATCCGCGCCTCGTTCATCGGTGCGATCGGCGTCTTCGCAGCGATTCTCGCCGCGGTGGTCGAGCGATACATTCCCTGGACCTTGCCGGGTGACATCGGGGCGGATGCCGTCGAGGGCATTCTCGACATCATCGCCTCCTCGATGCTGGCCGTCACCACCTTCTCGCTCAGCGTCATGACCTCGGCCTATGGCTCCGCGACCAGCAATGTGACGCCGCGCGCGACCAAGCTCCTGATCGAGGATCGCGTCACGCAGAATGTGCTGTCGACCTTCCTCGGCTCGTTCCTCTTCGGCATCGTCGGGATCGTCGTGCTCAAGACCGGCGCCTATGGCGACCGCGGCCGCACCATCCTCTTCCTCGTCACCATCGGAGTCATCGTGCTCATCGTGGTGACGCTGCTGCGCTGGATCGACCATCTGACGCGGCTCGGGCGGGTCGGCGAGACGACCGACCGCGTCGAGCGCGCGGCGCGTTCGGCGCTCGCGATATGGATCGCGCAGCCGACGCTCGGCGGCGCGCCGCTAAGCGATGCCGGGGACATCCCGCATGATGCCGCGCCCGTCACGACGGATCAGATCGGCTATGTCCAGCATATCGACATCGGAGCACTGGCCGACGCCGCCGACGACATCGACGGCGACATCTTTCTGGCGACCTCGGTCGGCGCGTTCCTCTATCCGGAAACGCCGCTCGTCTTCGTCGCCGGCTCGCTCGAAGGCGAGAAGGGCGGCGAGGCGATCGCGGCCATCAGGGGCGCCTTCTCGATCGGCGCCGAGCGCAGCTTCGACCAGGACCCGCGCTTCGGCCTCGCCGTGATGAGCGAGATCGCTTCGCGCGCGCTCTCGCCGGCCACTAACGATCCCGGCACCGCGATCGACGTGATCGGCCGCACGACGCGGCTGCTCGCGCTGTGGGGGGAGGGTAAGGATCGTCCCGAGGAGATCGAGATCCAGTTTCCGCGCGTCCATGTCGCCCCGCTCGATGACGCCGACCTCTTCGAGGACGCCTTCATGCTGGTCGCCCGCGACGGCGCCGGGCTGATCGAGGTGCAGCTGCGCATCCGCAAGGCGCTGTTCGCGCTCGCCGCGATCGGCAGCGAGGCTTTCCGGCGCGCCGCCCTGGCGCAGGCCGAACTGGCACTCGCCCGCGCCGAGCACTCGCTCGCCCTCGAGGCGGATCGCGCGCGGCTCGCCGGCCTCATTGCCGGTCGGCGGCTCGAGACGCATGCAGGACAGGACGCCGAAAGGCGCGGGGAGGAGGTCCGATGATCCCGTTTGCCTTCATTCGCGAGCGCGCGGAAGAGCGCAAGGGCGGCGCGGCGGCGCTCGCCGCGCTTCTCCCGGCCGTTCCCGGCAACGGAGCGCTCGCCGCTCTCCCCGACGATCGCGCGCTGGCGATGATGGCGAAGCGCGTCTTCAGCGCTGGCTTCGTCTGGAGCGTCATCGAGGCCAAGTGGCCGGGCTTCGAGGCGGCTTTTCTCGGCTTCGATCCGGCGGCGCTGATGTTCCAGCCCGACGACTACTGGGACGGACTGGAGCGCGATACGCGCATCGTGCGCAACGGCGCCAAGATCCGCTCGGTGCGGGAGAACGCCGCCTTCGTGCGGGCGATCGCCGCCGAGCATGGCAGCTTCGGCCGCTTCCTCGCCGCCTGGCCGGCGGACGACGAGGTCGGCCTACTCGATCTCCTCGCGAAACGGGGCAGCCGGCTCGGCGGCAATTCAGGCCAGATGCTGCTGCGCTTCCTCGGCTTCGACGCCTTCGTCACCTCGGCCGACGTCGTCGCGTGCCTCCGCGATGCCGGCGTCGATATCGCGGCCGAGCCGAAATCGAAGGGCGACATGGCGAAGATCCAGAAGGCCTTCAACGCCTGGCGGTCCGAGACGGGTCTTCCCTACACCCACCTCTCGCGCATCTGCGCCCTGTCGATCGGCGAGAACAGGTCGGCCATAGAGGAGGGCGACTAGAGACAGCGCGTCATGATGCGGCGGACCGAGCCACAGCAGCCGGCTGCCAGAGTTCGATCGGGTTGCCTTCCGGGTCGTGGATGCGGGCGAAGCGGCCGATGCCGGGCATGTCCCATTCCGGCCGGGTGACGACCTCGATCCCGGCCGCGCGGAGGCTGGCCGCGAGCGCGTCGAGATCGTCGACGCGCAGATTGAGCATCCAGCGGCGATCGGCGGCGAAATAGTCGCTGGCCTCGGCGAAGGGGGCGAAGACCGTCGGGCCGGCCTCGGTATGCCAGACGGGGTTCGGATCGGCGCCGATGCCGAGATGCTCGGCATACCAGGCGAGCAGGGCCTCGGGATCGCGCGCCCGGAAGAAGAAACCGCCGATGCCCGTCACGCCCATGGGTGCGTCCCCGTTCCGGCCGGCCTCGCCTAGATGTCGATCTCGGTCGCGAAGGCGGCGTTGTCCTGGATGAAGCGGAAGCGCTCCTCGGGCTTGTTGCCCATGAGCTGTTCCACGGTGTCGCGCGTCAGCTCGATCTCGCCATCGACGATGCCGACGCGCAGCAGCGTCCGCTTCGAGGGGTGCATCGTCGTTTCCTTGAGCTGCGCCGGCATCATCTCGCCGAGGCCCTTGAACCGGCCGATCTCGACCTTGCCCTTGCCGGTGAACTCGGTCCTGAGCAACTGATCCTTGTGTGCGTCGTCTCTCGCATAGAGCGTCTTGCCGCCCTGGCTGATGCGGTAGAGCGGCGGCACGGCGAGATAGAGATGGCCGTTGGCGATCATCTGCGGCATCTCGCGATAGAAGAAGGTGATGAGCAGCGACGCGATATGGGCGCCGTCGACATCGGCGTCGGTCATGATGATGACCTTGTCGTAGCGAAGGTCCTCGTCGCGATACTGGCTGCGCGGACCGACGCCCAGCGCCTGCATGAGATCGGCGAGCTGCTGGTTGGCGCCGAGCTTCTCGCGGCCGGCATTGGCGACGTTCAGGATCTTGCCACGGAGCGGCAGCACCGCCTGGCTGGCGCGGTCGCGCGCCTGCTTGGCCGAGCCGCCGGCCGAATCGCCCTCGACGATGAAGATCTCGCTGCCCTGTGCCGCGCTCTGGCTGCAATCGGCGAGCTTGCCCGGCAGGCGAAGCTTGCGGACCGCGCTCTTGCGCGAGACTTCCTTCTCCTGACGGCGGCGCAGCCGCTCGTCGGCGCGCTCGATCACCCAGTCGAGCAGGCGCGAGGCATCCTGCGGCGAGGCCGCCAGCCAGTGGTCGAAGGGATCGCCGATCGCCTTCTCGACGATGCGCGCCGCCTCGCCGGTCGAGAGGCGGTCCTTGGTCTGGCCGACGAATTCCGGCTCGCGGACGAAGACGGACAGCATCGCCGCGCAGGAGGTCATCACGTCCTCGGCGGTGATGATCGAGGCGCGCTTGTTGCCGGTACGTTCGGCATGCGCCTTGAGGCCACGCAGGAGCGCCGTACGGAGACCCTGCTCGTGCGTGCCGCCCTCCGGGGTCGGGATGGTGTTGCAGTAGGAGCGGACATAGCCGTCGCCGGGGAACCAGGTGACGGCCCATTCGGCGGCGCCATGGCCGCTCGCCTTGTCCGTCCGGCCGGCGAAGATCGTGCCGGTGACCGGCTTCTCCTCGCCGAGATCGGCGGCGAGGAAGTCCTTGAGGCCGCCCGGAAAATGGAAGACCGCCGTGGTCGGCGTCGCTGCGCCCGTCGCGATGAGTTCGGCCGCGCAGTTCCACCGGATCTCGACGCCGCCGAAGAGATAGGCCTTGGAACGGGCCATGGCGAAGATGCGCGCCGGGCTGAAAGTCGCTCCCGCTCCGAAGATCTGCGGGTCGGGCTTGAAGCGGGTCCGCGTGCCGCGCCGGTTCTGGACATCGCCGACGAGCTCGAGGCCGGATGTCGGAACGCCGCGCGCAAAGGACTGGCGGTAGAGCTTGCGGCCACGCGCGACCTCGACCTCCAGCACCTCGGACAGGGCGTTCACCACCGAGACGCCGACGCCGTGCAGGCCGCCCGAGGTCTCGTAGACCTTGGAATCAAACTTTCCGCCGGAGTGAAGCGTCGTCATGATCACTTCGAGCGCCGACTTGTCCTTGAACTTCGGATGCGGGTCGACCGGGATGCCCCGTCCATTGTCGGTGACCGTCAGGAAGCCGTCGGCCGTGAGCTCGACCTCGATGAAATTGGCGTGGCCCGCGACGGCCTCGTCCATCGAATTGTCGATCACCTCGGCGAAGAGATGGTGCAGCGCCTTCTCGTCGGTGCCGCCGATATACATGCCCGGCCGGCGCCGTACCGGCTCCAGACCCTCGAGCACCTCGATATCGGCGGCGGAATAGTCGGCCTCCGCCGGGCGAGGGGCGGCGGCGCGCGTCTCGGCAGAGCGGGCCTCGGCAGACCGAGCCTTCGTGCCCGGCGCCGGCTTGGCCGCATCGGGCAGAGCCGCGCCGAAGAGATCGCTGGTGTCGTCCATTGGCATCCCGTTCCTGTCGCGGGGAGATGGCCCGGACCGTCCCCACGAATCAAGCAGGAATCTTGCCACGCCCGCGGCTCCCGGGCGAGAGTGTTTCCGTTTTGTTCGATTTGAGTGCGGTCGGCCGCCGGACCGAACTCCTCCGGCGGTCGCTGTCGAAGCGTCTGTGGCGGGGTGGCAACAGTGTTGCAGCAAGACTCCGCGCCGGTCTTCATCTGCCCCGATCTGCCCCCTTTCAGCCATAAAGCGACACGAGCTTGCGCACCATCCGGGGGCGGATAGGACAGATCTTGCGGCGTAGCGTGGGAAACAGCGGTTCTGCTTGCACAGTTGGCGACCGGCCGAGGCATTCGGTCGACGCCCTCTTCGCCGGCCTAGGTTTCGCCGGAAAGCAGGGCCATATTCTCCTTCAACCCATTCATGGCCGCGGCGACGCGGCCCGCCTCGGCCGACAGTGGTGCTTTTTCGCCGCTGAAGGCGCGGCTGTCCGCAACGAAGTGGCAAGCTATGCGGTACTGTAACGCGTTCGGCGGCGCTGCCCTGTTCGGCCTTGGCCTGTTGAGCGGTCTTTCGGGCGCATTCGCGCTCGATGCCCGCACGCTCGACAAGAACGCCACGCCGACCGAAGCGTTCCGTCTCGGATTCAACGCCTACAAGCAGGGCGACAAGACCACGGCCATCGAGGCGCTGACCTATGCCGCCGAGAAGGGCCACGCCGCTGCGCAGTGGAAGCTCGGGCGCATGTATGCCGAAGGCGACGGCCTCGCCAAGGACGACATGAAGGCCTTCGAGATGTTCAGCGAGATTGCCGACGGCCATGCCGACGACAATCCGGCCGGGAGCTCGGCCCGCTTCGTCGCCAACGCCTTCGTCGAGCTCGGCTCCTATTATCGGGAGGGCATCCCGAACAGCGCCATCAAGCCGGATTTCGGCCGCGCCCGGCAGATGTACGCCTATGCGGCGTCCTATTTCGGCGATCCGGAAGCGCAGCTCAATCTCGCCCGCATGTATTACGAAGGCGAGGGCGGCGATCCCGACCCGCGCCAGGCCGTGCGCTGGGCCAAGCTCGCCGCCACCAAGGGCAATGTCCGCGCGCAGGCGCTGCTCGGCCATATGCTGTTCGAGGGCGAGGGCGTCGGCCGCGAGCCGGTGCTCGGCCTCATGTATCTGAATGTCGCCCGCGACCGTTCGCAGGGCGACGATCCCTGGATCCAGCGGCTTCAGGAACAGGCCTTCTCGGTCGCGACGGAGACGGAGCGGCGGACCGCGCTGGCGCTGTCGGACGACTGGATGGCCAAGCATGGCGGGCGCGACCAGGCCGCCGCGCAATAGCGGCCGGGGCCTCGGGGTCCCTTCGGTCTTCATCCACCGCGCGTTTCGCCGCGATGCTTGCGGCGAACCCACGATTCCTGCACTTATCCCTGATCCGCCGGCGGCATGAACGGCCGGCGCCATGATGGCCGGAGAGCGGGACGATGGCCGGCGATTGTCCGCCGCGAGCTGAGCGCGCCGCCGGGTCGCTGCCCGGCCGGCGCCATCCTTGTTCGCCAGGCGCTTCCTCGACCCGCCGCGCACCGCCATGACCGGCCTGCGCATCTTTTTTCTCTCCGGGCTGCTGATCGTCTCGCTGCTCGCCGCGGCGGCGGTGGCGATGATCCGCGCGCCGATCGAGGCTGACCTCGCCGAGCGCGTCGACCGCCAGCTGGCGGAAGCCGGCCAGTCCTGGGCGAGCGCCCGTGTCGAGGGGCAGACGGTCGTGCTCGGCGGTACCGCGCCGACGCTCGAGGCCCAGCGCCTCGCGGACGCGACCGCCGCCACGGTCCAGGGGGTGCGCCGGGTGATCGATTCCAGCGCGATCCTGCCGCTCAAGGCCAACTATGTGTTCGCGGCGACGCGCGACCGCGACGGGGTGTCCCTGAGCGGCTATGTGCCGTCCGAGGACATCCGACTCGCGCTGAAATCGGACCTCGCCGGTCTCTTTCCCGGTGTCACCGTCGATGACCGGACGCAGCTTGCGCGCGGCCAGCCGGTGGATTTCCTCGGCCTCGCCCGATTCGCCCTGGCCCGGGTCGCCGAGCTTTCGGACGGCACGGCGACGCTGACCGGCCCCGATCTTTCCATCGAGGGAACGGCGCTCGACGAGGATCGCTTCGCCGCCGCGGCCGCGGCGCTGACCAAGGGCATGCCCGCGAACATCACGCTGCGCACCGTCCGTATCCTGCCGCCGAGAGCCGAGGCCTTCGTCTGGAGGGCCGCCTTTGACGGAACAAAGGTGAGCATTTCCGGCTTCGTACCCTCCGAAGCAGCGCGCGATGCCATCGACGCGGCGGCGCGCGCGGCGAAACCCGACATCGCCCTCGACGACCAGACACGCCTCGCTTCCGGCGGGCCGGACGGGTTCGCCGCGGCGGCGGTGTTCGCCGTGACGGAATTGCCCCGCCTCGCCGAGGGCGCCGCGACGATCGAGGGCGGCGTACTCTCGCTCTCCGGCAAGGCGAAGTCGGTCGCCGATCATCAGGCCCTGCTGGCCGATCTCGGCGCCCGGCGCGACGGTGGCGAAGAGGGCGTTGCGCTCGGCTCGCTCGAGATCGTGCCGCCCTTCGTCGATCCCTATGTCTGGCGCGCGAGCCGCACGGCCGACCGGCTGATCCTCGCCGGCTATGTGCCGACCGGGGATGTCCGCGCGCGGGTCTCCGATGCCGCGGCCAGCATTTTTCCAGGTGTCAGGATCGACAATCGGCTCGTCATCGCCGCCGGCGACCCGAAGATGGACTGGATCGGCGCGCTCAGCTTCAGCCTCGACCAGCTCGCCCTCCTGTCGCGGGGAAGCGTCGCGCTCGAGGGCAAGCGCTATGCGATCGAGGGCGAGGCCGCCTCGATCGCCGCCTTCAAGACGCTTTCGGACCAGTTGGCGAAGACGCTGCCGGCCGGCATGGATCTCGAAAGCGAGGCGGTGGCGCCGGCGCGGGTCTCGCCCTTCACCTTCAGCCTGGCACGGACCGACAGGAGCCTGACGCTGGGCGGCTTCGTGCCGGACGATGCGGCGACCTCCGCCATCCTCGCCGCCGCCAAGCCGCGCCTGCCGGAAGCGGAGGTGGAAATCGGCGTCGAGCGGGCCAGCGGCGCGCCGCCCGCCTTCACGGATGTCGCGGTCGCGGCGGTGCAGGCGGTCAGCCGTCTCACATCGGGCCGCGCCGATATCGCCGACCAGTCACTGACGCTGTCCGGCGCGGCGGTGTCGCCGGATGCCCGGGCCGCGATCGAGGCGGCGTTGACCGCGGCGCTGCCGAAGGAGTTCGCCTTCACCTCGCGCACCATCGTCGCGGTCGGCGGCGCGCCGCTCTCGGCCGCCGAATGCCAGGCGGCGCTCGACGAGGCGCTGGCCGCCCGCGAGATCGATTTTGCCGACGACAATACGATCGCGCCGGAGAGCTTCGGCTTTGTCGACCGCCTCGCGGCGATCGTGCAGCGCTGCCCCGCCGCGCGGATCGAGATCGGCGGACACACCAATTCGGCCGGCGGCGCCAAGCGCAACAAGGCGATCAGCGCCGACCGGGCCGAAGCGGTGCTCGCATTCCTCGTTGCGGACGGCGTCCGGCGCGAGCGGCTGACCGCAGTCGGCTATGGCGAGGCGAAGCCGGTGGCGAGCAACGGGACGGCCGAAGGGCGGGAGCGGAACAGCCGCATCGCCTTCACCGTCGAGAGCCGATAGGGGAGCGGGAATGGACTATCTCCTGTTCCGCCTCTGGCCGTTCATGGCCGCCAGCGCCGGCTTCGGCATCCTCGCGGGCATCGCGGCCGAGATCGTCGCCGCGCGCCGCAGGACGCTCGGCCAGCGGATCGAGCGGGGGCGCCGATGATCCGCTTCGCCGCCGAGATCTGGGCGATCCTGGCACTCTGCTTCGTCGTCGGCGGGCTGGTCGGCTGGCTGCTGTCGCGCGGATTGCGCCCGCTCGTCTGGCAGCCGAAGCGCGCCGGATCGGAGCCGCGCGAGGCCACGCTGCTGGCGGCGCCGCTGCCGGTGCCGGCCCGCCCGGAACCGCCGCGCCCGCGCCGGCCTTCGGAAGAGGCGTCCGTCGTCGTGGAGGCCGAGGTGCTGGCCGAGGAACCGCCGCCGGCGCGGCCGCAGCGCATGCCCGCCAAGATGCGGCCGCCGGCGCTGGCCGGGCCCCGAAAGGGCAGGGCCGATCCGCTGCACCGGATCGCCGGGCTCGGCCGGCGCAATGCCGACCGCCTGTTCGGCATCGGCGTCTATCACTTCAGCCAGATCGCCGCCTGGACGCCGCAGGAACTCGCCTGGGTCGCCGATTATCTCAATGCCGGGGAGACGCCCGTCGCCGAGGACTGGATCGGGCAGGCGGCGCGGCTGGCGATCGCCGATGGTCCCGTGCGGGGACCGCGCGCTAGCCGATAGACCGCGCGAAATCGACGATTGCCGTCACGAGGCCGCCGCGCAGCATCGGCACATGCCCCTCGCCGGGGACCTCGATCGCGACGAGGCCGGGATGGCGCGCCGCCATCTCCGCCACCGTCGCCGGGCTGAGGAGGTCCGACGTCGCGCCGCGGATGACCATCACGGGCACGCCCGCCAGCGCATCAAAGGCATGGGTGAGGTCGATGGCCGGCGTCGCCTCGGTGAGCGCCGCCATTCCGGCCGCGAGCGCCGGATCGTAGTCGGCAACGGGCTTGCCGCCCTCGTCGGCGAAGGTGAGCCGCGCCTGCTCCTGCCAGTCGGCGTCGCTGAAGGCCGGGAAGCTCTCGCCGTTCAGCGCGCGAAGCATGCCGGCCGCCATGCCGAAATCGAGCGGCGGCGCGGATTTGCCGACATAGGACTTGATGCGCAACAGGCCCGCGGTCTCGATGCGGCTGCCGATATCGACGAGCACGGCGCCGGCGACGAGGTCGGGCCGCGCGAGCGCCATGCTCATGGCGATGATGCCGCCCCGCGACGTGCCGACGAGAATCGAGCGGCCGAGCCCGCGGGCCTCCATTCCGGTCACGACATCGTCGAGCTCGACCGGGACCGTATAGGTGAGGCCGGTCGGGTCGCGGCCGGAACGGCCACGGCCGCGATAGTCGAAGGCGACGGCCTGCCGGCCAGTGTCTTCGAGAGCGCGGCCGAGCAGCGCGAAATCGCGCGTCGTCCGCGTGAGGCCGGGCAGGCACACGACCGGCAGACCCGGATTGCCGGCGCCGTAGGCGGTGCCGGCGAGCGTCAGCCCATCCTTCGAGCGATAGGTGAAGGCCTCGCCCGGCACCCCGGCGCTCAGGTCGGGTTGCCGCGATGCAGGTCGCGGTTGATCACCAGCGCCGGTTCGCCGAGCCGCGCGCGATAGACCTGGAGATTCTCCGTGCAGCGCTGGACATAGTTGCGCGTCTCGGTGAACGGGATGCGCTCGATCCAGTCGATGGCGTCAACATTCGGGTCGCGCGGGTCGCCATATTGCTGCACCCACTTGGTCACGCGGCTCTTGCCGGCGTTGTAGGCGGCGAAGGCCATGATGTAGGAGCCGTTGAAGTCGTCCACGAGATCGGCGAGATGCGCCGCCCCGAGCGTCGCGTTGTAGCCGGGATCGCTGGTGAGGCGCGGCAGCGAATAGGGCACGCCCGCCGCCTTGGCGACCATCTTGGCCGTGCCCGGCATCAACTGCAGCAGGCCGCGCGCGCCGGCATGGCTGACAGCGGCCGGATTGAAGGCGCTCTCCTGCCGCGCGACGGCATAGACCACCGACTTCTCGATCGCCGTCGTCTTGACGCCGCTCGGGATCGCCGCGATCGGGAAGGCGAGGGTATCGACGGGCAGGCCGCGGACATAGGCCTTCTTGCCGATCTGCAGCGCCACCTGATGCTGGCCGCTCTTCTCGGCCATCGCGGCCAGCAGTCCGACCTCGGTCGGGTTGGTCAGCGTATCGGCGAGCTGCATGTAGAACTGCCGCGAACGGTCGGCATAGCCGGCGGCCGCGAAGCGTTGCAGGGCCTGGACCATCTCGCGCGAGAGGAAGCGCTTCTTCGTCGCGCCGTCGGCCGAGCCGGGGTTCTTCAGGCTCAGCTGCTTGACGCCGAGCCTGGCGGCGGCGATCTGGCCGTAGAAGGTCGTCGGATAGGCGGCGGCGAGGCGGTACTGGGCGATGGCCTCGTTGCGGTCGCCCATCGCCTCGGCCGAGCGGCCGAGCCAGTATTCGGCGCGCGACTGGCTGAGCGGCATGGTCGAGGCCGCCTGGATCGCCGCGAAATGGCGCCGGGCGGTGACGGGATCGTTCAGGAAGCGCAGCGCATACCAGCCGGCATGGAACTCCGCGTCGGCCTGGTTGGCGCTCGATTCCGCCGCATGCTCGGAGGCGAGCTTGTAGGCGGTGCGCGCATCGCCGAGATCGAGCATCTCGCGCGAGAGGACGCGCCGCTCGATCCACCAGGCATCGGGATCGACGAGCTGCTCGGCCGTGCGCGGCGCGGTCAGCATCATCGCCGCCGCTTCCTTGTAGCGCTCGGCACGGCGCAGATACTGCGTCGCCGAATAGATGTAGCCCGGGTCCTTCTTGAGTTTGGCCGGCACCTTGTCGAGCATCGCGCCGGCCTTGGGCGACTTGTTGATCACCGCGGCCCGGGCCGCGGCGAGCGCCTGATAGTCTGCCGGGAGCAGCTTGGCGATCGCGAGGCCTTCCTCGGCGTCGTCGTCATAGAAGAACTTGTCCATCCGCGCCTTGTGGTCGGCCGCGGTCAGCAGCCCGCCGAACTGGCGCAGGATGGTCGCCTCGTTGGCCGCCGAGAAGCTGTCGCGGCGCCAGCGCGGACGAAGCAGCGCCGCCGCCTCGTTGGTGCGGCCGGCCGAGACCAGCGCGCCGGTCAGGAGGATGAGGCCTTCGTCTGAGCCCGGCTTGGTGTTGGCGAAGGCGCCGATGATCGTCGCCGGATCGGCATTCATGCGCTGCAGCGCCTGTTCGGCGCGCCGCCGCATCAGCGACTGGCCCGGCCAGTCGGGCAGTTCGGCGGCCGTCTGCGTGATCATCTGCACCGAGACGTCGGGGCTGCCGCTCTGCGCCACCAGCCACTGGATCATGTGGCGGTTGGTCTGGTCGGGCATCAGCTGCGCGATCGCCATCGCCTTGCCGACCTGGCCGCTGTCGACCAGCTTGATCGCCGCCTCGAGCCCGATCTGGCTCGGCGAGAGCGCGCTGGCGAAGTCGTTGGCGAGCGAGGCCGCCGACGCCTTGACCGGCGCCGAAGGCTTCGCGACCGGCGCGATGGCCGAGGTGGTGAGATCGTCGTTCGAGGCGGACCGGGCCGGATGGGCACGGGGCTTCGGCATGGTTTCGGCGAGTGTCTGCCCGGCCATGGAGCCGGTGAGCAGCGCGGCAAGCGCCACGCGCGCCATCATCCCGCCCTTCAGCCGGTTCCTGCCCGTATCTCGCGCCATCATGCCTCGTCCTCTCCTCACGCTGTACAGCGTCGTGCCGGCCCCCGGCGCGACGCTCCGCCCTTCGCGATGCTACCGGCGCCATGGTGAAGAAAGGCTTGACGCGCGTCTCCGTGGCTGCCGGTCGGCGCTGGCGGGTCCTTGCCCTCGCGCGAGCCAGCCTCTATGGTCCCGCCCTCGTTGAGGGCATGATCGCCGCAGCATAGCCCGAGCCGCCCTCCAACTCTATCCGGACGGAATCGGGCCGATTGACGGCAAAGGGGCGGATTCGCGCGATGTTCAAGGGTTCGATCACGGCTCTGGTGACGCCGATGCGTGATGGCGCTGTCGACGAGGAGGCGTTCCGCAGCTTCGTCGACTGGCAGATCACCGAGGGCACCAACGGCCTCGTGCCGGTCGGAACCACGGGCGAGAGCCCGACGCTTTCGCATGAGGAGCACAAGCGCGTCGTCGAGATCTGCATCGAGGTCGCGGCCGGCCGCGTCCCGGTCATCGCCGGCGCGGGCTCCAACAACACCCGCGAGGCGATCGATCTGGCGCTCCATGCCGAGAGCGCCGGCGCCGATGCGGTGCTGGTCGTGACGCCCTACTACAACAAGCCCAACCAGGAAGGGCTCTACCAGCACTACAAGGCGATCAACGACGCCGTCTCGCTGCCGATCTTCATCTACAACATCCCCGGCCGCTCGGTGATCGACATGAGCGTCGAGACCATGGCGCGCCTCGCCGATCTGCCGAACATCGTCGGCGTCAAGGATGCGACCGCCAAGATCGAGCGGGTCAGCATGACGCGCCATGCCGTGGGGCCGGACTTCATCCAGCTCTCGGGCGAGGACGCGACCGCGCTCGCCTTCAACGCCCATGGCGGTGTCGGCTGCATCTCGGTCACGTCGAATGTCGCGCCCCGGCTCTGCTCGGAATTCCAGGCAGCCTGCCTCGCGGGCGACTATACGAAGGCGCTCAGCTATCAGGACCGCCTGATGCCGCTGCATTCGGCGCTGTTCATCGAGCCCAATCCCACCGGTGTGAAGTATGCGCTGTCCGTGCTCGGCACCATCCGCGACGACGTGCGCCTGCCGCTCGTCGGCATCACCGAGCAGACCAAGACCGCGATCCGCGCCGCCCTGGTGCATGCGGGCCTGACCAACTGAGGACGATCTGATGGCTGGCGGAACGGGCGACCCCCGCTACCGGCTGGCGGCCGACAACCGCCGGGCGCGGTTCGACTTCGAGATCGGGCAGACCTTCGAGGCCGGCATTCAGTTGACCGGCACCGAGGTCAAGTCGCTGCGCGGCGGCCGGAGCACGATCGGCGAATCCTACGCCGCCGAGAAGAACGGCGAGGTCTGGCTCTACAACGCCTATATCCCGGAATATCTCGAGGCCAACCGCTTCAACCACGAGACGCGGCGGCCGCGGAAGCTCCTGCTGCACAAGAAGGAGATCGGCCGCCTCGCCGTCGCCGTGCAGCGCGAGGGCATGACCATCGTGCCGCTCAAGATCTTCTTCAACGATCGCGGCCGCGCCAAGGTCGAGATCGCGCTCGCACGCGGCAAGAAGCTGCACGACAAGCGCGCGACCGAGAAGGAACGCGACTGGAACCGCGAGAAGAGCCGGCTGCTGCGCGACAAGGGTTGATGGCCGGCACCCTGCCGGCCCTCTCTTCGTCCATCATTCCGGTCCGGACCGGCTCCGCAGCCTACATGCGCTGGTAGCTGTTCAGGAAGTCGTCCTGCAGGACATAGGCGATCCCGGTCGCGACGAGTTCCTCGTCCTTGTCGAGGATGCGAGTCGCATAGGCCCAGCCCTTCGGGAGCTTCAGCTTCGCGCCAAGCCCGGCGAGATCATCCAGCGTCTGCTGCTTGTCGACGATCTGGGCATAGGACTGCATCCGGTAAACATTGCCATCCGGATCCGTCAGGTCGAAGACGGGCTTGCCGGCGCTGTAGGTGAAGACGGTGTCACGCTTGATCTCGGACGGCTTGTAGAGCTTGTGGTCGCCGAGCGCCTGCAAGATCGAAGCGACCAGCGTCGCGCGCTCGCCCATCTCGATTCCGTTGATGGTGATCGTCTTGCCAGTGGTCGAGACGCCCGAGCCCTTGATGCCGTCCAGCACCCAGTAACGCGGGCCATTCAGTTCGACGCCGCCGACGCCGAGCTGCCTGGCGGCGGCCTTTTCCGTGATCCCGTTCCAGGCATCGCTCGGGCAGTCGTTGAAGCCGATGGTGTTGTAGACGGTCGCGTCGACCTTGAGACCGTCGCGGTCGAGCGTCAGGATCTCGCAATAGCGGGTGTTGAAGAGACCGGTCTTGCCGCCGGTCTCATCCGCGAAGGCGGGCAGGGACGAGATCAGGGCCGCGAGGGAGACGGCGACGAGGAAGGGCGTTTTCATCTGGGTACGGGCTCAGGCTGCGGGTCCATCGAGCCCCACGGCCGCACTCCGGCAGCCGTGAGGACGCCTCACCGTCTTCCAATTCGGCAAGGCCCATCAATGGCGATCTTTGGCTCTTTCTCCGTTTCCGGGTGTTTCGACGCGACACCACGCGGAGCAGCGCCGCGGAGGGCGCGAGACGGCGCGCGATCCTCCCGCAGGACGAGGCGCGCGCCGGGTGGACCGGCGCGCCGATGGCGTTACCAGCTGCGCTGCATCCACAGATTGACCGCCCAGGCGTCGCCGGTGCCGTCGTCCGATTCCTCGACCTTGGAATAGGAGCCGTCGAGCATCAGGTCGAGGCCGGTGACCGGGGTCCAGCCGGTCGAGACCACGCCGCGCCAAGCGTCGAGGCTGTAGTCGCCGAAGAAGCTGCCGTCGCCGTCATAGGAGGCATAGCCGCCGGTGACCGCCGAATAGACGCTGTCCGACCAGTTGTGCTTGTAGGACGCGAGCGCGCTCCAGCTCGATCCGGTCGCCGCCGCCGCCAGTTCGTCGAATTCGAAGCCGCCGAGATCCGCGACCGAGGTACCGCCCGCGATTCCGGTATAGCTGTTGGCATTGTTGCCGTAGGACGCCGACAAGAAGAAGGCGTCTCCCTTGGCGATCGCGTCGAGATTGAACTCGAGTCCGCCGCCGATCGCCCAGCCGGTCTCCGGATCGGCGACATAGGGATCGATCGCCGTGCCGCTGCCATTGATGTTGATCGCGTCGTTGACATAGGCGCCGGCCAGCTTGGCGCTGACGATGCCGGACGAATAGGAGATCGCGCCGACGAGATCGGGAATGTTCTTCTGGCCGCCGATCGACCATTCGCCGTCTTCCTCGACGAGGCCGTCGGTCGCGCCGACGGCGCCGCGATCGCGCTGGTCCTCGATCGAGAAGGCGAAGGCGAAGCCGCCGGTCGCATAGGTGAACTCGATATGGTCGGTGGTGGTGTCGGAGCCGAAGGCCTCGGTGTCGGTGTAGCCGCGTCCGAAATCGAACAGCGAGGTGAAATAGCCGGCCTTGACGGGGCCGAGCTGGAGATAGCCGCTGTCGAGATAGGCGGTGTTGGTCTGGCTGTTGACGACCTGGATGGCCGACGCGCTGAAATTGCCCTGGTTGCCCGTCTGCGCGCGCATGTCGATGAAGCCGGTGAGATTGCCGAACTCCGTCACCGACGAGGCGGTCAGCTGGATGGACGCCTCAGTGTAGAAGTTGTCCCATTTGCTGCCCGGATAGGTTTCGTTGTAGTAGCCGAAGTCGGTGTCGCCGAAGGCCGTGCCGAACTTCACATAGCCGCCGATCTTGATGCAGGTGTCGGTGCCCGGCGAATAGAAGAAGCCCTCACCGAAGGCGTCGCAGACCTTCACATAGTCGACCGGCTCGGCGACCGTGAGGTCGGCCGCATGCGCGGTCCCCATGGTGACGAAGGCGGCGGCGGTGAGGAGTAGAATCTGGCGGGCGCGCATCGGCGATCTCCATGCAAGGGGAGTTCGGCGGCGGCCATGCGTCGAGCTGCGAGTGAATACCAGCGGCCGCGCTCGCGTCGAGCGGCCGCCAATCCCGCAGTCCCAGCGGCCCCCAACCGAGTGACTGACGACACTTTACAGCCAGATGCTGCACTGCGAACCGCCGCTGTCCATGTGACGGTTCTTCGACGCGGGGTTGTGACCTTTTCGGCACGACCGTCGTTTGGTTTCGTCACCGGCCGGCCGGTGACGGCCTATCGATCGAGCTCGGTGCGGACCGCCGCGAAGACGGCACGGAACATCTCCGGCGTCAGCACGCCGGTATTCGTGTTGTAGCGGGAGCAGTGATAGCTGTCGAAGACGGCGAAGCCGCCGATCGCGTGCCGGCGGCCATGGCCGAACGGATGCCGGGCCATGCGCTCGCCGAGGGCGACGACGACCGAATCATGCGCGATCTTGCCGAGCGCGACGATCGCGGCGAGATCGGGCATCGCGGCGATGGTGGCGGTGAGGAAAGGCCGGCAGGTGCGGATCTCCTCGGTCGTCGGCTTGTTCTCAGGCGGCACGCAGCGCACCGCATTGGCGATCGCGGTTCCCTTGAGCGCCAGCCCGTCGTCGGGCCGCGCCGCATAGCGGCCGGTCGCGAAACCGTAGGCGACGAGCGTCTCGTAGAGGAGGTCTCCGGCATAGTCGCCGGTGAAGGGCCGGCCGGTGCGGTTGGCGCCGCGCAGTCCCGGCGCGAGGCCGACGATCAGCAGCCGGCCATCGGCGGTCCCGAAGGAGGGAACGGGTGCGTTGTGCCAGCCCGGCTCGCGGGCACGCCATGCCTCGCGGAAGGCGACGAGGCGCGGGCAGAGCGGGCAGTCATGCGGCGCGTCGGCCGCCGCGAGGCTCACGGGGAACGCCGCTCAGACGCCCTCGTCGAAATCGTCGTCGAAGGTCTCCTGCGCCTGCACGCGCTCGGCGACGCGGGTCGCCCGCTCGGACGGATCACGGCCGATGCGCTGCTGCAGCGTGGTGAGCTCGATGAAGTGATCGGCCTGGCGGCGCAGTTCGTCGGCGATCATCGGCGGCTGCGTCGCGAGAGTCGAGACGACGCTCACCTTGCGGCCCTTGCGCTGCACGGCCTCGACCAACGAGCGGAAATCGCCATCGCCGGAGAATATGTAGATGTGATCGACATGGTCGGCGAGCTCCATCACGTCGATGGCGAGCTCGATATCCATGTTGCCCTTGATCTTCCGCCGCCCGGTCGCGTCGTAGAATTCCTTCGTTGGCTTCGTGACGACGCTGTAGCCGTTATAGTCGAGCCAGTCGATCAGCGGCCGGATCGACGAATATTCCTGATCCTCGGCCAGCGCGGTATAGTAGTAGGCACGGACCAGATAGCCGCGGGCGTTGAATTCGCCGAGCAGCTTCTTGTAGTCGATATCGAAGCCGAGCGACTTGGACGTCGCGTAGAGATTGGCTCCGTCGATGAAAAGGGCGAGCTTCTCGCGGGAATCGATCATCTGGGCAAATCCATGAACTGAAAGATGCGGGGACCGTCGTGGCTGCAAATGAACCGCCACTTCTGCACATTTGAGTCAAATAGGCCTCGCAGCGACGAGCCGCAAACGCTTTGCGGCAGGAACTTGTGGAATGGTGAATCGCAAGATGGCGGCCAAGCCTCCGTCAAGGCGATTGCGGTCGAGGGCCTGGCGATTCCGGCGCAGGGCTTGCATTCCGCGCGCTCGCCACCTATTCATCCCCGCCTGAACCCCATCAGCCTGTTGGAGACCTGACCATGGCGCGCGTGACCGTGGAAGACTGCGTCGACAAGGTCGAGAACCGCTTCGAGCTGGTTCTGCTGTCGGCCCATCGTGCCCGTATGATCGCCTCCGGGTCGTCGCTGACCGTGGCGCGCGACAACGACAAGAACCCTGTCGTGGCCCTGCGCGAGATTGCGGACGAGACGATCGCTCCGGACGATCTCAAGGAAGATCTCATCCACTCGCTGCAGAAATATGTCGAGGTGGACGAGCCCGAGCAGGACGTCGCGCTCCTCGCCGACGAGGACCTCGCCGACGACAACGCCGTCGCGTTCGACCGCATGTCGGAAGAGGAACTGCTGCGCGGCCTCGAGAGCATGGTCCCTCCGGACAAGCAGGACGACTTCTGATCGCCGCGACTCGAAGCTAGTCGCGCATCACTGCTCCTCGGCCATCTTGGCGCTTGCCGTCCGGCAGGCGCCGCGATCCTATATGACACGGAAAGCGGCCGCGCTTCGCGGCCTGAGGCCTGTCGCCGGATAACCGCGCCATGATGCGCCAGTACGAACTCCTCGAACGCGTCCAGCGGTACAATCCGCAGGCCGACGAGGGGCTTTTGAACAAGGCCTATGTCTATGCCATGCAGAAGCATGGCAGCCAGCGGCGCGCCAATGGCGACCCCTATTTCTCCCATCCACTCGAAGTCGCCGGCATCCTCACCGACCTGAAGCTGGACGATTCGACGATCGCGGTCGCGCTGCTTCACGACACGATCGAGGATACGGACGCGACACGCTCCGAGATCGACGCCACCTTCGGCGAGGATATCGGCCGCCTCGTCGAGGGCCTCACCAAGATCAAGCGGCTCGATCTCGTCTCGCGCAAGGCCGCGCAGGCCGAGAATTTCCGCAAGCTGCTGCTCGCCATCTCCGAGGATGTGCGCGTGCTGTTGGTCAAGCTCGCCGACCGGCTGCACAACATGCGCACGCTGCATTTCATGCCGCCGGAAAAGCGCGGGCGTATCGCCGAGGAAACGCTCGAGATCTATGCTCCGCTCGCCGGCCGCATGGGCATGCACGACATGCGCGAGGAGCTTGAGGAGCTGGCCTTCGCCGTCGTCAATCCCGAGGCGCATGCCGCGGTGACCGACCGCCTCGCCGAGATCCGCGTCCGCAACCAGGGCCTCATCGTCGAGATCGAAAAGGACCTGCGCGAGAAGTTCGAGAAGTACGGGATCAAGGCGGAGGTCTACGGCCGCGAGAAGCGGCCCTATTCCATCTTCCGCAAGATGGAGCGCAAGGCGATCTCGTTCGAGCAGCTGTCGGATATCCTGGGCTTCCGCGTCCTCGTCGATACGCGGGCCGACTGCTACGCCGCGCTCGGCATCGTGCATATGGCTTGGCCAACCGTTCCGGGACGCTTCAAGGACTATATCTCGACGCCGAAGCAGAACGACTACCGCTCGATCCATACGACTGTGGTCGGTCCCGGTCGCCAGCGCGTCGAATTGCAGATCCGCACCTGGGAGATGCATGAGGTCGCCGAATACGGCATCGCAGCGCATTCGCTCTATAAGGACAAGGTCGGCGGGCGCCTCTCGGACGAGAGCCGCGCCTATACCTGGCTGCGCCGCACGGTCGAGATGCTGGCCGAGGGCGACACACCCGAGGAGTTCCTCGAGAACACCAAGCTCGAGCTCTTCCACGATCAGGTCTTCTGCTTCACGCCCAAAGGCCGCCTGATAGCGCTGCCACGCGGTGCGACGCCGATCGACTTCGCCTATGCCGTCCATACCGACATCGGCGATACCTGCGTGGGCTGCAAGATCAACGGCCGCATGATGCCGCTGACGAGCGAATTGAAGAACGGCGACGAGGTCGAGATCATCTGCTCGAAGGGGCAAATCCCGCCGCCCGCCTGGGAGTCGATCGCCGTCACCGGCAAGGCGCGCGCCTCGATTCGCCGTGCCGCTCGCGCCGCCATCCGCAAGCAATATGCCGGGCTCGGCCGCAAGATCCTGGAGCGGGCCTTCGAGCGCGCCGGCCGCGACTATTCCGAGGAGCGGCTGAAGGCGGCGCTGTCGCGGCTCGCGCAGCAGAACATCGAGGATATGCTCGCCTCGGTCGGACGCGGAGAAATCCCGTCGGTCAATGTGCTGAAGGCCGTCTATCCCGATCACAAGGAGGAGCGCGCCACGGCGATGCCGAAGGGCGGCGCCTCGACTGGCGGCGAGGCCGGCTGGTTCGGCCTCAAGAAGGGCAACGGCATGATGTTCCGCGTGCCGAGCGGCGATCCCTCCGACGCGGCGCATGCGATCCCGATCCGCGGCCTGCATGGCGACATGCCGGTGCGCTTCGCCCCCGAGGGCGGCGCGGTCCCCGGCGACCGCATCGTCGGCATCATGTCGCAGGGGGAGGGGATCACGATCTATCCGATCCAGTCGCCGGCGCTGAAGGATTTCGACGACGAGCCGGACCGCTGGCTCGATGTGCGCTGGGATATCGACGCCGCCAATCGCGAACGCTTCCCGGCGCGGGTCGAGGTCGTGGCGCTCAACGAGCCGGGCAGCCTCGCGCAGATCGCGCAGGTCATCGCCGACAATGACGGCAACATCTCCAATCTGAGGATCACCCGCAGCGCGCCCGATTTCTCGCAGATCGAGATCGATCTCGAGGTCTGGGACCTGAAGCACCTGAACCGCCTGCTGAGCGATTTGCGCGAGCGCCACGTCGTCAGCACCGCCAACCGCGTCAACGCCTGAACGGCGCAGCATCCATCCGGGGCATATCATGCAGCAAAACGAGGTCATCGACGTCTTCCGCGCCTGCGGCGCGCTGCTCGAAGGCCATTTCATCCTGTCCTCGGGCCTGCACAGCCCCGTCTTCCTGCAGAAGGCGCGAGTGTTCATGTATCCCGAGCGCACCGAGCAGCTCTGCAAGGCGCTGGCGGCGAAGGTGCGCGCGAGCGGGCTCGACTTCGACATTGTGGTGTCGCCGGCGCTGGGCGGGCTCATCCCAGGCTACGAGACCGCGCGGCATCTCGGCGTACCTGCGCTCTGGGTGGAGAGGGAAGGCGGCGTCTTCCGCCTCCGCCGTTTCGAACTGCCCGAGAAGGCCCGCGTGCTCGTCGTCGAGGACATCATCTCGACCGGCCTTTCCAGCCGCGAGACCATCGAGGCCATCCGCGCGCTCGGCGGCGAGGTGGTCGCGGTCGCCTGCCTGATCGACCGTTCGGCCGGCGAGGCGGATGTCGGGGTTCCGCTGGTGGCGCTGGCCGAGTATAAGGTCCCGGCCTATCCGGCCGACGCGCTCCCGCCGGAGCTGCAGGGCATTCCGGCCGTCAAGCCGGGCAGCCGCAATCTCTCCTGAATGGGCGGGTAGTCGTTCACCTCATGCTGTTCCGCCGCCGCCATCCCCTGCGCCTTCACCAGAAGCTGCATCATTTCATGTGGCCGAAGCGCGGCTGGGGACGGGCGCTGCGCTATTACGGCAAGCGGCTCCTGAGGCTCTCGGGGACGCCGCATTCGATCGCCGCCGGCTTCGCGGCCGGCGTCGCGCTCGCCATGACGCCGTTCATCGGCTTCCATTATCTCCTCTGCTTCGTCGCCGCTTTCCTGGTGCGCGGCAATGTCCTCGCCGCGGTGCTCGGTACGACGATCGGCAACCCGCTGACCTTTCCGTTCATCTGGTTCCTGACCTTTGAGACGGGCAACGCCGTGCTCGGCCTCTTTGGCCGCGCCGGCCACGCCAAGACCGCCGAGGAACTCGCGCACCGGCTGCTGACGGATTCCTTCCACAATATCTGGCCGGTGTTCGAGCCGATGCTGATCGGATCGATCCCGATTGCCATCGTCGCCGGCGGCATTTCCTATGTGGCCGTCTATTATGCGGCCGAAGCCTTCCAGTCGTCGCGGCGCGAGCGCTTCGCCATCCGCCGCCGCGAACTGCATGGCAGCCGGCCTTAGGGCCCGGACCCTGAGCGAAAGGCATGACAGCGATGGCCTTCGAGCCGCTCCGCCTCGGCGTCAACATCGACCACGTCGCCACCGTCCGCAACGCGCGCGGCGGCATCCATCCCGACCCCATCCGCGCGGCTTTGGTCGCGGCGGAAGCGGGGGCGGACGGCATCACGGCGCATCTGCGTGAAGATCGCCGTCATATCCGCGACGACGATATCGCGCGGCTGAAGGCGGCGATCCCGATTCCGCTCAATTTCGAGATGGCCGCGACGTCCGAGATGGTGGCGATCGCGCTGCGACACCGCCCGCATGCCGCCTGCATCGTTCCCGAGCGGCGCGAGGAGCGGACGACGGAGGGCGGTCTCGACGCCGCCGGCCAGATGGCGATGCTGCGCCCGATCGTCGGCGAACTCTCCGCAGCCGGCATCCGCGTCTCGCTGTTCATCGCCCCCGATCCGCGCCAGCTCGATGCGGCGGCGGCGCTCGGCGCGCCGGTGGTCGAGCTGCATACCGGTACCTATTGCGAGGCCTACGAGGAAAGCGCCGAAGCCTTCGCCGCCGAGAGCCGGCGGATCGCCGAGGCGGCCCGCCATGGCGCGGCGCTCGGCCTCGAGATCCATGCCGGCCACGGCCTTTCCTATGAAACGGTCGGCCCGGTGGCGGCTCTGCCGATGGTGCGCGAGCTCAATATCGGCCATTTCCTGATCGGCGAGGCGATCTTCCGCGGTCTCGACGGCGCGATCCGCGAGATGCGCCGGGCCATGGAAGCTGCGCGTGCCGCGGCGGAGGCGCGCGCATGATCATCGGCCTCGGCAGCGACTTGATCGACATCCGCCGCATCGAGCAGACGATCGAGCGCTTCGGCGACCGCTTCATCGACCGTGTGTTCACGGAGGTCGAGAAGGCCAAGTCGGAGCGGCGCAAGGAGCGCGCCGCCTCCTATGCCAAGCGTTTCGCCGCCAAGGAGGCCTGTTCCAAGGCGCTCGGCACCGGACTCAGCCATGGCGTCTTCTGGCGAGACATGGGCGTCGTCAACCTGCCGAGCGGCGCGCCGACCATGCGCCTCACCGGCGGCGCCGCCGAGCATCTGGCGCGGATTCTGCCCGAAGGGCACCGCGCCGCCATCCACCTCACCATCACCGACGAATACCCGATGGCGCAGGCCTTCGTCGTCATCGAGGCACTGCCGATCGTTCCCTGACGGCGATCCGCGCCGCGTTGCGCGGCGGACGGGAAGCCGTTAAGAACCAACCGCCGCCGGGGCGGCTTGCACAGGATCGGAAGGACGCATGAGCGTGGCCGGCGACAGATATGGATCGGAGCGCGGCGGCTTCGGCGAGACCGTCAAGATCATCGTCCAGGCGCTGATCCTTGCCCTCATCGTCCGGACCTTCCTCTTCCAGCCCTTCACCATCCCCTCGGGCTCGATGAAGGACACGCTGCTGGTCGGCGACTATCTGTTCGTCTCGAAATACGCCTATGGCTACAGCCGTTATTCGCTGCCCTTCTCTCCCGACATCTTCTCCGGGCGTATCTGGGCCGAGCCGCCGACACGCGGCGACGTCGCCGTGTTCAAGCTGCCGCGCGATCCCTCCGTCGACTATATCAAGCGCGTGATCGGCCTGCCCGGCGACAAGATCCAGATGATCGACGGCGTGCTGCAGATCAACGGCACCCCGGTGCCCAAGGTCAAGATCGACGACTATGTGACGACCGACGAATTCGGCGAGACCCGCGTCGCGCGCTATCGCGAGACGCTGCCGAACGGCGTCAGCTACGAGGTGCTCGACCTCGACCCGCACAGCTTCTCCGACAACACGCCCGTGTTCGAGGTTCCAGCCGGCCATTACTTCATGATGGGCGACAATCGCGACAACTCGACCGACAGCCGCGTGCTCGGCGCGGTCGGCTATGTCCCCTTCGAGAATTTCGTCGGCCGGGCCGAGATCGTCTTCTTCTCGGTCAAGGAAGGCGAGCCGGCCTGGCAGTTCTGGCGCTGGCCGTGGACGGTCCGCTTCGACCGCATCTTCAAGCTCATCTGAGAGGGCCGATCCCATGCCACAGGGACTGGCGCCGCTCGAGGAGATCCTGGCGCATCATTTCGCCGATGCGACGCTGCTGGAACGCGCGCTGACGCATGCGAGCGCGGTGGCCGACGCCAACGGCGCGCATTCGGAAAGCTATCAGCGGCTGGAATTCCTCGGCGACCGCGTGCTCGCGCTCGTCATCGCCGACATGCTGCTCGAAGCCTTTCCCGACGCGGAAGAAGGCGAACTGGCGCGGCGGCTGACGGCCCTCGTGCGCAACGAGAGCTGCGCGGAAGTCGCGATCGAGACCGGGCTCGGCAACTGGATCCGCCTCGGCGGCAGCGAGTTGCAGTCGGGCGGCCGCCGCAAGGTGGCGATCCTCGGCGATGTCTGCGAGGCGGTGATCGGGGCGCTGTTCCTCGATGGCGGCCTGCCCACGGCGCAGCGATTCGTGACGGCGCATTGGCGCGGCCGCATGGAGAACTGGAGCGGTCCGCAGCGCGACGCCAAGACGACATTGCAGGAATGGGTGCAGGGCCGTGGCCTCGCTGCCCCGACCTATGCGATCGTGGAGCGATCGGGGCCCGACCATGCGCCGAATTTCCGCGTCGCGGTCGCCGTCGAGAACATGCCGGCCGTCATCGGCGCCGGGCGCTCCAAGCGCGAAGCCGAACAGAAGGCGGCGACGGCCATGCTGATCGCCGAAGGGGTCTGGAGGCCCGAAACCCATGGCGGATGAGAGCCCCTTGCCGAACGAAGAGCCGACCGCGGAAACCACCCGGCCCGAGGAGATGCGCTGCGGCTTCGTCGCCCTGATCGGCGCGCCGAACGCGGGCAAGTCGACCCTGCTCAACCAGCTCGTCGGCGCCAAGATCTCGATCGTCACGCACAAGGTTCAGACGACGCGGGCGATCATGCGCGGCATCGCCATGGAGGGCGCGTCGCAGATCATCTTCGTCGATACCCCCGGCATCTTCCGCCCCAAGCGCCGGCTCGACCGCGCGATGGTCGACACCGCCTGGGGCGGCGCCAAGGACGCCGACATGGTCGCGCTGCTGGTCGACGCCGAGCGTGGACTCACGGGCGAAACGGCGGAGATCCTCGCGAAATTCGCTGAAGTGCGGCAGCCGAAGCTCCTCGTCATCAACAAGATCGACACCGTGCGCCGCGACACGCTGCTCGAGATCGCCGCGGAGGCCAATGCGAAGGTCGGCTTCGAGCGCACCTTCATGATCTCGGCGCTGACCGGCGACGGCTGCGCCGATCTGCTCGCCTATCTCGCCGACGCGGTCCCGGCCGGGCCGTGGCTCTATCCCGACGACCAGATCTCCGACCTGCCGCTGCGCGCGCTCGCCGCCGAGATCACGCGCGAAAAGCTGTTCCTGCGCCTCCATGACGAACTGCCCTATGCCTCCACGGTCGAGACCGAGGCGTGGAAGGACCAGGCCGACGGATCGGCGCGCATCGAGCAGACGATCTATGTCGAGCGCGAGAGCCAGAAAAAGATCGTGATCGGCCGTCGCGGCGAGACGATCAAGGCGATCTCGATGGCGGCGCGGCAGGAGATCCAGGAGATGGCCGAGCGCCCGGTCCATCTCTTCCTCTTCGTCAAGGTCCGCGAGAACTGGGGCGACGACCCCGAGCGCTACCGCGAAATGGGCATCGAGTTCCCGCGCGGGTGAGGCCGAGTTGGCCCGATTCTAAACTCCGGTCTGGCGGCTTGGTGTCTCTGCGGAAATTCCGTATATTGCGGAGAGTTGGCAGCGTTGAGCTTCGACCCCGTCAAGGACGCAGCCAATCGCGCGAAGCATGGTGTGTCGCTGACGTTTGGCGATCGGCTCTTCGAGGATGACAACCGTCTGATCATCCCCTCCATCCGTGAGATCGACGGTGAGGAGCGGTTCAAGGTGGTCGGAATGGTTGCAGGAAAGCAGTTCACCGGCGTCTTTGTCTGGCGTGACGGGCATGCCCGTTTCATATCGGTGAGAAGGAGCAATAGCGGTGACGAACGAGCTTATCGTGCTGCCCTCTGATCCGGCTGACGCCGAGGATTTCGACGTGACGGCCGAGGCGCTGGATCGTGCCCAGCGCGCCCGCCTCATCCGGATGACACGAACGAAACTCGGCTTGTCCCAGGCCGGATTCGCGGAGAGGTTTCGGGTTCCGGTCGGGACGCTGCGCGACTGGGAACAGGCGAGGGTCACGCCCCCCGATTTCGCGATCGCCTATGTCCGCGTGATCGCCAAGCATCCTGACATGGTCGCGAAGGCGGTCGCCTAGGACGGCGTTTCTGCAAGTTCCGCCAGAAGCCTGTCCTTCGTCTCCCGGTCGATCGCCGTCCAGGGGATGTCCTCGAGCGCCGAGTGCAGGCCCCAGAGCATGTTGAGGGTTACGCCGCGCGGGTCGCGGTGCTTGAGACGGCGATAGGCGCCGATCGCGCCGATCGTGCGCAGCTCGGCTTCGGTGGCGATCCCGACCTCCCCGAGCCAGATCGCCGATTTCGGCCCGATGCCGCGCATGGTCGCGACCGGCCGGGACCCGCGCTCAGCCTTCGGGCTCGTCATAATGCGACGGCAGCTCTGCGTCGAAGCCTTTCGCGGCGGCGCGGCGGCTGCCGACCCAGATATTGTGCTGCACCGAGAAGGCATCCGGCTCGTCGAGCGAGGCGAGCGTGACGTCGATCCGCTCGTCGTCGTCGATCATGGTCATCATGAGCGGCGTGCCGCAATCGGCGCAGAAATGGCGGCGGCCGAGCGCGGAGGATTCGTGCGTCGCGGGATTTCCGGCCGTCAGGTGGAAGGCCGGCGCGTCGAAGGTCGCCCAGGTGATGAACAGCGCGCCGCCCGCGAGCTGGCAGAGCCGGCAATGGCAGTGGCAGACGAGGCGCGGGGGCTTGTCGATCCGGTAATGGATGCGCCCGCAGAGGCAGCCCCCGGTGATCGGCTCGCTCACAGCGCGAGTTCCACGAAGACCGGGACATGGTCGGACGGCTTCTCCCAGGCGCGCACATGCTTGTCGATGCCGACCGAGACGAGGCGGTCGGCGGCTCGTGGCGACAGGAGCAGATAGTCGATGCGGATGCCGTTGTTCTTCTGCCAGGCGCCGGCCTGATAATCCCAGAAGGTGTAGAGGCCTCCCTCGTCGGTGGTGGCGCGCAGCGCCTCCGTGAAGCCGAGATTCTCGATGGCGCGCAGCGCCTGGCGGCTCTCCGGCTGGAAGAGGGCGTCGCCGGTCCACAGCGACGGGTCCTTGGCGTCGCGCGGCTCGGGAATGACGTTGTAATCGCCGCCCATGACCAGCGGCTCCTCGGTCAGAAGACGCTCCGCCGCCCAGCGCCGCAGCCGCTCCATCCAGGCGAGCTTGTAGGCGAATTTCTCGGTGCCGATCGGATTGCCGTTGGGCAGATAGAGCGAGACGACGCGCAGCGCACCGGACGGCACGGAGAAGACGCCCTCGATGAAGCGCGCCTGCTCATCCGTCGAATCGCCCGGCAGGCCGCGATTGACCTCGTCGAAGGGCAGCTTCGAGAGCAGAGCGACGCCGTTGAAGCCCTTCTGGCCGTGCACGGCGACATTGTAGCCGAGATCCTCGAAGGCCGCGGCGGGGAAGCCCTCGTCGACGGTCTTGATTTCCTGCAGGCCGACGATGTCCGGCTGCGCCTCGCGCACCCAGGCGACGGCATTCTCGATCCGGGCTCTGACGCCGTTGATATTCCAGGTCGCGATCTTCATGGCGCGAGATTAGTGGCAGACGCGCCGCGAGGATAGGTGCGCCATGCCCCGGTGGCGCCGGGAAGGGGATTGTGATTGCCGAGGTCCGGCGCGGCATGGAAGCCACAGGCGCGCGGCGCAAAATCCGTATATATCCGTCGCGGCCTTGCCGCGCTTGCGGAGCGCCCGATTGCCCGCAGTCGAGGAGAACGACGACTTGGACGCCCAGACGAACCGGCCAGCCCGAGCCCAAGCCCGAGCCCCGGAACCGGATCGCCCGGAGCCGCTGCTGACCGGCCGTGCCCGCCGCATCGCCGTTCTCGTCGTGCTCACCGCGTTCTTCATGGACATCCTCGACGGCACGATCGTCAATGTCGCGATTCCGTCGATCCAGCACGGCATCGGCGCCGACTATGCGTCGATCCAGTGGATCGTCGCCGGCTATGCCCTGACCTTCGCGCTGTTCCTGATCCCGGGCGGCAGGCTCGGCGACATCTACGGCTACAAGACCATGTTCCTGATCGGCATGGCGGGGTTCACGGTCGCCTCGGCGCTGTGCGGCTTCTCGACGACGGGAACCGGGCTGGTGGCCGCGCGGCTCTTCCAGGGCGCGATGGCGGCGATCATGGTCCCGCAGATCATGTCCATGATCCAGATCCTCTATGTCGATCCGAAGGAGCGGGCGCATATCTCGGCCTATTACGGCGGCATCGCCGGGCTGGCGAGCGTGCTCGGGCCGATCCTCGGCGCGCTGCTGGTGGCGAGCAGCCTGTTCGGGCTCGGCTGGCGCATGATCTTCCTCGTGAATGTCCCGGTCGGTATCATCGCGATGATCGTCGCCTGGTTCACGCTGCCGGCCGCGCGTTCGCCACATCCCTTGAAGCTGGACATCGCCGGAACGATCCTGGCGCTGCTCGCCATGAGCCTCCTGACCTTCCCGCTGATCCAGGGCCGCGAGCAGGGCTGGCCGCTCTGGGGCTTCGCGATGATCGCGCTCTCGCTGCCGGCCTTCGTTCTCTTCGCCTGGAGCCAGCGGCGGCGCGACCGGATCGACGGCTCGCCGCTCGTCGTTCCGCGTCTCTTCCACTACCGCTCCTTCACGGTCGGAATCCTGATCGCCGGCAGCTTCTTCGGGATCGTTGGCGGCTTCTTCCTGACGCAAACGCTCTACATGCAGCTCGGCCTCGGCTTCTCCGTGCTCGAGGCGGGCCTCACCGGCATTCCCTTCTCGCTCGGCGTCGCTGTCGCGGCCGGCGCCTCCGGACCGCTGCTCGTGCCACGCTTCGGCCGGCTGGTGCTGACGACCGGCTGCTTCGTGCTCGCGGCGTCGATCGGCGCGCTCGGCCTCACGGCCGACCTGCTCGGCCACGCCATGACGCCCTGGGACATGATCCCCACGCTCATCGTCGGCGGCATCGGCATGGGCCTGATCGTGTCGCCGGTTTTCAATTTCGTGCTCGTCGACGTGCCGGTCCGCCATGCCGGCTCCGCCTCCGGCGTCGTCAGCGCCGTCGGCCAGGTCGGCACGGCGATGGGCATCGCTCTCACCGGCGTCGTCTTCTTCGGGCGGCTCGCCATCACCAACCAGGATTTCGTCAGCGCCTTCGTCTGGTCGACGGGTTTCGGCGCCGCGGCCCTCGTCCTTGTCGGGTTCCTCACCTTCTTCCTGCCGCGATACGCCCGCCCGCGCGACGACGTCTTCCCCGGCCACTGACGCTTTGCTCCTCCGCAGCGCCGTGCGAACGCAAATTGCCCGTGCGAAGGCGTCTTGGCGTTGTCGTCCGCGAGTCCTAGCTTGAGGGTCTTGAAGCCGGCGCATTCCCCGTCGCCGGCCGAACCGGGAGCGAAGAATGCCCACACGTATTTCCGACGCCGAATGGCAGGGCGATCTCAAGGCCGGCAAGGGCACTGTCAAGCTCGGCAGCGGCGCCTATGAGGGCCAGTACAATTTCTCCTCGCGCTTCGAGAGCGGCGTCGGGACGAATCCCGAGGAGCTGATCGCCGCTGCCCATGCGGCCTGCTTCTCGATGGCGCTGTCCGCCGGCCTCTCCGGCGCCGGCCACACGGTCGAGAGCGTGAAGACGACCGCCAAGGTGAAGGTCGATCCGGTCGCCGGCGGCTTCGAGATCACCTCGATCCAGCTCGTCACGGAAGCGAAGATCCCCGGCATCGACAAGGCCGAGTTCGACACGATCGCTGCGGCCACCAAGGAAGGCTGCCCGGTCTCCAAGGCGCTGAAGGCCGTGCCGATCTCGCTTGACGCCAAGCTCGTCTGAGCCGATCCGATCTGCCGCCGGCGTGCCTTGACCGGGCACGCCGGCTGGCCGACAGTCGCCCGCTTTCAACCGTCTTGCGGGTTCGTTGGACCCGGATTGCTTGGGGCCACCGGATGACACGAGACCTGCCGCGCGAGACGAGCCTCTTCGATCTGCCGGAGCCGATCCCGACCGAAGCCTTCACCGATGCCGGCCGCGCGGTCGCCCGTCTCGTCGACATCTACGACGCGCATACCAAGCATCTGCGCGACCGCTTCTTTGATCTGCTGCATGGCCGTCCGCCCAAGGGCCGGGTGCGCGCCACCTATCCGCAGATCGCGATCAGCACCTCGAGCTACGCCAAGATCGACTCGCGACTCGCCTATGGCCATGTCTCGGGGCCGGGCGACTATGCGACGACGATCACGCAGCCGGAGTTGTTCCGCTCCTATCTCACCGACCAGATCCGCCTCCTGCTGCGCAATCACGGAGTCCCGGTCGTGGTCGGGCCGTCCAGCCTGCCGATCCCGCTGCATTTCGCCTTTCCCGGCGGCGTCCATGTCGAAGGCGAGCTCGCGGAGAAGATCGAGCGGCCGCTGCGCGACATGTTCGACGTGCCCGACCTCGCGGTGACGGACGACGCCATCGTCAACGGCACCTACGAGCCGACGCCCGGCACGCCGCTGCCGCTCGCACCCTTCACGGCGCCGCGCATCGACTATTCGCTGTTCCGCCTCGCGCACTACACCGCGACGAGCGCCGAGCACTTCCAGAATTTCGTGCTCTTCACCAACTACCAGTTCTACATCGACGAGTTCTGTTCCCGCGCGCGGCGGCTGATGGCCGAAGGCGGCGGCGGCTATTCGGCCTTCGTCGAGCCCGGCAATCTCGTCACCCCGGCCGGCCATGCCGAGCCCGTCTCGGGACGCGCGCCGCCGCGCCTGCCGCAAATGCCGGCCTATCACCTGAAGTTCGGCGCCAGCTCCGGCATCACCATGGTCAATATCGGCGTCGGCCCGTCCAACGCCAAGACGATCACCGACCACATCGCGGTGCTTCGGCCGCATGCCTGGCTGATGCTCGGCCACTGCGCCGGGCTCAGGAACAGCCAGGCGCTGGGAGACTATGTGCTCGCCCACGGCTATGTGCGCGAGGACCATGTGCTCGACGCCGACCTGCCGAGCTGGATTCCGATCCCGCCGCTCGCCGAGGTGCAGGTTGCGCTGGAGGAGGCGGTCGAGGAGGTGACGGGGCTCGAGGGCTACGACCTGAAGCGCATCATGCGCACGGGGACGGTCGCGACCATCGACAATCGCAACTGGGAACTGCGCGACCATCGCGAGCCGGTGCAGCGCTTCTCGCAGTCGCGCGCCATCGCGCTCGACATGGAATCGGCCACCATCGCCGCCAACGGCTTCCGCTTCCGCGTTCCTTACGGCACGTTGCTCTGCGTCTCCGACAAGCCGCTGCATGGCGAGCTGAAGCTGCCCGGCATGGCGTCGGAATTCTACCGCACCCAGGTCGGACAGCATCTCGAGATCGGCATCCGCGCGCTGGAGAAGCTGCGCGAGATGGCGCCGGAGCGGCTCCATTCGCGCAAGCTGCGCTCGTTCACCGAGCCGGCCTTCCAGTAAGGCCCGTCAGTACGAGTCCTGATGAGCCGAGGCGCGGGCGACGACATCGCCGTCGCCGGGCGGTCCGTCCTTGCGGATCGGCCGTCCGCCAAGCGCAGGCGCCGCGATGAAGGTCAGCACGACGAGCGGAACGGCGACGCCGAAGGCCGCGCGGATGCCCCAATGTTCGGCGACAAAGCCGAGAAGGGGCGGGCCGAGCAGGAAGGCGCCGAAGGAAAGCTGGGTGAGCGAGGCGACATTGATCGCGCCCGGCCGATCCGTGCGCTGGGCCGCCGCCGAGATGGCGAGCGGGAAGATGGTCGCCGAGCCGATGCCGAGCAGGGCGAAGCCGGCGAGCGACACCAGCGGGTGCGGCGAGAAGTAGACGAACAGCACGCCGACCGCCATGACCGCCGTCATGCTGCGCGCGACGCCCGAGGGCGAGTAACGCTCGACGAAGCCATCGGCGAAGAACCTGGTAGTCGCCTGGCAGAAGGCGAAGGTCGCTACCGCCAGCGCGGCCATCAGCGGGCCGGACTCGAAGATGTTGCGCATGTAGATCGCCGACCAGTCGAGGCTGGCGCCTTCGAGCAGCAGCGCCGACAGCGTGGTACCGACCAGGACAAGGATGGCGATGGTCGGGCGCACGAAGCGGGGGGCCTCGCCATCGGAGGCGACCTCGCGCTTCGGCGAAGGCTGGTAGCCGCCTAGGAAGAGCGCGACGCCGACGATCGCGATCGGGACGATCAGCGCCAGATGCACCTGCGGGCTGATGCCGGCCTGTGCCACCAGCCCGCCGAAGATGCCGGCGCTGAAGAAGCCGATGCTCCAGAACGAATGGGCGCGGTTCATGATGCGCCGGCCGATCAGGAACTCCGTCCGGTCGGCCTCCACGTTCAGGATGATCTCGACGCAGCCGAGCATGATGCCGACGGGGACGAGAAGGACGAAGAAGGTGAGTGGGCTCGGCGCGTGCGAGGCGATGGCGAAGGTGAGCGCAACCAGCGGGATCAGCGCGAGCAACGCGCGGCGAAAGCCGATGCGCTCGAGGATCGGGGCAGCCACCGTGAGCGAGATGAGCGTGCCAGTCGGCGTGCCGATCAGGCTGAGCCCGAAGGCGCCTTCCTGGACGCCCATCGCTGCCTTGATGTCGGGAAAGCGCGGGAAGATGTTGCCCATGCTGAAAGCATAGATGGTGAAGGCCGCGTAAACCCGATGCTGGGGGCCGAGGGGGAGGCCGAAGGACATGGAACGACTCGATCGCAGGAGGAGACGGGGCCGGGCCGAAGCAGCAGCCGATAGGGGTGTTCAGATATTGCACGGCGCCTCCAACCATGCAAGAACGTGCATCAATGGGCGTCAACATTCACGTTCTTGCCGAGGAACGGCATCGGGTCATTCGTGACCGGCTCGCGGCCGACGGCCGCGTGCTCGCGACAGAACTCGCCAGCAGCTTCGGTGTTTCCGAGGACACGATCCGGCGCGACCTTCGCGAGCTGGCGCGGGCCGGCGCCTGTCGCCGCGTCTATGGCGGGGCGGTGCCACTCGCGCCCGTCGCGGCGCCGCCGGAGGTGAGGGCGACGATCGCCGTCGCCGCCAAGGCGCGGCTCGCGGCCGCCGCCGTGCGCCTGATTTCGCCGGGCCAGCTCGTCTTCATTGATGCGGGAACGACCAATCTCGCCATCGCCCGCGCCATCCCGCCATCGATGCATGTGACCGTCGCGACCAACGCCGTCGCCGTCGCATCGGTGGTGGCCGCGCATCCTGTAGCCGATCTCATCCTGCTCGGCGGTCCGTTCGATCGCTCGCTCGGCGCCTCGGTCGGCCCGGAGACCGTCGCCGCCGTCGACCGGCTGCGGGCGGATCTTCTCTTTCTCGGCGCCTGCGGCGTCGATCCCGCGGCCGGGGTCACGGCCTTCTCGAGCGCCGAGGCGGAGGTGAAGCGGGCCATGCTGCGCAACGCCGCCGGCCTCGTGGTCGCCGCGACGACCGACAAGGTCGGCACGGCTGCGCCCTACCGGGTCGCGCCCGCGGCGTCGATCACACAGCTTGTCGTCGAGGAAGATGCGCCGGAGGCGATTCTCTCGGCGTTCGTCGCCGAGGGCTGCATCGTCCAGCGCGCCTGAAGGCGCCGGTTCAGACGATTCCGTCAGGCCCTGCGCCGCAGACGAGGGCGCAGACCTTCTCGCCCTGGCGTACGGTCACGGCGCCGGTCATGAGCGCCGCCGCGGCCGCCGCGCCCGAGAGGTCGGCCGCGATGCCGAGTTCGAACCAAAGCCAGCGCGCCGCATCGACCATCGCCGCATCGTCGACGAGCACGATGTCGTCGACGACGGAGCGCACCAGCTCGAACACCGCGTCGTCGGTGCGGGCGCAGGTCATGGTCGGCACGCGCGTCGTGATGGTCTCGACCGTCACGACATGACCGGCGTCGAGGCTGGCCTTCAGCGTCGGGCAGCCGACCGGCTCGATGCCGACGATGCGCGCGCCGGGCTTCAGCGCGCGGATGGCGGTGCCCATGCCGCCGATCAGACCGCCGCCGCCGATGGCGATGAGGAAGGTATCGACATCCGGCAGCTGGTCGAGCACCTCCAGCGCCAGCGTGCCCTGGCCGGCGACGACGAGCGGGTCGGCGAAGGGGTGGAAATAGATGGCGCCGATCGAGGCGGCGTAGGCGCGCGCCGCGCGGTCGGCCTCGTCGAACACCTGGCCGACCAGCTCGACATGCGCCCCCCACTGCCGGAGCTTGGCGAGCTTCGAGGGCGCGATCGTCTCCGGCACGAAGATATGCGCGGGGACGCCGGCGAGCGCCCCTGTCCGGGCCACGGCGACGCCGTGATTGCCGCCCGATGCCGCGACGATGCCCTTCTCGAGCTGCTCGCGCGGCGTGGCCAGCAGGCGGTTGGTCGCGCCGCGCGCCTTGAACGAGCCTGTGGCCTGCAGGCATTCGAGCTTCAGATAGAGATCGGCCGTGCTGATCGGCGCCGAGAGATTGTCGGCCGCGATCAAGGGCGTGCGGCGGATATTGCCGTCGAGCCGCGCGCGGGCGGCCTCGACATCGGCGAGCGTGATCATGGCGTCGGATCCGTCGAAAGAGAGGGTCAGCCTAGAGCGCAGCCCAGCCGCCGTCGACCGGCAGGTCGACACCGGTGATCTGGCGCGACACGTCGCTGGCGAGGAAGAGGCAGGCATGCGCGACGTCGGCATCGGTCGAGACGCGCTTCAGCGCATAGTCTTCGGCATGCCGCCGCGCGGCCTCCTCGACGCTGATGCCGAGTTTCTCGGCCATGTCGCGGCAGACCTTGTCGCGGAAGCGGGGGCCGTCGACCATGCCCGGCGCCACGCAGTTGACGTTGATATTGTGCGGACCGAGCTCGAGCGCGAAGCTCTTAGTGAGGCCGCGGAGACCCCATTTCGACGAGGAATAGGCGACGCGCCCGGCGCGGCCGCGCATGCCGAACGTGCCGCCGACATTGACGATCTTGCCCGAGCGCTGCGCGACCATGACCGGCGCCGCCGCGCGGATCATGTTGAAGCAGCCCGTCATGTTGACGTCGATGATGTCGCGGAACTCCTCCGTCGTGGTCTGCGCCCCCGTCTTGCCGATCGGCCCGGTGCCGCCGGCGACATTGACGAGGATATCGACCCGACCGAACAGCGACTGCGCGGTCGCGACCGCAGCCTCGCAGTCGTCCGACACCGTCACGTCGCAGCGCGCGACCGAGACCGCTCCGCCGGCCGCGGCGATCTCCGCCTCAACGGGCGCAATGGCGGCGACGTCGCGTCCGAGCAGCAACAGGGAGCAGCCCTCGGCGGCGAAGGCCCGGCTGACGGCTGCGCCCATGCCCTTGGCCGGGCCGGTGATGAGGGCGACCTTGCCCTTGAGATCGAGGTCCATCGTGGCTCGCTGCTTCTCGGAATCAGGAAATCGCTGCCCAGAGGGCAGGGCGCGCCGGGCTCGCTGCCGGCGCGCCGGCGCTTGTTACTGGCCCTTGCGGAGATAGGCCATGCCCTTGTCGTAGAAGTCGCGCATATAGGGGCCGTTCTCGAAGGGCTCGAACTCCGCCTTTTCGCCGGGCTTCATGATCTCGGCGATCGGGGCGATGGTGACGTCGTAGTCGGGATTGGCGAAGAAGGGGATCGAATAGCGCGGCTTCAGCGCGCGGTTGACCACCCGGTGCATAGTCGAGACGAAGCGGCCATTGGTCCACTTCATCATGACATTGCCGATATTGATCACATAGGCGCCCTTGACCGGCGGCGCGCCGATCCATTCGCCGTCCTTGCGCTGTACTTCCAGGCCGCCGGTATCGTCCTGCATCAGCAGCGTGAAGGCGCCGGTGTCGCGATGTTCGCCGGCACCGATCTCGATATCCTCCTCGCGCAGCGACGCCGGCGGGCGGTAATGCAGCAGCGAGAGCTGGACGACGGGCTTCTGGTAATAGGGCTCGAAATAGTCCTCCGGCAGGCCGAGGGCCATCGCGAAGGCGGCGCGGAGATTCTTGGAAAGCCCCATCACCGCGTCGAAATAGGCCTCGACGGTCGGCTTGAAGGCCGGCAGGTCGTCCGGCCAGCGGTTCGGCAGATGCAGCGGCTTGCCGGCCAGCACGTCGGGATCGTCCGGCGCGAGGTCGAGCATGAAGCGATAGGTCTCGATGGCACCGCCCACCGTGCCGCCTTCCGCCTCGAGCTTAGAGGGCACATAGCCGCGCCAGTGCTCGAGCGTCGCCGCCGACTTCATGCGGCCGGCGAAGGGCTGCGCATAGAAGCTCTTCGAAGCCTCGAAGGTGGCGTCGATCAGTTCCTGCGGCACGCCGTGATTGGCGAGATAGAAGAAGCCGACCTCCTCGCAGGCCTTGCCGATGGCGTCGGCCACCGCCCGGCGCTCCTCGGGCGTGCCGTTCAGAAAGGGCGCGAAATCGATGATCGGGATATCGGCGACATCGACGCTCTTGGCCTTCTCATAGGCCTTGGGGAGATCGGCGATCGTCATGACGTGTGATCCTCTGGAGGTTGGCTGGTTCGGTTCCCTGTGGTGATCGTGGGCGCGGCGACCGCCTGGCGCGCCATGGCGCCGAGCGCGGCCTTCACGGCTCGGATCTGCGTTTCGAGCGCCATCGACGGCAGCTCGAGATTGGCGGCGAGCGCACTGCCGGGGTGGCCGGACTGCTGGCGCATCATCCAGACGATCTGTTCCGGCAGATAGGGCAGATGGAGGAAGCCACAGGGGCTGGCGAGGCCCGCCGCCTCCAGCGCGCCGAGATAGATGTAGAGCGTCAGGTTGCAGAGATGCGTTCCGGCATGGAACGAGGTTCTGGCCGGAATGCCGTCGTCGAGGATGGCAGCGACCACCGCATCCGCATTCCAGGTCGCGACCCGGGCCGGCGGCCCCGAGGGATCGATCGGTTCGCCGCCGAGCGGACGCACGCCCTCATTGTCCGGAATGCCGAAATGCATGGCGTTGATGCCGATCGTCTCGATGCGGACCGTCGGCGCGCCGAGCGCGAGGCCGAGCGCCAGCACGAAGGCCGGCCGATAGCGCGCGACCAGCTCGGGTAGATGCGTGGGCAGGCCGTTGCGGCTGACCGGCGTCGGCCGCGCGACGATGGTGATGCCCTCGACGACGAGTCCGTCGAGATGGGGCAGCACCAGTTCCGCCGGGTTGGTCGGCAGTCCGGCGAAGGGGCGCGAGCCGGTGACGAGGCCGATCGGACCCTTCATCGCCATTGCTCCCGTGTTGTGAGAACCGCTCTGCCCATCGACGCCTCCGCCACGATCACGGGCTCTTGTCGGCAAGAGCCGTGCCAGCAGCGCGATGAGGAGATTACACGGCCTGAAACGGCGGGCCTGCGCAAAAGCAGGTCATGCTGCGCAAATTATCAACAATCGATACGATCTTCGATAATCGAATTGATTGTCGATAATGTGATGGTCACATCAGGCGCTTCAGGCGCTCGACGACGGTCTTGCGGGTGAGGTCGATATGGGCGGCCAGCACGCGTCCGGCGCGTTCGGCGTCGCGGGCGATCGCGGCGTCGAGAAGCTCCTCGTGCTGCTGGGCGAGCGTCACCTGCGCGGCGGGGTCGCGGCCGGCCAGACGGCGGTAGCGGTCGAATTGGTCATGCAGGACGGCGCAGAAATGCAGGGTCCAGGGCGAGCCGCAGGCGGCGATCAGCGCATTGTGGAAGGCGCGGTGGCGCATCTCCCATTCCTCCGGAACGGCGTCCTCCTCGGGCGCCTGCTCCTGCCGCCCGAGCCGACGCAGCCGATGGTGTGCGAGGACCACGCCTTCTTCCCACGCCTCGTCGCCCGCCCGCGTTGAGGCTTCGATCGCCTGGCGCTCCAGAGTGATGCGAAGCGTCGCGATATCCTCGAAATCAGCCATCGAGATCGGCGGCACGCGGAAGCCGCGATTGACCTCCTGCACGACGAGGCGATCAGCCGCGAGGCGAGACAGCGCCTCGCGCAGCGGGCTGGTGCCGATGCCGTAGCGGGCCTGCAATTCGACGAAGCGCAGACGCGAGCCCGCCTGCAGCGCACCCGACACGATATCGGCGCGCAGGAGGCGGAAGGCATCCGCTGATACGGCTTCTTCGGAAGGGGTCGGCGTCGCGGCATCAGTCATGCATGGATCCTTCCGACGGCATGGCCGGTTGGCCTTGTCGCGATTCTGTGGAAAATCCCGCGACTTCGGATTCTCTGCCGCCTTGTCGATAATATCAACGTGCGGCTCGTTCCAGTGGAGACAGACCCAATGCCAGCCCCGATGACCGATCCGCAACCCCAGACTGTGGACATGGTGCTGGCCGACGGCCTCGTCGTCAACGAGAACGGTACGGTCGCCGCCTCGATCGCCGTCGCTGGCGGGCGGATCGTGGCCATCGGCGAGGACCGGCTGATGCCGCCGGCACGCGAGCGGGTCTCGCTCGCCGGGCTGCATGTCCTCCCAGGCGCGATCGACGTGCATGTGCATTTCCGTGAGCCGGGCATGCCGCAGAAGGAAGACTGGGGGACCGGCAGCGATGCCGCGGCGGTCGGCGGTGTCACCACCGTCTTCGACATGCCGAACACGGTGCCCCCGACCGACACGGTCGCGCATTTCGAGCTCAAGAAGGCGGCCGCCGAGGCGAAGTCGATCGTCGATTTCGGGCTCTACGGCCTGCTCGGCGAGCACAATCTCGATCATCTGGAGCCGCTCGCCGAAGCGGGCGCGATCGGCTTCAAGCTCTTCCTCGGCAATACGACCGGCGACCTGCCCTGTCCGAGCGACGGTGCGGTGCTGGAAGGCTTCGAGATCCTCGCGGGGCTCGGCCTGCGCTGCTCCATCCATGCCGAGAATTCGCCGATCCTGTTCTGGCGGCAGAACCGGTTGAAGGCGGCGGGGCGCAACGATGTGCTCGCCCATCTCGCCGCCCGCACCGACGTCGTCGCGGTCGAGGCGCTCAACCGCGCCTGCACGCTCGCCGACTGGACCGGCGCCCGCATCCATATCGTGCATGAGAGCTCGGCCCGCAGCCTGCCTTTCATCCGCTTCTGGAAGGAGCGCGGCGTCGACCTCACGGTCGAGACGCTGCCGCAATATCTCTATCTTTCGGCCGAGATGATGCTGGCGCCGGGCGGCGAGGTTCTGCGCATGAACCCGCCGATCCGCGAGGCGGCGCAGCAGGAGCCGCTCTGGGCGGCGCTTGCCGACGGCACAATCGACATGATCGCCACCGACCATGCGCCGCATGCGGTCGAGGAAAAATACGGCGACAATGTCTGGAACCTCGCCTGCGGCTTCCCCGGCGTCGAGACTCTGGTGCCGCTGATGCTGAACGCGGTCGCCAATGGCCGCCTGTCGCTCGAGCGGGTCGCGGCGATCACCAGCGCGGCGCCCGCGCGGGCCTTCGGCCTCTATGGCAGGAAGGGCGTCATCCGCGTCGGCGCCGACGCCGATTTCGCGGTCGTCGATCTGACGAAGCGCCAGCGGCTGACGGCGGCAGCCCTGCATTCGCGCGGCAAGGTCTCGGCCTATGAGGGCATGGAGGTCAGGGGCGGCCCGGTGCGCACCTATGTGCGCGGCCGCCTCGTCGCCAAGGACGGCGAGGTCGTCGCGGAGCGCGGATGGGGCGCGATGGTGCGGCCGCAGATGGCGGCCCCGGCGCCGCGCAACCTCGCCACGACGATGAAGGCGATCCTCGAGCCGGGCCAGAAGCCATGGTGACGGCCTTGCTTCCGACGGAACTTCGGCTGGCTGCCTTCCGCCTTCCCGAGATTCCGCCGAGGACCGGCGCATGACGGCCCCCCTCCGCATCGGCCTCATCGGCGCAGGGGCCATCGGCGCATGGCACGCGCGGATCGTGGCCGAGCGCCGGGATGCGGTTCTCGCCGCCGTCTGTGACAGCGACGCCGGTCGCGCTTCGGTGCTGGCCAGTCGCTACGGCGCCAAGCCTTTCGTCGATGCCGTCGACCTCTTCGCCGATGCGGCGCCGGACGGCGTCATCATCGCGAGCCCCGAGCGCGTCCATGGCGAGCATGCGCGCCTCGCCGCGGAGGCTGGCGTGCCGATGCTGATCGAGAAGCCCGTCGCGCCCGATCCCGCGGGCGTCGAGGCGATCCGGGCCGTCACCGAGGCGGCCGGGGTTGCGGTGATGGCCGGCCATGTCGAGCGCTTCGAGATCGGCTCGGCCGCTCTCAAGGCCGCCGTCGCGCAGGGCGTCTGTGGACGGGTCGTGACGGTCGCGGCGCGCCGGCAGTTCGTCGCCGCCGATACGCCGCGTTTCCGTGGGCTTTCGACGACACTGCGCATCCTGGGCGTGCATGATTTCGACCTCGTCTCCTGGGTGCATCCGGTGCCGGTGGTCGAGGTCTATGCCGCGAGCGGCCGTGGCCGCGTTTATGAGGAGACAGGGCTCGACGACCATGTCGTGACGACGCTGCGCTTCGCCGACGGCGCCGTCGGGCTCGTCGAGAGCGCCTGGACGCTGCCGCAGCCCTATGGCGTCTTCACCAGCCCCGAGGGATGGTCGCCGGCCGGCAACAACCGGCTCGACGTGTTCGGCGCCACCGGCATGATCTCCAACGACATGAGCCTCAGAGGCCAGCAGCTGATCGCCTTCGACGAGGCGGCCGGCTTCCGCGCCGCCGGCATCCGCCACCAGCCGATCCTTCACGGAAGGGTCACCGGCGCGCTCGCCGAGGAGGACTCGGCCTTCATCGCCATGATCGCCGACGGAACCCCCCCGGTTGTCGGGCTCGACGATGCGCTGAGGGCGGTGCGGCTTACCGAAGCAGCAGAGGCATCGCTCGCGAGCGGCCGGCCGGTTCGTCTGGACTAGCCGATGGCGAGCTATAGCGGGCCGGTCGTCGATGCGCATCACCATCTCTGGCAGCGTGGCCACGCGACCATCCCCTGGCTTGCCGGCGCCGGCAACGAGGCGCTCGCCGACGACATGGAGCCCGCCGACTATCACGCCGCCGCCGACGGCCTCGACGTCGTCGCGACGGTCTGGATCGAGGCCGTGGCGCGCGATCCGCTGGCTGAGGCGGAAGCGGCGGAGGAGCTTCACCGCGTCGATCCGCGCATCGCCACCGCGATCGTCGCGCATGCGCCGCTCGACGCTCCGGACATCGCCGGGCGGCTCGACCAGCTAGCCGCCGCCACGCCGCGGCTCGCAGGCATCCGCGACATCGTCGCGGTGCGGCCGGGGCATCCGTCCTTCGCCCGCGCGCCGGATCTGATGCGCCGTCCGGCCTTCGCGGCAGGGCTCGCCGAACTCGCCCGTCGCGGCCTCGTCTTCGACATGATGCTGGAGCCTTGGCAGATGACCGATGCGCTGGAGCTGGCGCGGCGCCTGCCCGAGCTGCAATTCGTCATCGAGCATGCCGGCAGCCCGGATTTCGCTTCGGGGGACGGCACGAAACTGTGGCGCGAGGCGATGCGGTCGGCCGCGGCGCTGCCCAATATCGCTGTCAAGATCTCGGCGCTTCACTGCCGCATGCCGGGCTGGACCGATGCGCGCCTCGCGGAGCCCATCCGCGAGCTCGTCGACTGGTTCGGTCCTTCGCGCCTCGCCTTCGCGAGCGACTTTCCGGTGCACGACCGCACGGTGCCCTTCGCCCGCGCCTTCGAGACATTCGCGGAGGCGGTGGCACATCTTTCCGACGACGAGCAGGCGCAGATGTTCGCGGGGACGGCGCGACGGCTCTATCTAATCCAGCCTTTTGAGCGTCTCTCGCCCGCGACGACCGCCCGCTAGACGATCGTGCCGCCGTCGACGAGGAGGTCCTGGCCGGTGATGTTGCGGGCGGCGGGGGAGAGCAGGAACAGCACGGCCTCGGCGATGTCGTCAGCGGTGCTCATGCGGCCGAGCGCGCTGGTGGTCGCAAAGCGGGCGAGGCGCTCGTCAAAGGTGATGCCCTCGATCGCGGCCTCCTCACCGAGCTGGCGGGTGAGGCGCGGTCCTTCGACGCCGCCGGGCGAGACCATGTTGACGCGCACGCCGGCGCCTCCGGCTTCGAGCGCGGCCGACTTGGTCAGCCCGCGCAGCGTCCATTTGGTGGCGCCATAGAGCGAGGCCTTGCGCACGCCCTTGAAGCCGAAGGTGCCTCCGATATTGACGATCGACCCCGCCTGACGAGCGATCAGCTGCGGCAGCATCGCCTTCATGACGAGGAAGGTGCCGAGCACGTTCACATCGAACAGCTCGCGGAAATCCTCGACCGAATGCTCCCACAGCGTCTTGCCGGTCGGACCCGAGACGCCGGCGACATTGACGGCACCGTAGAGGCGTGGCCCGAAATACGCCGAGGCTGCGGCGACGGCGGCATGCACCTCCGTTTCGTCCGTGATGTCGGCCCTGACGACAAGCGCGTCGCGGCCGAGCGCACGCACATCTTCGGCGACGGCCTCGATCGGCCCCATGTCGCGTCCGATCAGCACGAGGTCGCCGCCCGCCGCCGCGATGGCGAGCGTTATGGCGCCGCCCATGCCCTTGGCGGGGCCGGTGACGAGGATAGCGCGATCCTGAAGCCTCATGAGCATGGTCTCCGCCGTCAGCCGCGCCAGGAGGTGAGGCGCCGCTCGACGGCCGTGGTAAGCGAGAAGATGAGATAGGCGAGCACCATCGAGACGATGACGGCCGCCCAGAGCAGGTCGTTCTTCCGATAGGACGCGGCGTCGAGGATCATGGTGCCGAGGCCCGGCGCACCGGACAGCCATTCGGCGAGCATCGCGGCGAGGATCGCGCTCGTGGCAGCGCTGCGGAGCCCGGCGAAGATGAAGGGCAGCGCGAAGGGGAGCCGCACCTTGATGAAGGTCGCCGATCCGCTCGCGCCGAGCACATGCATCAGTTCGAGCGCGTTCTTGCGGGTCGACGAGAACCCCTTCATGGCGTTCACCATGATCGGGAAGAACGAGACGATGACGACGACCGCGATCGCCGTGCCGATGCCGCGCCCGAACACCATGATGAGGATCGGCGCGATGGCGAGAACCGGCGCCGTCCGGAGGCCGATCACGATGGGGAGCACCGCCCGGGTGACGGCCTTCGAATTGACGAAGGCGGCCGCGAGCGAGATGGCGATCACGAAGGCGACCGCGAGGCCCGCCGCGGCGTTGCGCAGCGTATAGAACACCGCGAGGCCGATCTTGCCAGGACTGGCCTGGAACGCCGCGAGCGCCGCCTCTGGCGGCGGCATGATATAGGCCGGCACCGAGAATGCCGTCACGAGCAGCTTCCAGATCCCGATCAGGACGACGGCGAAGCCGAGCGGCGCGACGAGGCCGCCGAACGACAGCTTGCGCCGCTCCCTGGATGCGGCAACCGCCTCAGCCATGGCCGCCTCCTGTCGCTCCGATCGGATCCTGCGGGCCGCCGAGCACGATCCGCTCGGCGAGTGCCACGAGCCCGTAGGCCAGCGTCGCGACGAAACACACCGCGAGGATGGTCAGCCAGGCCAGCGGCACGTCGAAGGAGAACAGCGCATAGATCATCATGATGCCGAGGCCGCGATCGGCGCTGACCCATTCGGCGATCAGCGCGCCGAGCACGGAAAGCGGCGCGGCGATCTTCAAGGCCGAGAAGAGGTAGGGGAGGGCCGAGGGGAAGGCGAGCTTCCTCAGCCGTTGCCAGCGCGATGCGGCAAGGATGTGGAAGAGCTCGGATACGTTGCGATCGACCGCCTTGAAGCCCTGCACGACGCCGACCAGCAGCGGGAACAGCGCCGCGATCGTTGCGATGACGACACGCGACGACATGCCATTGCCGAGCCAGACCATCAGGATCGGAGTCAGCGCGATCAGCGGGATCGAATCGACGACGATGCCGAGCTTGAGGATCGTCGCCTCGGAGCGGCGCCAGGAGATGGCGATCGCGCCGAGCGCCAGCGCGATCAGCGTCGCGAGGACGAAGCCGGCCAGCGCAGAAAGGACCGTCGGCACCATGTGATAGAGGAGATCCGACCACGACCGGCCGAAGGCCTCGGCGATTTCGCTCGGCGCGGGTACGGTGATCGGCAGCAGCCCGCCCATCTTGGCGCCCTGCCACAACGCGACGAGAACCAAGACGATCGCTGCCGGCGCCGCCACGCCACCGAGCATGGCGAGAGCCGCGCGTCGGGCCGGAAGGGTGGCTCCCTCAGCCACCTGCGACCGCCTTCAGTTCGTCGCCGAACAGGGCCGCCCTGACGGCGTTCTCGAAATGGTTGAAGGCGGGCGTCTGCAGCATCGCCAGTTCGCGGGGGCGGGGCAGGTCGACCTCGATCGAGGTGACGAGGCGGCCGGGATGCGCGGCGAGCACATGGACGCGATCGGCCATGAACACCGCCTCGCCGATCGTGTGCGTGACGAGGATCGCCGTCGTTCCCGTCTCCTGCCAGATGCGCAGGAGTTCCATGTTCATGCGCTGCCGGGTGATCTCGTCGAGCGCGCCGAACGGCTCGTCGAGCAGCAGCACCTTCGGCCGCAGCGTCAGGGCGCGGGCGATCGAGACGCGCTGCTGCATGCCGCCGGAAAGCTGGGCCGGTTTCGCATTCTCGAAGCCTGAGAGGCCGACGAGGCGGATGAGGTTTTCCGGCCTCGGCCCGTCACCGATCGGCCCGCCGGCCACCTCGAGCGGCAACTGGATGTTCTCGAGCACCGTGCGCCAGGGAAGAAGGCTCGCATCCTGGAAGACGAAGCCGATCTCGTGGCGGAGCCTCGCCTCGCCCGGAGGGAGCCCGCCGACGCGGATGGTGCCGGTGGTGGGCGCGAGAATGTCGGCGACGAGCCTGAGCAGCGTCGACTTTCCGCAGCCCGACGGCCCGATCAGCGCCGAGAAGCTGCCAGAGGGAAAGGTGAGCGAGATGTCGTCGATCGCGCGCACCGACCGGCGGTCGATCTCGAAGTCCTTGACCACATGGTCGATCAGGATCTCGGTCATGGATCAGTCCAAACTCCGTCGCGCTCGCGCGCTTGCCGGAAAGACCCTCACCCAGGCCCTCTCCCGCGAGCCGGGAGAGGGGAAGATCCAGGCGGGTCCGGCCTTAGCCTCTCGCAAGGGAGAGAGCAGAGTGGAAGGCAGGTGAGGGCCTTTCGCGGGCCCCCCACCCGGCGCTCGCTCACTTGCCGTGCGCGGCCGCGATCAGCTTCTGCGTGACGACGTCCTCGACCTTGACCTGACCTTCCTTGAGATCGCCGGCCTTGATCGAGAACTCGATGCCCTGCTGGAAGACCGAAGGCTCGATCCAGAGCAGGCCGTTCTTCGCCGCGTCGCCGACCGGGATGAAGTCCTTGTAGACGCCGGCCTCGGCCGTCTGGGCCTTCAGGTCGAGCCCGCGCTGGCCGTATTTGTCGACCATCAGCTTCGCCATCGCGTCGGGATTGTCGAGGAACCACTGCCAGCCCTTGATCTCGGCCTTCAGCCAGCGCGTGATCAGGTCGGACTTGGTGTCGATCGACTCGTCGGTCGCGTAGAGCACGCCGGCATAGCCCGGCAGCCCGAGATCGTTCATGTAGGCGACGACGATGTCGACGCCGCGCTCCTTGAGCATGACGCCTTGATTGGTCGCCCAGCCGTAATAGCCGTCGACCTGGCCGGCGGCGAGGATGCCGGGATCCGTGCCGACCGGAACGTAGTTGACCGTCGACGGGTCGATGCCGGCCGACTTCAGCAGGATGTCGACCTGCGGGCGGGTCGCGTTCGGAAGCGCGATGGTCTTGCCCGGGAAGTCCTGCAGCGTGCGGATCGGCTTCGACGGCAGCGACATGATCGCGCCGGGCGCCTTCTGCATGATCGCGGCGAAGGCCTTGACCGGGACGCCGCTGATGCGGTTGCGGATGACGCCTTCGACATCGCTGTCGCTGGTCATGACCTGGCCGCTGGCGACGAGCGCCGTGCCGTCCGTGCCGGGACCGCCGGCGAGGAACTCCGCCTCAATGCCCTCGTCGGCGAAGTAGCCCTGATCGATCGCCGCGAAATGGCCGCCGAACTGGATCGACTTGATCCAGCCGAGCTGGTGCACGAACTTGTCGGCCGCATAGGCGGTGCGCGGGCCGAAGGTCATGGCGCCGGGCGCCAGGAACACGCCGGCGAGCAATCCACCGCCTGCCTTCATCAGCGAGCGGCGATTGAGGTTGAGGGTCGGCACGGCGAGGACGACCTTGTCGGCCGTGGCCTTGCCGGAAGCGGGCTTGCGGGTCTTGTCGGTCATGGACTGCCTTTCTGGCGTTCTCGCTGGAAGGGACCGAAAGGACATCAGCAAGCTCTGTGCCACGGGGCTTTCGCGGAAAGCCGACTTTCTACAAAATACCATTTTGCCGATAATCCTCGTCTCTGGCGAAGATTGCGGCAGATGGATCAGATTTGAGCAGGAGAAGGCACAGTGCGCCTGGTCGCCAACGGCATCGGACACGAAGTCCTTATCGCAGGACCGGAGGACGGCCCGCCCGTGCTCCTCATCCACGGGCTTGGCTGGGATCACAGCCTGTGGAAGGGCCAGATCGCGCGCCTCGCCGCAGAAGGCTACCGTGTCGTGGCGCCGGATCTTCGCGGCATGGGCGCCACCGACAAGCCCGATATGCCCTATGCGATCGATCTCTATGCCGAGGACATGCTGGCGCTGATGGACGCGCTGTCGACCCCGCGCTTCGCGGTGGCCGGCTTCTCGCTCGGCGGCATCGTGGCCGCGGCCATGATCGGCAAGGCGGAAGAGAGACTCGCAGCGGCTTTGATCGCCTGCTGCGCGGTTCATGCGACGCCGGGCGGGGAAGCGGGCACCGAGGTGATGCTGGCCCGGGCGACGACACTCGGCCCGCTCGCCTTCGCCCGCGAGCAGGCAGCGGCCATCTGGCATGAAGACTATGCGGCGGAGAATCCCGAGGCGGTCGAGCGCTTCGTCGTCTGGCGCGCCGGCATGGACCAGGCGGCGCTCAGGCGTGCCTTCCGGTCCGGATATCGGGTCGATTACCGGCCGGCCCTCGCGCGGACCAAGGTGCCCGTCCGCTTCATCGCCGCGGACCGCGATCCTTTCGCTTCTGTGGCGGCGATGGCGGAACTGGACGGGCTGACGCCTGATTCGGACCTCGTCGTGATAGAGCGCAGCGGCCATATGGCGCCGATCGAGCAGCCCGCCGCCTTCGACGCGGCGCTGATCGACTTTCTCGACCGGCAGGCGCGGTGAGTCTCAGTCTTCTGCGGCGAGTTCGATGCGTCGGCGCGGCCGGACCAGGAAGGCCATCAGCGCCAGGAAGCCGAGCGCCACGGTGAGCGGCAGCGCCTCGACGCCGAAGAGATCGATCAGGTAGCCGATCGGTGTCGCGCCGACGACCGAGCCGGCGGAATAGGCCATGGCGAACCCCGTCGAGACGACGGCGAGGCGCTGGCCGCGGAAGTCCTGGCCGATCAGCACGATGCCGAGCGTGTAGAGCCCCGAGACCGTGCCGCCGGCGATGAAGAGCACCGGCTCGAGGATGAGGCCCCTGCCCATGACGAAGGGGAGGGCGAGCGTGCTGACGACGGCCAGCGCCGCGCAGCCGATGAGGGTCAGCCGCCGTCCGTAGCGATCGGCCATCCAGCCGAGCACCGCGACGAGGATCGCCTCGCCGAGGCTGAAGACCGCGACGAGCCGCGAGGCGGCGGCCTCGGAAAGGCCGTGCGCCAGCCCGTAGAGCGGCAGCAGGCTCTGCATGGCGGTCTCGCCCACCCCGGTCAGGAAGGCGGCGGCAATGAGCGCGCCGGCAAGGCCGAGCGCGGTGCGGAGCGTCGCTGCGCTGCCCGTCTCCTCCTCGTCGGTCTCGCCGACGGCCGAGCGGATCGACAGGGCGACGGCGACGCCCACCGCAAGCGGCGCCATGGCGGCGATGAGCGGCAGGCTGCCGGTCGATCCGGTCGCCGAGAGCATCAGCGGGCCGACGAACTGGCAGGCGGCATAGAGCGTGCCCGACGCGCCGACGATGCGGCCGCGATTGCGGTCGTCCACGACGCCGTTCAGCCAGATCTCGGTCGTCGTCCAGAGCGCGGAGAAGCAGGTTCCCATCACGAAGCGGGCGACGAACCAGACGGCGAGATGGTCGAAGGCGAGGATCGCCGCGAAGGACAGGAATGACAGCGCGAACTGCGCCGCGACCAGGAACTTGAGGCCCAGTCGATCGATCAGCGCCGGCAGGAACGGGCCGAAGATGAGGATGCCCGCGCCGGCCAGCGAGGCGTTGAGGCCGATCAGCCAGGTGGCGATGCCCTTCGATTCCAGCGCCAGCGAGAAGAAGGGATAGCTGTAGCCGAAGAGGAGCGCCTCGATGCCGATGAGCAGCAGGACGCCGGCGACCGGCCAGAAGCGCTTGGCTGTCATGCGGCGGCGGTCAGATTTCGCACAGCGGCTCGGGGCACCAGCACTTCTTGCCCTCCGGAACGAGGTTGAAGGTCCGGTAGTCGGCCGTCAGTTCCTCGCCCGGCGCGATGTCGCGCGTCGCGAAGACATAGATCTGGTCCTCGACGCGGGTGTTGGGGCGGCAGGAATGGTTGAGGAAGTCGACGCCGGCGGGGGTCTCGGTCGGCAGGAAGCAGAGCAGCTTGCGGCCGATCAGCTTCAGATGCACCGATTGCCGCCACCAGAAATCGTCGAGTTCGTCGGCGCGGTCGAGATCGATCAGCAGCGCCTTGCCGTCGAAGAAGCCGATCAGGGCGTCCTTGGGGATCGCCGTCCTCGCATAGATCGCGCTGTGGTCCTCGCTGATGGCGCGGACCTCGACGAAGTCGTCGTTGGTGTAGCTCATAGGCTCGCCCATCCCATCGTATCGAAGGCCGGAATGCCGCCGGACTGGCCGTCGCGGTTGCTGGAGGAGCGGACGCCGTCATAGAGCGCCGCCGACCATTTTTCGGCGAGGCGACGGGCATAGACCACGGGCATCTCGTGGCTGTGACGCTCCTTCACCAGTTCGGCGAAGACCGGATCGTTGTGTGGCGCGTACCAGACGCTCTGATCTTCCGAAAGACTCACCGCGCGTTCGGCCCGGACGGAAACCTTGTTGTAGGCGTTGATGGTGTTGACCGACATGTTCTGCCAGGCGCCCGCGCAGCGCATCAGCAGCCGCTCAAAATCCTCCCGCCGGACAATCTCGTGGGGCGGGCGGCCGAAATGGCGGATGGAAAGGTCGCGCACCAGCATGCCGAAGGCGAAGGCATCGGAAGTCGTGTTGATGGCGAGGAACGGCGCGCTGAGCGAGGGATCGTAGAGCGGATCGGCGGGATCGGCCGCATGGCAGCAGAACGCGACCGGAAAGAACTCGTATCGCGTCGGCAGCCCGGTCACAGGGCAGTCGATCTCGACGGGAATCGCGACGGTTTCGCTGCGGATCAGCGCGCCGGCGCTGTCGGCATAGCCGGCATCGACGATGATGTCGCCGAGCAGCCGCAGCTCCGAGGCCGAATCGATGAAGCGCTGCCTCGTCTGCACGATCGCCAGGAACCCGACCTTGCGATAGAGCGCGACATTGTCGGCGAAGCGGTCGAAGGCTTCCGAAAACTGATAGCCGTTACGGACATGGGCGACGACATAGCGGCCGAGCTGAAACTCGCGCTTTCCCGCGGAGCATCTCAGATCATTTTCGAGCCAGTCGTCGAAATTGAACGGGTGGAGGCTGTTCGATCCGTGCGGGAACGGACAACCGGATGCGGCGACCGGTTCGGAACCGGCCGGCGCATGACGCGACACGACTGACATGACGCCCCCAAGCGACGAAACGCAAACACAACACAACCAAAGCGCTGCATTAGGAGCCGAGCATTAACGATTTGTCAACTATATCATCCGTCTTTCGGATGAGCCGACGCGCGTGGCCGATTCGAGAAACTTAAGGAAATCCAATGAGTTGAGTCGATCCACCATAACCGGATCCCGACTGCGAGGATCTTTATGATACTCGTGAAGGTAGTGTCATCGCAGGCGCCAGGTCAGGTTGAACCTGCCTGCTGGCAAGATGCGCGAAGCAGAGGCGCCCGCCTGGGGACAGGGGCCGAAAAGCAGCGGTGCGGCGGGCAAACAGAGCGATGGCTAAAATTCGATCGAAAATCATTAAGTCCGTATAAAAGTCCATGCACTAGCCTCGCGTCGTCGAATGAGTTGGACGATCGGAATGTCGAATCCCATCGCCGGGCGGATCACGCTGAATCTGGTGGCCGGCATCGTCATCACGGTGGTGACGGTCATCGCGGGCATCGCCTGGATGGCGCATCGCCAGAACGATCAGGCAGCCGAAGGAACCCGGACGATGGTCATGGGGGGCATCGATGCGATGCACACCCGTGTCCAGGGCCTCGCCAACGACTATTCCTGGTGGGAGGAGGCTTACGACGCCTATCAGCGCGGCGACGGCGCCTGGATCGAGGCCAATATCGGAACAGGCATCGTCGACACGCAGATCGCCGATTTCCTTGCGATCATCTCGCCCGAGGGCAAGGTGGCCTATGACTGGTGGACGCCCGAATCCGCTCCGCGCCCGAAGGATGTCCTGAACGAGGCGACCATCGAGCGGATCGAGGAGCTGATCCGGAGCGCGCCGGTCGAGAACAACGCCGCGCGGTCGGGCTATCTCGTTACCAAGGCGGGCACCCTGCTGTTCGCAGTGTCGCGCGTCGCGCCGGTTTCGAAGGCCGAGAGTGCCGACCCCTCGAAGCTGCCCTTGCTCGCCATGGGCTTCTATATCGACGGCGAACGGCTCGCTGATCTCGGCAGGACCTTCCTCATCAACGACCTTCATCTCGACTATACGAGCGTCGATCAGGATTCGACCTTCCCCGCGATGGTCGATATCTTCGGCAACACAATCGGGCATCTCGTCTGGACACCGCCTGCACCGGGTACGGCCGTGCTGCGCAACGTACTCCCGCCGGTCGGCGTCGTGCTGGCGCTTTTCTGCCTGATCGCGATGGGGACGGCGATCCGCGCCCGGCGCCTCGCATTGCTGCAGGCGCAAAGCGAGCAGCAGGCGGTCGTCGCGGCCCGGACCGACAGCCTCACCGGCCTCACCAACCGCTTCGGCTTCAGCGAGATCAGCGAGAGCCCGACCTTCGCCGACGCCTGCCGCCGCGGCGAGGCGGCCATCGTCTATCTCGACGTCAACGGCTTCAAGGCCGTGAACGATTCCATCGGCCACCAGGGCGGCGACGAACTCGTCCGCCGCCTCGCCGAGCGGCTGTCGATGATCATGCCGCCGGACGCGTCCTTCGCCCGGGTCGGCGGCGACGAGTTCGCGCTCGCGCTCGTCGGCCGCGCGGCGCCGCAGGCCGTGGCCGGCGTTGCATCGGCGATGGTGCATTCGCTCGACCAGTCCTTCACGGTCGGCGGCTTCCAGTTCCAGGTGACCGCGGCCGTCGGCTACGCGGTCGCCGAGGGCGAGGAGATGACCCCGGCCGAGCTGCTGCGCCGCGCCGATCTCGCGATGTACCAGGCCAAGAACTCGGCCGAGCGCGACGCGGTGCCCTATCATTCCGGCCTCGAGACCGGCGCCCTGCACAAGAAGCGTCTCGGCTTCGCGCTCCGGAGCGCGATCGAGGAACAGCAGCTCTCGGTCGTCTACCAGCCGATCGTCCGCGCGAGCGACCTCGCCGTCGTCTCGCTGGAGGCGCTGGTACGCTGGGATTCGAAGGAGTTCGGCCGTGTTTCTCCGGCCGACTTCATCCCCGTCGCGGAGGAAACCGGCGTCATCCACGATATCGGCCGCTTCGTCTTCCAGCGCGCCTGCGAGGATCTCGCCGCGTGGCCGGGCCTCAAGATCTCGGTCAATGTCTCGCCGGTGCAGCTCCGCGACCCGAACTTCGCCAATGACCTCGCCGCCATCGCGCGTCGCAACGGCGTCGTCCCCAACCGCTTCAAGCTGGAGCTCACGGAGGGTCTGCTCGTCCGGAACCCGACCATCGCCAAGCGCAAGCTCGCCCGCCTGAAGTCCATGGGCTTCGGCCTGTCGCTGGACGATTTCGGCACCGGCTTCTCCTCGATCGGTTATCTGCGCCAGTTCCCGTTCGACTGGCTGAAGATCGACAAGTCCTTCGTGTCCGAACTCGGTACGAACCCGACCGCCAACGCCCTGATCCAGTCGATGATCGCGCTCGGCGACGCCATGGACATTGCCGTCGTGGCGGAAGGCATCGAGACGCCGGAGCAGCTAAAACTGCTTCGGCTGCTGCAATGCGAGTTCGTGCAGGGTTATCACCTGGCGAAGCCCATGAGCGCGTCGGACGTGACGGCTTTGCTCGCCCGGCTCGGCGAGGGACGACGAATGTTTGCCGGCGGCGCCGACTCCGGCTATGCGGCCGAGAGGACGAACTGATCCTCGCACCGCGCCGGACTTGGATCCGCGCGCAGGAAACGGTCGATCGCCATGACGGAACTTCCCGCGCACGCCGGCGTCGATCTGTCCGCCGCCGAGGCCCGCAACCTCTTCCTCGGCGCGCAGGGGTTCTCCGCGCGCCGCTCGGCGACGCCCTCGGCCTGGCCGAAAGCCGAGGCTGCTGCCCGGCGGATGGGTCTCCTACAGATCGATTCCGTCAATGTCCTCGTCCGCTCCCATTATCTGCCGCTGTTCAGCCGCATCGGCGCCTATTCCCGCGCGGCGCTCGATGCTCGCGCCTTCGAAGCTGGCAGACGTCGCAGCTTCTTCGAATACTGGGCGCACGAGGCCTCGCTGCTGCCGCTCGAACTGCAGCCGCTGATGCGCTGGCGCATGCGCCGGGCCTTGGAAGGCGTCGGCATCTATGGCGGCGTGCATCGCTTCGCGGTCGAGAATGCGGGATATGTCGAGGCGGTCCTTGAGGAACTCGATCGTCGCGGGCCGCTGGCGGCCTCGGAGCTCGAGGATCCCGGCGAGCGCAGCGGTCCATGGTGGGGCTGGCACAAGGGCAAGACGGCGCTTGAATATCTGTTCTGGACCGGTCAGGTGACGAGCGCCTCTCGGCGCGGGTTCGAGAGGGTCTACGACCGCCCGGAGCGCGTCCTGCCGGCGGACATCCTCGCTCTGCCCGATCCCGGCGAGGCGGAGGCGATCCGTCGCCTGCTCGCGCAATCCGCCCGTGCGCTCGGCGTCGCGACCGAAATCGATCTGCGCGACTATTTCCGCCTTCCCGTGGCGGAGACCAAGGCGGCGCTGGCCGATCTCGTCGAGGATGGAACGCTGCTGCCGGCGACCGTCGAGGGATGGCGACAGCCGGCTTTCCTCGACGCTGCCGCGGGCGCGGCGAAGCCGGTCAACGCCACAGCGCTGCTCTCGCCTTTCGATCCGCTCGTCTGGCATAGACCCCGAACGGAGCGGATCTTCGATTTTCACTACCGGCTCGAGTTCTACACACCGGGCCCGAAGCGGGTATTCGGCTATTTCGTGATGCCGTTCCTCTATCGCGGCCGGCTCGTCGGCCGCGTCGACCTCAAGGCCGACCGCCCCGCTTCCGTGTTGCGCGTGCCCGGCGTCTTTCTGGAACAGCGGGTGCGAAAGGCCGAGCCCGTGCTGGCGGCGCTGGCCGATGAGTTGCGCCATCTCGCCGCCTGGCTCGACCTCGATGGCATAGCCGTGACCGGTGCCGACCCTGTGGCAAGCTTGCTTGCCGCCCGGCTTTCCGATTGATCGGCTTGAATCCGCGAGACAGGCTTCATCTGTCCTTAAAGTTCGAATGGTTTGGATGAAGCGTCTGCGGAAACCTTGGCGGCGATGAATATCTTTCGGCGACCCACGGCACGGTTCGCGGTCCAGGTGGCACTTCCCGCCCTGCTGATCGTCGCTGCCGCCATCTTCGCGGGCCAGCTCATCCTTTCCGACATGGCGCGCGAAGTAGATCGCAGCGAGACGCGCAGCATCGAGCGCTCCGTCAATGCGGCCCTCAACTCCTTCCTGCTGCGGCTGCAGGACACGCATGGCGACTATGCCGTTTGGGACGATGCCGTCGCCAATCTCTATGACAAGATCGATCCGACTTTCGTCTCGACCAATCTCCAGGACTCGACGAGACAGGCAATCCTTTTCGATACCGTCTATCTGCTGGACGAGAACGAGCGCACCGTGTTCGGCTTCAGCCGTGGCCAACCCGCTCTGCGCAGCGCGGGCGCTGAATACGGAGCCGCGCTCGACGCCATGGTCGCCAGGGTTCGGCAGCGCTCGGGCCCCTTCGACGCGGTCACCGCTTTCGTCGAGGACCCATCGGGCGATATCCATGCCCTCGCGGTCGGGTCGATCCTCCCGTCCTCGGCCACGATGCCGGCGCCGCTCGGCAAGCCGCGCCTGCTCGTGCTGGGTCGCGCACTCGACGCCGCGGCGCTCGCCCGCATCTCCCGCGAGTTCGTCCTCGATGGACTCGTCCTCTCGCGCCAGCAGGCCGCGGCCGCGGGCGGGTTGAAGATCACCGATCCGACCGGGAAGCAGATCGCGTTCGTCAGCTGGGCCTCGCCGCGCGAGGGTTACGCCGCCTTCCGGCGGGTTCTGCCCACCGCCTATCTCGCCGTGGGCCTCGTCTGCCTGACCATGCTGTTCCTGATGGCGATCGGCTATTTCAACCTGGTGGAGTTGCGCAAGCGCGAACAGCAGGCCGTCTTCGCCGCCAATCACGATGCTCTGACCGGACTTCCCAACCGAACCTCGCTCGCACGGGCACTGGAGGCGGCGGTGGAGACGCGGCGGCGCGAGGGCACGGCGGTCGGGCTGGTCTATCTCGATCTCGACGGCTTCAAAGAGGTCAACGACACCTATGGCCACGAGTCCGGCGACTATCTGCTGCGCCATGTCGCCAAGGGTTTCGCCGAGATCTGCGAAGGCTCGGGTCTGCTTGCCCGTGTCGGCGGCGACGAATTCGCCGTCGTGCTCGACAAGCCGGAGACCGTGAAGCGCGCCGCAGAAATCAGCGACCGTCTGGTCCGTTTCCTGGACGATCCGGTCGCGCTCAACGGTCGCTTCGTGCAGATCGGCACCAGCATCGGAGTCGCGCTCGCCGACGACGAGGCGATCGGCGCCGAGGAACTGCTGCGCCGTGCCGATGTCGCGATGTATCTCGCCAAGGAATTCGGCCGCAACCGCGTCGCCTTCTACGACCCGTCGATCGATGCCGCCCGCGCCGAGCGCATGCGCCTCGCGGACCAGTTGCGCGAGGCGCTCAAGGAGGGTCGGCTCGCGGTCGTCTATCAGCCGATCTTCGATGCCGCGACGATGCAGCCGAGCGGGGTCGAGGCGCTGGTGCGCTGGCTGCATCCCGAGATCGGCTTGGTGCCGCCCGATATCTTCGTGCCGATCGCCGAGGAAAGCGGCCTCATCGACCAGATCGGCTCCTTCGTCATGAAGAGGGCCTGCCGCGACGCGCTCGACTGGCCCGGCGTCCGCCTGTCTGTGAATGTCTCGCCGGTCCAGTTCCGCAATCCGGCCTTCGATTCCATTCTCGCGGGCCAGCTCGCCGAGATCGGCTTTCCGCCCGAGCGGCTGGAGATCGAGATGACCGAGACGCATCTCGTGGCCAATCCCGAGCGCGCGCAGTCGATCATCGCCAGTCTCCGAGCGCGCGGCGTCGCGGTATCGCTGGACGACTTCGGCACAGGCTATTCATCGATCGGCTATCTGCGGCGTTTCAGCTTCGACAAGCTCAAGCTCGACCGCTCGCTCGTGATCGGCATCACAACCGACCAGCGGGCGCGCGAACTCTGCGAGGCGACGATAGCTATTGCCCGCGCCCTCGACCTCAAGGTGACGGCCGAGGGCGTCGAGACGGAGCGCGAGGCGGCCGTGCTGCGCCAGGCTGGCTGCGATTTCCTGCAGGGCTATGCCTTCGCGCGACCGATGTCCGCGGAGGCCGCCGGCAGTTTCCTGCATTCGACGGTCCCGCAGGCCATTGCGCTGCCCTGGAGCCGCTAAGGCGTTTCAGGCGATTCCGGCGACCGCGACCGCTACCGCCTTGCCCAGAGCCTGATGCGCGTCGGGATCGAGATGCAGGCCGTCATAAGCGCTGGATCGCATGACCGTCCCCGCATCGAGGAAGGCGACGCCATGCGCCTCAGCGACCGCGCGATAGAGCGGCGCCAGCTCCAGCGACTTCTCGTAGCCGCCCACGAACATGCGCCCGATGTCGGGCCGCTCGCCGGTGTGGTTCAGCATCGGCGCCGGGGCGATCAGGAGGATCTTCGGCACGTCGCCATTGCGGCCGGCTTCCGCCTGCTTGACCACCTTCACGAGCTCGCCCGCACCGGCGGCGATGTCGGAGCCAGGCACCGCGAAGCGGGCCTTGAGATCGTTCGAGCCGAGCATGATCGCGACCACGTCCAGCGGGCGATGGCTGCGCAGGCACGGCATCAGATAGGTCTTGCCGTTCATGTAGGCGCCTTCGACCGGGTCGTCGTGCACCGTCGTGCGGCCGGGAAGGCCTTCCTCGATCACGCGCCAGCCTTCGCCTAGTGCCGCCGCCATCACGCCTGGCCAGCGCTCCTCCCAGGCGTATCGGTCGTCGGGCCGGGCGACTGTGGCCGCGCCCCATGTGTTGGAGTCGCCATAGGCGAGCACCGTCTTCATCATGCGTCCTCCACTTGCGCGGCCCTGATCCGGCGCCGCGGCGGCCGCGATGATGGCGCGACATCGGATCGCCCGCCAGCCTGTTCGATGTCTCTCGATGATGGCCGGACGGCCCTGCCCGCTCTATCCTCTCGTCGCGGCCACGCCGCTCCCCGAACGACAGCCTCAGGAAGCCATGATGCGCAAGCGCGCCGAGACCGACGCCCCCATTCTCGATGTGATCGCCGAGCGGTGGAGCCCGCGTGCCTTCGATCCGGACCGGAACATGACAGAGGCGGATCTGCTGCCGCTGTTCGAAGCGGCGCGCTGGGCGCCGTCTTCGAGCAATTCCCAGCCCTGGCGCTTCGTCTATGCCTTCCGCGGCGAGCCGGCCTTCGAAGCGCTTCTCGACGCGGCAGTCCCCGGCAACCAGGCATGGGTCAAGCGCGCCTCGGTGCTCGCCTATTCGGTCGCCCGCCTCCATTCCGACAGCGGTCGCGCGCTCTGGCACAATCGCCACGATACGGGCATGGCGCTTGGCTATCTGTTGCTGCAAGCGACGGCCAACGGCTTCGCCGTCCATCCCTTCGGCGGCTTCGACAGCGACAAGGTCATGGCCGCGGGCGGAATTACGGGCGATTTCGAGCCCGTCGCGGGGCTCGCCATCGGCTATGCCGGCGACCCTGCGGTGCTCGGGGAGGGCGAGGCACGCGAGCGGGAGCCGCGCACGCGCCGCAAGGTCGCCGACTTCGCCTTCCACGGCCGCTGGCCCGGCGCCTGAACACTGCTGAACAGCGCTTCCCGTATTGTTAGCTCGATTGCGGGATCGTAATATCATGATCGCTGTGGCGCCTGCGTGCGCCGCAGCAAACATGCTCCAACTGATAGAATCATGGAGCAAAGTCAGCGCGATAGCGCACTTTTTCCCGCTTCTGGCAAAAGCGATCCAGGCGCGCTTGACAAAGCGTCGCATGCTCTCGCTAATGATACCGGAATTGAGGCGGATGAATGCGCCCTGCGTGCCGAGCGGGAGGAGATGGCGAAGGCCATTCCGCCCGGCGCGCCGGGCGGGATCCGGGCATAGCGGGAGGACCTTATGACAAGGATGAAGCAACTGGGTTCAGGCGTGCGTGCAGGCGGTCGCTTCGCGGCGGCCCTGGTCGGCGCGGCGATGATGGCAAGCGCCGCCTTCGTCAGCGCGGCTTCGGCCGCCGAGCTGACGGTCTGGTGCTGGGACCCCAATTTCAACATTCCGGCCATGAAGGACGCGACGGAGCGCTACACCAAGGCGCATCCCGACACGACCTTCACCATCGCCAACATCACGCAGGACGAGATCAACCAGAAGCTTCAGACGCAGTTCCTCGCCGGTGTCACCGACGGCCTGCCGGACATCGTCCTCATCCAGGACGACAACATCCAGCGCTTCCTGCAGTCGTTCCCCGGCTCCTTTGTGCCGCTGTCGGACTCGATCGATATGTCGAAGTTCGCGCAGTACAAGGTCGCCGCCGCGACCCATGACGGCAAGTCCTACTCGCTGCCCTTCGATTCCGGTGTCGCGGGCCTCTTCTATCGCACCGACTATCTGGAGCAGGCCGGCTACAAGCCCGAGGACCTTCAGAACATCTCCTGGGCCAAGCTGATCGAGATCGGCAAGGACGTTCTTGCCAAGACGGGTCACCCGCTGGTCAGCATGGACTACAATGGCGACGACCTCATCGTCCTCATGATGCAGTCGACCGGCCAGTGGTACCTGAAGGACGGCAAGGAGCCGAACATCATCGGCAACCCGGCTCTCAAGGCCGCGCTCCAGACCTTCCAGACCATGGCGAAGGAGGGCATCATCAAGTCCGTCTCGGGCTGGACCGATTACACAGGGTCATTCACCTCCGGCCAGGTCGCCGCGGTGCCGCAGGGTGTGTGGATCACCGGCACGATCAAGTCGGTGCCCGACCAGTCGGGCAAGTGGCGCGTGGCGCCGATGCCGATCCTCGAGGGCGTGGAAGGGGCGACCCACTTCACCAACAATGGTGGCTCGAGCTGGTACGTGCTCGCCTCGTCCAAGCATCAGGACGAGGCCGTCGACTTCCTCAAGACCGTGTGGGGCGGCGACGTCGACTTCTACCAGGGCATCCTGATCAACCAGGGCGCTGTCGGTTCGCTGCTGGCCGCCCGCGAAGGCGCCGCCTACAAGGAGAGCGATCCGTTCTTCAACGGCGAGCCGGTCTGGCAGAACTTCTCCGACTGGCTGGCGAAGGTCCCGACCGTCGACTACGGCACCTTCACGCCGGAGGCCCGCATGGCAGTCCGCGCGCAGATCCCGAACATCGCCAATGGCGGCGACATCGACGAAGCGCTGAAGGCGATCGACGCGCAGCTGCGCCAGCAGATGCAGTAACCAAAAGTCCTTTCCCATGGGGGCGGGCTCTCGGGCCCGCCCCGCTCCGTCAGTCTCTTCCCGGCGAGGCTCGTGGCCACGCCGTGGTCTTGCGGCATTCATGATCGGAAGGACGCATGGCGAAGACGCGTTTGGACCGCAGCGAGCAGATCAACGGCTGGGCTTTCGTGATGCCTGCGCTGGTGCTGCTCGGCCTCTTCATGATCTACCCCATCATCTGGTCGCTCTGGATGAGCTTCCAGGTCGGTCGCGGCGCGAATTTCAGCTTTGGCGGCTTGGCGAACATCCAGCGCCTCGCCAATGATGCCCTGCTGATCAAGGCGCTGACCAACACCACCATCTTCTTCTTCATCCAGGTGCCGATCATGATCGTTCTGGCGCTGCTTCTGGCAGTCGCCCTCAACGATCCGACGCTGAAGTTCCGGGGTCTGTTCAGGACCGCGCTGTTCCTGCCCTGCGTCACGTCGCTCATCGCCTATTCGAGCCTGTTCAAGTCGATGTTCTCGACCGACGGCATCATCAACCAGGCGCTGCTGACGCTGCATGTGATCGGGACGCCGATCCCCTGGCTGACCGACCCGTTCTGGTCGCGCGTCGTCATCATCACCGCCATCACCTGGCGCTGGACCGGCTACAACATGATCTTCTACCTGGCCGCGTTGCAGAACGTGGACAAGTCGATCTACGAGGCCGCCCGCATCGACGGCATTCCGGCCTGGGCGCGCTTCACGCGCATCACGATCCCGATGCTGAAGCCGGTGATCCTCTTCACGACGATCCTGTCGACCATCGGAACGCTGCAGCTCTTCGACGAGGTCAACAACATCACGCAGGGCGGTCCCGGCAACGCCACGCTGACGCTCTCGATGTATATCTACAACCTGACCTTCCGCATGATGCCCAGCTTCGGCTATTCGGCCACCGTCTCCTGGGTCATCGTCGTGATCGTCGCGGTCCTGAGCTTCATCCAGTTCATGATCGCCCGCGACCGGAGGAGGGCAACATGAGCCTCGCTCTCCTGCGCCGCGGCGTTGTCTATGTCTTTCTTTCGGTCGCCACCTTCTTGTCGGTGTTCCCGTTCTACTGGATGGCGGTCGGCTCGACGAACCAGTCGCCCGACATCGTCCGCGGCAAGCTGGGTATCGGCAGCAATCTCCTGGTTAATTTCCAGCATCTGATGACCCAGGTCGACCTGCCGCGCGTCTTCGGCAATTCGTTCCTGATCGCCGTCGTCTCGACGGTGCTGACGCTCGTCATCTCGTCCTTCGCCGGCTACGGCTTCGAGATGTTCCGCTCGCGGATCCGGGAGCGCATCTTCCAGCTCCTGCTCCTGCTGCTGTCGATCCCGTTCGCCGCGCTGATGGTGCCGCTGTTCGTGATGATCTCGCGCGCTCAGCTCAACAACACCTTCACGGCGGTCATCCTGCCGGGCATCGCGTCGATCTTCATCGTCTTCTATTTCCGCCAGGCCACGAAGGCGTTCCCGCGCGAACTGCGCGACGCCGCCCGCGTCGACGGGCTGAAGGAATGGCAGATCTTCCTCTTCGTCTACATGCCGACCATGCGCTCGACCTATGCGGCGGCGACGATCATCATCTTCATGAATGCCTGGAACAACTATCTCTGGCCGCTGATCGTGCTCCAGACGCCGGAGAACAAGACGATCACGCTCGTGATCTCGACGCTCACGGCGGCCTATACGCCGGATTACGGCGTCATCCTGCTCGCCACCGTGCTCGCCACGGCTCCGACGCTCGTCATCTTCTTCGTCCTGCAGCGGCAGTTCGTGCAGGGAATGCTGGGAGCGGTCAAATGAGGAACCCATCATGACCAGCCTCAGCCTCAAGGGCGTGCGCAAGTCCTACGGCAACCTTCCCGTCATCAAGGGCGTCGATCTCACCGTCGAGTCGCGCGAGTTCGTCGTCTTCGTCGGACCGTCGGGCTGCGGCAAGTCCACCCTGCTGCGCATGATCGCCGGTCTCGAATCGATCACCGGCGGCGATCTGGAGATCGGCGGCAAGCGGATGAACGACGTCGATCCGTCGAAGCGCGGTATCGCCATGGTCTTCCAGTCCTATGCGCTCTATCCGCATATGACCGTGCGCGAGAACATGGGCTTCGCGCTCCGTTTCGCCGGAAAGCCCAAGGACGAGATCGCCCGCCAGGTCAACGAAGCCGCGCGCATCCTGGAACTCGGGCCGCTGCTCGACCGCCTGCCGGCCCAGCTCTCGGGCGGACAGCGGCAGCGCGTCGCCATCGGCCGCGCCATCGTGCGCCATCCCGACGTGTTCCTCTTCGACGAGCCGCTGTCCAATCTCGATGCCGAACTGCGCGTCCATATGCGCATCGAGCTTGCGCGCCTGCATCGCGAATTGCAGGCGACCATCATCTATGTGACGCATGACCAGGTCGAGGCCATGACGCTGGCCGACAAGATCGTCGTGCTGCGCGAGGGCGAAGTCTCGCAGGTCGGAACGCCGCTGCAGCTCTACGACGATCCGGACAACCTGTTCGTCGCCGGCTTCATCGGCTCGCCGAAGATGAACTTCCTCGCCGGCGAGGTCGTCGAGGCCGCCGCTGGCAGCGCGACGATCGCGCTCGTCAACCATGGCGGAGCACGCCTCACCAAGCCACTTGGCGGTCCGCTGCCGAAGGCGGGCGAAAAGGTGACGATCGGCATCCGCCCCGAGCATTTCGGCGAGGCGGGGGAGGGCACCGACCTTTCGCTCGCCGTCGACGTCGCCGAGCATCTCGGCTCGACCACCTATGTCTATGCCAACGCAGGCGGCGAGCGGCTGATCATCGAGCGCGAGGAACGCCATATGGGCGACAGCGATACCATAGCGGTGTCGGTCCCCATCGAGGCGGCATTGCTCTTCGACGCCGCCGGCAGGCGGCTGCGCTGAATTTCCAGGCTTCTATCGATCGACTGAGGAGACCCCCCAAATGACTTCGCAACCCCTGCGCTGGGGCATAATCGGCCCCGGCGGCATCGCCCGCGCCTTTGCCGACGGCGTCGCACATTCCCGTACCGGCAAGCTGGTTGCCATCGCGACCCGCGATCCGCAGAAGCCCGGCCTCGCCGACGCATTCCCGGGCGCGCGCATCATTGAGGGTTATGATGCGATGCTCGCCGATCCGGAGGTGGAGGCGATCTACATCGCCACGCCGCATCCGAGCCACGCCGAATGGGCGATCAAGGCGGCCGAGGCCGGCAAGCATGTGCTGGTCGAGAAGCCGCTGGCGCTGACCGCTTTCGAGGCCGACGCGGTGTTCCACGCCGCGCGCAAGGCCGGCACCTTTGCCGGCGAGGCCTTCATGTATCGCCTGCACCCGCAGACGGCGAAGCTGGTCGAACTCGTCAAGGCCGGCACGATTGGCGAAGTGCGCGCGATCAAGTCGAGCTTCGGCTTCGCCATGCCGCGCTTCGACGCGTCGCACCGCCTCTATGCCAACGAACTGGCCGGCGGCGGCATCCTCGATGTCGGCTGCTATCCGGTCTCCATGTCGCGCCTCATCGCCGGCGCGGCGTCTGGCAAGCCTTTCGCCGAGCCGGAGCAGGTCTTCGGCATCGGCCATCTCGGCAAGTCGGGCGTCGACGAGTGGGCCTCGGCGCTGCTGAAGTTCCCCGGCGACATCCTTGCGGAGGTCTCCTGCTCCGTCTCCTTGGCGCAGGACAATGTGCTGCGCATTCTCGGCACGACGGGCCGCATCGAGGTCAAGGATTTCTGGTTTGCCGGCGGCCGTGAGGGCGGCACCGGCGTGATCTCGATCCATCGTCCGGACGGTTCGGTCGAGACGGTCGAGGTCGCCGAACCCGGCTGGCTGTACTCGTTTGAGGCCGATGCGGCCGGCGAGGCGATCCGCGCCGGCAAGACCGAGTTCGCGACGCCCGGCATGAGCTGGGCCGACACGCTCGGCAATCTCGCGGTGCTCGACAAGTGGCGCGCGGCGATCGGCCTCGAATACGATATCGAGAAGGCCGCCAACCGTCCGCGCACGGTCGCGGGCCGCGTCATCGCAAAGCGCCCGGCCGGCATTCCGAAGCGCGCGCTGCCCGGCGTCGCCCGTGACACGTCGCTGGTCGCGCTCGGCTTCGAGTTCTTCCCGAACTTCTCCGGCGCCTCGATCCTGCTCGACGCCTTCTTCGAGGCGGGCGGCAACCTGTTCGACACCGCCTTCATCTATGGCGGCGGCAAGACGGAAGCTCTGTTCGGCGAGTGGCAGACCTCGCGCGGCATCGCCCGCGACGATTTCGTCGTCATCGGCAAGGGCGCGCATTCCCCGCTCGTCTATCCGGACATCATCGCCAAGCAGCTGACGCAGACGCTCGACCGGCTGAAGACCGACTATGTCGACGTCTATTTCATGCATCGCGACAATCCGGAGATCCCGGTCGGCGAATTCGTCGATGCCATGGATGCCGAGGTGAAGGCCGGCCGCATCCGCGGTCCCTATGGCGGCTCCAACTGGACGCGCGAGCGTCTCGACGCGGCGATCGCCTATGCCGACAAGACCGGCAAGACGCGGCCGGGTGCGCTCTCGAACAACTTCTCGCTCGCCGAGATGGTCGACCCGATCTGGGCCGGCTGCGTCCATGCCTCGGACGATGAATGGAAGAGCTGGCTCAAGGAGCGGCAGATTCCGAACTTCGCCTGGTCGAGCCAGGGCCGCGGGTTCTTCACCGACCGCGCTGGCCGGGGCAAGATGGACGATGCGGAGATCGTGCGCTGCTGGTATTCGGAGAAGAACTTCGACCGCCGCGACCGCGCGATCGAACTGGCCGGCAAGCTCGGCCGCAGCCCGATCCATGTCGCGCTTGCCTATGTGCTGGCCCAGCCCTTCCCGGTGGTGCCGCTCATCGGGCCGCGCACGCTGGCCGAACTCGAGGACAGCCTCTCGGCCCTCGACATTCGCCTGACGCCCGACCAGATCGCCTGGCTCGACAACGGTTGAGGCGGGTACTCCCTCTCCCGCGAAGCGGGGGAGGGTTCAGGGGCCTCGCAGTCGCGTTAACCGGCTGGACGAAACCTGTCCCAGCCGTCCGCCGCCCTCTCAATCTCTCCCCCACGAGGGGAGAGGGCCGGGGTGAGCGCGGCATCGAGGGCGGGTCATCTCGAGGTTCGCCATCCTCTCCCAGACACAGGCGATTCACTCTCCCGCGAAGCGCGGGGAGGGTGAGGGAGGGGGAGCGCCGCAAGCGACTGCGGCATCCTCCCGTCGCGCGGATCGTTCCGCGCGACGATTTCTTTCAGTCCATGTCGGAATCGCCGCCGCAGGGCTCCGGCCGCTCGCGGCGCTCGGCCACGCGCGCATGGATGAGGGCGGCTCGCAGATGCGGATTCAGCGTCTTGTAGTGGTCCTGAAGGCGCTCGCGGCCCTCGATGTCCTCACGGCGCAGAAGCGTGGCCTCACGCAACGACATGGCTCTCTCCTCGGGGATTTCCGGACCGCCTAGGCGCAGCGGTCGCGGCGGGCCGCCTCGAAGGCGGCCCCTTCATTGTCAGGTTCGGGGCCGATCGGCAGATCGGCCAAGTCGTGGGCGCTCATGCGCCACAGCGCATTCTCGTTGTCATGGGCGAGCGCGGGGCGCGCCGCCCACTGGATGATGGCGCGATAGAGGCTGGTGATGATCATGGTCGTTCTCCCAGGCTGCGACGCCACCGAATATGGAGATAGACCGGACCGCTCCCTATCGACATGATCTCGGTCACACTATAGATTTTCTCTATGGCTAATCCCTTCAAGGTGCCGCTCAACGCTATTCGTGCGATAGAAATTGTCGGTCGCGACGGCACTCTGTCTTTGGCGGCCGCCGAGCTCGGGGTGACGCCGGGAGCCGTAAGTCAACATATCCGTCGGGCCGAAGAGCGGCTGGGCTATGTCCTTTTCGAGAGGACCCGCGAGGGAATGCGGCCGACCGCGGCCCTGGAGGCGGCGCTGCCGCATTTCCGTCAGGGTTTTCGGGCTCTGGCGGACGGAATCGCCGCGATCGAGCAGAGCCATAGCGGCACGCTCACATTGACCGCCGCGCCGGCCTTCGCCGCGCGCTGGCTCGTCCCGCGACTCGGCCGCTTCACGCGCGAGCATCCGGAGATCGAGATCCGCTTCGCCGCTTCGGTCACGCTGGTCGACCTCAACCACAGCGACATCGACTGCGCGATTCGCCTCGGCAAGGGCGACTGGCCGGATGTCGAGGCCGAGAAACTGCTGGCGCAACCGTTCTTTCCGGTCGCCACGCCGGAATGGGCGGAGCGGCTGAAGGCGCCAGCCGATCTCGCGAACGTGCCGATCATCCATGACGAGGGCACGATGGTCGCCTGGCGCGACTGGTTCGAGGCGGCCGGCCTCGAGATGCGGGAATTGGCCGGTCCGCGCTTTTCCGATCCGATCCTCGCGCTCGAGGCGGTGATGGCGGGGCAGGGGGTGATGCTCGCCTGGGACATGGTGGTGGCCGACGCGCTGGCGCTCGGCCGCCTGGTCCGCCCATTCGACATCGCCGTCGAGAGTTGCCTCGCCTACTGGTTCGTGACGACCGCCGCCTCGGCGCGCAGCCGCAAGGTTCGCCTCTTCCGCGACTGGCTGAAGCGCGAGATCGCGGCGACGGGCGGGCGCGCCGCCTGACCGGTCAGCCCTCGAGGCGGATGCGGTTGCCTTCGTGGATGGCGGCGCCTTCCTCCGTCATGACTTCCGCGAAATCTTCCATCGAGATCAGCGGGCGAATCTCGATCTCGCTCGGTCCCGGCATCGGATTGGGGCAGCGCTTCACCCAAGCCACCGCCTCGTCCATGTCGGCCACTTCCCAGAGCCAATAGCCCGCGATGAGCTCCTTGGTCTCGGCGAAGGGGCCATCAATGACCAGGCGGCTGGCGCCGTCGAAGGCGACGCGCTTGCCGAAGGAGGACGGCTTCAGCCCGTCGCCGGCCTTCATGATCCCGGCCGTGATCAGCTCCGTGTTGAAGCGACCCATCGCCTCGATCAGTTCAGGCGACGGCATGGCGCCGGCCTCGCTGTCCTTCGTCGCCTTGACGATCACCATCACGCGCATTGCTTGTCTCCCATGGATTTTCGGCGGCCGGTGGTGGCCGGCTCTTCGAAATGACGAATGGGCGCGTCGCGATCCGACATTCTTCGTACTCCGTTCGCCGCGCCCCGCACGGACGTGATTTGTTCGTGCGATGCGGTATCAATGCACACGACAAGACGGCCTTCGGGCGCCTCCGCATCATGGGATCTGGAATGACCGATTGGAACGACCGCGTGCGCATCGTCGAGACGACGCCCCTCTCGCGCAACTGGGGCAAGCTCGATCGCAATGTCTTCGACTACCAGCGCTCTGACGGGATCTGGCAGCGCCAGACCCGCGAGACCTATGACCGCGGCGACGGCGCCGCCGTGCTCGCGTATGACCCCGATCGCAGCACGGTCCTGCTCATCCGCCAGTTCCGCTTTCCGGCCTACAAGCGGGGCCATGGCGAGCCGCTGATCGAGGCTTGCGCCGGCCTGCTCGACGCCGACGACCCGGTCACCTGCATCCGCAAGGAAGCCGAGGAGGAGATGGGCGTCACCATCGATACACCCGAGGAAGTCCTCGTCAGCTTCATGTCTCCGGGCAGCGTGGTCGAGAAACTTCACCTCTTCGTTGCACGCTACCGGCCCGGCGATCGCCACGGCACGGGCGGCGGCCACGAAGCGGAGGGCGAGGATATCGAGGTGCTGGAGCTTCCCTTCGCGGAGGCGCTCGCCATGAGCTTCGATGGCCGCATCTGCGACGCGAAGACGATCATGCTTCTCCACTATGTCGCGCTGAAAGGGCTGATGCGGCGCTAATCGGCGTTTGGCGGCGGCCGTCATTGCTGTATCTCTGATGGCCATCCCTCCAGCCACCGCCGGGCCCGGCCCGCGCGCCACGGACGAGCGACCATCATGACCACGACGACCCGACGTTTCACCCGCCTCGCCGCCGCTGCCATCGCCGCCGCGGCGGTCTTCGGCCCGGCCGCGGCCTTCGCCGCCAAGGATCCGGCCTGCAAGCAGACGCGCTGGTCGCTGCAGGTTCCTCAGGGCATGAGCGAGGGCGAGGCCGTGATCATCCAGTCGCCGGAGAATCACGTCTGGCGCGTCGGGGTCGGCGGCGTTCCGGCCGATGCCATGCTCATCATCGAATACAGGAGCACGGTCGGCAGCAAGGGTGAGGTGGTGCTGAATTCCGGCGCCGCCGAGCTGGTCGAGGGTGCGACCGTCACCATGCGGCTGAAGCGCGACACCTCGACCAAGGGCGTCGCGGTTGCCGGCACCTGGAACATGAAGTGCGGCAAGTGATTGCGCGGCGGCCGGCTCAGGCCGCCGACGAATCGTAGCGCGATCGCGCCGCGCGGACACTGTCATGGTGGCGCGCGGCCCATCGCGTCAGCGCCGCCATCGGCTCGACGAGCGACTCGCCGAGCGGCGTCAGGCGGTATTCCACCATCGGCGGTGTCGTCGGATAGACCGTGCGGGACACGAGCCCGTCGCGCTCGAGGCTGCGCAGCGTTACGGTCAACATCCGCTGCGACACACCGCCGACCCGGCGCTTCAGTGCGTTGAAACGCTGCGGCCCGTCCGCCAGCCGCAACACGACGAGAAAGCTCCAGGCATCGCCGAGCCGGTCGAGCACGTCGCGCACCGGACAATCCTCGGCCGAGAGGGCGGCCGCGCCGAAACCCGACTCGAGCGTCGCGATCTCGGGCGCGCAGGCCGCAAACGACGATCCGGACGTTTCGAAGCCCTGCGTCTCCGCCGCCATGGCAACGGCGCCGTCGTCCAGCCGATCCATCATCGCATCTCCGTTCGCCGTCCTGCACTGGCCATACGCCCGGCGGTTCCGACCATGTGCCTTGGTGCCGGCAAGATGCGTTCTTCACGGCGGCAGTTCAAGCGCCTAGTTACGATGTGTAACCGGGCGGTGCCGTCAAGGCCGCCGTGACCCGGCCCAGGACACCAGGAAAAGCGACCCATGAGCCAACCCACACTCCTCGTCACCGGCGCCGGTGGCCATCTCGGCCGCATCGTCGTCGAGACGCTGCTCGAATCGGGCGCCGGCAAGGTGATCGGCACCACCCGCGATCCCTCGAAGCTCGCCGACCTCGCCGCGAAGGGCGCCGAAATCCGCGCCGCCGACTTCGACCGTCCCGAAACGCTCGCCGCCGCCTTCAAGGGCGCCGACCGGATGCTGCTGGTCTCGACCGATGCGCTCGACGTTCCCGGTCGCCGTCTCGCGCAGCATCGCGCGGCCGTCGCCGCCGCGGTTGCGGCCGGCGTCGGCCATATCGCCTATCTCTCGGCCCCCGCGCCCTATCCGACGGCCGAGCCGAGCCTCATCGGCGATCATTTCTGGACCGAACAGGCGGTGGTCGCGTCCGGCGCGGACTTCACGCTGCTGCGCGACCATATCTATACGGACTATCTGCTGTTCGGCCTGCCGCACGCGATCGCGACCGGAACGCTCTACACCGCGACCGGAACGGGCGGCCGCAACTATGTGCTGCGCGCCGATTGCGCCCGGACCGCCGCTGCCGTTCTGGCGCGTGCGACCGGTCAGTCGGTCCTCGACGTGACGGGGCCTGCGCCGGTGACGCAGAACGAACTCGCCGCGCTCGCTTCGGAGATCTCCGGCCGGCCGGTCGCGCATGTGGCGCTGCCGGCCGAGGCGATGAAGCAGGGCCTCGCCGCGGCCGGCCTGCCGCCCGGCATGGTCGAAGGTCTCGTCGCCTTCGACGTCGCGGCCGCCGAAGGCTTCCACGCGATCACGACATCGGTGGTCAAGGACTGGACGGGCCGCGAGCCTGGCTCGGTGCAGGACTTCCTCACCGCTAACGCGGCGGCGCTCAAGGCGGCCTGACCTATTCGATAACGATGCGCGGCGCCGGCTTCGCCCCGGCGCCGCCGGCGACTGCCGCCGCGATTCGTCCGGCGATCGTCCGGTAGACGGCGGCATGGGCGCTCTCGGGGGCGGTCGCCACAATCGGCGTGCCGGCATCCGAGGTCTCGCGGATCGCGAGTTCGAGCGGGATCTCGCCGAGGAAGGGAATGTCGAGCTTCTCCGCCTCGTGGCGGGCGCCGCCATGGCCGAAGATGTCCGACCGTCCGCCGCAATGCGGGCAGAGGAAGTAGCTCATGTTCTCGACGATCCCGAGCACAGGCACATTGACCTTGCGGAACATGCCGAGGCCCTTTCGGGCGTCGATGAGCGCGAGATCCTGCGGCGTCGAGACGATCACCGCGCCGGCGAGGGGCACCTGCTGCGCCATGGTGAGCTGAGCGTCGCCGGTTCCGGGCGGCATGTCGACGACGAGGATGTCGAGCGGCGCCCAGGCCACCTCGCGCAGCATCTGCGTCAGCGCCGACATGACCATCGGGCCGCGCCAGATCATCGGCGTGTCTTCCTCGACAAGAAAGCCCATCGACATCGCCTTGATGCCGAAGGCCTGCATCGGGACGAGCGTGCGCCCGTCCTGAGTCTGCGGCCGGCCGGAGAGACCCAGCAGGCGCGGCACCGACGGACCATAGATATCGGCGTCGAGCAGGCCGACCTTGAGCCCGTTGGCGGCGAGCCCGAGCGCGAGGTTGACAGCCGTGGTCGATTTGCCGACGCCGCCCTTCCCCGATGCGACGGCGACAATGGCCCCAACGCCGGGAATGCCCGGCTTGCCGCTCGCCGAGGCCGCGGGCTGAGCGGGGGCGCGCGGCGGAGCAGGAGCCGTCTGACCCGCGCCGCCCTTCCGCTCCGCCGTCAGGATCACGAGCGTGCTCTCGACGCCGGGCAGCGTCTTGACCGCTTCGGCCGCGCGGGCGCGCAGCGGCTCCATCGCCGCGGCGCGGGCCGCATCGACGGTGATCGAGAACATGACCTTGCCGGCATTGACGACGATGTCCGAGACGAGGCCGAGCGAGACGATGTCGCCTGAGCCGTCCGGTCCGGGGATGGTGGCGAGTCGCGCCAGAATCGCGTCGCGTTCGATGGGGGCCATGAAATCCGATCCTTGCAGGGCTGGAACAGGGGCGGCACCATGCTCCGGTGCCGCCGAAGGTACAAGCGCGGGCGCCGCCTGTCGGGAAAAGTCGATGCGGGCCAGCGCGTTAACACTTCTTTCGAAGACCTTAATCGCGAAGTCGTGACGACGGTCGGTAGTGTTGCAATTCCGTCATAGCGGCATCGGCGGCTTTCGGTATGATCACTTTCACGGAATCGCAAAACGGTTCCCGCTGTTGCGCCTGTCACCCAGGGGTGGGGGACAATCAAAAGGCAGATGCAGCCGAACGGGGATTTGACGGACTTCGAGCGAGCCGACTGACGGAAAGATCGAAAGATCGATCCGGTGGCGACGAGAAGAAAGAAATATCTCCTGGTTTAACCTTTTGGAGGTCAGGATATGAACTTCAAGACCCTTCTCCTCGGCTCTGCCGCTGCGATGATCGTGGCCGGTGGCGCTCAGGCGGCGGATCTCACGGTCGCCGAGCCGGTTGACTACGTGAAGGTCTGCGACGCGTTTGGTTCGGGCTTCTTCTACTCGCCCGGCACCGACACCTGCATCAAGGTCGGTGGCTACGTGAAGTTCGGCACCGCTTTCGGTGACACCGACTTCGGCGTCTACAACGGCTACTACCCGACCTCGAACTGGTCGAACTTCTACACGGAAGCTTCGATCCAGCTGACCGCTTCGTCGGTCACCGAGTTCGGCAACCTCACCGGTTTCCTGGACTTCCGCGCCCAGACCGGCAACGCCGGCAACTTCTCGCAGTCGGCTGCGCAGATCGTCAACTCGGCCACCAATTCGGCCTATGTTGACAGCGCCTGGCTGTCGATCGGGCCGATCAAGGCTGGTCGCTTCACTTCGCTGTTCGACTTCGGCCGTGGCTACACCGACACCGGCGTGTTCGGTTCGGACACCTCGACCGATCACATCCAGGCGACCTATGCCATCAACGGCTTCGGTCTCGCCCTGTCGATCGAAGACCAGCGTGACCGTGGCGCCGCCCCGGGCCTCGACGGCCTTCAGGTCACCAATTCTGGCGACCCGCTGAATCCGGCCGACGACATCTACTACTACGGTGGCCAGAACAACATTCCGGACGTCGTCGGTGCGATCACCTACGCCTCGGGCATCTTCTCGACGAAGCTGGCCGCTGCCTACGTGAACAACGCTGTCGACCGTTCGGGCTCGGGCACGCTGCTCGACCCGTATGACTTCAGCGCGCAGACTGGCTGGGCCATCGGCGGTAGCGTCGAGTTCGCTCTCGACAGCTTCTCGGCCGGCGACAAGTTCTTCGTCACGGCTTCGTATGGCGACAACGCCAACTCGTACACCGGCATCGCCGGCGGTACGTCGGTTGCGGGTCTCGTCGGCAACGGCATCGTCGCGGCTGACAACACGCTCAACTTCGCCGTCGCTCCGGGCTCCAGCTGGTCGGCCCTCGCTTCGTACAAGCATGTCTGGACCCCCTCGGTCTGGTCGGCTGTGTCGGGCGGCTACGCTGCCTATGACGGCAATGGCTACTACGACAACCTGACGATCGATGCCTACCGCCTCGTCGCTTCGACGGGCTGGACGCCGGTTGCCGGTCTCGACCTGATGCTCGACGGTCAGTATTCGCATGCGAATGTCGACCGCGACCTCCTCGACGGTGGCGATCTGGACGGCGACGTCTGGGCTGTCAACCTCTGGATGAAGCGCTCCTGGTAATCATTCCCTCACGGGAATGGGAAAGGCCCGGCGGAAACGCCGGGCCTTTTGCTTTTTGAACCGTGTTGTCGCCGAAGGCTGGCGTCGATCGGCTTGCATGACCAGATTGGCAATAGCTACGCGGGGCAACCGGGTACGAGGGCAACGGGACGGACGCGGCGATGCAGTGGAGCGATGAGGGCATCGTGCTCGGTGTCCGCCGCCTCGGCGAGGCCAGTGTCATCCTCGAGCTGATGACCGCCGAGCGTGGCCGGCAGCTCGGGGTCGTCCGGGGCGGTCGCTCGAAGCGACTGGCGCCGGTGCTGCAGCCCGGTAATCGCGTGGTGGCAACCTGGCGGGCCCGGCTGGACGACCAGCTCGGCGTGTTCACCGTCGAGCCGACATCGCTTCGCGCGGGTGCGATCATGGACCGACCGCTCGCGCTTTTCGCGCTTCAGGTTCTGGTGGGGCATTTGCGGCTGCTGGCCGAGCGGGAAAGCCACCAGGGCCTCCACGACGCCGCGGAGGCCGCGATGGCCGGGTTCGCGGCAGTCATCGGTCCCGACCCTGTCGACATTGGAACATTCATGGCGCGCTTCGAGCTCGCTTTCCTGGAGGAAAGCGGCTTCGGGCTCGATCTTTCTCGCTGCGCTGTGACCGGGATGACGGAAGGGCTGGTTTTCGTTTCGCCACGCAGCGGCCGCGCGGTTAGCGCCGAAGGCGCGCGGGGATACGAGGAGCGACTCCTGGCGTTGCCGGGCTTGCTGATCGGCGGCCGTGGCGCCAACGATGCTGCGGCAGCGCTCGACGATGCCTTCCGGCTCACCGGTCACTTCCTCGATCGCGACGTCTACGCGCCGCGCGGTCTGGAGGAGCCTGCCGCGCGGCGCGAATTCGTTTCAAGGCTGAGGCGCGCGCTCGTGGACGCGCCGGGCGATCACTTGAGCTGATCGCAGAAGGAGCGGACCGTCGAGGAATAGCGAGTCGGGTCGATCGTGACCTGATCGCGGCAGGTGTTCTTGGCCGCCATCATCTGCTCCGCCGTCAGCTTGGCGGTGCCCATCGAGATGTCGAAGCCGAACACGTCCTGATCGGCAATCGCACCACCCGGCTTGTCGGCTTCGCTCGACGATTCCGGCGAGACGCCATTCGACGGATTGGCGGTGTCGGGCGTGCCCGGAGTCGTCGGCGTCGTCGTGGCGCCGGTGTTCGGCTGGACGGACGGCGTATCGGACTGAGCATCCTGCGCCAACGCAGGAGAGAATGCCAGCGCGGAAAGAACAAGGCCACCGGCCACAAGCTTGCCGAAAGAGTAAAACGCCATCTTGAGCTCCCTGAATGCGACGAGAAGCGTCCGGAGACCTTCTCTGATGAGTTCTGTTCCTATCCGGCGCTGCCGATGTTCTTGTCTGTCGAGACCATCAGCAGCTTCCGGGAGGCAAACGGCGGGAGCGGATTTTCGTTCCAAGGGCAGGATCGGACGCAGCGCTCGACGGCCAGCCGCATGGAGCGCCGTTGAGTAACTCACGAAGAGGAACGGCAGAACGTCGTCGCAGCCGAATGCCAGACGACCCTCGCTGCGATGTCAGGCTTCGATTTGTAGCGAGCCGCGGAAGGCGAATCGTTCGCGGAGCCGGTCCCGCCCTAGTGGCCCCAGCAGAACATCCGCACCTTGGACGAATAACGCCAGGGCATCGAGACGATGTCCTGCTTGCAGCGGTTGTTGACGGCAAGTTGCAGGCGCGGGTCCAGCGAGGCTTTGAACGCCATCAGCGAGGCGACGTCGCCGGGGACTGTCGTCAGGTCAAAGCCGAACACCTGCCAGTCCGGGACGGGCGCGGTGTGGCCATCGTAATAGCTGAACGCGCCGGCCTCCACGGCCACCGACACAGAGGCCAGAGCGGCAAAGACTGCCAAGCGCAGCATCCTGATCATGATGGTCTCTCCTTCGTCGAGCGCCCGGCGACCGCGCCATGATGCCCGATCGGGGCCGGCATTTCCACTGCCTGCGCCGCAACGCCGCCCATCACCAATCGCCGTCGTCACCGGCGGCGCGACGGGGTAATGATGAGACGCCGCCCGCTTCGACTAAGGCCGAGGACTGTCTTGCGCTACGCCATCTATGCAACGCCCGCTCCCGATCATCCGCTGACCCGCGCGGCCGTTGCCTGGCTCGGCCGCGACGCCTTCGGGGCCACAGACCTGCCGCTCCCCACCGTCGAGGGGCTGGCGCCCGAAACGGTCGAGGCCTATCTCGCCGACCCCGCCCGATACGGCTTCCACGGCACGCTGAAGGCACCGTTCGGGCTTGCTGATGGTCGCAGCGAGGACGAGTTGCTGGCCGCCTTCGACGCCTTCGCGGCGGCGTCGCGCCCGATTGCCATTCCGGAACTGGTCCTGCGGCGGCTCGGCCGGTTCTTCGCGCTGGTCCCCAACGAGCCGGTCGATGAACTGGACGAATGGGCCGGACGGATCGTCGCCGATTTCGATTCGTTTCGCGCGCCGATATCGGAGGCCGACATGGCCCGCCGCCGTGCCGCCGGTCTCACGCTCGAGGAGGAAAACAACCTCGTGCGCTGGGGCTATCCCTATGTCTTCGGTGCCTTCCGCTTCCACCTGTCGTTGACGGGGCGCGTCCCGCGCGAGGATGCAGAAGCGGTCGACACGGCCCTTCGCCGCCATTTCGCGGCGTTCGACGGCAAGCCTCTCGTCATTGATCGTCTCGCGCTCTTCGTCGAGCCGCAGCGCGGGGCACCGTTCTCGGTGCGGCATGTCGCGTCTCTCGACGGCGCGAACGCTGCTTGATCGCCGTCATTGTGGACCGCGCCTGGCGGTTCCAATAGTCTTCGATGGCTGCCCGGAACTCGCCGGAGCCGCCAATCCGGGACGCCCGCCATGAGACTGTTCGCCGCCGCATCGCTGATCGTTCTGATGACCGCCGGGCCGGCGCTCGCCGACGACGGCGCGAGGTTGACCGGCGTTCCGGCGGCGTTGCTCTCGGGCGCGGCCGCCGAGGGAACGCAGCACGAGATCCCCAATCCGCCTGCGCCGACCATCGCCGCCGGCCCGGCGACGATCATTCTCGGCCAGACGCCACTCGCAGACCTGCATGAGGCCTTCGGCGGAACGCTTCATCATGCCTCGGACGGCGTCGCATCGGCGGATTGGCTCTGTTACCAGCTCGACGCGGACGGCCGGGCGGAACTGGTCTGGTTCGTTTCCGATGGCGAGTCGGGCGGCGATTCGAAACTGGTGACGCTCGTCGCCGCGGCCTATGCGCAGCCGAATCCGGTCTGCGATGCGCCTTCGAACGGCCTCGCGAGCCCCCAGCCGGCGGCGCCGATGCCGGGGCTCGGCGGAAGCCTCGCCGATCTCGAAAAGGCCTATGGGCCGGTAAGCCCGCGCGACGGCATGGTCGCCTATATCAACCAGGGCGCGGCCATGAAGGGCGGCTTCACGGCCTTCCAGAGCATCAACTATCTGCTGAGCGGCGATAGCATCGTCGCCTTCGGAGCCAGCCAGATCTCCGTTCGCTGACGCCTCAGCCGTCCACACCCGCCTCGAGCGCCGGAAGAAGCCGCGGCTTACGCTCGGCATCGATGGCGACGAAGGTGAAAGTCGCATGCGTAACCTGCGCGACGTCGTCGCTTTCCCGGCTGCGGCGCCAGGCCTCGACGAAGACGCGGATCGAGGTACGGCCGGTCGAGACGATGCGGCCATAGATGGTGACCTCATCGCCGACCTTGACGGGGGAGATGAACGACATCGCCTCGACGGCCGCGGTCACGGTGCGTCCGCGCGCGCGCCGTGTCGCGATCGTGCTCGCGCCGAGATCCATCTGCGACATGAGCCAGCCACCGAAGATGTCGCCGGCGGGATTCGTGTCGGCCGGCATCGCGATGGTGCGGATGACGGGGATCGCAGACCGGTCGGGCGTCGGCTGGACTGCGCGCCCCAGCTTGGCGGGCAGGGAAGGGGATTCTGTTTCAGTCTCGCTCACGCATCGGGCTCCGTCGGAAGAGGCGCCACAATTCTAGAGGCATTTTATCCGCTGGCGAGTCTCAGCCTCCATTCCGCCCTTGCCTGGGGTCGGTTGACGACGACGCTGCGGCGGACGGCGTGGTGGTGATAAGCTTCGATTAGCCAACGGGGGAAGGCAGAGACATGAAACACTTCCTGAAGACACTGGTTCTCGTGGCCGGTACGGCCGCGACAGTCATCGCGCCGTTTGCGCAGGTGACGCCTGCCGAGGCACGGCGCGCGGCCGGGGCCTGTGGCCCGCGCGGCTGCGCGGCGGCGGGTTGCGGCCCGCGCGGATGCGCCGCTGGCGCCACCACGCGCCCGGCCTATCGTCCGGCCGCGCCAGTCTATCGCGCGGCGCCGGTCTACCGACATCCGGTCTATCGTCCGCCTGGTGTCGTGGTGGTCAATCCGGGCCGCTACTACTGGCCGCCTGGCGGCGCGGTGGCGGCCGGCGTGGCGATCGGCTTCATCGCCGGTGCGGCCGCGGTCTCGGTCGCCGGCCAGCCGCCCAAGGCGGGCTATTGCTGGTATTACACGACCCCGGCCAAGACGAGCGGCTTCTGGGACGTCTGCCCCTAAGGGTTTTCGAGGACAAGGCGCCACCGGTCGGGCGGCGCCTTGTCCTCGCCGTTGGGTGGTCAGAGGGTGGCGGCAAGCGCCGCCAACTGGTCTGCGCAGCGTCCCCAGCCTTCGTGGAAGCCCATGCTCTCATGGGCCGCGCGGTCTTCCGCCGACCAGTGCTGCACGCGGGCCGTGTAGCGGGTCTTGCCGTCTTCGTCGGCGAAGGTGACGGTGGCGACCATGAAGGCCTTGGTCGAGGGCTCCCAGGCTTCGGCGAAAGCGTCGGTCAAGACGAGCTTTTCGTTCGGCACCACATCGAGATAGACACCCGGATTGGGAAAGTCCTCGCCTTCAGGGCTGCGCATCACGACGCGGCACGAACCGCCGGGCCTGACATCGAGTTCGGCGACGGGTGTCGTCCAGGGCTGCGGCGCGAACCATTTCCTCAAAAGCTCGGCCTCGGTCCAGCAGCGATAGAGCGCTGTGCGCGGAGCATCGATCAGCCGCGTGATGACGAGTTCGCGCTCGGCGATGGGGCTCCCCTCGGCCGCGCTGTCGGTGGTCTGGCTCTCGGCGATCGAAGTGTCGGCGGTCATGGCGGTCTCCCTGTTGCGTGAACCGGCCTGAGGACGTTTGCTCGGTCCCTTGTCCGACATGCTTGCACGAAAATCGAAACCGGGTTGGCATGGTCCGGAGCGCAGTCCGTGTCGGAACCGGGCGCCGCCGCTCGTCTTCAAGGCACCAGGGAGAAAGCCATGCTCTACGCCATCCTTTGCTACCACTCGGAAGACGTCGTCGGCTCCTGGACCAAGGAGGAAGACGACGCGGTGATGGCGCGCCTCGCCGTGGTCCACGAAAAGCTGGCGCGGGACGGACGGCTCGGTCCGGTGGCTCGCCTGCTGCCGACGACGGCCGCCACGACGCTGCGCAAGGATCAGGACCCGCCGCTTGTGCTCGATGGGCCTTTTGCCGAAACGAAGGAGCAGCTTCTCGGCTTCTATCTCGTCGAGGGCGGCTCACTGGAAGAAATTCTCGACGTCACGCGCGATCTCGCGGCGGCCAATCCCGGCGGCGCCTATGAAGTCCGACCGGTCGGCGTCTATCATCCGGGCGGGGGCAAGCCATGACCGACATCGCCTGGATCGAGGCGGCCGTCGCCGGGGCGCGGCCGAAGGCGATCAGCGCGCTGCTGCGCTATTTCCGCGATCTCGACATCGCCGAGGAGGCGTTTCAGGAAGCCTGCCTCAAGGCGCTGGCGCTCTGGCCGCAGAAGGGGCCGCCGCGGGACCCCACCGCCTGGCTGATTTTCGTCGGGCGCAACGCGGCGATCGATGTGGTGCGCCGGCGCAGCCGCGAGGCCGAACTTCCCGACGAGGCGGCGCTGTCGGATCTCGGCGATGCCGAGGCCAGCCTTGCCGACCGCCTCGACGATGCCCATTACCGCGACGACATCCTGCGCCTCCTGTTCATCTGCTGCCATCCCGACCTCTCGGCGACGCAGCAGATCGCCCTTGCGCTCCGGATCGTATCCGGCCTCACGGTGCCGCAGATCGCCCGAGCCTTCCTCGTCAGCGAGGCGGCGATGGAGCAGCGCATCACGCGCGCCAAGAGCCGGATCGCCAAGGCGGGCGTGCCGTTCGAGACGCCGGGTCCCGTCGAGCGGGCAGAGCGCCTCGCCGCCGTGGCGACGATGATCTATCTCGTCTTCAACGAGGGCTATTCGGCACCGTCAGTGGATGGCGCGCGGACGCGGCTCTGCGATGAGGCGATCCGCCTCGCCCGGCTGCTGCTGCGGCTCTTCCCGGCCGAGCCGGAGATCATGGGCCTCGCCGCGCTGATGCTGCTTCAGCACTCGCGGCTTGAGGCTCGCTTCGACGCCGACGGCGCGCTGATCCTGCTCGACGACCAGGACCGCTCGCTCTGGAACGGCGCCATGATCGCCGAGGGCCTCGCGCTCATCGACAAGGCGATGCGCCACCGCCGCCCCGGTCCCTATCTGATCCAGGCGGCAATCGCGGCTCTGCATGCGCGAGCCGCCCGGCCGGAGGAGACGGACTGGCAGCAGATCGATCTTCTCTATGCGACGCTCGAGCACCTCCAGCCTTCGCCGGTCGTGACGCTGAACCGGGCCGTGGCGGTTTCGAAGGTCGCGGGACCGGCCGCGGCACTCGCCATGATCGAGCCGCTCGCCGGACCGCTCGGGAGCTATTTCCACTATTTCGGGCTGGTGGGTCACCTGCTGCTGCAACTTGGCCGACCCGCGGAAGCGCGCCAGGCCTTCGATCGCGCGATCGCGCTGGCGCGAACGCCTGCCGAGGCGGCCCATATCCGCTCCCATCTCGATCGTCTCGCCGCCGAAGCGGCGCCGAGAGCCATCGCCGCTTCGGCGATTTGAGCGGTCTGTCGGAACGTCGGGCGCCCGAACGTCCTTGCTGTGTCGGGTCAGGCAGCTGCGCTGCCGCTTTGCACGAAGGAGGAACGGGAATGAGCGAGACGGCAGTCCACCAGCAGGCGAACAACACCATCACCGGGGTCGTGCCCTATCTCAGTGTCGACGGCGCCGTGGCGGCGGCCGAACTCTACAAGCGGGCCTTCGGCGCCGAGGAACTCGCCCGGCAGCCGCTCGACGAGAAGGGCCGGACGATGCACATCCATCTGCGCATCCATGGCGGCTCGGTGATGCTGTGCGACTTCTATCCCGAATATGGCCACGAGAAGCAGGCGGCGCAGGGCTACACGCTGCATCTGCAGGTCGCTGATCCCGACATGTGGTGGCGCCGGGCGGAAGGCGCGGGCCTGACCGTCGTGAACCCCCTTCAGACGATGTTCTGGGGCGACCGCTATGGTCAGCTGCGCGACAGCTTCGGCGTCATGTGGTCGATCGGCGGCACCTGATCGACGATCCCGTCAATGAAAACGGCGCGGAGTGGTCTCCGCGCCGTCATCGTATCCAGCTTGCTCAGGATCAGGCGGCGGCCGAAGCGCTGCCTTCCACGGGAACCTCGGCGATCGTCTTCAGCACGCGCGAGGCGATCTGGTAGGGGTCGCCCTGGGAGTTCGGGCGGCGATCCTCGAGATAGCCCTTGTAGCCGTTGCGGACGAACGAGTGCGGCACGCGGATGGATGCGCCACGGTCAGCCACGCCATAGGAGAACTTGTTCCACGGCGCCGTCTCGTGCTTGCCGGTCAGACGCAGATGGTTGTCCGGTCCATAGACGGCGATATGCTCCTGAAGGTTCTTGTCGAACGCCGCCATGAGCTTCTCAAAATAGTCCTTGCCGCCAACTTCGCGCATATAGGCGGTCGAGAAGTTGCAGTGCATGCCCGAGCCGTTCCAGTCGGTGTCGCCGAGCGGCTTGCAGTGGAACTCGATGTCGACGCCGTACTTCTCGGTCAGGCGCAGCAGCAGGTAGCGCGCCATCCAGACTTCGTCAGCGGCCTTCTTGGAGCCCTTGCCGAAAATCTGGAATTCCCACTGGCCCTTCGCCACTTCGGCGTTGATGCCCTCATGGTTGATGCCGGCCGCGAGGCAAAGGTCGAGATGCTCCTCGACGATCTCGCGCGCGACGTCGCCCACATTCTTGAAACCGACGCCCGTGTAGTACGGGCCCTGCGGCGCCGGATAGCCGGCGGCCGGGAAGCCCAGCGGGCGGCCGTCCTTGTAGAAGAAATACTCCTGCTCGAAGCCGAACCAGGCGCCGGAATCGTCCAGGATGGTCGCGCGGGCGTTCGAGGGATGAGGGGTGACGCCGTCGGGCATCATGACTTCGCACATGACCAGGGCGCCGTCCTTGCGGGCCGGGTCGGGATAGATCGCGACGGGCTTCAGCACGCAGTCGGAGCTGCGGCCTTCGGCCTGCATCGTCGAGGAACCGTCGAAGCCCCAGAGCGGGAGCTCCTCGAGGGTCGGGAATACGTCGAACTCCTTGATCTGCGTCTTGCCACGCAGGTTCGGCACGGGCGTGTAGCCGTCGAGCCAGATGTACTCCAGTTTGAACTTTGTCATTTAGGTCTCTCGTTCAGTGATGACGCGACGCGCCCGGAACCCTTCGCCTGTCAGAGCCGTCGCCCGATCGGTCGCCAGCGCCGCCCTCGATCTTGCATTTTGCATGCCACGCCGCCGCCCGCTATGCGCGCACTGCCGCAGGCGCGACGAATTTCGCGGCATCGCGACGGCCGCCGCATGACCGCGCTCAGGTCTCGCGACCGATATCGACGCCCGAAGATGCTGCATTCTTCATCGCAAGCAATCGCGATGGCGCCTGAAAAGGCAGCAGTGTCCAGAAAATGCTCAGAGCAGCGGCGGCGACTGCCCTTCGACGCGTTTCATCACCGCGAGCATGGTGCCGAGCCAGCCATCAAAGTCCATTACTGAGCAAATTGTAGTCATTTGCTGCTCTTTGGCGCATTTTTGCGCGCAATCGGTGTGCAACCATGGTATGAGTCACTACATTGTTCGATGAGCGGTTTGCCGCACAGCGAAGGACAACTGAAATGACTGCGAGTGTTCAAAGAGAAACTGCGAAGATATACGCGTTTCCAGCCGGCGGACGGGCCGGCGTGAAAGGTCGTCTCGCCGGATATATTGGCGAGACCAGTCTCGAGCGCGAGGCGGCCATGCCGGCCATCGCCTGGGACAGCTGGTACCACGACGCTGCCATCGCCGAAGACGACCGCCTCGGTCAGCACTAATGGATGGCGACGGGCACAGCGAAGCAACGGCATCCCGGCTTCGGGGTGAAGACGAAAAAAGGGCCGATGCAGGCGATGCATCGGCCCTTTTGATTCTGCGGCCCGTTTGCGCAGTCGGTGGTCTCGCCTAGCGCGTCTCCCATTGCCGCGAGGGCGGGCCGACGGAGTTGCGGATGACGAGGTCCGGGACGAGCAGCAGCTCGCTCTCGGCCGGCTGGCCTTCCGACAGGAGTTCCAGGAGCAGGGCCATGGCATGCTTTCCGATCAGCGTGCGCGGCTGGCGGATTGTCGTCAGCGGCGGCGTCATGAACGAGGCCTGCGGAACGTCGTCGAACCCGGTCACCGAGAAATCGCGCGGCATCGTGTAGCCGCGCGCCGCGAGGCCGGTCATGACGCCGAGCGCGGTCTGGTCGTTGACGCACATGAAGGCCGTCGGCAGCGTGTCGCGCATGAACAGCTGCTCCACCGCGAGGCGACCGCTCTCGCTTGTGCCGTCGCCCTCCAGCACCATGCGCGGATCGAGCGGGATCCGTGCCGCGGCAAGGCCCTGCTCATAGCCTTCGCGACGGCGGCTGTAGGCGAGGCGGGTGCGCGAGTCGCCGATGAAGGCAATCTTGCGGTGACCCTCCGTGATGAGCAGGTCGATCGCCTTGCGCGCCCCGGCATGTTCGTCGACGCCGACATAGGGGATGCCGCCGTTGAAGACCGGCTCGAAGACGGCGACGCTCGGCGGCAACCGTGCCATCATGGTCTGGTGGCCGAAGGGCAGGATGCCGGTGAAGAGGATGAGACCCGCCGCCTGGTTCGAATCGAAAAACTTCAGATACTCGAGGCCGCGCTGCGCGTCGTTCTGCGTATGGCCGATCAGCACGCCATAGCCATGGGCGCGGGCCTCGTTTTCGAGCCCGATCAGGATGCTTGAGAAGTTCGGATCGCCGATGTCGGGCGCCACGACGAGGATCATGTTCGACCGGCCGAGGCGCAGGCTGCGCGCCATGGCGTTGGTCGTGTAGCCTGTGATCGCGATCGCCTGATTGACCTTGAGCCGCGTCGAGTTCGCGACCTTCTCCGGATTGTGGATCGCGCGCGACACCGTCGCGATCGACACCTGCGCGATGCGCGCGACATCCTCGATGGTCGCTGGCGTGGAATGAAACACTCTGGACTGCCCCGGATCGCCCTTCCGAAGGAGTCTACACAAACTCACCCTGCGATCAAAGCATGACGCGGAAAGGGCGCCTATTCAGCGGTATGAAAACCTTTACATCGCCGACTGAAAAGGTTTACATTGCCCCTCAAGCGGTGGAGGCCGCGGGTGGAGGGGGAGTCCATGAAGTCTGCCGATCCGGCTGGAGCGGACGTCGTTCTATCGGCGCGCCGCATCAGCAAGTCGTTCAGCGGCGTGCAGGTGCTGTTCAGCGTCGACTTCGAGCTGCGCCGCGGCGAGGTGCATGCCCTCATGGGCGAGAACGGCGCCGGCAAGTCCACCCTCGTCAAGATTCTCTCTGGCTTCGAACAGCCGACCTCGGGCGAGATCCTGCTCGACGGCGTCCCGGTGAAGCTGCCGGCCAACGGCGCCGCAGAGGCGCTTGGCATCGTCATCATCCATCAGGAATTCAATCTCGCCGAACATCTGACGGTGGCCGAGAGTCTGTTTCTCGGCCGCGAGGTGACGCGGTTCGGCGTGCTCGACCGCCGCTTCATGCGCGCCGAGGCGCGGCGCGTGCTCGACATGCTCGGATCGCATGTCGACGAGAACGCGCTTATCGGCAGCCTCGCGGTCGCCGACAAGCAGATGGTCGAGATCGCCAAGGCGATCAGCCGCGATGCCCGCGTCGTCATCATGGACGAGCCGACCGCCGTTCTTTCGCGCGAGGAGACCCGCGTCCTCTTTGACCAGGTGCGCAAGCTGCGCGCCGCCGGCACCAGCTTCATCTTCGTCTCGCACAAGCTCGACGAGGTGATGGAGCTGACCGACCGGGTCACGGTGCTGCGCGACGGCCAGTGGGTGAAGACGGCGCGCACGGAGGTGCTGGACGGCGAGTCGATCGCGCAGCTGATGGTCGGGCGCGAGCTTTCCAGCCTCTATCCGGCCAAGCACGAGCCGGACATCGACGAGAATATCCTGCTCTCCGTCCGCTCGGTGTCGACGGGGTTCGTGAAGGAAGCGAGCTTCGAGATCCGCCGCGGCGAGATCATCGGCTTCTCCGGCCTGATCGGCTCGGGACGGACGGAGCTGATGGAGGCCGTGGTGGGACTTCGGCCGCGCCTTTCCGGCCATGTCGCGGTGCGCGGCCAGGAACTGCCGTCCGGGGACGTCCATGCGGCCATCCGGGCCGGCCTCGCCTACATGACCAAGGATCGCAAGCACAAGGGCCTGCTGCTCGGCGAGGGCATGACGGCGAACCTGACGCTTCAATCGCTCGCACGGCATTCGCGCCGTGGCTATCTCGACCCGGCGAGCGAGGCCGCGGCCATGGATCGCGCGCGTCGCCGCTTCGACATACGCGTGCGCGACAACGCCGTCGCCGTCGGGCGCATGTCGGGCGGCAACCAGCAGAAGCTGCTGCTTGCCAAGGTGATGGAAACGGAGCCGCAGATCATCATCATCGACGAGCCGACCCGCGGCATCGATGTCGGCACCAAGCAGCAGATCTATCACTTCATCTCGGCGCTGGCGCGCGAGGGCAGGGCGATCGTCGTCGTCTCCTCGGAGATGCCGGAGGTGATCGGCCTCTGCACGCGGGTCGCGGTCATGCGCGAGGGGCGCATCGCCGGCATCCTCGAAGGCAGCGAGATCAACGAACACGAGATCATGCGCTACGCGGCCGGCCTCAAGAGCAAGGCCGCCTAGCCGATCGACGAGGCGGCGCCGATGAGGCGCCGTGAGGAGCCGGCGAGGACCGGACGGGGAGGTTTTTTCGTAAAATGACGGCCAATGACGACAACAGCGCGCTGGCGCGGCCGCGCCGCAGCTTTCGCGACGTCGATCTCCGGGCGGTCGCGCCCTTCGCGGCGCTGATCCTGCTCCTCATCGTCGGCGCGCTGGTCAATCCCAATTTCATCGGGATCAACAACCTCGCCAATGTCGCGACGCGCAGCGCCTTCATCGCCATCATCGCGGTCGGCGCCACCTTCGTGATCTCCTCCGGCGACCTCGACCTCTCGGTCGGCTCGATGGTCGCCTTCGTCGCCAGTCTCATGATCCTGTTCATGAATTCCGGCGCGATCTCCGATCCCGCACTGATGCTCGCGGCAGCGGCGCTCCTCGCCGTTGGCGTCGGCGCGCTATGCGGCCTCGCCAATGGCCTGATCACGACGCTCGGGCGGATCGAGCCCTTCATCGTCACGCTGGGCACGATGGGCATCTTCCGGGGACTGACGACATGGCTCTCGCAGGGCGGCGCGATCACGCTGCGCCAGCCCGAGCTGCAGGCGATGTATCGCCCGGTCTATTTCGGCTCGATCTTCGGCATCCCGATCCCGATCATCGTGATCTTTGTCGTCGCCGCGATCGCCGCCTTCGTTCTGTACCGCACCCGCTATGGCCGCCACGTCGTCGCCGTCGGCTCCAGCCGCGACGTCGCCCGCTATTCCGGCATCCACGTCAACCGCGTCCGCACCATCGCCTTCGTGATCCAGGGTCTCTGTGTCGCGATCGCCGTGCTTCTCTATGTGCCGCGCCTCGGCTCGACCTCCGCCACCACCGGCATCCTGTGGGAGCTGCAGGCCATCACGGCCGTCGTTGTCGGTGGCACAGCGCTCAAGGGCGGCTCCGGCCGCATCTGGGGCTCGATCTGCGGCGCATTCATCCTCGAGCTCGTGGGCAACATCATGCTGCTCTCGAACTTCATCAGCGAATATCTGATCGGGACGATCCAGGGCTCGATCATCATCATCGCGATGCTCGTCCAGCGTTCGCTGGTGCGGAAGTCGTGAGGGAGCCGGGCCGACGGGTCGCCCGGTTCGGAGGAACAAAGACCCGCCAATCAAGGGAGTGAGTTGATGATCAAGCAGTTTCTGGGCGCGGCCGCTCTCGCCGCCGCGCTCTCCGGCACCGCTTTTGCCCAGGATGCCAAGACCATCGGCGTCTCGATCCCGGCGGCCGACCACGGCTGGACGGCGGGCGTCGTCTATCACGCCGAGCGCGTCGCCGAGCAGATCCGCAAGGAGCATCCGGGCGCCAAGGTGATCGTGAAGACCTCGCCCGATCCGGCGAGCCAGGCCAACGCCGTCCAGGACCTCGCGGTGCAGGGGCTCGACGCCCTCGTGATCCTGCCGACCGATCCGGACCAGCTCGTCAACGCGATCAAGGAAGTGAAGGACGCCGGTACCTTCGTCGCGATCGTCGACCGCGCCCCGAGCGTCAATGATGACAGCGTGCGCGACCTCTATGTCGCGGGCAACAACCCGGCCCTCGGCGAGGTCGCCGGCGAATACATCAAGGCCAACACGCCGGACGCCGAAGTCGTCGTGATCCGCGGCATGCCTATTCCGATCGACCAGCAGCGCCAGGACGGCTTCGACAAGGGCATCGCCGGCTCGAACGTCAAGGTCCTCGACCGCCAGTTCGGCAACTGGAACCGCGACGACGCCTTCAAGGTGATGCAGGACTTCCTGACCAAGTATCCCAAGATCGACGTGGTGTGGTGCCAGGACGACGACATGGCGGTCGGCGTGCTCGAGGCCATCGAGCAGGCGAAGCGCACCGACATCAAGTATGTCGTCGCCGGCGCCGGCTCCAAGGACATGATCAAGCGCGTCATGGACGGCGACAAGATGATCCCGGTCGACGTGCTCTATCCGCCGGCGATGGTGGGGACGGCCATGGAGCTCACCGCCGCCGCGGTGTTCAACCAGGTCCCGGTGCGCGGCACCTACGTCCTCGACGCGACGCTCATCACCAAGGACAACGCCAAGAACTACTACTTCCCCGATTCGCCGTTCTGATCGGCGAGCGAAGGCCAAGACCGAACTGCCCGGGCATGCCCGGGCAGTTTTCGTTTGGGGGCCAGGCTCATTCGGACTGCTACCCACTAGAGAGGCCTGCATCAGCTGCTAGACTGGCGGCAATCCCACCATTGCGACGCCGCGGCCTCGCGCCCGCGGCGCGCACCGAACCTTTCACGTCGATCATGACGAAGCCGGTCGCGTTCAAGCGATCGTGGCGATTCCGGGAGGAGACGATTCCATGAAGATCACCGCTGTCACGCCGTTCCTCGTCAAGGAATGGAGGACGATGCTGTTCGTCAAGGTCGAGACCGACGAGGGCATCGTCGGGATCGGCGAGGCCGGACTCACCTCACGAGAGGACGGCGTGGCCGGGATCGTGCGCGCCCTGGCGCCGCTCGTCATCGGCGAGGACGCCATGCGCTCCGAGCATCTGTGGCAGTTGATGTGGCGCGGTGGCTTCCACCCCTCCGGACAGGTGCTGTCGTCGGCCATCGCCGCCATAGATATCGCGCTCTGGGACATCAAGGGAAAGGCGCTCGGGGTTCCCGTCTACCAGCTGCTCGGCGGCAAGGTGCGGGACAAGGTCGACACCTATTGTCATCTCGGCGACGGCAATTCCCCAGAGACGCTGCTAAAGTCGGCCCGGGCGCATCTCGAGGAGGGGTGGAACTGCCTGCGCTGGGCGAGCGGGTCCCGGCAGGACGGCGTCTATGAGCCGGGCAAGACGGTCGACGCCACAGTCGAGGCCTTTCGCCTGCTGCGGAGCGAACTCGGCCCGGATGTCGAGCTCTGTTTCGACGCGCATACCCGCATGAGCATGGCCGACGCCGTTAGGCTCTGCCGCGCCGTCGAGCCCTATCGCCCCATGTTCATCGAGGACCCGCTTCGTGTGGAGAACCCCGAGTCCTACCGCCGCCTGCGTGACCAGACCGCGGTGCCGATCGCAGCCGGCGAGCAACTGGGCACCAAATGGCAGTTCCGCGCGCTGATCGAGGAGGAGCTGATCGACTATGCGCGCATCGACATGTGCATCTGCGCCGGCTTCACGGAATCGCGCAAGATCGCCGGCTGGTGCGAGACGCATATGATCGACATCGCCGTTCACAACCCGATCGGGCCGGTCTCGACGGCGGCATGCCTGCATCTGAACGTCGCAACGCCGAACATGCTGGTGCAGGAACTGCCGCGCCGGCCCGGAGAGAGCCTGGCCGACGTGATCGTCAGCGAGCATCGCTGGAAGGATGGCTGGCTCATCCCGTCCGACGCGCCCGGGCTCGGCCTCGAGGTCGATTGGGAAGGACTCGCGCGTTACCCGTTCGTGCACGAGAACCTGCCGCTGTTCCGGCGCGAGGACGGCAGCTTCACCAACTGGTAGCGCTTCGCAGACGTGAGCGGAGCCAGCCGAAATCTGCCCTGTCCAGCGGTAGATCGACCTTCCCGGTCCACCTGAAAAAAAGGGCCCGGATACCGAGCCGAAGCAGCCGGTATCCGGGCCCAAAGAGGATCGCCATCAGCGGGAATCGGCGGCCGTCCGCCGAATCCCGCCTTTTCGCAGGCCTTCCGATCAGACCGAGAAATACATCTCGAACTCGATCGGATGCGGCGTCATCTCATAGGCCATCAGCTCTTCCCACTTCAGCTCGATATAGCTCTCGATGAAGTCGCGGGTGAACACGTCGCCGGCGAGCAGGAAGGCGTGATCCTTCCTGAGGCTCTCGAGCGCCTCGCGCAGCGAACCACACACCGTCGGGATCTTCTTCAGCTCCTTCGGCGGCAGGTCGTAGAGGTTCTTGTCCATCGCCTCGCCGGGATGGATCTTGTTCTTGATGCCGTCGAGACCGGCCATCAGCAGCGCCGAGAAGGCGAGATAGGGATTGGCCGTCGGATCGGGGAAGCGGACCTCGAGGCGCTTGGCCTTGGGCGAGGTCGTGTAGGGGATGCGCACGGAGGCTGAACGGTTGCGCGCCGAATAGGCGAGCAGCACCGGCGCCTCATAGCCCGGCACGAGGCGCTTGTAGGAGTTGGTCGACGGGTTGGTGAAGGCGTTGAGCGCCTTGGCGTGCTTCAGGATGCCGCCGATATAGTAGAGGCAGGTCTCCGAGAGGTCGGCATACTGGTTGCCGGCGAACACCGGCTTGCCGTCCTTCCAGATCGACTGGTGCACATGCATGCCCGAGCCGTTGTCGCCGAACACAGGCTTCGGCATGAAGGTCGCGGTCTTGCCATAGGCCTGCGCGACCTGGTGGATCGCGTACTTGTAGATCTGCAGATGGTCGGCGACGCGCGTCAGCGGCGCGAACTTGATGCCGAGCTCATGCTGCGCGGAGGCGACCTCGTGGTGGTGCTTCTCGACCGAGACGCCCATCGCCTTCATCTGCGCCAGCATCTCGCCGCGCAGGTCCTGATAGCTGTCGATCGGCGGAACGGGGAAGTAGCCGCCCTTCTTCTTCACGTGATGGCCGAGATTGCCACCCTCATAGTCCGTGTCGGAATTGATCGGCAGTTCCTGGTCGTCGAGCTTGAAGCCCGTGTTGTACGGGTCGACCTTGTACTTGACGTCGGAGAAGATGAAGAACTCGGCCTCGGGGCCGAAATAGACCGTGTCGCCGATGCCGGTCTGCTTCAGATAGGCCTCGGCCTTCTTGGCGATCGAGCGCGGGTCGCGGTTGTAGCTCTCGCCCGAGATCGGATCGATGATGTCGCCGACGATGACGAGCGTCGTCTGGGCGAAGAAGGGGTCGATGAAGGCGGTGTCCGGATCCGGCACCAGCGTCATGTCGGATTCGTTGATCGCCTTCCAGCCGGCGATCGACGAGCCGTCGAAGGCGGTACCTTCCGCGAAGATCTCCTCGTCGATGAGATCGATGTCGAACGTGACGTGCTGCCACTTGCCGCGCGGGTCAGTGAAGCGGAAGTCCACATATTTCACATCCTGATCCTTGATCAGCTTCAGGATGTCTTTGGCGGTCGTCATGGCGAGGGTCCTCTCTCACACTGAAGGGTGCCGGCGCAGCCCAACGGGCCGCTGCCGGCAGCCCACCGGAAACGGTATGTGAGATTATCAGGGCTGTCGCCGCTGGCTAGGGCCTCGACCGAACGAGCCGTTCAGATCGCGTCGAGACCGCTCTCGCCGGTACGGATGCGCACCGCCTCCTCGATGTTGGAGACGAAGATCTTCCCGTCGCCGATGCGGCCGGTCTGCGCAGCCTTGCGAATGGCGTCGACGGCGCGCTCGACCAGATCGTCGCCGAGGACGATCTCGACCTTCACCTTCGGCAGGAAGTCCACGACATATTCGGCGCCGCGATAGAGCTCGGTGTGACCCTTCTGGCGTCCGAAACCCTTGGCCTCGGTGACCGTGATGCCCTGGAGACCGACTTCCTGCAGCGCTTCCTTCACCTCATCGAGCTTGAACGGCTTGATGATCGCTTCGATCTTTTTCATTGCCTCCGCATCTCCGATGCTCAACTGGCCCCGGCCGTGTGACCGGCCCGTCGCCGACGCTTGCAGGCTCCGTGCCATATCTCCCGACGCCCGAAAACGCCGGAAAATTGGGCTCCCGGACTGCCATGCCGACGCTCGCAGCCAATGAAACCCGGCGGGGCCGGTGCATCAATAGGCAAATGAGCAAACTGTGTGCAGAACACCCCTTTTCCTTAGGGTGAGGCCGCCATGGGGTTAAGAAGGAGGATCTCTGCGCCCGCGCGCAGCTTCTCCGGGACCTCGACATGATCGAACTGCTCACGCCCGCTGAAATTTCCGCCGCCGATGCCGCGACGATCCGATCGGGAACACCCGGATACACGCTGATGAAGGCGGCCGGCCGCGCCGTGGCCGATATCGTTTCGCGCAGCCCTCTCGGAAGCCGCATCGCCATTCTCTGCGGGCCCGGCAACAATGGCGGCGACGGCTTCGTGGCGGCGCGGCTTCTGTCCGAGCGCGGCTATCGGGTCACGCTCGGCCTTCTCGGCGAACGGTCGGCGCTTAAGGGCGACGCCGCGAGCGCCGCGGCGGACTGGAAGGGCGAGGTGCTGCCGGCGGCTGCGCTCGATCTCGCAGCGGCCGATGTCGTGGTCGATGCGCTGTTCGGGGCCGGCCTCGCGCGTCCGCTCGAAGGCGCCGCCGCCGATACCGTGCGGGCTATCAACGCCGCCGGAGCACGGATCGTCGCCGTCGACCTGCCGAGCGGCGTCAACGGCGCCACAGGCGCCGTGATGGGGGAGGCGGTGCGCGCGGACGAGACGGTAACCTTCTTCCGCGCCAAGCCGGGTCACGTGCTCCTGCCAGGCCGCGTGCTCTGCGGACGCCTTTCGATCGCCGATATCGGCATTCGCGATACGGTCCTGCAGGCGATCGCGCCCAGCGCCTTCCGCAACCGCAAGGAACTCTGGGACTCCGCTTTTCCCGTTCCGCGGATCGACGGCCACAAATATGACAAGGGCCATCTCGTGGTGGTCTCGGGTCCGGCCTGGCATAGTGGCGCCGCCCGCATGGCCGCCCGCGCCGGGCTGAGGATCGGCGCCGGCCTCGCCACGATCGCCTCGCCGCCGGATGCCCTGCCAGAGAACGCGGCCCATCTGACCGCGATCATGCTGCGGCCCATGGAAGGCGCGGCGGGGCTCGCCGAGATTCTCACCGACAAACGGCTCGACGGCGTCGTGCTGGGGCCGGGCCTCGGCGGTGGGCAGGGTACGCGGGCGCTCGTCGAGGCGGCGCTCGGTTCCGGAGCTGCTGTCGTGCTCGACGCAGACGGCATCTCGGCCTTCCGCGAGGCGCCGCAAGCGCTCTTTGCCTTGATCGCCGGGCGCGCCGCGCCGGTCGTGATGACGCCGCACGACGGAGAATTCGCCCGCCTCTTCCCCGACCTCGCCGGCGAAGCCGGCAAGCTTCAGCGGGCGCGCGAGGCGGCACGGCGTTCAGGCGCGACCGTGCTGCTCAAGGGGCCGGATACGGTGGTCGCGAGCCCCGACGGCCGCGCCTCGATCGCCGACAATGCGCCGCCCTTCCTCGCCACCGCCGGATCGGGCGACGTCCTTTCCGGCATGATCGGCGGGCTCCTTTGCCAGAAGATGCCGGCCTTCGAGGCGGCGAGCGCCGGCGCCTATCTCCATGGCGAGGCGGGCTCTGTCCTCGGCCGCGGCCTCATCGCCGAGGACCTGCCCGAGGCGCTGCCCCGCGTCTTCCAGCGGCTTTTCGATTGACCCGGACCGGGCTGATGCTATAGAGCCGGCGCCTTAGTTATGGGCCTTGAGGGGTCCGGAACCATACGGCTGCCGCGGGCGTGGTGGAATTGGTAGACACGCTGGATTTAGGTTCCAGTGGCTCGCGCCGTGGGGGTTCAAGTCCCTCCGCCCGCACCAGGCGCCGCTGAAGAGCAAAAGACGATCCCGGCGAGACGCCAACCTTAAGAACGCACGAGACGGAAAGCGCTGAACATGCAGGTGACCGAGACCCTCTCCGAGGGCCTGAAACGTGAGCTCAAGATCGTGGTCCCCGCGGCGGATCTCGACAGCCGCCTCTCGGCGCGCCTCGAAGAGCTGAAGGGTCAGGTCCGCCTGAACGGCTTCCGCCCCGGCAAGGTGCCGACCGCGCATCTGCGTCGCCTCTACGGCAAGTCGGCGATGGCCGAGATCGTCCAGAACATCCTGAACGAGACCGCCCGCAAGACTCTCGAGGAGCGCGGCGAGCGCGCCGCCATGCAGCCGAGCTTCGCGCTGCCCGAGGACGAGGCAGAGGCCGGCGAGGTGCTCGACGGCAAGAAGGACCTTTCCTACACGATGACCTACGAGGTCCTGCCGAGCTTCGAGCTTGGCGACTTCGCGGGCATCAAGATCGATCGTCCGATCGCCGAGGTCACCGACGAGGAAGTCGACGCGGAAGTGGCGAAGCTCGCCCGTGACTCGGCCGATTTCGCGACCAAGGACGGCGCCGCCGAGAATGGCGACCGCGTCACCATTTCCTATGTCGGAAAGATCGACGGCGAGCCCTTCGAGGGCGGTGCCGACGAGAACGGCCAGGTCACGATCGGCTCGGGCCGCTTCATCCCCGGCTTCGAGGATCAGCTTATCGGCGCCAAGGTCGGCGAGGAGCGCGTCCTCAACGTGACCTTCCCCGAGAACTACGGCGCCAAGCATCTCGCCGGCAAGGCCGCGACCTTCGACGTCACCGTCAAGGACGTCGCTGCCCCGGTGGCCGCGACCGTTGACGACGAGTGGGCCAAGAAGTTCGGCCTCGAGTCGCTCGAGAAGCTGCGCGAGACGATGCGCGAGCAGATGCAGGGCCAGCTCGGCTCCGCGACGCGGACCAAGATCAAGCGCCAACTGCTCGACAAGCTCGACGAACTGCATTCCTTCGAACTGCCGCCGACCATGGTCGAGCAGGAGTTCGAGAATGTCTGGAACCAGGTGACGCAGGATCTGCAGCGCTCGGGCCGCACCTTCGAGGACGAGAATACGACCGAGGAAGCGGCCAAGGCCGACTACCGCAAGATCGCCGAGCGCCGCGTGCGCCTCGGCCTCGTCCTCTCCGAGATCGGCGAGGGCGCCAAGATCCAGGTCACCGACGAGGAGTTGCAGCGGGCGCTGGTCGACCGCATCCGCCAGTTCCCGGGCCAGGAGAAGGAAGTCTACGAGTTCTACCGCTCGAACCCCGAGGCGCTCGCGTCGCTGCGCGCCCCGATCTTCGAGGAGAAGGTGGTAGATCACGTTCTCGGCCTCGCCGACATCACGGACCGCACCGTCTCCCGCGAAGAGCTGCTCAAGGACGAGGAAGAGGGCCAGGCGTCTGCCTGATCGCCTCCAGTCCTCCTCCCCATTCGGGGCATGAGAACGCGCCGCGGCCCTCGCCGCGGCGCCGTCGTTTCTTGCGTCTGGCCGCGCCCCTTCCGAAGCCGGGGAAGCTGCCATATGTATGGGCTTCAGCGCCCCGGGAATCGGTCCATCCGATTGAGGTCGACCGGGGCCCCCTCAACCCTGTGGCAAATCGAGACGCCGAAGGACAATCATGAGAGACCCGATCGACCTCTATATGAACACGCTCGTGCCGATGGTCGTCGAGCAGACGAACCGCGGCGAGCGCGCCTACGACATCTATTCCCGACTGCTCAAGGAGCGGGTGATTTTCGTCACCGGCCCGGTCGAGGATTATATGTCGACCCTGATCACCGCGCAGCTTCTCTTCCTCGAGGCCGAGAACCCGAAGAAAGAGATTGCGATGTACATCAACTCGCCGGGCGGCGTGGTGACGTCGGGTCTGGCGATCTACGACACGATGCAGTTCATCAAGCCTGCGGTGTCGACGCTCTGCATCGGCCAGGCGGCCTCGATGGGCTCGCTCCTGCTGACCGCCGGCGAGAAGGGCATGCGCTTCGCGCTTCCGAACGCCCGCATCATGGTGCATCAGCCGTCCGGCGGCTATCAGGGCCAGGTGACCGACATCCTGATCCATGCCCGCGAGGTAGAAAGCCTCAAGCGGCGCCTTAACGAGATCTATGTCCACCACACCGGTCGCGACTACCAGACGATCGAGAACGCACTCGAGCGCGACAATTTCCTCGTCGCCGAGTCGGCGGTGGAGTTCGGCCTCATCGACCAGGTGCTGACCAGCCGCGAGGCGTTGGACCAGCTCAAGAAGGATTGATCCGGCTGCCGGAAAATCCGAAGCCGGCCGTCGGCGGAATGGCGGGACCTCCGGGTCTCGCATTGGCCGACGGCGGCATTAAGTATGTCTTGATCAAGTCCCGACTAGCATGTTTGGATCGCAATCAGCCGATTGCGTCCGTCGGCTAGGGGCGCTAGAGGGTCGAGTTTCGACCGCGGCGGGCCGGCAGGATTGCACCGGCCGACATCAGAAGAGTCGTTCCGCTTTCCCCGGACCGGACGACAGCGAGGTATACGGATGAGCAAAGTCAGCGGCAGCGACACCAAGAACACGCTCTATTGCTCGTTTTGCGGCAAGAGCCAGCACGAGGTGCGCAAGCTGATCGCGGGGCCGACGGTTTTCATCTGCGATGAATGCGTCGAACTCTGCATGGACATCATCCGCGAGGAATCGAAGTCCTCGCTGGTGAAGTCGCGCGACGGCGTTCCGACGCCGCAGGAAATCTGCGCGGTTCTCGACGACTATGTGATCGGCCAGCGCCATGCCAAGCGCGTGCTCTCGGTCGCCGTGCACAATCACTACAAGCGCCTGAACCACGCCACCAAGAACAACGACGTGGAACTGGCCAAGTCCAACATCCTGCTGATCGGCCCGACCGGCTGCGGCAAGACGCTGCTCGCGCAGACGCTCGCTCGCATCCTCGACGTGCCCTTCACCATGGCCGATGCCACGACGCTGACCGAGGCCGGCTATGTCGGCGAGGATGTCGAGAACATCATTCTGAAGCTGCTGCAATCGGCCGACTACAATGTCGAGCGCGCACAGCGCGGCATCGTTTATATCGACGAGGTCGACAAGATCAGCCGCAAGTCCGACAACCCGTCGATCACGCGCGACGTGTCGGGCGAGGGCGTGCAGCAGGCTCTTCTGAAGATCATGGAGGGCACCGTCGCCTCCGTGCCGCCGCAGGGTGGGCGAAAGCATCCGCAGCAGGAGTTCCTGCAGGTCGACACGACGAACATCCTCTTCATCTGCGGCGGCGCTTTCGCCGGGCTCGAGCGCATCATCTCCGACCGCGGCCGTTCGACTTCGATCGGCTTCGGCGCTCGTGTTTCGGCTCCCGAGGAGCGTCGTACGGGTGAGCTCTTCCGCCAGGTCGAGCCCGAGGATCTGCTGAAGTTCGGCCTCATCCCCGAGTTCGTCGGCCGCCTGCCGGTGCTGGCGACGCTCGAGGATCTCGACGAGGCGGCGCTGATCACCATCCTGACCGAGCCGAAGAACGCGCTCGTCAAGCAGTATCAGCGCCTTTTCGAGATGGAGAACGTGGATCTCACCTTCCATCCCGACGCCCTGACCGCGATCGCCAAGCGCGCCATCGAGCGCAAGACCGGCGCACGCGGCCTGCGATCGATCATGGAGCAGATCCTGCTCGAGACGATGTTCGATCTGCCGGGCCTCGACGGCGTGCAGGAGGTCGTGATCTCGGCCGAAGTGGTCGAGGGCAAGGCCCGCCCGCTCTACATCTATGCAGAGCGGCAGCAGGACGAAGTCGCCAACGCCTGACGGCGCAGCGGATCGCAGACATTGAAAAGGCCCGGTGGAGCGATCCACCGGGCCTTTCTCTTTCCTGGAGGCGCCGAACGCCTCGGCTCCCTGCATCACCGTGGGTCGGAGGGGCGCGGCGCCCGGACAGAGGCAACCGGCACGATGCGGTCGCGCCTCTCCGCGGGCTACTCTTTCGGCACCACCGGCATGAAGGTGAAGGGCTTGGTATCGACGAACTTGTCGGCGGCGTTCCCCGAGAACACGCGGCCGCCGGTGATGTCGAGCATCTTCACGGGAGCGCCTTCCTTCAGGTCCAGATCTGCGAGCGGCACCCAGAAGGTGTTCGGGCTCGTCGACGAATCGAAGAAATAGACGCGGTCCTTCTGCTCTGCGACGGTGCGCCAGATCGTCGACGAGATGTTCGGCTGGCCGGGTGTGGTGATGCCGAGCGGCACCGAAACCGACCTCATGACGCCCATGACGCTCGCCACCGCCTGGTTGGCAAAACTTTTGTCGGGGACCGCGCCGATATAGCTGGGCGCCACCTCGGTCGGGATCGCCTGGATGAGGAACGAAGCGCGCGCGAAACGGTCGGCGGCGCGGTTGGTGCCCGGCAGGAAGGTGAGACCGCCGATCTCCTTCCAGTAGGCGTTGAGCGCCAGCTGCTGGTCATAGGTCGGCGAGTTGGTCATCACGCGGTATTCCTTGCCGTGATAGATAACCAGCCTGCCGCCGATGTACTGGAAGATGGCGGAATCGCCCGTCGCGTCCGAAATCGACAAATGCAGTTGCGCCGCTTTGCCGTTCGGCAGTTCGGCGGTCTGGACCCGGAACGGCTCCTTCTCGAGGACCGCCACCGCCTCGGCGACGCTGGCGAAGTTGTCGAGCACATATTGCGCCCAGAGCGACATCGACAGCGGCGGCTTGCCCATGGTGGTGCCGTAATCGCTCTCGGCGAGATAAAGCAGGTTTGCGACCAGGCCCGCTTCGTTCATGCCGTCGGCCGTGCCGAGATCGTAGCCCGAGGCGACGACGCTGCCATATTTCGCGGTCCAGACCGGTGCGTTCGGTCCGGCGGCGCCGTCCCGCTTGATGCCGCGCGGAAAGGCCCAGAGCCGCGTGTGCATATCTTCCAGCCAGTCCATGGTCCGGCCGGTGATCACCATGTCGTCGGAGCCGATATAGACGGCGCGCGTGCAGGCGAGGGCCGGCGCGAGCGAGGACGAAAGCAGCGCGGCAGCGGCGAGTGCCGTGACGAGGGGGCGGAAGCGGCTGGACATTGTCATGGTCTCCTCTGGCAGGCCCCGGGGAGGGCTGTCGGCGGCAGGATAGCATCGCCCGGCGTCGAACGGGTTGCGCAGGGGCAGCAGGGCGTTTCCAGAGGCCCGCGGGCGGCGGGCGACGGGCAGTGGTGGCGCTTGACACCCCCCCATCCCAACGCCACCTAATGGTGCGACGCGTCGAACGACGCAGTGCCTGACGGGCGAACGGGGAGGTCCTCCCAAGCCACCCCCGAAGACGCCCATGAGCCGGACGGTGCCCATCGGGGGCCGCGAGGCGCGAAAGGAACGAGAATGACATCCGACAAGAAGCGTTCGATCGGCCTCTCTTCCGGCGACGAACTCTATCCCGTGCTTCCCCTGCGTGACATCGTCGTCTTCCCGCACATGATCGTGCCGCTCTTCGTCGGCCGCGAGAAGTCGATACGTGCGCTGGAGGAGGTGATGCGGGCCGACAAGCAGATCCTGCTGGCGACCCAGAAGAATGCCGGCGACGACGATCCGGCGCCCGATTCGATCTATCCGATCGGCACGCTGGCCAGCGTCCTGCAGCTTCTGAAGCTGCCCGACGGCACCGTCAAGGTGCTGGTCGAGGGAATCGCCCGCGCCGAGATCGAGAGCTACACCGAGAACGAGCCCTACTACGAGGCCTACGCCCATCCGTTGCCCGACGCCGACGGCGACAAGGTCGAGGTCGAGGCCATGGCGCGCTCGGTCGTCTCGGAGTTCGAGAACTATGTGAAGCTCAACAAGAAGGTCTCGCCCGAGGTCGTCGGCGCGGTGACGCAGATCGACGACTATTCGAAGCTCGCCGATACCGTTGCCTCGCATCTCGCGATCAAGATCCCCGAGAAGCAGCAGATCCTGGCGCTCCGCACCGTCGCGGAACGGCTGGAGCGCGTGCTCGGGCTCATGGAGAGCGAGATCTCGGTCCTTCAGGTGGAGAAGCGCATCCGCTCCCGCGTCAAGCGGCAGATGGAGAAGACGCAGCGCGAGTACTACCTGAACGAGCAGATGAAGGCCATCCAGAAGGAGCTGGGCGACCAGGAGGATGGCAAGGACGAGCTGGCCGAGCTTGAGGAGCGGATCAACAAGACCAAGCTCTCGAAGGAAGCTCGCGAGAAGGCTCAGGGCGAGCTGAAGAAGCTGCGCCAGATGTCGCCGATGTCCGCCGAGGCGACTGTCGTGCGCAACTATCTCGACTGGCTGCTCGGCATCCCGTGGGGCAAGCGCACCAAGGTCAAGAACGACCTGGTCTACGCCCAGGAGGTGCTGGACGCGGATCACTATGGCCTCGAGAAGGTCAAGGACCGCATCGTCGAGTATCTGGCCGTCCAGAGCCGCGCCAACACGCTGAAGGGGCCGATCCTCTGCCTCGTCGGCCCGCCCGGCGTTGGCAAGACCTCGCTCGCGCGCTCGATCGCCAAGGCGACCGGCCGTGAATATGTCCGCATGTCGCTCGGCGGCGTCCGCGACGAGGCCGAGATCCGCGGTCATCGGCGGACCTATATCGGCTCGATGCCCGGCAAGGTCATCCAGTCGATGAAGAAGGCCAAGAAGTCCAACCCGCTCTTCCTGCTCGACGAGATCGACAAGATGGGCCAGGACTTCCGCGGCGATCCGTCGTCGGCCCTGCTGGAGGTGCTGGATCCGGAGCAGAACGCGTCCTTCAACGATCATTACCTCGAGGTCGATTACGACCTGTCGAACGTGATGTTCGTGACCACGGCGAACACGCTGAACATCCCCGGCCCGCTGATGGACCGCATGGAGATCATCCGTATAGCCGGCTACACCGAGGACGAGAAGCTCGAGATCGCGCACAAGCATCTCCTGCCGAAGGTGACCAAGAATCACGGCCTCTCGGCCAGTGAGTTCGAGGTCTCCGACGAGGCGCTGAGGTTCGTCATCCGCCGCTATACGCGGGAGGCGGGCGTCCGCAGCCTGGAGCGAGAGATCGCGACGCTGGCCCGCAAGGCCGTCAAGGCGCTGCTGCTCGAGAAGAAGACGTCGATCAAGGTCGACGAAACGGTTGTCGAGGAGTATCTCGGCGCGCCGCGCTATCGCTATGGCGAGGCGGAGCTCGAGGATCAGGTTGGCGTCGTCACCGGTCTCGCCTGGACCGAGGTCGGCGGCGAGATCCTCACGATCGAGGGTGTCATGATGCCCGGCAAGGGCCGCATGACCGTCACCGGCAACCTGCGCGACGTGATGAAGGAATCGATTTCCGCCGCGGCCTCCTATGTCCGCAGCCGGGCCGTCGATTTCGGCATCGAGCCGCCGCTCTTCGACCGGCGCGATATCCACGTGCACGTTCCTGAAGGGGCGACTCCGAAGGACGGGCCGTCGGCGGGTATCGCCATGGTGACGGCGATCGTCTCCACGCTGACCGGAATTCCGGTTCGCAAGGACGTCGCCATGACCGGCGAGATCACGCTTCGCGGCCGTGTGCTGCCGATCGGCGGATTGAAGGAGAAGCTGCTCGCGGCGCTGCGCGCCGGGATCAAGACCGTGATGATCCCCGAAGACAATGTGAAGGACCTCGCGGAGATTCCGGACAACGTGAAGAACGGCCTCGAGATCATCCCCGTCTCGCGCATGGACGACGTTCTCGGTCACGCGCTTGTGCGCAAGCCCGAGCCCATCGTCTGGGACGAGGCGAAGGAGAAGGAGAAGGCCGGACCGGTCGCCGCCGACGAGGATGCGACCCACGCGTTGACGGCTCACTGAGCCCCGGCGGCACCTCGCCGCCACCCAGAATCGCGAACGCCCGCCCTCGTGGCGGGCGTTTTCGCATCTCGATTCACTGAATTGTCGCCCGAAATCGCGGAAAACCGCCATTTTCGCTTGCCACGGCCGCACAATTCGTTGAGATACCCCGCCATGGCCGGGTCCGACTCATGCGGGCCGGGTTCGTGACCAGGGAAAGGATCATCATGAACAAGAACGATCTCATCGCCGCTGTCGCCGAGCGTACCGGTACCTCCAAGGCCGCCGCCGCCGAAGCCGTCGATGCAACGTTCGACGCGATCACCGGCGCCCTGAAGGCCGGCGACGAAGTCAAGATCATCGGCTTCGGCAATTTCAGCGTCGCCGAGCGCGCCGCCAGCGAGGGCCGCAACCCCCGCACGGGCGAGACCATCGCCATCGCCGCCTCGAAGACCCCGAAGTTCAAGGCCGGCAAGGGCCTGAAGGACGCCGTCAACTAAGGCGCTCCCGCTGTTGCCGGGGAGGCGGCCGAGCGGCCGCCCACCCTGGCGGCGGCCCGCGGCCGCGCCAAAGGCCGCGCCAAGGGCTAGCCCTACCGCGATGCGTCATCTCGTAGCGAACGAAGGCATGACGCGCTGATCCCGACGCCTTGGCGCCGGGTTCGTTCTCATCGTCCGGCCGTTTCCCATGTGGCCGGAGATCGTCTATAGACGGGGCGCGCCTTGCGGCGCCTTGTGGGCGGTTAGCTCAGTTGGTAGAGCGCCTCGTTTACACCGAGGATGTCGGGAGTTCGAGTCTCTCACCGCCCACCATTCCCGCTCGCGGCACCCCTCAGGCGCGGCTGACCGCATAGAGCGTCGTCGGCGCCGGGAATCCCTTGAGTGTTGACGGCTCGCGCGCCGTGAAGCGATAGGATGGGCGCCTGACGGCGGGCATCTGTTCGACCGTCGCATCGCAGGCCAGCACTTCGTCGGCGGCCGCTTCGGCGGCGGCGCGCGCAGCGAGATTGACGGTGCGGCCGAAGATGTCGCCGTCGCGCGGCACCACCGATCCCGTTGCCAATCCGATCCTGAGCGGCGGTAGCGCGAGGATCGTCGCATGATCGCGCAGTCGGAAGCTGGTATCGAGCGCCGTAGCCGCGTCCCCGAACTGCAGCAGGATGCCGTCGCCGAGCGACTTGATGAACCGTCCACCGGCGATCAGCGCCGTCTCGTAGCCGATGGCCTCGAAGGTCGCGGCCTGTTCCGCGGCCTCGGCATCGCCGACGCGGTGGGTGAGCATCGTATAGCCGGTGAGGTCGGCGAAAACGACGGTGAAGCCGGCCGATGTCGCCCCAACCCCGGCGGGGCGCGCCGGCAGCGCTTCCTGGATTCGTGTTGCGACATTGTCGAACACTGCATCTTCCAGCATCCGCCGCTGCAGCAGGTGGAGCGCTCGAAAGCCGAGCCGCTGCAATTGCAGCCGCAATGCCGCGGTCGACGCCAGCATCGCGCCGCTGCCGGCGCCGGCAGCCAGCATCGGCTCCTCCACCTGGCTGCGGAAGAGGTCGCGCATCGCCTCGACCGTTCGACGGGCGGATTGACCGAACACGCGCAGCACGCGCGCGAGGCTGTCGTCGGAGAGACCCGCGGCGCGCGCGGCGGCGATCAGTTGCAGGAGCTCGCGGTCGTCCTCGCGAAGCGGCGCGCCCGGCTCCAGCTCCGACAGGCCCATGGCGCTTCGCATGCGACGCACCACATCGACGGGCAGCCCCAGCCCGGCGATTCCGTTCTCGCTCGCGATTCCAGTGAGCGCGACCGGCTCGAACATCAGCTGGCCGGTGAAATCGAGCGAGAGCAGGCCTGCGCGGATCGCCTCGGCGAGATCGGGGAGGGCGATTCCGGCGGCTTCGAGCGACAGCGCCAGGCGAACCCGGTTCACATCGCCGGCGTCGTGGCCGCTGCCGTCGCCGCCGAGGATTCCGAGCCCGCGAAGCGCCGATAGCTGTGCTTCCGTGCAGCCGGCGCGTTCGGCGAAGTCGGCGGGGGAGAGGAGGGTCATCGCGGGCCACTTAGTCGGCGCGCGGCGGCGGCCGTCAAGCCGGGCGGTGCCCGATGCTCGGTTGAGCCGGCTCGCCTCCGGCTTATCCACAGTCGGACCGGGTGCCGCTTGACTTGACCCAAACGGTGCCGTACTTCACCGCCCACACGACGCGGCGACGCCGCTTCGGCCCTCGCAAGAGGGACCCCAGCGGGGGTGTAGCTCAGTTGGTTAGAGCGCCGGCCTGTCACGCCGGAGGTCGCGGGTTCGAGCCCCGTCACTCCCGCCATTTTCTCCCTGCTAAGTCCGTTGCTCGTCTGTTCTGTCGCCTCGTGCGATCTGAAGCAGTTTGAACGCCGCGAGCCCGACGGCCGCCGCGATCGCTCCGATGACGGTGTCCGTCAGCCGTTCGTGCAGCAGCAGGTTGGCCGTGTGACTGTCGGGCGTCACGAGCTCGACCATCAGCAGCACGAACAGCGTCAGGCAGAAGACGCCGAGCGCATTGTGGAACTGTTCCGCCGGCCAGCGCACGAAGGCGGCGAGCGCCATCGCGAGCAGCGTGACCCGGTGGCTGCCGACATGGGCGATCCCCACGGCCGCGACGACGCCACCGAGCGTTCCCAGGACGCGCGCGCCGGCAAGGCGCAAGCTGCCCAGCACTTCCGACCGCATGACCAGCAGCACGGTGAGGCAGGTCCAGGACGGCCGCAGCGAGCCGACGAGCACGGCCGCCGTCAGCGCCGCGCCGATCGAGAGCGATACCGCGATCGCGAACGCGATGCGTGGGCCGAGCGCGCCGCGCAGGCTGAGGCCGATAGAGGCGGCTGGCGGGACAGAAAGCGCCGTCTGGCGACCGTCCGCGAGATCGCTGGCAAGCGAGATCAGCCAGGAGAAGACCAGCATGATGGCGATCGCCAGGAAGTCGACCGGCGTCGGGGCGCTGACGAGGCCGGCCAGCACGATGCCGAAGGCGAAGAACCGGGTCGCGAGCAGCAGATGCGGATGCGCGGTCTCGACCAGGCCGTAGGCGAGGCCAGCGCCCATGGAGAGGGCGAACACGGCCGGCAGGTGGCCCGTCGACGCGGCGCCGAGAGCGAGGCCGGCCGCCAGCGCCAGCGGACCCGTCGCCATCCAGCCGAATCGTTGCAGACGCGGGCCGCCGGCGTCCCCCGCAAAGGCAACGATGGCCGAGACCATCGCGTAGACGAGCCAGGTCTCCGGCCCGGTGAAGAGCGTGACCACGATTGGCGCCATGACCGTGACCGTGAAGCGGATGGATCGCTTCAGCGTCACGCGGTGAAAAGCCAGCCAGTCGCCCAGACGCTCGCGCGTCCTGACGCGACGGGGTGTCGATACGACATGGGGTGAGCCGGTCATGGGCGTCTCCGTTGGCGGAGAAAGAAGACCAGACCGCGGCACCTTCGAAAAGAGCGAGAGACGAGTCGGCATCGCCGCAATGGGATGCGGGGGCGGGCGCGAGCCGCCTCCCTTGACGCGCGGGACATTTCGCCGCGCGCGGGCTTTTTTCATCGTTCCAATTCAACGACAGGCGAAATTCCGCCAAGATGACGCCGGGTTGCGGCCACCCATGTGGCGACCTGGCATGGCGCGGGGCTTGCCACTTCAGACGGCCTCCGCTAAGGCTCGCTTGTTGTTTTCGGACCTCGGCGAAATCGGTTCCGGCCCCGTTTGGATGGCTGGATAAGACAGCAGAGTTAAGCGGTTGGCGCCTTGTTGCGTCGCACGCCGGCCGCCCAGGCCGGTTGAAGGTCGGAGCGGATCATGGATGCTCTCTTGCGCGAATATCTGCCGATCGTCGTCTTTCTCGGCATAGCGCTGGTTATCGGTCTCGCGCTGCTGGTCTCGCCCTTCCTCGTGGCCTACCGCAATCCGGACCCGGAGAAGCTCTCGGCCTATGAGTGTGGCTTCAATGCCTTTGACGACGCGCGCATGAAGTTCGACGTCCGCTTCTACCTCGTGGCGATCCTGTTCATCATCTTCGATCTCGAAGTGGCCTTCCTGTTCCCCTGGGCGGTGACGTTCGGCTCGATCGGCTGGTTCGGCTTCTGGTCGATGATGATCTTCCTCGCAGTGCTCACGATCGGCTTTATCTACGAATGGAAGAAGGGAGCGCTCGAATGGGATTGAACCAGACCCCGGCAGCTGCCCCGGCTCGCGGGCCGCTCGTCGCCGAGCGGCCGCGTGGCCTCGTCGATGCGTCCGGACGGCCGCTCGGCCATGACGACAAGTTCTTCATGGAAGTGAACGGCGAACTGGCCGACAAGGGCTTCTTCGTCGCCGCCGCTGACGACCTCATCACCTGGGCGCGCACCGGCTCGCTGATGTGGATGACCTTCGGCCTCGCCTGCTGCGCCGTCGAGATGATGCAGGTCTCGATGCCGCGCTACGACGTGGAGCGTTTCGGCTTCGCGCCGCGCGCCTCGCCGCGGCAGTCCGATGTGATGATCGTCGCCGGCACTCTGACCAACAAGATGGCCCCCGCGCTCCGCAAGGTCTATGACCAGATGCCGGAACCGCGCTACGTCATCTCGATGGGCTCCTGCGCCAATGGCGGCGGCTACTACCACTACTCCTATGCCGTCGTGCGCGGCTGTGATCGCGTCGTGCCGGTCGACATCTATGTCCCCGGCTGCCCGCCGACGGCGGAGGCGCTGCTCTACGGCGTGCTGCTGCTGCAGAAGAAGATCCGCCGCACCGGAACGATCGAGCGCTGAGGCGATGATGGACGAGACGCTGAACGAGCTGGGTGCGCATATCGCGGAGAGCTGCGGCGACGCCGTTCTCGGCTGGCGGCTTGCTTATGGCGAGCTGACGGTGGCGGTAGCGCGCGCCGAGATCGCGACCGTGGTGGCGAAGCTCGCGGCCGATCCGAAGGCCGGCTTCGTCTCGATCATCGATGTCTGCGGCGCCGACTATCCGGAGCGCGAGAACCGCTTCGACGTCGTCTATCACCTGCTGTCTCCGACGCGAAACCTGCGTGTGCGTCTCAAGGTCGAGACCGACGAAATGTCGCCGGTTCCCTCGATCACGCCGGTGCTTCCCGGCGCCAACTGGTTCGAGCGCGAGGCCTACGACCTCTACGGCATCCTGTTCGTCGGGCATCCGGACCTTCGCCGGCTACTGACGGACTACGGCTTCGAGGGCCATCCCCTCCGCAAGGACTTCCCGCTGACCGGCTATGTTGAGGTCCGCTACGACGACGAGCAGAAGCGCGTTGTCTACGAACCGGTGCGCCTCACGCAGGAATTCCGCGATTTCGATTTCCTCTCGCCCTGGGAAGGCACTGATTACGTGCTGCCCGGTGACGAGAAGGCCCCCCAGAAGGCGAGCTGAGGCGAGCGCTGATGACCGAAGCCCAGGTCCGCACCTTCAACATCAATTTCGGCCCGCAGCATCCTGCGGCGCATGGCGTGCTGCGCCTTGTCGTCGAGCTGGACGGTGAGGTGGTCGATCGCGTCGATCCGCATATCGGCCTGCTGCATCGCGGCACCGAGAAGCTGATCGAGGCGAAGACCTATCTTCAGGCCGTGCCCTATTTCGACCGGCTCGACTATGTCGCGCCGATGAATCAGGAGCATGCCTTCGCGCTCGCGGTCGAGAAGCTGCTCGGCGTCGAGGTCCCGAAGCGTGGCCAGCTGATCCGCGTGCTCTATTCGGAAATCGGCCGCCTGTTGTCGCATCTCCTCAACGTCACTACCTGGGCGCTGGACGTCGGCGCGCTCACGCCGCCCCTGTGGGGCTTCGAGGAGCGTGAGAAGCTGATGATCTTCTACGAGCGCGCCTCGGGCTCCCGCATGCATGCGGCCTATATCCGGCCGGGCGGGGTCCATCAGGACATCCCTCAGAAGCTGGTCGACGATATCGGCGCCTTCTGCGATCCGTTCCTCGAGGCTCTCGCCGATCTCGACGCGCTCGTGACCGGCAATCCGATTTTCAAGCAGCGCAATGTCGATATCGGCAAGGTGACGCTCGAGGATGCCTGGAAGTGGGGCTTCTCGGGCGTGATGGTCAGGAGCGCCGGCGCCGCCTGGGATCTGCGCCGTTCACAGCCCTACGAGTGCTATTCCGAACTCGACTTCGACATCCCGGTCGCCCGTCATGGCGATTGCTATGACCGCTTCCTGATCCGCATCGAGGAGATGCGCCAGTCGATCCGCATCATGAAGCAGTGCGTCGAGCGGCTGTCTGGCGCGGAGCGCACGGGGCCCGTCTCTTCGATGGACGGCAAGGTCGTGCCGCCGAAGCGTGGCGAGATGAAGCGTTCGATGGAAGCGCTCATCCACCACTTCAAGCTTTACACCGAAGGCTATCATGTGCCGGAGGGCGAGGTTTACGCCGCCGTCGAGGCGCCCAAGGGCGAGTTCGGCGTCTATCTCGTCTCCGACGGCAGCAACAAGCCCTATCGCTGCAAGATTCGCGCGCCGGGCTTCGGGCATCTCCAGGCGATGGACTTCCTGAGCCGCGGCCACATGCTGGCCGACGTCTCGGCCATCCTCGGTTCGCTCGACATCGTGTTCGGAGAGGTTGACCGCTGATGTCCGTCCGTCGTCTTGCAGCCGAGCAGCCCGAGAGCTTCGCCCTCACGCCGGAGAATCTCGCCTGGGCGCAGAAGACCGTCGAGAAGTTCCCGGCCGGGCGCCAGGCGTCCGCCGTGATCCAGATCCTCTGGCGCATCCAGGAGCAGGAGGGCTGGGTCTCCGAGCCGGCGATCCGCTGGGTCGGCGAGTTCCTCGACATGCCCTATATTCGCGTGCTCGAGGTCGCGACCTTCTACACGATGTTCCTGCTCGCACCGGTGGGCCGCAAGGCGCATATCCAGGTCTGCGGAACGACGCCCTGCATGATCGCAGGCGCCGGCGAACTTCTGAAGGTCTGCCGCAGCCGCATCCATGCCGAGCCTTTCCATCCCTCGGCGAACGGCGATCTCTCGTGGGAAGAGGTCGAGTGCCTCGGCGCCTGCGTGAACGCGCCGATGGTGCAGATCGTGCCAGACACCTACGAGGACCTCACGGCGGAGAGCTTCGGCAAGCTCATCGACGACATCGAGGCCGGCCGGCCGCTGGAGCCCGGTCCCCAGACGGACCGCTTCAACTCCATGCCGATCGGCGGCGCGCGCGTGCTGACCAGCCCCGAACTCTATGACGGTTCGATGATCGGGCAGGGTGCCGGCCTTGCGGCCGCGCGTGAGGCGATCGCGGCCCGCGAAGCCGCCGAAGTCGCGAAGGCCGCCGAGGCCGCCGCCGCCGCTGCTGAAGCTCCTGCTCCCGCCGCGGCTGCGCCTGCGGGCGATCCGGCGCCGGCCAAGGATCCGGTCGCTCCGGCTGTCAAGGTGCAGGCCGAGGCGGACAAGGAAAAGGTTCCGAACCAGGTCGACCAGTCGAAGCCGGCTTCCGATCCGTCGGTTCGTCCCGACGGGGGCAAGGAACAGGTTGCGCAGTCGGGCGAGAAGAAGTGAGGGCGGACCATGCTGGCTGACAAGGACCGCATCTTTACCAACATCTACGGTGCCCAGGACTGGGGCCTTCAGGGCGCGCTGAAGCGCGGCTCGTGGGATGGCACCAAGACGATCCTCGCGGCCGGCCGCGACTGGATCATCGAGCAGATGAAGGCGTCGGGCCTGCGCGGTCGCGGCGGCGCCGGCTTCTCGACCGGCCTCAAATGGTCGTTCATGCCGAAGGTGAATGACGGCCGCCCGCACTATCTCGTCATCAACGCCGACGAGTCGGAGCCGGGCACCTGCAAGGATCGCGAGATCCTGCGCCATGATCCGCATCATCTCGTCGAGGGCGCGCTGATCGCGTCCTTCGCGATGGGTGCACATGTCGCCTACATCTACGTTCGCGGCGAGTTCATCCGCGAGCGGGAGCATCTGCAGGCTGCGATCGATCAGGCCTACGAGGCACGCCTCATCGGCAAGAACAACGTCCATGGCTGGGACATGGACATCTATGTCGCCCATGGCGCGGGCGCCTATATCTGCGGCGAGGAAACGGCGCTGCTCGAGAGTCTCGAGGGCAAGAAGGGCCAGCCGCGCCTGAAGCCGCCGTTCCCGGCCAATGTCGGCCTCTACGGCTGCCCGACAACCGTCAACAATGTCGAGAGCATTGCAGTCGCACCGACCATCCTGCGCCGTGGCGCGGCATGGTTCGCCTCGATCGGCCGTCCCAACAATGTCGGCACCAAGCTGTTCGGCATCTCCGGTCATGTGAACACGCCCTGCATTGTCGAAGAGGCGATGGGCATCCCGTTCCGCGAGCTGATCGAGAAGCATGGCGGCGGCGTGCGCGGTGGATGGGACAACCTGCTCGCCATCATCCCCGGCGGCGCGTCCTGTCCGATCATCCCGGCCAAGGACTGCGAAGAGCTGATCATGGACTTCGACGGCACGCGTGCCGTGAAGTCGTCGTTCGGCACCGCCGGCGTGCTGGTCATGGACAAGTCGACCGACGTGGTCCGCGCCATCGCCCGCATCTCGTCCTTCTTCAAGCACGAGAGCTGCGGCCAGTGCACGCCTTGCCGCGAAGGCACCGGCTGGATGGCCCGCGTTCTGGCGCGCATGGCGCGCGGCGAGGCCGAGAAGCGCGAGATCGACATGCTGCTGCAGGTCACGACCCAGATCGAGGGTCACACGATCTGCGCGCTCGGCGACGCGGCGGCCTGGCCGGTCCAGGGTCTCATCCGTCATTTCCGCCCGCTCATCGAGGAGCGGATCGATCTCTATTCGGCCAATCCGAAGCCGATCGAGCGGGAGATGATGGAGGCGGCGGAGTAGGGCGATGAAGCTCAGCGGCGTCATCGAGAAGCTGGATGTCGAAAGGTCGACCCTCGCGGGCTCGAGCTTCGTCGACGTCAATTTTTCGGGCGCCCGCTTCGACGACGTGAACATGTCGGGCTGGACGGCGACCAACGTGAACCTGTCTGGGCTCTCGGTCGAGAATGCGAATCTCTCGGGGACCCGCATCAACGACGTGAACCTTTCGGGAGCGCGGCTGTCCAAGGTCAACCTGATGGGCGTTTCGATCGAAGGCTGCCGACTGGACGGCGCCACGGTCGACGGTGTCCTCCTATCGGAATTGCAGGCCGCCTATCGCGCGGCGCAAGAGGCGAAGTAATGGCCAAGATCATCGTTGACGGCATCGAAGTGGACGTCCCCCCGGACTACACGCTTCTGCAGGCGGCGGAAGCGGCCGGCGCCGAGGTGCCGCGCTTCTGCTTCCATGAACGGCTGTCGATCGCCGGCAATTGCCGCATGTGCCTCGTTGAAGTGAAGGGTGGTCCGCCCAAGCCGCAGGCTTCCTGCGCGATGAACGTCCGCGACCTGCGGCCCGGTCCGAACGGCGAGCCGCCGGTCATGTTCACCAAGTCGCCCATGGTGAAGAAGGCGCGCGAAGGGGTGATGGAGTTCCTCCTCATCAATCACCCGCTCGATTGCCCGATCTGCGACCAGGGCGGCGAGTGCGACCTGCAGGACCAGGCCATGGCCTATGGCGTGGACAAGAACCGCTTCGCCGAGAACAAGCGCGCCGTCGAGGACAAGTATATCGGCCCGCTCGTGAAGACGTCGATGAACCGCTGCATCCATTGCACGCGCTGCGTCCGCTTCACGACGGAGGTCGCCGGCATCTCCGAGATGGGCCTGATCGGGCGCGGCGAGGATGCCGAGATCACGACCTATCTCGAGCGCGCGCTGACCTCCGAACTGCAGGGCAACGTCATCGACCTTTGCCCGGTCGGAGCGCTGACTTCGAAGCCCTATGCCTTCCACGCGCGTCCCTGGGAACTGGTGAAGACGGAGTCGATCGACGTTATGGACGCGGTCGGCTCGAATATCCGCGTCGACGTGCGCGGCCGCGAGGTGATGCGCATCCTGCCGCGCCTCAACGAGGCCGTGAACGAGGAGTGGATCTCCGACAAGACGCGCTTCGTCTGGGACGGGCTGCGCACCCAGCGCCTCGATCGCCCCTATGTTCGCACCGGCGGCAAGCTGCGTCCGGCTTCCTGGAGCGAGGCCTTCGCGGTGATCGCGGCGAAGGTGAAGGGTCTGGACGGCAAGCGGATCGGCGCCATCGGCGGTGATCTCGCCTCGGTCGAGGACCTCTTTGCGCTGAAGGGGCTGATGGCGGGTCTCGGCTCGCCCAATCTCGACGTCCGCCAGGACGGCGCCGCGCTCGATCCGGCCGCCGGCCGCGCCGGCTATGTCTTCAACCCGACGATCGCCGGAATCGAGCAGGCCGACGCGATCCTGATCGTCGGCGCCAATCCGCGCCGTGAGGCGTCTGTGCTGAATGCGCGCATCCGCAAGCGCTGGCGCGCAGGCGGCATGAAGGTCGGCGTCATCGGCGAGCAGGTCGACCTGACCTATCCGCACGATTATCTCGGCGCCGGAACCGAGACGCTCGCAGACATCGCGGCCGGAAAGGGAGCATTCGGCGAACTGCTCGCCAAGGCCAAGCGGCCGATCGTCATCGTCGGCCAGGCGGCTCTTGCCGGCGAAGCTGGCGCCGCGGTGCTTGCCACCGCCGCGTCGATCGCCTCGGCGCCCGGTCGCGACGAGGGCTGGAATGGCCTTGCCGTTCTTCACACCGCCGCCTCGCGCGTCGGCGGGCTTGATATCGGCTTCGTGCCGGGCGAGGGCGGTCTCGATACCCGCGCCATGGTGAAGGCCGCGGGGGAGGGCGCGCTCGACGTGCTGTTCCTGCTCGGCGCAGACGAGATCGACACCGAGGCGCTTGGCTCCGCTTTCGTGGTCTATGTCGGGACGCACGGCGACAATGGCGCGCATCGCGCCGACGTCATCCTGCCGGCGGCGGCCTATACGGAGAAGTCGGGTACTTATGTGAACACGGAGGGGCGCGTCCAGTTCGCCAACCGCGCGGCATTCCCGCCCGGCGACGCGCGCGAGGATTGGGCCGTCTTCCGCGCCCTTTCCGACGTGCTCGGCAAGCGGCTGCCCTTCGACTCGCTCGGTGAGTTGCGCCGCGCGCTCTATGCGGCCTATCCCCATCTCGCCAAGGCCGATCATGTCGAGCCGGCGGGGCTGGCGGATGTACAGGCGCTCGCGTCGAAGGCGGGTTCGCTTCCGTCCGTGACCTTCGCGAGTGTGGTCGCAGACTTCTATCTGACAAATCCGATCGCCCGTGCTTCGGCCGTGATGGCGGAGTGCTCGGCGCTCGCGGCCGGCCAGGTCGCGGCGGCAGCGGAGTAAGGAACCGATGAACGGCTTCGTCGACGGCTATCTGATCCCCGGCGTGATCATCATCGCGCAGAGCCTTCTGCTGCTGATCCTGCTGCTGGTCTCGATCGCCTTCATCCTTCTGGCGGATCGCAAGATCTGGGCGGCTGTCCAGCTGCGCCGCGGCCCGAACGTGGTCGGCGCCTTCGGCCTGCTCCAGTCCTTTGCCGACCTGCTCAAGTTCGTGCTCAAGGAGCCGGTGATCCCATCCGGCGCCAACAAGGGCATCTTCCTTCTGGCGCCGCTGGTCACCGTGACGCTGGCGCTGGCCGGCTGGGCGGTGATCCCGTTCAACGCGGGCTGGGTGATCGCCAACATCAATGTCGGCATCCTCTACCTGCTCGCGATCTCCTCGCTCGGCGTCTATGGCATCATCATGGGCGGCTGGGCTTCGAACTCGAAATACCCGTTCCTATCCTCGCTGCGCGCCGCCGCGCAGATGGTGTCCTACGAGGTTTCGATCGGCTTCGTGCTGGTGGGCGTCCTCCTCTGCGTCGGCTCGCTGAACATCTCCGACGTGGTGATCGCGCAGGAGCATGGCCTCGGCACCAAGCTCGGCCTGCCCGGCAGCTTCCTCGACTGGCACTTCATCCCGCTGCTGCCGCTGTTCGTCATCTTCTTCATCTCGGCGCTGGCCGAGACCAATCGCCCGCCCTTCGACCTCGTCGAGGCGGAATCGGAGCTCGTCGCCGGCTTCATGTCGGAATACGGCTCGACGCCGTACATGATGTTCATGCTCGGCGAATACGCGTCCATCTGCCTGATGTGCGCGATGACGACGATCCTGTTCCTCGGGGGCTGGCTGCCGCCGTTCAACTTCGCGCCGTTCACCTGGGTCCCGGGCATCGTCTGGTTCGTTCTGAAGGCGCTGCTGGTCTTCTTCATGTTCGCGATGGTGAAGGCCTTCGTGCCGCGCTACCGCTACGACCAGCTCATGCGGCTCGGCTGGAAGGTCTTCCTGCCGATCTCCCTCGGCATGGTCGTCGTGGTCGCCGCCGTTCTCAAGATCATGGGATGGGCTCCGTAATGCGCCTCGACCAGACCGCGAAAGCGATTTTCCTCACCGAGTTCGTCTCGGCCTTCTTCCTGTCGATGCGCTACTTCTTCAAGCCGAAGAAGACGCTGAACTATCCCTTCGAGAAAGGGGCGCTCAGCCCGCGCTTCCGCGGCGAGCATGCGCTGCGCCGCTATCCGAACGGCGAAGAGCGCTGCATCGCGTGCAAGCTTTGTGAGGCGATCTGCCCGGCACAGGCGATCACGATCGAGGCGGGGCCCCGTCGCAACGACGGTACGCGGCGTACGACCCGTTACGACATCGACATGGTGAAGTGCATCTATTGCGGCTTCTGCCAGGAAGCCTGCCCGGTGGACGCCATCGTCGAAGGACCGAATTTCGAGTTCGCCACCGAGACACGCGAAGAGCTTTACTACGACAAGGAAAAGCTGCTCGCGAACGGCGATCGGTGGGAGCGGGAGATCGCTCAGAACATCAGCATGGATGCACCTTACCGGTGAAGCGATCATGATCCTGCACACGCTCTTCTTCTACCTGTTCTCGGCCATCACCATCGCCTCCGGACTGATGGTGATAGGTTCGCGAAATCCCGTGCTTTCGGTGCTGTTCCTCATCCTCGCCTTCTTCAATGCGGCGGCGCTGTTCGTGATGCTCGGGGCCGAGTTCCTGGCGATGCTGCTGGTCGTCGTCTATGTCGGCGCGGTCGCTGTTCTGTTCCTGTTCGTGGTCATGATGCTCGACGTCGACTTCGTCGAGCTTCGCCAGGGCTTCCAGCAATATCTGCCGGTCGGCGGGCTGATCGGCGTCGTGCTGCTTGCCGAGCTGCTGATCGTGCTGTCCGGCTGGGTCTTCGCGCCCGAGGCGGTCAAGGGCGTCGCAGCGCCGATCCCGGACGTGGCGCAGGTCTCGAACACCGCCGCGATCGGGCAGCTGCTGTACACCCACTACTTCTTCTTCTTCCAGGCGGCCGGCTTCGTGCTGCTGGTGGCGATGATCGGCGCGATCGTGCTGACGCTTCGCCACAAGCCGAACGTGAAGCGTCAGGTCGTCGCCGATCAGGTCGCGCGTTCGCAGAAGGTTGAACTGCACGCCGTCAAGCCCGGCCAGGGCGTCTAGAGAGAGAACGGGGACTTCATCATGGAGATCGGGCTCTCCCACTATCTGGCGGTCGCGGCGATCCTTTTCACGATCGGCGTGTTCGGCATCTTCATTAATCGCAAGAACGTCATCGTCATTCTGATGTCGATCGAGCTGATCCTGCTCGCAGTCAACATCAACTTCGTCGCGTTCTCGTCCTTCCTGGGCGATCTCGTCGGCCAGATCTTCGCGCTCTTCGTGCTGACCGTCGCGGCGGCCGAAGCCGCGATCGGCCTCGCCATCCTCGTCGTCTTCTACCGCAACCGCGGCTCGATCGCGGTCGAAGACATCAATCTGATGAAGGGCTGAGGCTCCGATGTATTCCGCGATCGTCTTCCTCCCCCTTCTCGGCGCCATCATCGCCGGCGCCATCGCGCTGTTCGGCAGCTATCGCGCCGCCATGGTCGGCGCGCCGGCCGAGGGCAGCGATGCCGGGCACCACGACCACGCCGCGCATGCGCATGACGATCATGGCCACGATGCCCATGCTCACGACGCGCATGGTCACGACGATCATAGCCACGGCGACCACGGTCATGCGCCGGCGGCGCCCGGCTCCCGGTCGGCGGAGATCGTGACGACGGGTCTCCTCTTCGTCTCGGCCATTCTCGCCTGGATCGCCTTCTTCACCGTCACCTCGCCGGACGGCTCGCCGGTGCGCGTCGACGTGCTGCCCTGGATGCAGTCGGGCACGCTTTCGTTCAACTGGGCCTTCCGCATCGACACGCTCACCGCGGTCATGCTGATCCTGGTGACGACGGTGTCGTCGCTCGTCCATCTCTACTCATGGGGCTACATGTCCCATGACGAGCACCGGCCGCGCTTCTTCGGCTATCTGTCGCTCTTCACCTTCGCGATGCTGATGCTGGTGACGTCGGACAATCTCGTCCAGATGTTCTTCGGCTGGGAGGGCGTCGGTCTCGCCTCCTATCTCCTGATCGGCTTCTGGTTCCAGAGGCCGTCCGCGAATGCGGCCGCCATCAAGGCCTTCGTCGTCAACCGCGTCGGCGACTTTGGCTTCGTCCTCGGCATCTTCGCCGTGTTCGTCCTGTTCGGCTCGGTCGATTTCGACACGATCTTCGCCAATGCCGGCGGCATCGTCGGCACGAAGATTCACTTCCTTTCCTGGGATCTCGATGCGCTGACCGTCGCCTGCCTGCTGCTCTTCGTGGGCGCGATGGGCAAGTCGGCGCAGTTCCTGCTGCACACCTGGCTGCCGGACGCGATGGAGGGCCCGACCCCCGTCTCGGCGCTCATCCATGCTGCGACCATGGTGACGGCCGGCGTGTTCATGGTGGCGCGCATGTCGCCGTTATTCGGCCTCTCGGAGACGGCGCTGACCGTCGTGACCTTCTTCGGTGCGACCACCGCCTTCTTCGCGGCGACGATCGGCCTCGTCCAGAACGACATCAAGCGCGTCATCGCCTATTCGACCTGCTCGCAGCTCGGCTACATGTTCGTCGGCCTCGGCACGGGCGCCTTCGCGACCGGCATCTTCCATCTGCTGACGCATGGCTTCTTCAAGGCGCTGCTTTTCCTTTGCGCCGGCTCCGTGATCCATGCGGTCTCGGGCGAGCAGGACATGCGCAAGATGGGTGGCCTCCGGAAGCGAATTCCGGTGACCTACTGGGCGATGATCGCCGGAACGCTCGCGATCACCGGCTTCCCCTTCACCGCCGGCTACTTCTCCAAGGACGCCATCATCGAGGCGGCTTACGTCGCCGAGAATCCGCTTGCCGGCTATGCCTGGTTCCTGACCGTCGTCGCGGCGCTGCTGACCTCGTTCTATTCCTGGCGCCTCATCTTCATGACGTTCCATGGCGAGCCCCGCGCTTCGGCCGAGGTCATGTCGCATGTCCATGAATCGCCGAAGGTCATGACGATCCCGCTGATCGTCCTATCGTTCGGCGCGATCTTCGCCGGAATGATCCTCTCCAACCGCTTCATCGGCGAGGGTTACGGCGAGTTCTGGAAAACGGCCCTGTTCATGAACCCGGAAAACCACGTGCTTCATGCGATGCACGAGCTCCCGGAGACCATCAAGCTGGCCCCCACCGTGATGATGGTGATCGGCTTCCTGTTGACGTACTGGTTCTATATCCGCTCGCCGAACATTCCGAAGCAGCTCGCGGCAGAGCAGCCGCTCCTCTATCGCTTCCTGCTCAACAAGTGGTACTTCGACGAGCTCTACGACTTCCTGTTCGTCCGCCCGATGAAGTGGCTCGGCCGCTTCCTCTGGAAGAAGGGCGACGGCTGGCTCATCGACGGCTTCGGTCCGGACGGCGTGTCGGCCCGCGTGGTGGACGTGACCAATCGCGTGGTGAAGTTGCAGACGGGCTACGTCTACCACTACGCATTTGCGATGCTGATCGGCATTGCCGCGCTGGTCACCTGGATGATGTTTGCGGGCTGAGGATTTGACCTAACATGACCAGCTGGCCGATCCTTTCGACCGTAACCTTCCTGCCGGCGGTGGGAGCACTGTTGCTGCTCACCATCCGCGGCGACGACGCGGCGTCGCGGCGCAACATCTACTGGATTGCGCTCTGGACGACGATCGTCACTTTCCTCGTCTCGCTGCTCATCTGGAAGGACTTCGACAATTCCAACGCCGGTTTCCAGTTCGTCGAGCAGGCGGGCTGGCTCGGCGGCAAGATCGGCTATTCGATGGGTGTCGACGGCATCTCGATGCTGTTCGTCATCCTGACAACCTTCCTGATGCCGGCCTGCATCATCGCGTCGAAGTTCTCGGTGCAGAAGCGGTTCCGCGAATACATGATCGCGTTCCTGCTGCTCGAGACGCTGATGATCGGCGTCTTCTGCGCCACCGACCTCGTGCTGTTCTACGTGTTCTTCGAGGCCGGCCTCATCCCGATGTTCCTGATCATCGGTATCTGGGGCGGACCGCGCCGCGTCTATGCCGCGTTCAAGTTCTTCCTCTATACGCTGCTCGGCTCGGTCCTGATGCTGCTCGCCATCATGGCGATGTACTGGCAGGCGGGCACGACCGACATCCCGACGCTCCTCAACCATTCGTTCCCGGCCTCGATGCAGACCTGGCTGTGGATCGCGTTCTTCGCGTCCTTCGCGGTCAAGATGCCGATGTGGCCGGTGCACACCTGGCTGCCGGACGCGCATGTGGAAGCGCCGACGGCCGGTTCGGTCATCCTGGCGGGCGTGCTCCTGAAAATGGGCGGCTACGGCTTCCTGCGCTTCTCGCTGCCGATGTTCCCCCTGGCATCGGCTGATTTCGCGCCCTTCGTCTACACGCTCAGCATCGTGGCGATCGTCTACACCTCGTTGGTCGCCCTGATGCAGGAGGACATGAAGAAGCTGATCGCCTACTCGTCGGTCGCCCATATGGGCTATGTGACGATGGGCATCTTCACGATGAACCCGCAGGGCGTCGAAGGCGCGATCTTCCAGATGCTGTCGCACGGCATCGTGTCGGGCGCTCTCTTCCTGTGCGTCGGTGTCGTCTATGACCGCATGCATACCCGCGAGATCAGCGCCTATGGCGGCCTCGTGAACCGCATGCCCTTCTACGCGATGGTGTTCCTCGTCTTCACGATGGCCAATGTCGGCCTTCCCGGCACCTCGGCCTTCGTCGGCGAATTCCTGACCCTGCTTGGCGCCTTCCGGGCCAACACCTGGGTGTCGTTCTTCGCGGCGACCGGCGTCATCCTCTCGGCGGCCTATGCGCTGTGGCTCTATCGCCGCGTCATGCTCGGGCCGCTCGTGAAGCCGGAACTGAAGTCGATGTTCGACCTGTCGCGCCGCGAGGCGACGATCCTGGTGCCGCTGCTCGTGCTGACGATCTTCTTCGGCGTCTATCCGAAGCCCGTCTTCAACGTGACCTCGGCCTCGGTCGACAATCTCATCACCAATTACCAGGCGGCTCTCTCGGCCGCCGGCAAGCTCGCCGTCGCGGTCAAGTGACGAACCAGGACGCCCGATAATGGAACTCGCGACATTGCCCGTCCTCTCGCCTTTCCTGCCTGAGCTCATCCTGGCGGTCGGCTCGCTCGTGCTGCTGATGATCGGCGTCTTTCAGGGCGAGCGTTCCAGCGGCCTCGTCACCACGCTTTCGGTGTTCGTCGTCCTCCTGGCCGGCCTCGCGCTCCTGTTCATGACGCCGGACGGCACGACCTTCTCGGGCGCCTTCGTCCTCGATCCCTTCGCGCGCTTCATGAAGGTGCTGGCTCTGGCCGGCTCCGGCTTCGCGATCCTGATGTCGACGGATTTCGCTCGCCGCGAGAATTTCGATCGCTTCGAGTATCCGGTGCTCATCGTCATCGCGACGCTGGGCATGATGATCATGATCTCGGCCAGCGACCTGATCTCGCTCTATCTCGGCCTGGAGCTGCAGTCGCTTGCGCTCTACGTCGTGGCGGCGATCAATCGCGACAGCGTCCGCTCGACGGAGGCTGGCCTCAAATATTTCGTCCTCGGCGCGCTGTCGTCGGGCATGCTCCTCTATGGCGCGTCGCTGGTCTATGGCTTCACTGGCCACACCCAGTTCGGCGAGATCGCCCGCGTGCTCTCGAGTGGGGACATTTCCGTCGGCGTGGTGTTCGGCATCGTGTTCGTGATCGCCGGCATCGCCTTCAAGGTCTCGGCCGTGCCGTTCCACATGTGGACGCCGGACGTCTATGAGGGCGCCCCGACCCCGGTCACCGCCTTCTTCGCCGCCGCGCCCAAGGCGGCCGCGATGGCGATGCTCGTCCGCGCCATGGCCGGCGCCTTCGGGCCGGCCGTCTCCGAATGGCAGCAGGTTATCAGCTTCATCGCGATCGCCTCGATGCTGCTCGGCGCCTTCGCCGCGATCGGCCAGCGGAACATCAAGCGTCTGATGGCCTATTCGTCGATCGGCCATATGGGCTTCGCGCTGGTCGGCCTCGCCGCCGGCAGCCAGGCCGGCGTCCAGGGCGTCATCCTCTATATGGCGATCTACGTCGTCATGACGCTCGGCGTTTTCGCGGTCATCCTCTTCATGCGTCGCCAAGGGACGATGGTGGAGGAAATCGGTGATCTCGCGGGCCTCTCGCGCACGCATCCGCTCATCGCCTTCATCTTCGCGATGTTGATGTTCTCTTTGGCAGGCATCCCGCCGCTCGCCGGCTTCTTCGCCAAGTTCTACGTCTTCCTGGCGGCGATCGAGGCTCAGCTCTATGCGCTGTCGGTGATCGGCGTGCTCTCCAGCGTGGTTGGCGCCTATTATTATCTGCGCATCGTCAAGCTCATGTATTTCGACGAGCCCGCCGGCAATTTCGAGCCGATGGCCGTGTCGCTGCGTGTCGTGCTCGGCCTCTCCGGCGCCTTCGTCCTGCTGTTCGTCTTCTTCGCCGGCCCGATCGGCTCGGCGGCGAGCGTCGCAGCGAAGACCTTCTTCTGACGTGGAGTTCCATCCGGGCCCTGCCGCTCGCGCCGCCGGCTACCGCGTCACCAGCTATCCGGCCATTGGCTCCACGAACGAGGAGGCGCTAGCCGCTGCGCGCGCCGGAGATACTGGCTCGCACTGGTTCGTCACAACCGAGCAGACGGCCGGTCGTGGCCGCCGAGGTCGTGCCTGGGTGGCGCCGAGCGGCAATCTCGCCGCGACGTTGCTCGCGGTCGTCGATCACCAACCGCAGGTCGCTGCGACGCTCGGCTTCGTTGGAGGTCTCGCCCTCGACGAGGCTCTGCGGGCTGTCGCGCCGGATCTCTCGGTCCGCATGGCGCTGGACGGGGCGGAGGGTGAGGGAGCCGATCGCCGCGCCCGGCTTCGCCTCAAATGGCCGAATGACGTGCTCCTCGACGGTGGCAAGCTCGCCGGCATCGGTCTCGAAGCCGCGGCCCTGCCGAATGGCAAGCTCGCCGTCGCGATCGGCATCGGGGTCAATGTGGCGGCCGCGCCGCAGGGGCTTCCCTATCCCGCGACCTCGCTGGCGATGCTCGGTCTCGGCCTCGATGCCGGCACCGTCTTCGAGGCGTTGTCCGATGCGGCTGCCGGCCTGATGCGCATCTGGAATGGCGGCGCCGGCTTCCCGGTGCTGCGGCGGCTGTGGCTGGAGCGGGCCGCCGGGCTGGGCGAGGCGGTGGCTGTCCGCTCGGGCGAGGAAGTCGTGCAGGGCGCTTTCGAGACGATCGACGACCAGGGGCGGCTCATCGTGCGCGCAGCCGATGGCGGCATTCGCACCATCTCGGCCGGCGAGGTTCATTTTGGCGCCGTTGCGACGGTGCGCGCGTGATGGCCAAATCCCGGACCGACGAACTGGTCTTCCTCCCGCTCGGCGGCGTCGGCGAGATCGGCATGAATCTGGCGCTCTACGGCCTCGGGCCGTCGGATGCGCGGCAGTGGCTGGCTGTCGATTTCGGCGTCGGCTTCGCGGGCGACGATCTGCCCGGCGTCGATCTGATCATGCCGGACATCGCCTATCTCGAGGAAGAGCGCACCAATCTGGCGGGCATCGTCATCACGCATGCCCATGAGGATCACTTCGGCGCGCTGCTCGATCTCTGGCCGCGGCTCCGTGTGCCTGTCTATGCGACGGCGTTCACCGCCGGACTGCTCGCCGCCAAGCGTGTGGGCCATCCCGGCGCGCCGGAGGTTCCGGTCACCATCGTGCGGCCCGGCGAGCGCCGCCGGATCGGCCCGTTCGAGGTCGAGTTCATTGCCGTTGCCCACTCGATTCTCGAGCCGATGGCGCTCGCGATCCGGAGCCCACTGGGCACCGTGGTGCATACCGGCGACTGGAAGCTCGATCCGACGCCGGTGATTGGCCCTGTAACGGATGCCGAACGCTTCGCGGCGATCGGCGACGAGGGCGTATTGGCGCTCGTCTGCGATTCGACCAACGCGATGCGACCGGGGCGCAGCCCCTCCGAAAGCGAGGTCGCGCGCGAGTTGAAGGCCGTCATCGCCGAGGCGCGTGGCCGCGTCTTCTTCACGACCTTCGCCTCCAATATCGCGCGCATTCGCTCGATCGCCGAAGCGGCTGCGGCCAATGACCGGCAGGTGGTGCTGGTCGGCCGTGCGCTGCATCGCGCCTGCCAGGTGGCGCATGAACTCGGCTATCTCGACGGCTTGCAGCCGTTCCTCGACGAGGAGTCTTACGGCTATCTGCCGCGTGACAAGGTGGTGGCCATCGTGACGGGCAGCCAGGGCGAGCCCCGGGCCGCGCTGGCCCGCATCGCCTCCGACGATCACAAATTCATCGGCCTCGCGCCCGGCGACACGGTCGTCTTCTCGGCACGTCCGATCCCAGGCAACGAGAAGGCGATCAACGGCATCATCAACCAGCTCGCGGAACTCGGTGTCGATGTCGTGACAGACCGCGAGCGGCTGGTTCATGTCTCGGGCCATCCCCGGCGCGACGAACTCGCCGAAATGTATCGCTGGACGCGGCCGAAGATCGCGATTCCCGTCCATGGCGAGGCGATGCATCTTGCCGCCCATGCGGCCTTCGCCCGCGCTCACGGCGTTGGCGAGGTGGTGGAGATCGAGGACGGCGCCATGGTCCGCCTCGCCCCCGGTCCGGCCGAAGAGATCGACGATGTCGCGGCCGGCCGCCTCTACAAGGACGGCTCCATCATCGGCGATCTCGATGCCGTCGGCGTACCCGAGCGCAAGCGCCTCGCCTTTGCCGGGCATGTCGCGGTCTCGGTCGTGCTCGATGCCAAGGGCGCGCTGGCAAGCGATCCCGAGATCGGGCTCGTCGGCCTGCCGATGCAGGGGCCGACAGGTGAGCCGTTCGAGGCTCTGGTGATGAGCGCCGTGCTCGGCACGATCGAGAGCATTCCGCGGGCCCGGCGGCGCGATGGTGAACTGGTGCGCGATGCGCTCCGGCGCGCCGTTCGCGCGGCCGTTCGCGACGCGTGGGGCAAAAAGCCCGTTTGCACGGTCTTCGTCGCCGCCGTATGAGCCTTCCACATGCTGCTTTCGCGGCGTTTTTGGAAGGATGGGCTCGTGATCGGCCGTCTCAACCATGTCGCCATCGCCGTGCCGGATCTCGGCGCCGCCACAGCGATCTATCGTGATCGGCTCGGCGCGACTGTCTCCGCGCCGCTCGACCTGCCGGAACACGGCGTCACGACCGTCTTCGTCGAGCTGCCGAACACCAAGATCGAGCTGATCACGCCGCTCGGCGATGCATCGCCGATCGCGTCCTTTCTGGCGCGATCCCCGGAGGGCGGTGTCCACCATCTCTGCTTCGAGGTCGCGGACATCGACGCTGCGGCCGAGCGGATGAAGGCCGACGGCGCCCGCGTGCTCGGCGATGGCCGTCCGAGGATCGGCGCCCATGGCAAGCCTGTCCTGTTTCTGCACCCGAAGGATTTCGCCGGAACTCTGGTCGAACTCGAGGAGGCCTGAGACGCCATGCGCATCTACAGCCTGATCGCCATCTATTTCGTCGTCTGGTGGTTGGTGATCTTCATGATCCTGCCCTTCGGCATCAAGACGCAGGAAGAGCAGGGCGAAGTGACGCTCGGCACGACGCCGAGCGCCCCCTGGAAGCCGATGCTGATCAAGAAGGCGATCGCGACCTCGATCGTCTCAGCCATCCTCGTCGGCGCCTTCTACTATGCCTATGCCGTTCTTGGATGGACGCCGGAACGTCTCTCCACCCTGTTCGGCTGATCAGGTCCCTGCCAGTGTCTCCATGCGCGGCGGCCCCTCCATTCGCTGGGCCGGGCGCCACGGCGAGAGCCGCGGCAAGGCAGACTTCGGCGAGGCGGACTGTGGCAGGGCCGGGACGTCCGGCATCTCTCCGGCGACGAGCGAGAGAACGCGACTGCTGAAGCGCGTCTCGCTGATCGGCAGATAGCCGGTCGCGATGCGGGCCGTGAGCTCCTGCAGGAAGGTGGGGTCCTCCACCGCGCGTCGCACGAGTGCAGTCCATCCTTCCTCATCGTCCATGCCCGTGATCGGCATCAGGCCTTGCGTCGCCTCCGACAGCGACGGTGTCTCCGAGATCAGGACCGGCAGGCCGAAATCGAGACACTCGGCGGCGCCCAGGCCCCAGCCCTCGGCGCGGGAGGGGTAGAGACCGAAATCGGCATGCGCATAGAGCCAACCGAGTTCGGCGTCGCTCATGTCCGAAAGCTGCACGAGATGGCTCTCCAGTTCGGGATGCGCAGCGAGATAGGCCTCGACTTCGTCGTTCATCCAGCCCCAGCGCCCGCAGAAGACGAGCTTCGGTAGCCGCTCGCCGAACTCAGGGATGAGTCGCGACCACACCTTCAGAAGCATGAGGTGGTTCTTGCGGATCTCGATCGTGGAGCAATAGAGCGCGAAGCGGCGGCCGGCGAGCGCGGGGACCGGCTCGAGCGGCTTGTGGCGCAGCCCTTCCTTGAGGAACGAGCCGAGCCGCGAAACGGCAATGGAGGGCGCCGTCTCGACGCCGTTTTCGCCGGAATAGCGCCGGGCCGTCTCGGCCGTGTGGGCGGAAACGGTGATGATCCGCTCGCAATGGCCGAACATCCAGGCGACGTCCTTCTCGAAGTTCCGCGCGTGGCTCCGATCGACCAGCTTCGGGTGGTCGAGGGGGATGAGATCATGCAGGATCGTCGCGAGCCGCGCCGCGATGCCGTCGCCGCGCCCGCTGCTCGCCAGGGCATGCAACCCGGCGGTCGAGATGAAGCAGGCGGCATCGGGATCGAGCAGCGGGTCGGGCCCGGGCGCGGCAAAGGCCGGCGCCCGCCGGCCGCCGACGAGCTTCGCCACGCGGATGAAGGTCTTGGCGGCCTGGTAGGCGATCCCGCGACGGTCGTTCCTGCCCGAAATGTAGGAGGCGGAGACGCGATCGAACTCCTTGCCCGTCGCGGCGGCGCCGGCGCGGATTGACTTCAGCACCAGGCGCGTCCGCGCGAGGACGCTTTCTCCGGCGCCGGATTCTACGGCGGCTGCGCGTCCCTCGACGAGGTCGCCGAGATAGGCCAGTTCGCGCCGATCTAGGAAACGCGCCTCTCCGTTCCGGTTGATCATGAAGAAGCGGACCTGCCGCGCGCTCTTGCCCTTGCTCGGGCCCGCGTTGTTGCGCAGCGCTTGGCGGACGATCGCGCTCTCGACGCGCGGGATGCCGACCGGCGGGTGAGGTCCCCAGCGCAGGGGCACCGTGGCGTCGATGTAGAGCTTGCTCAAGGCGGATACTCCGATGATTCGCTTCGCAGACCCGGTGCGCGAGCCGCGCTGCCGTTGACCAAATGGATATGTGGGAAAATTTCCCACGTCAATCGGTCAGGCGGTCAGATCACGCCATTGTGGGAAAATTTCACATGCGCTATAGGCTAGACGTGATTGGAACGACGCCGAAGGGCGGGGGAGGTGGCTGCATGGCACGCGCGCGGCCGGGTGGCGCCGCGGCGATGCCGAGGCGGCCGGGGATGGGGGAATGAACGACCGTGACCGCACGGCGCTCGACGCCGGCCGCCTGCAGGCGCCGCTGGCGCGGCTGCTCAGGCCGCTGGTGCGTATCGCCATTCGCAGCGGGCTTACTTTCCCTGCCCTCGTCAATCTTCTGCGCGAGCTTTACGTGAACGTCGCAGAGAATGATTTTGCGCTCACCTCGAAGAACCAGACGGATAGCCGGGTCAGCCTCCTGACCGGCATCCATCGCAAGGAAGTCAGCCGCCTGCGCGGGGCCGGAGCGCCAGTCAATGTCGTCCCGGCCTCCATCTCCCGCACCAGCCGCATCCTCGCGCGCTGGCTGGCGGATGCCGAATTCAGCGACCGGGCAGGCCGGCCGCTGCCTCTGCCGCGTATCGGCAGCGCAGGCGAGGCCTCGTTCGACCGGCTCGTCGAGTCGGTCACACGCGATGTTCGGCCCCGCGTCGTGCTCGACGAATGGATTGACCGCGGGCTGGTCGTCCAGGACGCCGAGGATCGTATCACTCTGGTCGAACAGGCCTTCGTGCCGAAGAGCGGCAGCGACCAGCAGCTCTATTATTTAGGCCGCAACCTTCATGATCACATCGCCGCAGCCGTGGCGAATGTCGAGGCCCAGACCCCCCGCTTTCTCGAGCGCGCCGTTCACTATGACGGGCTCACGCGCGAGGTTGCCGAGATGCTCGAGCGGCGCTCGCGCGAGATCGCCATGGACGCCCTCACCAGCGCCAATCGCGAGGCGCATGCCGCGGCCGGAGAGGAAAATGCCGGACCGTGGCGCTGGAATTTCGGCGTCTATGTCTACGCCGAAAAGGTCGGCGGCGCGGACGACGACGCGGACGGAGGGGAGGGAAAGCCGTGAGCGGGTTGGTTTCAGTCAGCCGGCGCGGCATCCTCCGTGCGCTCGTCGCCGGGATCGGCATGCGCATCCTGCCGGGCCTCGCCGACGACACGCCGCCCTCTGACCGTGGCATCGGCGGTACGGGCATCACAGGATTGCCCGGCGGAGGCGCGATCGGCTTCCTCGGTTCGATCCAGCGCTTCGGGAGCATTTACGTGAATGGCGACCGGATCAGCTATCCGGCCGACGCCGAGGTTCGTATCGACGGACGCCGGCGTTCCGTGCGCGATCTGATGATCGGGCAGGTGGTGAAGACCGTCGCCCAGCCGCAGGGCGGCCACCTTGTGACCGATCGGATCGTCATCGACAGCGAAGTCGTGGGCGCGATCACGGCGAGCGAGGGCGCCCGACTGGTGGTGCTCGGCCAGACGGTCGATATGGGAACGACCGGAACCGGCGCCTTCGCGGTCGGCGAGCGCATCGCCGTCAGCGGCATCCGTCGCCTGGACGGCACGATCGAGGCGCGGCTCGTCGAGCCTGCCGGCAGCCGCATGGATCAGGTTGTCGGTCCCGCCGTTTATCGCGGCTGGCTGCTCTCGATCGGCGGCCTCTCGCTGTTTGGTCCCGACGCCCGCTTCGACGGGCAGCGGGTCATCGTGCGCGGCCGCGCGACGCCGCGCGGGCTGATGGTGAAGACCATCGCGCTGGACGGCCTGCCGGATGGGCCGGGTGTCACCCGGCTCTCCGTGGAGGCCTATGTCGCGCGGCACGGCAACCAGCTGCAGCTCGGCTCGGGTTTCGTTGTGAACGACGCGCCCGGAGCAGCTGCGCCGACCGACGATGGCAGTCCGTCCGTCGTCGATATCGATGTCGGCCAGCAACTGGCGCAAAGAGCCGCAAATATCCGCGCCATACGCGACGGCCAGGGCAATCTCCCGGCGCGACTCCAAGGTGCAAGACCCGATCAGGCCGCGGTACCGCAGGGATCGCCGCCGTCCGGAGCTAGCGGCTTCGCCGGCGGCGATGGCTCGTCCGGGATCGGCAGCCGGATCCAGCAGTGGCGGTCGCGACCAGGTGGCGGCGGGCCGGGCGGCGACTGACGCGGGGCGGCTACTTTTCGACGATGATCGCCGTGCGCTCCATCCCGATATCGGCGACGGCGCGGAAGAAGACCTCGGCATTCTGCGGATCGAGGCGCACGCAGCCATGCGAGGCCGGCGAGCCGAGCCGCTTCAGCTCGGTGGTACCGTGCACGGCGATCCCGTCGTTGAAGAACACGGAGAACGGCATCGGCGCATTCTCGTATTTCGTCGAGTGGTGCAACTCGTCGATATAGTCCGGGCGGAACTTGCCGGGCGGCGTCTCGAAGCCCTTGCGGCCCGTCGAGACCTTCCAGGAATAGGTCTCCTTCTTGCCGTTGCCGCGATTGACCACGACGTCCATGCGCTGGTCGGCGATCGAGACTTTGGCATAGACGCTGGCCGGGCCCGGAAAGAGCAGGTTGGCCGAGGCGGGCACCGCGGCGGAAACGAGCAGGCCGGCGGATATGGAAATGGCGGCGAGGGCGGTGCGGACGGACATGGAGCGGTTCTGGTCGAGTTCGCGGTTACGGGAGAGGCCGCGGCAATCTCCGCCGCAGCTGTGGTCATTTTCTTAAGGGAAGCGGGCGGCCGAGGTCAGTGGCTTTCGTCACAGCGGCGGCCGGGCCACGTCGATTTTCTCAACGTGTGATCACGATGCGCGCATTGCCCATCCCCTGATCCGCGACAAGGCTGTAGAGGGTGCGCGCATTGTCGGGATGGAGGCGGATGCAGCCATGCGAGGCAGGCCGGCCGAGAGCCCGGACATGCGGCGTGCCGTGTACGGCATATCCGCCGGTGAAGAAGATCGAATTCGGCATCGGCGCGTTGTCGTATTTCTTGGAATACCACATGCGGTGCATGCGGGTCGGGCGATAGGAGCCCGTTGGCGTGCGGAAGCCGCGCCGCGCGGTCGAGACCGCCCAGTCATAGACCGGGACGCCGTCGACATAGACCACCATCGCCTGTGACGACAGGCTGACGCGCGCCACCACTTCGGCTTGCGCTCCGCCCGACAGAACCGCGAAGGGCGCGGCGAGAAGGGCTAGGATCTTCAGTCGACGAGGCATGGACGGCAGGCGCATGGAAGTACAAGTCCGCGTGAGAGCACACAACGACCATCGAATGATGCGCGCGACTGCTGAAGAACTGGTAAGCGGGCAAAGTCTCTTCGCGCGAACCGGCGGCAAGCCATGCGCGTTGCTTGAGGCAGCCATGCCCGCGGCGGAGGCAGAAAACGCTTCTGGCACGGCGATATTCGCTCTAGGAAAACGGCAACGAGCGGCGAGGCCGCACCGGGAGAGACGCTGATGTCCGTCGAGGCCAACATCCGCCGCGTGACGGCGGTCGATATTCGCGCGCGCAAGGGCGGGGAGCCGATCGTCTCTCTGACCTCCTATCACGCGCACACCGCCGCGATCATCGATCCCTTCGTCGACTTCATGCTGGTCGGCGATTCGCTCGGCATGGTGATGCATGGGATGGAGACGACCATCCCTGTCACGCTCGACATGATGATCCTGCAGGGTCAGGCGGTCATGCGCGGTTCGAAGCGTGCACTCGTCGTCGTCGATTTGCCGTTCGGCTCCTATGAGGAGAGCCCCGCCGTCGCCTTTCGCTCGGCGGTGCGCATCATGAAGGAGACGGGCTGCGGCGCCGTGAAGATGGAGGGCGGCCGCCAGATGGCCGAGACGGTGCGCTTCCTCGTCGATCGCGGCGTGCCGGTGATGGGGCATGTCGGACTGACACCGCAGGCGATCAACACCATGGGCGGCTTCAAGGTGCAGGGCCGTAGCGAGGCGAGCGCCGAGGCGGTGCTTGCCGATGCCGACGCCATCGCCGCGGCCGGCGCCTTCGCGATGGTCGTCGAGGGCGTCGTCGAGCCGCTCGCCCGCGCAATCACCGAGCGCGTGCCGATCCCGACGATCGGCATCGGGGCCTCACCGGCCTGCGATGGGCAGATTCTGGTGCTCGAAGACATGCTCGGCCTGTCGCCGCGCGTGCCGAAATTTGTCAAGCGCTTCGGGTCGCTGGCCGGCATGATCGAGGAATCGGTCTCGGCCTATGCCGGGGCGGTCCGCGACCGCTCCTTCCCCGGCGAAGAGAACGTCTACAAGCCGAAAACCTGAGCCGGCCTCCGGGCTGGGACTGGACTCGAGGCGGAGCGTGGCCTACGGCGCGCCGCGATTCAGCGGATTCCGGCCATTTGCCAGCATCATGACGCTTCTATATGGTGCCGGCCGCTGACCGGCGACCGGACGGGGAACGATGACCGATATCTTTCATGAAGTCGAAGAGGATCTGCGCAAGGAGCAGGCGAAGAGGCTGTGGCGCCGCTTCGGGCCCTATGTGATTCTCCTCGCGGTCCTCATCGTCGTCGCGACGGCCGGCTGGCGCGGCTGGCTCTACTGGCGCGAGCAGCAGGCGGCAGCCACGGGCGACCGCTTCGTCGCTGCCCTCCAGCTCGCCGAGGAAGGCAAGCGCGACGAGGCGCTGAAGGCGCTCGAGGATCTCTCGAATACAGGCAGCGGCGGCTACCCCATGATCGCCCGATTCCGCTCGGCGGCCGAGCTGGCCGCTGCGGGCAAGACCGACGATGCCGTAAAGGCCTTCGATGCGCTCTCCGCCGAGACATCGACGCCGCCGCTCTTCAAGGCGATGGCGCGGCTTCGGGCGGCGATGCTGCTTGTCGACACCGCCGACCTGCCGGCCATGAAGGCCCGGCTCGACGATCTCGCTGCGACCGGCGGTCCCTGGCGCAACGCAGCCCGCGAACTGCTCGGCCTGTCGGCCTGGCGCGCGGGCGATCTCGAGGCGGCGCGCGGCTATTTCAACGAGATCGCACAGGATCCAAGTTCGGTCGAATCCACCAAGGCGCGCGCCAATCTGATGCTGGAGCTGATCCGTTCGAAGATCGGCGCCGCCCCGGAGCCCGCCAAGTCCTGATCCGCGCGGATTCCCGACCCCGCGTCGGGTCTCTAGCGCGTCGAAACCTGATCGCATCCCGGGCCGATCGCGATCGAGCCTGATGCGGCCGTTGCAATCGGTGGCGGCCTCTCCGCCCGGCGCCGCGTGACCGACGCCGGTCTGCCGCGCTATCATCGGCGCTCGATCGAACCGAAAGCTCAGCCATGTCGTTCACGGCCGCCATCATCGGACGCCCCAATGTCGGCAAGTCGACGCTCTTCAACCGCCTGGTCGGCTCGAAGATCGCACTTGTCGACGATACGCCCGGCGTGACGCGCGATCGCCGTCCGGGCGAGGCGCGCATCGGCGATCTGCACTTCACCATCATCGACACGGCCGGCCTCGAGGAGGCGGATCCCGCGAGCCTCGAGGGGCGCATGCGCGCGCAGACGGAGGCGGCGATCGCCGAGGCGGATGTCTCGCTGTTCCTGATCGATGCCCGCGTCGGCGTCACGCCGGTCGACGAACATTTCGCCGATCTGCTGCGCCGCGTCGGCAAACCGGTGGTGCTCGTCGCCAACAAGGCCGAGGGCAAGATCGGCGAGGACGGCGTGATGGAAGCCTACAGCCTCGGTTTTGGCGAGCCGGTCGCCATCTCGGCCGAGCATGGCCAAGGCATGGCCGATCTCTTCAATGCGCTGTTGCCCTTCGAGCGGCTCGACGAGGACAAGGACATCGAGGAGGAGGGCGACGAGGAGGTCGTGATCGGCCCCGACGGCGAGGAGATCTTCCCGGAGCTCGACACCACGAAGCCGATCCGCGTCGCCATCGTCGGCCGCCCCAACGCCGGCAAGTCGACCCTCATCAATACCATGCTCGGCGAGGAGCGGCTGCTTACCGGCCCCGAGGCCGGCATCACGCGCGATTCGATTTCGGTCGACTGGACCTGGCGCGACCGTGGCTTCAAGCTCTTCGACACCGCCGGCATGCGCAAGAAGGCGCGTGTCGAGCAGAAGCTCGAAAAGCTCTCGGTCGGCGATGCCTTGAGGTCGATCCGCTTCGCCGAAGTGGTGGTCCTGATGCTCGACGCGACTATGCCCTTCGAGAAGCAGGACCTGCAGATCGCCGATCTCGTCGCCCGCGAGGGCAGGGCGCTAGTCATCGCAATCAATAAGTGGGACCTGATCGAGGACCGCCAGAAAGCGATGGCGGAACTGCGCGAGATGGCCGAGCGGCTGCTGCCGCAGGTGCGCGGCGTGCCGCTCGTCACGCTTTCGGGCCTTACCGGCTCGGGCATCGACAAGCTGATGGGCGAAATCCTGCGCGTCTACGCCCTCTGGAACCGCCGCGTGCCGACCGCGGCGCTCAATCGCTGGCTTTCGGGCGTACTCGAGCATCATCCGCCGCCAGCCGTCTCCGGCCGCCGCATCAAGCTGCGCTACATGACGCAGCCCAAGGCGCGGCCGCCGACCTTCGTCGCATTCTGCTCGCGGCCCGAGGCGTTGCCGGAGGCCTATACGCGCTATCTCATCAACGGTCTCCGCGAGGCCTTCGACCTCGACGCGGTTCCCCTGCGGCTGATGCTGCGCAAGGGCGAGAATCCCTACGAGGACAAGGCCAAGAAGCGCTGAGCTCTAGTCGCGCACGAGCATCCTGCGCAGCCGCTCCGGCTCCAGGATGACGATGTGGCGATAGTCGAGGCGGATGAGCTCTGCCTCGACGAAACGGTGTAGGATGGCGAGCGTCGTCGAGCGAGCGAGATTTGCCATCGTCGCGAGATCTTCCTGGCTCATGTCGAGTTCGATCGGCTCCGCCTCGGCGAGGCTTACGAAGCGGTGGCCGGACAGTCTCAGAAGGGTGGCCGCCAGCCGCTTCGTGTCGTCGCGGATCATCAGATCGTTGAGCGCAAGTACCGCCGTCTGCAGATTGACGAAGGTCAGCATGGCGATGGCATGCCAGCCGGCCGGATGCGCCTCCAGGAGTGACTGGATCGTCGGCAATGGCAGCAGCAGCACCTCGCTGCGACGCCCCGCCGAGAGACCGACGAGCCGCGGCTGGCGCGTGATCAGCGGTCCTTCGCCGATCCAGGTGCCGGGACGCATCAGATGGCCGAAGAACGGCCCGCTTTCCGCCGAGGCGACGCTGACCCTGACGCTGCCCGAGATCAGGCAGTGGATGCCGCCCGGACCGTCGCCGACGCCATAGATCACCTGCTGCGCTTCGAAATGCTGCATCAGGCAGCCTTCCAGCACCGCCCGCCGAAATCGAGGATCGGCCTCGGCGAGCCATGCGGCACGGCCTGCGAGCGCGCGGGCATCATCCAGTGTAGTCACTGCAATCTTCCCGAGACTGTCCGTCGACGGACAGTCTCCCACCCCGCCGCGTGCTAAGCAACGCCGGGGCGGGTGCGGGGCAGGGCTGTCGCTAGTCGGGGGACCGGCGCGCCGTGTTGCACCCGCCTCCTCTCGAGGGGGAGACTCAAGAATGAAACGTCTGATCGCTTCGGCACTGGCCGGCCTTCTTGTCGCCGGCGGAGCCACGCTGATGCCCATCAAAGCCGGGGCCGCGTCCGAAAAGCCCAATATCCTCGTGATCTGGGGCGACGACATCGGCGGCTTCAACATCAGCGCCTACAACAACGGCATGATGGGCTACCGGACGCCCAATATCGACCAGATCGCCCATGACGGCGCGCTGTTCACCGACTGGTATGGCCAGCAGAGCTGCACCGCCGGCCGCGCCGCCTTCATCACCGGCCAGTCGCCGATCCGCACCGGCCTCACCAAGGTCGGCCTGCCAGGCACGCCCGAAGGCATGCGACCGGAGGATCCGACCATCGCGACGCTGCTGCGCCCGCTCGGCTATGCCACCGGCCAGTTCGGCAAGAACCATCTCGGCGATCGCGACGAGATGCTGCCGACAGCGCACGGCTTCGACGAGTTCTTCGGCAATCTCTATCATCTCAATGCCGAGGAGGAGCCGGAGAACGTCGATTACCCGGCCTCGCCCGACTTCAAGAAGAAGTTCGGCCCGCGCGGCGTTATCCATTCCTGGGCGCTGCCGGACGGCGGCCAGAAGATCGTCGATACCGGCCCACTGACCCGCAAGCGCATGGAGACCGTCGACGAGGAGGTGACGAAGTCGGCGCTCGAGTTCATGCGCAAGGCGCATTCGGATGGCAAGCCGTTCTATGTCTGGTGGAATTCAACCCGCATGCACGTCTTTACCCATCTCAAGCCCTCGTCCGAGGGAAAGACGGGTCTCGGCGTCTATGCCGATGGCATGGTCGAGCATGATGGGATGGTCGGCCAGCTGCTGGACGAGCTGAAGACGCTCGGCATCGAGGACAACACGATCGTGATGTACTCGACGGACAATGGCGCCGAGACATTCACCTGGCCCGATGGCGGCACGACGATGTTCCGAGGCGAGAAGAACACCAACTGGGAGGGCGGCTACCGCGTCCCGACGGTTATCCGCTGGCCGGGCGTCATCAAGCCGGGCACGGTGATCAACGATATCGGCGCGCATGAGGACATGCTGCCGACTCTCGTCGCCGCTGCCGGTGATCCCAAGGCCAAGGAAGAGCTGCTGGAGGGCCGAACGATCGGCGGACGCGACTACAAGGTGCATCTCGACGGTTACGACCTCGGTCCAGCCTTCCGCGGCGAGGCGGCCTGGCCGCGGCACGAGTTCATCTACTGGACCGATGACGGCAGCGTCGCGGCGCTGCGCTACGACAACTGGAAGATGACCTTCCTCGAGCAGGACGCAAAGGGCCTGCGCGTCTGGCAGGACCCGTTCAAGCAGCTGCGCGCGCCGCTTCTGACCAATCTGCGCATGGATCCGTTCGAGCGGGCGGAGGAGGAGAATGCGATGGGCTATCAGCGTTGGTACATGGACCGCATGTTCGCGATCGCACCGGCCGGCGCCTATGTCGCGCAGTGGCTTCAGAGCTTCCGCGAGTTTCCCCCGCGCCAGAAGCCGGGCAGCTTCAATCTCGATCGCGTGATGGAAGCGGTCTCTGCCGGCTCGCAGGGCAACCAGTAGGCCTCGCCGGCATGGCAGAAATTAAGGGCGGCCCCGGCAGAGGCCGCCTTTTCATTTCAGAGGAGCTGCGTGACGGTGCGAGTCGGGAACTCGAAGCGCGTGCCGTTGTCCAAGAAGCCCGGCGAGATCATGCGCAGGATGTCGGGAACGACGACCGCGGGCAAGGCGACCGTCTCGGGATCCTCCCCCGGCGCCGCCTTGGCGCGCATCTGCGTGCGCAGCCGTCCGGGATCGAAGAGATTGGCGCGGATCGTCGTGGAAGCGACCTCACCCGCATAGACGCGCACGAGCGCCTCCAGCGCCGCCTTGGAGGCGGCATAGGCGCCCCAGAAGGGCCGGGGGCTCGATCCGACCGACGAAGTCATGAACAGCGCCCGGCCGGCATCCGAGAGACGCAGCAGTGGATCGAGGGAGCGGATCAATCGGTAGTTCGCCGTGACGTTGACCGTCATGACGTCGTTCCAGTCCTTCTGGTCGAGATGGGTCACCGGCGTGATGAGGCCGAGCAGCGCGGCATTGCCGACCAGCGCGTCGAGCTTGCCCCAGCGCTCGTAAATCGACAGCCCGAGGCGGTCGATGGCGTCGAGATCACGCAGATCGAGCGGCACCAGCGTCGCGCTGCCGCCTTTGGCGCGGATGGCGTCGTCGAGCTCTTCCAGCGCCCCCACCGTCTTGGCGATAGCGATGACATGGGCTCCGGCCGCGCCGAGCGCCGTCGCCACCTGCCAGCCGACGCCGCGCGAGGCCCCGGTCACGACGACGAGGCGGCCGGAGAAGTCAGGGGTGGTCATGAGCGTCTCGCTGGATGGTGGGCGGTTTCCGCGGAGGCTCTACCATGCCGGTCCGGCGCGGCAAACGGTGATCGGCGGGCCGGACCGGTGCCGGGAGGTGAAGGGAAGGGCGAGATAGAACCGCTCGCCCCCACAAGTGACTCGACCGACGGAGCCCCTCGAGCCTTGCCTCAGCTCGCCTCAGCGAGAAGCGGCAGCGGCCGGATCTTGCCGCGATCGTCGAAATCGGAGAGGCGGGTCGGATAGTCGCCGGTGAAGCAGGCGTCGCAGAATTGTGGCAGGTCGCCGTTGCGCTTCGCCTCGCCGACTGCCCGGTAAAGCCCGTCGATCGAGATGAAGGCGAGGCTGTCGGCCTTGATGTAGCGCCCGATCTCCTCGACGCTCATCTGGGCGGCGATCAGCTTCGACTTCTCCGGCGTGTCGACGCCGTAAAAACAGCTGTCGGTGGTCGGCGGGCTGGCGATGCGCATATGCACCTCGGCCGCGCCGGCGTCGCGCACCATCTGAACGATCTTCATCGAGGTGGTGCCGCGCACGATCGAATCGTCGACGAGAATGACACGCTTGCCGGCCAGGATGGCGCGGTTGGCGTTGTGCTTCAGCTTGACGCCCATATGGCGGATCGCGTCCGTCGGCTCGATGAAGGTGCGTCCGACATAGTGGTTGCGGATGATGCCGAGATCGAACGGGATACCCGCTTCCTCGGCATAGCCGATCGCCGCCGGCACGCCCGAATCGGGTACCGGAACGACGATGTCGGCGTCGATGCCGCTCTCGCGCGCCAGTTCGGCGCCGATATTCTTGCGCACGGCATAGACGCCGCGGCCGTCGACGGCGGAATCCGGCCGCGCGAAATAGACATATTCGAAGATGCAGAAGCGCGAGGCCTGACGCTCGAACGGATAGAGGCTCTCAATGCCATCGTCGGTGATGATCACCACCTCGCCGGCATTGATGTCGCGCACATAGCTGGCGCCGATGATGTCGAGAGCGCAGGTCTCGGACGCGAGGATATAGGCGTCGTCCAGCCGGCCGAGCACCAGCGGCCGCACGCCGAGCGGATCGCGGCAGCCGAGCATCTTCTTCTCGGAGAGGGCGACGAGCGAATAGGCGCCCTCGATGCGGCGGATCGCGTCGATGAAGCGGTCGAGGAGGCGGCCATGGTTCGAGGTGGCGATCAGATGGATGATCGTCTCGGTGTCCGAAGTCGACTGGAAGAGCGAGCCGCGCCGCTGCAACTCGCGTTTCAGCGTCATGGCGTTGGTGAGATTGCCGTTATGCGCGACCGCGAAGCCGCCGCCGGCAAACTCGGCAAACATGGGTTGGACATTGCGCAGCCCGGCACCACCCGTGGTCGAATAGCGGTTGTGGCCGATGGCGCGCGGACCCGGCAGGCGGTCGATGACAGCCTTCCGCGTGAAGTTGTCGCCCACGAGGCCGATATGCCGCTCGATCGAGAACTGGCGGCCGTCGTGCGCGGCGATGCCGGCGGCTTCCTGGCCGCGATGCTGGAGCGCGTGCAGGCCGAGCGCCGTCAGCGCGGCGGCGTCGGGATGGCCGAAAACGCCGAAGACGCCGCATTCCTCATGGAAGCGGTCGTCGTCGGGGCGGGAAGGCAGCAGAGAGAAATCGTCCATTCCATCCTCTTCGGCCGATACGCCGGCCGCGCGCCTCACGGTTTCGCCTGTCCTCCGGTCGCCCCCTGCGGTGCGGCCGGTTCTTGCGCCGGGCCGTCGCCATTATCGAACAGCTGGTCGAGACCCTGGCGGGCCGCACCACCGTAATTGGGCGCCTGCTGGTCGGCGCCGCCTTGAGGGACCGTCGCCGGCGGTGTCGGAGCCTCAGGCGAGTCCGCCGGAGCATCGACGCCCGGCGACCCGTCCTCTGTCGCACCGTGCAGGCGCTCCTGGATGGTCTTCTCGACATCTTCGGGAAGCGCCGCGACCAGCCGCTCGCCGAGCCGCTTCAACATGGGGGCTGTTTGCGCATTCGCAACCCAGTCGGGCTGCTTGTCCGACAGGATCCAGCTGAGGAACGAAAAGGCGATGACGACGATCAAGAGGCCGCGCGCGGCGCCGAAGACGAAGCCGAGCGTGCGGTCGAGCAGCCCGACGCGGCTGTCGACCACGAAGTCGGAGATCCGCATCGCGATGTAGCTAACGATGATCAGCGTGATGAAGAAGATCGCCGCCGCTGTCGCGATGACCGCGATATTGTGGTTGGCGATATAGGGCTCAACGTAGGGAAGCACCGGCTTGTAGAGATAAAAGGCGGCGACGGCCGCCAGCACCCAGGAGACGACCGAAAGGACTTCCCGGACGAACCCGCGCACCATCGCGAGCAGTGCCGAGATCAGCACCACAACCACGACCACGCCATCAAGGATGGTGACCGACATCGCTCCGCCTACCCCCAGAACCGCCCTGCCAAGCGGACCAATCCAGTCTCATCACGGCTCGTCGGCAGCGATCGTGGCGCGCCGCCGTTCCGCCGGTCGGCCGCCTGGCTCGCGCGCTGCGGGACGCCCAGTCGGCGGCCCTGACGCGGCGATGGCGGCCACGAGCCCCGCGAGCTGATCGATCCCGACCAGACCTGCGGCGCCACCCTGATCCTTGTCGAGCGACTGGAGGGGCAGGACGGCCTTGGCAAAACCCAGCTTCTGCGCCTCCTTGAGGCGCTGCGCGGCATGCACGACGGGCCTCACCGCGCCGGACAGGCTGACTTCGCCGAAATAGACGCAATCGGCCGGCAGGGCAATACCGGAGAGCGAGGAGACGAGCGCCGCGGCGACCGCCAGATCGGCTGCGGGCTCGTTGATCCTGAGACCCCCGGCTACCGCGAGATAGACGTCGTGCGGCCCGAGCTTCACGCCGCAATGCGATTCGAGAACCGCGAGAACCATGGCGAGTCGGCCACCGTCCCATCCGACCACGGCGCGGCGCGGCGTACCGAGCGGGGAGGGCGCGACGAGCGCCTGGATCTCGACCAGAACCGGGCGCGTGCCCTCCATGCCCGCGAAGACGGCGGCGCCCGGTGCGGCGGCGTTGCGCTCGCCGAGGAAGAGCTCCGAAGGGTTCGGCACTTCGCGAAGGCCGCCGCCGGTCATCTCGAAGACGCCGATCTCGTCGGTGGCGCCGAAGCGGTTCTTCACCGCGCGAAGGATGCGGAAATGATGGCCGCCCTCGCCCTCGAAATACAGCACGGCGTCGACCATGTGCTCGACGACGCGCGGGCCTGCGATCTGCCCGTCCTTCGTGACATGGCCGACCAGGATGACGGTGGCGCCCGATTGCTTCGCGTAGCGGATCATCGCCTGCGCCGAGGCGCGTACCTGCGTCACCGTTCCCGGCGCAGCCTCGACCGTCGAGGTCCAGAGCGTCTGGACGGAATCGAGAATCACCAGCGCCGGCGCACGGTCGGCCTCCAGCGTTGTAAGGATGTCCTCGACGCTGGTCTCCGCCGCAAGCGCGACCGGGGCGGCAGAGACGCCCATCCGCTCGGCCCTGAGGCGGACCTGAGCCACGGCTTCCTCGCCGGAAATGTAGACGACGCGCTCGCCCTTCTTCGCCAGCGCCGCCGAGGCCTGCAGGAGCAGCGTCGACTTGCCGATGCCGGGATCGCCGCCGATCAGGATCGCCGAGCCGCGCACGAAACCGCCGCCGGTGACGCGGTCGAGCTCGGCGATGCCGGAGGCGATGCGCGGCGGCGTGCGGCTCTCGCCGGCGAGGGCGTGGAGCTCGACCACGCGCCCTTTCTGCGGCGCACGGCCGGGACCGCCGCCGATGCCGCCGGCGGTGTTCTCCTCGACGAGCGTGTTCCACTCGCCGCAGGCCTCGCAGCGCCCCTGCCAGCGCGGACTGACCGCGCCGCAATTCTGGCAGATATACTGGACACGTGCCTTGGCCATCAGGCGCCTCCTCGATAGTGGCGCTGATAGCGGCGGCCGAGGCCGGTGAGAAGCTCGTATCCGATCGTCTCCGCCCGCTCCGCAACCTCGTCGATCGCGATATTCGGCCCGAACAGCTCGGCATGATCGCCGCGACGGGCCTCGGGAATATCGGTCACGTCCACCGCGATGAGATCCATCGAGATGCGGCCGATCAGTGGCGCCCGCCTGCCATGCAGATGGACGCTTGCTCCCGGCCGCTCATCGGTCGAGCCGGCGCGGCGGTGATAGCCGTCGGCATAGCCTGCGCCGAGGATCGCGATCCGGCTCGGCCGCCGCACATGTTCGCTCGCGCCATAGCCGACCGCCGTGCCGGCAGCGACGTCGCGCACCTGCACGATCCGCGCTTCGGCGGTGACGACGGTCGAAAGCGGCGGCGCCGCGGCGGTCGAGCGGGCGCCGTAGAGCGCGATGCCGGGACGCACGAGATCGAACAGGAAATCCGGCCCGAGATGAAGGCCGGCGGAATTCGATAGCGAAGCCGGCACTCCGGCGAACGCCTGTGCAACGGAACGGAAACGGGAAAGCTGCGCGGCGTTCAGAGCATGCCCGGGCTGGTCGGCAGCTGCCAGATGGCTCATGACGAGCGCGAGGCCGAGCGCCTTCGCGCGGGGCGCGATGGCTGCCGCCTCATCCAGCGTGACGCCCAGTCGCTGCATGCCGGTATCGACATGAAGTGCCGCGGCGCCGGTGCCGCCCGCGGCACGGAAGGCTGCCCATTCGTCCACTTCTTCCGCCGAGCCGAGCACGGGCCGCAGACCGGCGCGAGAAAATTCGGCTGCGGCTCGGGGAGGAAGTCCGTTCAGCACATAGATCGGCGCGTCGGGAAGAGGCGGCCGCAGCCGCAGGCCTTCGGAAGGAAGCGCTACGAAAAACGTCTGGCAACCGGCTGCCGCGAGCGCCGTGGCCGCCGCTTCGATCCCGATGCCATAAGCGTCGCCCTTGACCACTCCGGCGGCTTCCGCCCGCCCGGCGAGCCGAGCGGCCGCCCGCCAGTTGTCGGCAAGAGAGGCCAAGTCGACCACGAGCCGGCCGCCGCAGCGCCAGTCCTCCGCGAGCGGCCGCTCTGCCGTGACGAAGATCGATGATTCCATGGCCGAGACTTTACGCGAATTTCCGGCGACATTATTGCGCCGGCCTTGCGACCGGCGAATTTCACGCGCCTCCCGCTTCTCATCGGAATGCCAGCCATCATGCCGCACGCCCGCATCGCCACCGTCACGCTGGTCGTGGACGACTATGACCGCGCCATCGCCTGGTACACGGAAAAGCTTGGCTTCGCGCTTCTCGCCGATACGCCGCTCGGGGGCGGCAAGCGCTGGGTTCTCGTCGCGCCGTCGGCCGATGCCGGCGCGCGGCTGTTGCTGGCGACGGCCGATGGCGAGGACCAGAAGAACCGGATCGGTGACCAGACCGGCGGCCGCGTCGGCTTCTTTCTCGAGACAGAGGATTTTGCGCGCGACCACGCCGCATTCCTCGCCCGGGGCGTCCGTTTCCGCGAGGAGCCGCGGCACGAGAGCTATGCGACAGTCGCGGTCTTCGAGGATCTCTACGGCAATCTCTGGGATCTGCTGGAGCCGAGCATCTGAGTCGCACGGTCAGCGCCGGCGGCCCGCTGTCCCGAGCGACTTCATGAGAAGGTTCGCGGCAGCTATGGCTGAGCCGCCACCCGTGAGCGCGACCGCCACGATCGCCTCGTCCGCGCGCGAATAGGCTGCCAGGGCGCTGACGCCGGGGGCGCCGCCGGCATGCCCGATCCAGCGCAGCGTCGACTTCCCGTCCGGCACGTCGAACACCATGATGCCGAGCCCATAGAAAGTGCCGGGGTCGAACATCGGGTAGAGGGCCGAGGTCATCGCCTCAAGGAGCGGCTGCCTGACCAGCCGCCCTTCGAGAAGCGCTGCCCAGGCCGTCACCATGTCGCGGGCGTCGCTCGCGACCGGCCCGGCCGCACCGGCCCAGCCGGGATCGACTGTTGCGCCAGCGATCGCTACCGCGGGAGCGACATCGGCGGGGCTCTTCCCCGGCAAAAGCGCCCGCATTGATGCAAGGCCGAGCGGGGCAATGATCCTGGAGGTGATCGCCCTGTCGATCGTCTGTCCGTCCGCGCGTTTGACGATTTCGCCGAGCACGTCATAGCCGGTGTTCGAGTAGCGCCACCTCTCGCCGGGGCAGAACATCGCGCCGTGACGCCGCGCAATCGCCAGCAATGTCTCCGGATCGCGGTAGGCGGGGTGTGCGCGAACGACGCGATCCTCGTTGGCGCTGAAAAGGCCGGATGCGTGCGCGAGAAGATCGCGCAGGCTCACGACGTCGCCGTTGGGTACACCGCGCACCCAGCGCGAGACCGGCGCGTCCAGCGACAGCTTGCCTTCCTGAGCGAGTTGCAGCACGACGACCGCGGTGAACGTCTTGCCGACGCTCGCCCACCACAGCCTCGGACGGGTCGACTGCGTCTCTGTGCGATACCAGACGCCGCCTCCCGGTCGCGCGACGGCGGCGGTGAGCGCCGGAGCCGATGTCAGTGTCTTGATCCTTGCGAAGGCCTCGTCGAGCCGCGCGGCTTCCCGCGAGGGGAGCGGCCGCTCAGGGACCGCCCCAACAGTCCCCCAGGCGACCGGCGTGTGAAGAGGCGGACCGGAATAGGCACGGCGGGCCTCGCAGCGTACAGGCTTGTAGTCCTCTGCCCGCGCTCGCACTCCCGACGCTGCCAGGCCGGCCAGGCCCACGGCACCGCGCAGGATAGCGCGGCGTGTCGCCACTGGAGAGAGCCCGCCAGTCAACGGCGACAGCCCGCGCGCGCCAGCATGTCGCTGACAATGAGCGGTGTCGCTGCAAACGTTCTTGTCGGTGCGGCGCCAATCGCGTGGCGAGCCTCCTCTGCCGAGAGCGTGAGCGGGCGCCGGCAGGGGGCATCGCCGAGGTCGAGGAGTACGCCGGCCGCCTCGCCGACGCCGGCGAGATAGGCCGTTAGAACCTGCTGTGCCATCCGGTTGCCCGGTGCTTGGTCGAGCATCTGCGTGACTTGGGCGACCGATATGGCGCCGGCCTGTGTCGACGGCTCTGCGCCTGCTGGGGCTGCGACGACAAGGATACTGGGAGCGAGCGCGACGGCGATGGAGCGAAAATCGGGCATGCGAACCTCCTCGAAAGAACGTCGAACCGTCATACGAAAAGAAATTATTGTCAAACAATAATATCGACGATAGTTTGCGGCCTCGAAGGATCCCGAATGACAGGTGTCTCGATGATAGGACCAACAAGGCTCTCCCCGGAGCGAGACCGAACGCATCGCTTGCTCCGCTGGAGCAGGGCATTGGCAGCAGCCTGTCTGTGTATCGCCGCGCTGCTGCCGGCCCTGATGCTCGTCTATTGGTGGCTGACGCCGGCCGACGCAGTGTTCCGTCAGGCGGGCCTCGGCCTTTCTCCTCCTGCGGAGCTCGGACTTCCGGTGCGTCTCGCCGGATTCGCCTTTGCCATGGTCCCGCTGGCCGCTCTGGTACTTGGCCTCTTGAGCGCTCGGCGCTGTTTTGCCTGCTTCGCTGCCGGTCGCATCTTCTCCGCGGAAGCCGCGCGCGGCCTTCGTGGATTTGCGCTCGGCGTTGGCGCGTCGGCGCTGCTCAAGCCGCTTGCAGGCGCGGCACTCAGCCTTCTGCTAGGCGCAGCGTCGCCGGAGCAGACGCGGACCCTCGTGCTGAGCGTCGGGTCCGATACGCTGCTTTCGCTGCTTTTCGCGGTGATGGTCGCGATCGTCGCCTCGGTACTGGTCTCGGCGGCCGATATTGCTGCCGAAAACGAGCAGTTCGTCTAGGGAGCCCCGGCATGCCCATTCATGTCCGGCTGGCCGTCATGCTTGCCGAGCGCAATGTCACGTCGAAGGACCTGGCTGAATATGTCGGCATCACGGAAGCCAATCTTTCGCTGCTCAAGAATGGGCATGTGAAAGGCGTGCGCTTCGAGACCCTCGAGCGCATCTGCGACTTCCTCGATTGTCAGCCAGGCGACCTGATGCGCTACGAACGCGGAGAGTCAGGCAGGAGGTGAGCCCCGAGCGGCACTCTCCCAAGAGAGCTAGCGCGGCCTTGTTCCATGCCGCGCAAAAGCCGGTCCTCCCTCTCCAGGAAGAACGGCGGCCGGGCACGGGCGGGCCTACCCGCACGGATGCGCCGCTCTACTCGTACGCCTCGGGCAGCTGGTCGCGGCGGACGAGGTTCGAGAAGCGCGTCAACTCGGCCTCGAACTGGAGCTGCACCGTGCCGGTCGGGCCGTGGCGCTGCTTGCCCACGATCACTTCGGCGATGCCGGCGACCTGCTCCATCTCGGCCTGCCACTTGAAGAACTCCTCGGTGCCTTCCTTCGGCATCTTGCCCTTCAGGTAGTATTCGTCGCGATAGACGAACATCACCACGTCGGCGTCCTGCTCGATGGAGCCCGATTCGCGAAGGTCGGAGAGCTGCGGCCGCTTGTCGTCGCGTGTTTCGACCTGGCGTGAAAGCTGCGACAGCGCCAGAACGGGAACGCTCAGTTCCTTGGCGAGAGCCTTGAGGCCGGTGGTGATCTCGGTGATCTCCTGAACGCGATTCTCCGAGCCGCGCTTCGACGACCCCTGCAGCAGCTGCAGGTAGTCGATGATAAGGAGATCAAGTCCGCGCTGGCGCTTCAGCCGCCGCGCCCGCGCCGCGAGCTGGGCGATCGAGAGACCACCGGTCTGGTCAATATAGAAGGGAATTCGCGCCATCTCCCGCGAGGCGGCGACGATGCGCGCGAACTGGTGCTCGTCGATCGCGCCGCGCCGGATGCGCGAGGAGGAGACGCCCGAATGCTCGGCGACCATACGCGTCGCCAGCTGCTCGGCCGACATTTCCAGAGAGAAGAAGCCGACGATGCCGCCGTCCACCGTCTTGGTCGAGCCGTCCGGCTGAACCTCGCCACGATAGGCCCTGGCGATGTTGAAGCCGATATTGGTCGCAAGCGAGGATTTGCCCATCGCGGGACGGCCGGCGAGGATGATGAGGTCGGAGGGCTGCAAGCCGCCCATCTGGCGGTCGAGGTCGTCGAGGCCGGTGGCGAGGCCGGAGAGGTGGCCGTCGCGCTGGTAGGCGGCGCTCGCCATGTCGATGGCGGTCTTCAGCGATTCCTCGAACGAATGGAAGCCGCCGTCATAGCGGCCCGTCTCGGCCAGCGCGAACAGCCGCCGCTCGGCGTCCTCGATCTGGGCCTTGGGCGGCATGTCGATGGGCGCGTCGAAAGCGATGTTGACGACGTCCTCGCCGATGCCGATCAGCGCGCGGCGCAGCGCGAGATCGTAGATCGCGCGGCCATAGTCCTCGGCATTGATGATCGTCGTCGCCTCGGCGGCGAGGCGCGCCAGATACTGGGCGAGATTCATGTCGCCGATCGCGAGATCGGCAGGAAGGAAGGTCTTGAGCGTGACCGGCGTCGCCACCTTGTTGGCGCGGATCAGGCTGCCGGCGACCTCGAAGATCTGCCGGTGGATGGGTTCGTAGAGATGCACCGGCTCGAGGAAGTCCGAGACGCGGTAGAAGGCCTCGTTGTTGACGAGGATCGCGCCGAGCAGCGCCTGCTCGGCTTCGATATTGTGCGGCGGCTGGCGATAGAATTCGGTCGCCTGCTGCTGGAGCGCCCGTGCCGGACTATTCATCGCCTCGCCCTCGTTTTTCCCCAGGCGATTCATAGGCGCGATTGGGCCGGGACGCTCGCTAGATGAGTCAATCCCGCGGCCCGCGCCCCGATTCCCTCGCAATTAACAGTATGCCGATAAAGGCGCGGCATGCGCTTGTCCGTGGCCGAATCGCGACAGGCCGACCGATGCCGGCCGGTCGCCCGGCTTCATTCGCCGGCTATCTTCAGAGACGGCCGCTGGCCGGCGTTGTCGCGACGCCGGAGCGCCTCCTCTGCCTGCCAGATATAGTCGCGCGTCATCGGCAGCGCATGCTGGTCGCGCACGAACTGGATCTGGAAGTTCATCATGTCCTGATAGCGGAAGGCGGTCTCGGACGCGGCGAGATAGAACTCCCACATCAGACAGAAGCGCTCGTCATAGAGCTTCAGCGCCTCGGCGCGCCGCGCCATGAAGCGCAGCCGCCATTCGCGCAGCGTCTCAGCATAGTGCAGGCGCAGGATCTCGATATCGGTGACCTTGAGGCCAGCCCGCTCGATCTCCGGCAGCACCTCCGACAGGGCCGGGATATAGCCGCCGGGGAAGATGTATTTGTGGATCCAGGAATTGGTCTCGCCCGGCATGTCGAACCGGCCGATCGAGTGCAGAACCATGACGCCGTCATCGGTCAGCAGATTGCGCACCTGCTCGAAGAACTCGCGATAGTGACCGACGCCGACATGCTCGAACATGCCGACAGAGACGATTCGGTCGAAGCGCGTCGCGAGATGGCGGTAGTCCTTGAGCAGGAAGCGCGTCCGGTCGGAAAGCCCCCGCTCGGTGGCCCGCGCGTTGGAGACCTTGTGCTGTTCCTCCGACAGCGTGACGCCCGTAACGTCGATGTCGGCATGTTCGGCGAGATAGAGGCCGAGGCCGCCCCAGCCCGAACCGATGTCCAACACCTTCTGCCCAGGCCCCAGAGCGAGCTTGGCGGCAAGATGCCGCTTCTTCGCCACCTGCGCTTCCTCGAGCGAGGCATCCGCCGTCTCGAAATAGGCGCACGAATACTGCTGGTCCGGATCGAGGAACAGCGAATAGAGCCGTCCATCGAGATCATAGTGGTGGGCGACGTTCCGGCGCGCGCGGAAGGGCGTGTTCCACTGGCGGAAGCGGCGCGTTGCGACTCGGGCCTGATAGATGGCCTGCGCCACGAAGGATCGCCCGCCCGAGCCGATATTCTGCAGTACGACCGCGAGGAAGTCGTAGATCGTGCCCTGCTCGACCACGAAGTCGCCGTCCATGAAGGCCTCGCCGAGCTTGAGCTCGGGATTGAGGAACACGGCAAGTTCGGCCGAGGACGACTTTATTCGCACGCGGACCGTCTCGCCGGTGCCGTCGCCGAAGCGGTGCAGGCGGCCCTTGGCATCGATGAGCTCGAGCGAGCCCTTCTTCAGCACGCGGTCTATGTAGCTGGCGAGCAACCGGTTCATGGCGGGGATCCGTTGCCTAGGCGGCCCCGTTCACCGGGGTCGGTTTTGACTTGGGGACAGGACGGAATTGCTTCCTCTGTCGAATGTTAGCCCCGATTTTGCCACGATTACAAGTTGCTGGGCGACACACCTGCAGATGGTCGTGAGAATGCGAAAAGGGGCGCCCGGCCGTCGCCGGGCGCCCCTTCGAAAGGTAAGGCGTCCTTTGGGTTTGGCGAGGATTACTCCTCGCTCTCGCCCTCGGCTTCCAGAGCCTCCTCGTCCTCGAGCGGCTCAAGCTCGAAGGTCTCGCGGACGGTGAGATCCTCGCCGCGCGCCTGGCGCTCGGCCTCGTCGGCGCTGCGCGCGACGTTGATCGTGACGGTCGATTCGACTTCCGGATGCAGGGCGACGACGACTTCGTGCAGGCCGATCGTCTTGATCGGATGATCGAGCACGACCTGGTTGCGCGCGACCGCGAAGCCGGCCTCTGCGACCAGCTCGGCGATGTCGCGGCTCGACACCGAACCGTAGAGCTGGCCGGTCTCGCCCGCCTGGCGCACGACGATGAAGCTCTGGCCGTTCAGCTTCTCGGCGACGACGTCGGCTTCCTTCTTGCGCTCAAGGTTCCGCGCCTCGAGATGCACCTTCTGGCTCTCGAAATGCTTCTTGTTGGCCTCGGTGGCGCGGAGCGCCTTGCCCTGCGGCAGCAGGAAGTTGCGCGCATAGCCGTTCTTGACGTGCACGATCTCGCCCATCTGGCCGAGCTTGGCGACGCGTTCCAGCAGAATGACGTCCATGTCAGGTCTCCTTGATCGAATGGTTTGAAGGTCAGGATGCGGGGCCGGAGCCGCCGGCGTGGCGGAACCGGAACTGGAGAAGCGAATCGGCGATGCCGAGAAGCGCCGCGGCGATGATCGCCGGGGCGAAGATGAAGCTCGCCGCATAGACGAGCACCAGCAGCGCGACGCGGCCCGGACGGCCGCGCAGTAGCGCATGCAGCGCGCCATAGCCCGAGAGCGCGAAGGCGAGGGTGAAGGCACCCGAGAGCGCGACGGCGATCTGGCTGCCGATGCCGGGCAGCACGAAGGCCGCGAGAATGGCGATGCCGAGGACGGTTACCGCATGCTTCGGCATGGTCACGGTCCACATCGGCATCCATGGACGGGGCAGATGGCCGGACATGCGCGCAACATGACCGCCGAGCCACAGATTCATCACCGTGAAGGTGAGGGCACTGAAAGCGCTGATCGCCGGCAGCAGCGCAACCATGATGTCGATGACCTGCGCCGCCTCTGCCCGCGTCGTCGCATCGAGCGGCTCGCCGCCCGACTTCATCCATTCCTCGATCGCCAGCATCAGCTGCTTCGAGAAATCGGCCGGGTTCATGCCCATCAGCGGCAGAAGCACCACGACGCCGGCCGCGACGACCACGGCGATGCGTACCAGAGCCTGGGAGAGGGGAAACCACTCGACCTTGCCGTCTTCGCCGGCGGGACGCGACAGCCCGACGAGATGGGCGCCCCAGGCGACGGGGATGCCGAACATCGCGAGTTGGACGCCGCCGAACAGCGGACCGAACAGCGCAGCGATCACGACCGCTGCCGTCGCGGCAGCGGCGGCGCCGGCCCATGTGCCGAAGCCGAGCCCGGCAATGGCGATCGGAAGCGGTGACAGGAAATAGAGGGGGAGCGCGAGCGACGTTCCCGTCGCGATGCCGGCGAACAGCAGCGCGGCCGCGAGGCCGGCACCGAGGCCGATCAGGATGTTGCGCATCGTCATCGTGTCGCTGTCCCGCTCCTGGAGCGGTTAGAGACGGGTCGCGAGAAGCGCCCGCCCCAACCATGTCTCGCCTCCCGGCTCGGCGCCGGGAGGCCGCGTCGCATCGGCCGACAGGCGGCCGAACGCCTTACTTGATCACGTAGGGCAGGAGGCCGAGGAAGCGCGAACGCTTGATGGCCTGAGCCAGCTCGCGCTGCTTCTTCGCCGAGACGGCGGTGATGCGCGAGGGAACGATCTTGCCGCGCTCGGAAATGTAGCGCTGCAGCAGCCGCACGTCCTTGTAGTCGATCTTCGGCGCATTCGGGCCGGAGAACGGGCAGGTCTTGCGACGACGGAAGAAGGGACGGCGCGCGCCGCCACCGGTGCTCTGGGGAGCGCTGGAACCACCGAATTCAGACATTATTCAGCTCCACCTTCGCTGTCTTCGTTGCGCGGACGGCGCTCACCGCGGAAACCGCCGCGGTCGCCACCACGATCACCGCCGAAGCCGCCACGCGGACGGTCGCCACGGTCGCCGAAGCGGCCGCCGCGATCGCCGTCGCGGTCGTCGCGGTCACGCTTCTGGAGCATGGCCGACTGGCCTTCCTCGAGCGCCTCGACGCGGATGGTGAGAACGCGGAGGACGTCCTCGTTGATGCGCTGCTGACGCTCGAGCTCGGCCACGGCGGCGGCCGGGGCGTCGATGTTCATCAGCGTGTAGTGCGCCTTGCGGTTCTTGCGGATGCGGAACGCAACCGACTTGAGGCCCCACTGCTCGATCTTGCCGATCGAGCCGCCATTGGCCTCAATGATACCCTTGAACGTCTCCGTCAGCGTCTCGACCTGCTGGGCCGACACGTCCTGACGCGACAGGAACACGTGCTCGTAAAGAGGCATATTCGCCTTTCCCTGTTGGCCCCGGCGCCAAGCCTCACCGAAGCCTCCGGAAGGAAGGCGGTCGGTCGTACTTCGAGAGCGGAGACACGGGAAGACGGGATCCTGCGATCCCTGCGGCAAGCGCCGCCTTCCGTTCAACCCCCGGCCGGGTGTCATGCGACGGGCGGTGCATACAGCGGATCGACGCGAAACTCAAGGCGCGCGACGCGAATGCGCGGCGCCGTATCGGCCGAGACTTGGAGGCGGTGGTCGGTCGCGGTGACATGCGCCCGTGGCAGCCATGCGCGACTGAGGACTTTCGGTCTCATCAGGCGGCCTGATGAACCCATCACGCCAAGCCGTCTTTTCAATCGGTTCGGCCGGCGGCATAGTGCCGATCCTTCCGGCCGATCGCTATGGCTTGATCCCCGACGCCATCCCGCCGATCGACGCTTCATTTCGAGGATCCTATCGTGACCGACAGGGTTGCCGCCGTCCCCGCCTCGGCGGGTAGCACGCTCGCGCAGCGCACCTCCTTCGGCATCCTGGTCGCCATCAGCATGTCGCACATGCTGAACGATCTGATGCAGTCCGTGATCTCGGCAATCTATCCGATCCTGAAGGACGAGTTCGCACTCGACTTCAGCCAGATCGGACTGATCCAGCTCGTATTCCAGTGCACGGCCTCGATCCTGCAGCCGATCGTCGGCATTTACACCGACAAGAAGCCGATGCCCTTCTCGCTGCCGATCGGCATGGGCTGCACACTGGTCGGCCTCGTCCTGCTCGCGACAGCGGGCCACTATTCCGTGATCCTCCTGTCGGTCGCGCTGATCGGCCTCGGTTCCTCGATCTTCCACCCTGAATCCTCGCGCGTCGCGCGCATGGCCTCCGGCGGACGCCATGGCCTCGCGCAGTCGCTCTTCCAGGTTGGCGGCAATTTCGGATCGGCGATCGGGCCGCTGCTCGCTGCTTTCATTGTGCTGCCGCGCGGGCAGGGCGCCGTCGCCTGGTTCGCCCTCGCCGCGCTCGCCGGCATCATCATCCTGTCGCGTGTCGGCTTCTGGTATCGGGCCCAGCATCAGTCGGGCATCCACCGCAAGGGCGGGACGGCGGCGCATGTCATGCTGCCGCGGCCGATCATCGTCCGCTCGATCCTGATCCTGGCGGCGCTGATCTTCTCCAAGTTCTTCTACATGGCGGCGCTGTCGAGCTACTACACCTTCTATCTCATCGACACGTTCGGCGTGTCGGTGCGCGATTCGCAGCTGCTCCTCTTCGTCTTCCTTGGCGCCGTCGCCGCCGGGACGATCGCCGGCGGACCGATTGGCGACCGCTTCGGCCGCAAATTCGTCATCTGGTTCTCGATCCTCGGCGTGCTGCCGTTCACGCTGCTTCTGCCGCATGTGAACCTCGCCTGGACGGTGATCCTGTCGATCGTGATCGGCCTCGTCCTCTCCTCAGCCTTCTCGGCGATCATCGTCTATGCGCAGGAGCTGATCCCCGGAAAGGTCGGCCTCGTCTCTGGTCTCTTCTTCGGCTTCGCCTTCGGCATGGGCGGCATCGGCGCCGCGGCGCTGGGCGAACTGGCGGACCGCACCTCGATCGCCTTCGTTTTCCAGATCTGCGCTTTCCTGCCGCTGATTGGCCTGCTGACGGCCTTTCTGCCGAATATCGAGCCGCCGAAACGCCGCTGAGCCACTCCCTCGGGAATCGCTTGCTGCGCCGTGGTGGCCGTCCTCGGCGCGGTGAAGCCCCGCTCGATCGCCGTGATGCCGCGGAAGACCGCGGCAAGCTTGGCCATATCGTGCGGCAACGCGGCGACGGCTTCGGGTTGCTCGATGGACCACCCAGGCGATATCGCCCCAGGACTGCGAGGGCGGCGGCGCCTCGCTGAAAGCGAACGGGGCCGGCGCTGGTCCGACCCCGGTCGTCAAGTCGTCGCGTGCGGGCTCAGTTGTCGTAGGACGTCGTGCTTTCCCACTGCGAGGGGTCCTCGGAGAAGCCGATCGTCTTGTCGTCATTGACGGTGATGATCACCTTCTCGCCCGGGATGACGCCTTCGAGCAGGATCGGGTTGCTGACCTTGAACGAGCGGCCGTCCATGAGCGTGATCGCGCCGCTGCGGGCATCGAGCTGCCGCACCGTCCCCGAGTCGACGTCGACCGCATAGGCGGCGCCGGCCGAAGCGATGAAGCCCGCCAGGGGAAGTGCGAGAGCGAGGGTCTTCATGATGGTTCTCCAATCATCGATCCGTCCCGTCGCGTCATCCCGGTCCGGCGGCCGCAGAAGGATTGGCGGGCGGTCCGCGATGGCGTGTGGACGACTGTGATCTGAGGCCTCGATTGGGGCGCGCAAGCGACTTTCGGACGGATGAACGAAATTTAATAAGCTCAACATACTATCACGTTTCCGCGACGGCGACGGAAGCGTGCCGCAGCGCCGTAGCGGATGGCGGCCGGGCTTGACTTCGCGGCACGAAGGCGCGATTAGCCGCCGCCAAAGGCCGGGCGGGCGTCGCCGGCGACCATCGAGCCGGGAGCGCATTCTTGACGACAGCTCTGACATTTCCGGGCCAGGGTAGCCAGGCCGTCGGCATGGGCAAGGCGCTGGCGGAGGCCTATCCAGAGGCACGTGCCGTGTTCGACGAGGTCGACGATGCGCTGGGCGAGAAGCTCTCCGCCGTCATCTTCGAAGGCCCGATCGAGACCCTGACGCTGACCGCGAACGCCCAGCCGGCGCTGATGGCCGTGAGCCTCGCGGCGATGCGGGCGCTGGAGGCGAACGGTGTGACCGTGTCGGGTTCCGCCGCCTATGTCGCCGGTCACTCGCTCGGCGAGTATTCGGCGCTGGCCGCGGCGGGAAGCCTGTCGGTCGCGGAGGCCGCGCGCCTCCTTCGCATCCGCGGTTCGGCGATGCAGGCGGCGGTGCCGGTCGGCGAGGGCGCCATGGCGGCGCTGCTCGGCCTCGATTTCGAGACCGCGGTCGCCGTCGCCTCGGAAGCCGCCGAGGGGGATGTCTGCCAGGCTGCCAACGACAACGGCCCCGGTCAGGTCGTGATCTCCGGGTCGCGTGCCGCTATCGAGCGCGCGGTGGAGATCGCCAAGGCCAAGGGCGCCAAGCGGGCGCTGCTGCTGCCGGTGAGCGCGCCCTTCCATTGCGCCCTCATGCAGCCGGCCGCCGATGCGATGCGCGAGGCGCTGGCAGGCGTGCTCATCGCCCCGCCGGTGGTGCCACTCGTCGCCAATGTGCTCGCGGCTCCGATCTCAGATCCCGACGAGATCCGCGCCAGGCTTGTCGAGCAGGTGACCGGCATGGTGCGCTGGCGTGAGTCGGTCGGCTGGCTGGAGCAGGCCGGTACCGATCTCTTCGTCGAAATCGGCGCCGGCAAGGTGCTCTCCGGCCTGGCCAAGCGCATCGCGCCCGCCGCGCGGACCCTTTCGATCGGCACCCCCGACGACATCGCGGCAGGCCTGCCGCTTCTCGCCTGACGGCAGCAGCTCACACGCGCAAAGGAGTACCGCGATGTTCGATCTCACCGGCAAACGTGCCCTCGTGACGGGCGCGAGCGGCGGCATCGGCCGCGCCATCGCGGTGGCGCTGCATCGCCAGGGCGCCACTGTCGCGATCTCCGGCACGCGCCAGGAAGCCCTCGAGACGCTGGCAACGGAACTCGGCGAGCGCGTCCATGTCAGGACTTGCAATCTCTCGAAGGCGGACGATGTCGAGAGTCTCGTTCCCGCCGTCGAGGAGACCCTCGGTGGTCTCGATATTCTCGTGAACAATGCCGGCATCACCCGCGACATGCTGTTCGCCCGTCTCTCGGACGAGGCCTGGGGCGACGTTCTCGACGTCAATCTGACGGCGCCGTTCCGCCTGACTCGCGCTGCGCTTCGCGGCATGATGCGCCAGCGCTCCGGCCGCATCGTGAACATCACCTCGGTCGTCGCCGTCACCGGCAATGCCGGGCAGGGCAACTACACGGCCTCCAAGGCCGGCCTCATCGCGATGTCGAAGTCGCTGGCTCAGGAAGTCGCCGGCCGCAACATCACGGTGAACTGCGTCGCGCCCGGTTTCATCGAGACGGCGATGACCGACGTGCTGAACGAGAAGATTCGCGCGTCCATCCTCGAGCGCGTGCCGGCGAAGCGGCTCGGCAGCGGCGAGGACATCGCGGCGGCTGTCGTCTATCTCGCCTCCGAAGAGGCGGCTTACGTGACCGGCCAGACGCTGCATGTGAACGGCGGTATGGCTATGATCTGAAAAGCGAATCGGCGGTCGGTCCGGACCTGTCCCAAGCGCCTTCGGCAGCCTCCCGCGCCGCTGGTCAAGGGTTGGAAACTATGTTAGGACCGCCCTCTGATGGACGGGTTCTCCGCGGCGGAAGCGGCGGGGAAGCGGTGAGTTGACGATCGCGGGCAGAAGAGGCTCTCCTGGCCTTAGGCGGGGTCCTCGTGACGATATCGCGGTGCGTTTTCCGGGAGTGGGCTTTCAGGTCCATCTCCCGCGTGCGAGAAATCGCGTCGAGTGAAGTGACACGAACAGTCGAGGTTAGGACAAAATGAGCGATATCGCTGACCGGGTTAAGAAGATCGTGATCGAGCACCTCGGCGTCGACGCCGACAAGGTGACGGAAGGTGCGAGCTTCATCGACGACCTCGGCGCGGACAGCCTCGACACCGTCGAGCTCGTCATGGCTTTCGAGGAAGAGTTCGGCGTCGAGATCCCCGACGATGCCGCCGAGACGATCCTGACCGTCGGCGACGCGGTCAACTTCCTGGAGAAGAACGCCGGCTGATCCGGCGTCATCCAGTTTCCCCTCAGACAAAAAGAAACGGCGACCGGACCCTCGGGGTCCGGTTCGGGAGTTGCGCATGAGACGTGTCGTCGTCACCGGGATGGGTATGGTCACGCCGCTCGGTTGCGGTGTCGACGTCACGTGGTCGAACCTGCTCGCCGGAAAAAGCGGCGCCTCGCGCATCACCTCTTTCGAAGTCGACGATCTCGCCTGCCAGATCGCCTGCCGCGTTCCGCGCGGTGCGCTGTCGGACGGCGCTTATGATCCGAACGACTGGATGGAGGAGAAGGAGCAGCGCAAGGTCGACGAGTTCATCGTCTTCGCGATGGCCGCCGCCGACCAGGCCGTGCGCGATTCGGGCTGGCTTCCGACCGCCTATGAGGACCAGATCCGCACCGGCGTGCTGGTCGGCTCCGGCATCGGCGGCATCGAGGGCATCGTGGAGGCAGGGTATATCCTCCGCGACCGCGGCCCCCGTCGCGTTAGCCCCTTCTTCATTCCCGGCCGCCTCATCAATCTCGCCTCCGGCCAGATCTCGATCCGCTTCGGCTTCAAAGGCCCGAATCACGCCGTGGTCACGGCCTGCTCGACCGGCGCGCACGCGATCGGTGATGCGGCCCGGCTGATTGCGCTCGACGATGCCGACGTCATGATCGCTGGCGGCACGGAAAGCCCGATCTCGCGCATCTCGCTGGCCGGCTTCGCGGCCTGCAAGGCGTTGTCGACCGGCTACAACGATCGTCCCGAGGAGGCGTCGCGTCCCTATGACAAGGACCGCGACGGCTTCGTGATGGGCGAGGGTGCCGGCATCGTGGTGCTCGAGGAGCGCGAGCATGCGCTCGCCCGCGGCGCCAAGATCTATGGCGAGGTGATCGGCTATGGCCTTTCCGGCGACGCCTATCACATCACCGCGCCTGCGCCGGATGGCGATGGCGCCTATCGCTGCGTGCAGGCCGCGCTGAAGCGGGCGGGTATCGCCCCCTCCGATGTCGATTATGTCAACGCGCATGGCACATCGACCATGGCGGACGGCATCGAGCTTGCGGCTGTGGAGCGCGTGCTGGGCAATGCCGCGGCCGAGGTATCCATGTCGTCGACCAAATCGGCGACCGGCCATCTGCTCGGCGCCGCCGGCGCGATCGAGGCGATCTTCTCCCTTCTCGCCATTCGCGACAATGTCGCGCCGCCGACCATCAATCTCGACAATCCCGCCTACGAGACGCCGATCGACCTCGTCCCGAAGGTCGCGCGCAAGCGCAAGATCGACGTCGCGCTCTCGAACTCGTTCGGCTTCGGCGGCACCAATGCATCGCTGGTCTTCCGCCGGCATGACGGCTGAGCGGAGCGGCGCAGCGGGCATCGCCCGCGCTTTCGCCATATTCCTCCCTAAAGTCGCGCGATCGGCCGATACGGGCTGGAGCGGCCGGCAATCAAGGTGCGGGGTGTGATGAACGACGCGCAGCCGACAGGCGAGGGCGCCGACAAGGCCGCCGAGCCGGCCCGAGGAAAGTCTCGCGCGGCAGGAGCCAGCCGGATCAATCCGAAGAGCCCCAGCGACGCGCTGCGTCCCGAGCGTGCGCCAGGCCCGCCGCCTCGCTCGCAGCAGGCGCGCCACCCGATCGTCATGATCATGAATTTCGCGATGACGATCATCGTCGTCAGCGTGCTCGGTGCTGCGGGTCTCTTCTTCTTCGGCAAGATGCGCTTCGAGGAGCGCAGCCATTTCGACCAGCCGCGCACCGTCCTGATCGACCGGGGCACGGGTCTGCGCGATATCGCCGAGATCCTGCACGAGCGTGGGCTCATATCCTCGAAGTGGATTTTCGTGGCCGGCGTCGAATTCTCGCGCGAGCGCGACAATCTCAAGGCCGGCGAATATCTGATCCCCGCCCACGCCAGCATGCGCGACATCATGAATGCGCTCGTGAGCGGCAAGGGCATCGTCTATTCGATCAGCATCCCCGAGGGACTGACGAGCGAGCAGATCGTCGACAAGCTCAACGCCGATCCGGTCCTGATCGGCACCATCGAGACGGTACCGCCGGAAGGCACTCTGCTCCCCGATACCTATCGCTACACGCGCGGCGACAGCAGGCAGGGCATCATCGATCGTATGGAGCGGGAGCACGACCGGGTCGTGGCGACGGTCTGGGCCGGCCGCGACAAGGACCTGCCCGTCCAGTCGCCGGAAGAACTCGTGACGCTCGCCTCGATCGTCGAGAAGGAGACCGGCATCGCCGACGAGCGCAGCCGCGTCGCGGCCGTTTTCATCAATCGCCTCAAGCAGAACATGCGCCTGCAGTCGGATCCGACGGTCATCTATGGCGTCTATGGCGGAGCCGGACTGCCGCAGGGCGCCGCGATCAAGCGCAGCGACCTTGATGCCGAGAACGACTACAACACCTACAAGATCGCAGGTCTGCCGAAGGGACCGATCGCCAATCCCGGCCGCGCTTCGCTGGCGGCTGCGGCCAATCCCTCGCGCACCAAGGACCTCTATTTCGTCGCGGACGGAACCGGGGGCCACGCCTTCGCGGAAAACTACCAGGACCACCGCAAGAACGTCGCCCGCTATCGCGCGCTGATGGCCGATCAGAAGGCGGGAGCCGATGCCGCCGATGGCGATGCCGCACCAGCCGGCACGGGACCCGGCGACCAGGAGGCGGATCCGACCGACGCCGCGCCTCAGCCACCCGCGAATGGCGGCGGAGCCAAGAAGCCGAAGGCCGGCACGCAGCAGGATTGAGCGCGCCCAGCCAACCAGCGGCTCCCTTGAGGCAGAGGGCGGCTGCGACTATGGTCGCCGCTTTCGGGGCAGGGGCGAGCGGATCGGGATGATCGCATGACGCTTATGAGCATGACCGGCTTCGCCCGCAGCACGGGCGCCGGCCTCGGCTACCGCTGGACGTTCGAGATCCGCAGCGTCAACGGCAAGGGGCTCGACATTCGCCTGCGCCTTCCCGCCGGCATCGACACGATCGAGCCGGCGCTGCGCGAGCGGCTCGGAGCTCGCCTCCAGCGCGGCAGTGTCCAGGTGTCGCTCGCCCTTCAGGCCGAGGCCAGCGCCTCGCAGCTCCGCGTGAACGAGCCGCTACTCGAGCAGGTGATGGCGCTTGCCAAGCGCATCGGCAGCCGCATCGACGCCGCTCCGGTGAGCGTGGACGGCCTGCTCGCCATCCGCGGTGTCCTCGAGGTCGTGGATGCCGAGGACGACCCGGAGAAGCTGGCCGAACTGGCGCGACTCCTCATCGCCGAATTCGAGCGCACGCTCGACGATCTCGTTGCGGCCCGCGCCCGGGAGGGCTCGGCCATCGGCGCCGTTCTTGCAACGCGCCTCGCCGAGATCGACCTTTTGCGCCAGAAGGCCGAGGAAGCGCCAGCCCGCACGCCCGACGCGATCCGCCGCCGTCTCGCCGATCAGGTGGCGGCGCTTCTCGACGCCTCGCCGGCCTTCGACCCGGATCGCCTTCACCAGGAAGCGGCGCTGATTGCGACCCGCGCCGATATCCGCGAGGAACTCGACCGTCTCGCTGCCCATGTCGCCGCGGCCTCGGCCCTTCTCGCGGAAGGCGGCCCGGTTGGCCGCAAGCTCGATTTCCTCGCGCAGGAATTCAACCGCGAGACCAATACGCTCTGCGCCAAGGCCAATGACCGGTCGCTGACGGCTATCGGCCTCGATCTCAAATCGGCGGTCGACCAACTGCGCGAGCAGATCCAGAACCTCGAATAGGAAAGAGGCCGCGTCCCGATGTCCGTCCCCGCCAAGCCGCAGCGCCGCGGCCTGATGCTCGTGCTGTCCTCGCCCTCGGGCGCCGGCAAGTCCACGATCGCGCGTCATCTGATGGAGGACAAGGACATCGTCCTGTCGGTTTCGGTGACGACACGTGGTCGCCGGCCGAGCGAGATCGACGGCGTCCACTACCACTTCATCGACAAGAAGAAGTTCGAGCGGATGCGCGACCAGGGCGATCTGCTCGAATGGGCCGAAGTGCACGGCAACTGCTACGGCACGCCGCGCGAGCCCGTCGAGCTGGCGCTTTCGGGCGGCAAGGACGTTCTCTTCGACATCGACTGGCAGGGCGCCGACCAGGTCGCCAGCGCGATGCCGGAAGACCTCGTGCGCATCTTCGTGCTCCCGCCGACCATGCGCGAGCTGGCGGCGCGGCTGGAGCGGCGTGCGGAGGATACGGCCGAGGTCATCGCCAAGCGGCTCGCCAATGCCCGCGCCGAGATCGAGCACTGGCGCGACTATGACTATGTGATCATCAACAAGGATCTCCAGACCTCGCTCGAGAAGGCCCGCGCCATCCTTTATGCCGAGCGGATGCGCCGCGCCCGCGACACCTATCTCGAGAGCTTCGTCGCCGGTCTGCTTGCCGAGACCTGAACGCGCGTCGGTATCGCGGACATCGGTTCCTCATGCTATGGTTGCCGTCGCCTCTTTTGCGGGAGGGGACAATGCATGCGAGTGCCGTCGACATCGCCATGCGGGCCATCAGCGGCCATCTCGTGGCGCGCTGTATGCAGGTCGTCGCCGAGGTGGGAATTGCCGATCATCTCGGGCATGAGCCGTCAGGCGCAGAAATTCTCGCCGCGCGGGCGGGCGTCGATGCCGACGCGCTGAACCGGATCCTGCGGCTCCTCGTGGCGCATGGCGTGTTCGACGCGAGTCCCGAGGGCTATCGCCACACCGACGCCTCGCGCCTGTTGCGATCAGACCATCCGCGTAGCCTCCGCCCTTATGCGCGGATGCTCGGAGCGGAATGGCAATGGCGGTCCGTCGGCGCGCTGAATCATGCCCTGGCTACCGGCGAGACGGGTATCCGCCACGTGTTCGGCACCGAGAGCTTCGACTACCTCGCCGCTCATCCTGAGGCATCGGCGATCTTCGACGCCGCCATGGCAAGCCGCGCCAGCATCGACACGGCGAGCGTGGTCGAAGCGGGGGACTTTTCACGATTCGCGGTGATCGCCGATATCGGCGGCGGGAACGGTTCTCTGTTGCGGGCCGTCCTGGAAGCGGCGCCGGCAAGCCGTGGTGTCCTGTTCGATCTGCCCCATGTCGTGGCCGCCGCGGCGCCGGCCGAGCGCATCACGGTGGTCAGCGGCAGCTTCTTCGACGACCCGTTGCCGAGCGCCGACGCCTATCTGCTCCGCCGGATCCTGCACGACTGGCAGGATGGCGAGGCCCATCGGATTCTCGCCGCGATCCGCGCGGCCGCCGATCCGGGCGCGCGTGTCCTCATCATCGAGGCGCCACTGCCGGACGGAAACGAGCCGCATCCGGCCAAGGGGCTGGACATCGTGATGCTCGCCGTCGTCGGGGGCCGCGAGCGCAACCTCGACGAATACCGGTCGCTCCTGCAAGGGGCGGGGTTCCGCTGGATCGGCGCGACGTCGACGCCGTCCGGCACGGCTCTGATCGAGGCTGAGGCAACCTAGCTGGCGGCGTCGGCGGTCTTGTTTGCGAGGCCGTTGGCGAGGCGGACAAAGCCGGCGACGTCGATCTCCTCGGCACGCGCCGTCTCGGGTATTCCCGCCGCGGCGAGCAGCGGCAACGGGTCGGTGCCGAGCGACTTGAGGCTCTGGCGCAGCATCTTGCGCCGCTGGCCGAAGGCGGCTGCGGTGACTCGCTCCACGGCCTTGAGATCGGCGGGGAGGGGGTTGCGGCGCGGGATCATCTGCACGACCGAAGAGGTCACCTTCGGCGGCGGCGTGAAGGCCTTCGGTGAAATGTCGAACAGGATATGCGCCTCGGTCCGCCACCCGGCCATGACGCCTAGCCGGCCATAGGCGTCGTCGTCCGGCGTCGCAACGATGCGCTCCGCCACCTCGCGCTGAAACATCAGCGTCAGGCTCTCGTAGAAGGGAGGCCAGGGCTCGGCCTGCAGCCAGCCGATGAGAAGTGGCGTCGCGATGTTGTAGGGGAGGTTGGCCACAATCTTCACCCGGCCGCTGGCGAGCGCCGCCATGTCGGTCGCGAGCGCATCGCCTTCGATGATCTCGAGCCGGCCGGGATGATGCGCGGCAATCTCCTCGAGAGCGGCGATGCAGCGGCGGTCGCGCTCGATGGCGATCACGCGCGTTGCGCCCTCGCTGAGCAGGGCCCGCGTCAATCCGCCAGGTCCGGGACCGACCTCGATCACCGTGACGCCTTCAAGCGGGCCAGCGGCACGGGCGATGCGGCCGGTCAGGTTGAGATCGAGCAGGAAGTTCTGGCCGAGCGATTTCAGCGCGTTGAGGCCATGCGCGGCGATGACGTCGCGCAGCGGCGGCAGTCCGTCGGCAGCGTTCACGCGCTCATCCGCGGCGCTTCGGTGCCAGAGGTCTGAGCCGCGATATAAGCGGCCTCGTGCGCCGCGAGTTCGTCGGCGAGGCGAAGCGCCGCCACGAGGCTGGAGAAGTCGGCCGTCCCCGTCCCGGCGATGTCGAACGCCGTTCCGTGGTCGGGCGACGTGCGAATGAAGGGAAGGCCGAGCGTGACGTTCACCGTCTCGGAGAAGGCGACCGTCTTGGTCGGGATCAACGCCTGATCGTGGTACATGCAGAGCGCGACGTCGTACCGCGCGCGCGCGGCGCTGTGGAACATCGTGTCGGGCGCCAATGGGCCGAAGGCGTCGATGCCCTCCTGCTTCATGCGCTCCACCGCCGGCCGGATAACGGCATCGTCTTCCGTTCCCATCACGCCGCCTTCACCGGCGTGCGGATTGAGGCCTGCGACCGCAATGCGAGGTCGAGGGTAGCCGAAGCGGCGGCGCATGTCGCGATCGATGGTCCGCCCCGTCGCGAGCAGCAGTTCCTCGGTGAGAAGACCGGGCACGGCAGAGATCGGAACGTGGATCGTGGCCGGAACGCAGCGAAGGCCGGGGCCGGCGAGCATCATGACCGGCCTTGCGGGTTGTCCGCTCCAGGCGGCCGAGAGCATGCCGAGAAACTCGGTATGGCCGGGATGCTGGAAACCGGCCTCGACAAGAGCCTTCTTATTGATCGGATTGGTGACCACGGCCGCTGCGGAGCCGGCCCGGACATCGGCAACGGCGCGGGCGATCGCCTCGATCACGCCCTGCGCGGCAGCGCGGTCGGGCCGCCCGGGCTCGGCATGGGTGCGTGTCTCCAGCCGGACGACCGGCAGGGCCCGCTCGAAAGCTTCGGCAGCCTCGCCTGGCGCGACGACTTCGATCGGCACGTCGATGCCGATGCGCGCCGCGCGGGCGGCGAGCGCATCGGGGTCAGCGAGACAGTAGAAATAGGGAAGCTCGCGCTCGCGGCGCGCCGACCAGGCCGCGAGCGTCACGTCGGGGCCGATGCCAGCGGGCTCGCCCATCGTGAGGACGAGCGGACGTGTCGCCTTCGATCGATCCATGGCGATCAGTTATAGACGATCTTGTTGTTCTGGCGAAGCTCTGCCTTGAACTTCGTCTCGAGGTCCTTCGTCTCGCTCTCCAGCAGCCGGCGCTCGGCGGCTGCGCGGACACCGGCCGTGCTCTGCACTTCCTTGACCGAACAGACTGCGACGACCTCGACGCCGCGATCGGTGACGTCGGGCTTCAGCGTGCCGCCGACGGGGGTCTTCATCAGCGCCTCGGCGCCTTCGCCGCTGACCTGCGTCGAATCGCGGCGGCCGATGTCGAGGACCACGACGCCCTTCATCGTCTGCGCGAGCGCGAGGCTGCCGTCGCAGCCGGGGAAGCGCTTGCGGAACGATTCGGCCTCGGCGGTCCGCTTGCCGACCATGCCGGGCGGCGAACCCTTCGGAATCACGAAGACGATCTGCTGAAGCTTGAATTCCTTGATCGTGGCCGTGTCGGGCGACACGCCCTCCTTCTGCATCTCGGCCTGGATGTCGGCTTCCGACACGTCCGCCTTGAGGCTCGATGCCTTGGCGCGCATCACCGCCGCCCAGGTCGCCTGGCCGCGGAAGAAGCGCTTCAGCGTCGCAAGCTGCACGCCCTGCTGGTTCAGCGCCTGCTCGAACTGCGGAACGGTCAGCTTCACTTGCTTGGCGATACCGGCGACGCGCTGGTTGATCTCCGCGTCGCTCGGAAGCGTCAGCTTGGCACGCTTGGCCACCTGTTCGGCCAGCGTCTCGTCAATGAGGTCGTCGAGCGCGATCTTCTCGCTCGTCTTCTGGCGGAACAGCGTCATCATCTTGACGCGCTGCTGCACGTCGTAGCTGGTGATGGGCTGGTCGTTGACGGAGGCCTTCACGGCCTGCTGCGCCACCGCCGGGACCGGTGCGACGCTAGTCATGGCAATCGCCGCGGCGGCGATGCCCGCCGCGGCGATCATGCTCCGCATCGTATGGAACCGCATCAGCTCCCCTTTCCGATGTCTCGACGCCGTCCCCCGACCTTGGACTTGAACGAGGCTAGAACCTCAAATTCAGGCAAAAGGATGAAGGCCGCCGCGTTATTCGAGGTCAATTGTTGCCGTCGCTGAAGTTGCTCTGGAACTGCGTGCCGCCGAGGGTGCGCAGCTGCAGGCTGACGATCAGCGATTTCGAGGTCTGCAGGTCGGTATAGTCCTGCGTGATCTCGCTATAGGCGATGGAGAAGGTCGTGCACTCGTCGTCATAGGCGAGGCCGATGCTGTTGCCGGCCATCTGCTTTTCCGCGAAGTCCCAGGCGATCGATCCGAACAGGCGCCAGGTCTCGGTGAACTGCCAGGACGCGCGGCCGCTGATCGTATCCGTCGGCGTGCCGCTGTTGGTGCTGGCGATCGCAGGCTGCTCGCGCAGATAAAGATAGGAGGCGGAGGCGGTAACGTCGCCCATCTTCCCGGTCGCGGTCACCTGCGCCTGATTGACGTCGAAGGTGGCCGAGTCGAACCGCCCGCGCGCGCTGACGAAATAGCCGCGGCCGGAATCGACGGTCATGCTGCCGACATAGTCAGAGACGTCGTCCTCAAGGCCAGAGACGGTGCCCGTCTCGGTCAGATCCTCGACCGCGAACGAGTTGAGCCCGGCGATCTGATAGGACTGGCCGACCACGCCGGAGACGGTTGCCAGGGCGCCGAGCTCAGCGGCGTAGCGGAAGCCGAGATTGGCGCGGGTGCCGCCTTCGATGCGGTCGTAGCCCGAGAACTTGTCCCAGTCGAACAGTGAGGAATCGTCGAAGACGAGCGACTGCGCGTCTTCGTTAGGCAGCCTGCCGGCGAGCGGCTCGTCCGGGCGGACGATCATCTGGGCGATCGGCTCGATCAGCATGCTCGACGCGCCACCGGCGGCGAGGATCGGCCAGCGCCACTCGAGGCCCATGGCCGGCATCGCGCGATAGTACTGGCCGTTGTCGTCGATGCCGAGCAGTTGCTCGTCCTGCGACAGGTAGAAAGCGTCGGCGCGCAGATAGGCGAAGGGCTTCAGCACCATGCCGGCCGGCCCGATCGTCTGGGACTGCCAGGTCCAGTCCGTGCTGGCGCGGTTGAAGTTGCCCTTGAGGCCAAGGATCGCGTCGCCCGGACGGCAGATGCCGTCGCCGCCCGAATCGACGCAGTCCGTCTGGTCGCGCGTCAGGCTGACGACGTTGTTCCTCATCGTCAGCTGACCGCCGAGCACGTCCTTGTCGAACAGATAGTTCTGGTCGGCGACCGGCGCGACGAAGGGCTGGCGCGCCTGATTGTATTCGGCGCCTTGGTCGTTGGTCAGCACGCGGAAATAATAGCCGCGCATGTCGAAATAGTTGGTCTGGCTGAGACCCGTCAGGTGGACCTGGGAGACTGCGACATCCGTTGATTCGTAGAGGACGTTGTAGTCGCGCGTGAAGGTCCGGTCCGAGAGCAGCGTCGCATCCCAGCCGAACGTCCACAGCCTGTTCAGGAAGAACTGGCCGGTGGTCCTGAGCCCGCCGCGATATTCCTGGTCGCCCGAATTGCGCGTGCCTTCCTCGACGAAGGCCTCCGGATCCGCCTGACGGATGCCGGCCATGTGCAGCGTGTAGATGCCGGTGTCGAGCCGGTGGCGCCACTCGGCGTCGAGCAGGAGACCCTGCTTGGTGTAGACAGCCGGCGAGAAGGTCAGGTCGTAATTCGGCGCCAGGGCCCAAAAATAGGGCACCTTGGCGAAGGCGCCGAGCGCCGACTTGTAGCCGGCCGAGGGGAAGAGGAAGCCGCTCTTGCGCTTCACCGTCGGGTCCGGCGACGAGAAGGCCGGGAAATAGGCGACCGGGATGCCCAGGAACTCGAGCCGCGCCGAGCGGAAATAGATCATGTGCTCGTTGTGGTCGACGATGATTCGCGCCGCGCGCACCTGCCAGACCGGCGCCTTTTCGGGCTTTTCGCGGCAGGGTTCGCAGGCCGTATAGACACCGCGATAGAACGTCGTCGTCGTGCCGTCCTTGCGTAGGGCCTTTTCGGCCGCGAAATGCGTCTGCGACGGCGTATCGAGCTTCAGCGCCGTGACGAAGCCGTTCGCGAAGTCCTGCGTGATGTCGATCGTCTCGGCATTGATGATGGCGCCCGTGCGGTCGACGATCTTCACGCCGCCCTCGGCGACCATCGTCTTGTTCTTCTGGTCGTAGGTGACCTTCTTCGCTTCGAGCGTGTAGCCGTCGTAATAGATCTTCACGCCGCCGACGGCAGCGACCGTGGACTTGTCGTAGTCATAGATGAGCTGATCCGACTCGAGCAGCATCTGCGCGCCCGGCGTCGGCTTGAAATTCTCGTCGGTTCCGAAGCCGAGCGAGCCCGGATTGGTCTGAGCATCGGCGGGCGAGGCGGGAACGACGAAGCTTGCCGCGGCGGCGATCGCAAGCGCAGCCACGAAGCGCGGAAACACACCGGCGAAGCGACGTGTTCGTCGGCAGGGAACGGAAACCCCGATCATCCGTCCTCCCGATACAGCAACACGGTGACACTCGCCAGCGACGCGACGATGGAAGGAAACCATGCCGCGATCACCGGTGCAACGACCCCGCTCCTGCCGAGGCCAATCGCCAATTCTGTGACCACATAAAGCACGAAGCCCACGACCACGCCAGTCAGAATCACCTGCCCGAGATCACGCGATCGGGAGAAGCGGAGCGACACCGTCGCCGCCACGAGAACCATGGCCATGAAGAGCAGCGGCTGGGCGAGAAGCGACTGGAAGCGCATCTCGTAACCGCTGCTCGGAACGCCGGCTTTCTCAGAGATATCAATGAATTGCGGCAAGGACCAGAAAGAGAGCGTCTGCGGGTCGGCCAGCTGCTGCGACACTTGGTTGGGCCCGAGATCGGTGGCGAGCCGGGTCTCGTCGAAGGGCTGGGGAACAGCGCCGGACCGTGTGATCGTGCCGTTGCGGAAGATCCACTCTCCACCGGAATATTGTGCAGTGCGAGCGTCGATGCGGTGGTCGAGCGCGCCGCTCTCTCCAAACACGAAGGCGGAGACGCCTGAAAGCGACAGGCCGCGATTGTAGCTGTTCTTGGCGCCGAGAATTGAATTGCCGTCCGGTCCCGACTGCCGGATCCAGATCGGCTTGTTCTGCTGGTTGGTCGCGCTCTCGAGCGTCAGCGGTCCGTCGCCGACCCGGTTGAGGATGGCAATCGATTCTTCCTTCAGCGCCGTCGCGGCGGGATTGAACACCGTCGTCGCGAAGATGCCGAACACGAGCGCGACGACGGCCGCCGGTAGCACGAAGCCCCAGGCGGACACGCCCGAGGCGCGCGCGACCACCAGCTCGAGCTGGCGGTTGGCGAGGACGAAGCTCGCCATCGCGGCGAAGAGCACCGTGAAGGGCAGTGCTCGCTCGACCACCGTCGGCACGCGCGTCAGCGAGACCGCGAGATAGATGAGCGCATCGAAATTCGACCGCTGCACGGCTCGCCGCGCCAGCTCGAGGTAGTCGATGAAGGCGATGAGAACGAACACCACCAGGAAGATGACGAGCGCCATCTTCGCGAATCGCCGGGCGAAATAGAGCGCGAGCGTGTGATTACTGGTCATGGCGTCACCATCGCGTCACGCCCGCCCACCGGCGGTCTGGCGCCTCGGAACGAGGCGTTGCGCCAGCTCCGCCACGGCCGAGCCGATGCCCTCGGACGCGGCGAAGCGGTAGCCCCTCATCGCCGCGAACAGGGCGACGGCGATGGCGCCCAGCGGAATGACGTAGAGCAGTGGCACCAGGATCACGTGATTGGCCGCGATTCCCGCGACGATCAGGCCGCCGACGCGGATGCCGGTCGCGAGCAGCACGGTCGAGAGAATCAGGACGCCGCGTCCCTGTCGGGTCGTCTGGGCCTGGCCGAGCGCCATGACCGGAAGAAGGGCGAAGAGCAGCGTGTAGAGCGGCGAGGAGAGGCGATCATGCAGCTCGGCGGTGAAGGCGCTGGGGCGCTTCTGGTATTCCTCGTCGTTGATGTCGGGCGACAGCAGATACGAGGTGCTTCGCTCCGCGGCGTTGAAGGCCGGGAGCGCCCCGCCTCCGCCGAAGGTCGACATGTCGAAGGCGTAGGATTCGAACTGGATGATCGACATCGAGCCCTTCTCGACGGAGCGCTGCTGGATCGTTCCGTTGCGCATCACGAGGAAGGTGCCGAGCGGGTTCTTGAGGATGATTCCCTGGCCGGCCACATAGACGGTGCTCTGCGTCTTGTCGCGTTCGTCCTGGATGAAGATGCCTTCCAGCACGCCGTCGGGCTTGCGGTCGCGGATGTGGAAGACGAGGTCGTCGCCGATCTGGACGAAGGTGCCCTCCTGGATGAAGGTGGAGACGAAGTCGCTGTTGATGTTGGTGATCATCTCGCGCGCCGCCTGCAGCGAGCGCGGCACGAGATAGAGAGACATCGTGCCGACGAGGATCATGCCGATGGTGCCGAGCAGCAGCGCCGGCTTCAGCAGGGTCACCGGCGAGGCTCCGCTCGCATTGATGATCACGAGCTCGGAATCGGCATTGAGCTGGTTGAGCGTGTAGATGACGCCGATCAGGACGCCGACGGGGCAGACGATAAGCAGAAGGCCCGGAAAGATCAGGGCTGAGACCTGCGCGAAGGTGACGAAGCTCTGGCCCTGCGTGGTGACGAGGTTGAGCTCGCGCAAGGCCTGGCTCAGCCAGACCGTGCCCGCGAGGCCGCCGAGGCTGAGCATCGCTGCCGCCAGCATCCGCTTGAAGATGTATCGCCCGATCAGCGTCATTCCAGCATCGATCGTCCCGGTCCCGGTCGGTTCGCGGTCGCACTATCGAGCGAAGCGCGGCGGAATTGAGCCGGTACTCTTCCGGACCCCTTAGGCGCGCCTGCCATCATCCTCATGCCTGAACCATCGCGGTAAACGATCGGCCAAGGAACATCCTTAGCGAAAGGTAAACGTCTAGCCCGATCCGCCGGCACTTGCCATAGAGCCGGCGGCGGCGCCAAAGTGCCGCCTTCATCTCGCGGCCAAGTGTTGCCGCGACGCCCTGCCTTCGCGAAAGCCCCACCGCATGTCCAGCCGTCCCTCGATCACATTCTCGAAATCCGCTCCCGCCGCAGAAGGCGGCACGCTAGTCGTGCTCACGGACCACACGCTCGCCCTCGGCTCGGCCGCAACTGCGCTCGGAATCGGCGATCTCGTGACGCGCGCGGCCGCCTCGGCCGAATACAAGGGCAAGCTTCTCGCGACTCTCGATCTCCTGGCGCCGGCGGGCATCGGCGCCGCGCGACTGGTCGTGGTCGGCCTCGGCAAGGCGGGCGAGCTTAAGGAGCTCGACTGGTCGCGCCTCGGCGGCACGATCATGGGTGCGCTGCGCAAGGGCGAGACGGCGACGCTGATCGCGGAGCGCCCCGATGGCGTCGATGTTTCGCCGGCCGAGCTCACCGAGATCGGCCTTGGAGCGAGTCTCCGCGCCTATGCATTCGATCGCTATCGCAGCCGCGCCAAGGACGATGATTCGGCTGCCAAGGCGCCGCCTGCGCTCGCTATCGTCGGCCCCGAGGCCGGCAAGGCGAAGAAGCTCTGGCCCGCGCGGGCTGCGGTGGCCGAGGGCGTCGTCCTCGCCCGCGATCTCGTCAACGAGCCGGCCAATGTGCTCGGCACGCTCGAATTCGCCGCCAAGGCCGAGGCGCTCGCCGATCTCGGCGTCGCTATCGAGGTGCTGACCGAGAAGCAGATGAAGAAGCTCGGCATGCGGGCGCTGCTCGGCGTCGCGCAGGGTTCGGTGCGGCCGCCGCGCCTGGTTGCCATGCACTGGAACGGGCTGAAGGACGGCAAGGATGGCGACAAGGCCGCGTCGAAGCCGGTCGCCTTCGTCGGCAAGGGCGTCGTGTTCGATACCGGCGGCATCTCGATCAAGCCGGCCGGCGGCATGGAGGACATGAAGGGCGACATGGGCGGCGCCGCGGCGGTCGTCGGCCTTATGCACGCGCTGGCAAGCCGCAAGGCCAAGGCGAATGTCGTCGGCATCATCGGCCTCGTCGAGAACATGCCGGACGGCAACGCGCAGCGCCCGGGCGATATCGTAGAGGCGGCCTCGGGCACGACCATCGAGATCATCAATACTGATGCGGAAGGCCGGCTCGTCCTCGCCGATGCCCTCTGGTACGTGCAGAAGACCTACGAGCCGAGCCTCATCGTCGATCTCGCGACCCTGACCGGCGCCATCATCGTCGCGCTCGGCCATGACCATGCCGGTCTCTTCGCGAGCGACGATGCGCTCGCCGGGCAGCTGCTGGCCGCCGGCCTCGCGACCGGCGAGAAGGTCTGGCGGATGCCGCTCGGCCCAGCCTATGACAAGCAGATCGAATCGAAGTTCGCGGACATCAAGAACACCGGCGGTCGCGACGGCGGCTCCGTGACGGCGGCGCAGTTCCTGAAGCGCTTCGTGAAGGACGGCACCCCCTGGGCACATCTCGATATCGCCGGCACGGCCATGGGCTCGCCGCAGTCCGAGACCAACCGCTCCTGGGCATCGGGCTGGGGCGTTCGCCTGCTGGACCGCTTCGTCGCCGACAATCACGAGGCGTGAGCGCGGCGCCATGAGCGAGGTGCTGTTCTATCACCTCGAAAGGCAACCGCTCGATGCGGTGCTCCCGCCGCTCCTCGAGAAATGCCTCGAGCGCGGCTGGAAGGTCGTGGTCGAGGCCGGGTCGCGCGAACGGGTCGAGGCGCTCGATGCGATGCTGTGGACTTGGCGGGAGGAATCGTTCCTGCCGCACGGTCTCGCCAGCGACGCCAATGCACCGCTGCACCCGATCGTCCTCGCGACCGACGGCTCCAATCCGAACGGCGCTACCGTGCGCTTCGCGGTCGATGGCGCCCCGCTCGGCGCGGCGGCGCCCTTCGACCGCGTCGTGCTGATCTTCGACGGCAGCGATCCGGACGCGATCGAGAAGGCCCGTCAGGACTGGCGGCGCGCGAAGACCGAGGGTCACGCCGCCACCTACTGGCAGCAGGGATCGAGCGGTCGCTGGGAGAAGCGTGCCTGAAGCGCGGGTCAGGGGACGGCGATCAGCAGCAGGTAGGCGACGAAGATGACGAGGTGGACGCCGCCCGTCAGCGCGTTTGTCCGTCCGGTGCCGAAGCTCACCATGCTGACGAGCAGGGCGACGGCGAGCAGGACGATGTCGCCCTGAGCCAGGCCGAGCGTGACGCCGCGGCCAGTGACGAGGCTCGCGAGAGCCACCACCGGCACGGTGAGTCCGATCGTGGCACAGGCCGAGCCGAGCGCGATGTTGAGGCTGCGCTGGAGCTCGTTGCGATAGGATGCCTTGATGGCTGCGATCGACTCGGGCAGCAGCACGAGCGTCGCGATGAACGCGCCGACCACCGCATCAGCCTGCGGCACCTCGAGCGCCGCGAGTCCCTGCTCGATGCCGGCTGCGACATATTCGGCGAGGAGCACGATGCCGAGCAGTCCGACGCCCAGCATCACGAGACTGACGACAAGGCTCGACGACGCGGCGTGCGGATCATGCCCTCCATGCTGCGACGTCGTCGCCGCGTCGAGGAAATCCTCGCGGTGGCGCGTCATCTGGGCGAACAGGAAGCTGCCATAGAGCAGCAGGCAGAGCAGGCTGACGAGTGCGAGTTGGACGGTCGAGAAATTGCCGACGGGCGCGGCGAGCGTGTAGTCGGGGAGCACGAGCGTCAGCATCGACAACGCGAGGACCACGGCGAGGAGGGCGCTCGTTCCCTGGCGTTTCAGGTCCTGTTCGCGATGGCGCAGCCCGCCGATCGTCAGGCAGATGCCGACCACGCCGGCGCAGACGATCATGACTGTGGAGAAGACGGATTCGCGCGCCAGCGTCGGGTTGTTGCTGCCGTGCAGCATCATCGACACGATCACCGACGCCTCGATGGCGGTTACCGCGATGGTGAGCACGAGTGTGCCGAACGGCTCGCCGACCCGGTGGGCTACAGCCTCGGCATGGCGAAGGACGACGAACACGGTCACCACCATGATCGCGATGATGAAAAGCGGAAAGCCGATGGCGATCCCGGACGGGAGCGAGCCGATTTCGGTGTGGCTGGCATGCAGAAGCAGCGCGAGCACCAGCGCCAGCGGCGGGAACCCGAGCTTGACGATGAGGCCGGTTCGGCGCCGGGCGGCCGACTGCGACGGGGCGGCGTGCTCGCTCATGACATTCTCTCGCCTTGCATCGCCCGGTGGTGCGGCCGATAGGTTGCGTCGCTACCTTCTAGGCGGCGGGACGCCGCCCGAAAAGACGGCTCTCGCCTGTCGCGGCGCGATCGTCAGCCGAACGCCGCTTCGACCGCGTCCGCGATCATCGCCCCCATCAACGGCGCGAGGATGACGCCCGGATGTCCGGCGGCAAGGGCGAGACCTTCGAAACCGTCGACGAAGCCCATGCGCGGCAGACCATCCGCGAAGATCGGGCGGCGGCCGATAGAAGACCCGATGACCCGGATCGGGGCCGACACGTCGAACCGGGCAACAATCGCGGCAAGCGAGCGATCGACCGATTCTGCTTCGCTCTCGGCTGCCGGTCGCGGGAGCAGCAGCGTTCCGTCGCTGGCCTGCCGGATCTCGAGTTCCGGCTCATCGACGATATGGAAAATAAAGCGGTCGTCGCATGCGAGGCGGAGCAGCCTCACCGGTGAAAATTTCCAGCGCGATGTCGATACCGAGAGGCTCCAGCAGGGACGCTGTGCCCGGACCGGCAGCGATCACGACGCAGTTGGCCTCGAGACGGCCCGCTTCGGTCTCGACGCCGGTGACCTTGTCGCCCGCGAGGCGAATGGACCGGACGGTGTCGCCTCTACGGAAGACGGCACCGAGCGCCTCGGCGCCGTCCGCGAGTGCTTGTGAAAGACCGGCGGCATCGACCGCCATGTCAGACGGCGAGAAGGCGGCGAGGGCAGGGGCATCGCGCAGCCGCGGCTCCAGCCTTTCAATTTCGGCAAGCTCGGCCGGACGCACGTCTGCGCCGGCGGCGGCCTTCCGGTCGATGAGCGCCGCGGTCTCTGCAGGCGAGCCGAGCCAGAGGAGCGAGCCACGCCGCATGCCGGCATAGGCGGCAGGGAGCCGGGCCCCCAGCGCCTCGTGCGCCGCCACCGCCCGCCTTTGCAGATCGTGGGCGCGGCGATTGGAGTGATCGCCGTGGATGAGGTTGATCCAGCCGAAAGCACGGCCGGTGACGCCGCGCCCCGCTTCGGCTTCCGCCTCCACGAGCGTCACTCTGCAACCGGACTGCGCGAGATGCCAGGCGATCGACGCGCCGACGATGCCGGCTCCCACGACGACCACATGCGGCCTCGCGCGGCGATCGCTCATGTCGCGGGATCGGTGTTGGCGGCCTCATATTCGGCCGACATCTCCAGCCAGCTTTCCTCGGCCGACTCGAGGCGGCGGGCGGCTTCGGCGCGGTCGCGGGCGAGTTTGGTGGCGCGCGCCGCGTCCTTCACGTAGAGGTCGCCATCGGCGAGCGACGCGTCCAGCTTCTGAATCTCTTTCTGAAGCTTATCGATCAAGGACTCGGAATCCTTGATCTTCTTCCTCAGCGGGGCGAGCGCGGCACGGCGCTCGGCGGATTCGCGGCGCCGCTCTTGCGCCGACGGCCCGCGCTCTCCTTCGTCGTCCCGCTTTGTCTCGCCGGCGTCCGGTCCGGAGACGATGAGGCGGCGATAATCGTCCATGTCACCGTCGAAGTCGCTGACGCCGCCATTGCCGACAAGCAGCAGCCGGTCGACGGAAGCCTCGATCAGGTGGCGGTCGTGGCTGATCAGGATGACGGCGCCCGGATAGTCGTTCAGCGCCTGGACGAGCGCCTCGCGGCTGTCGATGTCGAGATGGTTGGTCGGCTCGTCGAGGATCAGCAGGTTGGTGCCGCGGAATGTGGCGAGGCCGAGCAGGAGCCGCGCCCGTTCGCCACCCGAAAGCTCGCGCGCCGGGGTATCCATCTTCGCGGTCGGAAAGCCCATGGCGCCGACCCGCGCCCGCACCTGCGCCTCGCCGACATCTCCCATCAGCGGTCGCACATGCTGCACGGCACTGTCGGCCGGCCGCAGGTCGTCGAGCTGGTGCTGCGCGAAGAAGGCGATGTCCATGCGGTCCGCGCGCCTGAGCGCGCCGGACATCGGCTCGAGCCGCCCGGCGATCAGCTTGGCGAGCGTCGACTTGCCGTTGCCGTTCGCCCCCAGGAGGCCGATGCGGTCCTCGGTATCGATGCGGAGATCCAGGCGCTTCAGGATCGGCTTCCCCGCCTCATAGCCGACCGAGACATTGTCCATCGCGATGATCGGCGGCGCCAGGGTGCGCGTGGGCGGCGGGAAGGAGAACGGCGTCACCTCTTCGTCGATCAGTGCGGCGATCGGCTGCATCTTCTCCAGCGCCTTCATGCGCGACTGCGCCTGGCGAGCCTTGGAGGCCTTGGCCTTGAAGCGGTCGATGAAGGATTGCAGGTGCTTGCGCTGGTCCTCCTGCTTCTTCATCTGCTTCTGTTGCAGCGCCTGCTTCTCGCGCCGCTGGCGGTCGAAGCTGTCATAGCCGCCGCGATAGGCGACGAGCTTGCCGTTGTCGAGATGCACGATCATGTCGACGGCCCGGTTGAGCAGGTCGCGATCGTGGCTGATCAGGAAGACGGTATGCGGATAGCGCGCGACATAGCTTTCCAGCCACATCGTGCCTTCGAGGTCGAGATAGTTGGTCGGCTCGTCGAGAAGCAGCAGGTCGGGCTCGGCGAAGAGGACCGCGGCGAGAGCGACGCGCATGCGCCAGCCACCGGAGAAGGCCGAGCAGGGGCGCTTCTGCGCTTCGGAATCGAAGCCGAGACCTGAGAGGATCGTCGCCGCCCGGGCTTCGGCCGCATGGGCGCCGATATCGGCAAGGCGAATCTGGATCTCGGCAATGCGGTGCGGGTCTGTGGCGTGCTCGGCCTCGGCGAGGAGGGCGAGCCGCTCGGTATCGGCCGCGAGAACGAAATCGATCAGCGCCTGCTCGGTGCCGGGAGCTTCCTGCGCCACCTGGCCGATGCGTACGCCACGCGGCAGCCCGATCGACCCGCTTTCGGGCGCGATGTCGCCCGTCACGAGCTTGAACAGCGTCGTCTTGCCGGCGCCGTTGCGCCCGACGAAGCCCGCCTTCACGCCATCGGGCAGCGCGATGCTGGCGCCTTCCAGAAGCGTGCGGCCGGCGATGCGATAGGTGAGGTCGTTGACGTGGAGCATGAGCGGCTATCTGCCGTGCCGGAGCCCGCCATGCAAGTGAACATGCGAGTGAACATGCAACCGACGCCGTCGCCTGCCGTGCACCGTCAGTTGCGCTGCTCGATATCGCGCATGATCATCTCGGCATGCAGCGTCGAGAGCTCGTAGCAGAGCACCAGCTCGTTGGCCTCGACGTCGAACCGTGTGGACGCCATGCCGCAACTGCGCGCCCGAAGCGTCGGCGGGTTCTTGAAGGCGAAGCGCTCGGCGAGATTGTCGGCGACTTCTTCGAGCACGCCATTGTCCTCGAGAATTGTCGCGGCCGTCTCGTCCTCCGGTGCCGCCGTCTCATAGGCGACGGCGAAGGTCTGCGGCTTCGCAGGCGCCGGTGGTAGACCTTTGGCGGCCGCTTTCCAGGCCGCCTGCTCGCGCTTCCATGTCGCCCCGCAAAGCCGCCGCGCTGCGGGGTCGAGCCCGGCCGCTTCGGCGATGTCGGCGAAGCCCTCGGGATCCGCCCCGACCATGTCGCAGACGAGCGCGTTGGTTCGCGTCTCGTCCAGCGCGTGCGGGTTACGCCGGCCCGCATCGTCGGCGACGATCGAAAGCGTACCCGGCCCGCCGAGCTTCCAGCTGTCGATCGCATCCACGAGCGTCTGGTCGCCCGTTCCCGAGCGCGGCTCCAGCAGTGTTAGTGTCGCGAAGAAATCAGCCGCGCGCTCTTCCGACATGCCCTTGGGCTGTGCGCCGTAGCGGTTGATCAGAAGATGGCCGGTCTGGTGATAGAGCGCGAAGACGGCATTTCCAACAATGAAATCAACCACCTCGGCGGTGTCTTCTTCGGTCAGCGCCCTCGGGGTACGCGGCTCTATGACCGGCGCTGCGGCCGCGGCTGCGATCGTGGTGAAGATAAGGGCGCCGAGAGTGGCCGGGGGGAGCAGCCGGAACATCAGTGACTCGTCTGTTTTGTCGATGACGAGTGTTGGCTGCTGGGGCGCTCGTTAGCAAGCGAAGCTCGGGAGGAGAGTGAAGATCGCCCTATGCGCGATCGTCGCAGGCAGCGGATGAGCGCTTACGGATAGACGTAGTTGCCTTCGCGTTCGGCCCTCTCGTAGCGGGCGATGCCGGCATAGGTCGCGCCGAGGAGGCCGATGACGATCGCGATCAGCGCGAGCGGTTCATTCCAGACCATGTCGTAGACGCTGCCGTCCATCCATTCCGCGGGCGGAGCCGGAATGCCCGAAGCTTCGAGCACGCCGCCGAGCGTCACGATGACGGTCGTGCCGGCGGTGAAATAGAACCAGGCCTGCGCGGCGAGCGAAAGCGCGGCGACCTCGAAGGCCATCAGCGTGACCATCGGGAGAACGGCATTGGCCAAAGAGCGTTTCATACTGCGCATCTCCTTAAGAAACTGTGCAGGATGAATGCGCCTTTCCTTTCGCGGTTTCATCAATCGCGATCACACAGCCGCGAGTCGTGCGCGATCAGGCGGCTCCCGCGACCATGCCAAGGCCGCTGATGCGCTGGAAGGCGACGAGATCGAGCGGATCGCAGACATTGCGGCCGGCCATGCGCGTCAGGAGCACCGTCGCCTGGCCGCGGTGATGCGTCTCGTGATTGAAGAGGTGGATCAGGAGCGCGGCGAGCGGCTGGGTGAACGAGCCGGGCGACGTCAGCGGGCCGTAGGTGACGGGAGCATCGACCCGGTCCGCCTCCAGTCCTTCGACAAAGTCGATGATCCGCGCGTCCTCGACTTCGCGCAGCTCTGTCAGCGTAGCGCGGTCCTCCGTCACGATGTCGTCGAGCCGTCTGTGCACCGGGCCATCGCCCGTGAAACGGCGCATCCAGATGCGGTCGGTGACGAGAAGATGGTTGAGCGTGCCCGCGAGCGACCCGAAGAAGGCGCCCTGATCGGCGCGCCAGTCCGCATCCGACAGCGTGGCCGCGGCCCGATAGACGCGTTCATTGGCCCAGCGATTGTAGTGGGCCATCATCACGAGATGCTGCTTCATGGTGGGTCCTCCGCTCGATCCCCGATGATGGACGCGGCTGGCGCATCGAGGCGCTTCTTGGACGAAGCTTAGGGCAGGGCGCGGCGCGCCGGCAATCGCGCCCCGGCCTCGAGGGTCCCGTCGCCCTTGCCGCCATGCGGTGGCACGGCTATACAGCGCGCGAATTTTCCCCCAAGCGAGGAACGAGACGGACATGGCGATCGAACGCACCTTTTCGATGATCAAGCCCGATGCCACCAAGCGCAACCTGACCGGCAAGATCACCGCGAAGCTCGAGGAAGCCGGCCTGCGCGTCGTCGCTTCGAAGCGCGTGTGGATGTCGAAGGCGCAGGCCGAGGGCTTCTACGCGGTTCACAAGGAGCGGCCGTTCTTCGGCGAGCTCGTTGCAACGATGACCGCCGGCCCGACCGTCGTTCAGGTTCTGGAAGGCGAGAACGCCATCCTCAAGAACCGCGAGATCATGGGCGCGACGAACCCGGCCAATGCCGCCGAGGGCACGATCCGCAAGGAATTCGCCGTCTCGATCGGCGAAAACTCGGTTCATGGCTCGGACGCGCCGGAGACGGCGGCGCAGGAGATCGCCTACTGGTTCTCGGGCGTCGAGATCGTCGGCTGACATCCGGCCGATCGAAAGCGATAGAGGCCGGGCATGTCCCGGCCTTTTTTCTTGCTCGCTTACTTGCTCGCGTCAGGTGAGGGGGATCAGCACCGCCTTGCGATAGGCCGGCCGCTCGGAGAGCCGCGCGAACCATCCGGCGAGACGCGACAGCTCCGGCCGCTCGATCGGCAGCGCGAACCAGGCCTGCACGAGCGTCCCGGCCGGGATGTCGCCGATGCCGAGCGCCTCGCCCGAGAGATAGGGCTGATCGGCAAGGGCGGCGTCGACATGGCCGAGCATCTGGCCGAGCCGCGCGACGGCGGCCTCGACGACGCGCATGTCGCGCTTCTCCGGCGGCGAGCGCACCAGGTTGACCATCAGGTCGCGATAGGGAGCCGCGAGGGAGGAGTTCGAGAAATCCATCCAGCGGTCCGCACCGGCGCGGCGGACCGGATCGGACTGCCACAGCACGCCGTCGCCATAGCGGGCGGCGAGATAACGCACGATGGCGTTGGATTCCCAGAGAACCAGCCCGTCATCCTCGATCGTCGGAACAAGGCCGTTCGGGTTCAGCGCGCGATAGGCGGGGTCGTCGACGACGCCATGCCTGCCGCCGGCCGGAATGCGCTCATACGCCAGTTCGAGTTCTTCGGCGCACCAGAGCACCTTTTTCACATTGCTGGAATTCTCGCGACCCCAGATCCTCAGCATCGACCGATCCTCGTGTTGGTATCGAAGCCTGCCCTCCGGTCGAGGGCGGTCAGATCTCGTCGGCAAGGCCGGCGAGGAATGCCTCCAGCCGCTGGTGGCGCTCGGCCGCCATGCGACGGCCCGCGCAGGTGTTGAACTCTGAAGCGAGCTTCAGCAGCTTGGCCGGGAAATGGTCGAGCGCATAGGCGGCATCGTCGAGCGGTCTTGCCCGAGCCTCCGGATCGACGGGCTCGTAGAGCGCGCTGCCGAGCCGGCCGGCGATGTAGAAGCAGCGGGCGATGCCGATCATGCCGATGGCGTCGAGCCGGTCGGCGTCCTGCAGGATCTTCGCCTCCAGCGTCTCGGGAGGAATGCCGGCCGAGAAGCTGTGTGCCGCGACCGCATGTGCCACGGCGGCGATTGCGGCGTCGTCCCAGCCGAGGCGGCGGAGGATTTCCGACGCCCGTTTCGCGGCAAGACGCGATGCCATGGGCCGCTCGGGCGCGTTCTTCTCCACCGCGACGCAGTCATGCAACAGCACGGCGGCGGCGAGGATGCGGCCGTCCCCGCCTTCCTCCGCGCGGATCGCCTCGGCCGCCTTGAAGACGCGGAGAAGATGGGCGAGGTCATGGGCACCGTCGCCGGCCGGAACCGCTTCGGGCAGGAGTTCAGCGGCCAGAGCCGCATGCTCGCCGAATCTCTCGGCCAGCTCGTCCGGGCCGAGCGCGCTCAACGGGATTCGCCCCAGCGCGCCTCGGCCTCGTCGTCGGTGTCGCGCGCCGCGACCCAGCCCGTCGCCGTGCCGTCGCGTGCATGCTCCTTCTTCCAGAAGGGCGCGTGCGTCTTCAGGAAATCCATGACAAACGCCGCGGCCTCGAAGGCGGCGTGTCGATGCGTCGAAGCGGCGATGACGAGTACGATCGGCTCGCCCGGCGTGACGCGTCCGTGACGGTGGAGCACCGTGAGATCGGTCACCGGCCAGCGATCGGCGGCGAGACATGCGATGCGCGCGAGCTCGGCCTCGGCCATTCCCGGATAATGCTCGAGTTCCAACGCGTCGAGGCGGCCATCCTCGTCGCGGCAGATGCCGGTGAAGGTGACGACGGCGCCGATATCGGTGCGACCCTGGTGAAACGCCGCCAGCAGGTCGGCCGTGTCGAGCGGCTCGCCGGAGACTCCGGTGCGGATTTCGGCCACTTCAGCCGCCCGTCATGGGGGGAAACAGCGCGACCTCGCGCACACCGTCGAGTGACGCGTCATGGTCGGAATGCTCGCGGTCGAGGGCGACCCGGATCGCCCCGGGCTCGGCGAGCGCCAGCTCATAGCCTTCGCCGCGCGCGCGCAGCCATCCGATGAGGTCGGACACGGTATGGACGCCGGCGGGGCGTTCGATCGTCTCGTCCGCAAGCCCGATGCGCTCCCGCACCCAGGCGAAATAGAGCAGCTTCATCGCTCGTCGTCTTCCAGCAGATGGCCAAGCCCCGCGCGGAAATAGTCGTAGCCCGTATAGAGCGTCACGAGCGCCGCGAGCCAGAGCAGCACGAGGCCGACCGTCGTCGTATAGGGGAAATAGAGATCGCCGGCCGGCCCGGCGAGAAGGAAGGCGATGGCGACCATCTGGGTTGCCGTCTTCCATTTGGCGAGGCGCGTCACCGGGACGCTGACGCGGAGTTCGGCGAGATATTCCCTGAGGCCCGAGACGAGGATCTCGCGCGACAGGATGATCACCGCCGCCCAGATCGAGACGCCGCCGATCGTGCGCTCGAAGACGAGCGCCAGAAGGCAGGCCGCGACGAGAACCTTGTCGGCGATCGGGTCGAGCATGCGGCCGATGGACGACTGCTGCTGCCACATGCGGGCGAGGTAGCCGTCGAGATAGTCGGTGATGCTCGCGGCGATGAAGAGCGCCAGCGCGATCCAGCGCCAGGCGTCACGCCCGCCAACCACGCAGAAGACGACCAGCGGCACGGCGACGATCCGGCCATAAGTGAGGATATTTGGCAGGGACAGGAGAAGCGCCCGCTGCGGTGGTCTCGCGCCCATGCTGCGACTCTTGCTCATGTCTTCGTCCCTCACCCCGCTTCATATCGCATTGCGGGGAGAAGGTCACAAGCGCGGCCGCGCAAGGGAACGCTCCTTGGATCGAAACGATTCTTCCCGGAGGTCTGGAAGACGGACGGCGACGACCGACATCCAAATCACATGAAAGCCCGCTAAGCGGACAGTCCGCTTTTTTCAGCCGTCTTCGGAGTCTGGGACAAGATGCGCACCTGGATCGATCATTTCGGGGCCGCCTGGCAGTGGTCGGCCTCGGGCGTCGTGCATCTCTTCCGCAGCGAAGTGGCCGCGCGGATGGAACTCGCCGCCGCGATCGTCGGCCTCGCCTGGCTGATCGTGCTGCGCCGCTCGCCCGCGGAAATCGGTATCTTCGTCCTGCTGGCGGCGGCGGTTCTCGCTGTCGAGGCGCTCAACACGGCGATCGAGACGATCGTCGACGAGATTTCCCCGCACCGATCGGAATTCGCCCGCCGCGCCAAGGATCTCGGCTCGGCCGCCGTCTTCTTCATGCTTGCGGCGGCCGGGCTCTATCTCGCGGGACTGACGGCGGTGAGCTTCGTCAGCCGCTGACGGGGGCGCGCAGCGGCTTCAGCGCGCCGGCCCAGCGATGAAGCTCGTCGAGCATCGATCTGGCGCTGGCCTCGATGAGATCGTTGGGGCGGAAGACACCCTCCTTGTCGATCAGCGTGCCGACCATGGGGATCGCGACGCCTTCCGGCAACGGCATCATCTTCAGCGTGGTCATGACCAGCTTCTCGGACTGCGCGGCGCGAAGACCGGCGGAGAGGCCGCCATAGCTGACGAGGCCGACCGGCTTGTAGGCCCATTCGGCGGCGAGAAAGGTCAGCGCGTTCACCAGCGAGGGCGGGGCGAAATAGTTGTATTCCGGCGTCACGAAGGCGAAGGCGTCCGCGGCGTCCACCGAGGCGCTCCACGCCTTGGTATGGTCATGCTCGTATTTCCGCAGCCGCGGATGGTGCGGCTCGTCGAAGACCGGCAGGTTGAAGTCCGCGAGGTCGACCGGAACCGGCTCGAATGCGCCATGCGCGGCGGCAAAGCCGGTGAACCAGTCCGCCACCTTGGGCCCCACGCGGCCGGGCCGCGTGCTGACGGTGACGACGTGAAGCTTCAAAGTTCCGCTCATATCCGCAATTCCCTGTTCTCTCGATGACGCTGCGCGATACGGCCGGCTTAGGATAGATCGCTGGCGGTAGACACAATGTTCGTCGCGGCAGAGCGACGCGCCGGGCATTGGCAGCGCGGGCGCGGCGCTCTATTGAAGCGCCCATCGCCGTGGCTCGCGCCCGGCCAAGGAGACGCCCATGACCGACACTCTTCCCGACCGCCTGTCGAGCGACCCCCGCAGCCCCTATCACAATGCCGAGCTGCTGGAGCGCGGCATCGGCATCCGCTTCAAGGGCGTCGAGAAAACCAATGTCGAGGAATATTGCGTCAGCGAGGGCTGGATCCGCGTCGCGGCCGGCAAGGCGCGCGACCGCTTCGGCAACCCCCTGACGATCAAGCTGACGGGCACTGTCGAGCCCTATCTCAGGGACGCCGACTCCTCGGAGTGAGCCGCCTCGCCGAGCTCGGAGAGGCCATGGCCGAGCGCGACGCGCTCGTCGAACACGAAGCAGCCGCCGCGGAAGAGGCTTTCTTCCGCCGGCATCTCCTCGAGATAGCGCAGGATGCCGCCCTTGAGGTGGTAGACCTCATCGAAGCCCTCGGCGAGCAGGAACGCGCTGGCCTTTTCGCACCGGATGCCGCCTGTGCAGAACATCGCAACGCGCTTGTGTCGCGCGGGATCGAGCGATCGGCGAACATAGTCGGGAAACTGCGAGAACTTGCGCGTTTCGGGATCCACGGCGCCCGCGAAGCTGCCCATGGCGACCTCGAAGCGGTTGCGGGTGTCGATGACGAGGACGTCGTCACTGGTGATGAGGGCGTTCCAGTCGGACGGTTCGACATAGGTGCCCGTCCGCGCTGCCGGGTCGAGCCCGGCGACGCCCAGCGTCACGATCTCCCGCTTCAGCTTCACCTTCATCCGCCGGAATGGCATCTCGGCTGCCGACGACAGCTTGACGTCGATCCCCGCGAGCCGGCCTGAAAAGGCCTCGCCATCGCGGAAATGCGCCATGAGCGACGCGATCGCATCGGCGCTGCCGGCAACCGTGCCGTTGATGCCTTCTGGTGCCAGCAGGATCGTGCCGCGGATTTCCTGCGCCGCACAGAAGGCGGCGAGTTCGGGACGCAGCTCGGCGCAGTCCGGAAGGCTGGCGAATCGATAGAAGGCGGCGACGGTGAAGGACATCGGCGGGACCGTGATGCGGGAACGGCGGCGCTGATAGCATGCCGGAATGCCGTCGCCCAAGCCTCGGGACGATCACCGTCGCTTCATTTGCGGCGCGCCCCTCAAAATCGCCGACAAGTACTCCCATATCATGGCGGTATTTTCATCGACGACGGACGATCCCATGCGATTCTGGAACCGACTGACGACCTCCCTGGCCGTTCTGGCGATTCTTCTTTCGACGAGCCTCGCTTTCGTCGACCATGCCGAGGCGCGCCGTGGCGGCAGCTTCGGCAGCCGTGGCACGCGCACATTCCAGGCGCCTCCGGCGACGCAGACTGCGCCGACGGCCGCGCAGCCGGTGCAGCGCTCCATGACACAGCCTTCGGCCACTAACCCTGCCGCTGCGCAGGCGGCTCCGGCAGCGGCAGCGCAGCGCGGCGGCTTTCTCGGCGGTTTCGGCGGCTCCATGCTGCGCGGTCTCGCCATCGGTGGCCTGATCGGACTGCTGCTCGGCCACGGCTTCGGCGGCCTCGCCGGTGCCTTCGGCATGATTCTCCAGATCGCCCTGCTGGCGCTCGGCGCCATGCTGCTTTTCCGTCTCTTCGCCGGTCGCCGGCAGCAGGCGCCCGCCATGGCGTCGGCATCGGGTCCGTCGCTGCGTGAGGCGTCCGGCCCCGACGCGCCGCGTCCGGCCTTCGGCGGTCTCGGCGGCTTCGGTCTCGGCGGCGGCGATGCGCGCCCGGCCCGCCCGGCCAATGCTCGCAACGCACATGACGAGGTCGGCATTCTCGACAGCGATCTCGACATGTTCCAGCAGCGGCTGGACGAGGTGCAGGCGGCGTTCTCGCGCGAGGACTATGCCGAGCTTCGCCGTCTGACCACGCCGGAGATCATGTCCTATCTGTCGGAAGAGTTGAGCCAGAACGCGACATCTGGCGTCCGAAACGAGGTGATCGACGTCAAGCTTCTGCAGGGCGACCTCGCCGAGGCCTGGCGAGAGGGCGATGCGGACTACGCGACGGTGGCGATGCGCTACGAGAGTCGCGACGTCATGCGTGACCGGGCAACCGGCGCCGTGGTGTCGGGCGACGCCTCCGCACCGACCGAAACGACGGAGCTGTGGACGTTTGTTCGCCGCCCGGGCGGCACCTGGCTGCTTTCGGCAATTCAGGAAAACTGATAAAATTCAGGCGGTTAGTGGCTCGGGCTGCCGATGCCTCGCGGGCGATTTCGACCGGTCGCCGAACGCCGCGGCCGCTCGTTTCGTTCAACTCTCCGCGCGAGGCGAACACTCCGGCTCGCAGGAGCGTTCGACGCGTGCTATTGGTGACGATCCACGGGTCTCGGCGGACGGTCCGCCGGGATGGCGCGTGGGCAAACGAAGGATGGGATACGGCTTGCAGGTTCTGGTCAGGGATAACAATGTCGATCAAGCGCTTCGGGTTCTCAAGAAGAAGCTGCAGCGCGAAGGCGTCTTCCGTGAGATGAAGATGCGCACGGCTTACGAGAAGCCGTCCGAGAAACGCGTTCGCGAAAAGGCTGAGGCGGTGCGCCGTGCGCGCAAGCTCGCCCGCAAGCAGGCCATCCGCGAAGGCCTGATTGCTGCGCCCAAGGTCAAGCCGAAGGTTGCAGCCGGCAAGGCTGGCCCGCGCCGCTGACGCGGCCGGTTGCCAGGGGCCGGTCCGGTCGGCGTGAGGGGGCGCCGACTGACTCCGGAGGTTTCATACCACCAGGGAGGACGATCATGGCGCAATCCGCCGGCACCCGGCAAAAGAACGATTCGAAGTCCGACAAGAAGTCGGGCACGACCGATCCCGCTCGCGCCTTGCGCGAGCGCACGGCCCGGCTGAAGGCGCTCCGCCTCGCCAAGGAGGAAGAGGACCGTATCGCGCGGGCAGCCGAGCCGCCGAAGCCCAAGGCTACGGCTCGCAAGCCGAAGGCTTGAGCGGCGCATGACGGAGCGTGCGCTGACGGCGATCGGTTTCGACGCCGACGACACGCTCTGGCAGAACGAGCAATTCTATCGCCTCACGGAAGAGCGCTTCGCGGCGCTGCTCGCACGGCACGGCGCGACCGGCGATATTGGACGCCGTCTCTTCGAGGCCGAGACCCGCAATCTCCAGCTGTATGGTTTCGGCATCAAGGGCTTCACGCTCTCGATGATCGAAACGGCGATCGAGGTGACGGAGGGGCGCGTCGATGCCGCCGTGATCCGAGAAATCCTCGATGCCGGCCGCGAGCTTCTCGCCCATCCCGTCGAGACGCTCCCCTTCGCCCGCGAGGCGATCGAGCGGCTGTCCGGCAGCTACCGGATCATCCTCATCACCAAGGGCGATCTCTTCGACCAGGAGCGCAAGCTGGCCGCATCCGGCCTCGGCGACCTCTTCGACGCGGTCGAGATCGTCAGCGATAAGTCGCCGGACACCTATCGACGCATCTTCGCTCGTCATGCCGACGGGCCGGAGCGCGCGGCCATGGTCGGCAACTCGCTGAAGTCCGACATCGTGCCTGTGCTTGAGGCGGGAGGCTACGGCATCCATGTGCCGCATCCGCTCACCTGGAGCTACGAGCATGTCGAGCCGCCGCATGGCGCCTCGCGCTTCCACGAAATCGCCGATCTCGCCGCGCTGCCCGATCTCGTCCGCGGCCTCTCGGGCTGAGGCTCACTCGGCGGCGATGGCGTTGTCGCCATAGGGCGCGCGCGGATCGCCGAACGCGGTCTCGATGCCGATATCCGGCAGGACGGCGGCGCGCTGGCCACGGATATCGACGCGCAGAACGATATGGCCGCTTTTTTCCAGATGCTTCAGCCGGCTCCGCGCTCGGCCGGTCGAATGCGTGCCCGAACGGAGCGCCAGCTGGGTGTCGGACGGGCAGGGGCCGCCATTGATCGCCGCCGCGGCGATGAGAAGGAAGGTCAGCTGCGCCTCGTCGGGGAGCGCGCGCGCGAGCTCGACCGCCCGCTGCCAGAACCCGGAATCCATGATCGTGCCGTCGCCGGCCGCCCGCGCGATGTTGAGCAGGAATCGGAACGCGGGAAGCGGCGGGACGGACGAAAGCCGCGCGATGCGGCAGCGGACGAGGAAGTCCTGGTAGAGCGCGGCCTCGGCCCGGAACGGCGCGCCGGGATCGACGACCACGGCTCGCGCCAGCGAGAGGAACTGTGTCTCGCGCTCCTCGGCGGTCAGTCCGTCGTCGGGCACTGCCGGCGCCGACGAACCTGACGTCTCCCGGCTGAGGTTGAGGCTGGCGAGGAGATCATGCGTCGAGGGAGCTGCGACCGGTGCCGGACGCGGTTCCACCGGCCGGACGAGTTCGACCGGAACCGGCGCGAGCACCAGCTCCCGCTGCGCTTCCGCCGCCTCGGCCGGCAGAGGTGTCAGCTTGGGCGTACCGGCCCGGGGCTTCGTCTCGACCTGGCCGACTGCGACAGTAATCGGGCGGCGCGTCAGCGCCGGGCCGAGCGCCACGAACTGGCCGCGCGCGAGATCGCGGAACGTCTCGGCCTGACGCCGCTCGAGGCCCAGCAGGTCGGCGGCGCGGACCATGTCGATGTCGAGGAAAGTGCGGCCCATCAGGAAGTTGGACGCCTCGGCGGCGACATTCTTGGCAAGCTTGGCGAGGCGCTGCGTGGCGATGATGCCCGCGAGGCCACGCTTGCGCCCGCGGCACATCAGATTGGTCATCGCGCCGAGCGAGAGCTTGCGCGCTTCCTCCGAAACCTCGCCGCCGACCGCAGGCGCGAAGAGCTGCGCCTCGTCGACGACGACCAGCATCGGAAACCAGTGTTCCCGATCGGCATCGAACAGCGCGTTCAGGAACGTTCCCGCCGCGCGCATCTGCATATCGACATCGAGGCTTTCGAGATTGAGCACCGCCGAGACGCGGTGCTGCCGCACGCGGCCGGCGATGACCTCGAGTTCGCCGAGCCCGCGCTCCGCGTCGAGAACGACATGGCCGAAGCGCTCGGCGAGGCTGACGAAATCGCCTTCCGGATCGATGATCAGCTGCTGGACATGGGCGGCGCTCTGCTCCAGCAGGCGCCGCAGCAGATGCGACTTTCCCGAGCCCGAATTGCCCTGGACGAGCAATCGGGTCGCGAGCAGTTCCTCGACGTCCATCATCGCCGGCGCGTCGGGGACGCCGGCGCCGGCGATCCTGCCGAGCTCGATATTCATGCCTGATCCATCCTTGCGGTGAACCTATCATGGCGGAGCGTGGCGGATGCCTGCAATGCCGTCGCAGGCGCGGCCGATCCACAGAAAGGAGCCATTGCCGCAGCCGGGCGTTGCGGAGCATCGTATGCATCCGCCACACCTGCCGGGAGACTGCCATGGTCAAGGTCGTCGGGATCGACCATCTCGTGATTCGCGTGGGAGACTACGAGCGCTCGAAGCGCTTCTACGACCGCCTGTTCACTTTTCTCGGCTTCGAGGTGCTCGGCGATTACGGCGACCAGATCGGCTGGACGAACGGCAGGACGCGGTTCTGGATCGGGGAGGCCGACGAGGAGGGCAAGCGCCATCCCCATCGCGTCGGCAATATCGGTTTCCACCACTATGCCTTCGAACTCGAAAGCAGGGAGGACGTCGATGCGCTGCAAGCCTTCCTGGAGCAGGAGGGGACGACCATCGTCGACCCTGCCGGCGAATATTACGACGACTACTATGCCGTGTTCTTCCTCGATCCTGATGGCCTGAAGCTCGAAGGGATGAAGTGGGGCGCGCGCACGCAGGCCGCCAAAGGCGCTGCGAAGGGCTGATCCGGCCCGGTCCTATGGCGACTCCGGTGCGCGTCTTGCATACCTTGATCTGCAATCTGCATGCAGACCGAGGAAAGCGATGTCCGAACACGTCCTGAAAGCCGGCCCCGAAACCATCGTCTGGGGCCGCTTTTCCGCCGAAACCCCGCCGGTTCTGACTGTCGCCTCCGGCGATCGTGTCGTGGTCGAGACACTGTCGGGGCCGCCCGGGCTGCTTCCGCCGGACGATAGCAGCATGACCGTCGCGCCCGCGCTCCACGCGATCCATGCCGCCAATCTGCCCATTCGCTTCGGGCACCTGCTCACCGGTCCGATCGCCATCGCCGACGCCGAGCCAGGCGACATGCTGGAAGTGCGCATCGAGGCGATCGAACCCGGCGCCGACTGGGGTTTCAACGCGATCGTGCCTTTCGAAGGCACGCTGCCTGACGACTTCATCCTGCCCGATCTCGATCTGATGCATATCCCGATCGATCTCGAAAAGAAGACCTGCGCGCTGCCTTTCGGCCCCGAACTGCCGCTGGCGCCCTTTTTCGGCGTGATGGGCGTGGCGCCGCCGCCGGTCTATGGCGAACTCTCCTCGCGCGAGCCGCGGCTTCATGGCGGCAATCTGGACAACAAGGACCTCGGCGCCGGCTCGACGCTGTTCCTGCCCGTTTTTGTGCCGGGTGCGAATTTCCTGGTCGGCGACGGCCATGGACTGCAGGGCCATGGCGAGGTCTGCGTGACGGCGCTCGAGACAGCGCTGACCGGGACCTTCACCTTCGTCCTGCACAAGAAGACCGGGACGGAACCGCGCATCGGTCTGCCGCGTGCCGAAACGCCGACGGCCTACATGACCATGGGCTTCTCGGCCGATCTCGACGAGGCGATGCGCATCGCGGTGCGCGAGATGCTCGACCTGATCACGGAGCGTCTCGGCATCACGCGAAGCGAAGCCTATCGCCTCGCTTCGCTCGCTGCCGACTTCCACGTCACGCAGACGGTCAATGGCCAGAACGGCATCCACGGCCTGCTGCCGAAGAGCGTCATCGGCTGACCGGCAACGCTCAGGCCAGCACTTCCTCCAGCGCGGTCCGCACCTCCTGCCAGTCATAGGGCTTGCGGACGGTGGGGATCGCCTCGAAGCCGGGCAGGAGGGCGGAGCGGTCGTTGTAGCCGGTGGCGAAGATGAACGGGATGCCGCGCCGCGTCAGTTCCTTCGCGACCTCCGCCGACGTGTCGTCGCCGAGATTGATGTCGAGCATCGCGACATCCGGCAGGGTGGTTTCGATGCGCCGGAGCGCATCGGCCACCGAAGCCGCGGTGATGATGTCCGTGATGCCGTTGTCGATGAGCATCGCCTCGGCATCCATGGCGATGAGCATCTGGTCTTCGACCAGCAGGATCGTCAGGCCGGCGGCCAGGACCGGCCGATGGGTGCCCGCCGCGAGAGAAGAGGCGGCAACGACACCCGGCGCCTCCGCATTGGCAATGTGCCGCGCCGGAATCTCGAACCGCGCGAGAACGCCGGCGACGGGATAGGCGATGTCGCTGCGCCCCCCGAGATCGAAGGGGATGCTACGATTGATGAGCGCGGAGCCGAAGCCGCGCCGCGCGGGTTCGCGCACCGCCGGGCCGCCGCTCTCCTCCCAGAGGATCGCGCAGTTGCCTTCCTCGGTCAGCGACCATGTGACCGCAAGCGCGCCCTCGGCCACCGAGAGCGCGCCATATTTGGTCGCGTTGGTCGCCATCTCGTGCAGCACCAGCGCCATCACCGAGAGCGCCCGCGAATCGAGCCAGGCGGGCGGTCCCTCGAGGCTGATCCGCGCCTTGCCGCCCTGATAGGGCAGAAGCTCGGCCTCGATCAGGCCACGCAGGAGGCCGCCGCCATCGCCGCGGACGATCTGGTCATGCGCGATCGACAGCGCCTGGATTCGACCCTTCAGAGTGCCGACATAGTCCTCCAGCGTCTGCCGGCCGGTGGCCGGATGGCCGACGACCGACTTGATGACCGCGAGGATGTTCTTGACGCGGTGGTTCAACTCCTCGTTGAGCATGCGCTGCCGGGTATCGGCCTTGGCGCGCTCGCCGGCGAGGATCTCCGTATGACGGAGTGCTACCTCGACCATCGCTGACCGGAGCGCCTCTGCGCTCTCGCGCTCGAGTTCCGTCCACGGTGCGGACTGCAGCCGCACGGTCTGCTTCCAGATTTCGAAGCTCTTGCGCGGCGTCAGACGGTCACCGAGCGGACCGGACTCGTAGGTCTTTTCGGGGTTGCCGCCCCAGTTGATCGTCTGAACGATCTCGCGGCGGAAGAAGACCAGATAGTCGCGCGGAAGCTGGGAGATGGGCACTGCCATGAGCCCGGAAACCTGCTCGGCATAGGCTTCCGCGACTGGCAGCCGCTCGGCGAGGCAATGCGTCGCGAAGACGCGACCATCGGCGACGCCCGTTAGGAAGCGGTGGAGAGACGGCAGCGCGTCCGTGGGCGGGGTAATGCCCGCGGCGTGCCACTCGCCGTCGACGACGAGGCCGATCCCGTCGCAGGGAACGAGCGCGGCGAGCGCGGAGAGATTGTCGCGCAGCAGTTCCGGAACGCTTGTCTGCTGCGATCTGGCGCTCAGCAGGTTGGCCAGTGTCCGTCGTGCCTCGAGCGCCACGCCGAGCGACTGCCGCTGCTGGAGCGACTTGAGATGAAGCGAGACGAAGTCGCTGAGGATTTCTCCTGCCACGCGCTGTGCCATGGAGAGCCGGCGCGGGGAGTAGTGATGACAGGCGATGAGGCCCCAGAGCTCGCCGTCGACAATGATCGAAATCGACATCGAGGCGCTCACGCCCATGTTGCGCAGATATTCGCAATGGATCGGCGAGACGGCCCTGAGATGGGCGAAGGAAAGATCGAGCGGCTCGCCCGATGCGTCGAGCTGCGGGATGATCGGGACGCGCTCGAAATCGATGTCCACGATGACGCGGACCGTATTGCGCAGATAGAGCAGCCGCGCCTGGCGCGGGATGTCGCTCGCCGGAAACCACTGGCCCCGGAAGCTCTCGAGATCGGTGCGCTTCGCCTCGCTGACCACCTGGCCGGCGCCGTCATGGCCGAGGCGGTAGACCATCACCCGGTCATAACCGAAGGCGCCTCGCACGAGCCGCGGCACGAGCGCCAGAAGCTGGTCCAGGTCGTTGACTGCCCTCAGCCGCGCGATGAGCGAACGCGCAATCTCCAGAGGCGGCCGCGATTGCACCGGCGCCGGCTCGATCTCGATGATCCCGACCGACTTGAAGCTGTGCAGAGCGATATCGACCGGTCCGGCCGGACCCGCCGCGAGGCTCGTCAGCAGGGCCGGCCGCGCTGGATCGGTGGCACCAGCGATGGCGCTGCGCAGGAAGTCGGATGTTTCGCGGCCGAAGACGTCGTCGAGCGGCCGGCGCGCCAGATCGCCGCCATACCGCAGCATGGCGGGTGCATTGGCGGAATGCCGGACGATCGTGTTCAGCGATGCGTCGCAGGCGAGCAGGCAGCCATGCGGCTGGATGCTCCCCGGGATGTGGATCGGCTCGCGATCGCAATTGGTGAGATCGACGGTTTCGAACTCAGACATCGCCGGCCGATCCGAAGGCTCGGGCCGCAAATGCGAACATCGCGTTCGCCGAGGCGACAGCCTCGCCGAAGTCGAAGGGCTCGGTCGCTTCCAGAACGTCGAGGAACGCTCTCCAGCGCGTGCTCGACGCCTGGATCGCGAGATGGCGAGCCGCGAAGCCGTCACCGAGGCCGAGTCCCGCCGCGCGCGCATGGAGCAGCCGCGCGCCGAGCGCGGAGCCTTCGACGACATAACAGACGCCGAGCGCCTCGGACGGGCTTTGCGGACGGCGCGGGGCGCGGGAGGCCGGTTGCGCGGCCAGACCCAAATCTGCGCAGTCGTGGGACAAGGCCGGCGAGAGCGGTGTCAGCGACCAGGCGAGCCCCGATGCCGCCGGATCGATGTCGTCGATGGCTTCACGGAAGCGACGCTGCCCGGCGAGATAGCGCCGGTAGTCCGCAAGGCCGGACCAGGAACCGATAAGATCGTCGAGAGTTTGGTGCGCGGCCCGCGTCGCCTCTCGAAGCTGCATGCGCCGGGTCGTACCGGCTGCGACGGCTATGTTCACGTGAGCTTCTCTCAGGCCGCTCCGGGGACGGCAATGGTGTGAGCGGCCATCCGGCTGTGATCGCCGGAAAAGGACGTGGCCATGACGAAGGCCAGTCCTGCCAACGCGCGGCTTTCTCGATGGTTCCGGCCGACCGCGCGATGCGTCCCGTCGTCGCCCTCCGCATCTTTCGCACGGTCATCTCAGGAGCCGGTCTTGCAAAACCGGCGCAATCGGTCCAGTAAGTGTTATGTTATAACATAACGTATCGAGCATCCCGATGATCGACCCTGCTTCCGACCGGCGCCTGCCGGTGACCGTGCTCTCCGGCTTTCTCGGTGCCGGCAAGACGACGCTGTTGAATCATGTCCTCAACAATCGGGACGGCCGCCGCGTCGCGGTGATCGTCAACGACATGTCCGAGGTGAATATCGACGCCGATCTGGTCCGCGATGGCGGCGGTGATCTCTCGCGGACGGACGAGCAACTGGTCGAGATGACCAATGGCTGCATCTGCTGCACGCTGCGCGACGATCTGCTCAGAGAGGTCCGCCGCCTCGCACGGGAGGACCGCTTCGATGCCTTGCTGATCGAGGGCACCGGCATTGCCGAGCCGCTGCCGGTGGCAGCGACCTTCGACTTCCGTGACGAGGAGGGGTTCTCGCTCTCCGATATCGCGCGGCTCGATGCGATGGTGACGGTCGTCGATGCCGTGAACCTGCTGGCCGACTATTCGTCGCAAGACCTGCTCGCCGAGCGCGGCACGACCGCCGGCCCCGACGACGACCGGACGCTGGCCGACCTCTTGGTCGAGCAGATCGAGTTCGCCGACATCGTCGTCATCAACAAGGTGCGCGATGTCACGCCGGAACGGCTCGCCGACGTGCGACGCGTCGTGCGCGGCCTCAACGCCGACGCGCGGATCATCGAGACCGAGTTCAGCGCCGCACCGCTGGACCTCATCCTCGACACCGGCCTCTATGACGAGGAGCGCTCGCGCACGCATCCGCTCTGGATGAAGGAACTCTACGGCTTCGCCGACCACGTCCCGGAGACGGAGGAATATGGCATCCGCTCCTTCGTCTACCGTGCGCGCCGCCCCTTTCATCCGGCGAAGCTGCATGCGGCGCTGGCCAGGGGCTTTTCCGGCGTCTTGCGGGCCAAGGGCCATTTCTGGCTCGCGACCCGGCCGTCCTGGGCGGCCGAACTCTCGATTGCCGGCTCGATCCTGCGCACCGAGGGGCGCGGCTACTGGTGGGCTGCCATGCCGCGCGAGCGCTGGCCCAACGATCCCGAAGCCGTCTCGACCATGCGCCGGCACTGGAACGCGGTCTGGGGCGACCGGCGGCAGGAACTCGTCTTCATCGGAGGCCCGGCCATGGACGAGGCGGCGATCCGCTCCATCCTCGACGACTGCCTCCATGGCAGCGTCACGACAGGGATCACCGCCGCCGCGTCCGCGCTCGACGACCCTTTCCCGGCCTGGGGCAGGGCGGCCTGAGCGGCCCGTTCACTCGCCCCGGTCGTGGAAGAAATCATAGATGGTCTGCGCCATCTGTGCCGAGACGCCGGGGACGGCGAGCAGATCGGGGACGCTGGCGCGGCTGACCGCCTTGGCGGTGCCGAAATGGGCGAGGAGGGCGCGCTTGCGGGTCGGGCCGATGCCGCCGATCTCGTCCAGCGGATTGGCGGTGAAGGCCGCCTTTCGCTTGGCGCGGTGCGAGCCGATGACGAAGCGATGCGCCTCGTCGCGCATCCGTTGCACGAAATAGAGCACCGGATCGCGGGGTTGCATCATGAACGGTTCGCGGTCGGGGACGAAGAAGGTCTCGCGCCCGGCGTCGCGGTCCGGACCCTTGGCGATGCCGACCAGCGGCACCTGCTCGGTGAGGCCGAGTTCGTCGAGGATGCCCTTCGCAGCCGAAAGCTGGCCCTGGCCGCCGTCGATGAAGACGAGGTCCGGCCATGGCCCGAACCCGTCCTCGTCGCGCGGCGCGGCTTCGCGGCTGCCATGCTCCTTCACGAGCCGCGAGAAGCGACGCGTCAGCACCTCCCGCATCATCCCGAAATCGTCGCCCGGAGTGATCTCCTCCGAGCGGATATTGAACTTGCGGTACTGGTTCTTCACGAAGCCGCGCGGGCCCGCGACGATCATGGCGCCGACGGCGTTCGTGCCCATGATGTGGCTGTTGTCGTAGACCTCGATCCGGCGCGGCGGCGACTCGAGCCCGAAGGTCGTGCCGACGCCTTCCAGCAGCCGCGCCTGGCTTGACGTCTCGGCGAGGTTGCGGCCGAGCGCCTCGCGCGCATTGGCGAGCGCATGATCGACGAGGTCCTTCTTCTCGCCGCGCTTGGGCACCGCGATCTCGACCTTGTGGCCGGCATGCTCGGCGAGCGCCTCGGCCAGAAGCTCCGTCTCCTCGATCTCGTGGCTGATCAGGATCAGGCGCGGACAGGGCTTGTCCTCGTAGAACTGGGCCAGGAAGGCCGACAGCACCTCGCCCGGGCCGAGCGATTTGTCGGCGCGCGGATAGAAGGCGTGGTTGCCCCAGTTCTGGCCGGTGCGGAAGAAGAAGACCTGGACGCAGCTCTGCCCGCCCTCCTGATGGACGGCGACGACGTCGGCCTCCTCGACGCCCTGCGGATTGATGCCCTGATAGGACTGGACATGGCTGAGCGCGGCCAGGCGGTCGCGATAGATCGCCGCTCGCTCGAAATCGAGGTCGGCGCTGGCCGCGGTCATCGCCTCGGCGAGTTCGGTCCGGATCGCCGAGGATTTTCCGGACAGGAACCCCTTCGCCTCGCGCACCAGCTCGGCGTAGTCCTCCAGTGCGATCTCGCGCGTGCAGGGGCCGCTGCAGCGCTTGATCTGGAAGAGAAGGCAAGGCCGCGTGCGTGCCTCGTAGACGCTGTCGGTGCAGGTGCGGATCAGGAAGGCGCGCTGCATCGCCGTAACCGTGTTGCCGACGGCGCCCGCCGAAGCGAAGGGTCCGAAATACTCGCCCTTGCGCGTGCGCGCGCCGCGATGCTTCACGAGCTGGGGCGCCTCGTGATCGGTGATCAGGATATAGGGAAACGACTTGTCGTCGCGCAGCAGCACGTTGAAGCGCGGGCGCAGGCGCTTGATGAGATTCGCCTCGAGCAGCAGCGCCTCGGTCTCGGTACGCGTCGTGACGAATTCCATCGTGGCGGTCTGCTGGATCATGCGGATGATCCGGTTCGACTGCAGGCCGATGCGGGTGTAGCTGGTGACGCGCTTCTTGAGATTGCGGGCCTTGCCGACATAGAGCACCGCGCCGTTCGCATCGAACATGCGATAGACGCCCGGCGCATTGGGCAGGCGCTTGACGAAGTCGGCGATCACCGCCGCTCCCTGGCCACGCGGCGTTAGTTCGCCGCCCGCCTCGAAGGGCACCATGGCTTCGACGGCGCCCGCCTCGTCGGAGGCGGCGTCCGCCTCCACGGGGGCGACCGGCTCCTCCTCCTCCATCGTGACGCCTTCGAGCAGCGCGCCCTCGGGCAGCGCGTTCTCGTCGTCGGCGTCGGCAGGCGGCTTCCGCGGGTCGTTCGGGGCAGGCAACTTGTTCACTCTTTGATCCCTACGACGTCCGGTGTCTCCCAGGCAAGATGCTGGCCGCCATCGAGCGCGATCATCTGGCCGGTGATCGAGCGCGTCTCGTAGAGATAGGTGATGGTCCGGCCGAATTCCGACAGCTCGGGACCATGGCGAAGCGGCACCGCCTCGGCCTGGCGGCGGAAATCCTCGGCGTCCTGTCGCACCGAGGCTATGGTCGGTCCTGGTCCGATGGCATTGACTCGAATGCGCGGCGCCAGCGCCTGCGCCAACGTGCGCGTCGCGGTCAGCAGGCCGGACTTCGAAAGCTGGTAGGACATGTAGAAAGGCGTGGGCTTCCACGCGCGCTGGTCGACGATGTTGACGACGAGGCCCTGCTCGTTTTCCGGCAGCGCCGCTGCGAACGCATCGGCGAGTAGCACCGGCGCGGTGAGATTGACGGCGAGCTGGCGCTGGAACAGAGCGGCGTCGAAGGCGCCGATGCCGTCGGCCTCGAACATCGAAGCGTTGTTGACGAGAAGCGTCGGCGCACCGAGCGCCTTCGCTGCCTCGGTCACGATGGCCGGCACGCCGGAAAGATTGGAGAGATCGGCCACGATCACCGCGGCGCGCCCGCCCTTGCCGCGGATCGCCTTCGCCAGCGCATCCGCATCGTCTCGCGAGCGATTGCAGTGGATGGCGACACCGAACCCGGCCGCCGCCAGATCCTCGGCGATGGCACGCCCGATCCGCCGGGCCGCGCCGGTCACCAGCGCGACGCGCCTCTCATTCGACATGCCCGATACCTCTCTGTCGCCGGAAGCGGAACATAGGGCGGCGGGATGCGTTCGGTAACCCTTGTCGCGCGACGCAGGGACCGGCGGTCAGCGCGCGTAGGCTGTTCCCCTGAACAGCGCCGCGTGCAGCGCGTTCCAGCTTTCCTCGTCGGGCGTGCAGAGCAGGCCGCCGGAGCGGTGCAGCGGCGAATACGCGCTGCCGTCATATCGGCGCGAATAGCCGCCGGCCTCGCGATGCAGCAGCCACCCGGCGGCGTGGTCCCAGACCATCAGCTTGCTGAAGCAGGAGAAATGCGCGTGGCCGCCGGCGATGAGCCGATATTCGTGCGCCGCGCAGCGATAATTGGCGACCGCAGCGACGCTGGCGCAATTGGCCGCCAGCTGCGAACGCAGCGGTTCGTCCAGCAGCCACCACGCGCAGAAGCCGACCATCTCGTCGACCGGCTTCGGCTTCGCGACCTTGAGATCGACGCGGCTGCCGTCGCGCGTCTCGGTCCATGCGCCTTCGCCACTGAGCGCCACCGACCAGTCGCCGCCGATCGGGTCGAGAATGACGCCCCCCACCACCTCGCCCTTCGCGACGACGCCGGCCATGACGCCGAACAGCGTCAGCCCCGAAGCGAAGTTGCGCGTGCCGTCGACCGGATCGATGACGAAAGCGAGGTCGGCATCGTCGAGCGCGTCGAGAAGCTGCTCGCCATGCTCGGAGACCGCCTCTTCGCCGAGCACCAGCGCGCCGGGGAAGGCCTTCGCGAGCGCAGCCGTGATCGCCTTCTCCGCCGCGACATCGGCATCGGTGACGAGATCTTCGGCCGAGGTTTTCTCGCGCACGGCGCCGTCGGCGAGTCGGCGGAAGCGCGGCAGGATCTCGGCGGCCGCCGCTTCGTCCAGGATAGTCGCCAGTGTCGCCGCATCGCGCGCGGAAAAGCTCATCGGGAAATCCTTCCAGTCTTCTGTTCTGCGGGGGGCTCTCGCCGCCGTGTCGGCGTCAGGCCTTGGGCTTCGTTTCGAGGAAGCCGGGCTCATGCGAGAATTCCGCGAACCAGGTCGCGAGCGCCGGATTCGTGTCGCGCCACTCCGTGCCGAAGCGCAGATCGAGATAGCCGAGCGCACAGCCGAGCGCGATATGGCCGATATGGAGAGGCCCGGAAAGATCGCTCGCCTCGAAGGCGGCGAGGCCACGCGCGACCTTGTCGGCCTGATGTGAGGCCCAGCGTTCGCTGCGAAGACCTTCGTCCCGCCAGCGCTTCTCGTAGACCTGTAGAAGCGCGGCATCCATGACGCCGTCGGCCAGCGCCTGCATCGTCAGTGCCGGGAAGCGCAGGGCCGGATCGGCCGGAATGACGCCGCCGCCCGCGATATGGTCGAGATATTCGACGATCACGCGCGAATCGTAGAGCACCTGACCGTCTTCCAGGATCAGTGCGGGAATCTTGCCGAGCGGATTTTGCGCGCGCAGCGTGTCGGAAGGATCGGTCGTGTCGGCATTGACGATCTCGATCTGGTCCATAAGCCCGAGACGGTAGGCGACGAGCTTCACCTTGCGGCCGAATGGCGACGCGGGAGAGGAGCGGAGAGTCAGCATCGGGCGATCCGTATCGATAATCAGCGCACCGGCGGCATCACGACGCTCGGCCGGCGGCAGGCATTGCGATCGACCTCGGGGCAGGGGCGGAAGGCGAGACCGCGCGTCATGCAGAGGCGGACCTCGCTGAGGCGGCGGGAGTTGCAGACGACGGCGAAGCCGTCGCGCGGCAGGCCGGGATTCGCCTTGAGAAAGGCCGTTTCGATGGCCTGCGGCGAGACGGTCAGCGGGTCGTCGAGATCGACGAAGGCCGTGGGGATGTTGACTGCGGCGCGCGCGGCGCGGACGAGCGAGAAGTAATCGGTCTGGTCGAGGCCGGAACAGGTCCCGTGCTTGCGCCACTCGTGACGGATAAGCGAAGGGCTCGGCATGAGGTCGAGCATCGCGTCGACGGTGCGGCGCGGCACGCGGGTCTCGTCGACCGAGCAATCGCTCGGATAGCCCCGCTCATATTGTGGCCAGAGACCGTGCACGACGAAGGCATAGGGCCGCCCGCCGCACTGGATGCGGTCGGTCCGGCCCTCGCCGAGGCAATAGGTCGGCGACCAGGACAGTGACAGGACGTAGAAATCGAAATCGCCCGGACGATCCTCGGCCGCGGCTGTCACCAGCCCGGCGAGAAGCCCGAACAGGATGGTCAGGGCCCCGAGCCCGCAGCGCATGCGCGCGCCTCCGCGCTTCTCGACGAGGGCCGCTTACTCCGCCGCGGCGCGGACCGTGCGGCAGTACCCGTCATAGACGCGCCACGGATCCTGGTTGGGGAAGCAGAACTCGACGCCCCAGCCGATCGAAGCGACGCCCTGCCGTTCCTCGATGAGGTAGTAGAGGTCGTCCGGGTGCCCGTTTGAAAGCTCGACCCGCGCGTGGCAGAACCGGCGATCGATCAGGCCCGGATTGGCCGGCTCCCACCGCGTCTGGTCGATGCGATGAACCGCACCGATCGCGAGATCGTTACCCCAGGTCTTCACATTGGCCGTGTGGTAGCGGCTGGAGATCTGGCGGATCACCGACGGCTCGTCGCAGAGCGGAACCTTGCCGCGGCTCCATGAGCCGACGGTGACGCTCGGATCGTCGAGCGAACGGGATCCCGCGATGGCGGCCGGGGCGCCGACGGCGGCGAGAAGGGCGAGGGCGATGACGGCGCGCAGCATGGCGGCGACTCCCGAGCGAGGCTTGAGACCGGTCCGACGATGCGTCGGGGCGCGGCATGGGTCAAGGCGCTCGCGACCGATCGGTGAACGTGCTGTCGCCTCGATCGGGACTGGCGACATTTCCGCCACGGCGGCACATGATCGGGACAGGAACCAAGGAGCAGGCGGATGGGACTTCTGATCGACGGCGTGTGGCGCGACCAATGGTATGACACGTCCAAGAGCGGCGGCCGCTTCGTCCGCTCCACCGCGGGGTTCCGCAACTGGGTGACGGCGGATGGCAGCGCCGGCCCGACCGGCGAGGGCGGCTTCAAGGCCGAGCCGGGGCGATACCACCTCTATATCGCGCGCGCCTGTCCCTGGGCGCATCGCACGATGATCTTCCGGGCCCTGAAGGGTCTCGAGGGCATCATCGACTATTCGGTCGTTCACTGGCGCATGCTGGAGAACGGCTGGACCTTCGAGCCAGGCCCCGGCGTCACCGGGGATCTCGTCAACGGCAAGGAATTCCTGCATCAGGTCTATACGCTCGCGGACCCGACCTATTCCGGCCGTGTCACCGTGCCGGTGCTTTGGGATCGGGAGCGGAGGACCATCGTCTCGAACGAATCCGCCGAGATCATCCGCATGCTGAACACCGCCTTCGACGGTGTCGGGGCGAGAGAAGGCGACTACTATCCGGCAGATCTCCACGTCGAGATCGACGCGCTCAACAAGCGCATCTACGACACCGTCAACAACGGGGTCTACAGGGCAGGCTTCGCGACCACCCAGGCCGCCTATGAAGAGGCGGTGGTGCCGCTCTTCGAGAGCCTCGACTGGCTGGAGGGCATCCTGTCACGCCAGCGCTGGCTCGCGGGCGACCGTCAGACCGAAGCCGACTGGCGGCTGTGGACGACGTTGCTGCGCTTCGATCCGGTCTATGTCGGGCACTTCAAGTGCAACATCCGCCGCCTCTCGGACTATCCCGCGCTCTGGTCCTATACGCGCGAGCTTTACCAGGTGCCGGGCATCCGCGAGACGGTCGATTTCGCCCATATCAAGGGCCACTATTACGAGAGCCACCTGATGATCAATCCGACCGGCATCGTGCCGCTCGGCCCGCTGCTCGATTTCGACGCCCCAGGAACACGGGGATTCTAGCGCCGGCTCCGGGAGGCCTTATTCCTCGCCGCGGATCCACCACGAGCGCCGGCCGGCCGCCTCGTCCTCGCCGAGCAGCGGGACGAGGCCGGTGAGCAGCGTTTCCAGCGCCGCGTCGAGCTTCCAGGGCGGGTTGCAGATGACGAGGCCGGTGCCGTTGAAGCTGTCGGGAGTCGCGCGCTCGCGCACCCAGAGTTCGGCGGCGAGCAGCCGCGGGATGCCGCTCTCGGCGAGGCGCTTGTGGAAGTTCTTCACCGCTCCGATGTCCTTGACCGGGTACCAGAGCGCGTAGACGCCAGTCGGCCAGCGCTGCCAGGCCTTGATGAAGCCCTCGGCTAGGGTGCGGAACTCGTTCTGTTCCTCATAGGGCGGGTCGACGAGGACCAGTCCGCGCCGCTCCTTGGGCGGCACGAAGGAGCCGAGCGCCAGCCATCCGTCGAGTTCGATCGCCTTGACCTGGATGTCGCCGGCGAAGCGTGCCATCAGCTGCCGCGCATCGTCGGGGTGGAGCTCGACCGCGGTCAGCCGGTCGACCGGCCGCAGCAGCAGCCGCGCCAGCACCGGCGAGCCGGGATAATAGCGAAGCCGCCCCTCGGGATTGGCAGCGCGCAGCGCCGCGAGATAGGGCGCCAGCACCTCGGATAGCTTGGCCGGCATCTTCACCGGCGAGAGATCGGCATTTACCAGCCGGCCGATGCCGCGCTTCCACTCCTCGGTCTTGCCGGCCAGCGGCCCCTGAAGGTCATAGAGCCCGATCCCCGCATGGGTATCGATGACGCGGAATCCCTTGTCCTTCCCCTTCAGCCGCTCGATGAGCAGCGCAAGCACCGCATGCTTGACGACATCGGCGAAGTTTCCGGCGTGATAGGCGTGGCGATAGTTCATGAGTGCCTGCTTACCGCCCCCGCCCGGCGGGCGCCAGAGCGCCGATCCCGTTCGGGCTTCCCTCGACAGGGCTTCGGCGGCGCGGCATAAACGCGGGAAGCCGGAAAAGGACCTCCATGAACCAGCACGTGCCGCTCCGCATCGGCCATTCGGCCTGTCCGCATGATTGTCCGTCGACCTGTGCGCTCGATGTCGAGATCATCGACGGGCGGCGGATCGGGCGCGTGCGCGGGGCGAAGGACAACGACTACACGGCCGGGGTCATCTGCGCCAAGGTCGCGCGTTATGCCGAGCGGATTCACAATCCGAACCGATTGACGCAACCCCTTCGCCGGAAAGGCGAAAAAGGCAGTGGCGACTGGCAGGCCGTCGGCTGGGAGGATGCGCTCGACGAGATCGCCGAGGCCTTCGTGAAGGCGGAGGCGCGGCTCGGCAGCGAGACGGTCTGGCCCTATTACTATGCCGGCACCATGGGCCTCGTGCAGCGCGACGGCATCAACCGCCTCCGCCACCAGAAGCGCTATTCCGGCTTCTACGGCACGATCTGCACCAACATGGCCTGGACCGGCTATATCGCCGGCGCGGGCGCGATCGCCGGTTCCGATCCGCGCGAGATGGCGAAGTCCGACTGCGTCGTGCTCTGGGGCACCAACGCGGTGGCGACGCAGGTCAATGTCATGACCCACGCCATCCGCGCCCGCAAGGAACGCGGCGCGAAGATCGTCGCCATCGACATCTATCAGAACGAGACGATGAAGCAGGCCGATCTCGCGCTCTGCCTCAAGCCGGGCACAGACGGCGCGCTCGCCTGCGCGGTGATGCATGTGCTCTTCCGCGACGGTTTCGCCGACCGCGCCTATCTTGCCCGCTACACCGACGCGCCGGAGGCGCTGGAGGCGCATCTGGCATCGCGCACGCCGGACTGGGCCGCCGCGATCACCGGCCTTTCGGTCGAGGAGATCGAGACCTTCGCCCAGCTCGTGGGCACGACGAAGAGGACCTTCTTCCGCATCGGCTATGGCTTCTCGCGCCAGCGCAACGGCGCCGTCGCCATGCATGCCGTGCTGTCGATCCCGGCGGTCACCGGCGCCTGGCAGTATGAGGGCGGCGGCGCGTTCCATTCCAACAGCGGCATCTTCCATCTCGACAAGACGGCCATCGAGGGGCTCGACCTCGTCGATCCGGCGATCCGCCAGCTTGACCAGTCACGCACCGGCCCGATCCTCGCCGGGGATCCCGACGCGCTGAAGGGCGGGCCGCCGGTCACGGCCATGATCGTGCAGAACACCAACCCGGTGTCGGTCTGCCCGGATCAGACGCTGGTGAAGCGCGGCTTTGCGCGCGACGACCTCTTCGTGGCGGTCCACGAGCAGATCATGACCGACACGGCGCGCATGGCGGACATTGTCCTGCCAGCGACGATGTTCCTCGAGCATGACGACATCTACAAGGGCGGCGGCCACCAGTATCTCCTGTTCGGCGGCAAGCAGGTCGAACCGCCTTCCGAATGCCGCACCAATCATCAGGTCATCGCGGGTCTCGCCCGCCGGCTCGGCCTCGAGCATCCCGCCTATGCGATGACTGAACGCGAGCTGATCGACCAGATGCTCGTCGCCTCAGGCTGGGGAACGCTGGAGCGTCTCGAGGCACTGCGCTGGATCGACTGCCAGACGCCGTTCGAGGAGGCGCATTTCCTGAACGGCTTCGGCCATTCGGACGGGCGCTATCACTTCCGTGTCGACTGGACGTCGGTGGACAACGAGAACTACGGCGCCGTCGGGCCGCATGCGACGATGCCGGAGTTTCCGGACCATTGGCAGGCCATTGAGGCCGCCGATGTCGAGCATCCCTTCCGGCTCGCGACGTCGCCGGCTCGCTCCTTCCTCAATTCGAGCTTCAACGAGACGCCGGGCTCGGTCTCGAAGGAGGGTCGGCCGGAGCTGATGATCCATCCCGAAGACGCCGCCGCGCTCGGCTTCGCCGAGGGCGAGAGGGTCGTCGTCGGCAATGGCCGCGGCGCGGTGACGCTCAATCTGAAGCTCTTCGACGGGCTGAAGCGCGGCGTCGTGATCTCGGAAGGCCTCTGGCCCAACACGGCCTTCCCCGACGGAAACGGCATCAATACGCTGACCGGCGCCGATCCGGTCGCGCCCTTCGGCGGCGCAGCGGTGCACGATACCAAGGTCTGGGTGAGGAGAGCGGCATGACGAGACGGCTCGACGGCAAGACGGCGCTGGTCACCGGGGCCGGGCGCGGCATCGGCCGGGCGATCGCGTTGCGCCTGGCGCGCGACGGTGCGCGGGTCGGGATCCACTACGGCCACAGCGCCGACGCGGCGCGCGATCTCGCCGATGCCATCGACGCGATCGGCGGCTCGAGCTTCCTCGTCGAGGCCGTTCTCGGCGACGAGGCCGGCATTGCCGCGCTCGTCTCCGGCATTCCGCACGGCGAGCGGCTCGATATCCTCGTCAACAATGCCGGCCGCAGCGTGAAGGAAGGCGTCGAGGCGAGCGAGGCGGCGTTCGACAGCCTCGTGGCGCTCAACATGAAGACGCCCTTCTTCGTCACGCAGGCGCTGGCGCCGCAGCTTTCGGATGGCGGCCGGATCGTCAACATCTCCTCGGGCCTCGCCAAGCTGCCTTTCCCCGACGCGATCGTCTACGGCATGACCAAGGCGGCGCTCGACGCCATGACGCGCAGCCACGCCAAGGCCTTCGGCCCGCGCGGAATCACGGTCAACGCCGTTCTGCCGGGGATCATCCGCACCGACATGAGCGGCTGGGTCAACAATCCCGGCGGCGCGGAGGTCGCATCGGCCCGATCGGTGTTCAGCCGGGTGGGCGAGGTCGAGGACGTGGCCGACATCGTCGCCTTCCTCGTCTCCGACGACGCGCGCTGGGTGACCGGCGAGCTCATCGACGCGAGCGGCGGACAGTTTCTGGTCTGACGCGGCGGGCATGGCCTCGCGAAAGGCCTGAACGCCGGGCGACCGCGCCGCCTTTTTTACCCGAACGCCGGCGCCACCAGCATCCCGGTCCGGTTGATCGGCAGTTGCGCATCGAGCACCAGCCGCTCGCCCTCGACGCGGGCGAGGCCGTCGGCGACGAGCGCGAGCGCCAGCGGATAGAGCCGGTGCTCGGCGGAGAGAACGCGGGCGGCGAGGCTGTCCTCGCTGTCGCCGGGCGCGATCGGCACCACAGCCTGGCCGATGATCGGGCCCGAATCCATCTCGGCGCGCACGAAATGCACCGTGCAGCCGGCCAGCGTCATCCCCGCCTCGATGGCGCGGCGATGGGTGTGAAGCCCCGGAAAGAGCGGCAGCAGCGAGGGATGGATGTTGATCATCCGGTCGCGCCAGCCCTCGACGAAGCCGGGCGTGAGCAACCGCATGAAACCCGCGAGGCAAACGAGATCGATCCGCTCGGCCCTGAGCCTGGCATCGAGCGCCGCGTCGAAGCTCGGCCGGTCGGGAAACGCCTTGTGGTCGATCACGTCGGTCGCGATGCCGGCGGCATGCGCGCGCTGGAGCCCTGCCGCGTCATGGCGGTTGGCGAGCACGAGCGCGATCTCGGCCGGATAGGCCGGGTCGGCCGCCGCCTCGATCAGCGAGGCCATGTTGGAGCCTCGGCCGGAGATGAGAACCGCGACGCGCTTGCGCATGGCGCTCACAGCGCGAGGCTTCCCGAGAACACCACGCCTTCGCCGGTCGAGGGAACGATGGTGCCGAGGCGCATGACGCGCTCGCCCGCACCGACCAGGAGCTCCGTGACGCTGTCGGCATCCTCCGCCGCCACGACGGCGATCATGCCGACGCCGCAGTTGAAGGTGCGCAGCATCTCGTGCGTGGAGACGCCGCCGTTGCGGGCCAGCCATCCGAACACGGGCGGCGGCACCACGGCCGAAAGGTCGATCGCGGCTGCGAGGCCCTCGGGCAGCACGCGGGGGATGTTGTCGACGAAGCCGCCGCCGGTGATATGGGCAAGCGCCTTGACGGCGCGGGTGGCGCGGAACGTGGCGAGCAGCGACTTCACATAGATGCGCGTCGGCACCAGAAGTGCGCGGCCGAGGCTCTGCGAGGGATCGAACGGTGCCGGGTCCTCGAAATAGGCGCCAGACAGCGACACGATCTTGCGCACCAGCGAGAAGCCGTTGGAATGCACCCCCGACGAGGCGAGGCCGAGAACGACGTCGCCCTCGGCGACGTCCCCGAGCGGCAGGAGCCGGTCGCGCTCGACCGCGCCGACCGCGAAGCCGGCGAGATCATAGTCGCCCGCGCCATACATGCCCGGCATCTCGGCCGTCTCGCCGCCGATCAGCGCGCAGCCGGCGATGCGGCATCCTTCCGCGATGCCGCCGACAACGGCCGCCGCCTCGTGCGGGTCGAGCTTGCCGGTGGCGAAATAGTCGAGAAAGAAGAGCGGCTCCGCGCCCTGCACGACGAGATCGTTGACGCACATGGCGACGAGATCGATGCCGACGGTGTCGTGATGACCGGTGTCGATGGCGACGCGCAGCTTCGTGCCGACGCCGTCATTCGCCGCGACCAGCAGCGGGTCGGTATAGCCCGCCGACTTCGGATCGAACACGCCGCCGAATCCGCCGATCTCGGCATCTGCGCCCGGCCGTCGCGTCGCCTTGACGAGCGGCTTGATCAATTGGACGAGAAGGTTTCCGGCATCGATGTCCACGCCGGCGTCGGCATAGCTGAGAGCGTTGGCGCGAGGGCTCTGGTCGATCATCGGCGGCTTCCGGTTGCGATGCGGCAGGGAGGACCATAGCGCCGACCGTCCGTCAACGGGGAATCGGCGCGGAGCCGTCTTTGCCGCGTGCCGGCATGCGCTTGACCGCCGTTCCGCGCTCGTCCTATCTGGTCGCGACGCCCATCGGGCAGACGGGGGACCGGCGCCTTGAGCCTGCAGCGGCAAGTGTTTTTCTGGGTCGGCGCGCTCGCCGCCTTCATTCTGTTCCTCGTCGTCTTCCGCACGGTCCTGCTGCCGTTCATTGCCGGCATGGCCGTGGCCTATGCGCTCGATCCGGTTGCGGACTGGTTCGAGCGGCGCGGTTTCAGCCGCATGGCGGCCTCGCTGATCATCCTCGTGATCTTCGTGCTCGTGCTGGTTCTCTCCTTCGTCGTGCTCATCCCGGTGCTTCTGAACCAGCTCGCCGGCCTCATCGAGCGCATCCCGACCTATGCCCAGCAGCTGCAGGGTCTCGCCAATGCGCTGCTCAGCTCGCGCATCGGCGATCTCTTCCGTGTCGATGCCGCGCAATTGCAGAACTCGATGGGCCAATTGATGAGCCAGGCGGCGTCCTGGCTCTCGACGCTGCTGAAATCGCTCTGGAGCGGCGGTTCCGCGCTGGTCGACATCGTGTCGCTGCTGGTCGTCACGCCGGTGGTCGCGTTCTACATGCTGGTCGACTGGGACAAGATGGTCGCCCGCATCGACAGCTGGGTGCCGCGCGACCATGTCGAGACGGTGCGCATGCTGGCGCGCGACTCGGATGCCGCCATCGCGGGATTCGTGCGCGGGCAGGGGCTCGTCTGCATCATCCTCGGCACGTTCTACGGCCTCGGCCTCGCGCTGCTCGGGCTCAATTTCGGCCTGCTGATCGGGCTCGGCGCAGGCATCCTGTCCTTCATCCCCTATGTCGGCACCACGATAGGCTTCGTCGTCTCGGTCGGCGTCGCCATCGTCCAGTTCTGGCCCGACTGGTACTGGATCGGCGCCGTGGTCGCCGTGTTCCTGACGGGGCAGTTCTTCGAGGGCAACATCCTGCAGCCGCGGCTGGTGGGCGCCAGCGTCGGCCTCCACCCCGTCTGGCTGATGTTCGCCCTCTTCGCCTTCGGCGTCCTGTTCGGCTTCGTCGGGCTCCTCATCGCCGTTCCGGCGTCGGCCGCGATCGGTGTGCTCGTTCGCTTCGTCATCGCGCGCTATCTGACGAGCCCGATCTATCGCGGCGATGCCGGGGTCGCGGACGATGACTGAGGCGCGGCAGCTCGCCCTGGCGCTGCCCCATCCTCCCCAGCTCGGACGTGCCGATTTCCTTCCCGGCGCCGCCAATGCCGCGGGCCTCGCCCTCGTCGACAGCTACCCCGACTGGCCGAACCGCGTGGCGATCCTCATCGGCCCCGCGGGAGCGGGGAAGAGCCATCTCGGCGCCATCTGGCGCGAGGAGAGCGGCGCATCCGCCGTTGCGGCAACCGCGCTCGCCACTGTCGATCTCGGGGCGCTGCTCGCCGGCGGCGCGGTGCTGGTCGAGGCGATCGATGCGCCAGAGGTCGACCAGCGCGCGCTGTTCCACCTTCTCAACCTCGTGCGCGAGCGGTCCGCCTTCGCCGTCCTCACCAGCCGCACCGCGCCGGCCGACATCGGCTTCGATCTGCCGGATCTTGCCTCGCGGCTCAGGGCCGCCGTTCCGGTGACGCTTCACGCACCGGACGACGAACTGCTCGAGCGGGTGATGCTGAAGCTCTTCGCCGACCGCCAGATCGCGGTGGATCCGAGCCTCGTGAGCTATCTGTCCCGCCGGATGGAGCGGTCCTTCGAGGCGGGGAGCCGGATCGTCGCCGCGCTCGATGCCGAGGCTCTCGCAGAGGGGCGGCCTGTGACGCGCCAGCTCGCGGCCCGCGTGCTCCAGCGGCTTGGCGCCGATCCGGCCTGACCAGCGCGCGCCCGCGGACGCCTTGGCTCCGCCGCCATGACGAAACCGTCACATTCTGACAGTATGTGTTGACGGGACAAACCCGATCGGAACCGCCATGGACCAGACCAACCCCGACGCCGGCAAGGCCCTCGAAGCAGTCGCAGAGCTGGAGCTGGAGGGTCAGAAGCTCCGCCACAGCCCCGAGCGCTTCGTGAATCGCGAGCTGTCCTGGCTCGAATTCAACAGGCGCGTCCTCGAGGAATCCGGCAATCCGAACCATCCGGTTCTGGAACGGCTCCGCTTCCTGTCGATTTCGGCCAACAATCTCGACGAGTTCTTCATGGTGCGTGTCGCAGGTCTCCGCGGCCAGCAGCGCGAGGGTCTCGGCCTCACCAGCGACGACGGGCTCACGCCGAGCGAGCAGCTGATCAAGATCTCCGACGCCGTCGCGCGCCTCGCCACCGACCAGCAGATGCGCTGGGGCCAGTTGAAGCGCGAGCTGGACGCCGTCGGCGTCGTGACGGTCGATCCATCGGAACTGACCGAATCCGACCGCGCCTGGCTCGAGGCCTATTTCCTCGACGCGGTGTTCCCGATTCTGACGCCGCTGGCCATCGACCCGGCACATCCCTTCCCGTTCATTCCCAATCTCGGCTTCTCGCTGATCCTGCAACTCGCCCGCCCGGCGACCGGCACGCGGATGACGGCGCTTCTCCGCATCCCGATGACGATCGACCGCTTCATTCGACTGCCGGAATCGGCGCCGGGCGTCGATCGCTTCATCAGCCTCGAGCAGACGGTCTCGCTGTTCACCGCCCGGCTCTTCCCCGGCTATGTCGTCGAAGGGCAGGGCGCCTTCCGCATCATCCGCGACAGCGAGCTCGAGGTCGAGGAAGAGGCCGAGGACCTGGTCCGCTTCTTCGAGACGGCGCTGAAGCGGCGTCGCCGCGGCTCGGTGATCCGCCTCGAAATCGAGCAGGCGACGCCGGAGCCGTTGCGCAATTTCGTGGCCGGCGCGCTCGCTGTCCTGCCCGACGAGGTCTTCCTCGTCGAGGGCATGCTTGCGCTGAACGATCTCGCGCAGCTCGTCGGCGTCGATCGTCCCGCGCTCAAGTTTCCGCCCTACCAGGCACGATTTCCCGAGCGTATCCGGGAGCATGGCGGGGACTGCTTCGCCGCGATCCGCCAGAAGGACCTGATCGTCCATCATCCCTACGAGAGCTTCGACGTCGTGGTGCAGTATCTGCGCCAGGCGGCGCTTGATCCCGACGTCGTCGCGATCAAGCAGACGCTCTACCGCACCTCGAAGAACTCGCCGATCGTTCAGGCGCTCGCCGAGGCCGCGGAGGCCGGCAAGTCGGTGACGGCCCTGGTCGAGCTCAAGGCGCGATTCGACGAGGAAGCGAACATCAAATGGGCGCGCGATCTGGAGCGAGCCGGCGTTCAGGTCGTCTACGGCTTCATCGAGCTGAAGACCCACGCGAAGCTGTCGCTGGTCGTACGGCGCGAGGGCGGCCAGCTGCGCAGCTACGTCCATATCGGGACGGGCAATTATCACCCGATCACGGCGCGCATCTACACGGATCTTTCCTATTTCTCCGACGATCCGGCCGTCGCCCGGGATGTCGCCCGCGTGTTCAACTACATCACCGGCTATTCCGAGCCGGTCGAGATCGAGAGCCTGTCGACCTCGCCTCATTTCCTCAGGAAGCGCATCCTCGACCTCATCTACGCGGAGATCGAGCATGCGAAGGCCGGACGGCCGGGCGCCATCTGGATGAAGATGAACTCGCTCGTCGATCCCCAGATCATCGATGCGCTTTACGACGCGAGCCGTGCCGGCGTCGAGGTCGACATCGTCGTGCGCGGCATTTGCTGCCTCCGGCCGGGCGTGCCGGGCCTTTCGGACCACATTCGTGCGAAATCTATTGTGGGCAGGTTCCTGGAGCATGCCCGCATTCTGGCATTCGGCAACGGCCACGGCTTGCCGTCGCCCGAGGCGATTGTTTATATCGGCTCGGCGGACATGATGCCGCGCAACCTCGATCGTCGCGTCGAAGCGATGATCCCGATGCAGAACGCGACCGTCCATGAGCAGGTTCTCGACCAGATCATGGTGGCCAATCTCAAGGATAACCAGCAGAGCTGGGAGATTCTGCCGGACGGTTCCTCTCGCCGCATCGTCCCGCGCAAGGGCGAAGAGCCCTTCAATGCGCATCAGTACTTCATGACGAACCCGAGTCTGTCTGGACGTGGAAAATCACTCAAGACCAGTTCGCCGCGCTCGATCGGCGGCAAGCATTCCAAGCACTGACGGACTCGAGGGTCAAAGCGACGGCGAGCACGCGCCCGGACGGCTGAACGGCAGCGGTCCGGTCGCCATCATCGACATCGGCTCAAACTCCGTCCGCCTCGTCGTCTACGAGCGGCTGAGCCGCTCGCCGATGCCGCTGTTCAACGAGAAGGAACTCGCGGGCCTCGGCCGGGGCATCGCGACCACCGGCCGCCTCAACGACGAGGCGGTCGAGACGTCGCTGGCCGCCATCAGGCGCTTCATGATTCTTTGCCGGCAGATGCGGGTGAAGACACTGCATGTGCTGGCCACGGCCGCGGCGCGCGATGCCAGCAACGGCAAGGGGTTCCTCGACGCCGTCGAGGAGATTACCGGCATCCATCCCTCGCTGCTGTCGGGCCCTGAAGAGGCGCGTCTGTCGGCGATGGGCGTCCTCTCCGGCATCCACCGTCCGGACGGCATCGCCGGCGATCTCGGCGGCGGCAGCCTCGAGGTCGTCGATGTCCGCGGCTCGACGATCGGCACGGGTGAGACGTTCCCGCTCGGCGGTTTGCGGCTCGAGGAATCCTCCGAGCGCACCGTCCGCAAGGCGGAGAAGATCGTCGTGGAGGCGCTCGCCGGCTCCCGTGTCCTGCCGGGCGGGGCAGGGCGCACCTTCTATGCCATCGGCGGCACGTGGCGGTCGCTGGCTCGGCTGCATATGCGGCAGAAGGGCTATCCGCTGCATATCATGCACGAATACGCCATCCCGGCCGACGAGGCGCTCGACTTCTGCCGCATGGTGGCGCGTCGCGATGCCGAGTCGCTCGATTCAATCGAGGCCGTCTCAAAGAGCCGTCGCGCGCTTCTCCCCTATGGCGCGATCGTCCTCGCCGAGGTGATCCGTGTGATGAAGCCGTCGCAGATCGTTCTGTCGGCGCTCGGCGTCCGCGAGGGGCTGCTCTACGACCTTCTGCCCGAGACTGAGAAGGGCGAGGATCCGCTGATCGCCGCCTCCGAGGAGCTGGCGCTGCTGCGCTCCCGCTCACCGCTCCACGCCCGCGAGCTGGGCCCATGGTCCGCCCATGCACTCGCGGCGATGGGTCTCGACGAGACGGAAGACGAGGTCCGCCTGCGCGTTGCCGCCTGCCTCCTCGCAGATATCGGCTGGCGCGGCCATCCCGACTACCGCGGCGAGCAGAGCCTCAACCTCATTTCGCACGGCGCCTTTGTCGGCATCGACCATCCCGGCCGCGCCTATCTGGCGCTGGCGAACTACTATCGCCACGAGGGAATCGTCGATGAGAACATCTCCTCGCGCATCCGCGAGCTGGCGACGACGCGGCTGATCGAGCGGGCGCGCGCGCTCGGCATGGCATTGCGCGTCGCCTACATGATCTCGGGCTCGATGGGCGGCGTCATTCCCCGCACCCGCTTCGAGGCGCGCGGCGACCAGCTCACGCTGGTGATGCCGCATGATCTCGCCCCGCTGGTCGGCTCTCGCCTCAGCCGCCGCGTGACCCAGCTCGCGAAGCTCTGCGCCATGAGCCCGGCGATCCAGCTGGAGTGAGGCGAACTAGAGGTCGCCCGTCTTCTTGGCGGGCAGGCTCGTCAGGAAGAGGTGCAGGGCCGCGACGTCGGTCTCGTCCAGCTTCTTCAGCATGCCGAAGGGCATGACCTTGATCGGCGTGCCGTCAGGCCGGAGCCCCGTCTTCAACATCTCGGCGAAGGCGTCGCGGTCGGCATAACGCGCCATGACGCCGCCCTCGCCGGGCGTCAGGTTGGCCGCATCCGGCCAGTCGCCGGGCGCGACCGGGATCGGTCCGCCGGAAAGGGCCGCGTTGTGGCAGTTGCGGCAGATATCGGCGACATGGTCGCCATAGGCCTGCGTCACGGCCGGCTCGATGGGTGGCGGCGCCGGGGCGTCGTGATCGATCCGCGCGGCGGCGTCGGTCATGAAGCCGGTGGCATAGAGAAGCTGTGCCGTCAGCGGAAGCTGGATCTCCGCCGTCTGGCCTTCGACCGCGGGGAGCGAGCGAACATAGCCGATGAGCTGGCCGATCTCGCGGTCGGTCATCCGGGCATATTCTTCGCTGGGCATTATCAGCGCCGGCCGGCCGTCGGGCTTCACGCCATGGCGCAGCAGGCGCACCCAGTCGAGCGGACCGAAGAAGGATGTGGCCGTTCCGACCGCCGGCGTGATGTTCGGGGCGCGAACGAGCAGCCCGTCGTCGTCGATAACGACACGCCCGGCGCCGTTCGGTCCGTGGCACTGCTGGCAGCCGCGCGTTTCGTAGAGATAGCGGCCGCGCTCGATGTCGGCGGGGGACGTGGCCAGGGCGATCGGCGCCACATTGACCGGGATGATGCGGTTACGCCGCGCCTCGCTGCCGAACCATGCGAAAGCGAGCACGCCAGCTGCGATGGCAGCCAAGCCTGCCGCCGCATAGCCGACGACGACGACGATACTCCGCATCCTGCCTCCCGAGGACGACACGGAGGCTACGGCAATCCGCGGCCGCGTGCTGTGGCGTGCTTCACATGCCGCCTTCCGGTGTCCCGCCCGCGACGATGCTGACGCGGCGGCCTTCCAGCCGGAGCGCGATCTCGCCGCGCTTCAACTTGAGCGCATTGTCGCCAAAAAGGTCGCGCCGCCATCCGGCGAGGGGGGCGACATCCGCCTCGTCGTCGCCGGCGATCGCCTCGAGCTCGTCGATGGTCGCGATGACGCGGGCTGCGACGCCATGCTCTTCGCTCGTCATCTTGAGCAGCACCTTGAGCAGGTCGACCGCCGCGCCGTTGCCGTCGGAGAGCGGCTTCACCTTCGGGACGCGCGGGAGCTGTTCCTTGGGGATCGCCATCGCGCGTCGGACCGCCGCGAGGATGTCCTCGCCGGTTCGGGAGCGTTCGAAGCCCTTGGGGATCGTGCGCAGCCGGCCGAGCGCCTCGGGCGTCGTCGGATGCTGCTCGGCGATCTCGTGAATGGCGTCGTCCTTGAGGATGCGTCCGCGCGGAACGTCCCGGGCCTGCGCCTCGCGCTCGCGCCAGGCCGCAAGCTCCATCAGCACGGCGAGCTGCAGCGGCTTCTTGATCCGCATCTTCAGTCGCTTCCAGGCATTCTCCGGCTCCACCTGGTAGGTGTCGACCGAAGTGAGGACGCTCATCTCCTCGGCGACCCACTCGCTGCGGCCCTGGCTTTCCAGCTTGCCGCTGAGCGCAAGATAGACATCGCGCAGGTGCGTCACGTCGGCGAGGGCATAGGCGATCTGGTGCTCGGTCAGCGGGCGGTGGCTCCAGTCCGTGAAGCGCGACGACTTGTCGATCGAGTGGCCGGTAATCCGGCCGACGAGCTGGTCATAGGAGATCGATTCGCCGAAGCCGCAGACCATCGCCGCGACCTGGGTATCGAAGATCGGATGCGGGAGGATGCCGCCGAGATGCCAGACGATTTCGATGTCCTGCCGGGCGGCGTGGAAGACTTTCATCACGCGCTCGTCGGCCATCAGCGCGAAGAAGGGCGCGAGGTCCAGCCCCGGCGCTTCCGCGTCTATGATCACGGCTTCGTCGCTGCTGGCGATCTGGATGATGCAGAGCTTCGGCCAGTAGGTCGTCTCCCGCATGAACTCGGTATCGACGGTGACGAAAGGGTGGCTGGCGAAGCGTGAACAGGCCGCGGCAAGGGCCTCGGTGGTCGAGATGATGTCCGTCATATGCCTTCCATAGCGCAGCCCGGCGAACTTGTCGCGGGGCGGAGGCATGTCGCAAAAAGGAAAGCCCAAGCTCCGGCGTCGGCCGCGCTGATTGGAGAAAAGCGCATCCGACGACTACGGGCTTGGGCGATCGATGTCGCAGTCTCCGGCGCGTGTGCACCTTTGCCGGGAAACGAAGCCGGCCGGAGTACATCCGTCCTGGCCGGCTGGCGGCTGCGCTCATCGCGCGCCCACCGCGTTTCTCACTGCGATGAGCGATAGATGGTGTCGGCTTTCTGCGTTGCAAGGGGTGCCGCCTTGGCCGGCCCCTTCGCCTTGACAACGAAAGGGACGCATGCGCTTTTCGCGCGCGTGCGACGGGGTCACCCGCCGCGCCTCCACCGTTAAGACCGGATCAGACCATGCACCGCTATCGAACCCATACCTGCGGCCAGCTCCGCGAAACCGACGCAGGCGCGACCGTCCGCCTGTCGGGCTGGGTGCATCGCGTGCGTGATCATGGCGGTGTCCTGTTCATCGACCTGCGCGACCATTACGGGCTGACGCAGGTGGTCGCCGATCCGGATTCGGCTGCCTTCCACACCGCCGAGCAGCTCCGCTCGGAATGGTGCGTGCGCATCGACGGCATCGTGAAGAAGCGGACGGCCGAGACGGTGAACCCGAACCTCGACACCGGCACCGTCGAGCTGTTCGCCACCGAGATCGAGGTCTTGTCGGCGGCGAAGGAACTGCCGCTGCCCGTCTTCGGCGAGCCCGACTATCCCGAGGACACCCGCCTCAAATACCGCTTCCTCGATCTGCGCCGCGAGACGCTGCACGCCAACATCGTGAAGCGTGCGGCCGTGATCGCCTCCATGCGCCGGCGGATGACCGAGATCGGCTTCACCGAATACTCGACGCCGATCCTGACCGCCTCGTCGCCGGAAGGCGCGCGCGACTTCCTCGTTCCCTCGCGCATCCATCAGGGCAAGTTCTATGCGTTGCCGCAGGCGCCGCAGCAGTACAAGCAGCTCCTGATGGTGGCCGGCTTCGACCGCTATTTCCAGATCGCGCCCTGCTTCCGCGATGAGGATCCGCGCGCTGACCGCCTGCCGGGCGAGTTCTACCAGCTCGACCTCGAGATGAGCTTCGTCACCCAGGACGACGTTCTGGGCACGATGGAGCCGGTGATGCGCGGCATCTTCGAGGAGTTCGCGGACGGCAAGGCCGTGACCCGGTCCTTCCGCCGCATTCCCTACGACACCGCCATACGCACCTATGGCTCCGACAAGCCGGACCTGCGCAACCCGATCGAGATGCAGGCGGTGACGCAGCATTTCGCCGGCTCGGGCTTCAAGGTGTTCGCACGCATGATCGAGGCCGATCCGAAGGCCGAGGTCTGGGCGATCCCGGCCAAGGGCGGCGGCTCGCGTGCCTTCTGCGACCGCATGAATTCCTGGGCGCAGACGCAGGGCCAGCCGGGTCTCGGCTATATCTTCTGGCGTGCCGAGAACGGCGCGCTCGAAGGCGCAGGCCCCGTCGCGAAGAATATCGGCGAGGAGCGCACCGACGCGCTCCGCGCACAGCTTGGTCTCGGCGAGGGCGACGCCGTCTTCTTCGTCGCCGGTGATCCGAAGAGCTTCTACCGCTTCGCCGGCGAGGCGCGCACGCGCGTCGGCACCGAGCTCGGCCTCGTCGACACCAACCGCTTCGAGCTTGCCTGGATCGTCGACTTCCCGTTCTTCGAATGGAGCGAGGAGGAGAAGAAGCTCGACTTCGCGCATAACCCCTTCTCGATGCCGCAGGGCGGGCTCGAAGCGCTGGAGAGCCAGGATCCGCTGACGATCAAGGCCTTCCAGTACGATCTCGTCTGCAACGGCTTCGAGATCGCCTCGGGCGGCATCCGCAACCACATTCCCGAGCTGATGGTGAAGGCTTTCGGGCTCGTGGGTCTCGACGAGACGACGGTGGAAGAGCGGTTCGGCGGCCTCTATCGCGCCTTCCAGTATGGCGCGCCGCCGCATGGCGGCATGGCGCCGGGCATCGATCGCATCGTGATGCTGATCTGCGGCGTGCAGAACCTGCGCGAGATCACGCTTTTCCCGATGAACCAGCAGGCGCAGGACCTTCTGATGGGCGCGCCGAGCGAGGCGTCGAACCGCCAGCTGCGCGAACTCGGGATTCGGATCAATCCGACGACCTGATGGGGCGGCAGGCCTGTGGACGAAATGCGATTTGTCCCTCGCCGCCCTTCCAACCCGTCGTCCGACCGCCTATATGACAGTCGCGCGACGACGACAGTCGAGCGCTTGACGCGGGGTGGAGCAGCCCGGTAGCTCGTCAGGCTCATAACCTGAAGGCCGCAGGTTCAAATCCTGCCCCCGCAACCAAACCGAATGTGAAAGGCCCGCCGCAAGGCGGGCCTTTTGCTTTTGGTGTTTGAGTGGACGCGCAAGCTGCTCGCGTCAGGCCTGCTCTGCCGATGGCAGGAGGCCGCTTTCGACCGCGACCCGCCGATACGCGGCGCCGGCCGTAAATCCGCCGTCGATCGTGAAATCCTCGCCCGTGATGAAGGACGACGCATCGGAGGCGAGGAAGAGGACGAGCTGCGCCACCTCGTCCGGCGTGCCGCTGCGGGCCATGGGCGTCAGGCCGATCATCGGCTTCAGATGCGGCGCGTTGGCGTTGAGGCCGGTCACGATGAGCCCCGGACAGACGCTGTTCACGCGAATGCCCCAGGTCACATATTCCATCGCGGCCGTTCGCGTCAGCCCTCGCACACCCCATTTGCTGGCGGTGTAGGCCGGGTCGTAGTGCCCCGAGAAGGCGCTGTTCGAGGCGATGTTGACGATGCTGCCGCCGCCGCCGTCGCGCATCAGCGGCGCTGCCGCCTGCATGCCGAGGAAGGTCCCGGTGAGGTTGATGGCGATCAGCCGGTTCCATGCCTCGAGCGTGGTGTCGTGCGTCGACTTGCGGTTGATGATCCCGGCATTGTTGACGAGAATATCCAGACGGCCTCTCCAGCGCCCGGCAGCGTCGAGCGCCGCCGACCAGCTTTCGGGGCGAGCGACGTCGAGATGGAAGAAGCGCGCCTCATGGCCTTCCGACGCCAGCGCCCGCGCGAGCGCATGGCCTTCTTCGTCGAGGATGTCGGCGATCAGCACCGCCGCCCCGGCCCGGGCGAGGAGGCGGACCTCCGCCTCGCCCTGTCCCCGGCTTCCGCCGGTGACGATGGCGACGCGGCCGCTGAGATCCGCGATGAGGGCTGCATTGCCGGTGGGACTGGTCACAGGCGGGCCTCCACGGTGCGCTGGGTCTGGACGCCGAGCCCGTCGATGCCGAGACGCATCGTCTGGCCGGGCGCGAGGAAGATCGGCGGCTTGTGGCCGAGACCGACGCCCGGCGGCGTTCCGGTGGCGATGATGTCGCCCGGCTGTAGCGTCATGAACTGCGAAATGTAGCTGACGAGCTTGGCAACGCCGAAGATCATTGTCCGCGTGCTGCCGTCCTGGCGGCGGATCCCATCCACCTCCAGCCAGATCGACAGCGCCTGGGGATCGGCGATCTCGTCGCGCGTGACGAGCCACGGGCCGATTGGCCCGAACGTGTCGTGGCTCTTGCCCTTGGTCCATTGCCCGCCCCGCTCGGACTGGAAGGCCCGCTCCGAGACGTCGTTGACGAGGCAGTAGCCCGCGACATGGGCGAGCGCCTCGTCCTCGGCGACATATTTGGCGCGCGTGCCGATGACGACGCCGAGCTCGACCTCCCAGTCGGTCTTGGCCGACCCCCTCGGAATCTCGACTTCGTCGAAAGGCCCGCTGATGGCGGTCGTCGCCTTCATGAAGAGGATCGGCTCCTCCGGCGGGGCCTTGCCGGTCTCCCGGGCGTGGTCGGCATAGTTGAGGCCGACGCAGATGAACTTGCCGACCGAACCGACGCAGGGACCGATGCGCGGCGATCCGGCCACGATCGGCAGGCTGTCCGGATCGAGTGCACGGAGCGCGGCGAGGCCCGCGGCGCCGAGCGTCTCGCCCGCAATGTCCGGCACGATGCCCGCGAGATCGCGGATCGTCCCGTCGTCATGGCTGAGCCCCGGCCTTTCCTGGCCGGGGGCGCCGTAGCGCAGCAGTTTCATCGGCGTCGGCGCTCCTAGGCCAGTCAGTAGAAGTCGGGCGCCTTGCGCAGGCTCGCCCATTGCGGGCCGTCATGACCGGCGACGACGAGCGCATCCGTCTTCGCCTGCACGGCGCGCAGCTTCTTAACCGAGCGGACCGCGTCGATCGTCGAGTGGAGCGCGCCGGGCAAGGCGCGCTCCTCCCAGTGGTCCATCGTGTCCGCGGCATCGACGGCGAGGAGCACATGCTGGCCGGCGGAGGTCCGCACGAGGATCGACTGGTGGCCGCAGGTGTGGCCGGGCGAGCGGATCAGGACAATCGAGCCGTCGCCATAGAGGTCGTAGAAATCGCCCCAGGCGTCCTCGAGCAGCAGCCACTTCAGCGACGGATCGTCGAAGTCCTTGCGCACATAGGCGAGGACGGCGAACCAGTCCGGCGTGAAGGCGTATTCATACTCCGTGCGCTGGACGACATGCGTCGCGTTCGGGAAACGGCCCACGGCTCCGACATGGTCGAGGTGGAGATGTGACAGCACGACGTAGCGCACGCTCTCCGGCGCGACGCCGAGCTTCTCCAGCTGCGCGACGCAGCCCTGCTCGGGCGTCAGCACGGGCTTGAAGAACTCCGCGACCTTGCCCCAGTGCCCGATCGGGTCGGTCGCGCATTCGACCGGCGTTCCGCCGTCGACGACGACATTGCCCTTGGGATGGGTGATCAGGAAGAATGGGACGGGGATGTCGAGATCGCTGTCCCCGCCCTGGTTGAGATAAATGTCGTGATACTTGCATTGGAGGATGCCGGTATCGAACATGTAGAGGCGAACCTCGGTCATCTTTCCTCCCTCGGAATTCTTGTTTTTCAGGACCGCGAATAGCCGACGAGACTGGCGTCGTCGATGTCCGGCAGGTTGACGACGATGTTGTCCGGCGTCCGGGCGGTCAGCCAGACCAGCTCCTCCGTCGTGCTCATATTGACCTCGACATGCGGCATGAAGGGCGGGACGAACACGAAGTCGCCTTCGGTCATGTCGACGAACTCGGCATAGTTCTCGCCGTAATAGATGCGCCCGCGACCCTTGAGCACATAGCCGCCCGTCTCGGCCTCCCCGTGGTGATGCGGGTAGGAGCGATAGCCCGGCTCGTTGGAGACGCGCCCGAACCAGATTTTTGTCGCCGGCGTGTGCTGCGGGCTGACGCCGGAGACGCGCACGGCGCCGCCCGACTGCCCGGTGCCGGTGTGTTCCTGGCCCGACCGGGTGACGACTGGAACGGCTTTCTCAGACATGGTTTCGCTCCTTGGAGACGATGGGCGCCGCGCGGCGGGCCTCACTTGATGAAGAGGTACTTCTTGCGGTCGATGGTCGAGGCGACCGCGAGGATGATGACAAGGCCCTTCACGATCTCCTGCGTGAAGCTCGACACTTCGGTCACGTCCATGCCGTTGGAGAGGATGGCGATGACGAGCACGCCAAGGATCGTGCGCTGCGGGCCTCCGATGCCGCCGGAGAGGGCGGTGCCGCCCATGACGATCGCCGCGATCGAATCGAGCAGCATGTTGGCGCCCGCCGCCGGCGTTCCCGCACCGACCTGCGCGGTGAGCAGGACGCCTGCAAGCCCGCAGAGCCCGCCCGAAAGCATGAAGGCGTAGACCTTGTACCGGTTGACAGGAACGCCAGTATTGGCGGCGACCACCTCGCCGCCGCCGATGGCGTAGAGGTAGCGGCCGAGCACGGTCTTGAACGCGACGAAGCTCAGAAGCGCCGCGGTCAGGAGGGCGATGAGGATGATGTTGGGAAGGCCCGGAACGAGTTCGGAATTCACGAACGTCGTCAGTCCCTGGTCCATGAACATGATCGACGAGCCGCCGCAGATCATGTTGGCGATGCCGGAAAGCACCGAGAGCATGCCGAGCGTCACCAGGAAGGACGGCACCTTCAGCGCGATCAGCGTCAGCCCGTTGATGAGCCCGACGGCGATACCAGCGCCGACCCCGGCCGCGATCGCGATGCCGGGCCCGAACGGATCGATGGCGAGAGCCGTCACGATCCCCGACAGCGTCACGATGGAGCCGACCGAGAGATCGATCGAGCCGATCATGATCACCATGGTGCCGGCAAGCGCGACGAGCAGCAGCACGGACGACTGCCGGCCGATATTCATGGCGTTGTCGAAGGTCGCGAAATAGGGGTTCTGCACGGCGAAGAAGGCGACCAGCGCCAGGATCACCAGGAGCGGATAGAGCGAGACGGCGTGGCGGGCGAGAAAGGACTGACCGTTCATGACGCCGGCTGCCGTTGGGGGCGCGGTGGTGGACAAGCGGGGCTCCGGTTCTGCTGATCAGACCATGTTGGTGACGACGGCGGTTTCCGACGGCTTGTCGTGAGCCGGGGCGGGGATCTCGGCCGATACGGCGCCGCCTCGAAAGGTGATGATGCGATTGGAGAGGCCGATGATCTCGGGGAGATTCTCCGAGATGAGCACGATCGCGACCCCGTCGCGGGCGAGGCTGCGCAGGAGCGCGTAGATCTCTTCCTTGGCGCCCACGTCAAGGCCGCGGCCCGGATCGTCGAGCACGAACACGCGGACGCCGCGCGCCAGCCATTTCGCGAACACGACCTTCTGGGCATTGCCGCCGGAAAGGTTGCGGATCTGCTGGTTGCGCCCCGCGGTCTTGATGCGCAGGCGCTGGATCCAGCGATCGGTCGTCTGCGCCTGCCGCCGGCCGGAAAGGATCGGCAGGAAGCGTCCCGCGAAGCTGCGGATGCTCGGCAGCACGAGGTTGGACTGCACCGAATGCATGCCGATGACGCCCGCGACGTTGCGCTCGGCCGGGACGGAACCGATGTCGGCGGCGAGCGCTGCGGCGCGTGAGCCCGGGCGAAGGGGGCGGCCGTGAACGCGGATGGCGCCTCTGCTCGGCCGCAGCGCGCCGGTGATGACGTGGCCGAGTGTCGTCTTGCCCGACCCGAGCACGCCGGCAACGCCGACGATCTCGCCCGCGCGCACGGACAGGGAAACGGGGCGAAGCTGACCGGACACCTCGACGTCGACGAGTTCGAGCACCGGCTCGCCGAAAGTCTCCCGCTGCTCGTGTTCCTTGTAGTAGCCGGCCGAGCGGGGCCTGCCGACGATCGCCTCGTGCAGGAGGTCGGGCGTCGCACTATCGATCGGCCAATGACCGCTGACGCGGCCGTCCTTCAACGTCGTCACGGCATCGCAGACCGCGAAGACGTCGGAAAGACGATGCGAGACGAGAAGGATCGACGCTTTGCTGCGCCAGCGCCGGATCGAATCGAAGAGGATTTCCGTCTCGCGGTCGGAGAGCGCGCTGGTGGGTTCGTCGAGCAGAACGATCGGCTCGACGGGATAGAGATGCCCGAGTGCGAAGGCCTTCGCGATCTCGACGAGCTGCCGCTCGCCGAAAGTCAGCGCTCCTGTCACGGCATCGGGATCGATCGCGATGCCGAGCTCTCCAAGCACGTTGCCCGCGAACCTTCGCATCGCGGCGGCGCCGAGAATGCCGGCGCGGGAGAACTGGCGCTCGCGACCCAGCAGGATGTTCTCGTAGACGAGCAGATTGGCGACGAGTCCCTGTTCCTGGAAGACCGTCGCGATGCCCGCGCGGGCGGCCTCGGCGGGGCTGCCGAGAGTGACCGGACGGCCGGCGACGAGCACCTGGCCCTCGCTCGGCCGCGCGGTGCCGTTGATCACGGAGATGATGCTCGACTTGCCGGCGCCGTTCTCCCCGACCAGCCCCAGAACGCTGTGACGGTCGAGACGGAGATCGACGCCGCCGAGGGCCGTCACAGGGCCGTAGCGCTTGGTGACGGCCTTCAGTTCCAGGGCTGGAGGGGGGAGGCTGGTCATGCGGGCAGCGCGTCAGGCTTTGACCGGGCCGGTCTTGTAGTGCGCCGCATACAGGGCATCGATCTTGGAGAACTCGCCGCGCTCGGCCGCGCCCTTGTAGACCGGGTTGAGGCGGTCTTTTCCGTCGGGGAAGGGCGCCCAGTAGGTGTCGGGGTCGATGGCCGTGATCTTGTTCTGCGGATCCCAGGTCTCGGGATTGAGCGCGCGGCTCATGAGCGCCCAGTCGAACGGCTTCGAATCCTTGCCGTAGATCGCGGCCTCGATCTTCGCTGCGTTCTCGGCCGTCGCGAGGGCCGAACCGGTGAAGAGGAGCCGCTCGCCGAGCGTCGGCTTCCAGCCGTTCAGCGCGTCGAAGGCGAGCACCGTCGTGAAGCCGGCGCCATAGGGCGGCAGCGAGGTGTGGGTCGCGACCATCTGCTCGCCCTTGGCGACCTCCTTGAGGCCCTCAGGCAGGCCGTCGACGCCCGACACCTTCACATTGGTCAGCTTGCGCTCGCGCAGGACGCTGAGCACGCCGAGCGCCATGTTGTCGTTCTGCGCGAACACCGCCTTCATGTCCGGGTGAGCGGTGACCATCGACAGCATCACCTTGCGCGCCTGCTCGCGGTCCCAGTTGGCACGCAGGCCGCCGACGATCTGGATTCCGGGGAATTCCTTGGCCGCCTGCATCAGGCCGAGCGTGCGGTAGGTGTCGGTCGGCGTGGCCATGCCGGCGATGTGGACGACCTTGCCCTCGCCGCCGATGCTCTCGAACAGCGCCTTGGCCACCTCATAGGCGCCTTCGATCGAGTTAGGGGTCACGAAGGACACATAGTAGTCGCCGATGTCCGGCGGCGTGAACCAGGCCGGCGACTCCCAGCTCGGCACGTAGAAGATGCTGCTGTCCTGGCAGAAGCGCGCGACCGTCGGCAGTGAACCGGCCGGCTCGACGCAGCCGATCAGCATCTTGGCCTGGCTCGCCGGCAGGCTGCGCACCTGCGCCAGCTGCCTGGCGGTGTCGTTCTGGTGGAACAGCTCCTGGGTGGGCAGGTCGAGCGCCTTGGCAGCGTCGCCGAAGGCACGTGTCCAGACCGACCAGTAGTCGTTGGCCGGCGTCGAGACCTGATTGGCGATCTTGCCGCGGACGATCTCCGCCGCCTCGGCCATGCGGCTGACGGCCGGTGTCATTGCCAGCGAGACGCCGGCGGCTCCGGCAAGTTGCAGGAACACGCGCCGGCTCAGGCCGGACGGCAGCGCAAGGCCGGTCGCAACGATGTTGCGCTCTTGATCGCTCATTGGGTCTCCTCCCGTCAGAAAGCTATGAATTATTGCTATCCAATAAAATCTCAATTATCGAACTGTCAAGTCGGGTCGTGAGGAGGCGATTTCCGGGTTTCGAGGAGAGGGAGGGGCGGTAAGCGGAGGATCGGGTTCTCGTCGCGAGGAATGCTGCATCTGCGAAGGGTTCGTGCTGCGGCTGCTCCGAGCTGATCCGAGGTGACAGGCTTCGCCGCCCGCCGCCAGAACATCCTTCGGCTCCCAATGATCGATAAATAGTCAGATGGCGATAAATCAGAGAGAAATCAGAATGCTGAACGGACAGGTTGCGCTCATCACCGGCGCCGCACATCCGGCGGGGATCGGATTCGCGATTGCCCGCACATTGCTGGCGGCCGGTGCCGCGGTGACGATTGTCGATCTCGGGCAGGAGGCATGCGACGCGGCGGCGCGGAGCCTGACCGCCGCGCTGTCGGAGAAGGGGACGCGGCACGAACCGCCGCTCGCCATGGCGGCCGATGTCCGTGACCGCGCCGCGCTAGAGTCAGTGGTCGCGAAGACGGTCGAACGCTTCGGCGGCCTCGACGTCCTCGTCAGCAATGCCGGCATCGCGCAGCCGCGCAAGATCATGGACATCAGCGACGAAGACTGGTCGGCCACACTCGACATCAACCTGCGCGGGATGCTGAACCTGACCCAGGCGGCCCTGCCGCATCTCGCCGATAGCGGGCGGATCGTGGCGATCGCCTCGATCGCGGCGCAGCGTGGCGGCGGGCTGCTCGGGGGGCCGCACTACGCGGCCTCGAAAGGGGGCGTCCTGTCGCTTGCGAAGAGCATGGCGCGGGAGTTCGGACCGCGCGGCATCCGGGTCAACTGCGTCAATCCGGGCGTGATCATCACGGGAATGAACGCGACGGCCTTCGACGACGCGACCCGTCAGCGCCTGCTCGATCAGATTCCGCTCGGCCGCTTCGGCACGCCCCAGGACGTCGCCGATGTCTGCCTCTTCCTCGCTTCGGCACAGTCGGGCTACCTGACTGGTACGGCGATCGACATCAATGGCGGTATGCACATCCATTGATCGGCTTCGCTTGACCGTCGCGGGGCAGGGCTCCAAGGTTCTGAATGCTGCAGCGCGGCGTATGACGTTGATCTTGCGAGAGGATATCGGCGGATGGACAGCCTGAGCCGCATGATCGGCATCTTCGATCTCTTCGAAGGCGAGCGCACCGTCGTGACCGTCGAAGAGGTCGCGGCCGCGCTCGACTGCTCGGTTCCGACGGCCTACCGCTATCTGAAGACCCTGAGCACGGCGGGCCTCATCGCGCCGGGAATCGAGGGCGGCTTCGGCCTCGGCGCGCGCATCATCCAGCTCGATCGCCAGATTCGCCTCAACGATCCGCTGCTGCACCGCGCCGGCGATGTCATGGAGCGGCTGATCGGAGAAGTGCGCGGCAACCTGATGGTCTGCGCCTCCTACGGCAAGAACGTCGTCTGCATCGCCCAGGCCTGGCCCGACCGGACGGTGCTGACGAGCTATGATCGCGGCCGGCCGATGCCGCTGCTTCGCGGCGCCGCCGGCAAGGCCATCCTCGCGAATCTCCCGGATCACCGCTTGCGAAGCCTGATGCTCGCCAATGCCGCGGAGATCGCCGCCGCCGGCCTCGGCAGGGATTGGGCCGAGTTCCGCAAGACGCTGAAGGCAATCCGCAAGCAGGGCTATGCCGTGAGCGTCGGCGAGGTCGACGAGCGCAATGCCGGCATCGCCGCGCCGATCCTCAGCCCCGAGAAGCGTTCGCTCGGATGCCTCGTCCTCGTCGTCCCGCGCAAGGAATTCGACGAGGCCACCATTCCCGATATCGGCGCGAAGCTCATCGCCGGCGCCCGAGCCATCTCGGGCTGATTATTGTCCCGGTGGGGCCGTCATTCTCGATGGCGGCGCGTCGCTCAGCGCCGAGGCCGAGGCCGAGCGACCGGGGACGGTGATTCGCCCGCCTTCCGCAAGGCCATGTGCATCCCGCCATGGATGATCGCCCCGGCGCCGAGCAGGGATTTGTCGAGTGCGCACAAAACCGAGAATGACGGATTGACGAGATTGCCGATCCGCAATCGGCAGCTCTGGCTTGTGAGTTGGTGGGCGTCCGCCAAGGAAAGGCCGGTGATGCCGGCAACCCAGCGAACCAGCCCTGCGACTGCGATCCGGCAAGCGTCTTCCAATGGCCGTGCGCTGCCGATCACGCCGATTTCTCCGTCTGTCTCGAGCCGCGGCCAATCGAAGTTCGGTTCCATCGGCAGGCGATCGCAGACGAGGGTCGTATGGAACGCGCCCTCGATCGCCGTGCCGGCGATCTCGCCGTCACCCTGCGCATAGTGCCCGTCGCCGATATAAAGATGGGCGCCGTCGACATTCGCCTTGAGATAGAGCGTGGCGCCCGGGCCGAGATCCGGAATATCGAGATTGCCGCCGAAATCGCCGGGGACGAGCCCAAGCCGTACTTCGCCATGCGCCGGAGCGACACCGACCGTGCCGTGGAACGGCCGATAGGGCACACGTAACGAAGTGCCGTTCTCGGCGACTGTCGCAAGGCTGCGCCGCTCGCCATCATCGAAACGCCAGATCCAGACCCGCTCCTCCTGCGGCGCCTGCAGGTTCGGCGTAACACGCGTGCCCGAGAGCAGCCCGAAATCGGGGGAGATGGTGGCAACACCCCAGTCCCGCGCCGGCTCCAGCGCGGCGAGATGCACTGCGACGATATCGCCCGCCGCGACGCCTTCGATCGCAATCGGACCCGTGAGCGGGTTGACGCGCGGGAAGGGCGCGACCTCGCGCGGCCTGCCGTCGACGCCGGTGAGCTTTCCAGAGAAGCAGTCCTCGGTGAAGACCGTCAACCGCTCGCGGCAGGCAATGGTGACGCGCGGCGTGTGGCCACCGATCTGGAAGACGAAATCGTCGGTGTCGCTATCGGCCATACCTCAGCCTCGCCTTGTGTTGAGTTTCGCCGGGCGGCTGCGCAGATGCGTGCGCCAGCGCGCCACCGCGAGGCCGATGATCGCGGCGAGATAGGGCAACATCAGCACGAACTGCGAGGGAATCGAGAAGGCCTGCAGCCGGTCGCCAAGGGCACCGAAAAAACCGAACAGAAGCGAGGCTGCCGCCGTGATCCATGGCTGGCCGCCGCCGAACAGGGTCGCGGCGAGGCCGATGAAGCCGCGCCCGCTCGTCATGTCGGGCAGGAAGAAATGCAGCTTGTCCATCGAGAGCTGCGCGCCGGCGAGACCGGCGAGGAGCCCGCTGATGGCCAGCGACAGCGCCTTCATCCGCGCGACGTCGATGCCGGCCGACCGTGCTGCATGCTCGTCCTCGCCGGCGGCCCTGAGATAGGCGCCGAGCGGCGTCCGGTAGAGGAAGACGGCAAGCAGCGGAACGGCGAGGAAGGCGGCGAGCACGATGATGCTCTGTCCTTCGAGCGCCGGGCCGATGACGGGCAGGAAGGAGAGGCTGCCGGCCGGGACATGCCAGATATCGGGGAAGGCGAGGGGGCGGAGGCCGCCGGGACTCTGGTAGAACCATTCGAGCGCGAACAGGCTACCGCCGGCCGCGAGCAGGTTGATGCCGAGGCCGGCGACGATGAAATCGGCCGAGAAGCCGAGGGTCATGAGCGCCAGCAGCTGCGACATCAGCACGGACGCGACGAGCGCCGCCAGAAGCGCAAGCGGCGCGCTGTCGGTCGCTGCACCGACCGCGATGGCAACGAAGGCGCCGACGAGCATCATCCCCTCGACCGCGACGTTCAGGATATTGGCGCGCAGCGTGATCATCGCGGCGAGCGCCGCCAGCAGGATCGGCGCGGTCTGCTCGAGGATGGCGGCGAGAAGGGCGGTGGTGGCCATGGTCAGCTCCGCCCCCACTTCAGCTTTGGCCGCGCGGTCATCAGGAGGACGAGCAGGCCGGTCAGGAGGTCGACAAGCGATCGCGGCACGTCTGTCGAGATCTGCATATAGGCGGCGCCGTTGATCATCATCGCGTAGAAGATCGAGGTCGCCACCGCGCCGATCGGATGCACCCGTGCCAGCAGCGCGCAGGTGAGGCCGACGAGGCCGTAGTCGGGCGAGAAGTTCTGCTCGAAGCGGTGGCCGATGCCGAGCACATAGAGCGCGCCGGCGAGCCCGCCGAACCCGCCCGCTACCAGCATGGCGGTGATGATGCGCCGATCGGCCGGGATGCCCACGGATTTCGCGAAGCGGAGATTGGTGCCCGAGGCGCGAAGCTGCGCGCCCCACTCGGTGCGGAAGAGCACCAGCCAGGTGACGCCCGCGAGCACCAGCGCGACGATGATGCCGCTCGTCGCGCCGCGCACGCCCGGCAGATCGGGCAGCCAGATGGACGCCGGCAGCATCTGGCTGACCGCGCCATAGCTCGCCGTGTCGCGGATCACCTGGTTGGAGAGATAGGAGGTGAAGAGCAGCACGATGATGTTGAGCATCAGCGTCGTCACCACCTCGTCGACGCCGAGGCGGATCTTGAGCGTCGCCGGGATCCAGCCGAGGAACGCGCCGGCTAGGATGCCGCCCGCGACGGCGAGCGGGAATAGGATGACCGGCGAAAGGCCGCCCAGCATGACACCGATCACCGTCGTCGCGATTGCCCCCGCATAGAGCTGGCCCTCGCCGCCGACATTGAAGATGCCGGCCCGGAACGAGAAGATGACCCCGAGCGCGATCAGGAGCAGCGGTGTGGCGCGGTTGAGAAACAGCGCGAAATTGCCGACCGAATCGAAATTGGCGAACAAGAGATCGCGATAGGCCTGGACCGGGTCGTCGGTGATGCAGGCAACGAGCACGAAGCCGAGCGCCAGTGTCAGCAAGATCGCCGCAAGCGGTGCCCGCACGGCCTTCAGCGTGTCGATGAAGACGCCGGCCATCACGCAGCCTCCGCCGTGACGCCGCCATTCATGAGCTGGCCGACGCCGATCTCGTCAGCATCCTTGCGGTCGAGCACCTTGAGCAACTGTCCGGAATACATGACGCCGATCCGGTCGGAGAGCGCGAAGATCTCGGAGAGCTCCGAGGAGATCAGGAGGACGGCGCGGCCGCGATCGGCGGCGGCCATCATCCGCGCATAGATGAACTCGGCCGCGCCGATATCGAGCCCGCGCGTCGGCTGGCAGATGACGAGAAGGTCGGGATCGCGGTTGAGCTCGCGGGCGATGACGAGCTTCTGCATGTTGCCGCCCGAAAGCTGGCCGGCCGGCGTCGCGGGCGCTGCGCCGCGCACGTCGAACTCGGCGATCTTCTCTGACGCAAAGGCATCGCGCCGCGCGACATCGACGAGGCCCGAACGCGTGAGCCCGGAGCGTGTGTAGTTGGTCGCGGCGAGGTTCTCCGCCACCGACATGGTGATGCTGAGGCCGCGATCGAGCCGGTCCTCGGGAACGAAGCCCATGCCGGCCTGCAGACGCTCGGGAACGGAGGCAGTCGTGATATCGCGCCCGTTGAGGGTGATCGTGCCGGCCTGCGTCTCGATCAGCCCGACGATCGCCTCGGCGAGTTCGGTCTGGCCGTTGCCGTCGACCCCGGCGATGCCGACGATCTCGCCGGCGCGGATATCGAGCGAGACGGCATCAAGCAGCAGGCGCCCGGTTGAATTGGTGACGCTGACGCCTTCGAGCGACAGCACGGGCGCGCCAAAGCGGCGCGGCTCGGCGCTATCGCCGCGGCCGACCAGGAAGACGTTGCGCCCGACCATGTCGCGGGCGATGTCGGTCTCGGAAACAGTGGCCGTCGGATAGGTCGAGATGCTCTCGCCGCGCCGGATGACGGTGACGACGTCGGAGACGGCTTTCACCTCGCGCAGCTTGTGGGTGATGAAGAGGATCGTCCGGCCGCGGGCCCGCAGTCCGTCGATGATGCCGATGAGTTCGTCGACTTCGGGCGGCGTCAGCACGGCCGTCGGCTCGTCGAGGATCAGCAACTCCGCGTCGAAGGCCAGCGCCTTCAGGATCTCGACGCGCTGCCGCTGGCCGACTGATAGGCTGCGCACCGGCGCCTCCGCGTCGAGGCGGAAATTGAAGCGCTCGATCAGTTCCCCGGCCCGCTCGGTCATCGCCTTGCGGTCGGAGAAGAAGCCGTATTTCCGGATGTGGCGCCCGAGATAGATGTTCTCGGCGACCGTCATCGACGGCACGAGCGTGAAATGCTGGTGGACCATGCCGATGCCGAGCCGGCTGGCGGTGATCGGATCGGGGATGGTCACCGCGCGGCCGTTCAGCTGGATCGTGCCGGCGCTCGGCTGATGGATGCCGGCGAGGATGTTCATGAGCGTCGACTTGCCGGCGCCGTTCTCCCCGCAGATGACATGCACCGCGCCGCGCCGGACCGAAAGGTCGACATGCTTCAGCGCGACCTTGTCGCCGAAGTTCTTGGCGATCGCCGACAGGGTAAGGATTTCGTCGTGCTCGTTCATGCGCTGGTCCGCCGGCGGGGCGAAAAGGATGCGGGAACGGCCGGGCGGCCGCCCCCGCAAAGGGATCGTCTCATTTGAAGGCGGTGTCGACCTTCAGCTGGCCATCGACGACCTTGGCCTTGGCCTCGTCGACCTTCGCCTTGACGGCGGCCGGAACGAGGGCGTCGTTGTAGATGAGGCCGACGCCTTCATTGGCGAGGCCGTAGATCTTAAGTTTGCCGAACTCCGCCTTGCCGGCGCGGATCTGCTCGATCGAATCGTAGATCGAGTTGCCGATCTGCTTGGTCATCGAGGCGATGACGTTCTTCGGATGCAGGCCGTTCTGATCGGAATCGACGCCGATCGCATACTTGTTCGAGTCGGCCGCGCCCTTGAGGATGCCGAGGCCGGCCGGACCCGCGACGTTGTAGACGACGTTGGCGCCGTTCTCGATCGCGGTCTTGGTCAGGTCATAGGCCTTCTGGGCGTCGTTGAAGTTGCCGATGAAGATCACCTGTACCTGGACATCCGGGGCAATCGTCGCCGCGCCCTGCTTGAAGCCGAGGATGAAGTCCTGGATGACGGGCAGGTCCATGCCGGCCACGACGGCGATCTTCGGTTCGCCCGAGGAGAGCGGGAAGTCCGTCTTGTCGGTCGCGGCGATCGCCGCTAGGACGCCGGCGAGATAGGAGCCCTCGTTCTGCGCATATTTGACGGAGAGCACGTTCGGCAGCGCGAGCTCGTCGTCGAAGAAGACGTATTTCTGCTCGGGATGCTGCGGCGCGACGGCGGCCAGATTGTCGTGCATGTTCGGGCCGGTGAAGATCACGCTCCAGTCGCCGGAATTGGAAACGGCTTCGAGATTCTGGCGCCAGAGCTGCGGATCGGTCGGCGAGGCCTGCAAGAGCTTGACCTTGACGCCGTCCTTCGCCGCGCGGTCGAAACCGGTCTTGGCATTGTCGTTGAAGCCCATGTCGCCGAGATTGTCGCTCATGACATAGACGGCGCTGAACTTATCCTCTGCCAGGGCGGCACCGCCCAGCAGCATCACCGAGACGATGCCTGCAGCCAGGCCCGCCATTCCCCTCGATAGCAAAGTCATGATGAGTTCCCTTCTTTTGTCTTCAGCCGCCGGCCTTGAGGCCGGCGGTCTTCGTGGTGAACGCCCGGATGCCGCGCGCTTGCGCGCGGCCGCCCGGCCTCAGGCTCCCTGCTGAAGTCGCGACAGCGCCGCGATCGCGCCGACCAGCGCGTCCTGGGTTGCCGCGACATCGAAGGCGATGACGACGTCGCAATTGTTCGGTCTGTCGGTGCGGCCGGCAAAGTCGACCACGGTCCGCCCGTAGTTGAGCCCGCTGGTCGTCTCGATATCGACGCGCGCCGGAACCGTCGTGACGAGCGCGGGATCGGCGGCGGCGAGGATCGCGCACGGGTCGTGCAGCGGCATCTCCGCCGGGGCGAAGACGCCCGGCCGATGCGTTGTCCGCAGCGAGGCAAGCAACTCGGCTGCGAGCGCCGCGGCCGGCCCGGGCAGCGCGGCGACCCGCGCGACCAGCGGATCGTCGATCGGCACCGTGGCGCTCGCATCGACAGGCACCATGGTGACCGGGATGCCGGAGCCATAGACGATCGCCGCCGCTTCGGGATCGCAGAGGATGTTCCACTCCGCCGCGGCCGTCTTCGTGCCGAGACCCCAAGCCCCACCGAGCGTCACGATGCGGCCGATGCCATCCTTCACCTGAGGATGGCGGCGGAGCGCGAGCGCGAGATTGGTGAAGGGGCCGGTCATCACGATCGTGAGCCCCGGATGGGCCCTCGCGGCGGCGGCGATCTGGTCGACCGAATGCAGCGGGTCGAGCGCGACTCGGTCGAGATCCGGCCGGTCGGAGTCGAGCCCGCTCTCGAAATCGAGGATCCGAGCGATCATGCGTTCCCTGAGTAGCGGCCCCTCGGCGCCCCTCGAGACCGGTACCGTCCTCGGGCGCGCCGCAGCGACGGTGATGGCGGCATTTTCCGCTGTCCGGTCGAACGCGAGATGGCCGGCGCCGGTCGTCACCGCGACGAGATTGACCGCCGGGTGGCCGAGCGCAGCGAGGATGCCGACGGCATCGTCGTTGCCGGGGTCGCAGTCATGCAGGAGATCGATCACGTGCGCCCACCGGATGCGTCGGCGCCCAAGGGCAGGCGACCGGTCCAGGCGCAGAGATTGGACCAGAGCGTGCGGTAGCCGGGCCAGTTCACAAAGTCGGTCGGGCACCAATGCGGGCTGCAATCCGACATGAAGGCGGCCGCGCGGCCGGTGCCGGTCTCGGTCAAAGCGAGAAGCGGGTCACCGGCGACAGTGGCGACGAGCGCGGCATTCGGTGCGAGCGTCACGCGGTTGTAGCCGAGAAGGGCCGGAAGCGGACCCTCGATGCCCGCCATCACCGGATGGCCAGGTTCCACGATCGTGCCGACGACGCCTTCGGGATGCTCGCGGCGGTCGTCGGTCGCCTGAAGGCGTACCGGCAGGCAGGCCTCGACCGCCGTATCCTTCCAGCAGCCCTTCCCCTCGATGCCGGTGAAGGTCAGATAGCCACCGACCATGATCAGCCCGCCGCCGTTGCGCACATATTCGGCAATCGCATCGAGCTTGTTGGCGGACTTCTGCGCGTTCAGCCAAGTGTTGGGGTGCAGCAGCAGCGTGTTGGCGCCGATATCGCTGAGGATGATCGTCGAATAACGGGAGAGAGCCTCCGCCGTATCGGGGAAGCGTGTCGGCGCGACGTGGTTCTCGATCACGTCCACCTCGTAGCCGCTCTCCTCCAGCGCCGCCTTCAACGAGGAATAGCCCTCGCCAAACGTGGTCGTGACGAAGGTGTCGAAGCCTTTGGTGTGCATCGCCGTCGTGACCCAGGTCTCCCCGGCGATGAGAATTCTTCCCTTCATGACGCCCTTCGCTCTTCTGGAGCCGCGCGCTCGTCCGCCTCCGCACGAGTGCGCGGCAGCGCCCCCGGATCGGACAGGACCGTCCCGGCTCTCTGGTGGACTGGACAACTGCGAGAATGCGCAATATGCCGTGCGGAGAGCATTCTACACGAGTAGATTTTGCCTCGCAAGCCGAACGGAGCGATTGTCCGCCGCGATGCCGGAGGCGCGGTGTTGCGGAATCCGGTCGATCCGATCTACCGATCATTCCCCGCCCAGCGAGAGCACGAGCACCGTCATGCCGCTATATCGAGCGTTCGAAACCCAGGAAGAACTCGACTGGGAATACAAGCCCGAGATCCGCATCGAGGACCCCAAGGCCTTCGAGAAGATCATCGCCGGCCGCATCGCCACCGCGAAGGCGGCGCTCGCGGTCCTGGAGCGGACGGCGGACGTCTATTACGGCCCGACGCGGATGGAGAAGCTCGACATTTATCCGGCTGCCGAGCCGAACGCGCCGATCGTGGTCTTCATCCATGGCGGCTACTGGTTCGACGGCCGCCTGAAGAAGGAGAACTATGTCTGGGTCGCCAAAGGCTTCGTTGCGCGCGGCGTGACGACCGTCGTCATCGACTATGACGTCTGCCCGAAGGTCACGATCGACGAGATCGTGCGCCAGTGCCGCGCGGCGGTCGCCTGGGTCTACAAGAACGCCGAGACCTTCGGCGGCGACCGCGAGCGGCTCTATGTGACCGGCAATTCGGCCGGCGGCCATCTGACCGCGATGATGGCGATCACCGACTGGGTGGGCGACTACATGCTCCCCGCCGATGTTATCAAGGGCTGCTGCCCGATCAGCGGCCTCTACGATCTCGAGCCGTTTCCCTACACATGGCTGCAGCCGAAGATTCAGCTGACCGGCCAGCAGATTCGCCGCAACAGCCCGATTCTGAACGTGCCAGAGGGTGGCATTCCGCTCCTGATCAGCTGGGGTGGCAATGAAAGCGCGGAATTCCATCGCCAGTCCGAGGATTTCGGCGCCGCATGGCGTTCGCGCGGAAACAGCGCCATTCTGCATGCGCAGTCCGGTTGCGACCACTTCACGGCGATCGAGGGCTTCGTCGATCCGGACAGCGCCTTCCTCGGCATGGTGATGGATCACATGCGCGCCTGCTGGTGATAGGGCTGCGCTCGACCCGTCCTCCATCCGGAGCGGCGGCAAACCGGCGGAACGAGAACGCGACAGGGAGCGGGGAATGGTCACGCGCGCGGACGTCGCCAGAAGGGCAGGGACGTCGACCGCCGTCGTCAGCTACGTCGTCAATGACGGGCCGAGGCCGGTGGCGGCCGAAACGCGCCAGCGCGTCCTCGATGCCATTGCCGAGCTCGGCTACAGGCCGAACCGCGTTGCGCAGGCGCTGCGCGGCCAGCGCTCGCGCGTGCTTGGCCTCATCGTGCCGGACATCTCCAATCCGTTCTATGCCGAGCTGGCGCGCGTCATCGAGAACTCGGCCGACCTCCTCGGCTATACGCTGGTTCTCGGCAACAGCGAGCAGGATGCGCAGCGCGAGCTGCGCTATGTCCGCACCTTCCTCGACCGTCAGGTCGACGGTCTCTTCCTGATCAGCGGCTCGAGTTCGGAAGAGCTGATGACGCTCTCCTCCGAGGTCGCCATTCCCTTCGTTCTGCTCGACCGGCGTATCAATTACGCGCCCAACGCCTATCTGATCGCGACCGATGGTGTCGCCGGTGCCAAGACGGCGACTCGGCACCTTCTGGACCTCGGCCATCGCCGGATCGCGGCGCTCTGCGGCCCTGCGAAGATGCCGAGCGAGCGCGCCAAGGGCTATATCGAGGCGATGCGCGAGGCGGGGCTGGAGCCGAGGCTCTATCACAGCGCCGATTTCGATCGCGCCTCGACCTATGAGCTGGCCAAGGTCATCCTCGGCGACGAGGATCGCCCCACCGCGCTCTTCGCGACCTTCGATCTCGCCGGCATCAGCGTCATCCGCGCCGCCACCGATTGCGGCATGCAGATCCCGCGCGACATGGCCGTCATCGGCTACGACAATATCCAGGAAGGCCTCTATTCGACGCCGCGCCTCACCACCATGAGCCAGCCGACCGAGGAACTCGGCACGCTGGCGACGCGGCATCTCATCGGTCTCGTCGAGGGCCAGATCACGCGGACCTTCGGCATGCGCCTGCTGACGCCGCAACTCGTGATCCGCGAGAGCTGCGGCATGAAGGAACTCGGGAAACGCGCGTAGCCGTGGGCGGGAGCCGACGCCAGCGGCAAGGACGCGAGTCTCGCGCCCGCCGACCCACGCCGATTTGTCTCGCCAGTTCTCGACACCGCCATTTTCGCTCTCCATCTCCTCCCTGTGCTCCGCGAGGAGCGATGAACGGGAGACGACCTGATGAGCATGAGCAACGAAGACCGCGCCGCGATCGATCGGCTGTTCGGGCGGCTCGCGGAGACCGAGCGGCACGCGCCGCCGCGCGATGCCGAGGCCGAGGCCTTCATCCGTGATCATGTCGGCCGCCAGCCCGGCGCGCCCTATTTCATGGCGCAGACCATCGTTATGCAGGACTACGCGCTGAAGGATGCGGAGAAGCGCATCGCCGATCTGGAGAGCCGGCTCTCGGCGCGCGACCAGCCCGGCAGCCTCTATCCGTCGGGCTTCGGCGCGCAGGGGCAGGCGGCGGCGCAGCCGGCCGCGCAGGGTGGACCCTGGTCGCAGGCGCCCGCCGCGCCGCCGGCGGGCCCATGGTCGCAGAACGCGGCCCCGCAGGGCTCGCGCTTCGGCGGCGGCGGCTTCCTGGCCGGCGCGGCGCAGACGGCGATGGGCGTCGCCGGCGGCGTTCTGCTCGGCAACGCCATCGGTTCCATGTTCGGCGGCGGTTTCGGAGGCTTCGGCGGCGGCGAGCGCGTCGTCGAGGAGAACAATACCGTGAACGAGGACGTGACGGTGAACGACGACAACCAGTCGGTCGCCGACGCCGATACGGGGCCTGCCGATGACGGTGGTGGCGGCTTCTTCGACGACTTCTTCGGCGGCGGCGACGATACGGTCTGACGCCCGGCGGCTCAGCCCCTGCGCGCGAAGGCCTCCGTCAGCAGCGAGAGGAACAGCGCCCTGTCGGCGCCGAACGCCACATGGCAGTTCGGCGCCTTCCTGCGGAATGCTTCCGTGCGCACCTGCGTGTCGATGACGGTGCGGCCGACGGTCAATGTGCCGACGGTCTCGACATCGACATGCAGGAACTCGGTCGTGATCACCTCCGGCCGGATGAGCGAGGCGACGGCGAGCGCATCGTGGATCGGCGCATGGCCGCCCCCCGGCAGCGGCTGCACCGCGTCATAGGCCGCGATGCGATGCTTGACGAAGAGCGATGCCGCATGGCCGGCCGGCGTGCCCAGCGCCTCGAAGGACGCGCTGTCGGCATGGGAGAGCGATGCCTGATAGGTCGCGTCGAGCGGCACCAGCGTCACCTTGCGGAAGCCGGCCTGGAACACCATCGCCGCCGCTTCGGGGTCGGCCCAGATGTTGAATTCCGCTGCGGCGGTGACGTTGCCCCAGCCATGCGAGCCGCCCATGATCACGACTTCCGGCACACGGTCGGCGAAGCCTGGGTCGAGCGCCAGCGCCGCCGCGATGTTGCTGAGCGGCCCGACCGGAACCAGCGCGATCTCGTCGGTCGCGGCGCGATATGTCTCGATCAGGAACTCCACCGCTCCGCTCGACCGCGCCTTCAGCGACGTTTTTGGCAGCGGCAGATGCGGCCCGTGGATGCGGCTGCTCTGGTCGCCCTCCTTGCGCGGCGTCGGGAAGGTCCAGCGCACCAGTGGCCGCGCCATGCCCTGATGGACCGGTATCTCCGGCCGCCCGATATGCTCGAGGACTCGCAGCGTATTGTCGGTGCAGTTCTCGACCGCCGTGTTGCCGTTGACCGTCGTGCAGCCGACGAGCTCCAGCGAGGGATGCAGCGCGGCGAGCATGATCGCGATCGCGTCGTCCGTACCGGTATCGACGTCGAGTATGAGCTTCCTGGCCATGGCGGAGGGAGGGTCCTTGGGGAGGGCGCGCGAAAGCGCTGATGCGGGGCGCACAAAGTCTCGCGAGGCGGTGGGGGAGCGTCAAGCCGCATGCTGCGCCACCCCCTGCCGAATGAGCGGGCATCAGCCGCGCCGATCGCCTTCCATCCGCGCGCGCGTCTCGAGGAAAGCGGCCGTCAGTTCCGCCAGCACCTCCGACCGGATCTCGCGATTGGCGCCGCGGATCGGGTCCTCGACATGGATCTGTCTCAAATCGTCCATGAAGGCCTCCCACATCGGCGGGCCGCCCTTTTCCAGGAGCTCGGCGCGGATGCTGAGGTCCTCGCTCACCGGCAGGTGCCGGCGGCCCCAGGCGCCGAGCGCGGCGAGCACGGGCACGAGTTCGATCGCGACCTCCGTCAGGCTGTAGATCGCCTTCTGGCTGTGGCTCGGGTCGTCCTGCCGGTCGATGAGGCCGAGCGCCACGAGGCGCTTCAGCCGCGCCGCGAGGATGTTGGAGGCGATGCCCTCGTCGGACCGGTTGAGCAGGTCGCGGAAATGGCGGCGGTTGCCGAACATCATGTCGCGGATGATGACCAGGCTCCACCGGTCGCCCAGCACTTCCATGGCGAGATTGATCGGGCATCCCGAGCGGCGCTCGATTTCCATGATCATTCTCCAGCGAAACCGGTTGCAAAATAGGATCGGTTATGGGACAAGACAACCAGTTGCACAATGCAATCGGTTTGCCGGGAGGAATCGATCATGGGCAAGGTTCGCGTCGGCGCCTTTTCAGTGTCGATCGACGGTTATGGTGCGGGCGCCGAGCAGAGCCTCGACGACCCGCTGGGGAAAGGCGGCCGCGATCTGCATCGCTGGTTCTTCGATACGCCCTTCTTCCGGGCCATGATCGGCAAGGAGGGTGGCACCCCCGGCATCGACGCCGACTATGCCGATCGTTCGATGTCCGGCTTCGGCGCCTTTATCCTCGGCCGCAACATGTTCGGGCCGATCCGCGGCGAATGGCCCGACGAGGAATGGAAGGGCTGGTGGGGTCCCAATCCGCCCTATCATGCGCCGACCTTCGTCCTCACCCATCATGCCCGCGCGCCGATCGTGATGGAGGGCGGCACGACCTTCCATTTCGTGACGGGCGGCATCCATGAGGCGCTCCGGCGCGCGCAGCAGGCGGCTGGCGATCTGGATGTGAAGATCGGCGGCGGCGTCAGCACCGTCCGCCAGTATCTCGAAGCCGGCCTGATCGACGAGCTGCATTTCGCCGTCTCGCCGGTCCTGCTCGGTCGCGGCGAGGCGATGTTCGCCGGTATCGACCTGCCCGGCCTCGGATACCGCGTCGTCAAGCACGACACGACCCCGCTCGCGATGCATGTCGTGCTGGCGCGATAGCAGGGCCGGCTCAGCGATAGACGAGAACCGGAATGCCGGAATGGGTCAGCACCTTCTGCGTTTGGCTGCCGAGGAGAACCGCATCGAGGCCCCGCCGGCCGTGCGAGGCCATGGCGATCAGGTCCGCGCCGCGGTCCATCGCGGTCTCGATGATGGCGCGATAGGGCTCCTCGGCGACGACCCGAACGGTCTCGCACCGCACGCCGGCGGCCAGGGCCTTGCCGGCGGCATTGGCGAGGATGTCGTCGGCCCAATGGACGGCGTGCGCCTCATAGCTCTTCTGCGTCTCGCCGAGCTGGTCGGGATTGAGCGAAAATGTATGGAACGGCTCCACGACGGAGAGAGCCGTGATCCGCGCGTCCGTCTCTCTCGCCAGCGCGATCGCATTGTCGAGGGCGATCGTCGCCAGCGGCGAGCCGTCGGTGGGCACCAGGATATGCTTGAACATCGGGTTCCTCCCGTGATTGCACGAAAGGAGCATGCACCCCGATCCTTGGGCGGCCGTTGACCCGCATCAAGCTCCGGTCGATTGCGGCGGTCAGAGCTTCCGCTGCTCGACGCCGGTGAAGCGCAGCGCGCGGCCGTCTTCGGCCGCGAGCGCGTGCATCTCGGCCTCGAGCTGGTCGCGATCGTCGACGCCGCGCAGCAGCCGCCCCGCAAGAGGGTCGAAGCGGCCGGCGGCGATGTCGGCGATCAGCGCTGCGGCACGGGTCGGCGGAACATTGATGCCCTCGTCGAAGAGCTGCTGGATGCCGGGAAGCCAGGCCTGGCCCTCCGGGGAATTGAGCTGCAACTCGGTCATCGAGGTCCGGACGAGGCCCGGATCGACCGCGAAGGCGCGGACGCCGCCGTCGATGGTCGTATCGTTGAGGCACTCTGTGAAGCGCATGATCGCCGCCTTGCTCGAAGCATAGCCCGAGCCGTGCGGGAAGCTGTTGCCCGTGCCGCCGCCGACCAGATTGACGATCCGGCCGCGACCGCGCTTCAGCATGTCCGGCGCCACCACGCGGCAGGTGTGGAACGTACCCCGCAGATTGATCTCGACGTCCGACCACCATGTCTCGGGATCGCAGTCCCAGATCGGGCCGAAGGCGCGGAACGAGCCGTGATTGTTGACCAGCGTGTCGATCGGGCCGAGTTCGACGGCGACACGCGCCAGAACGCCCTCCACGGCAACGCGATCGACGAGATCGACGGGAAGGGGCAGGGCGGTGCCGCCCTCGGCCGCGATGAGCGCTGCCGTCTCCTCGATCTCGCGGGCGGTGCGGGCGAGAAGCCCGACCTTGGCGCCGGCGGCGGCCTGATGCCGCGCGATCTCGCGGCCGATGCCGCGGCCAGCGCCTGTGACGACCGCGACGGTGCTTTCGAGCGATGCCATGGATGATCCTCGTTGGGGCGCCCGGGGATGGCGCTAAATCGATTCAATCATCCACGGACCAAGCGGCCGGTGCAAGAGGTGATCATCGGGCAAACGCGCGTGTCGGGCGGCATCGATGGAACCCGCCCGAAGCCGCCAGTCGGCGGAAAGCTGGTCGCGAGGCTCAGGGGATCGACAGGATGTCGCCTTGGCCGGAAGATCGCCGCCGTCGAGACCACTCGATCCTGAAGGGGGAAACCATGCTGCCGATCACCAGCGCCGTCACGGTCTACTGCGCACTGCTGCTCCTGGGCCTCAGCTTCTATGTGAGCCTCGGTCGTATGAAGACCGGCGTCACCGTCGGCTTCGGTCATGACGAGGACCTTCTGCGCCGGATCCGCGCGCAGGGAAACTTCACCGAATATGTGCCGCTGGTGCTGATCCTGATCGGGATCTCCGAATATCGAGGCGCATGGGCAACAGGGCTCTGGATCGTGGCCCTGCTGCTCGCGGGAGGCCGCGCGCTTCACGCCGCCGGCATGCTTGGCGGCTTCCTGCCGCTGCGCGGGGCCGGCATGCTTGCGACTTACGCGGCGCTTCTCGGGGGAGCAGGCCTCGTCGCCTTCGGCTGAGCATCAGCCATGCGCCACCATCACATGGCGCACGACAGTGTAGTCCTCCAGCGCATAGGCCGAGAGGTCCTTGCCGTAGCCGGAATGCTTAAGGCCGCCATGCGGCATCTCGCTGACCAGCATGAAATGCGTGTTCACCCAGGTGCAGCCATAGCGCAGCTCGGCGGCGACCTTCATGGCGCGGCCGACATCCTTCGTCCAGACGGATGAGGCGAGGCCGTAGTCGCTGTCATTCGCCCAGGCGATCGCCTCTTCGGTGTCGGTGAAGCGCGTCACCGAGACGACCGGGCCGAACACCTCGCGGCGCACGATTTCGTCGCTCTGCAGCGCGCCCGCGATCACGGTCGGCTCGTAATAGAAGCCGCCGCCGCCGACCGTGTTGCCGCCGGTCGCAATCTCGATGTGCTTCTCGGCCTTGGCCCGGTCGACGAAGCCCGCGACACGGTCTCGCTGGCGCGCCGAGATCAACGGCCCGAGCTCGTTCTTCGTGTCGTCGGCATCGTTGAAGACGAGCGAGGACGCCGCCGAGGCGAGGTCGGCCACGAGACGGTCGTGGATCTTCGGCGCGGCATAGATGCGGCAGGCGGCGGTGCAGTCCTGCCCGGCATTGTAGTAGCCGAAGGCGCGCAGGCCGTTCACGACGGCGTCGATATCGGCGTCGTCGAAGACGATGACGGGCGCCTTGCCGCCGAGCTCGAGATGCGTCCGCTTCACGGTTCCGGCGGCGGCCTGGATGACCTTCTGGCCTGTCGTGATCGCGCCGGTGACCGAGACCATGTCGATGCCCGGATGGTTGATGAGCGCATCGCCGACACTGGCGCCGCGGCCGAAGACGATGTTCACGACGCCCTCGGGCAGGATCGCCGCCAGCGTCTCGGCGAAACGCAGCGCGGTCAGCGGCGTTTGCTCGGAAGGCTTGAAGACGACCGTGTTGCCGCCGGCGAGCGCCGGCGCCAGCTTCCAGGCCATCATCATCATCGGATAGTTCCAGGGCGCGATCGAGCCGACGACGCCGACCGGGTCGCGCCGGATCATCGAGGTATGCCCCGGCAGATACTCGCCCGCCACCTGGCCGGAGAGGGTCCGCGCCGCGCCGGCGAAGAAGCGGTAGCAATCGGCGATCGCCGGAATCTCGTCGTTCAGCATCGCATTGATCGGCTTGCCGCAATTCTCCGCCTCGAGCGTCGCGAAGGCGAGCGCGTCATGCTCGATCGCGTCGGCGATCTTGAGGAGATAGGTCGCACGCTGTGCCGGCGTCGTGCGCGACCAGGACGGGAAGGCGGCGCGCGCCGCGGCGACGGCGGCGTCGACCTGTTCGGTTGTCGCCTCGGGAATGGTGACGATCGTGCCGCCCGTGCGTGGGTTGAGGATCGCTTCCTCCGCGCCCTTGCCGTCCTCGAAGCGTGATCCGATCAGCATGCTGGTCTGCATGATTGTCTCCGATGCTATTTGCCGGCGCCGGCGACATGTTCGCCGTCACGCGTGAGATAGAAGGCCGCGAGGATGGGCAGGAAGGTCGCCGCCACCACGAAGAGCGCGACGACATTGGTGACCGGGCGCTGGCGCGGCCGGATCAATTCTTCCAGCATCCAGAGCGGCAGCGTCTGCTGCTGCCCCGCCGTGAAGGTGGTGACGATCACTTCGTCGAAGGAGAGCGCGAAGGCGAGCATGCCGCCGGCCAGAAGGGCCGTCGCGATGTTCGGCAGGATCACGTGGCGGAAGGTCTGGAAGCCGTCGGCGCCGAGATCCATCGACGCCTCGACGAGCGATTGCGAGGTCCGGCGAAAGCGTGCGACGGCGTTGTTGTAGACGACGACGATGCAGAAGGTCGCGTGACCGAGCACGATCGTCCAGAACGAGAACGGGATCTCGAAGGTCGCGAAGGCCGAGCGCAGCGCGATGCCGGTGATGATGCCCGGAAGCGCGATCGGCAGGATGACCAGCAGCGAAATGGTTTCGCGGCCGAAGAAGCGGCTGCGGCTCACGGCTGCGGCGCAGAGCGTGCCGAGGACCATGGCGATCACGGTCGCGACCGCCGCGACCTGCAGCGAGAGGACGATCGCCGCGGTCACGTCGGGCCTGTTCCAGGCGACGGCGAACCATTTCAGCGTCAGCCCCGGCGGCGGCCAGACGAAACTCCGTTCCTCGGTGGTGAAGGCGTAGACGAAGATGATTAGCAGCGGCCCGAGCAGATAGACGAGCCCGCCCGCCGCGGCGAGGCGCAGGAAGAGCGGGGCGCGGCCGTCCTCAGAGCGCATCGAACGCTCCGAGCCGTTTTGCGATGGTGAGATAGATGCCCATGATCACCACCGGCACGACGGTGAAGGCGGCGGCGAGCGGGATGTTGCCTGCCGTGCCCTGCTGCGCATAGACCGCCTGGCCGATAAAGAGGCGCGAGGTGCCGACGATCTGCGGGATGATGTAGTCGCCGAGCGTCAGCGAGAAGGTGAAGATCGAGCCCGCGACGATGCCGGGGAAGGCGAGGGGCAGGATCACATGCCGGAACGTCGCCGAAGGGCGCCCGCCGAGGTCGGAACTGGCGTCGACGAGATTGGCCGGCACCCGCTCCAGCGCCGCCTGCGTCGGCAGGATCATGTAGGGCAGCCAGACATAGACGAAGACGAGGAAGGTGCCGATGGAACTCACCGACAGCGAGTTGCCGCCGACGCCGGGGATGGCGAGCACGAGATCGAGCAGCGGCGTCAGGTGCAGCGTCTCGAAAAGCCAGTTGAGGATGCCTTCCTTCGCGAGGATCAGCTTCCACGCATAGACCTTGACCAGATAGCTCGACCAGAGAGGCAGCATGACGGCGAGGTAGAACAGGGCTTTCCAGTGTCCCCGCGCATAGCGCGCCGCCATATAGGCGATCGGGAACGCGATGATCGCGTCCGCCACAGTGACCAGCGCCGCCATGACCACCGTGCGGCGTATGATGTCGAAATTGGCCGGTGTCAGCAGCTGCGCATAGGTCGAGAGCGTGAATTCCGGCACCACGAGGCCGGAAAAGTCGTCGAGCGAATAGAAGCTCTGCATCAACAGCGTCAGCAGCGAGCCGACATAGACGATGCCGAGCCACAGAACCGGCGGTGTCAGCATCACGAGCACGGGCAGGCCCGGCCGCCGCCAGAACACGTCGCCGAGCCGGCTGCCGCCCGAAGAGCGCATGGGCTCCGCAGAGGCGGTCACGCGTCGCTCTCCATGAGATGCAGCGCGTCGCGATCGAACATTATCGTCACCGTCTCGCCTTCGGCCGGCAGTGCCGATGTCGAGGGGAGGGCGGCATGGAGGCGGAGACCGGCTGCCTCGATCGCGAGGCGTGTCACGGGGCCGAGATAGCTGCGCGCGACCACCGTTCCGCTGAGGCGCTCGCCGCCGCCGATCTCGCCTCCGTCGACACGGATCGCCTCGGGTCGCAGGCTGGCCCAGCGCCGCTCGCCGGTGAACGTCTCGACGAGTTCGGGCGGCAGGACATTGGACGATCCGACGAAATCGGCGACGAAGGGCGAGTTCGGCGCGCGGTAGATCGTCTCCGGCGTGCCGACCTGGCGGATGCGCCCTTCGCTGAACACGGCCACGCGGTCCGCCATCGACAGCGCCTCGCCCTGGTCGTGCGTCACGAAGATGAACGTGATGCCGAGCCGCTTCTGGAGGCTCTTCAGTTCCTCCTGCATGCTCTCGCGCAGCTTGAGGTCGAGCGCGCCGAGCGGCTCGTCAAGCAGCAGCACGCGCGGATTGTTGACGATGGCGCGGGCGAGTGCCACGCGCTGGCGCTGGCCACCGGAAAGCTGGCCCGGCCGCCGCGCGCCATACCCGCCGAGCTTGACCATTTCCAGCGCAGCTTCGGCCGTTCGGGCGCGTTCGGCCTTCGGCACCCTCTTCAGCATCAGCGAATAGGCGACGTTCTCCGCGACATTCATGTGCGGGAACAGAGCGTAATCCTGGAAGACGGTGTTGACGTTGCGGCGATAGGGCGGCACGCCCTCCACGCGCTCGCCGAAGATCTCGATATGGCCGGCGCTCGGCTGCTCGAAGCCGGCGATGAGGCGAAGGCATGTCGTCTTGCCCGAGCCGGATGGGCCGAGCATCGCGAAGAACTCGCCCTCCGCGATCTCGAGATCGACTGCATCGAGCGCCTTCACGCTGCCGAAATGGCGCGAGACGCCGCGAAGCGAGACGGCTGATCTGCTCAAGTGCCCCCTCCCGAACCCTCGCCCGCTTTGCGGGATAGGGGGCCGTTCCGGTTCATGTCGCCGAGGGCGTCACGTGGCGCGAGCAGGCCTGTCGTCGGGCGCGAGCGGCCCTCTCTCCCGCAAAGCGGGGGAGAGCTGGCGAGGGGGTCTTTCACGCTCAGCCGCCCATGACCGCGATGTAGTCGGTCACCCAGCGCGAATAGGGGACGCAGGTGCCCTGGCTGGCGCATTTGGCGACGGGTGTCTTCCAGAAATGGATCTTCGAGAAATTGTCGAAGCCATTGGTCGCGCAGCCGCCGTCGCCGAGCAGCGCATTGCCCTTGCAGGCGGCCGGTACGACCGGCACCGATCCGAACCAGGCCGCGACGTCGCCCTGCACCTTCGGCGACAGGGAATGCTCCATCCACAGATAGGCGCAGTTCGGATGCGCGGCGTCGGCGGCGAGCATGGTGGTGTCGGCCCAGCCGGTGGCGCCCTCGTCGGGAACGGTCGAGGCGATCGGCTGCTTGTCGGCCTGCAGCGTGTTGACCTGGAACGGCCAGGACGAGGAGGCGACGACGCCTTCGGTCTTGAAGTCGTCGACCTGCACGGCCGCGTCGTGCCAGTAGCGGCCGACGAGCTGGCGTTGTCCTTTCAACAATTCCAACACCGCAGAATATTGATTTTCGTTGAGTTCGTACGGGTCCTTGATGCCGAGCTCCGGCTTCGTGGCCATGAGATAGGTGGCGGCGTCGGCGATGTAGATCGGCCCGTCATAGGCCTGCACGCGGCCGGCATTCGGCTTGCCGTCCGGGAAATCCTGCTTCTCGAAGACGACGCTCCAGCTCTTCGGCGCCTCCTTGAAGACATTGGTGTTGTACATCAGCACGTTGGGGCCCCACTGATAGGGCGTGCCGTAATGCTGGCCGTCGACCGTGAACCAGGCGCCGTCCTTGAGGCGGTCGTCAAGCGTCGACCAGCTCGGAACAAGCGCCGTGTCGATCGGGACCACTTTCTTGCCGGCGACGAGGCGGAGCGAGGCGTCGCCCGAGGCGGTGACGAGGTCGAACCCGCCCTGGTTCATCAGCGTCACCATCTCGTCCGAGGTGGCGGCCGTCTTCACCGAGACCTTGCAGCCGGTCGCCTTCTCGAAATCGGTGACCCAGTCATAGGCCTTGTCGGTCTCGCCCCGCTCGATATAGCCGGGCCAGGCGACGATGTTGACCGCGCCTTCGCCGGGACCGACGGAGGTCGCCTGCGCGAAGGCCTGGCCGCAGAACGCGGCCATCGCCGCGAAGGCGACCGTCGTGTTGAGGATGGTTCTCACGGTTGCTGCTCCCTGTTCCCCGGGAGTGCCGGCTCTGCGTCCGGTCGTCTCCCAATGGCCCAAGCTTAGTCGGGAACAGGCCGATGGCAAATCCAATCGGCGGCGCGTCCTCAGCCCATGGTGGGCATCACGAAGTCCGCGCCGGCGCGGATGCCGGTCGGCCAGCGCGTGGTGATGGTCTTCAGCTTCGTATAGAAGCGGATTCCCTCGGGCCCGTGCATGTGGTGGTCGCCGAACAGCGACTGCTTCCAGCCGCCGAAGGAATGGAAGGCCATCGGCACCGGGATCGGCACGTTGATGCCGACCATTCCGACCTGGATCTGATGCGCGAACTCGCGCGCCGCGTCGCCGTCGCGGGTGAAGATCGCGGTGCCGTTGCCGAAGGGGTGCTCGTTGATCATGCGGGCGGCCGTCGCATAGTCCGGCACGCGGGCGACGGCGAGGACAGGTCCGAAGATCTCTTCCTTGTAGATCGTCATGTCGGTGGTGACATGGTCGAACAGCGTGCCGCCTACGAAGAAGCCGTTCTCGTAGCCCTGTAACTGCAGCCCGCGCCCGTCGACCACGAGCTTCGCGCCTTCGGCGACGCCGGCGTCGATATAGCCGCGCACCTTGTCGAGATGCTGCTTCGTGACCAGAGGCCCCATCTCGGCTTCCGGATCGGTGCCGGGGCCGACCTTCAGCGCGCGGATCTTCGGCTCGAGACGCGCGATCAGCGCTTCGGCCGTCTTCTCGCCGACGGGAACCGCTACCGAGATCGCCATGCAGCGCTCGCCGGCCGAGCCATAGGCGGCGCCCATCAGCGCGTCGACCGCCTGGTCGAGATCGGCATCCGGCATGATGATCATGTGGTTCTTGGCGCCGCCCAGCGCCTGGCAGCGCTTCCCGTGCTTCGCCGCCGTCTCGTAGATATACCGGGCGATCGGAGTGGAGCCGACGAAGCTGACGGCGGCAATGTCGGGATCGGTTAGGATCGCGTCGACCGCGTCCTTGCCGCCGTGAACGACATTGAAGACGCCGTCCGGTAGGCCCGCTTCCTTCAGCCAGTCGGCGAGGAGCAGCGAGGCGGACGGATCGCGCTCCGAGGGCTTCAGGATGAAGCAGTTGCCGGCCGCGAGCGCGACCGGGAACATCCACATCGGCACCATGGCCGGGAAGTTGAACGGCGTGATGCCGGCGACGACACCGAGCGGCTGGCGGAGCGAATGGCTGTCGACCCGCGTACCGACATTCTCGGTCACTTCACCCTTGAGAAGCTGCGGCGCGGCGGTGGCGAACTCGACCACCTCCATGCCGCGCTGGATTTCGCCCTTGGCATCCGAGAGCACCTTGCCGTGCTCTTCGGTGATGACCGCGGCGAGCGTGTCGATCCGCTCCTCGATGATGTGGAGGAATCGGTTGAGGATGCGTGCGCGGCGGAGCGGCGTCGTGCCGGCCCAGACGGGAGCCGCCGCCTTCGCCGCCGCAACGGCGGCCTTGACCTCGGCCGCTCCGCCCAGGCGAACGGCGCGGATCGCCTCGCCTGTGGCCGGATTGAACACCGGCTGCGTCGCCCCGGAGGCGCCGGCCGAACGCCCGCCTCCGATGAAGTGGTCGATCGTCGAGGTGCTGGTCATCATCGTTTCTCCCGCGTCGCTGCCAAGGTGGCAGCAGGGTGATGCCGCATCGTTCCGTGCACAGCAACGATCAGTCTTGCGGCTCCGTTGTGCAGAAATTAAAGTCGCGGCATGGATTGGGATCGCATCCGCATCTTCCTGGCCGTCGCCCGCACCGGGCAGATTCTCGGCGCCGCCCGCCAACTCGGCCTCAATCACGCGACGGTCTCGCGCCAGCTCACGGCGCTCGAGGACGAGGCGAACACAAGGCTCGTGGAGCGACGCACTACGGGCTGCGTTCTGACGCCGGCCGGCGAGCAGCTGATGGTGGCGGCCGAACGGGCCGAGTCCGAGTTCCTAAGGGTCGAGGCGGGGCTGACCGGCGCCGATGCCGGCATCTCCGGAACGGTTCGCGTCGGAGCGCCGGACGGGCTCGGCAACTATTTCCTCGCCTCCGCGCTCGGCCGCCTCGCCGCCGAGCATCCCGAACTGGTCATCCAGCTCGTGCCGCTGCCGCGCACCTTTTCGCTGTCGCGGCGCGAGGCCGACATCGTCATCACGCTCGACCGGCCCTCGAGCGGACGGCTGATGGTGCGCAAGCTGACCGACTACAGCCTCGGCGTCTATGCGTCGGAGGACTATCTCGCGCGGACCGGTCCGGTGCGGACGGAAGCCGACCTCGCCGGGCGGCTGCTCGTGACTCAGATCGAGGATCTCGTCTACAGCCGCGCGCTCGACTATCAGGCGCGGCTCGCCGGTGCCAGCACGCACCATTACGAGTGCGGCAGCGTCGTCGCGCAAGTCGAGGCGGTTCGCGCCGGAATCGGCATCGGCTTCCTGCACGACTATGCCGCCGCTCGCGATGAGCGGCTCGTGCGACTGCTGCCCGAACTCGCTGCCGAACGCAGCTACTGGCTGACCACGCATCCCGATACGCAAGGCGTGCGGCGCGTTACCTCGGTCGCCGATTTCATCACCGAGAGCGTCAGGACCGCCCGGGCCGAATTCATGCTGCACTCGGCCGCGTGAACCGGCCTGCGCTTGGCCGGGGTCCACCGCTCGGCTATGGAGGCCGCAGAGGCGGAGGAGAGACGATGCGGCTTTCGGAAGTAACACTCGCGCAGCTGCCGGCGACCGTGCGCCGTCCTGGCTATGACCGAAGCGCCACGACGCCCGGCATCGTTCACCTGGGCGTCGGCGCGTTCCATCGCGCGCATCAGGCGGCCTATATGGAGGAATGCCTGGCAGCGGGCGAGCGTGGTTGGGCGATCCTCGGTGCATCGCTGCGCCGCGGTGATACGCGCGACGCGCTGGAGCCCCAGGACGGGCTCTACACCCTCGCCATCCGCTCTGGCGAGACCGAGCGGCTTGACGTCATCGGCTCGATCACCCGCCTTGTCGTCGCTCCCGAAGATCCGGAGGCGCTGGTCACGGCGATGGCCGATCCGGCCGTCCGCATCGTCACGCTGACCGTCACCGAGAAGGCCTATCTCCGGAACGCCGAGGGAGGTCTCGATGCCGCGCATCCCGAGATCGCGGCCGATCTCGCAGACTCGGCCCGTCCGCGCACGCTGCACGGTTTCATCGTGGAGGCTCTCGCGCGACGCCGCGCGGCCGGCGTCGCGCCCTTCACGGTCCTTTCCTGCGACAACCTCCCGAACAATGGTCGCACGACGCGCCGCGTGATCGCCGCCTTCGCCAGGCTGCGCGATGCCGATCTCGGTCGCTTCGTCGAGGAGGAGGTGGCCTTTCCGTCCAGCATGGTCGATCGCATCGTGCCCGCGACGACCGACGCGGATCGTTCCCGCGTCGCCGCGACGCTCGGCATGGACGACGCCTGGCCGGTGATGACCGAGCCCTTCATGCAATGGGTGGTCGAGGACCATTTTCCCGCCGGTCGGCCGGATTGGGAGCGCTTCGGCGTCACCATGGTCGCCGACGTCACGCCCTATGAGGAGATGAAGCTCCGCCTTCTCAACGGCACGCATTCGTCCATCGCCTATCTCGGCCAGCTTCTCGGCCGCGAGACGGTTGCAGAAGCCTTCGCCGATCCGGCCATCCGCCGTTTCGTCGAGGTGCTGTGGGAGGATTTCATCGTGACGCTGCCCGCGGATGCGGGGCTCGATACGTCGGACTACACCGCGCGCCTCGCCGAACGCTACGCCAATACGGCGCTTCGCCATCGCACAGCGCAGATCGCGAATGACGGCTCGCAGAAGCTGCCGCAGCGGATCGTCGCGGCGACGCTGGAGCGGATGGAGCGAGGCCTGCCTGTCGACCGATCGGCCTTCGTGCTCGCGGCCTGGATCACGGCGCTCCAGGCGCGCGGAACGCCGCCCGCGTTCACCGATCCGCTCGACAGCGCCTTGACGCCGATCCTGTCAGCGGGTGGCCCGGAGGAAGCGACGGTCGCGGCCGTCTTCAAGGCGGCGGGTCTCGCGGCCGGCAGCAGCCATCGCGAAGAACTCATCGAGGCGACGGCTCGCGCTCTGGCGGCCATAAGGCGCGACGGTGTTGCGGCCGCCCTCGCAGGGCTGTGAGCGCCGCGAGCCTTGCGGCGCGCTCCTCCCGGACCTAGCTGCTTGGAGCGAGCGACGTGGCCGATGGTCCGCCGCAGTCTTTCCCTCGCGGAGCCTTCCATGACCGATACACCCAATGCAGCCGCTTCCGGCACCTTCGCCGTCGGCGGCGATATCGAGGTCCATCGCCTCGGCTTCGGCGCCATGCGCGTCACCGGCCAGGGCATCTGGGGACCGCCGGCCGACCGCCCCGAAGCGCTGCGCACGCTGAAGCGTCTGCCCGAGCTCGGCGTCAACTTCATCGACACGGCCAATTCCTATGGTCCCGATGTCTCGGAAGAACTGCTCAAGGAGGCACTGCATCCCTATTCCGGCCTCCTGATCGCCACCAAGGCCGGGCTCGAGCGCCCCGGACCTGACAACTGGGTGATGAACGGCCGGCCGGACCGTCTCCTGGAGGAGACGAAGCGCAGCCTGAAGAAGCTCGGCGTCGAGCGCATCGATCTCTGGCAGCTGCACCGCATCGATCCCAAGGTGCCGCGTGACGAGCAGTTCGGCGTCATCCGGCGGATGATCGACGAGGGGCTGATCCGCCACGCCGGCCTCAGCGAGGTCTCGGTCGACGAGATCAAGGCGGCCAGCGCCGTCTTCCCCGTTGCGACGGTGCAAAACCGCTACAACCCGACGGATCGCGGCAGCGAGGCAGTGCTGGAGCATTGCGAGCGCGAGAAGATCGGCTTCATTCCCTGGTCGCCGCTCGGCAACGGCGCGTTGGCGCGGGCGGGTTCGGCCGTCGACAAGGTCGCGCGCGAACTCGGCGCCACGCCATCGCAGGTGGCGCTGGCCTGGGCTCTGAAGCGCAGCCCCGTGATGCTGCCGATCCCCGGCACCTCCAAGGTCGCCCATCTCGAGCAGAATGTCGCGGCGGCGAGCCTTCGCCTCAGCGACGCCCAGTTCGCGGCGCTCGGCAGCTGAACCCTATCCGATCTTCGCCCTTTCCGCCGGCCGCCCGTAGTGAAACACTGGCGCCGGCGGGTTTCGGCAGCGGAGCGAGCGTGTCTTACGATTATTGCGTCATCGGCGGGGGAATCGTCGGCCTGGCGACCGCGATGCAGCTTCTGGAGCGCCGTCCTGGCGCGTCCGTCGTCCTGCTGGAAAAGGAAGGCCGTCTCGCCGCCCACCAGACGGGTCACAACAGCGGCGTCATCCATGCCGGCGTCTACTATGCGCCGGGCAGTCTCAAGGCCGAACTCTGCCGTGCCGGCGCCGCGGCGACCAAGGCTTTCTGCCGCGACAACGACATCCCGTTCCGCACCTGCGGCAAGCTGATTGTCGCGACCAACGCGGCCGAACTGGAGCGCATGGGCGCGCTCGAGGAGCGGGCTCGGCGCAACGGCATCGAGCTGACGCGGCTCGACCGCGCAGGGCTTGCCGAAGCCGAGCCCGAAATCGAGGGGCTCGGCGCTCTGCATGTGCCGGCCTCGGCGATCGTCGACTACAAGCGCGTTGCCGCCGCATTCGGCGAACGCATCCGGGCGAGCGGCGGCGAGATCCGTCTCGCTTCGCCCGTCACCGCGATCCGCGAGACGGCGAGGGGAATCGAGGTCGATACCGACCGCACCACCATCAATGCGCGCATGCTCGTCGCCTGTGCCGGCCTCCAGTCCGACCGGCTGGCACGGCTCGCCGGACTGCCCATTACCCACCGCATCGTGCCGTTCCGCGGCGAGTATTTCGTGCTCGACAAGAAGCACGAAGGGCGCATTCGTCATCTCATCTATCCCGTGCCGGATCCGGCGCTGCCCTTCCTCGGCATTCACCTGACGCTGATGATCGACGGTTCCGTGACCGTGGGGCCGAATGCCGTCCTCGGTCTCTCGCGCGAGCGGGAGGCCAAGTGGTCGGCCGATCTCGCCGATCTCGGCGCGATGGCGGGCTTTCCCGGCTTCTGGCGCATGGCGCAGCGCAACTGGCGGACGGGCGCGACGGAGTTTCTGAATTCGATCTGGCGCCGCGGCTATCTCGACCAGTGCCGGAAATACTATCCGCCGCTCGAACTCGCCGATCTGAAGCCCTATCCGGCCGGCGTCAGGGCGCAGGCCGTGGAAGCGGACGGCCGCATGGTCGACGATTTCCTGATGCTCGAAAGCGCGCGCATGCTGCATGTCTGCAATGCGCCGTCGCCTGCCGCGACCTCGGCCCTGCCGATCGCCGCGCGCATCGTCGATCGAATCGAAGCGAAGCGCGCGGATCTCGGCTGAGGCTCAGGCCTCCGGTACGTTGGCGAGCAGCTCGTCCAGCCAGACCTTGGCCTCGGCGTCCGACGGCATGCGCCAGTCGCCGCGAGGCGAGAGCGACCCGCCCGACGACATCTTCGGACCGTTGGGCAGCGTCGAGCGCTTGAACTGGTTGGCGAAGAACCGGCGGATGAAGACCTGCATCCAGTGCCGGATCTCGGCGAGCGAATAGGCACGCTTCTCGGCCTCGGGCATGTCCTGCGGCCAAGGCCCGGACGCCGCGTCGCCCCAGGCCCGAAGCGCCAGATAGGCGATCTTCGAGGGCCGGAAGCCGAAGCGCGTCAGGTAGTAGAGGGTGAAGTCCTGAAGCGCGTAGGGGCCGACGATCGCCTGCGTCGACTGGATCGGCTTGCCATCGGCCACGGGTACCAGTTCGGGCGAGATTTCGGTCGCGAGGATCGCGTAGAGGATGGTTGCCGTCTCGGCGCTGACGTCACCCGAGGCGGCGACGAAGCGGATCAGATGCTGGATCAGCGTCTTCGAGACCGACGCGTTGACGTTGTAGTGCGACATGTGATCGCCGACGCCGAAGGTGCACCAGCCGAGCGCCAGCTCCGAGAGATCGCCCGTACCGACGACGAGCGCGCGGTGCTGGTTGGCGAGGCGGAAGAGATAGTCCGTCCGAAGGCCGGCCTGCACGTTCTCGAAAGTGACGTCATAGACCGGCTCGCCCCCTGCGAAGGGATGGCCGAGATCGGCCAGCATCTGCCGCGCGGCCGGCCGTATGTCGATCTCCTCCGCGGATACCCCGAGCGCGCGCATCAGCGCCCAGGCGTTCGACTTGGTGTGATCGGAGGTAGCGAAGCCCGGCAGGGTATAGGCGCGCACGTTCTCGCGCGGCAGTCCCAGCCGGTCCATGGCCCGAACGGCGACGATCAGCGCCTGTGTCGAGTCGAGGCCGCCCGAGACGCCGATCACGCAGTGCTTCAGCCCGGTTGCGGCGAGGCGCTTGGCAAGGCCCTGGATCTGGATGTTGAAGGCTTCGTAGCAATCTTCGCGCAGCCGCGCCGGATCGGCTGGCACGAACGGAAAACGCTCGACGATCCTGTCGAGGGCGACGGGCTGCTCCGGCGCGTCCATGACGAAATCGACCGTCCGGAAGCGTGGGCCATCTCCGCGATGGAGCGCGACGCAATCGCCATAGGTGTTGAGGCGAAGCCGCTCCTGCCTGAGGCGCCCGAGATCGACATCCGCGGTCGCAAGGGTCGCGTCCGCCGGAAAGCGCTCGGTCTCGGCGAGCAGGGTGCCATTTTCGAACACCGCGGCCTGGCCGTCCCAGGCGAGGTCGGTCGTGGACTCGCCGGGCCCCGCCGCCGAGTAGGCATAGGCCGAGGCGGTGCGTGCCGAATGGCTGGCGCAGAGCAGGCGCCGCGTATCGGCCTTGCCGATGGTGATGTTGGAGGCCGAGAGATTGAGCAGGATCTCGGCGCCCGCGAGGGCCGCGTGGGTCGAGGGCGGAAGCGGCACCCAGAAATCCTCGCAGATCTCGGCATGCATCGTGAAGCGCACGCTGCCCGTCGAGCGGAACAGGAGATCGGTGCCGAACGGCGCGGAACAGCCGTCGATCTCGACGGTTTCTCCGACGAGGCCGGCGCCCGAGGTGAAGGTGCGCCGCTCATAGAATTCGCGATAGTTCGGCAAATAGGTTTTCGGCACAGCCCCCAGGATGGCGCCGCGATGAATGACGACTGCGCTGTTGTAGAGCCGGCCCTTGTGGCGGAGCGGGGCGCCGACGACGAGCATCGGATGGAGCGTCTCGGAGGCGCTCGCGATCGTGCCGAGCGCGCTTTCGACCGCATCCAGCAGCGCGTCCTGCATGACGAGATCGTCGATGGAATAGGACGATATTCCGAGCTCCGGAAAGAGCATCAGCGCCGTGCCGGAGGCCTCGCCGAGCGCGGCGAGCCGCAGTGTCTCCTCCACGGCGAATTGCGTATCGGCGACGCGCGCGCGAGGCACCACGGCGGCGATGCGGACGAAGTCGTGGCTGTAGAGCGAGGCGAAGGGCTTCATCGGTTCGGCTTTCCGCTATGCGGCTTGCTTGCAGCGGTTTTTTCAGTCTGCGGCTTCGGCGTAGCCCGCAGTCTGCCGGACGACAAGGCCCGGCGCGCCATTTCCATCCCCGCTGGCTCTTGATCGAGGTCAACACCCACTTCGAGACGACGGGTCATGCTGGGATTGCTCGATGGGACGGCGCCGCCCCGACCCCCTCCCGGCGCCCCGCAAGAGGAGACGTGCCATGGCCAGGATGAAAGCCGCCATTTTCGTGGAGCCCGGCAGGATCGTGCTCGACGAGAAGCCGGTCCCCGAGATCGGGCCGCTCGACGCGCTGGTCCGCATCACCACGACGACCATCTGCGGAACCGACGTCCACATCCTGAAGGGCGAGTATCCGGTCGAGCGGGGGCTGACGATCGGCCACGAGCCCGTCGGCGTCATTGAGAAGCTCGGCTCGGCCGTCACCGGCTACCGCGAAGGCCAGCGCGTCATCGCCGGCGCCATCACGCCGAGCGGCACCTCCTATGCCTGCCTCTGCGGCTGCTCCTCGCAGGACGGGGCGGGCACCAAGCACGGCTTCAAGGCCATGGGCGGCTGGCGCTTCGGCAATACGATTGATGGCGCGCAGGCCGAATATGTTCTCGTCCCGGACGCGGTCGCCAATCTCTCGCCCGTCCCCGACCATTTGACCGACGAGCAGGTGCTGATGTGCCCCGACATCATGTCGACGGGCTTCTCCGGCGCCGAAAGCGGCGGCATCCGCATCGGCGACACGGTCGCGGTGTTCGCGCTCGGTCCGATCGGCCTCTGCGCGGTCGCGGGCGCCAAGCTCATGGGTGCAACGCGCATCATCGGCGTCGACACCGTGCCCGCGCGCCTTGAAGTGGCCAAGAAGCTCGGCTGCGATGACGTGGTCGACTTCAAGGCCGGCGACCCGGTCGAGCAGATCATGGCGCTGACGGACGGCCGCGGCGTCGACGTCGCGATCGAGGCGCTCGGCACGCAGCCGACCTTCGAATCGGCGCTGAAGGTGCTGCGTCCGGGCGGCACGCTGTCGAGCCTCGGCGTCTATTCGACCGATCTCAAGATCCCGCTCGCCGCCTTCTCGGCCGGTCTCGGCGACAACAAGATCGTTACCTCGCTCTGCCCGGGCGGCAAGGAGCGGATGCGCCGGCTGATGAACGTCGTCGGCTCGGGACGCATCGACCTGACGCCGCTCGTCACCCATCGCTTCAACCTCGACGACATCGAGGCCGCATACGATCTCTTTTCCCATCAGCGCGACGGCGTGCTGAAAGTCGCGATCACCCCCTGATCACTTCCGATCCGAACTGCCGTCCGCGCCCGAAACGGCCGCATCGATGGTGGTCCGGAGGCCGGGCCGGGCGCTTGGGGAGGCGTCCGGCCCGCCGCATCTAGAGGTAGAGCGGCGCCATCTGTCGCCACGAGCGGGCGCTATGCGCCCGCCGGTCCCAGACATGGAGCGCATGGCCGACGCCCTTGCCGCCCAGGACGCGGCTGAGCGCGCGGTTGTTGTCGAGGAAGGGATCCTCGGCGCCGATCGTCAGCACGATGTCGAGCCGCCGCAGCACCGCCAGCTGTTCCGGGCAGTCCAGCCGCGGCAGGAAATGAGACGGCATGCAGAAATAGACGTCCTCGTCATAGTGGCCGTCGAGAAGGTCCGCGAAGCACTCGACCTTCAGCGTCAGGTCGTAGCGGCCGGAGAAGGCGACGAGGCGGCTGAAGCGCGCCGGCTTGCGGAAAGCGATGCTGGCGGCATGAAACGCGCCGAGGCTGCATCCATGCGCCACGGTCCGTGGATCGGCGTTGAGGCTGTCGGCGAACGGAAGCACCTCTGAGAGGACATAGTCCTCATAGGCAAGGTGCCGGCGGACCCTGTTCGGCGGATCTCGCCAGAAGCAATAGAAGCTCTCGCCCGCGAAGCCGTCGAGGCAGTAGAGCTGCAGGTCGCCGGCCTCGATCCGCTCGGTGAGGCTGCCGACGAGGCCGATATCTTCGTATTCGTGGAAGCGGCCGTCGCGGGTCGGGAAGACCAGCACCCTCTGCCCGGCATGGCCGAAAATGAGCAGTTCCATGTCGCGGCCGAGCCGCGGCGAATACCAGCGGTGATAATCGCGCCGCACCGTGATGCTCCGTCACCCGCGCCGGACGCGCAGACCGAATGGGGCGAGAATAGTCGCGGATTGTGCAGTGCAGATGACGTTGGTGCGCCGCCATCGGCGCAAGGGGAGCGTGCCGAAACTGGTCGCCGCGAGCGGCGACGGCGACGGGGCCCATGTCGATCGTCCGCGCCGGTCTTGATATCGGCGATGACCTGCGTGCCATCGATACGGGTAGAAGCGCCGCGGGGAACCGTTGGCCGTCCGGAAAATGCTGCGGTTTCGATCGAAATCATCCGAAATCGGCGTAGCGGTGACCGGAAGGGACCGTTAGCTTCGCACGTCACCGCCACTTGTCGGACAAGCTTATGCGCTCCATCGTCATCGCCGGTCCCGGCAGGGTAGAACTTTCCGAGCGGCCGTCCCCGGAGCCTGGGCCGGGCGAGCTTCTGCTGGCGCCGCTCGCCGTCGGGCTCTGCCGGACCGACCTTGAGCTGTCCGACGGCAGCATGGTCTATCTCCGCCAGGGCCTCGCGACCTTCCCGCTGACGCCGGGCCATGAGTGGGTCGCCCGCGTGGTCTGTCACGGTGAGGGGGTGCTCGGCTTCGCGCCGGGTGATCTCGTCGTCGGCGAATGCAGCATCGGCTGCAGCCATTGCCGCCTCTGCCTTTCCGGCAGCTATCACCAATGTCCCGACAGGGCAGAAACGGGCATCCTTCGCCAGGCCGGCGCCATGAGCGGGCTTCTTGCCTTTCCCGCTCGCGCGGCGCATCGCGTGCCGTCCGATGTCGCGATAGAGGACGCGGCCTTCGCCGAGCCGGCGGCCGTGGCGCTTCGCGCCGTCCAGCGCGCCGACTGGCGGCCGGGGCGGTCGATCCTGGTCGTGGGCGCAGGCACCATCGGCTGGCTCGTCGCTGCCATCGCGCTCGATTATCACGGCGCGGATGTCGCGATCATGGAGGTCGATGACGACAGGGTCGCCCGCGCAGAAGCGATGGGCGCGCGTCGACCTCAGCCGGACGAGCGCTTCGACATCGTCATCGAGGCGAGTGGCCATCCCGCCGCCCTGCAGCAGGCGCTCGCCGTCCTCGCGCCCGGCGGCAGGCTCGTGGTGGTGGGCCTCTTCGGGCAGCCGCACTTGCCGGTCGATGTCGACCACATCGTGGTCAGCGATCACACGTTGACCGGCTCCCTCGGCAGCCCCGGCGTCTGGCAAACCATGCTCTCCCTGCTGGGCCGAGGCCGGCTGAAACCGTCGGCTCTCGTGACCGGGCGCTATCCGCTTCGCGAGGCGGCGGCTGCGTACGCCGCGCTCGCCGCCAATGCACCCGGCACCGGCAAGTTGCTGATCTTCCCTCAGGACGACGATCGCAACTGACGAGCAACGCCATCGGGCCCGGTGGCGCCGCCGGACATCAGATGCCTGTCTGCTGCGCGATTGCCCCGTCAGCGTGATGGCGGGTGCGCCAACGCCTGTCTTGGCCTCGCTCCATCTCGATGCGAGGGATGCCCAGCTGGTGCTGGGCGTCCCCCTCTCGCGGCTGGATTTCCTATGCCGCTGCCGCCCGCGCCGGTGATCGCCGGAAGAGCACGCTGTTGGACCGGCCCGAGGAGGCGGCAACAAACTTGACGAGTAGAACAGAACGTGAACATATGGGGATATCTTGGTGGTTTCGGAGGATAAGACGATGTCCATGCTGATCCGTGATCTCGCTGCCCTTGCCGCGCTCGCCTCGTTCGTCGCCATGATCACCCTCTGGTCGGAGCTGATCGCCCACGTCGTCTAGCCGGCTGCCGCGGGTCCGCGGCGGTGGACGGGCGGAGACGACTCGCGGGATAAGGTCTGGCGATGGACCTTCGAGCGAGGTGGCTATGAGCGTAACGGGCGAGCGGCGGTCCCTGGCGGCGGGCGGTGTCGGTTTCGTGCATCTTCGGGTGCATTCCGCCTATTCGCTGCTCGAAGGTGCGCTGCCGCTGAAGGCTCTCGGCAAGCTCGCCATTGCCGACAAGCAGCCGGCGCTCGCGCTGACCGACACCGGCAATCTGTTTGGCGCGCTGGAATTCTCCGAGAAGATGGCCGAGCAGGGCATCCAGCCGATCATCGGCTGCCAGCTCGCCGTCTGGTTCGACGATGGCTTCGAGCCGGCCCGCAAGCCGCAAGCGGGCGCGAAACCGCTGGCCGACGTCGTCGCTCTGGCAGCCGACGAGACTGGCTACTGGAATCTCGTTCGCCTCGTTTCCCGCGCCTTCATGGAAACCGACGCCGGCGAGCGGCCCCATGTCTCGATCGCTGACCTCGAGGCTGCGGCCGCCGGGCTGATCCTGCTCACCGGTGGCCCGGCCGGTCCCGCAGATCAGGCGTTCCGCGCAGGGCAGGGCGTCGTGGCCGAGGCGCGGCTGGTGCGGCTCGCGGCGGCCTTCGGCGATCGCCTCTATGTCGAACTGCAGCGCCATGGCCCCGACAGCGAGCGCTGCGAGGCCGATCTCGTCGCGCTCGCCTATCGGCTCGGGCTGCCGCTCGTCGCCACAAACGAGCCCTTCTTCCCGAAGCGTGACGACTACGAGGCGCATGACGCTCTGATCGCAATCGCCGAGGGCGCGGTGATCGCTGAGGAGAAGCGCCGGCGCCTGACTCCGGAACACTATTTCAAGACGCGCGGCGAGATGGTGGCGCTGTTCGCCGACCTGCCCGAGGCCGTGGACAATACGGTCGAGATCGCGCTGCGCTGCCACTACCGGCCGGTGAAGCGCAAGCCGATCCTGCCGCGCTTCGCCGGGGCCGACGCCGATCCGGCCGAAGCGGAGGCGGCGGAGGTCGAGGCGCTCCGCCAGATGGCGCGCGAAGGCCTGGCACGGCGTCTTGCCGCCCATGGCACCGCGCCGGGACTCTCCCCGGAGGACTACGCCGAAAGGCTCGAATTCGAGCTCGGCGTCATCGTGAAGATGAAGTTCCCCGGCTATTTCCTCATCGTCGCCGACTTCATCCAGTGGGCGAAATCGCAAGGGATTCCGGTGGGTCCAGGCCGCGGCTCGGGCGCCGGCTCCCTCGTCGCCTGGTCGCTCACCATCACCGATCTCGATCCGATGCGCTTCGCGCTGCTCTTCGAACGCTTCCTCAACCCGGAACGCGTCTCGATGCCGGACTTCGACATCGACTTCTGCCAGGACCGGCGCGACGAGGTCATCCGCTACGTCCAGCAGAAATACGGCACCGACCAGGTGGCCCAGATCATCACCTTCGGAACGCTGCAGGCGCGCGCGGTGCTGCGCGACGTCGGCCGCGTGCTGCAGATGCCCTATGGCCAGGTCGACCGGCTCTGCAAGCTCGTGCCGCAGAACCCGGCCAATCCGGTGACCCTGGACAAGGCGATCGAGGACGAGCCGCGCCTGCGCGCCGCCCGCGACGAGGACCCGACCGTGGCCCGGCTGCTCGCCATGGCGCAGAAGCTCGAGGGGCTCTATCGCCATGCCTCGACCCACGCCGCCGGCATCGTGATCGGCGACCGCCGGCTCGACGCGCTCGTGCCGCTCTATCGCGATCCGCGCTCCTCGATGCCCGTCACCCAGTTCAACATGAAATGGGTCGAGAGCGCGGGGCTGGTGAAGTTCGACTTTCTCGGCCTGAAGACGCTCACCGTCCTCGAAACCGCATTAGCGCTCATCGCCAAGCGCGGGATAAGACTCGATCTTTCGGCGCTGCCACTGGACGACAAGCCGACTTACGACATGCTGACGCGCGGCGAGACGGTCGGCGTGTTCCAGCTGGAAAGCCAGGGCATGCGCAAGGCCCTGGTCGGCATGCGGCCCGACCGCTTCGAGGACATCATCGCGCTCGTCGCGCTCTATCGTCCTGGCCCGATGGACAACATCCCGGTCTACAACGCGCGCAAGCATGGCGAGGAGAAACCGGACTTCCTGCACCCGCTGCTCGAGCCGGTGCTCAAGGAGACGCACGGCGTCATCATCTATCAGGAACAGGTGATGCAGATCGCGCAGATCCTGTCGGGCTACTCGCTCGGCGAGGCCGACCTGTTGCGCCGCGCGATGGGCAAGAAGATCAAGGCGGAGATGGATGCGCAGCGCGTGCGCTTCGTCGACGGCGCCGTCGAGCGGGGGCTCGCCAAGGAACGGGCCGACATGATCTTCGACCTTCTGGCGAAGTTCGCGGATTACGGCTTCAACAAGAGTCATGCCGCCGCATACGCGCTCGTCTCCTATCACACGGCCTATCTCAAGGCGAACTACCCGACGGAGTTCCTGGCGGCGTCGATGACGCTCGACATGGGCAACACCGACAAAATCAACGATTTTCGACGTGAAGCAATAAGACTCAACATTCAGGTCGACTTGCCCTCGGTCAACCGATCCGGCGCCGTGTTCGACGTCGAGGACGGGCGCATCCTCTATTCGCTGGCGGCCATCAAGGGCGTCGGCGCGCAGGCGGTGGAGCACCTCGTCGAGGCCCGCGGCGGGCGAGCCTTCCGCGACCTCGCCGATTTTGCGGCCCGCATCAATCCCCGCATCCTGAACAAGCGGACTCTGGAGAGCCTCGTCGCCGCTGGCGCCTTCGACGATCTCGAGCGCGACCGGGCGCGCGTCTTCGCCGGCATCGAGCGGATCATGGGCATCGGCAACCGTCTGGTCGAGGACCAGACCGCCGGGCAGGACGGCTTCAACTTCGGCGGGGCAGGGGCGGGGGAGCCGCTGGTGCTGCCGATGGTCGATTCCTGGCTGCCGGCGGAGCGGCTGCAGAAGGAATTTGCCGTCGTCGGATTCTATCTTTCCGCGCATCCGCTCGACGAATATGCGCCGGTGCTGAAGAAGCAGCGCGTGCAGAACTGGGCGGACTTCTCGGAGGCGGTGCGGCGCGGCGCGGCGGCCGGCCGTCTCGCCGGAACGGTCACCGCGCGGCAGGAGCGCAAGACGAAGTCCGGCAACCGCATGGGCATCGTCCAGTTCTCCGATCCGACGGGACAGTTCGAGGCGATCCTCTTCTCCGAGGCGCTGAACGAGTTCCGCGACCAGCTGGAGCCGGGTCGCTCGGTGGTCGTGCAGGTGGCGGCCGAGGACCGGCCGGAGGGCATCAGCGTGCGTGTCGTCTCGGTGAAGCCGCTCGACGACATGGTGTCGGGACTGAAGCAGCTCCGCGTCTTCCTCCGGGCCGAGGAGCCGCTCCGAAGCATAGAGCGCCATCTCTCGCGCGGCGGCGACGGCGATGTCAGCCTCGTGCTGCTGCTCGACGAGGGGCAGCGCGAGGTCGAGGTGCAGTTGCCCGGCCGCTACCAGCTCACGCCGCAGATCGCCGGAGCGCTGCGCGCGGTGAACGGCATCGAGCATGTCGAACTCGTCTGACGAGGGCCGGAACGCGCTCCCGACCTCCCGCGGGCCGTGCCGGCCAAGCAGCAGAGGCATGGCGGATCAGGCCGTTCCTGGCCTTTCCGGATTCGCTTTGTGAACTGGGGTCAGTAGCTCGCCGGAGAGAGCAGCGTGATCGCGACGACCATGGCGACGGCATAGGCGAGGGTCGCGACGACCTGGACCCGCCGCGTTCCGACGAAGCCGATGATCGGAAGGGCGATGAGCACGACGTTGATCGCATCGGAAAGCGAGATGGTTCCGGGTGACCAGAAGACGTGGTTGACGGCAAGCGCGGTGACGTTGAAGGCGGCGAGCGCAAGCAGGCCGAAGCGCCCGTCCTGTTCGAAGAAGTCACGCATGCTCTCGCCCGCCGCGATCTCGTTCGGCGGCAGGACCGACGCGGCGGCTATGAACAGCGTCAGCACAAGCGTGACGAGGATGAGGAACTGGAAATAGGTCCAGTGGGCCGAAAGGTTGGCGAGATCCTCAAGGCTCCACCAGAGCGTCAATTGTTGCGCGAAGATGAAGAACGCCCAGGCGAGCGGGACCCAGTCGAGTCGGGCCCGCCGGCGCGCCCTGAGCGCGGCCACGGCGGAGGCGAGGATCCGGGCGACGCCGAGACCGAGGATCATCGAGAACACTGTCGACATCCAGCGGAACGTGTCCATGCGCTCTCCCGAACCTTGCGCGGCACCCCGGCGGACGCCATATGAGCGCATCGCATGCGGCAGATCCGGCGTCCAGACCCGGCCGATCGCTTGCGTTCTTCCGCTTCGCCGCCTATAAGGCGCGCATTCCACACGTGGGGCTCGGGCTCCGGCGGCGCTTTTGCGTTTGTCGGGACCCACCGGTGCCGATCGAGGATTGGCTTTCCCCACGGAGGTTCAACCGGTGAAGGATACCGTTTAGATGGCTCTTCCTGATTACTCCATGCGCCAGCTTCTCGAGGCGGGCGTCCATTTCGGCCACCAGAAGCATCGCTGGAACCCGAAGATGGCGCCGTATCTCTATGGCGTGCGCAACAACATCCACATCATCGACCTCGCGCAGACGGTTCCGCTGCTGCATCGCGCCCTCCAGGCGGTGAGCGACACGGTGGCCGGCGGTGGCCGCGTCCTGTTCGTCGGCACGAAGCGCCAGGCTTCCGAGCCGGTGGCCGATGCCGCCAAGCGCTGCGCGCAGTATTATGTGAATTCCCGCTGGCTCGGCGGCATGCTGACCAACTGGAAGACGATCTCGCATTCGATCCAGCGCCTTCGCCACCTCGACGAACTGCTCTCGTCGGACGTGCAGGGCCTGACGAAGAAGGAGCGCCTGACGCTGTCGCGCGAGCGCGACAAGCTCGAGAACGCGCTCGGCGGCATCAAGGACATGGGCGGCATCCCCGACCTCCTGTTCGTGATCGACACCAACAAGGAAGCGCTCGCGATCCAGGAAGCCCGCCGGCTTCATATTCCTGTCGCGGCAATCATCGATTCCAATTCGGACCCGGATGGCATCACCTATCCGATTCCGGGCAATGACGACGCCGGCCGTGCGCTGACGCTCTATGGCGACCTGGTCGCCCGCGCCGCGCTCGACGGCATCTCGCGTGCCGCCGGCTCGGCCGGCCTCGACCTCGGCGCCCAGGAAGAGATCTACGAAGAGGCTCTTCCCGAGGAAGCCGGCGAAGTCGCGGCCGCCTGACCCAAGCTGCGCCGCCCTTTCCGGCGGCGTCCCTGACGATCGAAACGACGCAGCCGGGCGCCCATCGCCCGGCTGTTCGTTAGAAAACAAGAGATTGACGAGGCAGACGATGACGATTTCCGCTTCGATGGTGAAGGACCTGCGCGAGAAGACCGGCGCGGGCATGATGGACTGCAAGGCCGCGCTGACCGAGACCGCCGGCGATATCGAGGCGGCGATCGACTGGCTGCGCACCAAGGGCCTCGCCAAGGCCGCCAAGAAGGCCGGCCGCGTCGCGTCCGAGGGCCTTGTCGGCGTCGCCGCCTCGGGTCCGCGCGCCGTCGTCGTCGAGCTCAACTCCGAGACCGACTTCGTCGCCCGCAATGCCGAATTCCAGCAGTTGGTGCTCAACGTCGCCAAGGCGGCGCTCGAGACCGACGGCTCGGTCGAGGCCGTTGCCGCCGCTGCCTTCCCGGGTTCGGAGAAGTCGGTCAAGGACACGATCACCGAGGCCGTCGCCACCATCGGCGAGAACATGAACCTCCGCCGCTCGGCCGCCATCGGCGTCAGCGACGGCGTCGTGGCGACCTATGTCCACTCGGCGACCGCTCCGGGCCTCGGCAAGATCGGCGTGCTCGTCGCGCTCGAGTCGACCGGCGACAAGGAGAAGCTCGCCGCGCTCGGCCGCCAGATCGCGATGCACATCGCCGCGACCAGCCCGCTTTCGGTCTCGACCGATGCGCTCGACCCGGCGGTCGTCGCCCGCGAGCGCGCCGTCTATGCCGAGCAGGCCCGCGAGTCCGGCAAGCCCGAGGCGATCATCGAGAAGATGGTCGAGGGCCGCGTGCGCAAGTATTACGAGGAGGTCGTCCTCCTTCTGCAGGCCTTCGTGATCAATCCCGACCTGACGGTCGAGAAGGCGCTGAAGGCAGCCGAGGCCGATGTCGGCGCGCCGATCAAGCTGACGGAGTTCGTCATGTTCCGCCTCGGCGACGGCGTCGAGAAGGAAGAGACCGACTTCGCCGCCGAGGTCGCGGCCGCGGCCGGAACGAAATAAGTTCTGGAAACAAGCGCTTCCCCGAGACATTAGCGAAGGGCGCCGGATGACATTCCGGCGCCCTTCGTGTATCGGGAGCGTGCCCATTCACGACAGCGAGGACATCGGCATGGCGGCTCCCGCCCGGTATCGACGCGTGCTCTTGAAAGTTTCGGGCGAAGCCCTCCTTGGATCCCAACCCTTCGGCATCGACGAAGCGGTCGTCGACCGCATCGCCGGCGAGGTCGGGCAGGCCGTCGAACTGGGCGTCGAGGTCGCGGTCGTTATCGGCGGCGGCAACATCTTCCGCGGCATGACGATCGCGAAAGCGGGCGGCAACCGCGTCGCCGGCGACCATATGGGCATGCTCGCGACGGTCATGAACTGCATCGGCATGCACGAGGCGTTCGAGCGCCGCGGCATCGCCTCGCGCATCTTCTCGGCCGTGCCGATGCCGACGATCTGCGAGAGCTTCTCGCAGCAGCGCGCCGAGCGGGCGTTGAAGCGCGGCCGCGTCGTGCTCTTCGCCGGCGGCACCGGCAACCCCTTCTTCACGACCGATTCGGGCGCCGCGCTGCGCGCCGCCGAGATGGGCTGCGATGCCCTCTTCAAGGGCACCAATGTCGACGGCGTCTATTCGGCCGATCCCAAGAAGGACCCCTCGGCGGTCCGCTTCGAGCGGATCACCCATGCCGAGGTGCTGTCGCGCGGGCTGCAGGTCATGGACGCCGCCGCCGTGGCGCTTGCCCGCGACAACCATATTCCGCTAATCGTGTTTTCAATCCGGTCGCCGAACGGCTTCATCGAGGTTCTGCGCGGCGAAGGTCGCGCCACGATCGTTTCTGATGAATAGCGTCATCCTGCTGCGGATGCTCGCCGGCACCAAGAACAAGAGGACGTCATGAACTTCGACGATCTGAGCCGCCGCATGCAGGGCGCAGTCACCGCGTTCAAGTCGGATCTGTCGGGCCTGCGCACCGGCCGCGCTTCGGCCACCATGCTCGATCCCATCACCGTCAACGTCTATGGATCGGTCATGCCGATCAACCAGCTCGCGACGATCAACGTGCCCGAGCCGCGCCTGATCACCGTCACGGTCTGGGACCGCGGCACGGCGCAGGCTGTCGAGAAGGCGATCCGCGAGTCGAGCCTCGGGCTCAACCCGATCGTCGAGGGCGCGGTGTTCCGCATCCCGATCCCCGAACTCAACGCCGACCGGCGCAAGGAATTCGTGAAGGCTGCCCACAAATATGCCGAGGGCGCGCGCGTGGCGGTCCGCCATGTACGGCGCGACGGCATGGACAGCCTGAAGAAGAGCGAGGCCGACGGCCTCGGCGAGGACGAGGCGCGGCGGCTGACGGAGAAGATCCAGAAGCTGACCGACGACACGATCGCCGAGATCGATTCGGTGCTCGCCGCGAAGGAAGCGGAAATCCTGCAGGTCTGAACAACCCGGCGATGCCATGAACTCGAAGGCCAATGATTCGGGCGCCGAGATCCTGGCGACGCCGGCGACAGATACCGAGGGGCTCAGCGTCCCGCGGCATGTCGCCATCATCATGGACGGCAACGGCCGCTGGGCGCAGGGCAGGGGGCTTTCGCGGACCGAGGGCCATCGTCGCGGCATGGAGGCGGTGCGCAATGCCGTCGAGACCTCGCGCGAGCTCGGCGTCTCCTATCTGACGCTCTTTTCCTTTTCCTCCGAGAACTGGACGCGGCCGCCGCTCGAGATCCAGTTCCTGTTCGGCCTGCTCCGCCTGTTCATCCAGCGCGACCTCGCCGATCTCAACGCCAAGAACGTCCGCGTTCGTGTCATCGGCAGCCGCGAGCGGCTGACGTCGGACATCAAGGGCCTGCTCGACAAGGCCGAGACGCTGACGATGCGCAATCGCGGGCTGACGCTCGTGATCGCCTTCAACTATGGCGGCCGCGACGAGCTCACGCGGACGATGCGCGCCATCGGCGAGGACGTCGCCGCGGGCCGGCTCCCCGCCTCGGCCATCGACGAGCAGCTGATTTCCTCCCGGCTCGACACGTCCTTCATGCCGGACCCCGATCTCGTCATCCGCACCAGCGGCGAGATGCGTCTTTCCAACTTCCTCCTCTGGCAGGCGGCCTATGCCGAGCTCGTCTTCCTGCCGCTCTACTGGCCGGATTTCGACCGCGCCGCCTATCTCGAGGCCGTGAGGGAGTTTTCCAGCCGCGCGCGCCGCTTCGGCGGCATCGCCGCGCGGAGAAGCCCTTGAGCGAGCAGGACGGGCGCGACAGAGCGGCTTCGCCGGCGCAGCGCAACGCCGATCTCGGCGTGCGCATCGCATCCTCGGCGGTGCTGCTGCCGCTGGCGCTCGCCTGCGCCTGGTTCGGATCCTGGCCGACCTACGGTCTCGTCGCGATCGGCGCGACCCTCGTGTTCTGCGAATGGGCGCTGGTCGTGGATTGCTCGCGCACGCTGGTGCCCCGCACCCCGGCTGTCGTCACGGGCGCCGTGTTCGCCGGGCTCGCTGGCCTGATCGCCGGCTCGGCCGGCGCGGCGGCGGGCTGCGCGGTCGCGCTCGCCGGAGCCCTCGGCGTCGCGCTGCTGTCGCGGTCGGCCTGGCTGACGGCCGGCTCCCTCTATGCGGCCGCCCTGGCGATTCCGATGCCGGCGATCCGCGCCGATGCCGAATTCGGGCTGGCGGCGCTGATCGTCCTTCTCGTCGTGGTCTGGGCGACCGACAGTTTCGCCTTCTTCGCCGGCCGCTCGCTCGGCGGACCGAAGCTCTGGCCGCGCATCTCGCCGAAGAAGACCTGGTCCGGCTCGATAGGCGGCCTGATCGGCGGCGTCGCCTCCGGCCTCGTCGCGGCGTCGCTGTTCGGGGTGCCGCTTTCGCTCGGCCTCGCCATGCTGCTCGTCGCGCTGTCGCTTGCGAGCCAGGCGGGCGACCTTTTCGAATCCGCCGTGAAGCGCCGCTTCGCCAAGAAGGATTCGAGCGGAATCATCCCCGGCCATGGCGGCATGATGGACCGCGTCGATGGTCTCGTCTTCGCCGGCGCGCTTGCGCTTTTCGTCGGCTGGCTGCATGGCGGTGGCGATGCGATCGCTGCCGGAGTCCTGATCTGGTGAAAAGTCCCGTTTCCCTGACGCGTCCGGTTCGCACCGGCGATGCGCCGCGCCGCATCTCGATCCTCGGCGCCACCGGCTCGGTCGGCACCAGCACGGTCGATGTCATTCTCGGCCGGCCGGGCGCCTTCGAGGTCGAGGCGGTGACCGCGGGCACGCGCGCTGCCGAACTGGCCGAGATCGCGATCCGTCTCAAGGCCCGCATCGCGGTCGTGGCCGACCCGTCCTGCCATGGCGCGCTCGTCGAGGCTCTCGCCGGCACCGGCATCGCCGCCGCCGCCGGCGAGGCGGCGCTGATCGAGGCGGCGGCGCGGCCGGTCGATCTCGTGGTGGCTGCCATCGTGGGCGCCGCCGGGCTCGCGCCGACCATGGCGGCGATCGAGGCCGGCTCCGACATCGCGCTCGCCAACAAGGAATGCCTCGTCTGCGCCGGTTCGCTGTTTCTCGGCCGCGCCGAGGCGGCGGGCGTGCATGTGCTGCCGGTCGATTCCGAGCACAACGCCATCTTCCAGGCGCTCGAGGCCGAGAACATGCCGGCCGTGCGCAGCATCACGATCACCGCATCCGGCGGGCCGTTCCGCTCATGGACGCGCGAGGCGATGCAGCGGGCGAGCGTCGCGGAAGCGCTCAACCATCCGCGCTGGTCGATGGGACCCAAGATCACCATCGATTCGGCGACGATGATGAACAAGGGCCTGGAGGTCATCGAGGCGCATCACCTGTTCGGGCTCGATGCCGACCGGCTCGAGGTCGTCGTGCACCCGCAATCGGTCGTGCATGGCTGGATCACCTATGCCGATGGATCGATCCTCGCGCAGCTCGGCGCCGCCGACATGCGCATCCCGATCGCCCATTGCCTCGCCTGGCCGCGCCGCTACGCGACCGAGACCAAGCCCTTCGATCTCGTCTCGATCGGTACGCTCACCTTCGAAAAGCCGGATTTGGAGCGCTTTCCCGCATTGGCGCTGGCGCGAGGCGCCTTGTCGGGCGGCGACCGGGCAACCAATATTCTGAACGCCGCCAACGAGGTCGCGGTCGATGCCTTCCTGAAGGGCGGGATCGGCTTCCTCGACATCGCGGCCTGTGTCGCAGAGACGCTCGACAGGCTTGCGGGCGGAAGCGGGCTGCCGGACATCGATTCGGTGGCTGCGGCGCTCGCGGTCGACGGCGAGGGACGGCGCGTCGCGCGCGCGGTCCTCGGCGGGCGGCGGGCGTTGAGGACGGGCTGAGGCCCGAGCGGAGAAGGACGGAAGGCGGATGGAATCACTCGGCCAGATCGGGCATTTCGGAACGGGAGCGCTCGGCTATCTCATTCCCTTCCTGTTCGTTCTCACCACCGTCGTCTTTGTCCACGAGCTCGGCCATTTCCTCGTCGCGCGCTGGTGCGGTGTCCGCGTCAAGGCGTTCTCGATCGGCTTTGGGCCCGAGCTCTTCGGGTTCGACGACCGCCATGGCACGCGCTGGAAGCTCTCCGCCATCCCGCTCGGCGGCTATGTGCGCTTCTTCGGAGACGAGGATGCGGCATCGACGCCGGACCGCGCGGCGCTCGACGCGCTGACCGAGGAAGAGCGGAGCACGACCTTCTTCGGCAAGTCCGTCTGGCAGCGGGCGGCCATCGTCGCGGCCGGGCCGATCGCCAACTTCATCCTCGCCATCGCCATCTTCGCCGCCATCTTCACGCTCTACGGCCGCGAGGTGACGACGGCCCGCGTCGACCAGGTGGTCGCCGGCAGCGTCGCCGAGAAGGCGGGTTTCCGCCCGGGCGACCTGATCCGCACCATCGACGGCAGCCGGATCGAGACCTTCAACGACCTGCAGCGCATCGTCTCGACGAGCGCCGACCGGCCGCTGACCATCGTGGTCGAGCGCGACGGCGCTCCCGTGACGCTGGAGGCGACGCCGGAGCGGCGCGAGGTGACGGACCGCTTCGGCAATATCCATCGCATCGGCCAGCTCGGCCTGTCGCGCGATACGTCGGGCGGCAACGTGACCGTCGAGCGTTATTCGCTCCCCGAGGCGGTGGTGATGGGCGCGGAGGAGACCTGGATGGTCGTCGACCGCACCTTCGCCTATATCGGCGGTCTCTTCGCCGGTCGCGAATCGACCGACGAACTCGGCGGGCCGATTCGCGTCGCGCAGGTCTCGGGCCAGGTGGCGACGCTCGGCTTCGTCGCGCTCGTCAATCTCGCAGCCATCCTCTCGGTCAGCATCGGGCTGCTCAATCTCTTCCCGGTGCCGATGCTGGACGGCGGGCATCTGCTTTTCTACCTCATCGAGGCCATCCGCGGCCGTCCGCTGAGTCCCCGGGTGCAGGATGTCGGCTTCAGGATCGGCCTCGCGGCGATCATCATGCTGATGTTGTTCACTACCTTCAATGATATCTGGCGCCTCATCTGAGGCGCCGGGTCCGGTGTTTGTGCATCGCAGCAGCCTGCGTGGCAGCCCAGCAACGGACGATTAAATTCTCCCGTGGCACACTGGCCCTTGGCTTGCGATTGGGGTCAAAGCCTGCCACAAACTTTGAGAGTGGTTCAGTCTTGAGGGGTCTTTGACCCCCGCTTAAGGCTGGAAAGTCGGAATCGAAAAGGGCGTTTGAACCCAATGTATCTGTTCAAGGCTTTCACCCGGAAGGGCGCCCGCGCCGCGTATCTGGCGATCGCAGCCTTCGCCCTGTTGGTTCAGATCTCGCTGGTGGGCGCCCCTGCTGCCCATGCCGAGGTGGTGAACAGCATCGTCGTGCAGGGTGGCTCCCGCATCGATTCTGAAACCGTCCGCAACTACATCACGATCGAGCCGGGCAAGAACTTCACCTCCGAGGACATCAATGCCTCGGTGAAGGCGCTCTATGCGACCGGCCTCTTCTCCGATGTGAAGATCGCCCGCCGCGGCAACCAGCTTGTCGTGTCGGTCAGCGAGAACAACATCGTCGGCAGCGTGAAGTTCGAGGGCAACAAGAAGCTCAAGGACGACATGCTGACGGCCGTCGTCGAGACCAAGCCGCGCGGGGTTCTCTCCGAGGATCGCCTGCAGAGCGACGTCGAGCGCCTCAAGGAGCTCTACAAGCGCAATGGCCGTGCCGAGGCCGAGGTCAGCGTCGAGACCTTCCCGCGCGACACCGGCCGCACCGACGTGGTCTTCAAGATCAACGAAGGCACGCGCACCGGCATCTCTTCGATCAATTTCGTGGGCAACAAGACCTTCTCGTCGGGTCGCCTGCGCAACATCATGACGATCAAGAAGACGAACTTCACGTCCTGGCTGTCGAAGCGCGACCAGTTCGACGACGCGAAGATCCAGTCGGACGAGGAGCTGATTCGGCGCTTCTACATGCGCAACGGCTTTGCCGACTTCCGCATCGTCGGCACCGACGTTGCGTTCGACGAGGCGAAGAACCGCTACTCGATCACGATCACCCTCGACGAGGGTGCGCGCTATCGCTTCGGCACCGTGATGGTCGATTCCTCGATCCCCGATGTCGATGGCAACGCGCTGATGCGCTATGTGACGACCAAGCCGGGCAAGATCTTCAACGCGACGCAGGTCGAGAAGTCGACCGAGGCCGTCAGCGTGGCTCTCCTCGAGGAGGGCAAGTCCTTCGCCCAGGTCCGTCCCCGCGGCGACCGCAACTACGAGAACCACACGATCAACCTGACCTATCTGGTTGACGAAGGTCCGCGCCTCTATGTCGAGCGCCTCGAGATCCGCGGAAACACCCGCACCCGCGACTACGTCATCCGCCGCGAGTTCGAGCTTTCGGAAGGCGACGCCTACAACCGCGTGCTCGTCGACCAGGCGGAGCGCCGTCTGAAGAATCTCGGCTACTTCAAGACCGTCAATGTCACGACCCAGCCCGGCAGCTCGCCCGACCGCGTCGTCATCGTGGTCAATGTCGAGGACCAGTCGACCGGTTCGTTCTCGGTCGGCGGCGGCTACACGACGGACAATGGCGGCGGCTTCATCGCCACCGTGGCGCTCACCGAGAAGAATTTCCTCGGTCGCGGCCAGTACCTGAAGGTCTCGCTCGGCGGTGGCCAGAGCGACCGTACCTTCAACCTGGCCTTCACCGAGCCCTTCTTCCTCGGTCGCCGCATGTCGCTCGGCTTCGACGTCCTGTACAACCAGGCGCAGGAGACCGACTACCGTCCGTACAACATGAACACGGCCGGTGGCACGATCCGGCTCGGCCTGCCGATCACCGACGACTTCGACGTCCAGTTCAACTACAAGCTCTACCAGCGCGACGTGACGTCCTGGGGCTCCCAGTACATCCTCGACTGGCCGGCTTTCGCCGAGCTCTACCCGCAGGGCAGCTGGATCAACTCGTCCATCGGTTACGTGCTGACCTACTCGACGATCGACAACTACCAGACCCCGCGCAACGGTACGTTCCTGCGCCTCAGCCAGGACTTCGCCGGTGTCGGTGGCGACGGCCAGTTCGTCCGCACGCAGGCCGATGCACGCTACTACAAGGAGATCCTGCCGGACTCCGACGTGGTGGGTCTCGTTCGCGCCGCGGCCGGTAACATCACCAGCCTTGGCGGCGAGCCGGTCCAGGTGCTCGACAACTTCTACCGCGGTGGCGAAACGGTGCGTGGCTTCGCGTCCTACGGCTACGGCCCGCGCTATGTCGGCGTCGAGGACACCTATGCCATCGGCGGCACGACCTACTACAACGCCTCGCTCGAGGTTCAATTCCCGCTGCCGGTCCTGCCGGAGGAGTTCGGCCTGCGCGGCGCCGTGTTCGCCGATGCCGGCACGCTGTTCGGCTATGACGGCCTCGAGAATCTCGACATCGAGGACAGCTCGATGATCCGCACCTCGGTCGGTGTCTCGATCATCTGGAATTCGCCCTTCGGCCCGCTGCGCGGCGACTTCGGCCAGTGGCTGACCAAGGCGAATTTCGACCAGACGCAGATGTTCCGCTTCAGCGCTGGCACGCAGTTCTGATATCTCCTATAGAAGCAGCGAGGGACCGCCGGGCTCACCGGCGGTCCTTCGCGTTTCTGGACCGGCCTATTCCGAGAGCTGCGCCATGGGCGACCCCGTCTTCTTCCTGCCGGCGGCTTCGCCGACGCTGGCCGAGATCGCTGCCCTGACCGGAGCGAAGCTTGCAGAGGGCGCCGATCCCGAGCGGCGGATCACCGGCGTTGCGGCGCTCGATTCGGCCGGGACGAACGACCTCACCTTCATCGACAGCCCGCGCTACCTGCCGCTGCTCGCCGCGACGCGCGCGGCGGCATGCCTCGTGACGGCGAAGCATCTGGACGCGGTGCCCGCCGGCGTCGTCGCGCTGGAAAGCCCGCGTCCGCATGACGGCTATGTCAGCGTGCTGCGCCTGCTCTTTCCCGCGGCGATGCGGCCCCAGCCCGTGTTCGGACCGGGCGTTTCACCGGGCGCGCATGTCCATGCCGAGGCGCGGCTGGAGGAGGGCGTCACGGTCGAGCCCGGCGCGGTGATCGGACCCGGAGCCGAGATCGGCCGCGGGACGTTCGTCGGCCCCGCCGCGGTGATCGGCGCGCATGTCCGGATCGGCCGCGACTGCCATATCGGCGCCGGCGCCTCCGTGACGCATGCGCTGGTCGGCAATCGCGTGATCCTGCATCCCGGCGTGCGTATAGGGCAGGACGGCTTCGGCTACCAGATGGGCGGCCAGGGCCATGCGAAGGTGCCGCAGATCGGCCGCGTCGTGATCCAGGACGATGTCGAGGTCGGTGCCAACACGACCATCGATCGCGGCGCCAACCGCGACACGGTGATCGGCGAGGGCACGAAGATCGATAATCTCGTGCAGATCGGCCATAACGTTGCGATCGGTCGCCACTGCGTGATCGTCTCGCAGGTCGGTATCTCGGGCAGCGCGACGCTCGGCGACTTCGTCGTGCTCGGCGGCCAGGTCGGCGTCAACGGTCACGTCACCATCGGACACGGGGCGCAGGTCGCCGCGACGGCCAGCGTGAAGGACGATCTCGCCGCCGGGGGGCGCTATGGCGGAGCCCCGGCGCGTCCGATAAAGGAGTGGTACCGCGAGGAGCTGGCGATCCGCCGCCTCGCGCAGCGCGCCAGCGCGCGTCAGAAGGAAGACGAGGGGAAAGAGGTGTCATGAGCGAAGGCGACAACAGCCTCGGATCGGCGGATATCGCGCGGATCCTCGAGCTTCTGCCGCACCGTTATCCGTTCCTGCTGGTCGATCGCATCATCGAGATCAACGGCGATGAAAGCGCGATCGGCATCAAGAACGTCACGTTCAACGAGCCGCACTTCCAGGGCCATTTCCCGGGCAAGCCGGTGATGCCGGGCGTGCTGATCATCGAGGGGATGGCGCAGACGGCCGGGGCGATCTGCCTCGCCGCGCGGCCCGGCAAGCCGCAGCTCGTCTATTTCCTCACCATCGACAACGCCAAGTTCCGCAAGCCCGTGGAACCCGGCGACGTGCTCGAATATCACGTCCGCAAGGTCAAGAACCGTGGCAATCTCTGGCGATTCCAGAGCGAGGCCAAGGTCGCCGGCGTCAAGGTTGCCGAAGCCGACATCAGCGCCATGCTGGTGGGGCAGTAACGGAGTTCCATGTCCAACATCCATCCATCGGCGGTGATCGAGGACGGCGCGCAGCTCGGCGCTGACGTCACGATCGGCGCCTTCGCCTTTGTCGGCCGCGATGTCGTGCTCGGCGATGGCGTCGAGATCAGAAACCACGCCTCGGTGACGGCGCACACCACCATCGGCGCGCGCACCGTGGTCAGCCCCTTCGCCTCGATCGGCGGCACGCCGCAGTCGGTGCATTACAAGGGCGAGCCGGGCACGATCGTGATCGGCGAGGCCTGCGTCATCCGCGAGAACGTCACGATCAATTTCGGTTCGGTCGGCGCGCGTGAAACACGCATCGGCGATCGCTGCTTCCTGATGACCGGCGTCCATGTCGCGCATGACTGCACGCTCGGCAACGACGTCATTCTCGCCAATTGCGCCACGATGGGCGGCCATGTGACCATCGGCGACAACGTCTTCATGGGTGGCCTCTGCGCGCTGCACCAGTTCGTGCGCATCGGCGACCATGCGATCGTCGGCGGGCTCGTGCCCGTCTGGCGCGACATCATTCCTTTCGGCGCGATTCGCGAGGGCGCCGAGGGCCTCGGCGGTCTCAACATCATCGGCATGAAGCGGCGCGGCTTCACGCGGGCGGCGATCCAGCGCCTCCGCGCAGCCTATCGCGACCTGTTCTTCGCGCCGGGCTACCTCGTCGACCGCGTCGAGGCTGTGGCCGAGCGCTATGGCGACGACGAGAATGTCATGCACATCGTCGAGTTCATCCGCCAGCGCGGCAAGCGGCGCATCACCGTTCCCCGCGCTGCTGCCGAACATGCCGGCGACGAGGACTGAGGGCGGCACTTCGCCCGGCGGAGCCGCTTCGGCGGCGCCGCTCGGCATTCTTTGCGGCGGCGGGACCTTCCCGCTTGCCGTCGCCCGGTCTGCCGCGCAATCGGGACGGCGGGTCGTCCTCGTGGCGATCCGCGGCTTCGCGGACCCTGCCGTGGTCGAGGGCGCCGGCTTTCCGGTCGAGTGGGTCCATCTCGGCAAGGTCGGTGCAATGCTGGCGGCTCTGCGCCGACATGGCTGCCGCGAGATGGTCATCGTCGGCTATGTCTTCCGTCCGCGCCTCTCGAGCCTCAGGCTCGACTGGAAGGCCGTGGGGATGCTGCGCTGGTTCCTGCGCGCCCGCCGCGGCGGCGACGGACATCTCCTGTCGCATATCGCTTCCTTCTTCGAGAATGAGGGCTTCATCCTGCGCGGCGCGCATGAGGTTGCGCCCGAGATCCTCGTCGCGGAGGGAACCCTCGGGCGGGTCGCCATGACGGATGCGGAGCGCGAGGACGCGCGAATCGGGTTCCGTCTCCTGCGGGCGATCGACGTTTTCGATGTCGGTCAGGCCGCCGTCGTCGCCGAACGCCACGTGCAGGCGATCGAGGCGGCCGAGGGCACGGACGCGATGATCGCGCGCTGCGGCGAAATGCGGGCCTCGGGCCGCGTGCGCCTGCCGCGCCGCTCCGGCGTTCTGGTGAAGATCCCGAAGCCTGGCCAGGACCGGCGCATCGATCTGCCGTCGATTGGCGTCAGGACCGTCGAGCGCGCCGCCGAGGCGGGGCTCGCGGGCATCGCCGTCGAGGCCGGCGGGGTGATCGCGGCCGAGGCCGAGGCAATGGTCCGCGTCGCCGACGAAAAGGGCCTCTTCATCGTCGGGCTCGCCGAATGACGCTGCCAGAGCAGAGGCCGCTCCGGGTCTTCATCGTGGCCGGCGAGGAATCGGGCGATGCGCTCGGCGGACCGCTGATGCGCGCGCTCGCCGACCGGTTGCAGGGCCGCGTGACGTTCCGCGGCGTCGGCGGGACGCGCATGCAGGCCGCCGGCCTCGTCAGCCTCTTTCCGATGGACGACCTCACGGCCATTGGCTTCGGCGAGGTGATCGGCAAGCTGCCGACGATCGTACGGCGGCTCAGGGAGACGGTCGCGGCGATCCTCGCCGATCCGCCGGACCTGCTGATGCTGGTCGACGCGCCGGATTTCACCCACCGCGTCGCCGCGCGCGTCCGCCGCCGCCTGCCGGACCTCGCCATTGTGAAATATGTCGCCCCGACCGTGTGGGCGTGGCGTCCGGGCCGCGCCCGCGCGATGCGCGGGACGATCGACCGCGTCCTGGCGCTGCTGCCCTTCGAGCCCGAGGTCATGCGCCGTCTCGGCGGCCCGCCGACGACCTATGTCGGACACCCCTTGCTGGGCGCGCTCGACACGCTGCGGCCGGACGGCGATGAACAGGCGCTCCGCGACGGCGAGCCGCCGGTCCTGCTCGTTCTGCCGGGCAGCCGGCGCCGGGAGATCGAACGGCTCGGCGCGGATTTCGGCGCGGCCGTCGGTCTCGTCGCCGCGGCCCGGCCGGTGAGGCCGGTGCTGCCGACGCTTCCCCGCCTCGAGGGGCTGATCCGCGCGGCGACGGCGAGCTGGCCGGTTGCGCCGGAGATCGTCACCGGCGAGGAGGCCAAGCATGCCGCTTTCCGCCGCGCCCGTGCCGCGCTCGCGGCCTCCGGAACGGTCACACTGGAGCTGGCGCTGGCCGGCGTTCCGATGGTCGCCGCCTACAAGGTGTCGGCCTGGGAGGCGGTGATCGCGCGCCGCGTGCTCAAGGGCTTCAGCGTCATCCTGCCCAACATCGTGCTCGGCCGTCCGGTGGTGCCGGAATTCCTGCAGGAGGCGTGCACGCCGGCCGCGCTTGCCGCCGCCCTGGAGCCGCTGCTCGCGGGCGGCCCGGCGCGCGAGGCGCAGATCGCCGGCTTCGCGGAGCTGGACCGGTTGATGAGCACAGGCGGCGTTGCGGCCGAGTTCGTCGCCGCGGATGCCGTGCTCGCCACCGTCAGCGGCCGCGGTGTCATCGGGACGTCATGATCGCCGCGTCGTTTCGTGTCTTGCCTTGGGCGGCCGGCTCCATGCCGCGCGACAACCTCGAGCCTTCGGCGGGTGCGGGCCGGCCATGACCATGACGAGCAAATCCCTCGAAAGCCTGACCCAGACGCCGCCGCCCTCCGGCCGTCCCGTTTCGGGCGTCATCTGGCTCTACCGGTTCGACACGGCGGGCAAGGGCAGCGCGCGTCCGATCGACGAACCTTTCGAGCTGTTCGATCCCAATGACGGCTTCCTGTGGCTGCATCTCGATCTCGTCGACCGGCTGGCGCGGGTCTGGATCGAGAAGACCGCCGGGCTGCCGGCGGCTGCGCGGGCGGTGCTGCTCGGGACCGACGAAATTCCGATGCTCGAATGCGACGACACCGCCGTCTGGGGCGTCTTCATCGACACGATCCAGGATCCGGACGACGACGAACTGCGCGCCGCGCCCATGCGCTTCGTGCTCGGCGACGGCTATCTCGTCTCGGGCCGCCGCCATCCCGTGCGCTCGGCGGCGCTGATGCGCAGCCGCGTCGAGGCCGGCCATCCGGTCCCGGGACCGGTGGCGCTGTTCGAACTCATGATCGTGCAGGTGCTGCGGGCGATCGGCGAGATGCTGCGCGAACTGCGCGATACGGCGGATTCGATCGAGGACCGCGTGCTCGACGACCGCTTCCACGACGAGGCGAGGCGCCTCGCGCCGCTGCGCCGCACGACCGTGCGCCTCCGCCGGCAGCTCGGCTCCTTCCGCGGCGTGCTCAAGCAGTTCGTCGAGGATCAGACGGGGCGCTCGATCCAGGAGGGCTCGCGCGAGGCGGCCGAGCGGCTCTTCCAGCGGATCGAGGCGCTCGACCAGGAATTGCTCGAGCTGCAGGACCGCGCCCGCTTCCTCCAGGACGAGATCGCCGCCAAGCTCGCCAACACCACCAACCGCCATCTCTATGTGCTGTCGATCCTGACCGCGATGCTGATGCCGGCGACGCTGGTGACCGGCATCTTCGGCATGAACACGTCCGACCTGCCGCTGGAGCAGGGGGGCCACGGCACTTTCGTCGCGATCGGCATAGCGATCGGCGCATCGGCGCTCGTGCTCTATCTGCTGCGCCGGCTCGGCTTCTTCGAATAAGCGAAAAGACCCGCCGCAGCGCGTGCTGCGACGGGCCAGTTGGCCTTCCGGCGGGCGGCGGGCCGACCGGAAGGTAGCGGAATGGTCTATCGGCGTTTCGGGGAGGGAGAGGCGGCGACCTTGCGGGCGGTCAGCGCGTCGTCGCGCATCTCGTACCACATCGCGTTGAGGATCGCGAAAGCGCAGGCCAGGCTGATGCCCAGGATCCAGGAGAAGTACCACATGACCGAGACCTCCTCTCAGTAGGCGTTGGGGTTCTTGCCGAGCTCGTCGCTCGTCACCTTGCCGCGCATCACGCGATAGACGAAGGCGGTGTAGGCGAGGACGATCGGCAGGAAGACGAGGGTCGCGAGCAGCATGATCCACAGCGTCAGATGCGAGGACGATGCGTCCCAGACCGTGAGGCTGGCATTGGGATCGAGCGAGGACGGCAGCAGGAACGGGAAGATCGAGAGACCGGCCGTCGAGATGATGCCGAAGATCGCCAGCGCGGTGGAGACGAAGGCGAAGCCCGCGAGCCGCCGCTGATAGGCGAAGAGGGCGAGCGCGCTGCCGAGGAAGCCGGCGAGCGGCGCGACCATCATCCAGGGATGGCGGCCATAATTGGCGAGCCAGGCGCCGGCCTCGGCCACAGCCGTCTTGCCGAGCGGATTGGACGGGCCGCCGGTATCCTGGATGCCGGTCACGGCATAGCCCTTGAAGCCGAGGGCGATCCAGATGCCGGCCAGCGCGAAGAGCACGATCGTCGCCAGCGCGGCGTAGCTGCCATAGACGCGGGCCCGCTCATAGATCGCGCCGGACGTCTTCATCATCAGCATCGACGCGCCATGGGCGACCAGCATCGCGAGGCTGACGAGGCCGCTGAGCAGCGCGAAGGGCATCAGCAGACCGAAGAAGTTGCCCTCGTAGACGACGCGCATCGCATCGTCGAAGCGGAAGGGAACGCCCCGCAGCACATTGCCGACCGCGACGCCGAAGATGAGCGCCGGGATGAAGCCGCCGACGAAGAGGCCCCAGTCCCAGAAGGCGCGCCAGCGCGGCTCGGTGAGCTTGGAGCGATACTTGAACCCGACCGGGCGCAGGATGATGGCGATCAGGATCACCATCATCGCGAGATAGAAGCCGGAGAACGAGGTGGCGTAGAGCGCCGGCCAGGCGGCGAAGATGGCGCCGCCGCCGAGGATCAGCCAGACCTGATTGCCTTCCCAGACAGGGCCGATCGTGTTGATCACGATGCGCCGCTCGTCGTCGTTACGGGCGACGAAGGGCAGCAGCGCCGCGACGCCGAGGTCGAAGCCGTCCATGATCGCGAAGGCGATCAGGAGGACGCCGAGCAGCAGCCACCAGATGAGGCGGAGCGTCTCGTAATCGAGGGGAACGAAGGGGATCATGGGTCAGTCCCTCATCACTTGATCTGCGGCTCGGCCGCGACGGCGGCCGGGAGGACGCCCGCGCCCTGGGGCTCGGGCCGTTCGGGCGCGGCGGGACCCTTCCTGATCGCATGCAGCATCAGGTAGATCTCGACGACCGCCAGGCTGGAATAGATCAGGAGGAAGATGCCGAGGCTGATGACGAGATCGGCGACCGTCAGGCCGGAGGCCGCATAGAAGGTCGGCAACACGCCCTCGATGCTCCAAGGCTGCCGTCCGGCTTCCGCGACGAGCCAGCCGACCTCGACCGCGACCCAGGGCAGGGGAATGCTGAACACCGCGACCCACAGCATCCATCGCTTCTCGCCGAGCTTGTGGCGGGAGGCGACCCAGAAGGCGACGGCGAAGAAGCCGATGAAGTAGAAGCCCAGCCCGACCATCACGCGGAAGGCCCAGAACATCAGCGGCACATCCGGGATCGTGAGCTCGGCCGCCTTGGCGATGTCAGCCTCGGTCGCGTTCTCGATGTCGGGCCGATAGAGCTTGACGAGAAGGCCGTAGCCGAGGTCGCGCCAGCTCTTGTCGAAGGTGGCCCGGGCCTCTGTGTCCGTCTTGTCGGAACGAACCTTCTGCAGGGCCACATAGGCGGCGATGCCGTTCCTGATGCGGACCTTGGCATCCTCGACGAGATTGACGATGCCGGGCAGTTCCTGCGTCAGAGACCGCGTGCCGATGATGCCGAGCACATAGGGGATGCTGATCGCGAAGCTGTTCTCCTGCTTCGCGCTGTCCGGGAAGGCGATGAGATTGATCGCGGCCGGCGCCGGCTCGGTGTGCCACATGGCCTCCATCGCCGCGACCTTCATCTTCTGGTTCTCGGTGGCGAGATAGCCGCTCTCGTCGCCGAGCACGACGACCGAGAGGGACGCCGCGAGGCCGAAGCTCGCCGCGACCGCCATCGAGCGCTTGGCGATCTCGATGTGGCGGCCCTTCAGGAGGTACCAGGCGCTCACCGCCATGACGAAGATCGCACCCGTGACATAGCCGGCGCTGACGGTGTGGACGAACTTCGCCTGCGCGACGGGATTGAAGATGACCGCCGCGAAATCGGCGATCTCCATGCGCATCGTGTCCGGATTGAAGATGGCGCCGACCGGATTCTGCATCCAGCCATTGGCGATCAGGATCCAGAGCGCGGAGAAGTTCGCGCCGAAGGCGACCAGCCAGGTGACGATCAGGTGTCCGACCTTCGACAGGCGATCCCAGCCGAAGAAGAACATACCGATGAAGGTTGCCTCCAGGAAGAAGGCCATCAGCCCTTCGATCGCCAGCGGCGCGCCGAAGATGTCGCCGACATAGTGACTGTAATAGGACCAGTTCATCCCGAACTGGAACTCCATGACGACGCCTGTGGCGACGCCCATGGCGAAGTTGATGCCGAACAGCGTGCCCCAGAACATGGTCATGCGCCGCCAGATCTCGCGGCCGGTCATGACATAGACGCTCTCCATGATGGCGAGGAGGAAAGAGAGGCCGAGCGTCAGGGGAACGAAGAGGAAGTGATACATCGCGGTGGCTGCGAACTGCAGGCGCGACAGGGTGACGACGTCGATGTCGAACATGGGCAACCCTCATGCGTGATGATCGACGGTTGCACGAGCCGTGAGAGCCGGGCTTGATTCCGATCAAGCCTCGCCGCCAGGCTTCAGCTTCGGACGAGATGACGCACCCCGGGGCGCATCGGGCAGGAGGCAACCACGGCGTGTGCCAGCGAGCCGGCGCCCTTGTACGCCGGCGCGGTATGGGCGATCGTTCGCATCTCGATCGCGCATTACCTGCGGTTGCCGGCTCGGAGGGAGCAAGCGCCCGTGCCAGTCGATGTCGTCAACTTCATCGTCTCCGACCGCAATCCCTATAACGAGCGTCTCTATGGCGGCGCCGACCGGCGCTATCGGATGCGTCCCGGCACGATCGACGATGCGCTCGATGCGCTCGCAAGCAGCGCCTCAAACCTCTTCCACCTGCACTGGGAGGAGAGAATCCTCGTCGAGCAGCCGGAAAGGGACGCGGCGGCGGCGGCCATGGCCGCTTTCGAACAGCGGCTCGACGCATTCGTGGGGCGCGGCGGCCGCCTCGTCTGGACGGTTCACAACGCGCTGCCGCACGAGCCGCGCCATCTGGACCTGTTCTTCGCGCTCCGTCGCCGCCTCGCCGGGCAGGCGTCGCTCATTCTCGTCCATCACGAGGCGGCGGCCGAGGCGCTGGCCGGCCAATGCGCCATCGACCGATCGAAGCTCGTCCTCCTGCCGCATCCCGCCTATTTCGGCGCCTACGAGCCGGAGGCGGACACCCTCTCCATCGAGCCCGACTGGCAGGCGACACGGCTCCTGACCGTCGGCATGCTGCGCGCCTACAAGGGGCTCGATCTGCTGGCGGAGGCGGCAAGGCTGGCGCCCGATATCGGCATCGACGTGATGGGCGAGCCCGGCCCGCGCTTCTTCGAAGAGATGCAGCCGCTGCTGGATGGAGCACCCTCGATCGCCGTTTCGCCGCGCCGGGTGGAAGATGGCGATCTTCCGGCGCTCATTCGGCGCGCGCGCGGGCTCGTGCTCCCCTATCGCTCGCTGCTGAGCTCCGGCGTGGCGCTGCTCGCCATGACCTTCGGCCGGCCGATCGTGGCGCCGGACGTCCGGCAGCTGCGCGATATCCTTCCGCTGGCCGCGCGGCGGTTTCTCTACAAGCCCCACAATGCCGGATCGCTCGCGGCGCGCATGCGGGAACTCGTCACCCTCGAAGCGGACGAGCAGAGGCAGCTCCGAAGCGACCTTCAGCGCGCCGCTATGCGCTATCACCCGGAGCGCGTCGGCGCGCGGCTGTTCGATCTTCTCGACGCCGTTCGCCGCTGATACCTGCTTGCGCCGGCCATGGCGCCGGGTGCACGCTTCCGGAAGGCGGGGGACCTGGCGATGGAACGGATTCTGCAGGGTTTCGAGCGCGCGGCGGGCGCATCGCCGGCGATCCGCTTCATCGATGTCATGCTGCGCGGCGCCGGCCAGGTCATGTTCATGGACAACCCGCTGACCGGGCTGTTCTTCGTGGCGGCGATCGTCTGGGGAGCATTCGCCGTCGACGCGCCGCTGGTCGCGCTCGCCGGGCTGCTTGCGCTTGCCGTCGCGACCGGAACGGCGCTTGTCGGCGGCTTCGATCGCGCCTCTTGGCGGGTCGGGCTCTACGGCTACAATGCCCTCCTGACCGGGCTCGCGCTCGGCACCTTCCTTGCGCCCGGCGCGATGCACTTCGTCTTCGTGGTGATCGCTGGCGCCTTCTCCGTCGTCGTGAGCGAGGCTGTCGGCCGGTTCCTGAAGGTCCATGCCGTTCCCGGCCTGACCTTCGGCTTCGTCCTCACGGCCTGGCTGTTCCTGCTCGCCAGCCACGGCTTCGCCGGGCTGCCGGCCGGCGGACTGCCCACGGCCGTGCTGCCCGGCGGCGCGACGGTGGTCGCCAGCGATCCGCTCGCGCCGGGCGCCTTTCTCGCAGGCGTCGCGCTCAGCATCAGTCAGGTGTTCCTGAAGGACAGCATCATCGCCGCGCTGCTCTTCCTCGCCGGGCTCGCGGTCGCTTCGCTGCCGGCGGCGCTGCTCGCCCTCGCCGGCGCCGTCATCGCGGTCGCGGTGGCGCATCTTGCCGGCGCGGAGAGCGATCTCGTCACGGGCGGGCTGCTCGGCTTCAGCCCGGTGCTGACGGCGGTGGCGCTCGGTACCGTCTTCGGCAAGCCGACGCCGCGCGGGCTCGCCTATGCGGCGTTCGGCACGGTGGTCACGGTGATCGCGCAGGCGGCGCTCAACGCCGGCCTCGCGCCGTTCGGCCTGCCGGCGCTCACCATGCCCTTCGTGCTGGTGACCTGGCTGTTCCTGCTCGCCCGGCCCGCGCCCGCAGCCTGATCCGTTCAGGCCTCGACCTTCCTGCCCTTGATCACGGCGACGACCGGGCCGAGGACGGAGGCGACGAGGCCGGCCGCGAAGCCGTTGTTGTAGAGCACCAGCCCGCCATGCAGGTCGCCGACGGCGAGCGCGGCCGAGGAATGGATGAAGCCGGCGACGATGCCCCAGTGCCAGCCGAACCGTCCCGCGATCGGTGCCAGCGTCGTGCCGAACAGGGCCGCGAGCTGCAGCGAGGGATCATGCGCGTTCCAGGGCTTGGCCAGAGTGCCGATGAAGACCCCGATCATCACGGGCAGGAAGTTGGCCGGGTGCTTTCCGGCGGCCGCGAAGCCGACGATCGTCATCAGCGCGCCGATGGTCGGCCCGTTGAGGTCGCCGCCGATCACGACGAGATAGAGCGTTCCGAGCGCGCCCGAGACGCCCATATTGACCAGCGTGGCGCCGAAGCCGGCCGCGCCGATGAAATCGGCCGGCGCCTGGCCGCTCATGCGGAGGATCGAGCGGAAATGCCGGGCCGCGCCGCGGTCATGCCAGAGCCCGAGGGCGGCGAGCGCCGCGAAGAGCGCGAACAGAAAGGCCCCGAGCAGCAGATTGTTGCCGCGCGTCCAGATGAAGACGGGCGCCGGCACGAAGCCGTAGGAGCGATAGAGCGCGACGACCAGCGTGCCGAGAATGCCGGCGGCGAAGCCCATATTGTAGAGGCTGAGCCCGCCATGCGCCTTGAACAGCTGGGCCGCGACCGGGACCAGAACCAGCCCCATGCCGATGCCGGTCGCCACCGCCAGCGGCAGCGTCACCATCGGCGAGAGCGTGGTCGAGAACAGGATCTCCGAGACGACCGGTGCCAGCGCGCAGCCGAAGAAGGCGGTGTTGAGATGGGCCCCGAACGCTTCGCCCTTCAGGCGGCAATAGAGCCAGACGCCGCCGACGATCGGCCAGACATTGAGGAGGTTCTTCCCGAATAGGGCGAAGCCGAGCACCAGCAGCAGCGCTGCGACGGCGCCGCCGGTCATCTTCGCCCGGCAACGCCAGTAGAAGCCGCAGGCGACGAGCGTCAGCAGGCCGGCATTGAGGAAAGCCGCGCCCTTGCCGCCGACGCCGATATAGTCGGTCACCAGCGTGTCGCGCACCAGCTGGATGGCGACGAGGCCCTGCAGCGCGGTGCGCGGGCCATCGACCAGAAGGCCGAACAGCACGAAGGCGCCGGCGAGCCCGGCGACCGTCGACAGGATGAAACGATCGGAGGTCGCCGCGGCGGGGGCGTCTTCGGTCGCGTCCGGCATCTTCACTCTCCTCGCCGCTGCGCTCGCCCGGCGTGGCCGGGAGCATAGCCCGAGTCTCGTCGGCTGTTCAGTTGGCACGGTCACCGAGGGCTGTGCGCAGCGGCCGCGTTGCACAACTGCGGCCGAAAACGCATCCTTGCCTCGAAGCGGGATGGTCATGAGCACGATCGAGCACAATCCCACACGCCCTTCGCCGCTGGCCGGCGCGGAAAGCGGCGCGTGGCTCAAGGCGCAGAAGCGGGCCGGCGGCGCCTGGCTCAGGATCGCCATCGCCGTTCCGCTGGTCGCCGGCGTCTTCACGGTCGCGCAGGCCTATGTGCTCGCTGTGCTGATCGACCGGGCGCTCGCGGGAAACGTGCCACGCGCGGAGCAGGCCGGTCTCGCCGCGCTTCTGGTCGCCATCGTCGCCGCGCGCGCTCTGCTCGCCTATGTCGGCGAGCGGGCAGGGGCCCGAGCCTCCGAGGATGCGAAGCACGCCATCCGCGGCGCGCTGCAGGCCTCGCTCGTCCGCCGCTCGCCTGAATGGTTCCGCGACAAGAGTTCCGGCGTCATCGCCGCGCAACTGGTCGATTCGGTGGAGGCGCTCGACGGCTATTTCGCCCGTTTCATGCCGGCGATGATCGCGGCGGCGATCCTCCCGCTCGCCTTCGCTATCGGCCTGATGCCGATCGACCTCGTCATCGGCGTGCTCTTCTTCGTGACCGCGCCGCTCATTCCGGCCTTCATGGCGCTGGTCGGATGGGGCGCCGAGGCGGCGAGCCGCCGCCATCTCACCGCCTTCACGCGGCTTTCTGGCCTCTTCGCCGACCGGCTGCGCGGAATCGTCGTGCTGAAGCTCTTCGGCCGGGCCGAGGACGAGGTGGCCCGAGTCCGCGCGGCGAGCGACGATGTGGCGGCGCGCACGCTCGGCGTGCTCAGGATCGCCTTCCTGTCCTCGGCCGTGCTGGAGTTCTTCGCCGCCATCGGCGTCGCCGGCGTCGCGCTCTATGTCGGCCTCACCTATCTCGGCTATATCGACCTGCGCGGCGCGCCGCTCTCCCTGCAGGCGGGTCTCTTCTGCCTGCTGATGGCGCCGGACGTCTATATGCCGCTCCGGACGCTGGCCGCGCATTATCACGACCGCGCGGCCGCCAAGGCGGCGGTCGCCGACATCGCCTCGGTGATCGGCCTGCCCGGCACCGACGCCGATATCGCGCCGGCACGCTCCGGGCAGGCGCTGCCGCAGGGGCCGCTCGCGGTCACGCTCGCCGGTGTCGGCGTCGATGCGCCGGGGCGGGGCACGGTGCTTCGCGAGGTGACGCTCGACATCCCGCCCGGCACGAGCGTCGCGCTGCTGGGGCCGAGCGGCATCGGCAAGTCGACGCTGGTCGAGGCGATCGCGCGGCTTCGCGCGGCCGAGGGCGGGATCGCGATCGGCGGCGTGCCGCTTCCGGAGATCGGCGAGGAGGAGCTGCGCTCGCGCGTCGTCCTCATCCCGCAGCGGCCGCGTCTTTTTCACGGCTCCATCGCCGACAATATCCGCCTGGCGCGGCGCGGCGCCGACGAGGCGGCGGTCGAGGCGGCGGCGCGCGCCGCCCTCGTCATGGAGTTCGCCGATCGCGGCGAGGGGCTGGCGACGCCGGTCGGCGAGCGGGGCAGGGGCATTTCCGGCGGCGAGGCGCACCGCGTCGCGCTGGCGCGCCTCTTCCTCACCGATCCCGGCCTGGTTCTGCTCGACGAGCCGACCGCCCATCTCGACGCGGACACCGAGGCGCGGATCGTCGATGCGATCCTCGCCTTTTCCGAAGGGCGGACGCTGATCGTGGCGACGCACTCGCAGGCCGTTGCCCGGCGCATGGACCGCATCTACCGCATCGCCGGTGGCCGGTTGCTGCCGGTTCCTCACCGGCCGGCTGCGGCCCGGGAAAAGCTGCGCGAACAGGGAGAGCGGACATGAGGCTGCTCTTCTCGCTGGTCCGCAAGCGGCTGGGGGCGTTTTCGCTGGCGCTCTTCCTCTCGATCCTGACATTGGCGGCGGGAATCGGGCTCCTCGGCGTCTCCGGATGGTTCCTGACCGGCGCCGCGCTCGCGGGAGCGGCGGGCGCGACCTTCGAGCTCTTCGCGCCGTCGGCGCTGGTGCGCGGTTTCTCCTTCCTGCGCATCGGGGCGCGCTATGGCGAGCGGATAACCGGCCACGCCGCGACGCTGTCGCTGCTTTCGGATCTGCGCGCCGCCGTCTTCGGGCGGCTCATCCCGCTGGTGCCGCTGAAGGGCGTGTCCAGCCGCACCGGAGACTTCGTCGCCCGCCTCACATCCGATATCGAACAGCTCGATCTCGTCCTGTTGCAGGCGCTGCTGCCGCTGATGACGGCGCTGGCCGGCGCGGGCGGGCTCGCGCTGCTGCTTGCGCTCACGCTGCCCGAGGCCTTGCCGATCGGGCTCGCCGGCTTCGCGGCCACGGCGCTGGCCGTGCCGCTGGTGCTGGTCGCCACCGGCCGGGCGGTCGGCACCGCGACGGTCAAGGCGTCGGCCGATCTCAGGATCGCCGCGCTCGACGGCATGGACGGCCATCTCGATCTCGCGGCGCTGGGCGCGCTGGCGAGCGGCGAGAAGCGCTTCAGCGAGGCGGCGGCTGTGCTCCGCCAAGCGAAGCTCGCCGAAGCGCGCCGCATTGCGCTCGGCCCGGCGCTCGCCCAGCTCGGCGCCGGACTGACGATGGCCGGCACCCTCTGGCTCGGCCTCGCGGCGGTCGAAGAGGGGCGGCTCGCGGGGCCCGTGCTCGCCGGCATCCTGCTCGCGATCCTGGCGCTTTTCGAAGTGACGGGCCCGATCCTGCGCGGTGCTGCCCGGCTCGGTAGCGCCTTGGCCGCCGGCCGGCGGGTGGAGGCGCTCGTCTCGGCGGCCCCCTCGGTGCGCGATCCGGTGGCTCCGGCGCGGCTGCCGGGCGTCGGGACGCTGGAGATCGAGACGGTCGGCTATGCCTATGACAACGGCCGCGCGGTCCTCGCGGATGTGAGCCTTACGGCAGGGCCCGGCGAGCGGATCGCACTGATCGGGACCAGCGGCTCCGGCAAGTCGACGCTTCTCTCCCTGATCATGCGCCTCGACGACGTCACGTCCGGCGCCATTCGATATGGCGGGATCGACATTCGCGATGCGACGCTCGCCGACCTCCGCGCCCATATCGCACTGCTGACGCAGGATGCGCCCGTCTTCATCGGCACCGTGCGCGACAATCTCAGGATCGGGTCGCCCTTCGCCGATGATGCCACGCTGCATGCGGCGCTGGGCAATGCCCGGCTCGATGCCTTCGTCCGGTCGCTGCCGAACGGGCTCGACACCTGGCTCGGCGAGGCCGGCGCGACGCTCTCGGCCGGGCAGGCGCGGCGGCTCTGCCTTGCGCGCACCCTTCTATCGCCGGCGCGGGTCATCCTGCTCGACGAACCGACCGCCGGCCTCGACGCCGAGACGGAAACCGAGTTCCTCGGCGATCTCCTGACCGCCGCCGAAGGGCGGACGCTGATTCTCGCGACGCACGCCGCCGTCGATCGCGCTGCGGTCGAACGCGTGCTGCGACTCGAGCGGGGACGCCTGGTGCCGGCCTAGACGACAGGCGAAGCCGCAGCCGGCTGCTGGTGTGCGGAGATGAGCGGCCCGGCGAGGCGGCAGAGGCTGGAGCCGGGGCCGTCCGGACCAACACTCCGATAGGCGGCGCGCGAGCCTTCGACGAGCAGGAAGAGCTGGTCGGCCAGAAGCTCCGGATCGCGCAGCTCCGCTGAACGACAGAGCGCGACCAGCCTCTCCCGATGGGTACGCTGGGCCGCCTCGACGGCCTTGCGCCCCGGATGCTCGGGATCGGCGATCTGGATGGCGGCGCTCATCATCGCGCAGCCGCTGTGATCGATTCCCTCTCCGTGGCCGCCTACGGAATGCAGCCAGGCCCTGATCTGCGCCAGCGGATCGCCGGGATGCGCAGCTTCGAGATCGTCCCAGACGCGGACATTCTCCGCCGCCAGCGCGCGGAGATATTCCGCCACCAGCAACTCCTTCGATTCGAAATGCCGGTAGAGCGTCATTTTGTTGGTGCCGGCCGCCTCGGCGATCGCCTCGACGCCGACGCCCTGGATGCCGTGGCGGAAGAACAGCGTCCGCGCCGCATCGAGGATGCGCTGGCGCGGCGGCACGCGCTCCCCTGGGGGAGAGCGGTGAACAGGCTGTTCACGATCAGGCGTGTCCACGGGCTTGAAATCCTGTTACCCGCCGGTAACATTTACGCATGTTACCGAACAGTACCGATCTTGGTCGGGTGTGCCCACCAAGATAGTGAAGGGAACCGCCATGACCAATATCCTTTTCGTTTCGTCGAGCCCGCGCGGCGCCGCCTCGCAGTCGACCAAGGTCGCCGAGCAGCTCGTCGCCGGCATCCGTGCCGAGGACCCTTCGGCCACCGTCACACGCCGCGACCTCGCCCGTCATCCGCTGCCGCATGTCGACGAAGCCTATCTCGGCGCCGTCTTCGCGCCGGCCGAGACGCATACCCCCGAGCAGACCAAGCTCCTCGCCCTTTCGGACGAACTGGTCGCCGAGATCCAGGCCGCCGACGTCATCGTCATCGCTTCGGCCATGATCAACTTCACCGTCACCTCGCAGCTGAAGGCCTGGTTCGACTTCATCGCCCGCGCCGGCAAGACCTTCCGCTATGGCGCGAACGGCCCCGAGGGCCTCGTGACCGGCAAGCGCGTGGTGGTCGTCGAGGCCAAGGGCGGCATCTATTCCGACGGACCGATGAAGCCGCACGACTATCAGCAGCCCTGGATCCGCTTCATCCTCGGTTTCCTCGGCATGACCGATGTCGAGATCATCCAGGTCGAGGGCCAGGCGATGGGTCCGGAGCGCGCCGAGCAGGGCGTGGCCGAGGCGGCCGAGAAGGCCGGCGCCACCGCGCGGGCCCTTGTCGGGAGACGCGCCGCCGCCTGACGGCCGACGCGAAAAAGAAAAGGGCACCGGACCGGATGGTCGCGGCGCCCTTCTTGCGTCTGAGCGGTGTTACGGCTGCGGCGCTGCCGGCGCGGCCGGGGTCGTCGTCTTGACGTCGATCGACAGCAGATCGGGCAGCGAGCGCGGATCGGCTTCGGCGGCCGCGATGATCCTGGTGAGCGGAACCGGCGTCGCCGGCGTCGCGGTCAGCGTCATCGTGCCGGGCGTGCGGATGAAGGCCTGCAGTGCCGGCGCAAGCTTCTCCTGGAAGCCGGGATTCTTGAGCACGAGCATCAGCGTGAGCGGCATCGCGCCGGCGAGATCCTCGCGATATTTCTCCGGCGTCTGGCCCTTCTTCTTGGCCTCCATCGCGATGGCACGGTCGATGATCGATCCATCCTTGACCACGGCCTTGCCGCCCTGGAACAGGAGGCTCGGCAGCGCGGCCTCGAGGCCCTTCGGGTTCTCCAGCGCCTGGCGCGTGAGGCCCGTGAGCACCGCCTCGGCGGCGATCGAGCCGAAATCCTTGATGTCGAACCGGAAATCGCTGAGCGTCAGGCTCTGGTCCGCCTCGCGCCAGTTGAGCTTGAAGCCATAGTTCGCCTGCACCTGCTGGTAGCCGAGCTCGGCGAACATGGCGCGGGCGCGGGCATCGTCGATCAGCGACTGGTCGACGACCAGATTGCGGAAGTCAACCGAGACCTGCGTCGGCACCGGGCCGATATAATTGCCGAGATCGACGCGGCCGCGATCGATGGCGCCGACCGTCTTGCCGTCCTGGACGACGGAGACATTGACCGCCTCGGCATATCCCATCGTCGGGATCAGCGGCAGCGGATCCGACTCGACGCCTGCTTCCTCGGCCCGCACGGCCGCTACGATCGCCTGGAGCGAGGGGAACTTGAAGCCGCCCATCGCCGCCCGCTCGGCGCCGACCGAGGTCTTGTCCGAGGCGACGTCGAGATCCGCGATGCCGATCTCGCCGATGCCGTCGCTGGAATAGTCGTTGATGTGGAAATCGCCGAGATGGAAGCGGTCGACGCCCGGCGCGGTCACGTCGAGATCGACAAAGCGGAACGCGTCCCAGCCGAAGGCGTAGAAGACATTCGGGATCGCATCGAGCGCCTTCTGGCCGAGTTCCTTCTCGGACATCTCGGGATGAGCGAGCATGTCGTCGAAGAAGGCGGCGAAGCTCGCCGGCGGCTGGCGGACCTTCAGGTTCTCCAGCTCGATGCTGCCGAAGCGCGTCTTGCCGCCGGGGATCTCGAAGGAGAGGTTGGTATATTTCTCGAGCGCCAGCGCATTGCGCCAGCGACCGTCGCCGACCCCGCCCTGGTAGCGATCCGGGTCGAACACGTCGATGATCGCGTTCAGGTCCATCTTGAAGGCTTCGAGCTTGTCGGCCCGCATGTTGACGAGCCCGTCGGGGCTCGGCGTCTCCTGTGTGAAGGGACCGGCGACGACGTGGTCGATCATGCCCTTCTGCATCCCCGTCAGCGTGAAGCTGCCATAGGAGGCGTTGGTCGTCTGGTTCTCGAAGGTGGTGGTGGAATCGAGGCTGTCGATCTTGAGCGACGCGATCGTCGTCTGGGCGGCGATCGCATAGGCCTTGATCATGGCGGTGAAGGGCCGCGCCGGATCGAAGACGAAGCCGGTGAAGCTCGGGACCGTCACCGTGTCGGCGGTGATCGGGCCAAGCTTCACATCGGCGAAGGCGCCGAACACGGCACGGCTGTCGCTGGTCGTCACGGAGACCGCCGTGAAGCCGCCATCCGGCGTCTGGCCATAGCCCGTGACCGCCACCTGGCCGAACGCGATCTCAATCTTGGTCGAGAGCGTCTCGCTGCGGATGGTGAGGTTTTTCAGCGTCGCGGTCCGCGATGCGTCGTCATAGGTGAGCGACTCGTAGCCGGCTACCCAGTTGGGCGAGGCGTCGATGCTCGTGACCCAGCCGCGGATCGCGGTCTCGACGGGCTCCTCGGCCATCGCGGGAGCGGCCGCGACGACGAATGCGGCCGAAAAGCCGAGAACGAGGAGACGGGTCTGCGTGCTCCGGCGGGCCATGGCGGCGCTCCTGGATCGGAAGGACGGATCGGGGCGGGGAGGACGCCCCGGCATTGGCCGGGGCGTCCGTCGTCAGGGCTCAGTTATTGGCCTGGACGTCGATGCCGAGCAGGCCCGGGATCGAGGACGGCGCGGACATCGCCGACTGGCCGATGGACTGGATCAGCACCGGCTGCGCGGGCTTCAGCATGACTGTGAAGCTCTTCGGGTCCTTGAGGAAGGCGGTCACCGCATCGACGACCTTCTGCTGGAAGGCGGGGTCGTTGATGTTGAGCTGGCTGAAGCCGAGCGGCAGCGCGGCCGGCAGCATCATGGCGAGGCTGTCACGAGTGGTGCCCATCGACTTTGCCTGCATCTCCAGCACCTTGTTGGCGATGCCGGCGTCCTCGAAGCGGATCGTCGCGTTCTCGAGCGTCGCCGTCGAAGCCAGCGCGCTCATGTCGTCCTGGCTCTGCAGCTTGTCGCGCGGCAGGCCGCCGAACGAGCCGGTGATCGTCAGCTTGCCCATGTCCTTGCCGTCGACCTCGACCTCATTGATCGAGAGCGACTGCTTGGCGTCGTCATAGGAGGCGCCGACATTGAAGTTGAGCAGGAGGCTCTGATAGCCGAGCTGGTCGAGCGTCGCCTTGGCCTGCGGTTCGGTCGCGATCACCGCCTGCGGCACCGACACGCCGGCGACGGAGAACTTCACGTCGCCCGGCTGGCCGTTCACGACATTGGTGAGGTCGATCGAGACCTTGTCGACCTTGACCGGCTCCGGCTGGTCCTTCTTGTTCGTCGCCGAGATGCCGGCGATCTCGAAATGCGAGAACGGCGTCAGCTTGACGTCGCCGGCGAGCTCGGCCGGGGTCGGTACCACGGCGTCGTTGGAGAGGCCGGTCGTCCAGTTGAGCGTGTTGTCGCCCTTGAGCAGCTTGCCGCCGTCAAAGGCGATCGACGTCGCCGTGAAGCCGCCCGGCTGGCGGTCGGCCGGATTGGTGACGACGATGGCGGGGATGGTGACCTCGCCGTTCTTCTTCGAGAGGATCTTGAAGTCGCTGACTGTCACGACATCGCCATTGGCGGTGGCCGAGCCGTAGCTCGCCTGGCCGTCGCCGCGCGCCTGCACGACGGCGACGATGTCGTCGGCGACCTTCTTGGCGTCCGAGGCGGCGAAAGCCGCGCTCGACATCAGCAGCGCCGAGAGCACCGCCAGGCCGGACACGGCGGAGCGGCCAGCAAACGAAACTTTCATCTTGTCCTCCAGGGAACGGTTTCTTGGCATCGGCAACCTGCCGGATACGCAGTCGGCGGCATTCTGTAATGAAGTTCGTGGCGAGAGCAAGAACGCCACGGCCAAGCGGTGAACGCCGTCATAGCGCGTGCGTTGCAAGGCGAGCGGATGGCGATCGGTCGCGCCCGGCGCTCTTTGCTTTGGGCGCCGCCCCCTTATCATTGTCCGCTGCGCGTCATCCCCGGACGGATCCCATGCTCGCGATCTTCGCCATCTTCTGCGGCGCCGGCCTCGGCGGCGTCCTGCGCTACGGCATCACCGTCGGCGGCGGCAAGCTGCTCGGGCTCGATTTTCCCTGGGCGACGCTCGCCATCAACATCACGGGATCCTTCGTGATGGGCATGGCCGCGGCCTGGTTCGTCATCAAGGGCGCCGCCTCAGGCCCGCCGGAGTGGCGGCTTTTCCTGACGACGGGCGTTCTCGGCGGCTACACGACCTTCTCAACCTTCTCGCTCGACGCCGTCTATCTCTGGGAGCGCGGCGCGGCCGGGCAGGCGGCGATCTATGTCCTCGCCTCCTTCGTCATCTCGCTTGCGGCGCTCGGCGCTGGTCTCGCGCTCGTCAGGGCGCTCATCGGATGATATGAGGCGCCTTCGAAAGAAGGACTCCCGCCGATGGCGACCGTCGTCACCAAGACCGTCCAGCCGGACGAGGCCGATATGCGCCTCGACCGCTGGTTCAAGCAACATTATCCCGGCCTCTCGTTCGGCCATCTCCAGAAGCTGCTCCGCTCGGGCCAGGTCCGGGTCGACGGCGCGCGCGCCAAGACGAACGACCGGATCAACCCTGGCCAGACGATCCGCATCCCGCCGCTCGGCGTCGACGAGGCCGGCGGCAGCCCGCATGTCGCGCGTCCGGCCGGCGCGCGCGGCGGCGTCGCCGACCAGCTGATGGAGATGTGCCTCTATCAGGACGACCAGGTCTTCGTCTTCAACAAGCCCTGGGGCCTCGCGGTCCAGGGCGGCTCGGGCCTCGCGACGCATGTCGACGCGATGCTGGAGGCGCTGCGCGACGCCAAGGGCCAGAAGCCGCGCCTCGTCCACCGCCTCGACCGCGAAACGAGCGGCGTCCTCGTCGTCGCCCGCACGCGCCTTGCCGCCTCCAAGCTCGCGGCGAGCTTCCGCGCCCGCACGACGCGCAAGATCTACTGGGCGCTCGTCAAGGGCGTTCCCCGCCCGACACAGGGCCGTGTCTCGACCTGGCTCGCGCGCGACGGCGGCCCCTCGGGCGAGAAGATGAAGGTCGCACGCCATGGCGACGACGATGCCAGCCACGCCGTCTCGCTCTATTCGGTCGTCGACGTCGCCGGTCAGAATCTCGCCTGGCTGACCATGCGCCCCGTCACCGGCCGCACGCACCAGCTGCGCGCCCACGCCGCCCATATCGGCCACCCGATCATCGGCGATTCCAAATACTTCGAGGCCGACACCAACTGGAACTTCCCCGGCGGGATGCAGAACAAGCTGCATCTGCATGCCCGGCGCATCGTCATTCCCCATCCTTCCGGCGGAACGATCGACGTCACGGCGCCATTGCCGCCGCATATGCTGCAGAGCTGGAATCTCCTCGGCTTCGAGACCGATCTCGGCGGGGAGGCGGAGCCGGACGAGAATGAGTGATCTGTTCGATATCGGCCCCGATGGCCACGAGCCGCGCGATCCGATGCGCTCGGCGCAGGCACCGCGCCAGCTGCCGAAGCGCTTCTACAAAGAGGTCACGGCCGAGCCGGGCGAGGACGGGCTCCTTGCCATCCGGCTCGACGGCCGCCCGGTGAAGACGCCTGCCCGCGCCGTCCTCGCCGTCGCCAATGAGGCTGTCGCCGAAGCGATCGCGGCGGAATGGCGCGCGCAGGAGGCCGTGATCGACCCGGCGGGCATGCCGCTCACCCGCCTCGCCAACTCGGCGATCGACGGCGTCGCGCGCGATCCGGCCGCGGTGCGCGCCGAAATCCTCAATTTCGCCGGCACCGATCTCCTCTGCTACCGCGCCGACGGCCCGGAACGGCTGGTGGCGCTGCAGGAGGAGCACTGGACGCCGCTGATCGACTGGATGGACGAGCGCTTCGGCGCCCGCTTCATCCTCGCCGAGGGCGTGATGCATGTCGCCCAGTTCCCCGAAACCATCGAAGCGGTCGATGCGGCGCTGGGTGAACCGGACCCGCTGGCGCTCGCTGCGCTCTCGACCATCACGACGCTGACCGGCTCGGCGATCCTGGCGCTCGCCGTACTGCATGGCCGCCTGACCGCTTCCGAGGCCTGGGCGGCCGCGCATGTCGACGAGGACTACGAGATCAGCCTCTGGGGCGAGGACGACGAAGCCACGGCGCGCCGCGCCGCGCGGTGGCGTGAGATGCAGGCGGCGGCGCTTGTGCTCGCCGCCCGCTGACGCGCCGCAGCCAGAGACGTCAGGGCTTGCGGGCGAGAATCGCGGTGGCGGAGAACGCCTGGCCCTTGTGCTCGCCGATCCAGCCCCACAGAAGCGTGTCGCCCGTCCGCATGAGCACGACATTGCCGTTGAGGCAGCCATGGCCGGTCGCCGGATCGACGCCGCCGCGGGTGATCGTCTCGACATAGAAGCTCGTCGCGCCCTTTTCGCCGACCTTTTCCAGCGTTCCGCCGCAGGACTGGTCGGCATAGTCGATCGCGGCCGGCTCGCGCGCGAAATCGATGGCGACGGCGTAGGAGCCCGGCTCGTTCGACTGCTTGAACGATCCGGTCCACTGGCCCGAGATCGGCTCGGCCGCGGCGAGGCCCGCGCCGGCGATGAGCGCCGCGGCCGGGAGGGCGACGAGGACGATCCGGCGAAGCGATGTCATGGGTCTCTTCCCTGAATTTCAGGCGACGGAATCATCGCCGCGCACAAGCCTAGCGTGCATCGGTTTCCGTTGTGTTGCAGACGGAGTGAAAGTCCGAAAGATCAGCTGGTCGCGCCATGCGCCGCCGGCCGCATCGCCTCCCGCCCCGTTTCAACATCGGCGCGAGGCGCTATAACTCGGCTGCGACCGGCATGCGGGGGAGGGCGAGGCGATGAAGCATATCCTTGAGGAACTCGAGGTCCGGCGTGCCGCGGCGCGGCTCGGCGGCGGCGAGAAGCGCATCGCCGCGCAGCATGCGAAATCGAAGCTGACCGCGCGCGAACGGCTCGAGGTTCTGCTCGACGAGGGCTCCTTCGAGGAGTTCGACATGTTCGTGCAGCACCGCGCGACCGATTTCGGCATGGAGAAGACGCGGATCGCCGGCGACGGCGTCGTCACGGGCTGGGGCACGGTCAATGGCCGGCCGATCTTCGTCTTCGCCAAGGATTTCACCGTGTTCGGCGGTTCCCTCTCCGAGGCGCATGCCGAGAAGATCACCAAGATCCAGGACATGGCGCTGAAGAACGGCGCGCCGATCATCGGCCTCTTCGACGCCGGCGGCGCCCGCATCCAGGAGGGCGTCGCGGCGCTCGGCGGCTATGGCGAAGTGTTCCAGCGCAATGTGCTCGCCTCGGGCGTCATTCCCCAGATCTCGGTCATTCTCGGCCCCTGCGCCGGCGGCGACGTCTATTCGCCGGCCATGACCGACTTCATCTTCATGGTCCGCCATTCGAGCTACATGTTCGTCACCGGGCCGGATGTCGTGAAGACGGTGACCAACGAGACCGTGACGGCCGAGGAACTGGGCGGCGCCAGTGTGCATACGACGCGCTCCTCAATCGCGGATGGCGCCTATGACAACGACGTCGAGGCGCTCATGGCGATGCGCCGGCTCGTTGACCTCCTGCCGATGAACAACCGCGCGGCGCTCCCGGAGATCGAGAGCGCGGACCCGGCCGACAGGATCGAGATGTCGCTCGATACGCTCGTTCCCGACAATCCGAACAAGCCCTACGACATCAAGGAACTGATCCTGAAGGTCGTGGACGAGGCCGACTTCTTCGAGATCCAGGAAGCCTTCGCCCGCAACATCGTCACCGGCTTCGGCCGCATCGAGGGCCGCACCGTCGGCATCGTCGCCAACCAGCCCATGGTGCTTGCCGGCGTCCTCGACAGCGACGCGTCCCGCAAGGCCGCCCGCTTCGTGCGCTTCTGCGACGCCTTCTCGATCCCGATCGTCACCTTCGTCGACGTGCCCGGCTTCCTGCCCGGCACGGCGCAGGAATATGGCGGCCTCATCAAGCACGGCGCCAAGCTGCTCTTCGCCTATGGCGAGGCGACGGTTCCGAAGATCACGGTGATCACGCGCAAGGCCTATGGCGGCGCCTACGACGTGATGGCGTCGAAGCATCTGCGCGGCGACATCAACTATGCCTGGCCCTCGGCGCAGATCGCCGTCATGGGCGCCAAGGGCGCGGTCGAGATCATCTTCCGCGCCTCGAACGGCGATGCCGAAGCGCTGGCGGCGCGCACGAAGGAATATGAGGACCGTTTCCTCTCACCCTTCGTCGCCGCCGAGCGCGGCTATATCGACGAGGTGATCATGCCGCATTCGACCCGCCGCCGCATCGCAGGCGCTCTGCGCCTCCTGCGCGGCAAGGCGCTCGAAAACCCCTGGAAGAAGCACGACAACATTCCGCTCTGACGCTGGGCGAGAACGAGCCTGAACCGCAGTACCAGGCGGCGTGCCATGGCCGCGAGCTTCATGTCTGCGGTCAACAGCCTGCTGCTCGCGAAGCGCCTTGTCCAAGGCCGATTGCAGCACCTCGGCGTGGTTGCGCTCGATGCCCTCGTCATGTTCGCCGTCGGTGATGCCCGTCGGGCTCTTGATCCTCGCCCGCGTCAGACCGGGCCGGCGAGGCTGATGTCCGGCCGCGCCGTGACGCCGCCGGCGTCGATCGCGGCCCGCGAGGCGGCGACGGTTCGGCCCTCGATCACGAGGTCCGGCGCGATGTCGGCGAGCGGCACGAGCACGAAGGCGCGTTCCGCCAGTCGCGGATGCGGCAAAGCGAGGCCCGGCTCGTTGATCTGCATCCCGCCATAGTCGAGGATATCGATATCGAGGGTGCGCGGCCCCCAGCGGACCGACCGCTCGCGTCCGTGGCGGCGCTCGATGGCGAGGCAGAGATCGAGAAGCGCCCGCGGCGAGAGACTTGTTGCGATCGCGACGCAGGCATTGAGGTAAGGCCCCTGCGGGACAGGCCCCCAGGGCGGCGTCTCGTAGACCGGCGAGATCGCGGTCACCGTGACGCCGGCCGATTCCGAAAGCGCCGCGACCGCGGAGCGCAGCATCGTCTCGCGGTCACCGAGATTGCTGCCGAGCCCGAGATAGGCGTCAACCAAGACGTCGCCTCCGCTCGATGGAAATGGCGACGGTACCGGTCGCAACCTGCACCGGCGCTTCCGGCTTCGTGACCGTCAGGGCGACGGCCTCGACGCGAGAAAAGGTATCGAAGATCTCCGTCGCGATCGCTTCGGCGAGCGCCTCGATGAGGCCGAAGCGGCGCCCGGTGACGACGCGTTCGACGGCCGCGATCAACTGGCCGTAATGCACCGATTTCGACATGTCGTCGGAGATGCCGGCTTCCCGAAGGTCAACCTCGCAGGACAGGTCGATGCGAAAGCGCTGGCCGAGCACCTCCTCCTCGGGCAGGAGGCCGTGGAAGGCGAAGAAGCGCAGGTCGCTGATCAGGATGCGGTCGGTCATTGTGTGGCCATGTCCCGCTCGGGCGTCTCCGCCCTCGATGCGGCCGGGATGGCAAGAATGGCATCGGCCACCGCCAGCGCCTCGCGATGCGGCGCGACGTCATGGGCGCGGACGATCGAGGCGCCCCTGGCCGCCGCGACCAGATGCGCGCCGAGCGTTCCGAGCAGCCGCTCGCGCGGCTCGCGGCCGGTCAGGTTGCCGATGAAGCGCTTGCGCGAGGCGCCGACCAGCACCGGATGGCCGAGCGCGACAAGCCGCGGCAGGTCAGCCAGGATCGCCAGATTCTCCGCGGCATCCTTGCCGAAGCCGAGGCCGGGATCGATCACGATGCGCTCGTCGGCGACGCCGGCCGCGCGGGCGGTCCCGATGGCGCGGTCGAAGAAGCGCAGCATGCCGTCCATGATGGCGCCGGGGCCGTAGGTCAGCTCCCATTCCCAGTGGCCGATGACGATGACGGCGTCATGGGCCGCCGTGGCGCCGGCAATGGCGGGATCGCGCCGGAGCCCCGTCACGTCGTTGACGATCCGGACGCCGGCCCGCAGCGCGGCATCGGCGACGCTCGCCTTGTAGGTATCGATCGAGAGCGGCGGCCCGCCACTCGCCGCGAGTTCCGCGATCACCGGCATGATGCGCTGCAACTCGGTCTCGGCATCGATCGCGACCGCGCCGGGGCGGGTCGATTCGCCGCCGATATCGATGATGTCGGCGCCCTCGGCGGCCATGCGTCGCGCCGCCGCGACAGCCTCGGCGACGGCGAGATGGTCGCCGCCGTCGGAGAAGCTGTCGGGGGTGACGTTGAGGACGCCCATCACGAGCGTGCGGCCGGTGCCGCGTCGGTCGAGCAGGAGCGGGGGTCGGGAGCGATCCATCCTGTCAGAGAACCGGGAAGACCTGCCCCGTCAGGGCGCCCTCGACGCTCTTCGAGAAGGCGAGGGCGGCGCGCGCGGCCGGGACGGGCTCGTGGCCGCGGAAGAACGGACCGTAGCCTTCCATGGATTCGGTGAGCACGCCCGGGCTGACGGCGTTGATCCGCTGCGGCGCGAGCTCGATGGCGGCGGCGCGCACGAAGCTGTCGATGGCGCCGTTGACCATCGAGGCCGAACTGCCGGCGACGATCGGATCATGCGACAGCACGCCGCTCGTCAGCGTGAAGGAGCCCCGTTCGGAGAGATGCGGCCGGCCGATCAGCACGAGATTGACCTGGCCCATCAGCTTGTCGGCGATGCCGATGCCGTAGTCCTCGGCGCCCATCGTGGCGAGCGGCGCGAACTTCACCTTGCCGGCCGTCGACACCACGGCATCCACGGTTCCGAGCTTCGCGAAGGCCGCGCGGATCGAATCGGCGTCGGTGATGTCGAGCGCGATGTCGGCACCGCTCCGTCCGGCGCGGATGATCTCGTGGCGGGTGCCGAGTTCAGCCGCGACGGCCGTGCCGAGGACGCCCGAGGCGCCGACGAGAAGGATCTTCACGCGCAATCTCCGAAGCTTGGGCCAGGGGACGGAAACCTCCGTCCCTCAGGTCATTCCTTAGCGGACGGCGGGTCGATCAGGAACCGTCCAGAAAGCCGGTCAACAACCGGTTGAACGCCGCCGGGTCCTCGAGGAGGCCGGAATGGCCGACATCCGGCAGGATCGCCAGCTCGGCTCCGGGAATGAGCCGGGCGAGCTCGCGCGTGTGCTCCGGCTTGATCGCTTCTTCGAGCGCGCCATCGGCGATCATGGTCGGAACGCGGATGCTGCCGAGCTGTTCGGGCGTGAAATCCGGCTCCTCGTTCCACATCGCCGTCACGTCGCGAACCGTCGCCTCGTGGTCGTCGACGAGGCTCGCGACATCGACCTTGATCTCGGAAAGCAAGGTGGGGGCGGAACTCGGGATCAGGCCGTCGGGGTTGAAATTGGCGCCATAGGTGAACAGGCGGGTGATGCGATCGGGGTGATGGATGGCGATGTCGAGGCCGATGATGCCGCCGTCGCTCCAGCCGGCGAAGGCGGCCTTCCGGATCTTGAGGTGATCCATCAGCGCGATCACGTCGGCCATCATCAGGTCATAGGAGATCGCCTGGCCGGATCGCGTGCTCCGACCCTGGCCGCGGCTATCGACGACGACGACGCGGTGATCGGGCCTGAGGACCGGAATCTGATAGCGCCAGTCGACCGAGCTGCCGAGGCCGCCATGCAGCAGGATGACCGTGTCGCGACCCTTCGGATTGTAGATGCCGTACCAGATCCGGACCCCGTTCACATTGGCGAAGCCGGCATGGTCCGGATGCGGCAGCAGGGACTGTGGCGCGGCTGGCATGGCACCGACATAGCCGAGTTCCGCCATCGGAACCGTGCAGAGCGCCATGGCGACGAGGGGAACGAGAAGTGCGCGGACGGGACGCATGACGGGGTTAACTCCACCACAGCCGGCGCTGCGCTGCCCCACCACAGAGCCGCCGATCACCCGCTTTCTAGCAAATCGTGCGTCCGGCGCGAATCACGATCTCTCCACTCGCTGAAGCACGGCCCGGCCCGGCTTGCGGGCGACGATTGCGGCCGCTTCGGCGCCGCCCTAGAAAGGGAAAAGCGTGCCGGCTAGCGGACACGGCCGGGGGAAACGGAATGTTCGGCAAGATCCTGATCGCAAATCGTGGCGAGATCGCCTGCCGGGTGATCAGGACCGCGCGGCGGATGGGCATCGCCACGGTCGCGGTCTATTCCGAGGCGGATCGCGACGCGCTGCATGTCGAGATGGCCGACGAGGCGGTGGCGATCGGCCCGGCGCCGGCCTCGCAATCCTACCTCGTCATCGACCGCATCGTTGAGGCCGCGCGGCAGGCCGGCGCCGAGGCGGTGCATCCTGGCTACGGTTTCCTCTCCGAGCGGCCCGCCTTTCCCGAGGCGCTGGAGGCGGCCGGCATCGCTTTCATCGGTCCCAATCCGCGCGCCATGGCGGCGATGGGCGACAAGATCGAATCGAAGCGCGTCGCCGCCGCGGCGCATGTCTCGACGGTCCCCGGCCATCTCGGCGTCATCGCCGATGCCGAGGAGGCCGTGGCGATCGCGCGCCAGATCGGCTTTCCGGTCATGATCAAGGCTTCGGCCGGCGGCGGCGGCAAGGGCATGCGCATCGCCCGCGACGAAGCGGCGGTGCGCGAGGGCTTCCGCCTCGCCACCTCGGAGGCCCGGTCGTCCTTCGGAGACGATCGCGTCTTCGTCGAGAAGTTCATCACCGATCCTCGCCACATCGAGATCCAGCTCATCGCCGACAAGCATGGCCATGTCGTGTGGCTCGGCGAGCGCGAATGTTCCATCCAGCGCCGCAACCAGAAGGTCATCGAGGAGGCGCCTTCGCCGCTGCTCGATCCGGAAACGCGCCGCGCGATGGGCGAGCAGGCCGCGGCCCTTGCCCGCGCCGTCGGCTATGACTCGGTCGGCACGGTCGAGTTCGTCGCCGGCCAGGATCGCAGCTTCTTCTTCCTCGAGATGAATACCCGACTGCAGGTCGAGCATCCGGTGACCGAGCTCGTCACCGGTCTCGATCTCGTCGAGGAGATGATCCGTGTCGCCGCCGGCGAGCCGCTGCGCTTCGGGCAGGACGACGTCAAGCTGAAGGGCTGGGCGATCGAGAGCCGCATCTATGCCGAGGATCCCTATCGCGACTTCATGCCCTCGATCGGGCGGCTGACGCGCTATCGCCCGCCGGCCGAGGGCACGCATCGCGACGTCACCGTGCGCAACGATACCGGCGTCGTCGAAGGATCGGAGATCGCCATCCACTACGATCCGATGATCGCCAAGCTCGTGACGCATGCGCCGACGCGCGAGGCCGCGATCGACGCGATGGCGGATGCGCTGGACGGCTTCGAGCTCGACGGCATCCGCCACAACGTGCCGTTCCTCGCGGCGCTCATGGCGCATCCGCGCTGGCGGGCCGGTGCTCTCTCCACCGCCTTCATCGCCGACGAATTTCCCGGCGGTTTCGCGGGCGTGACGCCCGACGACACCGCGCTCGAGGGTCTCGCGGCGCTCGCGCTCACCTGCGAACGCGCCGCGACGACCCGTCTCGCCGGGCTGCCGGGACGGCTGCGGCCCGGCGCCGCGCCTGCGGCGGACGCCTTCGCCGTGAAGATCGCGGGCGGCCTGCGCAAGCTTCGGATTCTCAGCCGCGAGGCCGGGGTCACCGAAATCGAGACCGAGGCGGGACGGCTCATCTCGGTCAAGGGCCATTGGTCGCCCGGCCAGCGCGTCTGGCGCGGCTCCATCGACGGCACGCCGGCGGTGGTGCAGGTCCAGCGCATCGGCCCGGACTGGCGCCTCGTCCATCGCGGCGCCGACCTTCTCGCCCGCGTCATGAGCCCGCGGGTGGCGGCGCTCGATGCGCTGATGCCGGAAAAGCGCGTCTCCGACAGCGCCAAGGCGCTGCTCTGCCCGATGCCGGGGCTCGTCGTCTCGATCGCCGTCGAGCCGGGTCAATCGGTGAAGGCGGGCGAGACGCTGGCTATCGTCGAGGCGATGAAGATGGAGAACATCCTGCGCGCCGAGCGCGATCTGGTCGTGGATGTCATCAAGGCCAAGGTCGGCGACAGCCTGCCGGTCGACGCGGAGATCATGACTTTCGCCTGACCGGATGACCGGTCAGTCGGCCGCGGCGAGGCTGTCTTCCTTGACGTTCATCTGGTTGCCGCGCCATTCGAAGCCGCTGCCCGACACGGCGGCGAACCACAGCACGGGCAGCGAGAGGTCGCGCGCGATCAGCGCCAGCGTCGGACGAATGCCGGCGCGCCAGCCGAGGCCGATCGCCATCAGCACCTCGGCGCCGTACCAGGCGACGGCATAGGCGGCGACCACCCAGAACGGGATCGTTCCGGCGGTGGCGAGCGCCGCCGCGACGATGATCGGGAACAGGCCGCCGACCACAAGTTCGGCGCAGAAGAAGACGGGGAACGTGACGCGGCGCAGCCGCGCCCAGCGCAGCTGCCGGCTCCAGACCGCCTTCAGCGTCCGCCGGCCGATCGGCTGCGGGAAGGGCAGGTGGACGAGATGGACGTCGAGCCCGGCCCGGCGGATCACCTTGGTCGAGGCGGCGTCCTCGGCAGGATCGGCTGCGAGGGCCTCGATCGAGCCGTGGCGATCGAGATTCTCGCGCCGCCAGAGCATAGACTTGCCCTGCGCGAACCCGTTGCCGATCGCGTCCGAGAAAAGCTGCCAGCGGGCCTGGAAGGTATTGAGGAAGGCGCATTCGATCTCGCCGAAAGCCCCATCCGGCGCATCGCCGAGCGGCGGCGAGCAGACGAGGCCCGTGCCGGGCACCCAGCGATCCAGCAGGCGCAGCAGATAGTCCGGCGGCATCAGCACATTGCTGTCGGCCATGACGATCCAGTCATGGCGCGCCGCCTTCCAGCCCTTCACCAGATTGTTGAGCTTCGGATTGATGCTGATCCGATCGTCACCGACGAGGAGGCGCGACGGCACCTCGGGATGCTCGGCCATGATCCGCCTTGCCAGCGGGATGACCGGGTCCTTCTCGCTCGCGACGCAGTAGACGATCTCGAATTCCGGATAGTCGATCGTATAGGCCGAGCGGATGGTCTCCTCGATAGCGTTCTCGAGGCCGCAGAGCGGCCTGAGGATCGAGACCGGCGGATGGGCCGGCAGCTTGGCCGGAATGCGCCCTACGGCGAAGCGGCCGCGGACCGTGACGATCAGGATGGAAATGAAATGGACGGCGGCCGTGACGATGCAGAAGGCAGCGCCGAGCAGGACCAGCAGGAGCTCGAGTTCGGCGTCCATCATGCGGTCTCGCGGAAGCTAAGGCGGGCAATCTGCAAGGCACACTTCATTTTGTGGCGAATCCCCGTACCGGCCGCCGTGTGGCCCGGACCCCGGCTCAAAGGTGGTGACTGAACCTGGTAACGGCCTGATGACGACAACGAATAACTAGACGGGAGGTTGCCACCCGTGCAAGACCCCGCCCGCAAAGGCGCGGGAATGCCGCGCCGACGCTGGGACAAGGTATCATGACGACCACCGGACCGACGGCTCTTTTCGATCTCGACGGCACGCTGACCGACCCCTATCCCGGCATCAGCGGATCGATTCTCTACGCGATCGAGCGGTTGGGGCGCCCGCCGGTCGACGAAGCGACGCTGCGCGCCGCGATCGGCCCGCCGCTCGAGGCGAGCTTCGCGGCCATGCTCGGCGGCGACGCGATCCTCGCCAAGGAGGCGCTTGCGCATTACCGCGAGCGCTACGCGCCGGTCGGCCTCTATGAAAACAAGGTCTTCGACGGCATTCCGGAAGCGCTGGCGACGCTCAAGATGAACGGCATCCAGCTCTTTGTCGCGAGTTCCAAGCCCCGCGTCTTCTGCGAGCGCATCATCGAGCATTTCGGACTCGGCTCGTTCTTCACGACTGTGCACGGCTCCGAACTCGACGGCACCCGCGTCGACAAGGGTGATCTCATCGCCCATGTGCTCGCGAGCGAAGCGATCGACGCCACGCGCTGCGTGATGATCGGCGACCGGCGTCACGATATCTCCGGCGCGCGCCGCAACCACCTTCGGGCCATCGCCGTCGGCTGGGGTTATGGCACGGCCGAGGAATTCGCCGAAACCCCGCCGGACCGGATCGTCCCGGACGTGCCGGCTCTCGCCGACGCCGTTCTCTCGGAGCTCGGGCTGGCTCAATGAGTCGCGCCAGCCTGCATGTCAGCATCACAGGCCGCGTGCAGGGCGTCGGTTATCGCGCCTTCGTCGAAGAGCAGGCGGTATCCCTCGGCCTCTCGGGCTGGGTGCGCAACCGGCGCGACGGCAGCGTCGAGGCTGTGTTCTCGGGCGAGGCCGAGGTGGTCGAGCAGATGATCGAGACCTGCCGGCGTGGTCCGCGCCATGCGGTGGTCGACGCCGTTACGGTTCTCGGCGAGGCGGAAGCGCAGGACGGCCCGTTCCTCGTCGCGCCGAGCCTCTGAGGGCGCGTCGTCTAGAAGCCGCTGACCGTCGGCCCGAACAGCCGCTCGAATTCGGCCCGAAGAACCGAATCGACCTCGGTCATGGACACGATGTGACCGAGATCGGCGAGGCTGGTGACGCCGTGCTCGCGGACGCCGCAGGGTACGATGCCGTCGAAATGGCCGAGGTCCGGATCCACATTCAGCGAGATGCCGTGGAACGTCACCCAGCGGCGGACGCGGATGCCGATCGCGGCGATCTTCGATTCGGCGCCGATCCCGCGATCCGGCTGCCGCACCCAGACACCGACCCGGTCGTCGCGACGCTCGCCGCGGACGTTGAAGCCGGCAAGCGTCGCGATGATCCAGCCCTCGAGCGCGGCGACGAAGAGGCGGAGATCCTGGCGCCGCCGCGACAGGTCGAGCATCACATAGGCCACGCGCTGCCCGGGCCCGTGATAGGTGTATTGCCCGCCGCGTCCCGTCTCGAAGACGGGAAAGCGCGCCGGCGCCACGAGATCCTCGGGTTTCGCACTCGTTCCGGCCGTGTAGAGCGGCGGATGTTCGACGAGCCAGACGCGTTCATTGGCTTCGCCGGCGGCGATCAGCGCGGCGCGCCGTTCCATCTCGGCGATGGCATCAGGATAGTCGACAGGTTCGTCCGCGATCACCCATTCGACCGGCGGGCTGCCGGCGCGCGGCATGAGCGCGATATCGAGCGTGTCGCGCGAGGTGGGCAGGCGGTCGGTGGTGGCGTCCATGCCGCCTATATAGTCGAGACCGAGGCGGATTTCGCGATTGATCCACAGGCTCGGCTCTCCATGCCGGCAAGCGAGAATGCCCGCTTGTATCCGACCGGGGCATTTGCTAAATCCTCGCCGCGCCGGTTCGCCGGCTCGGGTTCCGCGGTTGTGGCGGAATTGGTAGACGCGCAGCGTTGAGGTCGCTGTGCCGCAAGGCGTGGAAGTTCGAGTCTTCTCAACCGCACCAGAACCCGACAAATCCTCACGAAAGCGGCGGCCCTCGGGCCGCCGTTTCCGTTTTCGGCCTTCCCTCACGATGGCGGCAGCGACCGGTTGCCGCGCTCGCGCGCCAGCCGCGTTTTCCTTTGCGGCGGCGATGGCGGGCCGCTAAGTCTCGATCGGGCCTTCGAGAGCCTCTTCAGCCACCCGTCCGTCGACCCTGTAACCGCGGAGCTTGCATGTCCGATCCGGCAGGCGAATCGACGACCATCGAGCGCGATCCACCGGCCGCGCCGGCCGCGCTGCCGCCGCTTCGCGACGAGGACGACAACCTCTCAGCGGCGTTCCTCGACGCCGTCGTCGCCGCGATCGAGGCCTCGGACGCGGAACGGGCGCGCCTCCTCACCGAAGACCTGCACGAGGCGGATGTCGGCGCCATTCTCGAGCAGCTCGACGCCGAGCAGCGCCCGGCCCTGATCCAGCTCCTCGGCGACGCCTTCGACTTCACGGCGCTGACCGAGCTCGACGAGGCGACGCGCGTCGAGATTCTCGAGGATCTCCCCGCCGAGACGGTCGCCGAGGGCATCAGCGAGCTCGATTCGGACGACGCGGTCTACATCCTCGAGGATCTCGACAGCGAGGAGCGCGAGGAAATCCTCGCGCAGATGCCTTCGATCGAGCGTCTGGCGCTGAAGCGCAGCCTCGACTACCCGGAAGACAGCGCCGGCCGGCGCATGCAGACAGAGTTCATCGCCGTGGCGCCGTTCTGGACGGTCGGCCAGACGATCGATCTCATGCGCGAATCGGACGACCTGCCGGAGAGCTTCAACGAGGTCTTCGTCGTCGATCCCGCCTTCCGCTTCCTTGGCCGCGTGCCGCTCGACCGCCTGCTGCGCAGCGCGCGCCCGGTCAAGATGGGGGAGATCGTCGACGAGGGGGCGCAGATCGTCGAGGCCACGGACGAACTCTCCTCCGTGGCGAGGCTCTTCCAGCGCTACAACCTGATTTCGGCGCCGGTGGTCGACGAAAGCCGCCGCCTCGTTGGCATCATGACCATCGACGACGCGGTCGACGTCATCGAGGAAGAGGCGGACGCAGACATCAAGCGCCTCGGCGGCGTCGGCGACGAGGAGGTCTCGGATCGCGTCCTGTCGATCGCGCGCAGCCGCCTGCCATGGCTGTGCATCAATCTCTGCACGGCGATCCTGGCTTCCTTCGTCATTGGCCTCTTCGAGACCGAGCTCCAGAAGATGGTGGCGCTGGCTGTGCTCATGCCCATCGTCGCCAGCCAGGGCGGCAATGCCGGCACGCAGACCATGACCGTCGCCGTGCGCGCGCTAGCGACCCGCGCGATCGGCCCGCATAACGCGCTTCGCGTCGTCGGGCGCGAACTGGTGGTCGGCTGCATCAACGGCCTGTTCTTCGCCTGCATCGTCGCCGGTGTCGCGGTCTGGCGATTCGGCATCGCCGATCTCGGCGTCGTCATCGCGGCGGCGATGCTCGTCAACCTGATCGCGGCGGCGCTGGCGGGCATCCTCATCCCGTTGGTGATCCACCGCTTCAAGTTCGATCCCGCGATCGCCTCGGGCGCCTTCGTCACCACCGTGACCGACCTCGTCGGCTTCTTCTCCTTCCTCGGCTTCGCGGCGCTGTGGTTCGGCTTCGGCTGATCGGATCCGGAGCCTCAGGCTTCCGCGCCGTTCGGCGGCAGGCGGTAGGCTCCGCTCGCGAGCGCTTCGACGATGCTTTCCAGCGTACGCTGCCGGTCGAGCCCGCCAATGGCGAGCGCATGGCGCTCCAGCGGGCCGAGATCGGCGAACTGCCCATGCAGCGCGGCGATGGTCGCCGGATCGGTCAGCGTCTCGCCGCCGCGTGACCGGCAACGCGCGATGGCTTCATCGAGATCGGGTCGCAGCACGATGTAGTGCAGCGGGACCTCGATGCCGGCGAAGGCGGAGAGGAACCACGGCCCGATGATGCCGTCCAGCACGACGAAATAGCCGCCGCGTGCGAAGCCGGCGACGACGCCGGAAAGGACCTCCATCACGATGCGGTTCTGAGTATTGGCCTCCGGCAGATAGGGCGCGATGGCGCCGTGCCGGATGAATCCCCAGAAGTCGTCGGAATGGAGATGTACCTTCGGCGATCCCGGCAGCGCGGCGAGCTGCGCGGCCGCCGTCGTCTTGCCCGATCCGGGCGGGCCCGTGAGGATGAGGATTTCGCCGGCATGGGTGATCATGGTGGCGATCTTGCCGGAGGGCGGCGCGGCGCTCAACCGCTCCGGCATGCGCCTGACGCGTCGCGCATTATTTCCCGCCGGGGAAAAATGTGAATCCGCGGATGCTGCGGCGCATCGACTTTCGGCCGAAAATCGCTAGACGAGGAACCGTCGCGCTCCCGGACCCGCCGGGTGCCGGCGAGGCACGAGACGAGGGAACGGCGCGGATTGGACAGGCGCGAGATCAGGACGGGGGTCGTCGGCCTCGGTTATTTCGGTTCGTTCCATGCGCGCCAGCACGCCGCCAGCCAGAAGGGCCGCCTCGTCGCCGTCGCCGATTTCGATGCTGACCGCGCCGCTGCCGTCGCCGCCGCGCATGGGGTCGAGGCCGTCACCGATCACCGCGATCTCATCGGCCGGGTCGATGCCGTCTCCGTCGCGGTGCCGACCTCGCTGCATCACCGCGTCGCCAGCGACCTCATCGATGCCGGCATCCATGTCCTGATCGAGAAGCCGATCGCCGATACGCCGGAAGCAGCGCGCGATCTCATCGCGCGCGCCGAGGCGAAGGGCGTCGTGCTCCAGGTCGGCCATATCGAACGCTTCTCGCCGGTGTTCTCCGTGCTTGCCGAGGAGGCCGGCCGGCCGCGCGCCCTGGAACTCACGCGCATCGGGCCATGGAAGGGCAGGGCGATCGACGTCGACGTCGTGCTCGACCTCATGATCCACGACATCGATCTCGCACTGACGCTCGCGGGTGCGGAGGTCGTCGATGTCGCGGCGATGGGCGCCGCCGTTCGCGCGCCCACCAACGATTTCGCGCATGCATTGCTGCGCTTTGCCAATGGCGTGACCGCGCATCTCAACGCCAGCCGCGTCGCGGATCGGCAGGAGCGGACGATCCGCGCCGTCGATGGCGCCCGCGTCGTCACCGCCGATCTCGCCGCCCGCACGGTCACCGTCGCGGAAGGCGAGTCCCGCCGCGAGATCGCCGTACCGGCGAGCGATAACCTCGCCCTCGAGATCGCATCCTTTCTCGACGCCGTCGCGAACGGCCGTCCGGCCGTCGTGGATGGCGCGGCCGGTCTCGCCGCGCTCGTCGTCGCCGAGCGGATCATGGGCGCCATCGCCGGCCTTCCGGCGGCGGCACCGAACAACGGAGGTTCGACCTGATGGTCTCCCAGTCCCGTCCCGCCGTGGCGGTTGCGCCCGGCCGCGTCGCCTTCTTCGATCTGCAGCGCCAGCAGCGCCGCATTCACGACGATGTGCGGGCGCGGATCGACTCGGTTCTCGTCCATGGCCAGTTCATCCTGGGTCCCGAGGTCGAACAGCTCGAGGCGAAGCTTGCCGCCTTCGCCGGCGTGCCGCATGCCATCGGCGTCTCCTCCGGCCGCGACGCGCTGATGATCGGCCTCATGGCGCTCGGCGTCGGTCCCGGTGACGCGGTCTTCGTGCCGGCCTTCACCTTCGCCGCCACGGCGGGTGCCGTCTGCTCGGTGAACGCGACCCCGGTCTTCGTCGATGTCGACGCGACGACATTCAATCTCGATCCGGCCGATCTCGAGCGGGCCATCGCCGAGGTCGAGGCCGCCGGCGTGCTGAAGCCGCGTGCGGTCATCCCGGTCGATCTCTACGGCCTCCCGGCGGATTACGAAGCCATCGGCCGCATCGCGGCGAAGCATGGCCTCACGGTGTTCTCGGACGCGGCGCAGAGCTTCGGCGGCCGCGCGGGCAACCGCCGCGTCGGCGGCATGGCGCCGATCTCGGCGACGAGCTTCTATCCGACCAAGCCGCTCGGCTGCTACGGCGACGGCGGCGCGATCCTGACGGACGACGACCGCATCGCCGAGGCCGTGCGCACGCTGCGCTCGCATGGCCGCCAGGGCACGGGCGACGTCGCGGTGCGGAACGGCATCACCGGCCGGCTCGACACGATCCAGGCCGCCATCCTGCTGGCCAAGTTCGAGATCTTCGAGGAGGAACTGGCGCGGCGCGAGGCGATCGCCCGGCGCTACGACGCAGGCCTTTCGGGCGTCGTCGGGCTGCAGGCGCGGCCGGAGGGCATGGTTTCCGCCAGCGCGCTCTACACGATCACGTCCGATCGCCGCGACGCGCTGAAGGCGGCGCTGGACGCGGAAGGCATCGGCAACGCGCTCTTCTATCGCGTGGCGCTGCACCATCACCCGGCCTTCGCTGAGGTCGGCAAGCGGCCGCTCCCGGTTTCCGAGCGCCTGGCCGAGACTGTCCTCAGCATTCCGATGAACCCGGACCTGACCGACGAGGAGGTCGATCGGGTGATTGCGGCGATCCGCCGCTTCGCCGATATGGTCTGACTTCAGGCAAGCCAAAAACTGCGGCAGAATCGCCGCTCCGATCATGTAGGATGGTCGGGATGACGCTCGACCCGGCCACCTTGTTCCTGGTGTTGATCGGCTTCTGCCTCGTGTCCGGGGTAGGGCTCGGCATGCGGCTGCATAATCGCCCGGGCGATCGTCACCTGGCCTACTGGTCGGTGGCCTTTCTGCTCGGTGCCCTCGGTCTGATCGGCCTCGCGTTCCGCAACTACCTTCCTCCACGCGTCTCCATCGACGGCGCGAATGCGGTGGCTCTCATCGCCTTCGGCGTCGCCTGGAACGGCATCCGCGTCTTCACCGGCCGGCGCCCGAACTGGCTGGTGGTGGCGACGGCGCCGGCGATCTGGCTCCTCGCCTGCCAGGTGCCGGTGATCTATGCCTCGCAGCCCTTCAGGACGGCGGTCGCCTCGACGCTGATCACGATCCTGACGCTGATGCTCGCGCAGATGCTGTGGAGCCGCGGCAAGGAGAACCTGCCGGCGCGCCTGCCGCTGGCGGCCCTTTGCACGCTGCATGCGGGGGCGACCATGGTCCGCGCGATCGTCGCTCTCGTCGTCGGGCTCGACGGCAATGTCGATCTCGATCCGCTCTTCGTCTCCCTCGGCCTGCTCGAGCCGATCTTCGTCCTGTTCGGCGTGGTGATCTTCGGCCTCGTGCTGACGCAGCAGCGCCGTGAACTGGTCCTCTCGCGCAAGGCCGCCCTTGACGGGCTGACGGGCCTGCTCAATCGCGGCGCCTTCATCGAGGAAGCCGCGGGCCGGCTCGCCGAGGCTCGGGCGGACGGGCGCAGCGCCGCGCTGCTCGTCTTCGACATCGACTATTTCAAGGAGGTCAACGACAGCTTCGGCCATGCCGCCGGCGATCGCGCGCTCGCCGCTTTCGCCGCTGCCGCGCGGCAGGTGGTCCGCGCCAGCGATCCCGTCGGGCGGCTTGGCGGCGAGGAGTTCGCGACGCTGCTGGTCGGGGCCGATCGCGAGGTCGGGGCCGCCATCGCCGAACGGATCCGCGCCGAGTTCGCCAGGCGCGCCAGCCTTCTGGAGAGCGGCCGCCTCCGCGTGACCGCCAGCGCCGGCGTCGCGGCGACCGACAGTGGCCACGTCCCGCTCGAGACGCTGATGCTGCGCGCCGACGAGGCCCTCTATGCTGCCAAGCGCGCCGGCCGCGACCTCGTCAGCCACGCCGCCGAATAGCCGCGCTTGACGCCGCCCGATGCGGCGGCGGAAAGTGCCGCCCCTCCACTCCGCTGACATTTTTGAAGGAGACGATGATGATCCCCGTCATCACCGCGCATGGCGCCGCGATCCCCGCCATCGGGCTCGGCACCTGGGGCCTCTCCGGCAAGGCGGCGACCGAGGCGGTCGCGGAGGCGCTCAAGGCCGGCTATCGCCATGTCGACACCGCCATCGGCTATGGCAACGAGGTGGAAGTGGGCGAGGGCATCCGCCGCTCGGGCGTGCCGCGCGACGAGATCTTCGTCACCACGAAGATCCCGTCCGAAGAACTCGAGGACGCCGCGATGCTGCGCGCGGCCGAAGGCAGCCTGAAGCGCCTCGGCCTCGACGCCGTCGATCTCCTGCTCATCCACTGGCCGAGCCGGACGCTGTCGGCGGCGACGACGATCCGCTCGCTGAACGGCGTCAAGCGGCGCGGCCTCGCCCGGCATATCGGCGTTTCCAACTACACGATCCGCCTGCTCGACGAGGCATGGGCGGCGACCGAGGAGCCGATCGTCGCCAACCAGTGCGAGCACCATCCCTATCTCGATCAGGCGCGCCTGCGGGCCGCCACGAAGCGCCACGGCATGGCCTTCGTGTCTTATTGCCCGCTCGGCCAGGCGGAGGTGCTGGACGAGCCGGTGGTGCAGGACATCGCTGGCCGGCTCGGCTTCTCGCCCGCGCAGATCGTGCTGCGCTGGCAGTTCCAGAAGGGTTGCGTCAGCATTCCGAAGAGCGCGCGTCCGCACCGCATCCGGCAGAATCTCGACATCTTCGGCTTCGCGCTGGACGAGGCCGACATGGCGGCGATCGACAGTCTCGGCAGCATCGGCCGCCGCATCTGCGACTTCAGCTTCGCGCCCGACTGGGACGCGTGAGGAGACCTGTCCGGCGATGTTCTTTGTCGCGGCCAAGCTGATCTGGTTCGTCATCCAGCCCTCGACGGCGCTCATCCTGCTGCTCGTCGCCGGCATCGTCATCATCGGCATCGGTCGGCCCCGCGCCGGAATCCTGGTCGTCATGCTGGCGACGACGGGCCTGCTCGTCGCGGGCATCCTGCCGCTCGGCGTGCTGATGACGCTGCCGCTCGAGAACCGTTTTCCGCGGCAGGAGCCGGACGGGCCGGTGACCGGCATCATCGTGCTCGGCGGCGGGATCGACCAGTCCATCGGCGCCGCGCGCGGCGTGACCACGCTGACAGAGGCCGGCGAGAGATTGACCGAGGCCGTCGCGCTCGCGCGGCGCTATCCTGAAGCGCGGCTCGTTTTCACAGGTGGCATTGCCAGCCTCACGCCCGAGGGGCCGACGGAATCCGATGCCGCGCGGCGCTTCTTTGCCGAGATGGGTATCCCGGCCGACCGGCTGACGGTCGAGGACCAGAGCCGCGACACCGCCGAGAATGCCCGCTTCACCAAGGCGCTGGTCGACCCGAAACCCGGGGAGCGCTGGCTGCTCGTCACCTCCGCCTGGCACATGCCCCGCTCCGTCGGCTGCTTCCGCGCCGTCGGCTGGCCGGTGCTCGCTTGGCCGACCGACTACCGCAGCGCCGGACCGCAGGATCTCACTTCGCTGATGCCGCGCGCCTCCTACGGGCTGACCATGGTCGACGTCGCCGCGAAGGAATGGGTCGGCCTGCTCGCCTATCGCCTGACAGGCCGCACGGACGCGCTGTTCCCCGCGCCCTGACGGCGATCAGGTGATGTGACCGGCATATTGCGGGAGGTCGTCGGTGATCTCGTGCCAAGGCGCCTTCGAGGCAACGAAGATATGCGCCGAGGGCCGGATGCTCGGGGCATCGGCCAGCGTGCCCATGGCGACATGCGCCTTCCTACCGTGATCGAGCATCGAGTAGAGCAGCGAGCCGCATGTGCCGCAGTGAACGTCATGCGCCGCCTCGCCGCCATAGACCAGCGTCCTGTCGCCGCCCGCGACGAGCCGCAGATGCTCGCTCCCGATGCCGGCGAACGGCTTGAAGGCGGAACCGGTGGCGCGCCGGCACCCGGAGCAGTGGCAGTTGAACGCATAGCTGAACGCGTCACTGACCTCGTAGCGAACCGCGCCGCAATAGCAGCCGCCCGAAAGGACGCGCGGGCTCGCGCCTTCGGCCCCGCTCATGCCTCGGCCTTCACGTCCGCGGCGCGGGCGATCCGATACACGCCCTTGAATTCCCGCGGATCGACGATCCTGCCCTTGCGCAGGATCGCGGCTGAGCCTTTCTCGGCGAGACCGACCGCGACCTCGCGGATCGCGGGCATCAGCAGCCGCCAGCGCTTTTCGTCGGGTCCCGCGATGGCGCGGGCGAGCTCGGTCGGATCGAGGCTGCGGCCCTCCGCCAGGGCGTCGAGCCGCTCGGCCATGAGGGCCGACACCTGCGCACGGTCGGCGCTGCGAGTCATGATCAGTTCTCCGGCTGTCGGGCAGCCTCGATCACCAGCCGCGCCGACGGCGAGAGGAACTGGCGATAGAGCTGGACGAGAAGGATGGCGGTCGTCGTCACGATCAGCACATAGCCGTTGACGAACCAGCCGAGATAGCCGACCGCGAAGAAGAAGGCGCGAAGGCCGTGGTTGAAGTGACGTCCGGCGGCGATGGTGAAGCTCGCCGCGCGATCGGCGGCGGCGATCGCCTCGGCCTCGCCGGCATGGGCGGCCGACGGCGTCGCACCGACAAGGATCGAGGCATAGTTGAACAGGCGGTAGGCCCAGCCGAACTCGAAGAAGGCGAAGCCGAAGATGAGGATGAGTCCCACCGCCTTGACCTCGAACAGACCGCGCGGCGAGGCCGGCGACAGCGAGAGGTCGCGCATCACGACATAGACATGATCGGTGGCGTTCAGGAGCGCGAAACCGCCGCCGATCGCGATGAGCGAGGTAGAGGCGAAGAAGGCCGTGCCGTTCTGCAGGCCGCCCATGATGCCGGTGTCGATCATCCTGAGATCGCGACGCGCCATGGTCCGCATCCAGCGCCGCCGCTGACGGTCCATGGCCGAGGACAGCGACCGGCCGGAATCGGCGAAGTGATTGATCACCAGCGAATAGGTCGCCCACGCGCCGACGAACCATAGAACGGCGACGATATCGATGCGGGAGGCGATGCTGAACATGCTTGCCCCCGCCGTTCAGCCGGATCGCCGCGCGAGCATGCGCGCGATCGGCCGGCGGGCGAGCACGAGGACGGAGAGGATGATGAGCCCGGCCGCGCCCGCGACCGGCGAGCGCAGCATCATGCCGGTGGCCGTCAGGACGAGCCCTGCGATGATGCCGGCGGTCGCAACGCGGCTGGCGCGCTGTTCGAGATCGGGCGTCGGAAGGGTCATGGCGCGCGGGGTCCTGTCGGCATCGTGCAAGCGAGTCTTAGTCGCCTCTGTGGAAAAAGGGCAGCCCGCCTTTGACGGCGGGGCGCCGCGGCGCGAGGCTCGCCACATGCCGCTTCATATGATCAAGCTTTGCGTCGGCGTCGAGACCGTGGACGAGATCGTCCGCTGGATCGACGAGGATCTCGGTCGCAAGCGCCGGCTCGGCCTGCCGGCGGAGGATACGCATGTCACGCGCATGATGCCGCGCCGTATCGCCGAGCTCCTCGACGGCGGCTCGCTCTACTGGGTCGTGAAGGGACAGGTGCAGTGCCGACAGCGTCTCCTCGACCTCCGCGCCGTCACCGGCGCCGACGGCATCGAGCGCTGCGAGATCGTCTTCGATCCCGAAGTCATCCTCACCGAGTGGCAGCCGAAGCGTCCGTTCCAGGGCTGGCGCTATCTGGAGCCGAAGGATGCGCCGCGCGACCTCGCTGCGATCGGCGGAGCTGGCGACGACCTGCCCTCGGCTCTCAAGGCCGAACTCGCGGAACTCGGGCTCCTGTAGCGAGCTGAATCGAAGTGCGAGAGTCCGGCGCCAACGCGCTGGCGAGACTCGCCTTTTCAGACCGCGATGTTGTCGATGAGCCGGGTTCGTCCGAGCCACGCGGCGGCGAGGAGACGCAGCGGCTGGTCCGCAACCGCCGCCGGCTGGGCCAGCGTCTCGGCATTGCGCAGTTCGAGATAGTCGGGGCGGAAGCCGGCCGCCTCGAGCGCATTGAAGCCCTGGCGCAGATGATGCGCGACGTCGCCGCCCGAGCGGATCGCAGCCGCCGTGGCCTCGAGCGCGGCCGCGAGCTTCGGCGCGGTCCGGCGTTCGTCGGGCGAGAGATAGGCGTTGCGGGAGGAGAGGGCGAGGCCGTCCGCCTCGCGCACGGTCGGCAGCGCGACGATTTCGGTCGGCAGGCGGAGGTCCTTCACCATCTGCCGGACGACGAGCAACTGCTGGTAGTCCTTCTCGCCGAACATCGCGATGTCGGGAAAGCCGCCGAGCAGCAGCTTCGCGACGACGGTAGCGACGCCGGCGAAGAAATGCGGGCGATAGTCGGTTTCGAGCCCGAGGGCCGGCCCGGCGAGCGAGATCGTCGTCGCGTGGCCGGGCGGATACATCTCGGCCGCATTCGGCGCAAACACAGCCTCGACGCCGAGAGTCGCGAGCTTCGCGACGTCGCTGTTCTCGGTGCGCGGATAGGCGGTGAAATCTTCCTTCGGTCCGAACTGGGTCGGATTGACGAAGATCGTCGCGACAACCCGGTCGACGCGCCGGCGCGCCTCCTCCACCAGCGCGAGATGGCCGTCATGGAGCGCGCCCATGGTGGGGATCATGCCGACCGTGAGGCCTTCCGAATGCCAGCTCGCGGTGTTGGCGCGCAGATCGGTGAGCGTGCGGAGGAGAACGGGGGGACGGTTCATGGCGATTCCTCTGCCCAATCGCGACTCCTTCGCGCAAAACGGAGCCTGTGGGAAGAGGTCTCGCGTGAACCGCGCACCATTGCGGCGGGGGGCGGGAGACGGCATCTGTTGGGATCGGGCCGCATGAGGCGGACCGGACCGGAAAGGGACGATGGGCTTCATCCTGCCGCTCGCCGCCGTCGCGATCATCGCCATCGCGCTCGCCTGGACATTCGGCCCGAAGACGGGGCCCGACCGATTGCAGAAGGCGATCCGCAAGGGAGGGGCGGGGACGCTGTTCGCTCTCGCGATCCTCTTCTCCGTCACGGGAAAGATCTGGGCGGCGGTGCCGCTGGTCGCGGTCGCGCTGTCGCTGTGGCGGCCGGCCTTCCTGGAGCGGTTCGGCGCCATCCGCGGCGGCCGCATCACCATGGGGCGCTTCGCCGGGCGCCGGCTGGACGAGCTCGACGCCAACGCGCTGCTCGCCCTTCACGCGGAACTGGCCGGCCGACCGGCCGACCGCTCAGTCCTCGAAGCGTATCTCGACCGCCGGATACCCGGCTGGCGTGAACACGTCGAGCGAGATCCGGCAGGCGGGCCGCGCCGCCCTGCGGGCACGGGCGCCATGACAGATGAGCAGGCCTACAAGATCCTTGGCCTTTCGCCCGGCGCCACCGAGGCTGAAATCAGCGCGGCCTACCGCCGACTGATGAAGCGCGTCCATCCCGATCAGGGGGGCTCGACGTTCCTTGCCGCGCAAATCAACGAGGCTAAGGAAAGACTCCTCGGCAGACATCGTTAGGCTCCCATACGCAAGAACATGAAAGGGAGAAAGGGGAGAGGCGGACCCGGGGCTTGCGCCTAGTCCGGGATCGCCAGGCAGCTCACATCGCGCTTCTTGAGATAGTCGCAGGCCGCGCGCGCCTTGGCCTTGTTCTCGAATCCGGCGAAGCGGGCACGGTAGAAGGTCGAGTCACCCTTCTTCACGGCCTCGACGCTCGGCGTCGCCGAGGCGAGGACCTTGCCGCCCTTCGCCCTGGCCGCCTGGAGCAGCGACTGCGCGCCATCCTCGCTCGGAGCGGCGGCGATCTGAACCTTCCATCCCGAAACGCCCGAGCCGGAACGGACCGGCGCCGGATCGTCGGCATCGCCTTCGCCGATCACGCCCTCGGTCGAGGCCGTCTCGTCATCGGCGGTTGGCACCGGCCCGGCGACCGAGGCGGTCACGACGACCGGGCGGGCGACGCCCTTGCCGCTCGGGCCCTGCTGGAAGACCATGCGCGGACCCTCGTCGGCCGGCTCGACATCCGAGGCGAGCGCCAGCGGCTCGACTTCGGGCTTGGCATCCGGGATCGGCGCCGCCACGGAGGCTTCGACGACCTGCGGCGCGGCCTTGGGCCTGGCGGCGAGCGGCACGGGCGCGGCGGCGGCGGCCACCACATCGGGGCGGACAACCGGCTTCGGCGCGGCGGCCACGGCCACCTGCACCGGCTCGTCGACCGGATCGGGCGCGGCCTGCGGTGCCGGATTGCCCTTGAACATCTTGGCGATCAGCGAATTGCTGCCGCCCGTCGAGGCGGCCGGCATGTATTTCTCGATCAGGCCGACCATCTGCTTGTCGCGCGCCGCGCCGGAGCTTCCGCCCATGACCGAGGCGACGATGTAGCGGTTGTCGCGCTTCACCGAGGAGACGAGATTGAAGCCCGAGGCGTTGGTGTAGCCGGTCTTGATGCCGTCGACGCCCGGAACGCGGCCGAGCAGCTTGTTGTGATTGCCGATGACGCGGCCGTTATAGACAAAGCTCTTCGTCGAGAAGTAGCGGTAATAGCTGGGATAATGCGCCTGCAGCGCGCGCCCGAGCGTCACCATGTCCCGCGCCGTCGTCCACTGGTTGGGATTGGGCAGGCCGGATGCGTTGCGGAAGGTGGTCCTGCTCATGCCGATCGAACGCGCCGTCGCCGTCATGCGCTGAGCGAAGGCGCTTTCCGAACCGGCGAGGTTCTCGGCGATCACGACCGCCGCGTCATTGGCCGAACGGGTGATGAGGCCGAGCATCGCGTCGCGCACCGCGATCGTCGAGCCGGGCTTGAGCCCGAGCTTGGTCGGCGACTGGCGCGAGGCGAAGGTGGATACCTTGAGGCGGCTGTCGAGGCTCAGCTTGCCGCTGTCGAGCGCGCCGAACAGCATGTAGAGCGTCATCATCTTGGTCAGCGAGGCGGGGTGGCGCAGCGCGTCGGCATCCTGCGCGTAGAGCACCTTGCCCGTCTTGGCATCGACGACGATCGCCGATTTCGGGGCGGCCACGGCATCGGCGACCGTCGTGGTGACCATCGCTCCGGCGACGAGAAGGGCGGCGAAGGCGCCCTTGGCGGTCCTGGCCTGAAGGCGGCCAAGCGGGCTGGTACCCCACAGCATCACGAACGAAACTCCACGTCTTGCAGCCTCGCCACCCGAGGGCGACGGTGCCTGAATGTTGGGACGGGACCGGAGCTTTTGTGAGGCACCGGAAGAATTCCTGTTAGCGGCCAGGAGAACCGGGCCCCCGCGCCCGACGCTCGAGCGCCTGCCTCCATCCGATCCCGGTAGGAGCGACAGTTCCTGCCGTCCCGACCGATCCGTGAAGAAAGCCTAGGGAATCGCCGTTACGAATCCGTAAAAGTTGACGAATCCCTTTCCGACACCGCGCTTTTCGCAGCGCGGCAAGCGTTTCGCCGCGCTGATTGTGCAGCGCAGCATTTTTTCTTGACAGATGTGGCGGAATTCGGGTTCAGTTTGGTAGGGTTCGATTTCCGCGTGGGCAGACGGGGGTTCGTGATGATCAAGGGTATCGACGACATCCAGCAGGCGTCGAAGGACAGCATCGAGCAGGCGATGAAGAGCGTGGAGGCCATGAACAAGGGCATCCAGGCGCTCGCCGTCGAGACGGCCGACTATCAGAAGAAGAGCTATGAGCACGGCGCCGCGGCGCTGGAGAAGCTGATGGCGGCGAAGAGCGTCGAGAACGCGGTCGAGATCCAGAACGAATATCTGAAGGCGACCTACGAGGGCTATATCAGCGAGCTGACGAAGATCGGGTCCATGATGACCGACTTCGCCAAGGACGCCTATCGCCCGTTCGAGAGCGTGTTCGGCAAGCTGCCGAAGTAGGCGTCTTTCACAGCGCGTTCAAAGAGTTGCAGCCCGGCCTTCGCGCCGGGCTTTGCTTTTCATGAGGGCGCGCGCCTTTCAGCGTCAGTTGCTGGAGCGCGGATGGCCGCGGCACTGGTTGATGTTGTCGCTGCCGCCCGTGCCGCAGGCATTGACGCCCTGCATCGCCTGAATGGCCGGGTCGAACGGATCGCTGGTTCCGCTGCCGCAGCCGGCCAGAGAGCCGGCGACGCCAGCAAGCGCCAGCACCAGGACGAATACGCGCATTCCCTCACTCCTCGTGACCTCGTCCCGGCGCCGCTGAAGTGGCGGCGCCGAGGACCTCAACGGGGAGAAAAGTCTCGCGAACCGGCGTCGCGCGCAAGGTCCCGCGACGGCGTTCCCCGGCTCAGCGGTTGCTGGAGCACTGGTTGATGTCCTGCGTGCCCCCCGGACCGCAGGCATTCACAGGCTCGAAGGCCCGGATCGCGGCGGCGTTCCGCTCGGCGGTGGTCATGCTGCTGTCGGTCGAGCAGGCCGCGAGCCCGCTGGCGCCGAAGGCAAGGGCGAGGACGATCATCATCGTGCGCATGGCACTCACTCCGCATGGTTTCTCAAGAGAGAGATGGGCATTGCCGACGCACAACGCCAAGCACGGAAGCGTGAGTGGAAAAGGGGAGAGGCGCCTCAGGTGGCGATGCCGTGCGCTATGGCTTCGAGCAGTGCCTCGACCTGAAGTGCGCTTTCAGTGGGTATCGACCAGCGACAGCGGCGCCTCATCAGTTGTCTCTCCCCTCGGGCGTCATCTGCCTGCTGCGAAGTGCACGCTCAAGCGGCCGGACCGGTGGCCCATGTCTGACGGTGGTCACCAGATCCCGCTCGCTCCGGATAGAGGATCCGAGCGCGGCTTATCAGAGAAAGCCTTGAGTCAGGATGCTCTTCCACAAGGATTAGTCGTCAGCACGCGTTACTTGAGCGGCAGACCTAGATGCGATAAGATCAATTTGTGCTTTTACAATTCGATCTATTCTGCTTCCATCTTCATGAACTGCCGGAGCGACACAATGGACTCGCCCGTCGTTCTTGTAGGCGTCGGCTTTCCCTTTGGCTCCAACGGTGTGTGGCTTGTATACGGCAATTGACAATCCTCCCTGCTCCTTTACCAAGCGAAAGCAGGGGATGTCCGTTGAGCCATCACCAATAAAGATCATATTTTCGAAGGGAACCGGCCTATCTTGTTTGGCGACAAACCTGTTTACTTCTGAATTATCACTCAAATCATGGGCGTCTTTGTTTATGCGAAATAGGTATTGGGTTTTTGTGGTATAATTGACAGCTAGCGCAGGCCAATCGGCCACGCCGTTCTGATTGAATATAAACTTTGATGCATAGACCTGCGTAAATTTCGATGAAATTGGAGTTCCGGCAAATATCTCCGCATTTCCAGAGGATATCAAGAAGTGGTCAACGCGAATTTCTCTTATTCGAGCGTATTCAGTTATTCTGTCGAACCAGCCGATAACCCCATCGAAAAGCTTGATCTGCTGTCCATGATTTTTGAAGTTCTCACGACGCACGGGGACCTCAGCTGAGGCCGCCTTTTTCAGCATCAAGTTCATATAAACTAGCACTTCATCGGCTTGATGCTCTCGCGTGACGCGCTTTACTTCCGACCAGAATGCAGCCGGCTTCATGCCTATGTCCGGAAGGAACTGGTGTTCTTGCATATTGCCGGGAGCTAACGTTCCATCGAAATCGTATGCAATTGCCATGCGTACATATTTCTTGGCCATATGAGATGCAGTTCCAAGAATCTATCGTTGAGAGCTAGCCACAGAATAAGGGCCGGCATTTCTGCCGGCCCGATGTTTCCATAAGCCCAGTTACGAACACCCGCTGGTGCCGCCGCAGGTGTCGCATTTCAGGCAGGTGCCGTTGCGGACCATCGTGAAGTTTCCGCATTCGGTGCAGCTCTCGCCCTCATAGCCCTTCATGCGGGCGATCGCCGCCTGTTCGGCGTTGGAGGCCTTGGGCTGCGCCGTCGCTGCGGGCTCGACGATGCCGACCATCGTTTCGGAGACCGTCTCCGTCTCGGTGACGACGTCGCGCTTGAAGGCGAGGGCGGTTCCACCGCCAATGCCCGTCGTGCGCAGCGAGGTCACGGTCGTGGCCGTCACCGCCGGTGCCGCGGCGGCGCCTTTCGACTCGCCGGGCCGCTCGATCAGCTTGAAGCGCTCCGTCTTGCCGCGGACGAGGCCGTGGCTGACCGGCGCCGGGCGCGCGGTCGGCTGGTCGCCGCCGCCGAGCGTCGTGGCGTTGTTGTCCTCCGGCACGACATGGGCGAGGTCGTTGCGGCCGAGATAGGACACGGCCAGCTCGCGGAAGACATAGTCGAGGATCGAGGTCGCGTTCTTGATCGCCTCGTTGCCGGTGACCATGCCGGCCGGCTCGAAGCGGGTGAACACGAAGGCCTCGACATATTCCTCAAGCGGCACGCCGTACTGCAGGCCGAGCGAGATGGCGATGGCGAAGTTGTTCATCATCGCACGGAAGGCGGCGCCTTCCTTGTGCATGTCGATGAAGATCTCGCCGAGGCGGCCGTCGCGGTATTCGCCGGTGTGCAGATAGACCTTGTGGCCGCCGACATTGGCCTTCTGGGTGTAGCCGGTTCGGCGGTCGGGCATCTTCTCGCGCCGGCGAACCTCGCGTTCGATGATCCGCTCCACGATGCGCTCGGCGACCGCCTCGGCGCGCTGCGCCGCGGGCTTGGCGACCAGGGTCTCGACCGCTTCCTCCTCGTCCTCGCCGTCATCGGCGAGGAGCTGCGAATTCAGCGGCTGCGAGAGCTTGGAGCCGTCGCGATAGAGCGCGTTCGCCTTCAGCGCCAGCTTCCACGACAGCATATAGGCGTTCTTCGCGTCCTCGACGGTCGCGTCGTTCGGCATGTTGATGGTCTTGGAGATGGCCCCCGAGATGAAGGGCTGCGCCGCCGCCATCATGCGGATGTGGCTCTCGACCGAGAGGAAGCGCTTGCCGAGCTTGCCGCAGGGGTTGGCGCAGTCGAACACCGCATAGTGCTCGAGCTTCAGATGCGGCGCGCCTTCGAGGGTCATCGCGCCGCAGACATGGATATTCGCCGCCTCGATGTCCTTCTTCGAGAAGCCGAGCGCCGGCAGCATCTCGAAGGCCGGGTCGTTCAGCTGCGCTTCGGTAAAGCCGAGCACCTGCTTGCAGAACTCTTCGCCCAGCGACCACTTGTTGAACACGAACTTGATGTCGAAGGCCGAGGCCAGCGAGCCCTCGAGCTTCTCCAGCACTTCGTCGGTGAAGCCCTTGGCCTTGAGGCTGGTGTGGTTGACGCCCGGCGCCTGGCGCAGCGAGGCATGGCCCACGGCATAGGCCTCGATCTCGGCGATCTGATGCTCGGCATAGCCGAGCGAACGCAGTGCCTCCGGCACGGCGCGGTTGATGATCTTGAAATAGCCGCCGCCGGCCAGCTTCTTGAACTTCACCAGCGCAAAATCGGGCTCGATGCCGGTGGTGTCGCAGTCCATCACGAGGCCGATCGTGCCGGTCGGCGCGATCACCGTCGCCTGCGCGTTGCGGTAGCCGTGCTGCTCGCCGAGCGCGAGCGCCTGATCCCAGGCCGCGCGTGCGGCGTCCGAGAGGCGCTTGTCCTTGAGCGAGCCATGGTCGAGCGGAACCGGGAAGGTCGAGAGGCCCTCATAGCCGGTCGTCTCGGCATGGGCGGCGCGGCGATGATTGCGGATCACGCGCAGCATGGGCTCGCGGTTCTTCGCGAAGCCGGGGAAGGGACCCTGCTCCTTGGCCATCTCGGCCGAGGTGGCATAGGCGGTGCCGGTCATGATCGCCGTCAGCGCGCCGCAAATGGCACGGCCCTCGGCCGAGTCATAGGGAATGCCCGAGGTCATCAGGAGGCCGCCGATATTGGCATAGCCGAGGCCGAGGGTGCGGAACTGGTAGGAAAGTTCGGCGATCTCCTTGGACGGGAACTGCGCCATCAGCACCGAGATCTCGAGCACTACGGTCCACAGCCGGCAGGCATGGATATAGCGCTCGACGTCGAAGGCGCCGTCGGCATTGCGGAACTGCAGCAGGTTCAGCGAGGCGAGATTGCAGGCCGTGTCGTCGAGGAACATGTATTCCGAGCACGGATTGGACGCGTTGATGCGCCCCGAGGCCGGGCTGGTATGCCACTCGTTCATGGTGGTGTTGAAATGCAGGCCCGGATCGGCCGAGGCCCAGGCGGCGTGGCCGATCTGCTCCCAGAGGTCGCGCGCCTTCAGCGTCTTCGCCACCTTGCCGTCGGTGCGGCGCATGAGCTTCCAGTCGCCATCGGTCTCGACCGCGCGGAGGAACTCGTCGGTGATCGAGACGGAGTTGTTAGAGTTCTGACCCGAAACCGTCAGATAGGCCTCCGAATCCCAGTCGGTGTCGTAGACCGGGAACTCGATGTCCGTGTAGCCCTGCTTGGCGAACTGGATGACGCGCAGGATGTAGTTCTGCGGCACCAGCGCCTTCTTGGCGGCGCGGATCTCGCGCTTCAGCGCCGGGTTCTTGGCCGGGTCGAAGCAGTCATCGCCCGAGCCCTCGCAGTTCACGCAGGCCTTCATGATGGCCTTCAGGTGCTGCGCGTTAATCTTGGAGCCGGTCACGAGCGCCGCGACCTTCTGCTCCTCGTGCACCTTCCAGTTGATGTACTTCTCGATATCCGGATGGTCGGCGTCGACGACGACCATCTTGGCGGCGCGGCGCGTCGTGCCGCCCGACTTGATGGCGCCCGCGGCCCGGTCGCCGATCTTGAGGAAGCTCATCAGGCCCGACGAGCGGCCGCCGCCCGAGAGCTTCTCGCCCTCGCCGCGCAGCCGGGAGAAGTTCGAGCCGGTGCCCGAGCCATACTTGAAGAGGCGCGCCTCGCGCACCCACAGGTCCATGATGCCGCCCTCGTTCACGAGGTCGTCCGACACCGACTGGATGAAGCAGGCATGCGGCTGCGGATGCTCGTAGGCCGTCTTGGAGCGCGTCAGCTTGCCGGTCTTGTAGTCGACATAGAAATGGCCCTGGCTCGGTCCGTCGATGCCATAGGCCCAATGCAGGCCGGTGTTGAACCACTGCGGCGAGTTCGGCGCGACGCGCTGCGTCGCGAGCATGAAGCGATGCTCGTCGAAGAAGGCCTGCGCGTCCTCCTCGGTATCGAAATAGCCGCCCTTCCAGCCCCAATAGGTCCAGGTCCCGGCGAGGCGATCGAACACCTGACGCGAATCGGTCTCGCCGACATAGCGCTCGGCCTCCGGCAGTTCGGCGAGCGCCTTCTCGTCGGCGACTGAGCGCCAGAGGAAGGAGGGGACGTCGTTTTCCTCGACGCGCTTGAGGCGCGCCGGCACGCCGGCCTTGCGGAAATATTTCTGGGCGATGATATCGCTCGCCACCTGGCTCCAGGTGGCGGGGACCTGGATGCCCTCGAGGCGGAACACGACCGAGCCGTCCGGATTGCGGATCTCGCTCTTGGTCGTCCGGAACTCGATCCCGGCATAGGCCGACTGACCCGAGGTGGTGAAGCGCCGTTCGATCCGCATCCGCTTTCGTCCCTTGCTCCGGCGCCTGCCCGGCCGCGCCGTCGGCCCGATGGCCGATTTCCGTTCTGCTCAACGAGTCACGGGCGACAAGGCTCCGTGGATCGTCATCATCTAGTGGATGACTATCGCGTATACCCCTAAATATAGGGTTACCGACACCATCCAGCCACAAAAAAGCAGGCGTCCGGACACAGCGCATAAGGGAGCGCTGCGTGAAGCGTACGCCTGCTTCGCGCTTGAAACCACATGTCTAAAAGGGTTTGGACCCTCGACGGCCGACCGTCTGGCGGGGGCGTCGTTTACGAGTTGGAAGCTATTCCGAGTCTCCCGGAGGGTCAAGGAATAGTGGTGCCCGAAGCTTGGGCGGCTACATGTCGTGTGTGCTGCTCCGTTGGCCACGGATCGCGCATGCGATCTGGGGATCATTCCGCGACAGCGCGCCCGAAGCCGAGGCGGCACAAGGGGTTGCATCGGCCGGCAGCCCGCGGCGCGCTGTGGATGAGCGGTGCGAAGCCACCGTCACGGCGCCGTCATATGGCGTTTCGATGTCCACAGGATCGGTGGTTTGGGCAAGGTGAGGGGTCATCGCCGAGGTCGGCCGTCGCGCATGCCGAGAGGCACAGCCGCGATGGCACCATGCGGCCGCATTCGCCCAAGATCGAGATTGTCCGAAGAGATCCCGTAGGCGCGCGGAGGCAAGCCACCGATTCGGCCAGGTTGATTGCTGCCTTCCAGGACCTGTCTATTTGCCGCGAGCCGCGAGCCGTCGCGGCGCCTTTTCGCTCAGGGCGTCCAGGCGTCGTAGTCGCCTGTCACGCGCGGACGGTGATCGGCGCCGACGATCGAGCCCTTCGGGCGATAGGCGTTCGGCGTGCCGGTCGGGTTGGGGCGGTGCGGCTTCTGCCACTCGCGCGGCTTGTAGGTCTGCTGCGAGGGTGGGGTGTCGGTGCGGTGATGCATCCAGCCGTGCCAGCCGGTCGGGATCGCCGAGGCCTCGGCATAGCCGCTATAGATCACCCAGCGACGCTCGGCGAAGCCGCCGGCGGTCTGAGACTTGTCGGGCGCGCGATAATAGGTGTTGCCGAACTCGTCGGTGCCGACCTTCTCGCCCTTGCGCCAGGTGTAGAACCGCGTGCCCATGGTCTGGCCGTTCCACCAGGTGAAGAGTTCGGTCAGGAACCAGCCCATTTCGGCACCCATGTCTCGCAACGATTGCGATGACTTATGCCGCTCCCCGTCGCGCAAGTCAAAGGCGGTCGCGGCCGGCGGGCGTCTCGTCCCGCGCTTTGCGATCATCGGTCGCGCCTCGCCGGCGCCCGCATGGCTGGCATGACGAAAAAACATATCGCCTGCGAGTAAATCGTGTGCGATATAAATCGCAGCGGCGCAGTGCTGCATCGTTTCGAGGGAGATACGTGATGAAGGTTCTCTACAACACGGCCGCGACGGCGACGGGCGGCGGACGCGACGGTCACACCCGCAGCGAAGACGGCGAGATCGACCTGCAGCTCGTCGTGCCGCGCGAGCTCGGCGGCCCCGGCGGTCCCGGCGCCAACCCTGAGAAGCTGTTCGCGGCGGGCTACGCCGCCTGCTTCCTCGGCGCGCTGCGCTTCGTTGCCGGACAGCAGAAGGTGAAGCTCGGCAACGACGTCACCGTGACGGCCAAGGTCGGCATCGGCCCGCGTGACGATGGCAAGGGCTTCGGCCTCGACGTGGCGCTCGACGTCGCCGTCCCCGGGGTGGAGCGGGCGGTGGCGGAGGATCTCGTCGCCCGCGCCCACATCGTCTGCCCCTATTCGGACGCGACGCGGTCGAACCTCGATGTCCGCCTGACGGTCCTCTGATCCGTCTACGCGAAATGGAAAGGGCCCGGAGCTCGGCGCCGGGCCCTTTGTGATTCAATAGCGGAAGCGGACGGGCGTCAGCTCGAGCGGCGGCGCCACCAGCCGACACGCTTCGGACGATTGTCCTCCTCGACCGTATCCGAGACCGGATCGCTTGGCGGCTCGTCGGCCACCACCGATTCGTCCGGCTCCTGCGGACCCTCGGCAGCCTCGATCGCGTCCTCGTCGATCACGCGGAGATCCGACGTCTCGTCCTCGGGCTCGTCGTCCTCGTCATCGCCCATTTCGGGCATGTCGAGTTCGGCTTCGTCCTCGATCGGATCGAGCAGCGGCGCCTCATACTCGGCCATATCCGCGATCGGTACGTCGCGGGCGACAAGACGCTCGCCGGCATCCTCGGGGTCGATATCGCGGATGCCTTCCGGCTCGTCCTCGACGAAGCCGCTGGACAGCACCTCGCCGGTCTCGTCGAGCTGGAGGCGAGCCTCGCCTTCTTCGGCAGAGGCCTCCTCGATGACCGACGGTTCGCCATCGCCCTCGGCGACGGCATCCGTCTCGGCCCCGGCTTCGGTATCCACGGTGCCGTCTTCGCGGCGGCCGCGGCGGCCGCCCCGACGGCCACGGCGGCGGCGGCGCTTGTGCTCGCCATTCTCGCCATCGCCATCCGGCCGGGCCGAACCGTCGCCAGCCTCGTCGTCGCCTTCCTCGCCGGCTTCCTCGGACTCTGCCGCCTCGACGGCTTCGCCCGACTCGGCGGCTTCACGGACTTCCTCGCCGTTGCCGGCCTCGTCATGGCCGTCGCGGGAGCCCTCGCCGCCGCGGCGCCGACGGCGGCGACGACGCTTGCGGCGCGCGCCGCCTTCGTCCTGGCTCTCGGAAGCGGGACGCTCGGTCTCCGTCTCCTCCTCGTCCGCCTCGACCTCGTCCTCGATCTCCTCGTCGACCGGCTCGATCGAATCGGGCTGGACGATCGCCCGCGCCACGGGCGCCAGGGGCGTCTCGCGCGGCGTCACGGGCTCGCCGCGCTCCAGCGTGTAATGGGCGGCGGAGGTGACGCCGTCGTCGGCGAGCACGGTGATCGAGATGCCGAAGCGCTCCTCGATCTCGGCGAGATGGCCGCGCTTCTGGTTGAGGATGTAGAGAGCGACCGCGGTGCGAGTGCGGATGATGAGGTCGTGCGTCGCGCCCTTGAGCAGCGTGTCCTCGACCGAGCGCAGGACATGCAGCGCCACGGAAGCCGGCGCGCGCACATGGCCGGTGCCATGGCAGTGCGGGCAAACCTCCATCGAGCTCTCGACGACGCCGGTGCGGATGCGCTGGCGCGACATCTCCATGAGGCCGAAATGCGAGATCCGGCCGACCTGGATGCGCGCCCGGTCGTTCTTCAGCGCCGCCTTCAGCTTGTTCTCGACCGCGCGGTTGTTCCGCTTCTCCTCCATGTCGATGAAATCGATCACGATGAGGCCGGCGAGATCGCGCAGGCGAAGCTGGCGGGCGACCTCTTCGGCCGCCTCGAGATTGGTCTGGTAGGCGGTGTCCTCGATATTGTGCTCGCGCGTCGACCGTCCCGAGTTCACGTCGATGGCGACGAGCGCCTCGGTCTGGTTGATGACGAGATAGCCGCCCGACTTCAGCGTCACCTGCGGCGAGAACATCGCATCGAGCTGCGCCTCGACGCTGTAGCGAGCGAAGATCGGCTGCGTCTCGCGATAGGGCTGGACGTTCTTGGCATGGCTCGGCATGAGCATGCGCATGAAGTCCTTCGCCTCGCGGTAGCCTTCCTCGCCGGCGACGAGAACCTCGTCGATATCCTTGTTGTAGAGATCGCGGATCGACCGCTTGATGAGGCTGCCTTCCTCATAGACGAGGGTGGGCGCCGAGGAGCGCAGCGTCAGCTCGCGCACGTTCTCCCAGAGCCGAAGCAGATATTCGAAGTCGCGCTTGACCTCGGCCTTGGTGCGCGTGGCACCCGCCGTGCGCAGGATGACGCCCATGCCCTCCGGCACGTCGAGATCCTGAGCGACTTCCTTGAGGCGCTTGCGATCGGCGGTGTTGGTGATCTTGCGCGAAATGCCGCCGCCGCGCGCCGTGTTCGGCATCAGCACGGAATAGCGGCCGGCGAGCGACAGATAGGTGGTGAGGGCGGCGCCCTTGTTGCCGCGCTCTTCCTTCACGACCTGGACGAGCAGGACCTGGCGGCGCTTGATGACTTCCTGGATCTTGTACTGACGGGCACGGGCGCGGCGGCGCTCGGGAAGCTCCTCCAGCGCATCCTCGGCACCGACCGACTCGACGCTGTCCTCGGGATTCTCCTCTTCCTCCTCGTCATGGCCGATCTCCTCGACGCTGTGGTCGGAAGGAGGAGCCTCGAGGTGGGAGAAACTGTCGGCGCTGTCGTCCGGCGGGCCGTTGTCCTCGACGGCTTCGGCCTCGCCCTCGGTGGCTTCGCCGGCCTCGACCGGCGCTGCCGTCTCGGGCGCCTCGCCGGTCTGCTCGGCCGAGACCTCGGCGGAGCCTGCCTCGCTCGGGACGGCGGGCGCGGTCTCGGCACCACCCTCGGCGGGCTCGGAGCTGATGCGCTCGACGGGCTGAGCGGCGGGCCGGTTCTTCTGCGAGCGGCGCGCGGCCTGGCGCGCGGCGCGCTCCTCGGCCTCGCGTTCCTCCTGCTCCTCGGCCTCGATCAGCGCCTGCCGGTCGGCGACGGGAATCTGGTAATAGTCGGGATGGATTTCGGAGAAGGCGAGGAAGCCGTGGCGGTTACCGCCATACTCGACGAAGGCCGCCTGGAGCGAGGGTTCGACCCGCGTTACCTTGGCGAGATAGATGTTGCCGCGCAGCTGCTTGCGCGAGGCGGATTCGAAGTCGAACTCCTCGACACGGTTGCCGCGGACCACCACGACCCGGGTCTCCTCCGGGTGGGTGGCGTCGATGAGCATCTTGTTGGCCATGACGGAAAATCTCCATGGCTCCGGCGCTGAACGCTCCGGCTGGCGCAAGGCGCCGATGCCGCGCGGACCGCGCGGGAGCCATCATGTTGCATGAGGAAATGGTTCGCGCGCCATGCCGCGTCCGCCGCCGCCGCAACTGCGTCACCGGCCGAAAGAGGCCGGTCTGCAGCGCTGCGGGTCATAGGCGGAAGGAACATGAATACGCGCTTCGAGCCTGTTCGGTCCGGCGGCGCGGAGCCCGTGCCGCACGGGGCGGCCCCAGGCACGGATCGTCCTGAGGCCTTGAGTAGCAGGCGGGCCTTGCGCGTGAGGTCTGGGGACGACCATGCGCGGCGAGGATGCCTGTCCCATCCCCGACCGAGCACCGAACTGGCTCCGGATCGCTTCCGAGCCCTGCGCAATTGCTGCAGCAAGTCCCGATCGTCCGTCGCATCGTGCCGGAGCATCGCGATGAGGCGACTGTCCGGGCGGAGGATGAATTCCGTGCAACCCTTGTATGGAAGACGGCGAGTCTGCGCAAGACACTTGGCGCGATGCCTGGCGGCGCCTTCAGCGCGGGCGTGAGACGCCCCGCGAGACACGCCGCGACGCGCGGCCGACAAGTCTCGATGCCGAAGAGACAGAGGGCCGCATGACGCTTGGCCGCATCGCATCGTGGCGCCGCTGCGGCTAGTCGGAGCCCGGATCCGCGGCCGGCGGGCCCGGCAAAAGTCTTAATGCGCGATTAACCAATCGACGCTAATCGTCTACGGACCGTTAAGAGCGGCGGGCCGACCGACCAACCGAACGAGCGGAATGTTTCATTCAATTCGATCCGGATTCATCGCGCGCTGCGCGGCGCTCCTGCTCGGCACCTTCGCCGGCGGCATATTCGCCGTAACCGGCGCGGTCGCCATATCGGCAGCCGAACCCGTCACCGAGAGTTCGGCGGGCGTCGTCGCCACCGACGCGCGCGCCGTCGGAGACGACAGCCGCACGCGCTTCGTGATGGATCTCTCCGCCGAGGCGGCCTTCACGGTCTTCCCGCTGGACGAGCCGGACCGCATCGTGATCGACCTTCCGGATGTCGGCTTCGCGCTGCCCAAGGAGGCCGAGCACGAGGTGAGGGGGCTCGTCTCCGCATTCCGGTATGGCCAGATCTCGGCGGGCAAGTCGCGCGTGGTGCTCGATCTGAAGCAGCCGGTCTCCGTCGACAAGTCGTTCGTGCTGCCGCCGGCCGACGGCCAGCCGGCGAAGCTCGTGGTCGATCTCGTGCCGACGAGCCGCGCATCCTTCGCCTCGGCCGTGCGCCTTTATCGCGAGCGAGAGAAGGAGGCGATCGCCGCCGCCCGCCCCGCGACTCCCGCGCCCTCGGACGGACGCCTGCGCATCGTACTCGATCCCGGCCATGGCGGCATCGATTCGGGCGCCATCGCCAAGTCGGGCACGCTGGAGAAGAACGTCGTGCTCGCCTTCGCCAAGGAGCTGGAGCAGAAACTCGACGAAAGCGGACGCTACGAGGTGCTGATGACGCGGTCGGACGACAGCTTCATCTCGCTCGGCGGCCGCGTCGCCTTCGCCCGCTCGCACCACGCCGACCTCTTCGTGTCGATCCACGCCGATTCATTCTGGGGCGGCGATGTGCGCGGCGCGACGATCTACACGCTTTCGGAGAAGGCGTCGGACCGCATGGCGGCCCAGATCGCCGAATCGGAGAACAAGTCCGACATCCTGGCCGGTGTCGCGGTACCCGAGGATACCACTGAGGTCTCCGACATCCTGATCGATCTCGCTCGTCGCGAGACCAAGAATTTCTCGGTCGTCTTCGCCCGCAACATGATCAAGGAACTCGGGCCGAAGGTGCGCTTCTTCAAGCATCCGCACCAGCAGGCCGGTTTCATGGTGCTGAAGGCGCCTGACGTTCCGTCCGCCCTCGTCGAGCTCGGCTATCTGTCCAATCCCGAGGACGAGAAGCTGCTGGCGTCGCCGGCCTGGCGCGAGACGACGGCCGAGGCCATGGCGCGCGCCATCGACACCTATTTCCGCCTGCGCGTCGCACAGACCACGACCGGCTCGCTCGAGCCCGCCACCTCGGCGCCGTGATGGCTGTTGCCGCAAGACCACGGCGATCGGCGCAGTGGCCGGGCAAGGGGCGGCGCCCCACAATCTCCACAAATCGACTGGAAGAACGGCAGGCAAGGGTCTATCGGTGCCGCGATCAGAGGATCGGTCGCGGCCGTGCGCCGGGCACCAGCCCGCAAAAGGCGCCGCCGAAGGGCCGGAGTCGGTTCGCGGAGCGACAGCTTCCGGGCGATTGGATAGAATTCTGACCGGGGCGCGCCCCGAAGGTCCGGCGGCAATGCCGATGATGGCGGGCCAGCGGGGAACGCGAGCGATATGTTTCTGCGACTGATCGGCTACATTTTCGGGATAGGCGCCGTGTTCTTCTTGGTGGTTGCAGCTGGGGTGGCCTGGTATGTGTCGGGCCTGACGGGCGGTCTGCCCTCCGTCGAGGTGCTCGCGAAATACGAGCCCCCTGTGATGACGCGCATTCATGCGACGGACGGCCAGCTGGTCGCCGAATATGCGCGCGAGCGGCGGCTCTATCTGCCGATCCAGGCGATCCCCGATCGCGTCAAGGCCGCGTTCATCTCGGCCGAGGACAAGAATTTCTACCAGCATTCCGGCCTCGACTATGCCGGCATCATGCGCGCCGGCGTGCAAAACATCGCCGCGCTCTCGTCGAACGGCCGCATGATCGGCGCCTCGACGATCACGCAGCAGGTCGCCAAGAACTTCCTGCTCACCAACGAGCGCACGATCGACCGCAAGATCAAGGAAGCGATCCTGTCGCTCCGGATCGAGCAGGCGAACTCCAAGGACAAGATCCTCGAGCTCTACCTGAACGAGATTTTCCTCGGCCTCGGTTCCTATGGCGTCGCCGCCGCGTCGCTCGCCTATTTCGACAAGTCGGTGCACGAGCTGACGCTCTCCGAGGCGGCGTATCTCGCTGCGCTGCCCAAGGGCCCGAACAACTACAACCCCTTCCGCTATGCCGATCGCGCGATCGAGCGACGCAACTGGGTCATCGACCGCATGGTCGAGAACGGCTATGCGACGCCGGACGAAGGCGAGGCTGCCAAGGCGCAGCCGCTCGGCGTCAAGACCCGCATCACCAGCCCGCATATCTTCGCCGCCGACTATTACGTCGAGGAAGTGCGCCGCCAGCTGATGCAGATGTATGGCGAGAAGGCGCTCTATGAGGGCGGCCTTTCGGTGCGCACGTCGCTCGATCCCGCGATGCAGGTCATGGCCCGTCAGGCGCTCATGGACGGTCTCGTCAGCTTTGACGAGGATCGCGGCTGGCGCGGTCCGGTCAAGAATGTGCCGATCGGCGAGGACTGGGGCGAGGCGGTCGGGACCATCAAGCCGCTCTCCGACATCTATGAATGGCGTCTCGCCATCGTCACCAAGGTCGACAAGGGAGAGGCCGAGATCGGCCTGCAGCCCGGCCGCAGCGAGACGGGCAAGCTGCTCGCCGAGCGCGAGACCGGCGTGATCCCCGCATCCGAGATGAAGTGGGCGCTGCGCGGCAAGAAGAATGTCGACGGCGTGCTCAAGGTCGGCGATGTCGTCTATGTCGAGCCGGCCGACGGCAAGCCCGGCTCCTATCGCCTGCACCAGGTGCCCGAGATCGAGGGGGCCATGGTCGTCATGGACCCGCATACCGGCCGCGTGCTCGCCATGGACGGCGGCTTCTCCTATGCCGAGAGCGAGTTCAACCGCGCGACCCAGGCCCAGCGCCAGCCGGGCTCCTCGTTCAAGCCCTTCGTCTATGCGGCGGCGCTCGACAACGGCTATACGCCGTCGTCGGTGGTGCTCGACGCGCCGATCGAGATCGATCCGGGCTTCGGCCAGCCGATGTGGCGGCCGGAGAACTACGCCCAGAAGTTCTATGGCCCTTCGACGCTTCGCACCGGCATCGAGCAGTCGCGTAACGTCATGACCGTGCGCCTCGCGCAGGACATGGGCATGCCGCTGGTCGCGGAATATGCCAAGCGCTTCGGCGTCTACGACAATCTCGCCCCGTTCCTTCCGAACGCTCTCGGCGCGACCGGCACCACGGTCCTGCGCATGGTCGCCGGCTATTCCGTGTTCGCCAATGGCGGCCGCCAGGTGAAGCCGACGCTGATCGACCGTATCCAGGATCGCTTCGGCAAGACGATCTTCAAGCATGAGGAACGCGTCTGCGAAGGCTGCGACGCCGACAGCTGGAACAACCAGGACGAACCGGTCATCACCGACAACCGCGAGCAGGTGCTCGACCCGATGACCGCCTACCAGATCACCTCGATGATGGAAGGCGTCGTCCAGCGCGGCACCGCAACGATCGTCAAGCAGGTCGGCAAGCCGATCGCCGGCAAGACCGGCACGTCCAACGACTACAAGGACGCCTGGTTTATCGGCTATTCGCCCGATCTCGTGGTCGGCGTGTTCTTCGGCTACGACCAGCCGCGCCCGATGGGCCGCGGCATGACCGGCGGCGAGATCGCGGCGCCGGTCGCGGCCGAGTTCTTCAAGCTGGCGCTGGCCGACAAGCCAGCCGTGCCGTTCCGCATGCCGGAGGGGCTGACGCTGATCCCGATCGACCGCCGCACCGGCATGCGTGCCGATCCCGGCGCGCCAAACACGATCATGGAAGCCTTCAAGCCGGGCACCGGCCCCGCCGACACCTATTCGGTCATCGGCTCGTCCGACGGCGGCACGGTCTCGTCCGAATCCGACCGCGCTGTGATGGGCGGAACAGGCGGGCTCTACTGAGCGCAGCCTGCCATCGCGGGAGATGTGAGGCCGCCGATTTCGGCGGCCTTTTCTTTTGCCACGACCATCCCTTTCGCGCTGCAACGATGCCGCATCGTGTGAACGGGAATTCACTTGACCGGATCAGGCGTTTGGCGCACCCAACAACGGCGCCCGGGACAGCTGGTCCCGATCCGTTACCCCCCTGGACTGCAATGTCGAACGACAGTCGAAGTCGAATGAGCCGGCCGACCGTGCCTGCCTGCTGACCGTTCGCCCCGAGGGGAGACGGCTCACCGCACGCAGCCGCGTCGGCTGGTGGAAAAGAGGTGAGCCATGGAAGATTCCGACCTCCGTGAGGGCGCGGGTGCGCCCGCCGTCGCGCTTGATCTCGAGCATGCGCATGTTGCCGACGTCGTCGAGCATCTGAACGAGCAGGACGCGGGCGACGCGGCCGGCGTTCTCGCCAAGCTCACGGAAGAGCGCGCGGTCGAACTGCTCGATCATCCCGAATTCGAGGATGCCGCCGAGATCGTGGCGACGCTGCCCGTCGACCGCGCCGCCTCGCTGCTGGCCGGCGTCTCGGCCGACCGCGCCACCGATCTCCTCAGCGAGATGGAGGAGCCTCAGCGCTCGCGGATCATCGCGAAGCTCGACCACGAGACGCGCTCGGCCGTCTCGCATCTCGCGCGCTATCCCGAGGGCAGCGTCGGCGCCATCATGACGACCGAGGTGGTCAGCGTGCCGGCCAACTGGACCGTCGCCGCGACGCTCGACTATATCCGCAAGGTCGAGAAGAGCCGCGAGACGATCTACACGATCTGCCTGCTGCATCCCGAGACGGGCGCGCTGCTGCAGACGGCGACGCTGCGCCGGCTCATCACCGCGGATCCGGCCGCGCCCGTCCTCGCGGCGGCCCGCCACAACCGGCCGATCACCGTCACGCCGACGCTCGACCAGGAAGAAGCGGCGCGGCTCTTCACGAAATACGACCTCCTCGCCGTGCCCGTCATCGACGAGCGGCGGCATCTCATCGGCATCGTCACGGTCGACGACATCATCGACGCGATCGTCGAGGAGAGCACGGAGGACGTCCAGAAGTTCGGCGGCATGGAGGCTCTCGACGAGCCTTACATGGAGATCAGCTTCGGAAAGATGATCCACAAGCGCGCCGGCTGGCTCGCCGCGCTGTTCATCGGCGAGATGCTGACCGCCACGGCCATGCAGCATTTCGAGGACGAGCTGCAAAAGGCGATCGTACTGACGCTCTTCATCCCGCTGATCATGAGCTCGGGCGGCAATTCCGGCTCGCAGGCGACCTCGCTCATCATCCGCGCCCTGGCGCTCGGCGAAGTGCGGCTTCGCGACTGGTGGCGCGTGGCGCTGCGCGAACTCCCCAGCGGACTTACGCTCGGCCTGATCCTCGGAGCGATGGGACTCACCCGCATCGTCGCCTGGCAGTTGCTCGGGCTGCACGATTATGGCGCCCACTGGTTCCTGGTGGCGCTCACCGTCGGCTGTGGTCTCGTCGGCATCGTCACCTTCGGCTCGATGACCGGCTCGATGCTGCCCTTCGTGCTGAAGCGGCTGAACTTCGACCCGGCCAGCGCCTCGGCGCCCTTCGTCGCGACACTCGTCGACGTCACCGGCCTCGTGATCTATTTCTCGATCGCGTCGGTTATTCTGGCGGGAACGCTATTGTAGGTGAAGCCACGAGACCCCAACTGTTCGCTTGTGGTTTACGAACGCACGCTGCGAAACTGATTGCGGCCCTGTGTGGTTTCTGGTATTGATTTCTTACTCCATCGGCGCCCGATACACTTTTGCGGGCCGGTGGCATAAAAGGGCTCCTGCGGGAGCCCTTGCTATTTCGGGGATATCTTCGTGGATCGGGTCGCTATTTTTGTCGATGCCGGCTATCTCTTTGCGCAAGGAAGTGTGGCGCTGAGCGGTAGTCGCGTTCGTCGCGAGCGCCTAGCGCTGGAGCCTGTTGCTGCGGTACACGCTCTTAAATCTATCGCGGCCGAGCAGGCAAGCGACTGCCGTATCCTCCGGATTTATTGGTATGACGGTGCGCTCGGTGGTCCACGCGCGACAGCCGAGCAAAGTCACATTGCAAATTTGGACGACGTAAAGCTTCGCCTCGGGATGGTGAACGGAGTGGGTGAGCAGAAGGGCGTCGACTCACTCATTGTCACCGACTTGATCGAGCTTGCTCGGCTGAAGTCAATATCAGACGCTGTACTCCTATCGGGCGACGAGGACGTCCGCGTGGGAGTTCAGATTGCGCAGAACTATGGTGTCCGGCTGCATTTGTTGGGAATCGAGCCGGCGCGCGGCTCGCAGTCGGCCAATCTGCTGCAAGAGGCGGATACGACACGCGAGTGGAGCCGCGATACGATAGCGAGCTTCCTTTCGATCAAGCCAGAGACACCGATCCCAGCCGCGCCGGTATTTGAAGGCAATCTCGATCCGCTCGTTGGTGACGGAGCTGCCCGAGCAGAGGAGCGTATAGCTGGGTTAGTGCGCGGCTTCGTAAGCGCTCTGTCCACGTCCGAACTGCAAGGGATCATTGTGTATTGGGAGACTTCGCGTGGGGTTCCGATGGAACTCGACCGCAGGTTGCTGCCGACATGCCGAGATGGTCTCGGGCGAGAGTTGGATCGTGAGGAGATTCGCCACATGCGAGCGGAATTCCAACAAGCGGTGCGCGCAATGATCGCCGTGGCCGGCGGTGGCTGACGGCTACTTCCGCTCGAGCTCGATGATGTCGAAGGTCGATTCGAATTTCGGGGCCGGCAGTTCGAGGCGGTAGCGCTTGGGGCCGGCCTTCACGAGAAAGCCGACCATATCGCGGTCGGCATCGGCCTTGTAGCGGCGGGGCTGCTCGTCGCCATAGTGGCCGGCGCCATAGAAGAGCAGGCGCTTCTCCGAATCGTCGATGAAATGGCCGGTGAAGCGCTGCGAGCCGGTCGTCTTCACGAGGCGGTAGCCGAGGTCGTCCTCGTCGATGCGGCACTTGAACCAGCCATAGACCGTGAGCGGCAGCGTGCCGCCGAGCTTCACGGTCCGGCAGCGATAGTCGCCGCGGATGTCGGTGCCGAGGATCGGCTGCGGGGCGCCGGCGAGGACCGCGTCCAGCACCTTCACATCGGCCGCGATACCGCCCGACTTCGCCTCGTCGATCGCCTTCGATCGGCTTGCGTCGAAGCCCGCGATCCGGGCCTTGTCCGAAGCGGTGAGGGTCCGTGCCGCCATCGTCCCGTCGGCATGCGACAGAGAGGGCGCGAAGGCTGCGAGCAGAAGCACGAGGGTCGCGAGGGAGCGGGCAGGTCGGTTCATCAGGCCTCTCATCGGTTTACAGGCGGGGAGGGCGTCACTATGTTCGCGCAACGCCGCGGGGCGACGTCCAGTTGCCGCCGCCAGCCATCTCCAAGCGGACCTAGCATATGCGAGCCGAGATCGAGACGATCGTCGACGAAATCAAGCAGGGCGTAACCCTGCTGAGGAGGCATCTTTGACTGGGATCGTGCCCAGCGTCGCCTTTCCGAACTGAACGCCCTCTCCGAAACGCCGACCTTCTGGGACGATCCGCAGAAGGCGCAGAAGCTGATGCGCGAGCGGCAGTCTCTCGAGGACGGCATCCGCGCCGTCGAGGCGTCCGAGCGCGAGCTCGCCGATAATCTGGAGCTCATCGAACTCGGCGAGGCGGAGGGCGATGCGTCTATCGTGACCGAGGCCGAGAACGCGATCTTCGCGCTCAAGGACGTCGTTCGCCGCCGCCAGATCAATTCGATGCTGTCCGGCGAGGCCGACGGCAACGACACCTATGTCGAAATCCATGCCGGCGCCGGCGGCACCGAGAGCCAGGACTGGGCCAACATGCTGCTGCGCATGTACACCCGCTGGTCGGAGCGCACCGGCAAGAAAGTCGAGCTGCTCGAGATCCACGATGGCGAAGAAGCAGGCATCAAGTCGGCGACGCTCCTCGTCAAGGGCGAGCAGTCCTATGGCTGGCTGAAGACCGAGTCGGGCGTGCATCGCCTCGTGCGCATCTCGCCCTATGATTCGAGTGCGCGCCGCCACACCTCCTTCGCCAGCGTATGGGTCTATCCGGTCGTCGACGATTCGATCGACATCGAGATCAACGAGAGCGACTGCCGCATCGACACGTACCGGGCGCAGGGCGCCGGCGGTCAGCACATCAACACGACCGACTCCGCGGTCCGCATCACGCATATTCCCTCGGGCATCGTCGTGCAGTGCCAGAACGAGCGTTCGCAGCACAAGAACCGTGCCGCCGCCTGGGACATGCTGCGCTCGCGCCTTTACGAGGCCGAGCTGGAGCGTCGCGAGGCGGCCGCCATGGCGACCGAATCGTCCAAGAAGGACATCGGCTGGGGTCACCAGATCCGGTCCTATGTCCTGCAGCCCTATCAGCTCGTGAAGGACCTCCGGACCGGCGTCGAAAGCACCGATCCGCAGACCGTCCTCAACGGCGAGCTGAACGAGTTCATGGAAGCCGCGCTGGCGCAGCGCCTCGGCGGCGCCGATGTCGAGGTGGCGGATATCGACTGATGAGCGGGAGCGGGCAGGACCCGCTCCTGCAACACCGGACGTGACCCACGGCGTCACGGGCATTGCCCGCGCGCCGGGACGCCCGACTGCCTCGACCTAAAGCAACTGCGCGATCTGCCGGCCCGGCACGATATAGGTCATCGGATCGATGGCGCGGTCGTTGACGCGGATCTCGTAGTGGAGATGCGTGCCCGTCGAGCGGCCGGTCGAGCCGACCTCGCCGATGATCTGGCCGGTCTTCACTTTCTGGCCGACCTTGACGTTGATCGCCGAGAGATGGCCGTAGCGGGTCACGATCCCGTTGCCGGCGTCGATGTCGACCATCTTGCCATAGCCGCCTTCCCAGCCCGCCGAGACGATCGTGCCGCCGAGCGCGGCCGGCACCGGGTAGCCCATCGGCGCGCGGAAATCGACGCCGGTATGCATGGCCGGCCGGCCGAGGAAAGGATCACTGCGCGCGCCAAAACCGCTCGAGATCGGCGCATTGCCGAGCGGCGCCTTCCAGGGGAGGGAAAGCGCAATGCGGCGGGTGGCGGCGAGGCGGTCGAGTTCGCTGCTCAGCGTCTTCACGCCGAGCGCGAAGCGTGCGGGGCTTGGATCGTCCGGCAGCGGCACGAAGGGCCCGCCGACGGCATCGTCATTGCTGCGGCTGCCCGGCGCCTTGCGCCCGACCTTCTGAAGCACCGCGGCGATGCGATCGGCGCGCGAGGCGACCGAACGGGTGAGTCCGGCGATGGTTGCCTCCTGGGCACGCTCCATCGCGTTGACCTCGGCCTCGATCTTCGCGATGCGTGCGGCGTCCGCCGGCGTCAGATGCCCGTCAGCCCCGCCGTCGACGACACTGGCAAGCTGAACGCTCGGCTTGGCGACCGGCACCGCGCTGGCGCTCGGGCTGCCGGACTTGCTGCCCTTCTTGGGCCGAGGCGTCGCGACGGGCATCTTGACGTCGAAGCCGGCGCGCTTCGCCGCGTCGGCGATCCTCGTCAGCAGGTCCTGCCGCTTGGCCAGCTGTTCCTGGCGGTCGAGCACGCGTCCCAGCGCCTGCTGGACGGTCGACTTGTCGATCTGCTGCCGTTCGGTCAGGCGGTCCATTTCGCCTTTGAGGTCGGCCAGCTTGTTCTCGTAGTCCTCAGACAGCTTGGCGGTCAGCTCCGCCTCGCGACGCTGGCGGATCACGGTCTCCATCGCCTGCCGAAGCACCGCTTCATCGGCCTCCGTGAAGACCGGAGTCTGTTCGCGGCCGAGATAGAGCGCGACGCCACCGGCCGAAAGGCCGACCAGCAGAAGGACCCCGACCACGACCATCGCGACGAGGCGACGGCTGACATGGACGGCGTGCAGCATGTCGCCATGGGCGACAATGACCCGCGTTCCGGTTCTGGCTGGCTTTTGACGGGGAGCCGGGCGCCGCTTTGCTTCCGCGCGTCCCGAGGACGGTACAGGAGGATGCGATGGCTGGCGGTGGGCAGTCTGCATGGCGTCGGTTCAACCTGGCGCGTCGTCGGAAGCGGGGCCGCCCGGAAGGTGCCGGCCCGAACTTCACTACAGACTCGACAGGGTAAATCCTCTGTTACCTGCCTGCGTAAAAAGCAGATGGTTTCGGGTTGGAAGGGTGGCGGACGGGCGCTGGACGGGCCGGCGGTGAATCATGGGGAAGATTCGAGCTTGCGCCACCGATGACCGCTACAGCAGCTGCGCCATTTCCCGGCCGGCGATCAGGAAGCGCATCGGGTCGATCGCGTCGCCGTCGAGGCGGATCTCGTAATGGAGATGCGGGCCGGTCGAGCGGCCTGTCGAGCCGACGCGGCCGATCTTGCCGCCGGCCTCGACATGGTCGCCGACGCGCACCGTGATCGCCGAGAGATGGCCGTAGCGGGTCACGACGCCGTTGCCGTGATCCACGTCGACCATGTTGCCGTAGCCGCCGTTCCACTCGGCGGCGATGACCGTGCCGGCGGCGACGCTGCGGGCAGGCATGCCGCGCGGCGCGCGGAAATCGATCCCGGTGTGCATCGCCGGGCGCCCGAGGAACGGATCGAGCCGCGGACCGAAGCCGCTGCTGATCGGGGCGCCGACGATCGGCTGACTCCAGGGGAGGGCCAGCGCGACCTTGCGGAGGCTCGCAAAGCGCGCAAGCTCCGCCGAGAGCATCGTCACGTCGGTCATGAATCGTTCGTCCTGCGTGCCCTCGGGCAGCGGAACGAACGGCCCGCCGACATCTTCCGTGGCGGACGGGCGCGGAACCTTTCGGCCGACCCGCTTCAGGATCGTTGCGATGCGGTCGGCTCGCGAGGCGACGCTCGTGCGCATCGTCGCGACCGCCATGTCCTGCGCGGTCTGCATCGAGTCGAGCTGACTCTCGATTCCGTCGATGCGATCGGCGCCGGCGAGCGGGGCGAGCGGATCGCGCGCCGTCGCGCCCGTGATGCTGGCGAGCGTCACCGAAGGACGGGCGACGCCGTCGGCGCTCGCCTGCTTGCCGTGGTCATTCGTGTCGTGGCTGGCGTCCTTGCGCGGCGGCAAAGGCGGGGGCACCTCGAAACCGGCCTTGCGTGCTGCGTCGGTCAGCTTTTCCAGCATCTCCTGGCGCTGGCCGAGCTCGTCCTGCCGATCGAGGAGCTGCTCGACCTTCTGCTCGACCGTCGCATGGTCGACCGCGCGGCGGGAGCGGATGCGCTCGATCTCGTTGCGCAGTGCCGTGATGCGATCCTCGTAGCCCTCGCGCAGCGTCGCCTCCTCCCCGCGCTCCTGCCTCGCCCAGTCGTCGCGGAAGACGAGATAGGCGGTCGAGCCGAAGTAAAGCGCCGAGAAGAGCACGAAGCAGACGCCGGCCAGAGTCATCAGGCCGGGGCTGAGATGGATGGCCTGCAGCCGGTCGCCGCGGGCGATGATCACCCGGGTTTCGGGCTTCTGCGCCCGTGCGCGTCGCTGGCCGGCCGCCGCACCGCGACCATCGAACGGCTCGGAGGGGGCACGCGAAGCACGGGGTGACGGCATGGACGCTCCAACCTTGCGCTGACGGCAGGTCCGGCGTTCTCGGAGGCCCGCCGGTTCAGCGATGATTAGAAAGCGTTAAGGTTAAGCCTTGGTTGAAATCGAGGCTTCCAGCGGTCGCACGAGGGGGCGGTAGAAGCCCGGCGTCATGCCGGCCTCGGCCCGCGCGGCGTCGTTGAAGGGCGGTTTCAGCGGCCCGCGGAAATGCTTGATGACGAGCTTGCGGAAGGTCGGCTCCGGCGCCAAGCCGTGGCGGTCGCACAGGAAGCGGAACCACTTGCAGCCGAAGGCGACATGCCGCCGCTCGTCGCGATAGATGATGGCGAGGATGGCGGAGCCCGCCTCGTCGCCCTGCTCGGCGAGCTTGTCGACGAGCGGCGGCGTCACGTCGAGCCCACGCGCCTCCAGCACGAGCGGAAGCACGGCGAGCCGCGCCATCAGGTCGTGTCCCGTTTCCTGCGTCGCCTGCCAGAGCCCGTCATGCGCCGGCAGGTCGCCATAGGCGCCGCCCATCGCCTTCAGATGATCGGCGAGCAGGGAGAAGTGCTTCGCCTCCTCGAGCCCGACCTGCACCCAGTTGTCGAAGAAGGACCGGGGCATCGGAACGCGCGCGAAGCGGCCGACCAGGTCCCAGGTGAGGTCGACCGCGTTGAGCTCGATATGGGCCAGCGAGTGGATGAGGGCGAGACGGCCATGCGCCGAGACCGGCGAGCGCTTGGGCAGTTCGCGCGGCGGCACCAGAATCGGGCGCTCGGGCCGGCCCGGCCGCTCGGGCATCGGCCGGTCGAGCGCTCCACGCAGCGACAGCCGCCGGCCGAACCAGCCCTTGGCGGCGTCATAGGCGACCGCGACCTTCTCCTCGAGATCGGCGGTCGCGACGATGAGCGCGGCCGCATCGGCCAGCGAAGCGAAGGTCGGCGATGCCATGCTCAGAGGGCCCGGGCGGCTTCGAGGACCTCGGCGACATGACCCTTCACCCGCGACACCGTCCAGGCACGGGCGATGCGGCCTTCGGCATCGATCAGGAAGGTGGTGCGCACGACGCCCATATAGGTCCGCCCATACATCTGCTTCTGCTGCCAGACACCATAGGCCTGGCAGACCGACGTGTCTTCGTCGGCGGCGAGGGTGACGCCGAGTCCGCGCTTCTTGGCGAACTTCTCGTGCGAGGCGACCGAATCGGGCGAGACGCCCAGCACCGCTGTTCCCGCAGCCTCGAATTCGGCCAGCATGGACGTGAAATCGAGCGCTTCAGCCGTGCAGGTCGAGCCGTCGTCGCCTGGATAGAAGTAGAGCACGAGCTTGCGTCCCGCATAGTCCTTCAGCGTGGCGGTGCCGCCGCCGGTGGTCGGAAGCGAGAAGTCGGGGGCGGGGGCGCCAGCAGCCGGAGCGGTCATTTGCCATCCTTTCGTCGGGTTTGTCTGGCGTCAGAAATAGAAATCATGGATAGCTTTCAAGGCGCGTCGCGCCTGATTGCGGTGGGAGACCGCGTCCGCTAACCGAGGACTGAGAACGGCCCCGCCTGAGCCGTCCGCCCGAAGGGCGACCGACGAGGAGCGACAACACCTGACAATGCGGCTTGACCAGTTTCCTTCGGCGCGGGCGCATCGCCCCCTGGTCGCGAGGGCGCCGAGGCGTCGGCGCGGCTGGTTGGGCGCCGTGGTGCGGTTGGCGAGCGCGGCGGTCGTGCTCATGGTCGTCCTGGTCGTTGCCGGCGCGGCGATCCTCGCGGTCGGCCCCGTCGATCTCGGCGTCCTGCGCGAGCGCGTCGAGCAGTCTGTGCGCAATCAGGTCGGTCCCGGCTACGAGGTCAGCGTCGGCGGCGCCTCCATCGACGTCGATCCCGTGATGGGGCTCATGGCCCGGATCGACGAGATTCGCGTGCGCGATGCCAGTGGCACCTCGGTCGCGCATGTGCCGACGGCCCGCTTCGGCATCGATCCACTGTCCCTGCTGCGCCTGAGGCTCGACATCTCGGAGATCGAGATCAGCGAGCCGGACATATCGCTCGTGCGAGGCGACGATGGCCGCATCTTCCTCGGCATGCCCGGGCGGCCGGCGCCGCCCCCGCCGGCAGTGTCCGCGTCGGCCCAGCCCGAACGCTCCCCGGTCGACGATCTGACGCCGCCCGTTCCGCCGGCGATCAAGGCGCTCGACGGCGGATTCCCGGACCTCTTCACGGCGCTTCATATCCTCAACCGCGCCCTCGATCCGGCGATCGACGCGGCGATCGACCGTAACTTCCACAGCCTCGGCATCGATGCCGCGACGATCCACATCTGGGACGCGAAGCGGCTCCAGCAGCGCGAATTCCCCCACACCGACATCGCGCTCACGCTCGATACCGGCGGGACGGTCAAGGCGAGCTTTTCGACCTCAGGCTATTCAGGCCGCTGGGGCATCGTCGGAGAGCGGGCGGTCGATCCGAAATCCGGCGAGCGGACGCTGTCGATGTCGTTCTCGCAGCTCACGATCGCCGATATCGAGCCGAATTTCGGAAGGCCCGAGAGTCTGGTGCAGTCCGACATTCCGCTGTTCGGACGGGCGACGGTGGTCCTGGAGGCCGATGGCGACGTGAAGGATGCGCAGTTGCGCTTCGATCTCGGTGCCGGTCAGTTCGTATCGGGTTTCGGCAAGGATACCGTTCTGCTCGACGAGGCGACGATCCGCGTGCACTGGGACGTGGCGAAGCGAACTCTCGTGCTCGAGCCGTCGCGTTTCCAGTTCGGCCCGACGCACGCCATCCTCACCGGTGAGATCAGGCCGCTCGGCGACCAGTCCGACGGCCGCTACAGCTTCGATTTCGAATCGCGCGGCGCTTATCTTGCGGCGGACTCGAACTCGCCGCCGATCGTCGCCGACCGGATCGCGCTCGTCGGCAAGGCCGATTTCCCCGGCAAACGGATCGACATCACGGATTTCGATATCACGACCCCGGTCGCCTCGGTCGCGGCCGCCGGCACGATCGGGCTGGATGGGCCGACGCCCTCTCTCGCCCTTTCGGCGTCGTTCACGCCGATGTCGATCTCCGCCCTGAAGCAGATCTGGCCGCCGACCCTCGCCGGTCCCGCGCGCAAATGGGTCATGGAGCATGTGAGCGGCGGCCATATCTCGGCGGCGAGGTTCGAGTCGGCCGTGCCCGGCGGCGTGCTGTTCACCGGCGAGCGCGTCACCATGCCCGAGGACTATATGCGCCTCGACGCCCGCCTCGAGGACGTGACCTTCACCACTGTCGGCACGATCCCGCCGATCACCGGCGTCAGCGGCAATGCCGTCGTCGCGGGCTCGACCTTCGGCATCGACATCGACCGCGGCACGATCACAGCGCCGAACGGCAAGTCCGTCGCCATCACCAACGGTATCTTCGCGGTGCCGAACACAGCGCAACCGAACGCCGAGAGCCGGATCGAGGCCGAGTTCGAGGGCGATGTCGGCGCCATAGCGCAGATCGCGAATTCCGAGCCGATGCGCGCCCTGTCGCGAAACGGGCTGGATCCGGTCGATCTTTCCGGCAGCGGCAAGGGCAGCCTGTCGATCAGCATGCCGCTGAAGCCGGGTCTCCTGCCGAGCGACATCCAGTGGCGCGCCAGCCTCGACACCACGGGGTTCGCGAGCGCAGCGCCGATCGAGGGGCGGAAGGTGGCGGCCGGCGCCTTCTCTATGATTGCGACGCCGCAGGCCTTCTCCATCGCCGGAAAGGCGACGATCAACGGCGTGCCGGCGACCATCGACCTCACCCAGCCGATCGGCGACCATGACGGCGACGGCAGCAGCGACGAGGCGCGCAGGAGCGTCCAGCTCATTCTCGACGCGGCGGCCCGCAAGCGGCTCGGCATAGGGCTCGACAATGTCATCGGCGGCACTCTGGGCGCTTCGATCACCGATCTCTCCGACGGCCGCAAGGGGCAGCACTATGTCTTCGACCTGAAGCAGGCGCGGCTCGTGCTGCAGCCGCTCGGCTGGTCGAAGGGCGTCGGTGTACCGGCCAAGCTCGAATTCGACCTCCTGCCGCGCGATCAGGGCGGCTATCTGGTCGAAAACATGGTTGCGACCGGCGAAGGCTTCGGTTTCCGCGGCAAGGCGGTCCTCGATGCGAAATACGGCGTCGTGTCGGCCGAGATCGACGATGTCGCGCTGCGCAAGGGCGATGACGTGTCGGTGACGCTCACCCGCAAGGGCGGCGGCTACGGGATCGTGGTGCGCGGCGCGGCTTTCGACGCGCGCGGCCTCATCGCCAGCTTCAAGCAGGGCGCCGTCGCGCCCAACGACGCGGCACCCGATCTCTCGATCGATGCCCGCATCGACCAGATCGCCGGGTTCGGCAAGGCGAAGCTCGGCAAGGCGGCCATCGTCATCGAGACGAGCGGCGGCACCGTCGATCGCGCGACCCTCAAGGGAGCGCTGCCGGGCGGCCCCATCACGATGACCTATACCGACGCCGGGGCGGGCGGCGCCGCCCTCGACCTGCAATCGACCGATGCCGGGAACGCCATTGCTTTCGTCGATCTCTACCGGCGCATCAGCGGCGGCCAACTGCGGCTGACCGGAACGCGGAGCGGTGCCAGGGGCCCCATGAACGGCGTGTTCGACATCGCCCAGTTCGCGATCGTCGACGAGTCCTCGATGCGCAAGCTCGTCTCGGCCAGCAACGGGACGGGCGAGAACGCACAGCCGAGCGGCCTCGATCCCGACCATGTGCCCTTCGACCGGGCGCGCATCGACTATACGAAGCGCGGCTCGGTCATCGTCATCAACGATGGTGTGTTGCGCGGGGCGACCGTCGGCGCGACGCTGAACGGCACGATCGATCTCGCCCGGCAGGTGGTCCAGATCGCCGGCACCTATCTGCCGGCCTATGCCGTGAACAACCTGTTCGGCCGCGTGCCGCTGCTCGGCCTCGCGCTCGGCGGCGGCAGCCAGGGCGGACTGTTCGGCGTGACCTTCAAGGTCGAAGGCCCGATCGCCAGCCCCAGCCTCACCGTGAACCCGCTTTCGATGATCACGCCCGGCATCTTCCGGAAGATCTTCGAGTTCCCGATCAATTGATCGGGCTGCCCGGTTGGGAGGCGTACACTCCTCCCGTTCGTGCAGGTTCGGGGAGGACGGCCATGCCGGATATCGAGAGGCCGCAATTCGGCGGAAACGTCGCCGAGGTCTATGACAGCAACCTCGTGCCGCTGATCTTCGAGTTCTACGCGGCGCGACTTGCGGAGCGGATCGTCGAGTCGAACCCGCGGCGCGTCCTCGAGATCGCCGCCGGAACCGGGGCTGCCACGCGGGCGATCGCTGCCGTGCTGGGGCCGGGCTCTACCATCTTGGCGACGGATCTCAGTCAGCCCATGCTCGACCGGGCAGCCGTCAGGCAAGGAAGCGATCCGCGCGTCACCTTTCAGCAGGCGGATGCGATGTCGCTGCCTTTCGCAGACCGAAGCTTCGATGCGGCTGTCTGCCAGTTCGGCGTGATGTTCTTCCCTGACAAGATCGCCGCCCACCGGGAAACCCGGCGGGTACTCGAACCGGGCGCGCGCTATATCCTCGATGCGTGGGACAGGATCGAGGACAACACCCTAGCGCTCGCTTGCAGCGAAGCGCTGGCCGGGCTCTTTCCGGACGACCCGCCCGACTTCATGCGCCGCATACCGCATGCGTATTTCGACCCGAAGACGATCACGCATGATCTGGAGGCCGCAGGGTTCTCGGGCGTGAGCGTCACCCGCGTCGCCAGCATCTGTCGCGCAGCCTCCGCTTCGCAGGCCGCACTCGCCTATTGCCAGGGAACGCCGATGCGCGGCGAGATCGAGACGAGGCGCCCGGGACATCTCGATGACGTCACGGGCGTTGTTTCAGCCGCGCTCGAACGGCGCTTTGGAACCGGAATGATCGAGGCGCCGATGAGTGCGCTGATCGCAGAGGCCGTCGCCTGAGCGACCGTCAGCTCGGGCGGACGAGGATGTGCTTCTTGCGGCCGAGCGACAGCTTGACGACGCCCTCCGGCGTCAGTGCGGCGGGACCGACCATCGCCTTCTCGTCGTCGAGCGCAACGTCGTTGACGCGCAGGCCGCCGCCCTTGATCTGGCGGCGTGCCTCGCCATTCGAGGCGACGAGGCCGGCGCGGACGAAGAGCGCGAGCGCTCCGATCCCGGCCTCGAACTCGCCGGCCGGCACCTCGATCGTAGGCAGCGACTCGGCCAGCGCGCCCTGCTCGAAAGTCTGGCGGGCCGTCTCGGCGGCCGCCTCGGCGGCGTCGCGGCCATGGACGACGGCAGTGGCCTCGGTGGCGAGGATCTTCTTGGCCTCGTTGATCTCGGAGCCGCCCAGCGCTTCCAGCTTCGCGATCTCGTCGAGCGGCAGGCGCGTGAAGATCTTCAGGAAGCGGCCGACATCCGCATCCTCGGTGTTGCGGAAATACTGCCAGAAGTCATAGGCGCTGAAGAGGTCGGCGTTGAGCCAGACGGCGCCCTTGGCGGTCTTGCCCATCTTGGCACCCGACGAAGTGGTGAGCAGCGGCGTCGTCAACGCATAGAGCTGCGGCCGGTCCATCCGGTGCGCGAGGTCGACGCCGTTGATGATGTTGCCCCACTGGTCGGAGCCGCCCATCTGCAGCACGCAGCCATAACGGCGGTTGAGCTCGACGAAGTCGTAGCCCTGCATGATCATGTAGTTGAATTCGAGGAAGGACAGCGACTGCTCGCGATCGAGCCTCAGCTTCACCGAATCGAAGGAGAGCATCCGGTTGACGGAGAAGTGCCGGCCGACATCGCGCAGGAACTCGACATAGTTGAGCTTCAGCAGCCAGTCGGCGTTGTTGACCATGATCGCATCGCCCGGCGCATCGCCGAAGCGCAGGATCTTCGCGAAGATCTGCTTGATGCCCGCGATGTTGCGCTCGATCTCCTCGACGGTGAGCAGCTTGCGCTGGTCGTCGCGGAAGGAAGGATCGCCAACCATGGATGTGCCGCCACCCATCAGCGCGATGGGCCGGTGGCCGGTCTCCTGCAGCCAGTACAGCATCGTCGCCGAGATCAGGTTGCCGATATGGAGGCTCGTCGCGGTGGCGTCGTAGCCGACATAGGCGGTGATCGGGCCGGCGAGCGCCGCGGCGTCGAGGCCTTCCGGATCGGAAATCTGGTGAATGAGCCCGCGCGTCGAGAGGACGTTGAGGAAATCGGACTTGAACGCGGTCATCGAGGATCCCGGAACGTGAGAAGACTCAGGTGCGGCTCGCTTTAGCAGCCGCCGCCGAAAAGATCATCAGCGGCGGCGGCCATGAGGATTGGCGGGGATTTCAGCCGGCGAGCGCGATCGGCTCCGCCGCGCGGCGCTGCCGCACGGCTTCGGCGAGGCGTTCCAGCACACCCTCCGACGTCGCCCAGTCGATGCAGCCGTCGGTGATGCTCTGGCCATAGACGAGCGGCTTGCCGGGAACGAGGTCCTGGCGGCCGGCGACGAGGTTGCTCTCGATCATCACGCCCATGATGCGCTTGTCGCCCGCCGCGACCTGTGCGGCGATCTCGTCGACCACCCGCGGCTGGTTCTCCGGCTTCTTGAGGCTGTTGGCGTGGCTTGCGTCGATCATCAACGCCGGCGCCAGCTTCGCCTTGACGAGCTCGGCCGCCGCGGCCTCGACGCTGGCGGCGTCGTAGTTCGGCTGCTTGCCGCCGCGCAGGATGATGTGGCAGTCGTCATTGCCGGTCGTCGCCGCGATGGCCGAGCGGCCATCCTTCGTCACGGCCAGGAAATGATGCGGCTGCGAGGCGGAGAGCACCGCGTCGACGGCGATGCGCACATTGCCGTCGGTGCCGTTCTTGAAGCCGACCGGGCAGGAGAGGCCCGAAGCGAGTTCGCGATGCACCTGGCTCTCGGTCGTGCGCGCGCCGATGGCGCCCCAGCCGACGAGATCGGCGAAATACTGCGGGGTCGTCATGTCGAGGAACTCGCTGCCCGCCGGCAGGCCGAGATCGTTGATTTCGAGCAGCAGGCCGCGGGCGAGGCGCAGGCCCTTGTCGATGTGGAAGCTGCCGTCGAGATCGGGGTCGTTGATGAGGCCCTTCCAGCCGACCGTGGTGCGCGGCTTCTCGAAATAGACGCGCATGATGATCTCGAGCTCGCCCTTCAGCCGCTCGCGGACGGGAAGGAGGCGCTTCGCATAGTCGATCGCTGCGGCGGGGTCGTGGATCGAGCACGGGCCGATCACGACGGCGAGGCGGTCGTCGCTGCCATGCAGGATAGCGTGCAGCGCGCGTCGGGCACCGGAAACGGTGCGGCTCGCGGCGTCGGTGCGGGGGAATTCGGCCATGACCTCGGCGGGACGCGAGAGTTCCTTGATCTCGCGGATGCGCAGGTCGTCGGTGGTGTCGGGCACGGTTCGGGCTCCTTGGAGTTTCCCGGCCGGCGGCAAACAAAAAAGCCGCCAACTCGGTTTGGCGGCTTCGGGTCGGATGCTTCGCTCGGTTAGTTTGCGCGCGCTCCTGCCTTCGCCGCCGGGGACGAATAGCTAAAGTACCAGCCGAAGAAGAAGGCGCGGGCCGAGATGTTCATGAGCGAGCCTATAGCCGAGCCGCTAGGCTTTGTCACCTCAAAGATTGACGCGCCGTCCGGGCGACGCGAAAGAGGGCACGACGACAAAGGACAAAGACCCGAATCATGCGCAGGATCGTCGCCCTCGGCCTGATGAGCGGCACGTCGATGGACGGCATCGACGCCGCGCTGATCGCGACCGACGCGGAAGACGTCGAGGCCTTCGGCCCGACGGCGTTTCGCCCGTATAGCGTGGCCGAGAGGGCCGTTCTCCGCGCAGCGCTCGCCGAGGCCGCGGGCCTCGCTGATCGCGACGCCCGGCCCGGCGTCCTCGCCGAGGCGGAGCGGATCGTCACCGACGCCCATGCCGAGACGGTCGAAAGCCTGCTGGCGCGCGCCGATGTCGACGCCGGCCGCGTGACGCTCGTCGGCTTTCACGGACAGACGGTCTTCCATGCGCCGGATCGGCGGCTGACGGTGCAGATCGGCGACGGCGCGGCGCTCGCGCGGCGGCTCGGCATTCCCGTCGTCTATGATTTTCGCGCCGCCGACGTCGCGGCGGGCGGGCAGGGCGCACCGCTGGTGCCGATCTTCCACCGCGCGTTGGTCCGCGCGGCAGGGCTCGAAGGCGATGTCGCCGTGGTCAATATCGGCGGCGTCGCCAATGTCACCCGCGTGGGCGCCGACGACTCGCTGGTCGCCTTCGATACCGGGCCGGGCAACGCGCTGATCGACGATCTCGTGCGCGAGCGCACGGGCGCGGCGATGGATCGCGACGGCCGGCTCTCGCTTGCCGGCACGGTGCAGGCGCAGACGCTGGCCGAACTCATCGCTCATCCCTGGTTCGACCTGCCGCCGCCGAAGTCGCTCGACCGCGATGCCTTCTCGCGCGCTCCCGTGGCCCGGCTGTCGACGGAAGACGCGGCGGCGACGCTCGCCGCCTTCACCGCGGAGGCCATCGTCCGCGCCATCGACCTCGCCGGCGGCGCCGATGCGATCGTCGTCTGCGGCGGCGGAGCGCACAATCCGGCGATCCTCCGAAATCTCGAAACGATGGGCGGCGTACCCGTCACGACGGCCGACGCGCATGGCTGGTCGGTCGACTTCATCGAGGCGCAGGCCTTCGCCTATCTGGCCGCCCGGCATGTGGCCGGCCTGCCCATCAGTTTCCCCGAGACGACCGGCTGTCCGCATCCCATGACCGGCGGAATTCTCGTGCGGCCTTGACAGCCGGCGCCGCACACGCTGCGCTCACGATCGAACCACTCGGTTCGGCCACATTTTCAGCGTCTGTCCGTTTATTCTGACCTGATACTGCGGGTGGGTCGCGGCCGGCCGCGATCCGGCCTGTCGACCCTCCCATGCTGCGAAGAGAGCGGGGCCGCCGCCCGACATGATCGAGACCACATACCTCGCCATCCTGATCGGATCGCTGCTCGTCGGCGTCGCGGTCTTCACCTCGATCTTCTCGACGCGCTTCGGCGCGCCGCTGCTGCTCGTCTTCCTGCTGCTCGGCCTCGTCGCCGGCGAGGACGGGCTCGGCATTCGCTTCGACGATGCGCGCGTCGCCTATTTCATCGGATCGATCGCGCTCGCCGTCATCCTGTTCGAGAGCGGTTTCGAGACGCGTTTTTCCTCCTTCCGCGTGGCGGCGCTGCCGGCCCTCACGCTGGCGACGGTCGGCGTGATCATCACCGCCGTCATCGTTGGCGCCGCCGCCCGTCTCGTCTTCGGCTGGAGCTGGATTTCCGCGCTTCTGCTCGGCTCGATCGTCGCCTCGACCGATGCCGCGGCGGTCTTCTTCCTGCTCCGCGTCGGCGGCATCACGCTGCGCGACCGCGTCCGGTCCTCGCTGGAAGTTGAATCGGGCTCGAACGACCCGATGGCGATCTTCCTCACCATGGCGCTGGTCGGCCTCGCCACGGCTGCGGCGGGCGAGGGTGAGGCCGTGCTGAGCCTGCTTCGGTCGTTCTTCCTGCAGATCGGCCTCGGGACGATCACCGGTCTGATCGGCGGCTATGTCATCGTGCGTATCGTCAACCGGGTCGAGCTCGAGGCGGCGCTCTACCCAATCCTCCTGATCGCGCTGGTGCTCGCCCTCTTCGCCGCTACCGGAATGGCGCAGGCGAGCGGCTTCCTCGCGGTCTATGTCGCCGGTCTTGTCGCCGGCAACATGCGCATGCGCCAAGTGCTCGCCGTGCGCCGCGTTCTGCAGGGCATGAGCTGGCTGGCGCAGATCGCCATGTTTCTGACGCTCGGCCTCCTCGCGACGCCGCACGAGTTCGGCCAGGTGCTGCTGCCGGCGATCGCCGTTGCGGCGGTGCTCATCTTCATCGCGCGGCCTGTCGCCGTCTGGATGTCGCTGATCCCGTTCGGCTTCTCGCGCAACGAGACCGCATTCATGGCCTGGGTCGGCCTCCGAGGCGCCGTGTCGATCCTGCTCGCGATCCTGCCGATGGTCGGCGGCGTCGCGCACGGTCAGGCGATGTTCAACGTCGCCTTCATCGTCGTCCTCTGTTCGCTCGTTCTGCAGGGCTGGACGATCGCCCCGGTGGCGCGGTTCCTGGGGCTGGTGGTTCCGGCCCGCTATGGCCGCGTCGAACGCATCGACCTCGAACTTCCCGGGCGCGGCGACCATGAGGTCGTCACCTATCGCGTGGCGCCCGACAGCGCCGTCGGCCGCGGCAGGCGCATCCCGCGCTGGGCTCGCCCGGCGCTCATCCTGCGCGACGGCCGTTCGCTGCGGTTTGAGGCGGCCGGCCCGCTTCAGCCGGGCGATCAGGTCTATATCGTCGCTGCGACCGAACATATCCGGCTGCTCGACCAACTCTTCGCGCGACCCTCCGGAGGCACCGACAGCGCAGTCCTGTTCGGCGATTTCGCGATCGATCCCGACATCCGCGTTGCCGACCTCGCCGAGGCCTATGGCTTCGAAGTGGGTGACGGCGACGGCAGCGAGCCCGTCGCGGCGATGATGCGCCGCAGTCTCGGCGGCGATCTCGAGGAGGGCGACCGCGTCGCGGTGGGCCCCGTCGATCTGATCGTCCGCCGCCTCGACGACGACGACCAGATCGCCGAAGTCGGCCTCGCGCTCGAGCGACGGGCGCCGCCGCGCAAGCTGCCGCTCTTCCAGAACTGGCGCGACATCGTCGCCTATCTCAAGGCGCGCAAGACGCGCCGCGCCGCTGCGCAGGCCGCCGCGCAGGCTGCCGCTCTCGCCGCCGCCGTGACCGGCCTCGCGCGGGATGACGGCACCGGGGATGGTGGAGCCGAGGTCTAGCTCAAGGACAGCCGCCACTGGTCGCGCGCCAGAAGCCCCATCGCCAGCGGGAAGGTCACGAGCCACAGCGCGCCGATCCAGATCAGCCCCGGCCAGGCGGTCTGGAGGATCAGGAACGGCGCGATCAGTCCGTTGGCGATCATGGCGAGTCGGGTCGCCCGCGGCTGGATCGCCGGCGCGGCGACGAGGGTCGAAAGGCTCATGAGTGTGTAGCCCGTCAGGTCGACCGCGGTGAGCGGCTGGCCCTGGCCGCAACAGGAGAAGAGCGTCGCGATCATGCTGTCGCCGGCGAGCTTGCCGGGAATGACGGCGGAGAGCTGGATCGCGTAGACGCTGCTGACGAGTGTCGCATACATGATCGCGAGGCCGATGGCGCCGAGCGTCCTCGGGTCGCCGGCGGGCAAGCGCGTCGCGTGCAGCCCGGCCATCGCCAGCACGAAGCTCGGCGCGAGCGCCAGCGAGGGCGCGAAGATCAGGATCTCGTCGAGCGGGAAAGTGAGGACGCCGGCGACCTGAAGGATCTGCGGCACGCCGTAGCCGAGGCTGAAAACCAGCGCCGCCAGTGCCCACCGGTAGCCGAACCGGGCGTATTCAGATGGAAGGGCCATGGGTGCCTCCGTGAGGAGGCACCATCCTGGCGCGCAGCGCCGGCGCGGCCTTGATGCAGCGCAAGCGCGGCCGGTGCGATCACGCGGCTTCGGTGATCGCCTTAAGCCGCTTGTCGACATAGTTGCCGCAGATATCGATCAGCGGCTCGACCTGGCCCTCGAAGAAGTGGTTGGCGCCGGGCATGATCTGCTGCTCGACGGTGATGCCCTTCTGCGTCTTCAGCTTGTCGACGAGGGTCTGCACGTCCTTCGGCGGCGCAACCTTGTCCTGGTCCCCGTGAATGATGAGGCCCGAGGACGGGCAGGGCGCGAGGAAGGAGAAGTCGTAGAGATTGGCCTGCGGCGCGATCGAGATGAAGCCCTCGATCTCCGGACGGCGCATCAAGAGCTGCATGCCGATCCAGGCGCCGAACGAGAAGCCGGCCACCCAGCAGGCGCGCGCGTCGGGATGAACCGTCTGCACCCAGTCGAGCGCCGAGGCGGCATCTGAGAGCTCGCCCTCGCCGTGGTCGAACTCGCCCTGGCTGCGGCCGACGCCGCGGAAATTGAAGCGCAGCACCGCGAAGCCGCGCTTCGCGAACATGTAGAACAACTGGTAGGTGATCGCGTTGTTCATCGTGCCGCCGAACTGCGGGTGCGGATGCAGGATGATGGCGATCGGGCCATTCTTGGTCTTGGACGGCTGGAAGCGCCCCTCGATGCGGCCCGCCGGGCCGGTGAAGATGATTTCGGGCATGGAGTGCGTCGCACCTCTCGCATGTTCAGCCGCCGGACGCGCCCCCGGGCGGCCGGTCTTTGAACTTGACTATGATGTTCAGGGTTTCTAGAACACCTTAGAACAATTCGAACGGAGCCGGGGCGACCCGGCCTTTGAAGCCGGCCTTGTAGCATGATGCGGGGCTCGGATTTCAAGCATAATGAGACAAGCGGCCGCCCGGCGGGCGGGCCGCATCCGCGCCGGGGTCACCGGCGCCTGGAGGCGGGTTTGACGCGGGCGCGCATCTATCTCGATCACAATGCCGGGGCGCCGCTGCGGCCGGAGGCCCGTGCCGCCATGATCGACGCGCTCGGATCGGTCGGCAATGCCTCGTCCGTGCATGCCGAGGGGCGCGCGGCGCGCGGGCGGATCGAGACGGCGCGGCGCCAGGTGGCGGCCCTGGTCGGCGGTTCCGCGGATCGCGTGGTCATGACGTCGGGAGGCACCGAGGCGAACGCTACCGTGCTCTCGCCGCTGCAGCGGGTCGGCGGCGGCATGCTGGAACTGGACGCACTCTTCATCGGCGCCACCGAGCATCCCTCCGTTATGGCCGGCGGGCGCTTCCCGCCCGAGGCCGTTCGGACGATCGCGGTCGATCGCGAGGGCGTCGTCCGCCTCGACGATCTCGAAACGAAGCTGGCCGCGCTCGCGGGCGAGGGCAGGCGGGCGCTCGTCTCCGTGATGCTCGCCAACAACGAGACCGGTGTGATCCAGCCGGTCGCCGCGGTCGCGGGCATCGCCCGGCGGTTCGGCGCGCTGGTGCACAGCGACGCGACACAGGCTGCCGGCCGCATTCCGGTCGATATCGCCGCGCTCGGCGTCGACTTCCTGACGCTCTCGGCGCACAAGCTCGGCGGCCCGCAGGGCGTCGGCGCGATCGTGCTTGGCGGCGATCTCGTCTCGCCCGTTCCGCTGCTGACCGGCGGCGGGCAGGAGAAGAACGCGCGCGCCGGAACGCAGAACGTCGCCGGCATCGTCGGCTTCGGTGCGGCGGCAGAGGCCGCGGCCGCCGATCTCGGCCGCGCGGAAGAATGGCGGCGCTGGCGCGATGGGCTTTCCGTGCTGCCGGGCGCCGTGCTTGTTGGCGCCGGTGCCGAGCGGCTGCCGCAGACAGCGGCGCTGGCGCTCGAAGGGGCAAGGGCGGAAACGCTGGTCATTGCCTTCGATCTCGAAGGCATTGCGCTGTCGGCCGGCTCGGCCTGCTCCTCCGGCAAGGTGCAGGTCTCGCATGTGATGAAGGCGATGGGGCTCGGCGATGCGCTGGCCGCATCAGTGATCCGCGTCAGCTTCGGTTGGGAAACCGGGCGCGACGACATAGATAGGTTCGATGAGGCGTGGGCCAGAATCGTGCAACGGCTGGTGCCGGGCGCGACGAGGGCCGCATAAGTCATCGCGGAAACCGCGGTTCTTGAAACCGCGGCGACGGAGTTGGAAATGCCTGCAGTTCAGGAAACGGTGGATCAGGTCCGCCGCATCGATGTCGATCAGTACAAGTACGGTTTCGTTACCGAGATCGAATCGGAAAAGGCCCCCAAGGGCCTCTCCGAGGACGTGGTCCGCTTCATCTCGGCCAAGAAGAACGAGCCGGACTGGATGCTCGAGTGGCGGCTCGACGCCTATCGTCGCTGGCTGACCATGACGGAGCCCACCTGGGCGCGCGTCCACTATCCGAAGATCGATTTCGAGGAGCTGTACTATTACTCGGCTCCGAAGAGCACGCCGGGTCCGAAGTCGCTCGACGAGGTCGATCCGGAACTGCTGGCCACTTATGAGAAACTCGGCATTCCGCTGCGCGAGCGCGAGATCCTCGCCGGCGTCGAGGGCGCGAACGACCGCCGCGTCGCGGTCGACGCCGTGTTCGACAGCGTCTCGGTCGTCACCACCTTCAAGGAGGAGCTGAAGAAGGCGGGCGTCATCTTCTGCTCGATCTCCGAGGCGATCCGCGAGTATCCCGACCTCGTGCGGAAATATCTCGGCTCGGTCGTTCCGACGACGGACAATTTCTACGCGACGCTGAATTCGGCCGTCTTCTCCGACGGCTCCTTCGTCTATGTGCCCGAGGGCGTCCGCTGCCCGATGGAGCTCTCGACCTATTTCCGCATCAACGAGCGCAATACCGGCCAGTTCGAGCGTACGCTGATCATCGCGGAGAAGGGCGCCTATGTGTCCTATCTCGAGGGCTGCACGGCGCCGCAACGCGACGAGAACCAGCTTCACGCCGCGGTGGTCGAGCTCGTCGCGCTCGAGGATGCCGAGATCAAGTATTCGACGGTCCAGAACTGGTATCCGGGCGACAAGGACGGCAAGGGCGGCATCTATAATTTCGTCACCAAGCGTGGCGATTGCCGCGGCGCGCGCTCGAAGATCTCGTGGACGCAGGTCGAGACCGGCTCGGCGATCACCTGGAAATATCCGTCCTGCATCCTCAGGGGCGACGACAGCCAGGGCGAGTTCTACTCGATCGCGGTCTCGAACGGCCATCAGCAGGTCGACAGCGGCACCAAGATGATCCATCTCGGCAAGAACACGAAGAGCCGGATCATCTCCAAGGGCATCGCGGCCGGCCGCTCGGACAACACCTATCGTGGCCTCGTCTCCGCTCATCGCCGGGCGAGCGGCGCGCGCAATTTTACCAATTGTGACAGCCTGCTGATCGGCGACCAGTGCGGCGCGCATACTGTGCCCTATATCGAATCGAAGAATGCGAGCGCCGTTTTCGAGCATGAGGCGACCACCTCGAAGATCGCCGACGACCAGCTCTTCTACTGCCTGCAGCGCGGCCTTTCTTCGGAAGAAGCGGTGGCGCTGATCGTCAACGGCTTCGTCAAGGACGTCATCCAGCAGCTTCCGATGGAATTCGCCGTCGAGGCGCAGAAACTGATCTCGATCAGCCTCGAGGGCAGTGTGGGATAGCCGATGTCCGCTGGAGCGATCAGTGCCGCGTTTGCGGACCGGCGCCCCGTGGCGCTCGTGCTCAGCACCGGCGAGGCGATGGGCGATGCGCTGACGCGCATCGCCGGCTATCGCGCGCTGCGCATCGCCTTCCCGGCCCACCGCATCGTGCATGTCTGCCGCTGGTCGTCGAGCCTGCTCGGTCCGCTGGCATCCCTCGCTGCGGAACTCGTGGACGAGATCATCGAAGGCCAGTCGCTGACGCGCGGCCCGCGACCCGTCCGCGACATCATCCGTGGTGTTGGCAATGTCGAGATCGTGATCGATCTTCGCTCCAACATGGGGGCTGCCTGGAGCTTCGTCGCGACCGCGGGCATTCGCCTGCGCTATGTCGCCAATGTCGCTCTTTATGGGCTGCGCCGTGGATTTCGCGCCTCCTTCGAGGCACGGCCGGAAAGTAACAGCCGCAGGTTCCACCGGGCGGTCGAACTGGCCGCCGGCCGGCTGCTGCCTTTCGATCCGTTCGTCGCGGTCGGCGGTGCGGCCGCTCTCGCGGCCGAGCGCGTGATGCCCGAGGGCGCACGCTTCGTGCTGCTCGCGCCCGGCACGGCGCATTCGCCGAAGGCCTGGCCGCCGGCCAACTGGGTCGCGCTCGCGCGGCACCTCGCGACGCGGGGCGTGCAGCCGCTCTTTGCCGTGGGCCCGCAGGAGCTCGGCGAACGGGCCTGGATCGAGCGCGAATTGCCGGGGACGGCCGTGGTGGATATGCGCTCGGTGCGCGGGACGGGGGATCTGCCCTGGCTTTTTCACGCGCTGGCCGCGCGGGCGGTCGGCAGCGTCACGGTCGAGGGCGGCATCGGTCATCTCGTCGCCACGACCGGACGGCCGCTCGTGACGATTTCCGGCGCGACGGATCTGCGGCGATGGCGACCGGTCACGCCCTACCACTGGTCGGCATCTGCGCGCGATTTCGGGTCGCGCCGGACGGAGGACGTGCCGCTGGAGGCCGTCGTCGCCCGTGCCGAGGAAATGATCACCTTTGCGGACAGAACCCTGTCCACCATCTCCATCCTGCCGGCGGCCTCGATGAAGCGCCTTGCCGGCTGACGAAGACCAGGAACGAAACGTCCATGCTCTCCATCAAGAATCTCCATGCCTCGATCGACGGACGCGAGATCCTGCGCGGCATCGATCTCGATGTGCCGACCGGACAGGTCCACGCCATCATGGGGCCGAACGGCTCGGGCAAGTCGACGCTCTCCTACGTCCTCGCCGGCCGCGAAGGCTACGACATCACCGACGGGTCGATCCTGTTCGACGGCGAGGAGATCGTTGAGACGCCGGCCGAGGAGCGCGCCGCCAAGGGCATCTTCCTCGCCTTCCAGTATCCGCTGGAGATTCCGGGCGTCGCGACCATGACCTTCCTCAAGGCGGCGATGAACGCCCAGCGCAAGGCGCGCGGCGAGGCTGAGCTCACCACGCCGGACTTCATGCGCCGCGTGAAGACGTCGGCTGAAAAGCTGAATGTCACTCAGGAAATGCTGCGGCGACCGCTCAATGTCGGCTTCTCCGGCGGCGAGAAGAAGCGCAACGAGATCCTGCAGATGGCGTTGCTGGAGCCGAAGCTGGCGATCCTCGACGAAACGGATTCCGGCCTCGACATCGACGCCCTGCGCGTCGTCTCCGACGGCGTCAACGCGCTCCGCTCGCCGGATCGCTCGATGCTGGTCATCACCCACTACCAGCGCCTGCTCGACCATATCGTGCCGGATGTCGTGCATGTGATGGCCGCTGGCCGCATCGTTCGCTCGGGCGGGCCGGAGCTGGCACTCGAACTCGAGGCCAACGGCTATGCCGACTATGTCGGCGCGGCCGCGTGAGGGCATCATGAACGCCGAACTCCGCAGCTTCCGCACCGAGGCCGAGACCGCGCTCGCCGAGGACTTCGCCGCGGCGCGCGACAGCCTGCCCGGCAGCGATATGGTCAAGGCCGCCCGCGAGCGCGCCTTCGCCTCGTTCCAGACCAAGGGGCTGCCGCATCGCCGCACCGAGCCGTGGCGCTATACCGATCTGCGCGCGCTTCTCCGGACCGTTCCGCCGCGCGCGGCGGGCGGCATGACTGCGTCGGAGCCTGCTGCCGATCCGCTGCCCGGCCTCGATCGCGCCCGGCTGGTGATCGTCGACGGCGTGTGGCGGCCTGACCTTTCCGATCTCGACGGGCTCGATGGCGTCGCCGTGACCGCGACCGAGCGGCTGCTGGCCGAGGGCGACGAGCGCCTCGGCGGACAGGCCGGCCGTCTCGACGATGCGATGGTGGCGCTCAATACCGCCATGATGGCCGGCGGCGTCACAATCGACGTTCCGGCCGGCATCGATCTGTCGCGCGCCGTCGAGATCGCCCATGTCACGACCGGCACGGTCGCGACCTATGTGCGGAACCATGTTTCCGTCGGCGCCGGGGGTTCGCTGCGGCTGATCGAGACCTTCTCCGGTGTCGACGCTGCCTATCAGGCGAATGTCGTGACCGAGGCGGTGATCGGCGATCGTGCCAAGGTCGTGTGGGCCAAGCTGCAGGCAGAAGGCGCGTCGGCCGTGCATATCGGGACGCTCGCGGCCTCGATCGGAGCCGAGTCGCAGTTCGACCATCTGACCCTGATGACCGGCGCCGCGCTTTCGCGCTCGCAGAGCTTCGTGAGCTTCGGCGGCGAGTTCGCCCGCGCCGGCCTGTTCGGGGCCACCATGATCGGCGGCCGCCAGCATTCCGATATCATGCTGGGCGTCGATCACGCCGTGCCGAACGGCGCCAGCCGCGAACTCTTCAAGGCCGTCATGGACGGCCGGGCGGAGGGCGTCTTCCAGGGCCGCATCGTCGTGCGGCCGGGCGCGCAGAAGACCGACGGCCGGATGATGACGCAGGGGCTGCTGCTCTCCGAGGAAGCGACTTTCTCGGTGAAGCCGGAGCTGGAGATCTTCGCCGACGACGTCCAGTGCGCCCATGGCGCCACCAGCGGCCAGATCGACGAGGACATGCTGTTCTACCTCCTGGCGCGCGGCATTCCTCGCGCCGAGGCGGAGACACTGCTCGTCACCGCCTTCCTCGCCGAAGCGATCGAGGGCCTCGGCGACGAGGCGATCGGCGAGGCCTTCGAGGTGGTGGCGCGCGAGTGGCTGGCGTCGCGCGGAAGGACGGTCTCGCCATGAGCGCGTCTTCCTTCGCGACGCCGAACACGGCCTATGACGTCGAGGCGGTCCGGCGGGATTTCCCGATCCTGTCGCGCATGATCCACGGCAAGCCGCTCGTCTATCTCGACAACGGCGCCTCGGCCCAGAAGCCGAAGGCGATGCTGGACGCGGTGGTGAAGTCCTATTCCGAGGACTATGCCAACGTCCATCGCGGGCTGCATCATCTCTCGAACGTCGCGACGGAAGCCTATGAGAAGGCACGGGAAACGGTGCGCCGCTTCCTGAATGTCGGATCGGTCGACGAGATCATCTTCACCAAGTCGTCGACCGAGGCGATCAACCTTGTCGCAGCCTCGCTCGGCGTCTGGGAGATCGGCGAGGGCGACGAGATCGTACTCTCGATCCTCGAACACCATTCCAACATCGTCCCCTGGCATTTCCTGCGCGAGCGCAAGGGCGCCGTCATCCGTTGGGCGCCGGTCGCCGAGGACGGAACGTTCCTCATCGAAGAATTCGAGAAGCTGATCGGCCCGCGCACCAGGCTCGTTGCGATCACGCATATGTCCAACGTCACGGGCACGGTCGTGCCGGTGAAGGAGGTCGTGCGGATCGCGCATGCCCATGGCGCCAAGGTGCTGATCGACGGCAGCCAGGCCGCCGTTCACATGCCGGTCGACGTCCGTGACATCGACGCTGATTTCTATGCGATCACCGGACACAAGCTCTACGGCCCGACCGGGATCGGCGTGCTTTATGGCAAGCTGGATCTCCTCGCCGCGATGCCGCCTTTCCTCGGCGGCGGCGAGATGATCCGCGACGTGACGGAGGATCTCGTCACTTATGCCGCGCCGCCGCACCGCTTCGAGGCCGGCACGCCGCCGATCGTCGAGGCGATCGGGCTCGGCGCCTCGCTCGACTATATCGATGCGCTTGGACGGGAGGCGATCGCGGCGCACGAGGCGGACCTCGCCGCCTATGCCCATGAGAGGCTCTCGGCCATCAACAGCCTGCGCATCTACGGAACGGCGCGCGGCAAGGGCGCGATCGTCGCGTTCGACATGGCGGGCGCGCATCCGCACGACATCGCGACGGTACTGGATCACGAGGGCATCGCCGTCCGCGCCGGAACGCATTGTGCCCAGCCACTCTTGCAACGCTTCGGCGTCACCGCCACCTGCCGCGCATCCTTCGGTCTCTACAACACGCGCGGCGAGGTCGACCGGCTCGCCGAGGCGCTGCTGAAGGCGCAGCGCCTGTTCTCCTGACACCCGATCGATCCCGATTGATCCCCAAGCATCGGACAGAGCCATGACCAGCGAAACCATGGACGAGAAGGCGGCGGAGGCCGCGCTGCCGCTGGCGACCCCCGGCGCCATCCCGCCGGAAGAGCTGGAGCGGCTGACGGGCGACATCGTGGCCGCGCTCAAGACGGTCTACGATCCGGAGATTCCGGCCGACATCTACGAACTCGGCCTTATCTACAAGGTGGACATCGACGACGACCGCAACGTCGCCATCGACATGACGCTGACGGCGCCGGGCTGCCCCGTCGCCGGTGAGATGCCGGGCTGGGTCGAAAACGCCGTCGGCGCCATCCCCGGCATCGGGCGCGTCGACGTCACCATGGTGTTCGATCCGCCCTGGTCGCAGGACCGGATGTCGGACGAGGCGCGCGTCGCGCTCGACTGGTACTGAGGATCCGGACATGCCCGCGCCGCGCATTTCCGGTGTTCTGGAGACCGCGCTCTATGTCGACGACATGGCGCGCGCCGTCGCCTTCTATCGGGACGTCGTCGGTCTGAAGCTGATGGTCGGCGAGGGCGACCCCCGCTTTGCCGCCTTCGATGCCGGCCCGTCGAGCGTGCTCCTCGTGTTCCGCCGTGGCGGCACGCTTGCCGATATCGAGTTGCCCGGCGGCCGCATTCCGGCGCATGACGGCAGCGGCCCGATGCATTTCGCGCTTCGCATCGCCGATGGCGACTACGAGGCCTGGCGGCGGCATCTCGAGGAGGTTGGCGTCGCGATCACAGCGGAGATGGTGTGGCCGCAGGGCGGGCGCAGCCTCTATTTCGCCGATCCTGACGGCCATGTCGTGGAACTGGCGACGCCCGGGATCTGGGCCAACGATCCTTTGAGGAATTCCTGAGTAATCGCCGCATCTTGCGGTAGCGGGTGCGATCGCCGATCTTAAGGGCACGAAACGAAGCGCGACCTCTGTCGCGGAAGTGGAGAAATCCGATGGGCGTCCGTTCACGCTTTGCCGTCATGTCGCTGACCGAGGCCGCCGCCGACCGCATCCGCGAGATCGTCGAGGACAGCGACGAGCCGGTCGCCGGCCTCAGGATCGGCGTCAAGAAGGGCGGCTGCGCCGGCATGGAATACACCATGCTGAAGGTCGCCGAGCCCGATCCGAAGGACGAACGCATCGACGCGCATGGCGTCAGCGTATTCGTCGATCCCTCGGCCGTGCTGTTCCTGATCGGTACGACGATGGATTTCGAGACCACCAAGCTCCGCTCAGGCTTCGTCTTCCGCAATCCCAACGAGGTCTCCGCCTGCGGTTGCGGCGAATCGGTGATGCTGAAGCCCGGCGAACTGCCGCCCGTTCCGGCCGCTGGCTGATCGTCGATGGTCGCAGTTCTGTTCGAGCGGCTGAAGCGCGACGCCGCGTCGGCTTGGTCCGCCTATATCGACCATGAGTTCGTGCGCGGGCTCGGCGACGGGTCGCTGCCGAAGCCGGCTTTCCAGCACTATTTGGTGCAGGACTATCTCTTCCTGATCGAGTTCGCGCGCGCCTATGCGATCGGTGTCTACAAGGCTCCGGATCTCGCCGAGATGCGCAAGGCGGCCGACGGCATCGGCGCGATCCTCAACGAGACCTCGCTTCACCTTCGCCTCTGCGCCTCGTGGGGTCTCTCTCCCGACGCGGTCGCCTCGACGCGGCAGGCGCGGGCGACCATCGCCTATACGCGCTTCGTGCAGGAGGCGGGCCTGCGTGGTGACATGCTGGACCTCGTGGTCGCGCTCTCGCCCTGTGTCGTCGGTTATGCCGAGATCGGGGCGGTGCTCGCGGCGCGCGGGCAGGGGCTCGACGACGGCGCCAACCCCTATGCGGCGTGGATCGCGGAATATGCGGGCGAATCCTATCAGGCGCTCGCTTTCGACAGCCTGGCGCAGATCGACCGCCTCGCCGCCCGCTCGCTGACGGAAGCTCGCTATCCGGCGCTGCTCGCGCTGTTCGAGGAGGCGGTGCGGCTCGAGGCGGATTTCTGGCAGATGGGCCTCGACGGATCGATGTGAGGCGTCATGGCCGACCGCGACTTCCTCGAGGAACTGTTCGAGCCTGTCGGCCGCGTCGAGCTGAAGCGCATGTTCGGCGGGCTCGGCGCTTTCCGCGACGGGCTGATATTCGCGCTCGTGCTCGACGATGCGATCTATCTGAAGAGCGACGACGCGACCCGCGCCCGTTTCGAGGCCGAGGGATGCGGCCCCTTCACCTATGCAAAGAAGACCGGACAGTCGGTCTCGCTCAGCTACTGGCGCTTGCCGGAGCGGCTGATGGACGACACCGAGGAATTTCGCATCTGGGCTCTCGAAGCCGTCGCCGTCGCGCATCGCGCCGGACCGGGAAAACCCGCGTCTGCGCGGAAGCGGAAGTCGGCCCGATAAGGTCCGGCCCGGTCATCGTCGATGCAGGGTCGGAGCGCGTTTCGGGCCGTTCGGTTCAGCCGTTCGGGCACATCACCGGGGCGCTGACGGACGAACCCGCCTGATTGCACGACCCGGGCGAGCCGAGCTCCTGGTTCGACTGGCAGCCCACGAGGGCGAAAGTGGCGACGATCAGAGCAAAAGCGATACGCATGGCAATCCCCAGCACGAATAGACTGACTCTAGCGATGGCCATCCGCCCTGTCGAGACGGGTGGCCGGACGCTCGGTTCCTGCACTATGGGTGCAACGGATTAAGGATTGATGGCGACGGCCGCGGACGGCACCCCGCCGCCTTCGCCGGCCTGCGCCGAAAGGGCGAGTTCGCGCAGCGCGCCGAGATCGACCTTGCCGGAGCCGAGCAGCGGCAATCTTTCGACGGCGACGACCGACTTCGGCAGCTGGATTTCCGAGAAGCCCTTGGCGCGGCCGAAGCGCTGCAGTTCGCCGAGCTCGGGATGCGGCCGCTCGGTCACGAGCACGATCTCCTCGCCCTTGCGCTCATGGGGGACCGCGGTCGCCGCGCTCGGATGGTCCGGCCAGAACTCTCCGGCCAGGGTCTCGATGGCGGCCAGCGACACCATCTCGCCGCCAACCTTGGCGAAGCGCTTGGCGCGCCCGGCGATGGTAACGAAGCCGCGGCCGTCGACCGTGACGATGTCGCCGGTATCGTACCAGCCACCTGCCGGCGGCTCGAGCCGACCCGGTGCCTCGGCGCGGAGATAGCCGCGCATGACATTGGGACCGCGCACGAGGAGCCTGCCGCCTTCCTCGATGCCCGCGACGGGCTCCAGCCTCAGCTCGATGCCGGGCAGCACACGGCCGACCGAGCCGGGCCGGTTGGCCATCGGCGTGTTGATCGCGATCACCGGCGCGGTTTCGGTGGTGCCGTAGCCCTCGAGGATGCGCAGGCCGAACTTTTCGGAGTAGAGGCGGCGCGTCTCCGCCTTCACCGCCTCGGCGCCGGCGAAGATGTAGCGCACGCTGTAGAAATCATAGGGATGCGCCATCCGCGCATAGCCGGCGAGGAAGGTGTCGGTGCCGAAGAGGATGGTCGCGTTCACGTCATAGGCGATCTCGGGAACGATCCGGTAATGCAGCGGCGAGGGGTAGAGCATCTGCCGCACGCCCGAATAGAGCGGCAGCAGGCAGCCCGCCGTCAGCCCGAACGCATGGAAGAGCGGTAGCGCGTTGAGGACGACATCCTCGCGCGAGAAGTCGATGACGCTCGAGATCTGCTGGCGATTGGCTTCGATCGCGGCATGGCTCAGCGAGACGCCCTTCGGCAGGCCTTCCGAGCCCGAGGTGAACAGCACGACGGCCTCGTCATCGGCGCCGCCGTTCCGGCCGAAGCGGAGGCGGCTCAGCCACAGCGGCGCGATCCCGCCGATGAGCGCAAGGAGCTTTGCGAACGGGCCGATCTCGTCGCGGAGGTCCTCCAGATAGAGGATGGTGCACGACGGGGCGAGCACACCGATCAGAGGCTGGAGCCGCCCCTTCTCGACGAACTGGCGCGAGGTGACGACGAGCTTCAGTTCGGCCGCCCGGCGCGCGGCATCGATCGCGGCCGGGCCGGCGGAGAAGTTGAGCATCGCCGGCACCCGGCTCCCCGCCTGCAGGGCGAAGAAGGTGACGACGGCCGCGATGGTGTTGGGCAGCAGCACGCCCACCCGCTCGCCGGCGCTGGTCCGCTTGGCAAGCGGCCGGCCGAGCGCGAAGGCGCCGCGGATGATCTCGCGATAGCCGACGGGCGAGCGCGTGACGTCTTCCAGCACGGGCCGGGCGCCGTTGAGGCTGCGGGCATGGACGAGGCTCTCGAAAAGCGTGCGCCGCGGCTCGCTCGTGGAGAACACCATCCCGGTCATGATGTCCTGCAGATGGGCCCCGGCCTCGGCGCGGCGCCGGCGGCCGACGAGCCCGGCGGGCAGTTCGATCGTGCGCGGCGGCAGCACGGTCAGGTGGATGCGCGGGAACAGGCGACGCTTCACCTTGCCCTTGAGGCGCGAGAAGATCGAATACTGCGCGCCGGCGATGCGCAGCGGGATGACCGGCACGCCGGCGAGCGCCGCGATCATCGCCGGTCCGTCATAGACCTTCATGAGCGCGCCCGTCACGGTGATCCGCCCCTCGGGGAAGATGACGAGCCTCCGCCCTTCCTTCACCAGCTTCACCATGGTGCGCACGGTGAAGGGGCTCGTCGGATCGACCGGAACGAGATCGAAGAAGCGGAAAGCCGGCTTGACCCACCAGCGATCGGCGATGAAGCGATTGATCGCAAACACCGGTCTGCCCGGCAGCAGGCAGCCGATCAGCACGGCATCGAGGAACGAGGTGTGGTTCACCACGACCACGGCCGAGCCTTCGCCCTCGCCATAGTTCTCAAGCCCCTCGACGCGGGCGCCGAAGAAGAGTTGCAGCAGGCGATGTCCGAAGGCCTTGATGACCTCGTCGGGAATAAGGCGCAGGCAGACGATCGCGGCGCCGATATTCGCGATGCCGAGCCAGAACAGTAGCTGCAGCGTCGTGACGCCGGCGGCGAGGAGGGCGGCGGAAACGATGGTGCCGCCGACCATCAGCGCCGCGTTCATGATGTTGTTGCCGGCGATCGCCGCCGAGCGCTCGTTCTCCGCCGCGCGCGACTGGAGCAGCGCATAGAGCGGCACGGTGAAGAGTCCGCCGCCGAAGGCGATGCCCACGAGGTCGAGGAGCACGCGCAGGCCAGCCGCCGAGGTCGCGAAATCGACGACGCTGAGAAGGTCGGCGCCGGGCAATCCGCCGAGCGCCGGGGCCGAGCGCGCGAGATCGATCATGAACAGGGCCATGATGAGCCCGCCGATCGGCGTGTGCCGCGCCGAGATATGGCCGCCGAGCAGCTTGCTCGTCGCCGCCGAGCCGAGCGCGATGCCGACGACGAAGGCCGCGACGAGGAGATTGGCCACCACTTCGTCCACGCGCAGCGTCGACTTCGCGAATTCCGGGAAGAGCGACATCACGACGAGGCCGATCATCCAGAACCACGAGATGCCGAGCACGGCGAGGAACAGCGATTTGCGCCGGCGGATGGCGGCGAAGGCGCCGCGATTGGCCTCCACGAAGGAGAAGCGGAAGGGCGGCGCATCGGCCGCCGGCGGGGCAGGGGGAACGAAGAAGGCCGCGACAGCGCCAGCGAGCGCCGCTCCGACGAGCCCGGCCACCGCGATCCAGGTACCGCCCAGCCCGATCGTGAGACCGCCGAACAGCGTGCCGAGCAGGATCGCGACGAAGGTCGATCCCTCGAACAGCGCGTTGGCGGCCACGAGCCGTTGCCGTTCCACGAGCTGCGGCAGGATCGAATACTTCGCCGGCCCGAAGATCGTCGATTGCACCGCGTAGAGGAACATGCCGAACAGCGCGAGCGGCGCGGAATGGATGACGATCGCCGTCGACGAGACGAGCGCCAGGATGACCTCGGCCACCCGCGTCCAGCGCACGACGAGGCGCTTGTCGATCGAGTCGGAAAGGCGTCCGGAAATGCCCGAGAACAGGAAGAAGGGCAGCATGAACACGCCGCCGCCGAGCGTCACCGCAACCTGCGGCGAGAGACCGAACAGGTCGGCACCGCCATAGGCGACCATGAAGCCGAAGGCGCTCTTGAGCGCGTTGTCGGCAAACGCGCCGAACCACTGCACGATGAAGAGCGGCAGGAATCCGCGCGTGCGGAGCAGCGAGGGCGGGGCTGCGGAAGAGGGGGCGGCGTCCATGGATCGAGCCTCGAACGGTTTCTGCGCGGTGGCAAGGACAGTCTGTTCTGAACAATGTTCAATTGCCTAGCACTGTTTTGAACATCGTTCAATATGGTGCTAGGGTGATGCGGCAACATCGCTGACGCCCGGCGATCGTCGCGCTTCCGCTCCGCGTGACAGGAAGGACAATGGCCCGCCGCAACGACCACACACCGGACGAGCTTCGCGCGATGGCGCTCGGCGCCGCGCGGGAAATCGCCGCGGCCGAGGGGCTGCGCGGGCTCACCGTGCGGCGCGTCGCGGAGAAGATGGGCTATGCGCCGGGGACGCTCTACAATCTCTTCGACAGCCTCGACGCTCTCATCCTGGCTCTCAACGGCGAGACGCTTGCGCGCCTCGGCCGGGACCTGGTGGCGGCCGGGGAGAGTGAGCCGTCCGGCCGCGCCACTGCTCTGGTCGATGCCTATTTCGATTTCGTCGAACGCCAGCCCTTGCTCTGGTCGGTCATCTTTGAGCACCGCATGCCGGGCGAGGGGGCTTTGCCCGGCTGGTACAGCGACGGTCTGTCGATGCTGATCGACGGCACGGTCGCTGCGCTCGCGCCTCTGCTCGGGGCGTGGCCGGAGGAACGCCGCCGCGCCGCCGTCGTCGCGATGTGGGCCGCGCTGCACGGCCTCTCGATGCTGGCGGTGAGCGGCAAGCTGGGGCTGGTCTCCGACGAGACGCCACGCAGCCTCGGACATCTCTTGGTGACGCGGGTCATCGGCGGCGAAGGGTGTGACCTCGGTCGCTCGTCAGTGTTGTCGTCAAATGCTAAGGCGAGCCAATGATGCGGGGGTGCCGGGCAGCCGGCGCCGAAGAGGGGCGGGGGGACTGACGTGCAGATCGCCGACATGGTTTCGAGGCTGGCGAAGACCAGCTTCTTCAACGGTCTCGAGAAGGACGACCTGGTCCGCCTCGCCCAGATCGCGCGCGTCGCCACCTACCCCGCCGATACGGTGCTCTTCTCGCAAGGCGATGAATCCGACGGCCTCTACGCGGTGGTGCGCGGCATCGTTCGCATCTTCATCACGGCGGAGGACGGGCGCGAGCTCACGATCCAGCTGTTCGAGGAGGGCGAGGTGATCGGCGAGATCGCGCTGATCGACGGGCTGCCGCGCAGCGCGGGCGCGGCGACGCTGACCGAGACGCAGCTGATCTTCGTGCCACGCCAGCCATTCATGGCGCTGCTCGATTCATCGCCCCGTCTGCAGCGTCAGATCCTGCTCGGACTGTGCGAACGCCTTCGCCACACCAACGATCAGATGAACCGCGCCGTCTTCCATGACCTGCGCCATCGTCTGCTGGTGCTGCTGCGCCAGCTCGCGCTCATCCATGGCAGCATCGACAAGGATCGCGCCGTCGTCGCGCTCGACCTGACCCAGGGCACGCTGGCGCAGATGCTCGGCGCCAGCCGCGAGGCGGTGAACAAGCAGATCCGGGCGCTGATCAAGGAGGGCCGCCTGTCGCTCGACGGCCATCACATCATCATCCACCGCTCCGTGAAGGAGCCGTAGCGGCGCGGCGGGCAAACGACGGGACCTTACCCTCTCCCACCGGGAGAGGGCACGGTGAGCGGCTCGGCCCTGCGCCTCAGGCCCTCAGCGCGGCGATCGCGGCGACGAGGCCGGCGGTCGAAGCGTCGCGCTTGTCGGCGCTTTCCTTGCCTTCGATCATCGGCAGCAGTTCCTTGGCGAGCTGCTTGCCGAGCTCCACGCCCCACTGGTCGAACGAATCGATGCCCCAGATCGTGCCCTGCACGAACACCTGATGCTCGTAGAGCGCGATCAGGCGGCCGAGCGTGAACGGATCGAGCAGCTGGTAGAGGATCGTGTTGGTCGGGCGGTTGCCGGGGAAGGTCTTGTGCGGCGCGAGGCGGTCGGCCTCGGTCGGCGGCTTGCCTTCGGCGATCAGCTCGGCGCGCGCCTCCTCGGTGGTCCGGCCCTTCATCAGCGCCTCGGTCTGCGCCAGGCAGTTGGCGAGCAGGAGATGCTGGTGCACGTCGTCCTTCTCATGGGCGCGGGCGCCGACGATGAAGTCCGCCGGAATCGGATCGGTGCCCTGGTGCAGCAGCTGGTAGAAGGCGTGCTGGCCGTTGGTGCCGGGCTCGCCCCAGACGAGCGGGCCGGTCGGCTGCGTGACGGGGCTGCCGTCGAGCATCACGCGCTTGCCGTTCGATTCCATGTCCTGCTGCTGGAGATAGGCGGCGAAGCGCAGGAGGCGCTGGTCGTAGGGCAGCACCGCTTTGGCCGGGAAGCCGAGCACGTTGCGGTTCCAGACGCCCACCATGCCGAGCAGCACCGGCAGGTTGCGATCGAGCGGCGCGTCGCGGAAATGGAGATCCATCGCATGCGCGCCGGCGAGGAAGGCGCGGAAATTCTCCGGGCCGACGGCGAGCATCACCGGCAGCCCGATCGCCGACCACACCGAATAGCGGCCGCCGACCCAGTCCCAGAAGCCGAACGTGCGGTCCGAGGCGATGCCGAACGCGTTGACCTTGTCGAGCGCCGTGGACATGGCCGCGAAATGGTCGCCGACCGCCTCCTCGCCGAGCGCCTCGACGATCCACTGCCGGGCGGTGCCCGCATTGGTCATCGTCTCGACGGTGGTGAAGGTCTTCGAGGCGACGAGGAACATCGTCGTCGCCGGATCGAGGTCCTTCAGCGTGTCGTGGATGTGCGCGCCGTCGACATTGGAGACGAAATGCGCGCGCGGGCCATCGTGATAGGGGCTCAGCGCCCGCGTCACCATGGCCGGGCCGAGGTCGGAACCGCCGATGCCGATATTGACGACATCGGTGAACTTGCCGCCCTTGCCGGCGATCGCGCCGCTGCGGACCTTGTCGGAGAATGCGCTCATCGCGTCGAGCACGGCATGGACGTCCGGTACGACGTCGTGGCCGTCGACCTTGTAGCTCTCGCCGGGCTGCGCGCGCAGCGCGATGTGCAGCACCGCGCGGTTCTCGGTGACGTTGATCTTGTCGCCGGCGAACATCATCGCGCGGCGGCCTTCGACATCGGCCGCGCGGGCGAGGTCGAGCAGCGCCACGACGGCGGCGGTATCGATGCGGTTCTTGGAATAGTCGAGCAGCATGCCGTCGGCCGACAGCGACAGGCGCTGGAAGCGCTGCGGATCGGCCGCGAACATCTGGCGCATCGACTGCGCCTCGACGCGATCCTTGTGGCTACGCAGGGCGGCGAAGGCGTTCGCGACGGCAGCCGCCGCAGCGGCTGTTCGGACGGCGGACATGGCGTTCATCCTCGGCATCTGTGGCGGAGCGCATCCGACATACGACGGCTGCCGCGCTTCGGCAAGGCGCAGCTCCGCCGGAGCAACGGCGTGAAAGGCCTTGGAAACCAAAGCATGATCGACCATTCTGCGCCGCGTTACAGACGGAACCGTTTCAGAGCAGCGTCTTGCAAAGCAAAGCCGATACCGAACTCGTCCGCCGGCAGAATCGCGGCCTCGTCCTCGAGGCGCTGCGCCGGGAAGGGATGATGGCCCGGGTCGAGCTCGGCCGCATCACGGGGCTCAGCCCGGCCACGATCTCGGCCATCACCGCCGATCTCCTGACCGAGAACCTGATCGTCACCGCCGCCATCGACGACAAGGCCGAGCGGCCGATCGGCCGGGGCCGGCCGCGCGTCGCGCTGTCGCTGAACGCCGAGGCCGCCTATGTGCCGGGCGTCAAGATCTCGCTGAACTCGGTGACGCTGCTGCTTGCCGACTATTCGGGCCATCTCGTGGAGACGAGCCGTCATCCGATTCCGACGGTCGGTCCCGAGGCGCCGGAGTTCGTCCCGCGCCTCGCGGCGCTCATCCGCGACGAGCTCGGCAAGCGGGGCATTCCGCTCCGTCAGGTGCCGGTGATTCCCGTCGCCATTCCCGGCGTCGTCGACCGCACGACGGGCCGGCTCGTCTGGAGCCCGACCGTCTCGGTCGATGTCGGCGCCGTTCCCGGGCCGCTATCCGAGGCGCTCGGCGTACCGGTCTCCATGACCAACGACGTCGACATGATGGCGCAGGCGCTGAACTCGCGCGATCCCAAGCGCTTCGGCGGCACCTTCGCCATCATCTTCATCGCCTATGGCATCGGCATGGGCCTCTACATCAATGGCCGCCTGTTCTCCGGCGCCTTCGGCTCCGGTGCCGAGTTCGGCCACACCAACCACATTCCCGGTGGCCCCCTTTGCCGCTGCGGGCGGCGTGGCTGCGTCGAGGCCTATGTGGCCGATTATGCGATCTATCGCTCGGTGGAGCGCCTGCCGCCCGACGAGCCCCCGGCCGACATCGATCCCGACGCGGACACGATGGCGAAGCTCGAGGCTCGCGCCCGTTCGGGCGAGGATCGCGTGCGCGCCGCCTATCATCAGGCGGGGCTCGCGCTCGGCTACGGTCTGTCGCGGCTGATGGGCATCATCAATCCCGAGCGGGTCGTGCTCACGGGCCGCGGCGTCGCGGCCTTCGACCTGATGCGCGAAGGTTTCCAGGCCGGCATCGACGAGGGTCTCGTCGCCGAGATCGGCCGCATGACCGAGATCGAGGTACTGTCCCCCGAGGACGACCTCGTCGATGTCGGAATTCTTGCCGGCGCGCTGCAGCGTCTCGACCGTGAGGTCTTCGCTAGCAGCGACCACGAGCCGGTCGCGCCGCGCCGCCGCTGAAGGCTCGGGCTCAGCGCTTCAGCCAGTCCTCGAGCCGCTGCACCGCCTCGGCGACCTCCGCCTCCGATCCGGCGAACGAGAAGCGGATGTGACCGTCGCCGCGCGAACGGTCGAAATCGAGGCCGGGCGTCGCGGCGACACCGGCTTCCTCGAGCATCGCCCGCGCGAAGGCGGCGGAGTCGTTGGTGAAGCGGCGCGTCGAGGCATAGACGTAGAAGGCGCCGTCGACGGGAAAGAAGTCGTCGAAGCCCATGGCGGGCAGGCGGTCCAGCAGCAGGCGCCGGTTGGCTGCGTAGCCGGCCTTGATCGCCTCCAGTTCGTCCGTCGCCTCGAAGGCGGCGAGCGCCGCGCGCTGAGAGAGGTCGGGCGCGGAGATGTAGAGGCTCTGCGCGATCCGCTCGACAGGACGGACCAGCTCCTGTGGCAGCACGGTCCAGCCGATCCGCCAGCCGGTCATGCAGTAGTATTTGGAGAACGAGTTGATGACGATCGCCCTGTCGGAGAAGGCGAGGGCGGTCTCCTCGCGTCCCTCATAGACGAGGCGGTGGTAGATCTCGTCCGAGATGAAGCGGATGCCCAGCCGATCGCAGGTCTCGGTCAGCGCCGCGAGCGCCTCGGGCGCCATCAGCGTGCCGGTCGGATTTCCGGGGCTCGCGACGAGCACGCCGGCGAGCGGCGCCGACTCGTGGGCGCGTTCCAGCATTTCGGGCGTGATGACATGCCGGTCCCGCGCGGCCGTCGGCAGTTCGACGACATGCAGTCCGAGCGCGGCGAGGATGTTGCGGTAGGCCGGATAGCCCGGCGAGGCGATGGCAACCCGGTCGCCATGGTCGAAGGCGGCGAGGAAAGCGAGATTGAAGCCCGCCGACGAGCCGGTCGTGATGGCGACGCGGCCGGCTGGGACGTCAACGCCGTAATGCTCGCCATAATGGCGGGCGATCCGCTCGCGCAGCGGCCGCCAGCCGAGCGCCTCGGTGTATCCGATCCGCTCGTCTTCCAGCGCCGCACGCGCGGCGTCGCGCACCCGCTCCGGCGTGCGTGCGCCCGGCTCGCCGATCTCGAGATGCAGCACCCGGCGTCCCGCCGCTTCGAGCGCGTTGGCGGCCGATTTCACGTCCATGGCGATGAAGGGAGCGACGGCGCTGCGGCGCGAGGCGCCGGCCTCGTTCAAGGGATCGTGTCTGGTCTCGTCCATCGGTCCGGCTTGCTGGTGGAGGGGGCGTCCTGTTATTGCCCCATTTGCCGGCCATCGATCGGATGGCGGCATTCGGCCGCGCTTTCCTAGCGCGCCGGGAGGCGGAGAGGAAGAACGGGGTTGGAGAAGATGCTGGGCGCGATCGGGCGGAACGGGCGGAAGGCGGTCGCCGGCCTCCTCGCGGCCACGCTGGCGGCGACGCTCGCCATCCCCGCCGAGGCGCAGAGCACGCGCTCCCGGAAGTTCGTCCGCGACGCCGAGACCGAGGCGCTGCTGCAGGACTATGTGCGGCCGATCTTCAAGGCCGCCGGCATCCGCGCCAATTCGGTCGAGCTGTTTCTCGTCCAGGATCCGGCCTTCAACGCCTATGTCCCGTCCGGCCGGACCATCGTCGTCAATACCGGCGCCATCATCGATTCGAAGACGCCGAACGAGCTGATCGGCATGCTCGCGCACGAGACCGGCCATCTTGCCGGAGACCACACGGCGCGCCTCAACGAGCAACTCGCCAATGCCCAGACCATGGCGACCCTCGGAGCGCTCGCCGGCATCGGCGCGGCCGTGGCCGGCGCCGCGGCGGGGTCGGGCGAGGCAGCGCGCGCCGGTTCGGGCATCATCGCCGGCTCCGGCGAGATCGCGCGCCGCTCCGTCCTTTCCTATCAGCGGTCGGAGGAGATGGCGGCGGACCAGTCGGCGTTGATCTACCTGAAGAAGACGCAGCAGTCCGCCAAGGGCATGCTCGATACCTTCAAGCGATTCGCCGACAACACGCTCTTCGCAGCCCGCACGGCGAACCCGTATCTCTTGAGCCATCCGCTGCCGCGCGAGCGCGTCGACATGATCCAGCGCGAGGCGACGGCGAGCCCCTATTACAACAAGAAGGACCCGCCCGCGCTCGTGGCGCGCCATAACATGGTCCGTGCCAAGCTGGTGGGTTTCAGCGGCAGCATGGACGAGATCATGCGGCGCTACCCGCCGAGCGATACCTCCCTGCCGGCGCAGTACGCGCGCGCCATCGCCGCCTATCGCAACGGCAACTCGCAGGCCGGTCTCAAGATTCTCGACGGCCTCCTCAAGGCGCAGCCGAAGAACCCCTATTTCTGGGAGCTGCAGGGGCAGATCAACCTGGAGAACGGCCGTGCCGGCCAGGCAGTGCCCGGCTTCCGCAAGGCGGTCTCGCTCGCGCCGAAATCCGGCATGCTCAAGGTCCTGCTCGGGCAGGCGCTCGTCGAGACCGGCGATCCGAAGACCACCGACGAGGCGATCAAGAATCTCACGGTCGGCCTTCAGGTCGATCCGAATATGGGCATCGGCTATCGCAGCCTGGCGCGCGCCTATGCGGCGCGCGGCGACATCGCGCTCGCGGATCTGGCGACGGCGCAGGGCGAGTTCGCCGGCGGCAACTATGCCGCGGCGCGCCAGCACGCCGCGCGGGCGCAGAAGGGCCTGAAGCCCGGCTCGCCCGCCTGGATTCGCGCCGACGACATCGTGTCCTATCATCCCGACAAACCCGGCTGACGGCCGCGCATCCGTTTCGCGCCGCCCGCCGCCGACCCGACCAGCAGAGGTTTCACCGATGAACGCGCCGCACCCCGTCATGACATCAGGACCGCTCGCGAGGCGCGCGTTCGGCCGCTTCGGCGTCACTGCGGCCATGGCCGTCGCCCTGCTCGCCGGCACCGCCGCGCCGTCTCTCGCCGACGACACTCCCTTCAGCGCAGGTCAGCAGGAGGCGATCGGCGGTATCGTCAAGGATTACCTGATGGCGCATCCGGAGGTGGTCCGCGAAGCGCTGCAGGAGCTGCAGCGGCGCGACCAGGAAGCCGAGGAAGCCGCGAAACGCGCCAATCTCGCCAAATACGAGGACCAGCTCTTCAATTCGGGCAAGCAGGTCGTGCTCGGAAACCCGGACGGCGACGTCACGCTGGTCGAGTTCTTCGACTACAATTGCGGCTACTGCAAGCGCTCGCATGCCGACATGAAGCGCCTCCTGGAAGAGGACAAGAACCTCAAGATCGTCCTCAAGGAATTCCCCGTTCTCGGCCAGGGCTCGGAGGAGGCCGCGCAGGTCGCCGTCATCGTGCACGAGATGGCGCCCGAGAAGTATGAGGCCTTCCACGACGAGTTGCTGATGACGCGCGGCGAGGTCAACGGCGCGCGCGCGCTGGCCGTGGCGGCCGATATCGGCCTCGATGCCGACGCGGTGAAGGCGCGTCTCAAGGAGCCGATCATCGGAGAGACGATCTCCGAATCCTTCGGCCTCGCCCAGGCGCTCGGCATCAACGGCACGCCCACTTATGTGCTGAAGGGCGACATCGTCGTCGGCGCCGTCGGCTACGACACGCTCAAGAACAAGATCAAGTCGGTCCGCGAATGCGGCAAGGCGACCTGCTGATTGGGCGCCGCCCGATCCGGACATCGACAGCGGGGCGCGCGGCCGGGGCTTTTCCTTTGCCGGGCGACCCCCTATAACCGGCGCGCTCCGGCCGCCGCATTCCGGCGAAGCCGGGGGCGGTTCATAGTCGAGGCGGCAGCCTGCTGATGTCGATCTCCGTCCTGGTCCTCAACGGCCCCAACCTCAACATGCTCGGCAAGCGCGAGCCCGGCGTCTATGGCGCCCGGACGCTCGCCGAGATCGAGGTGGAGACGCGGGCCTTCGCGGAGGGCATCGGCATCGCGATCGACTTCCGCCAGACCAATCACGAAGGCGTGCTGGTCGACTGGATCCATGAGGCCCTCGGACGGTTTCAGGGGATCGCGATCAATCCCGGCGCCTACACGCACACCTCCGTCGCCCTGCAGGATGCGCTGCGCGCGGTCGGGCTCCCGACCGTCGAGGTGCACCTGTCGAACGTGTTCGCGCGCGAAGCCTTCCGCCACCACTCCTATGTGTCCCCCGTCGCTCTCGGCGTCATCTGCGGCTTCGGTCCGCTCGGCTATCAGCTGGCCCTGACCGCGCTGAAGAAGCATCTCGCGTGAGCCGGAGGACCCTTCCCATGAAAGTGCTCAACACATGACCTCGAAGCCATCGACCATCGATCAGGAACTGATCCGCCAGCTCGCCACCCTGCTGACGGACACGGATCTCTCCGAGATCGAGGTCGAGCAGGGCGACCTGCGCATCCGCGTCGCGCGGAGCGTCACAGCGGCGCCGGTGTCCTATCACGTCGCGCCGCCGGCTCCGGCCGCCGCGCCCGTTGCGGCCGCTGCCGCGCCCGCCGCCGAAGTGAACCATGCCTCGCATCCGGGCGCCGTGCCCTCGCCGATGGTCGGCACGGCCTATCGCTCGCCCGAGCCGGGCGCCAAGCCCTTCGTGGAGATCGGCCAGACGGTTCGCGAAGGCCAGACGGTTCTCATCGTCGAGGCCATGAAGACGATGAACCAGATCCCCGCGCCGCGCGCCGGAACCGTGAAGGCGATCATGGTCATTGACGGCCAGCCTGTGGAATATGGCGAGCCGCTCCTGGTGATCGAGTGAGCAGCGGCAAGCCGATGTTCAACAAGATCCTCATCGCCAATCGCGGCGAGATCGCCCTCCGGGTGCTGCGCGCCTGCAAGGAGCTCGGCATCGAGACGGTGGCGGTGCATTCCACGGCCGACGCCGACGCGATGCATGTGCGCCTCGCCGACGAGAGCGTCTGCATCGGCCCGCCGCCCGCCCGCGACAGCTATCTCAACATTCCCTCGCTGCTGGCCGCCTGCGAGATCACCGGCGCCGACGCCGTGCATCCGGGCTACGGCTTTCTCTCCGAGAATGCCCGCTTCGCCGAGATCCTCGAAGCGCACAACCTGACCTTCATCGGCCCGCGGTCAGAGCATATCCGCATCATGGGCGACAAGATCGAGGCGAAGCGCACGGCGCAGCGGCTCGGCATTCCGGTCGTTCCCGGCTCGGCCGGTGCGCTGAAGGACGAGGCCGACGCGCTGAGGACGGCGGCCGAGATCGGCTATCCCGTGCTCATCAAGGCTTCGGCCGGCGGCGGCGGACGCGGCATGAAGGTGGCGCGCTCGGCCGCGGAACTGCCGATCGCCTATTCGACCGCACGTTCGGAAGCGAAGGCCGCCTTCGGCGACGATGCGGTCTATATGGAGAAGTATCTCGAGAAGCCGCGGCATATCGAGATCCAGGTGCTCGGCGACGGCAAGGGCTATGCCGTGCATCTGGGCGAGCGCGATTGCTCGCTTCAGCGCCGCCACCAGAAGGTCTGGGAAGAGGCGGGCTCGCCCGCGCTCAATGCCGAGGAGCGTGACCGCATCGGCGCCGTCTGCGCCAAGGCGATCGGCGATCTCGGCTATTCCGGCGCCGGCACGATCGAGTTCCTCTACGAGAACGGCGAGTTCTACTTCATCGAGATGAACACCCGCCTCCAGGTGGAGCATCCGGTGACCGAGGCCGTGACGGGCATCGACCTCGTCAACGAGCAGATCCGTGTCGCCGCCGGCAGCGGGCTCTCTTTCCGCCAGGAAGAGGTGAAGTTCCAGGGTCACGCGATCGAGTGCCGCATCAATGCCGAGGACCCGCGCACCTTCGCGCCCTCGCCGGGGCTGATCACCTATTACCATCCCCCGGGCGGGCTCGGCGTTCGCGTCGATTCAGGCGTCTATCAGGGCTACAAGATCCCGCCCTATTACGACAGCCTGATCGGAAAGCTGATCGTGCATGGCCGCAACCGCGTCGAATGCATGATGCGGCTGCGCCGCGCGCTGGACGAGTTCGTCGTCGACGGCATCAAGACGACGATCCCGCTCTTCCGCGACCTGGTGGACGACCAGGACATCGCCGATGGCCGCTACGACATCCATTGGCTCGAGAAGAAGCTCTCGATCGGCCATTGAGCTTCTGCGGCGACTCCGGCTGAGGTGCAGCGACGGTTGTCGAGTTCAGCCATGGTGCCCGGCTTGATCCGGGCATCGCCGTCGGTCTTTGGCGGCAGGAGAGTGTGCGAACCGCTCCCCTGAGCTGAAGGAAAGCAGTCAATGGCCGGGTAAAGCCCGGCCATGATGTCCTCGTCCAGTGCCGGAAGCGTTTGGCCCTTATGCGTGCTGACCTTCGGAGCTTTGGCTCCCGGGCGCCTCCGCCAATCCCCATCTCTTCCCCGCCGCGCCTTCTACCGCACCGCAACTCGTGCGATGCTGCGAATCGTCGCGGGGGCGCGCGGCGAAGTGCGGACGGCATGGGGCCGCCGCGCACGGGCGACGGCATGGCCAGACAATCCGACTCCTCGCTGCAGATCACGCCGCAGGTTCTTCTCAAGGCTTATGCCTGCGGCATCTTTCCGATGTCCGATTCGGCCGATGATCCCGGCCTTTACTGGATCGAGCCGGAAAGTCGCGGCATCTTCCCGCTCGAAAGCTTCCATGTCCCGCGGCGCCTCGCGCGCACCATGCGACAGGAGCCCTACGAAATCCGGATCGACACCGATTTCGCCGGCGTGATCGACGGCTGCGCGGGCGACGAGACGTCGCTCTATCGCGACAAGACCTGGATCAACGGACGCATCCGCCGCCTGTATGGCGAGCTTTTCGAGCTCGGCTTCTGCCACACGGTCGAGGCCTGGCAGGACGGAAAGCTCGTGGGCGGGCTCTATGGCGTGCGGCTGCGCGGCGCCTTTTTCGGCGAGAGCATGTTCAGCCACGCCACGGACGCGTCGAAGATCGCGCTGGTCCATCTCGTGGCGCGTCTCAAGGCCGGCGGGTTCCGCCTCCTCGACGCGCAGTTCACGACGGATCATCTGCAGCGCTTCGGCGCCGTCGAGATCGACCGCGCCGCCTATCACGAGCGGCTGGAAGCAGCGCTCGCCGTGGACGCCGACTTCTACCGGCTGCCGGGCGGCGCGACGGTCGATGAGGTCTTGCAGCTCGCGAGCCAGACGTCATAGACCGCATGGTCGACGGCGTGCAGGCCCGGGCTGTCGGCGAACATCCATCCGGTGAAGATGCGGCGCACCTTGCGGGCGAGGGTGATCTCGTCCACCTCCACGAAGGCATCGGTGCGCGGCGGCTCGGTCGGCGGGCGCGAATAACAGACGCGCGGCGTCACCTGCAGGGCGCCGAACTGCACCGTCTCGTTCATGTAGACGTCGAAGGTGATGATCCGGCCGGTGATCTTGTCGAGCCCGGCGAACTCCGCGACCGGATTGGTGAGCCGCGTCGGCCCTGCCGGGGCGGGCGCGACGGCATCCGGCGGCATCGCGCCGGGCGCTGCGGCGTCGGGCGCCTGCGGCGCTGCCGGCATCTCGGGCATCGAAGGATCGGGGAGGGCATCCTGGGCGCTTGCTGCTGCGAGGCCGGCGAGAATGAGGGTCGTCGCGCCGAGGAGGCGCAGGGAACACGCGATCATGAAGGGGCCGCCGGAATCCTGGGAGCGCAGTCGATGAACGCTGCCTAGCACGCGATTTTGGTCGCGAAAAGGCGGGCGGTCGGCGTCCGCCGTTGCACCGGCGGCGCCGTGCCCTCTATGATCCATGCCGCCGGGCGCTGCGACAGGCTCGCAAGTTTCGGCATCCGGACGATCTGACCTGTCTGCGGCCGCCGCCCGGCGCCCGGCCGGGCGGGTTTTCGTCGGGGTCCCGCCGGCCCGAGGGCCGTTCATCCTCCGCGCCGCCTCGGCGCTCAGCTGGAACGGGTCCGCCGCGGGCCCTGAGGCCATGGAAGCCGCCCACCACCGGCACCCTCTGTTCGGTGTCATGCTGAAAGTGATCTCGACCATCGCCTTCACGGCAATGGCGACGCAGATCAAGCTCGTCTCGGACCGCATTCCGGCGGGCGAGGTGGCGTTCTTCCGCTCGGCCTTCGCGCTCATTCCGGTTCTCTTCTGGGTCGCGACACGCGGCCAGCTTACGACGGTGTTCCGGACGCCCCGCATCGGGGGGCATCTCCTGCGCTCGATCGCCGGCGCCAGCTCGATGTTCTGCGGCTTCACGGCGCTCGCCCTGCTGCCGCTCTCCGATGCCACCGCGATCGGCTATGCCGCCCCGCTTCTTACCGTCATCCTCGCGGCCGTGCTGCTCGGCGAGACGATCCGTGTCTATCGGTGGACGGCGGTGGTGGTCGGCCTCGTCGGGATCGTGGTCATCGTCTCCGGCTATGTCGAGACCGATGGTCCGGACCGCAGCACCATCGGCGCAGCCTTCGCGCTGGCCGGCGCCGCCTTCGGCGCGCTCGCGGCGACGCAGACGCGGCGCCTGACCTGGTCGGAGGACCCCTCGACCATCGTCGTCTATTTCTCGTCCTTTACCGCGCTGTTCATGCTCGTCACGCTGCCCTTCGGCTGGGTGCTGCCGACGGCAACCGAATGGGTGCTGCTCGTCGGCTGCGGCATCTGCGGCGGTATCGGGCAGGTGCTGCTGACGCAGAGCTATCGCTATGGCGAGGCCTCGCTAATCGCGCCCTTCGAATATGTCTCGATGGTCTGGGCGATCCTCGTCGGCTATCTCCTGTTCGATACCCTGCCGGGCCTTTCGATGCTGATAGGTTCGGCCATCGTGATCGCGTCGGGCCTTTTCGTCATCTATCGCGAGCAGAGGCTCAATCTCGCCCGCGCACGCAAGGCGGCGGTGAAGACGCCTTTCGACCCGGAGCAATGAGGACCGCCATGACCGCCATCGCAGTGACCATCGCCGGCTCGGATTCGGGCGGCGGGGCCGGCATCCAGGCCGATCTCAAGACCTTTTCCGCGCTCGGCGTCTACGGCGCCTCGGTCATCGCGGCTCTGACGGCGCAGAACACGCTCGGCGTGACGGCCATCCACGATGTCCCGGCGGCGTTCGTCACGGCGCAGATCGACGCCGTCTTCTCGGATCTCGACGTCGGAGCCGTGAAGATCGGCATGCTCTCGCAGCCGGACGTCATCCGTGCCGTCGCGGCCGGACTCGACAGGTTCGACCAGCGCGAGGTGGTGCTCGATCCGGTGATGGTGGCGACGAGCGGCGACATGCTGCTGCGCGAGGAGGCTGTGGCGGTGCTGGTTGCCGACCTGCTGCCGCGCGCCGCGCTGGTGACGCCCAACATGCGCGAGGCCGCTCGTCTCGTCGGTGCGCCGGTCGCCGCCAGCGAGACGGAGATGATGGCACAGGCAGAGGCGATCCTCGACCTCGGCGCGCGGGCGGTGCTGCTCAAGGGCGGCCATGGCGAGGGTCCCGAAAGTGCCGATCTGCTGCTGTCGCCGACGATCCGCCGCTGGTATCGCGCGCCCCGTATCGCCACACGCAACACGCATGGGACCGGTTGCACGCTGTCCTCGGCGATCGCGGCGGGCCTTGCGCTCGGCGAGGACCTCGAGGCGGCGGTCGAGACGGGCAAGCGCTATGTGAGCGAGGCGATCGCGGCAGCCGACCGGCTGTCGATCGGGAAGGGCCACGGGCCAGTCCACCATTTTCATCGCTGGTGGATCGAGTGAAAACACCGCGCTGGTCAGATCGACGACTGAACAGGGTTAACAGTATAGCGTAAGCAAAAATCCCCATATTCAGGCAATAAAAAAAGCAAGGCTCGCGAGAGCCTTGCTTTGTCGAGTTCGCGTTCTATCCCCTCGTAGCCGAGCAACCTGCCCCTGAGGGCATTGCGAATTGTTTATTCGGACCCGGCGGCTGCTGCCTTGCGGCGCGCCGGAGGGGAGCTTCCTCCCAAGACTTAGACCGCGATGCCTGTTGGTGGAGCCGTGCTTGTAAATGCCGACCCCTTTCTTATGGCAGGGGACGTTATCCAATGCCGGGGTGCTTGTCACCAATTTGTGCATGACCCGCTCACTTTTTTTGCGTCAGCATGGCTGACCTTAGTGAAGCGTTCCGAGACGTGTTGCGATGCGCCGATCTGCTTGCATTGCACCATCATGGTCACACTGCCCAAAGCATGGGCTGCCCAGAACGCGGCGGGTGGCAGTTTCCCTTGAAATCCGAGCCGTTTGTGGCTTGATGACGCCCCGAATTCGACTCGTCCGGAGCTGATGATGCGCCTTTCCCGTTCCTTCCTGCCGACGCTCCGCGATACGCCCAAGGAGGCCGAGATCGTCTCGCACCGGCTGATGCTGCGGGCCGGTCTCATCCGCCAGCAGGCGGCGGGAATCTATGCCTGGCTGCCGCTCGGCCAGCGTGTGCTTTCGAAAATCGAGCAGGTCGTGCGCGAGGAGCAGGACAGGGCCGGGGCCATCGAGATTCTGATGCCGACGCTGCAGTCCGCCGACCTGTGGCGCGAGAGCGGCCGATACGACGACTACGGCAAGGAGATGCTGCGCATCAAGGACCGGCACGAGCGCGACATGCTCTACGGTCCGACCAACGAGGAGATGGTCACGGACATCTTCCGCAGCTATGTGCGGTCCTACAAGGAGCTGCCGCTCAACCTCTACCATATCCAGTGGAAGTTCCGCGACGAGGTGCGCCCCCGCTTCGGCGTCATGCGCGGCCGCGAGTTCCTGATGAAGGACGCCTATTCATTCGACATCGACGAGGCGGCGGCGCGGCGCGCCTATAACCGCATGTTCGTCGCCTATCTGCGCACCTTCGACCGGCTCGGCGTGAAGGCGATCCCGATGCGCGCCGATTCGGGCCCCATCGGCGGCGACGCGACGCACGAGTTCATCGTTCTCGCCTCGACGGGCGAGAGCGCCGTGTTCCTGGACCGCGAGGCGCTCGACGTTCCCGTGCCGGGAACCGATGTCGATTTCGAGGGCGATCTGACGCCGATCGTCTCCGCCTGGACGGCCAAATACGCCGCGACCGAGGAAATGCACGACAAGGCGGCGTTCGAGTCGCTCCCCGAAGAGCGGCGGCTCGAGGCGCGCGGCATCGAGGTCGGCCAGGTCTTCTATTTCGGCACGAAATATTCGACGCCGATGGGCGCCAAGGTCACCGGTCCTGACGGCGCGGACCACGACGTCCATATGGGTTCCTACGGCATCGGCGTTTCGCGGCTCGTGGCGGCGATCATCGAGGCGAGCCATGACGAGGCCGGCATCATCTGGCCCGAGGGCGTCGCGCCGTATCGCGTCGGTCTCGTCAACCTGAAGGTTGGCGACGCGGCCACCGACGCGGCCTGCGACGGTCTCTACGAGCGCCTCACGAAAGCCGGAATCGAAGTCCTTTACGATGATGTCGACGGACGGGCCGGCGCCAAGTTCGCCACCATGGACCTGATCGGCCTGCCCTGGCAGCTCATCGTCGGTCCGAAGGGCCTCGCGAGCGGCGAGGTCGAGCTGAAACGGCGCGCGACGGGCGAGCGGGAAACGCTTACACTCGACGCGGCGGTGAATCGGCTGATCGCCGGCTGAAAGCCGGTGAGGCACCGTCGGCTGCAAGGCGCGGTCCCCGCGCGCTCGGGACAGGATTGCGATGGCGGAGCCGACCGGCACCAAGGCCTTTTCACCTTTTGAGTGGATGCTGGCGGGGCGCTATCTGCGGGCCCGCCGGCGTGAGACGTTCATCTCGATCATCGCCGGCTTCTCCTTCGTCGGCATCATGCTGGGCGTAGCGACGCTCATCATCGTGATGGCCGTCATGAACGGCTTCCGATACGAGCTGATCGGCAAGATCCTCGGCGTGAACGGCCACATGATCGTGCAGCCGATCGACACGCCCTTCACCGATTTCGCCGATGTCGCCTCGCGCATCGCGATGGTGAAGGGGGTCAAGGCTGCGATTCCCTTCGTGGAAGGCCAGGTCCTGGCCTCCGGCGCGTCGACGTCGAACGGCGCGCTGGTGCGCGGCATCCGGGCCGAGGACCTGCCCTCCGTCCCCGGCGTCGCCAGCAACATCCGCCAGGGCACGCTGAAGGATTTCGACACGGCCGGCGGTGTCGCCATCGGGACGCGCCTCGCGACCGCGCTCGGCCTCTCGATCGGCGACAAGATCACGCTGGTTTCGCCACGCGGGGCAGTCACGCCGATGGGGGTGACGCCGCGCGTGAAGGCCTATCCGGTCACGGCGATCTTCGAGATCGGTATGTCGGAATATGATTCGACCTTCGTCTTCATGCCCTTCGCCGAGGCGCAGCTCTATTTCAACCAGGACGACAAGGCCTCGGCCGTCGAGGTCTATCTCGACGATCCCGAGATGGCCGGCACGCTGACGCCGATGATCGAGACCGCAGCCGGTCGGCCGGTGCTCATAACCGACTGGCGGCAGCGCAACATGACCTTCTTCTCCGCCCTCGAGGTGGAGCGGAACATGATGTTCATGATCCTGACGCTGATCGTGCTGGTGGCGGCGCTCAACATCATCTCCGGCATGACCATGCTGGTGAAGGACAAGGGCCACGACATCGCCATCCTGAGAACAATGGGCGCGACGCGCGGTGCGATCCTTCGCGTCTTCTTCCTGACCGGCGCGGCGATCGGCACCTTCGGCACGCTGTTCGGCGTCATTCTCGGCACGGTGGTGTGCTGGAACGTCGAATCGATCCGCCAGTTCGTCTCCTGGCTGACGCGGACGGAGATCTTCTCGCCCGAACTCTATTTCCTATCCCGCCTTCCGGCGCGGATGGAGCCCGCCGAAGTGACGAGTATCGTCATCATGGCGATCGTGCTCTCCTATCTCGCGACCATCTATCCGGCATGGCGGGCCGCCCGCCTCGATCCCGTGGAGGCGCTGCGCTACGAATGAGCGAGACCGTGACCGATCCCCAGCGGCCGATCGAGCGCCGCGCCGCGCCGCCGCCGGTCCTGCGCCTGCAGGGCATCGAACGACATTATCGCGAGGGCGCCGGCCGGCTGTCCGTTCTGAGCGGCGCCGATCTGTCGGTTTCGACGGGCGAGATCGTCGCGCTCGTCGCACCGTCGGGCGCGGGCAAGTCGACCCTTCTCCACATCGCCGGTCTGCTGGAGCGGCCCGACAAGGGCGACGTGCTGATCGACGGCAATTCGGTGACCGCCGTCACGGATGCCGACCGGACGGCGATCAGGCGCAACAAGATCGGCTTCGTCTACCAGTTTCACCATCTCCTGCCCGAATTCACGGCGCTGGAGAATGTGATGATGCCGCAGTTGATCCGCGGCCTGCCTCGCAAGGAGGCGGCGACGCGCGCCGAGGCTCTGCTCGCCTATATGCGGCTCGCCGAGCGCAAGAATCATCGCCCGTCCGAGCTTTCGGGAGGCGAGCAGCAGCGCGTGGCGATCGCCCGCGCCGTGGCGAATGCACCGCGCCTGCTCCTCGCCGACGAGCCGACGGGCAATCTCGATCCGACCACCGCCCATTACGTTTTTGATGCCCTGGCCGCTCTGGTGCGCGCCTCCGGACTTGCTGCGCTGATCGTCACTCACAACATGGACCTCGCCGAACGCATGGATCGGCGCATCACGCTTTCAGGCGGAAAGGTCGTCGAACTGTGAGCCTCTCGACCGAGCAGCAGCTCTTGATCGAAGCGCGCGTCGCCAATGACGGGCCGAGCGTCTTGGTCGCCTATCTGTTCTGGTTCTTCCTGTGGTTCGTGTCGGCGCACCGCTTCTATCTCGGCCGCCCGGGCAGCGCCGTACTCCAGATTCTCAGCTATTTCGTTCTGATCGGCTTCATCTGGGTTCTCGTCGATATCTTCCTCATCCCGGGAATGGTGAGGCAGCGACAGAACGATCTCCGCATGCGCTACGCCGCCTCGCTCCGGGGCTGAGGTGCAAGCGCGCAACATTCGCTCCGGCCCGTAAGGGCCTGGCAGCGTTCCGGGTCTTGTGCGGCGCACAATTTCCGGTCAATGTCCGCGTCGATCGCCGGGGCTCGCGCAGCCGGACCCCATGGCTATGCCGAATTGAGGAGACTGACCGTGAAGATTGCGATGATCGGTTCCGGCTATGTCGGTTTGGTGTCCGGTGCGTGTTTTGCGGATTTCGGCCATAGCGTGGTCTGCGTCGACAAGGCAGTGGCCAAGATCGAGGCGCTGGAGCGTGGCGAGATTCCGATCTACGAGCCGGGGCTCGATGCGCTGGTCGCTGAGAATGTGAAGGCCGGTCGGCTCTCGTTCACGACCGAGCTCGCCGGTGCCGTGGCCGCGGCGGACATGGTATTCATCGCGGTCGGCACCCCGTCGCGACGTGGCGACGGTCATGCCGATCTCTCCTATGTCTACGCGGCGGCGCGCGAGATCGCGCTGGCGGTGACGGGCTTCACCGTGGTGGTGACGAAGTCGACCGTTCCGGTGGGGACGGGCGACGAGGTCGAGCGGATCATCCGCGAGACGAACCCCGCCGCCGATGTCGCTGTCGTGTCGAACCCGGAATTCCTGCGCGAAGGCGCCGCGATCGGCGATTTCAAGAAGCCGGACCGCATCGTGGTCGGCCTCGAGGACGAGCGGGCGCGCGAGCCGATGGTCGAGGTCTACCGGCCGCTCTACCTCAATGCCTCGCCGATCGTATTCACCTCGCGTCGCTCTTCCGAGTTGATCAAATATGCGGCGAACGCGTTCCTGGCGATGAAGATCACCTTCATCAACGAGATCGCCGATCTCTGCGAGGAAGTGGGCGCGGACGTGCAGGCGGTGTCGCGCGGCATCGGCCTCGACAATCGGATCGGCTCGAAGTTCCTGCATGCCGGCCCCGGCTATGGCGGCTCCTGCTTCCCGAAGGACACTCTGGCGCTGGTCAAGACGGCGCAGGATCATGGCAGCGCGGTGCGGCTGATCGAAACCACGGTGGCGATCAACGACCAGCGCAAGCGGGCGATGGCGCGGAAGGTCATCGCGGCCTGTGGCGGGGATGCTCGCGGCAAGGTCGTGGCCGTGCTCGGGCTGACCTTCAAGCCGCGCACCGACGACATGCGAGAGGCGCCGTCGCTGTCGATCATCCAGGCGCTGCAGGATGCCGGAGCGAAGGTCGTGGCGCACGATCCGGTCGGCATGGAGGCGGCGAAGCCGCTTCTCGACGACGCAGTCAGCTATGCCGAGAGCCCATACGAGGCGGCGGCGGGCGCGGATGCTCTGGTCCTGGTGACGGAATGGGACCAGTTCCGGGCGCTGGATTTCGCGCGGCTGAAGGCGGCGATGCGCGCGCCGGTTCTCGTCGACCTGCGCAATGTCTACAGCCCGGACGAGGTGGCTCGCCACGGCTTTACCTACGAGGGCGTCGGGCGGGCTGCGACGGCGGGCGATGTCGAGGCATCGATCCTCGGTACCGCCGCGGAGTAGCTGCTCGAAGCGGGCTGGCGGTGCACCGGCTTCCGGCCTATGAAGGGCCGGCGCGGACGGTTGGGGGCCGGTCGCGGGGCAGCTTTGTCGCGGACGCACATTTATGTTGCACTGCGATATAAACGGTCCATACATGTGGCAAGCAAGCCTTGCCGCACGACTGGGGCAGATTTCTCAACTTCTACTGAACGGCGACAGGATTCATGGTTTCAAAGACGGGGAAGACGGCGCTGATCACCGGCGCGACGGGTCAGGACGGCGCCTACCTCTCGGAGCTCCTGCTCGAGAAGGGCTATGTCGTTCATGGCGTGAAGCGGCGCTCGTCGTCGTTCAACACGGGGCGCGTGGAGCATCTCTACCAGGATCCTCACGAGAAGGATCCGCGCTTCATCCTGCATTACGGCGACATGACGGATTCGACCAATCTGATCCGCATCGTGCAGGAGACGCAGCCGGACGAGATCTACAATCTCGCCGCCCAGAGCCATGTGCAGGTCAGCTTCGAGACGCCGGAATACACGGCCAATGCCGACGCGATCGGCACGCTGCGCCTGCTGGAGGCGATCCGCCTCCTGAAGCTCACCGAGAAGACTCGCTTCTACCAGGCGTCGACCTCGGAACTCTATGGCAAGGTCCAGGAGATTCCGCAGAGCGAGAAGACGCCGTTCTATCCGCGCTCGCCCTATGCCGCCGCGAAGCTCTACGGCTACTGGATCGTGGTGAACTACCGCGAGGCCTATGGCATGCACGCCTCGAACGGCATCCTGTTCAACCATGAGAGCCCGCTGCGCGGCGAGACCTTCGTCACCCGCAAGATCACCCGCGCTGTGGCGGCGATTCATCACGGCAAGCAGGACCGCCTCTATCTCGGCAATCTCGACGCCAAGCGCGACTGGGGCCATGCCCGTGAATATGTGCGCGGCATGTGGCTGATCTTGCAGCAGGACCAGGCCGACGACTACGTGCTGGCGACGGGCGAGACCCACACCGTGCGCTCCTTCGTCGAGAAGGCCTTCTCCCATGTCGACATCGCCATCGAGTGGCAGGGCGAGGGCGTCGAGGAGAAGGGCATCGACAAGAAGACCGGCCGCGTGCTGGTGGCGATCGATCCGCGCTATTTCCGCCCGACCGAAGTCGACCTCCTGATCGGCGACCCGGCCAAGGCCAAGGCGAAGCTCGGCTGGACGCATGAGACGGACCTCGACGGGCTCGTCGCGGAGATGGTGGCCGAGGATCTCAAGGTCATGGCGCACGCTCCGGTCATGCACAACGCCTGACCTTCGACAGGACGGATCGAGCCCGGGAAGCTCATGACCCACAAGGTCCTCGTCTACGGCATGAACTACGCCCCCGAAATGGCGGGCGTAGGCCGCTACACCGGCGAGATTGCCGAGCATCTGGCGGCGGAGGGCAAGTCGGTCGTCGTCGTGACGACGCCGGCTCACTATCCCGGCTGGCGCGTGCAGGCTCCCTATCGCAACGCCTACCAGACCGAGACGCTGAACGGCGTCACGGTCGTTCGTTGTCCGCTGCTTCTGCGCGAGCGGATGGAAGGTGTCTGGCGGCTGATCGCGCCGATCAGTTTCGCCGCGACCTCCCTTCCGGCGGTGCTCTGGCAGTTTATCCGCCATCGTCCCGATACGCTGCTCTGCATCGAGCCGACGCTGATCGCCGCTCCCGCGGCCCTGCTGGCGGCCAAGCTCACGGGCGCTCGCAGCATTCTGCATGTCCAGGACCTCGAGGTGGACGCGGCCTTCGCCGTAGGCCATCTCGGCAGCAAGACCTGGCTGAAGCGTCTCGGCTATGCCTTCGAGCGCGTCGTGATGCGCGGATTTGATCGCGTCGTAACCATCTCCAATCGCATGGCCGAAAAGATCGCCGAGAAGGGCGTGCCGGAGGCCAGGGTCAGCGTCATCCGCAACTGGGTCGATCTCGACCAGATCTTCCCGCTCGATGGGCCGAGTCCCTACCGGCAGGAACTCGGTTATGCCGACGACGATTTCGTCGTTCTCTATTCGGGGAATATCGGCGCCAAGCAGGGGCTGCATGTCCTCCTCGACGCGGCCGAGCGTCTCGCCGGCGATCGCTCGATCCGCTTCGTGATTGCGGGGGAAGGGCCGGCCAAGACCGATCTCGTCGCGCGCTACGGCAAGCTCGACACGGTGCGCTTCCTGCCGTTCCAGCCCTATGAGCGGCTCAACGCCTTCCTCAACATGGCGGACCTGCATGCGCTGCCGCAGGACGCCAACGCCGCCGATCTGGTGCTGCCGTCGAAGCTCGGCGGAATGCTCGCCTCGGGCAGGCCCATCGTCGTGACGGCGGCGTCCGGCACGGAGATCTTCGAGTTTCTCGGCCAGGCGGCCTTCATCACGCCGCCGGGCGATTCGGAGAAGCTTGCCGAAGCGATCCGCGACGTGGCGCGCCAGAAGCTCACCACGGATCGCGTGCTGCAATCCCAGCTCTCGGCGCAGCTGTCGCGAAGCGACGGCCTCAAGCGGTTCACGGAAGCGCTCGAGACCTGACGGGGGCCGGGCGATCCGGCCTTCTCTGCATCAACGGATCGGTCAGTCTTTTTTCGGCTTCGAACTCGCGGCCGAACCGTTGATCAATCGCGCCAGCCAGTATGGCAGCCACAGCGGAAGCCCGCGATAGGGATGGCCGATCGGCAACTTCTTGCCGAGCCGGCGGGCGCGGCTGGCTTCCTCGCGGGCGCGCTTTTCGTCCATCGGCAGCGGATAGACGCTCACGATCGGATCGGTCGGCTCCAGACCCCGTTCGCCAGTGCGCGATCCCGACGATCGCCTCTGACTGCGCCGCCGCGTCGCAGGCGTCTGTTCTGGCATGGAGTGCCTCCCGAGCGCGCCGCGCACTGCGGCGCGGTCGGCTTGATTCCCTAGCATGAGTCGAAGTCCGTTGCGGACTTTCACCATGGAACAGATCGAAGGTGCAACTTCTCATCAATGATCGTCGTCACAGCTCCGTGTCAGAAACGCGGGAACGGGATCATCGTCTGCAAAGGCGCGAGACGGAAGGCGGCGGGACTGTTGCCGACACTGACATGCCGCACGCCAAAGAGTCGCGCCATTCTTGCGTCTATTGCGCGACAGGACCACGTGTCGTATCTGGCGTGTTGCGATGCAATCGGGCATATTGCGCTGCGGGATCATCCTTTCGGATGACCCCATTCTCCCACCGGATGCGGGAGTGCGGCAATGAACGATCTTCGTCCTGTCGACCCATTGGTGAGCCGGTACCCTCTTCCGCTCACGCCCGAACGCGCCCGCCGGGAAGCGATGCAGGCGCGGCGCAATCGACTGAAGCTGCCGAAGGGGCATCCCTATCGCTGGCTGCCGACCTGGGTGCCCTATGGGATCGCCCGGACGCTCTCGGGCTCCGCGCGAAGCTCCTTGCCCGACGGCGCTCATTGAGCGGAAGGCGCGGCGCCGCGCCAGTATCTGCGACACTTCCTGAGGCTGCGGAACGCCGCGTCGGCGTCGTGGACGCCACCCTTTTCGGCGCGTGAGTCCGGCTTCAGTCCGAGCGAGGCCGAGAGCGGCTTGCCGAGCCAGACCTTGCCGAGACGCCAGGCGCTGTCGCGATCGTTGAGCGCTCCGAGCGCGCCCTGCAAATCACGAAGATCGTTCATGAGGTCGCCCGCCCGTTTTTCGGATTTCGCATCAGCGAAGAGGCCGGCAAGGAACTCGGTCGCGTCGCGCAGCCATTTGGCGCGAATGCGCAGCTTGTGCCGCGCGGCGGGTCGCAGCCGCCCCGGCCGGCGGCTGTCTCGGATGGAGCGCCAGCGCTCGTCCAGCGCCGATGCAGCGGCGGTAACGGCGGGGACGTCGGCGGCGCTGTCCGTCGCGAGGTGTCCTATCCCCTCGGCAAAGGCCAGCAGATCGAGCAGCGCCTCGGCGAACGCGCGCGAGGCGAGGACCGTTCGGGCCCTGAGCAGCGCGGCATTGCGGGCGCGGGCGATGGTCGAGAGCTGGTCGGCCGCTTCCATCTGGTTGACGGGGATGACGGCCTGCAGGATGTCCAGATCGCGGGCCTCGCCGAGCCTCTTGAAGGCCTCGCGAATGGTTGCGGCCAATACGGGCGGCAGCGTGCCGGGCAGCATGGCGTCGGCGAGGTCAAACAGTGTCCGTTGCTTGCGCAGCAGCACGCGGAGCCGGTGGACCGCCTCGGCGTCGCTGTCGGTCATGACGGTCGCGCGTTCGACCGCGATGGCGCGCACCAGCGGCTCGGCCAGGCTGCGCAGCGCCGCCGCGGCGGTCGCCTGCGGATCGAGCGGCAGGACGGTTCCCGTGAAACTGTCCGCCTTGCCGCCACAGAGCCGATAGCCACGATCGGACTTTGCGAGCGGCTGGAGATGCAGCGGTATGGCGATGAGCGCCGACCGGGCCAGCGCGAACAGGGCGGCCGGATCGCCGGAAAGCAGTTCGAACTCGACCTCGGCGATCGGCTCGCTGCGTTCGCCAGCGATGATCCGGCCTTCGTCGGTGCTGACCTCGACCACCCCGTCGCCTTCCTCGATCGTCCATGCGCTGCGCGTCACGACCATCGAGAAGCGCGGCTCCAGCCGGCCGCGCACGCGGTGCAGCAGATCGGGCGGCAGTCCTTCGGCCAGCGCCGGCTCGTCCAGCATGCCATCGGCGACGACACGCTCGTGCTCGTCTCGGTGCAGCAAGCCGGAGCCGCCCGGCCGCTTGCCCTTCAGCGTCTGCACCACCGTGTCGCCCGAGCGTCGCAGCCGCAGTGAGAAGCCGGCCTCGTGGAGCAAGTTATCGGGCGTATCGAAATAGGTCGCTTCCAGCAGTTGCCGCTTGTCTGCGAGGCCCGCGAACATCCGATGTGCGCGAAGGGCCGGGAGATCCGCGGCATCGATGGCGAATTTGAGTTCGGTCTCGACCCCTCTGTCGGCTTCGTCCTTCATTGCTGGCGATCATCCTTCTCAGGGGTATGCGGCGCCGAGGACGAGACCCGAGGCGCCGCCCACGGCGATCGCAGCGAGGCTGAAGAAGGCGATGCGCCCGCCGAAGCGACGATCGCCGACCGCGGCGCCATAGCCGGCGCGAGCCAGCGCGTTGACGCCGACGCAGATGAGGATCGCGTAACCTGCCTCGGCGATCCCGATCGATCGACCGGCGAGCCGGGCGGTTGAGAGAGTGAAGGCATCGACATCTGCGAGTCCCGACAGCGCTCCGAGTGGATAGAGACCGGCGGCTCCGAAGCGCTGGCTGACTAAGGCGGCAAGGAGGCCGACGCCGGCGAGGAGACCCGCGAATCCGAGAACGGGCAGAAGCTCGAACGGGTTCCCGAGCGCGACGCCGCCTTCTCCGGCGGGCGCTCGCTGGAAGGCGAGCCGCACGGCGGGGGCGGCGAGCACCAGCGCCGCCGGAACCGCATAGGCCACGAGGAGCGGCGCCAGGGCGGGCTGGATCGCCGCCGCGACGACAAGGACGCGGGTGATGGAAACCGCGCCCGCCGCGGCCGCCCCGGCTGCGAGCAGCCTTCCGTCCTCGCCCCCTGCCGATCGGCGGGCGAAGGCGACCGTGACGGCGGTGGACGAGACCATCCCGCCCGTGAGAGCCGCCACCAGCACGCCGCGTGAGGGGCCGAGTACGCGCATGCCGAGATAGCCGGCATAGGAAAGCCCGGCGATGAGGATGGTCAGCATCCAGATCGCGCGCGGATTGAGCGCTCCGAGCGGATCGAGCGCGCGATCGGGCAGCAGCGGCAGCACGATGACGGTCATCGCCAGGAGCAGCAGGCTGGACCGCATCTCCGCCCAGGTGATGCGCGCCACGAGCGCGTGCAGCCACTCGCGCGCCGCGAGGAGCGCGGCGGTTGCGATGCCGCCGGCGGCGGCGATCTCGCGGTCGCCCACGACGCTGAGGACGCCGAGCATGAAGACGAGCATCGCCGCCACGGTGCCGGTGACGCTGAAGTCGCGGTCCGCCCGGCTCTCGTCGCGCTTGAACCAGGCGAAGATGGCGATGAAGCCGACGAAGCCGAAGCCGATCAGCACCGGCGCTTCGGCCGCCCGAGACACGGCGGCCACAATGCCTCCGAGGAGCCCGGAGAGCGCATAGGTGCGCAGGCCCGCCGTGCGGCTCCCCGGCGAGGCCTCCCGCTCGCGCCAGCCGCGCTCGAGGCCCACGACGAGCCCGATGCCAAGGGCCAGCGCCAGTCTGAGAGCCAGATCCGAGTCCATGCCCTTCCCCCGATCACGGCAAAGGATACCGCAATCGGGGTGCCAAGACTCGATCTCGATCAAGTCATGCGGCGACCGTCAGACGATCGCCGTCTTCTCGGCGATATAGGCGCGCCAGCCGCCGAGCGCGGTGATCTCGCGGGCGCCCTTGACGGCATAGGGCTCACAGAGGAAGCCGGTCGCTTGCGACCCGTCGTCGAGCGTCACCTTGCCGACGCCGAGCGGCGCGGGAATGGCGTTGACGAAGGCGCCGAAAGCGGCCGCCGAAAGCCCCCACACTTCGACCGCGAGGCCGTCGCCGGCAAAGCCGGGATCGCGGATGAGGCCCGGCTTCGGAGGCACGGTGTCGGGGAGGACGTAGAGACGATAGTCGGCGGCCGTGCGGCAGGTCTTCAACAGCCGGCCGCCTGCGGTGGTCAGCTGCGGGTTGAGCGGCATGCCCGAGAGATGCGCGCCGACGACGACGACCGGAAGAAGCTCCTCGGCCGGGGCAGCGATGCGGCTCGCCTCTGGCAGCAGGGCCGCCGTGTCGCGGCCCATGCCGAAGGGCGATGCCCGGTGCAGCCGGTCGCCCAGCTCCGCCAGCGCTGCATCCGCGAAGGCGGGGCCGATCAGCGTCACGCCGCCGGGCATTCCGTCCGGCCGGAAGCCGGCGGGAATCGCAATGGCGCTGCAATCGAGCAGGTTCACGAAATTGGTGTAGCGGCCGAGATTGGAGTTGAGGCGGATCGGATCGGCCTTCATCGCCTCGACCGTGTAGGCCGTCGGCGCAGTCGGCAGCAGCAGCACGTCCATCAGCGCCCATTGCGTGTCCGTCAGCTTGCGCAATTCCTCGAGACGGTACTGCCCGCGAAAGGCGTCGACCGCCGAATAGGCGCGCGCGCCCTCCACGATCGTGCGTACGGTCGGGTCCATCGCCTCGGCGTTGTCGTCCACGAAGGTCTCGATCGCGGCCAGCCGCTCGGCGACCCATGGGCCGCCATAAAGCAGCGCGGCGCATTCGCGGAACGGGGCATAGTCGATCGGCACCGCCGTGCCGCCGAGCGCCTCGAGCCGGGCGATCGCCGCGTCGTAGAGCGCTTCCGTCGCGTCGTCGCCGAAGAACTCGCGCTCCTCGGCATCGAGGACGCCGAAGCGGAAGCCACCCGCCGGCAGGGCCGCCGCCGGAAGATCGCGCGAATAGGGATCGGCCGCGTCGTACCCGGCCGCGACGCGGCGCACGAGGTCGGCATCGCCCGCCGTCCCCGCCATCACGGTGATGCAGTCGAGGCTGCGGCAGGCCGGCACCAGCCCGCTGCCCGAGAGCATGCCGCGCGAGGGCTTAACCCCGACGAGATTGTTGAAGGCCGCAGGAATGCGCCCGGATCCTGCCGTATCCGTCCCGAGCGCGAAGGCAACCTGTCCCGAGGCGACGGCGACCGCCGAGCCCGAGGAGGAGCCGCCCGAGACATAGGCCTCGTTGAACACGGAGCGTGGCGCGCCATAAGGCGAGCGGGTGCCGTTGAGGCCGGTCGCGAACTGGTCGAGATTGGTCTTGCCGACGACGATGGCGCCGGCTGCCTTCAGCCGCGCTACGACCGTCGCGTCGCGGTCCGGACGATAGGCGAAGGCGGGGCAGGCGGCGGTCGTCTCGAGCCCGGCGACGTCGATATTGTCCTTCACCGCGAAGGGGATTCCCCAGAGCGGCTGGTCGTCGGAGGGGGCTCCGGCCGCCACGAGCGCCTCGGCCGCCGCGACCAGCGCCGCGTCGTCGAAGCGCGAGATCCAGACGGCGCGGTCCGGCCAGGCTTCGATGCGCTCGATCACGGCGCGGATGACGTCGACCGGCGTGAAGGCGCCGCTGCGATAGCCCTTCGAGAGCGTCGCGATATCGAGAAAAGTCGGCAGCATCACGGGGCTCCTTCAATCAGCGCGACAATATCGCCGGCGCGCACCGTCCGTCCGACCTGACAGCGCAGGCCGGCGACACGGCCCGCCACGGGCGTCGCGATTTCCATTTCCATCTTCATCGATTCGACGATGACGACCGGCTGGCCGGCCTCCACCATCGCGCCTTCATCCACCAGTATCTTCCAGACATTGCCCGTCATATGCGCGGCGACGGCCTGCTGGCCGTCCGGAATGTCGGTGTCGCTCTCTGCCGCCGGCCCGCCGTCGTCGCTGACGAAGCTGTCGAGCCCGCGCGTCTTCCAGTCGAGCCGCTCGGCCTCGAAGGCGGCCTGCTGTCGCGCCTTGAACGCCGCGATGCCTTCGGCATTGTCGGCGAGCGACCTCGCATAGTCGGCATGCGAGAAGCGCGTCTCCTCGATGCGCACGGGGTAGCGCCCATGCGGGAAGGCGGCGCGCGCCTCCGCGAGCTCCGCCTCGCTCACTTCGAAGAAGCGGATGCGGTCGAAAAAGCGCAGCAGCCAGGGATGGCCCGGCGTGAACTCCGGCGTCTGCCGCCAGGCGTTCCACATCTGGATCGTCCGCCCGAACAGCTGGTAGCCGCCCGGCCCCTCCATGCCATAGATGCAGAGATAGGCGCCGCCGATGCCGACCGCGTTTTCCGGCGTCCAGGTGCGGGCCGGATTGTATTTGGTCGTCACGAGGCGGTGTCGCGGATCGAGCGGCGTCGCCACCGGCGCGCCGAGATAGACGTCGCCGAGCCCGAGCACGAGATAGTCCGCGTCGAACACGATGCGCTTCACATCCTCGATCGTGTCGAGGCCGTTGATGCGGCGGATGAATTCGATGTTCGACGGACACCAGGGCGCATCAGGCCGCACCAGTTCCTGGTACTTGCGCATTGCCAGCTGGACCGACGGATCGTTCCAGGAGAGCGGCAGGTGGACGATGCGCGACGGCACGGTCACGTCGTCGACAGCCGGAAGCGCGGCTTCGATCGCCTGCAGCGCATCGATGAGACGCGCCATCGAAAGGCTCGTCCCGTCGAAATGAACCTGCAGCGAGCGGATGCCGGGGGTCAGGTCGATGATGCCGGGCAGCTTCGCCGCCGACACGGCTTCCATCATCAGGTGGACGCGGAGACGGAGCGCGATGTCGAGCGCCATCGGGCCGAACTCGACCAACAGATTGTCGTCGCCGGCGCGGCGATAGACGACGCGCACCGGGCCGTCATCGCGCGTGGCGAGGACAGGCGAGGCGGGGTGCGGTGGAAGGCCCGCCGCACGCTCTCTCCCCCACAAGGGGGGAGAGGGCTGATCGCGGCTGGCATCGATGATGGTGACGGGCTCCGCCCGCTCCCACTCCTGCGAAGCGGGGGAGGGCTGGGGACGGGAGTCTTCAGCCGGAGCGCCCTGGCCTTCAGCCTCGACGAACCTCACGCCGTCCCCGGGCTTCAGCTGCCCCATCTTCCAGAGTTCGTCGCGGGCGATCACCGCCGGGCAGACGAAGCCGCCGAGGCTGGGGCCGTCCGGGCCGAGAATGATCGGCATGTCGCCGGTGAAGTCGATGGCGCCGATGGCATAGGCGTTGTCATGGATGTTGGAGGGGTGCAGCCCGGCTTCCCCGCCATCGGCGCGTGCCCATCGCGGCTGCGGGCCGATCAGGCGGACGCCGGTGCGCGAGGAGTTGAAGTGAACCTCGTACCGGGCCGAGAACAGCGTCCCGATGTCGTCTTCGGTAAAGAAGTCGGGCGCGCCGTGGGGGCCGGAGCGGACGCCGATCACCCATTCCCGCACCAGGTCCGGCCGCTCGGCCTCGGACACGGCCAAGGGCTGCGTCACGGCGAGGTCGCCGATCTTGAGCACGTCGCCGGCCACCAGTGTGCCGGTGGCGTGGCCGCCGAACCGGCCGAGGCTGAAATTCGCCCGCGAGCCCAGGAAGAGCGGAGCATCAATGCCGCCGCGGACCGCCAGATAGGCGCGCTGGCCGGGACCGCCGACCGGCCCGAAGGAAAGTACGGCTCCGGCCGGGACCGCGACCGGCTCGAAGGCCGCGATCAGCGCTCCGTCCAGCTTCGGCGCCATGTCGGCGCCGGTGATGGCGATCACGGCGGCGCGGTGGAAGCGAAGCGTCGGCCCTGCGACCGTCATCTCCAGCGCCGCCGCCCGCTCGTCATTGCCGACGATGCGGTTGGCGAGGCGGTGCGAGCGGCTGTCCATCGGTCCGGATGGCGGCACGCCGACATTCCACAGGCCGAGGCGGCCGGGCCAGTCCTGCACGCTGGTCTGGGCGCCCGGCGCGATCACCTCGATCGCGCGTGGCTCGAAGGGGAGGGTCCTGAGCGCGGCCGTCGAGACCTCGCCGCTCCGGAACATCTCCGACCGCGCGATGGCGCCGAGATAGTCGAGATTGGTCTCGATGCCATCGACCCGCGAGGCTGCGAGCGCGGCTTCGAGCTTCTCGATCGCGCTCGCGCGGTCGGGTGCCGCGACGATCACCTTGGCGAGCAGCGGATCGTAATAGGGCGTCACCTCCGTGCCGGTCTCGATCCAGCGATCGACCCGGACATCCTCCGGGAACCGGACCTCGGTCAGAAGCCCCGTCGACGGCCGGAAATCGGCCTGCGGATTCTCGGCATAGAGCCGGGCCTCGATTGCCGCGCCGCGCGGAACGAGCGTCTCCTGTAGCGGCAGTGTCAGTTCGCCGGCCGCCTGGCGGATCATCCATTCGACGAGGTCGATGCCGAACACCGCCTCCGTCACCGGATGCTCGACCTGCAGGCGCGTATTGACCTCGAGGAACGAGACGTCTCCGCGCGCCACGTCATAGATGAACTCGACCGTACCGGCCGATTCATAGGCGACGCTCTCGCCGAGGGCGATGGCGGCCCGGTGCAGCGTGGCGCGTACCTCGTCGGGGAGGCCCGGGGCCGGCGTCTCCTCGATCACCTTCTGGTTGCGCCGCTGCAGCGAGCAGTCGCGCTCGCCGAGCGCCACCACGCGGCCCTGCCCGTCGCCGAAGATCTGCACCTCGACATGGCGGGCACGCGCCACGAAGCGCTCGAGATAGACGCGCGCATCGCCGAAGCTGCTGCCGGCCATGCGCTGCACGGCCTCGAAGCGGGCGGAAAGCTCGGCCGCGTCGCGGCAAAGCTGCATGCCGATGCCGCCGCCGCCGGCGGTGCTCTTCAGCATCACCGGATAACCCACCACCTCGGCCGCCGCGAGCGCCTCCCCGGCCGAGGCGATCAGGCCGCTGCCGGGAAGGAGGGGGACGCCCGAAGCCTCGGCCAGCGCGCGGGCGGTGTGCTTGAGCCCGAACGCCGTCAGATGTTGAGGCCGCGGCCCGATGAAGCGGATGCCCTCGGCCGCGAGGCGCTCGGCGAAACCTGCATTTTCGGAGAGGAAGCCATAGCCCGGATGCACGGCCTCGGCGCCGGTTGCACGGCAGGCCGCGACGATGGCGTCGATGTTGAGATAGCTGTCCTTCGCTGGCGAAGGACCGATGGCGACGCGCTCGTCGGCATCGAGCACCGGCCGCGTGAAGCGGTCGGCCTCGGAATGGACGGCGACGGAGGCGATGCCCATCCGGCGCAAAGTCCGGACGATCCGGCCGGCGATCTCGCCCCGGTTGGCGATGAGAACCTTGCTGAACATGGCTGTCAGGCGATCGCCGGGTCGAAGATCATCACGCGCACCGGCGTCGGATTGAAGCCGTTGCAGGGATTGTTGACCTGCGGACAGTTGGAGATGGCGGAGATCAGGTCCATCGCCGCGAGGATGTCGACATGGTCGCCCGGCCGCGAGACGCCGTCGACGATGGCGAGCTTCCCGTCCGGCTCGATCGGCACATTCATGAAGAAGTTGATGTTCGGCACGATGTCGCGCTTCGTCATGCCATGGCGGCTCATCGCGACGATGAAGTTCTCGCGGCAGGCATGCATGTATTTGGTGTGATGGCCGAAGCGCACGATGTTCGCCTCGCAGGAGCAGGCCCCCGCCGAGGTGTCGTGCCGCCCGCATGTATCGGCGACGACGGTCGCCAGCACATTGCCGATATTCGACATCAGCCGCGTGCCGGTCGTCACATAGGGCGCGCCCTGTTCCAGGATCGTGTCCTGCGCGCTGTAGCGCTCCGAGGTGTCGGCCAGCGAATAGAACAGCGTGTCGACGGCCTGCTGGCCCTCGACATCGATGATGCGCAGCACCTGGCCGCGGCGGACGATGCCGGTCCAGGGCTGGTTGGCGGGAATGGTGAAGTCGTAGATCGCTTTCGCCGGGTCGAGGGCGACGGGGAGGGCGGAGAAGTTCGGGCGCTGGTTCATGATCGTCCCTCAGGCCAGCGCATAGGCGGCGTTGTTCTCGAAGCCGCGTCGGGCTTCGGCGGTGGCCGTGCGGCAGAGATCGTCCGCAGCCGGCATCGGCAGGCGATGCAGGATCGCGTCGATTGGCCCCGGTGCGAAGGCGGCGTCGGGCGCCAGCGGATGCGGGCAGTTGGAAACGGCGACGATGAGGTCGAGCTCGGCGCGCAGATCGACGAAGTCGCCCGCCTTGACGATGCCGTCTCGCCAGACGAGCGCGCCCTCCCCGCCGACAGCGACCGGCGCGAAGAAGGTGATGACCGGAGCGAGATCGCGGAGGCCGAGGCCGTGCTTGGCGGCGGCGAGCAGCATGTTCCCGCGCGTCGAGCGCAGGTCGGCCTGGCCATATTTCCGCAGATTGGAAGCCGGTGTCGAGCCGCCGACGATCGTGTCATGCGCGCCGGTCGTGTCCTCGACGATCGAGAACAGGACCCGCCCCATGTCGGAGAAGAGCACGCGGCCCTTCCGAAGCTCCGCCGTCCACTGGATCTTGACGGTATCGGCGCTGTTGTAGCGCTCGCTGGTATCCCGCGCGTTCCAGGCGAAGAGCGAGACGCCCCCGGTCGCGGACGTGTTGACGAGCCTCAGCCCGTGGCCGGCGGCGATCGTGAAGGTCGTGTACCAGCCGCCGGGGATCGTCTCGCGATGGATGATGTCCGCGTCGGAAAGCGGTGCGGCGCCGGCCTCCGTCGGCGGCGGCAGCGCGCGCGGCGCGGCGCTGTCGCCTGCGGCCTTCAGTTCTTCATAGCGCTTGCGCAGCGCCTCGATCGTCGCGGCCTTGTCGATGGCCGGGTCTGTCGCCTCGTTCACGGCGTGGCTCCCTCGATGGCCGGGTCGTCCCGGTTGGCTCCCGTCAGAGGCGCCGGGTCGTCCCGGCCGGGCAAGGATGATGTCCGCGATGGTCTCGGCTGGCCGGCGATCCGCCTCGGCCAGACCTCGATGTCGCGCGTGATGGTCGCGCCGTAGCGCCCGCCGTCGGACGGCTCGTTGCGCCGCCGCTCGAAGGCGATGACGCGGGTCGCGAGGGTGAAGGCTTCCGACATGTCGTGCGTCACCATGACGACGGTCAGCGGCCGCTCGTGCCAGAGCCGCTGCATCAGTAGATGGATTTCGGCGCGGATTCCGGGGTCGAGCGCGCCGAAAGGCTCGTCAAGCAGCAGCACCTTGGGCTTCGCGATGAGCGCCTGCGCCAGGGCGAGGCGCTGCTGCATGCCGCCCGAGAGCTGAGAGGGATATTTCGCCTCCGCGCCACCGAGCCCGACGGCGGCGAGAACCTCGCGCGCCTCCGTCTCCGCCGCGCGGCGGGCGCCTCCGAAAAGGCGGCCAAGGAGGGGCGCGGCCTTCAGCTCGAGCCCGAGCACGACATTGCCGAGCACAGTCAGATGCGGAAACACGGAATAGCGCTGGAACACGACGCCACGTCCGGAATCCGGCTCGTCCGGAAGCGGAGCACCGTCAATAGCGATGGTGCCGCGGTCCGGCCTCTCCTCGGAGAGAAGCATGCGCAGGAAGGTGGTCTTGCCGCAGCCGGACGGCCCGACCAGCGCGACGAACGCGCGAGGCTCGATCTCGAGGCTGATCGCCTCCAGCACGACACGGTCGTCGTACTCTTTCCAGACGTCCTTGACGCTGATGACGCTCATCGCCGCCCCTCAGCCCGTCGCACGGGCGGCTGCGAACCAGGGGAAGGCGCGTCGCTGCAAGAGCGCGAGCCCGCGGTCCATCAGGAAGGCGAGCAGCGTGATCCAGATGACATAGGTGAGGATCACGTCCATCGCGAGATAGCGCCGCACGAGGAAGATGCGGTAGCCGAGGCCCGACTCGGAGGCGATGGCTTCGGCGGCGATCAGGAACAGCCAGGCCGGCCCGATCTGCAGGCGGAGCGAATCGATGAGCCGCGGCAGGGTCTGCGGCAGCACCACGCGCAGCACGATCTGCCAGGTCGAGGCGCCGAGCGTCTGCGCCTTGATCATCTGCTGCGGCGGCAGGTCGCCGACCCTGAGCGCCACGTCGCGGACGAGGCAGGGCGCGACGCCGATGACGATCAGCGCGATCTTCGATGCCTCGCCGAGGCCCATGGTGATGAAGAGGATCGGCAGCAGCGCTAGCGGCGGCACCATCGACACCACGGCGACGAACGCGCCGAGGCCGGCGCGGAAATAGGGCAGCAGGCCGATCGCGATGCCGAGGACGAGGCCGATCGCGACGGCGATCGCCAGCGCCGCGGCGAGGCGGTAGAGGCTCGCCTCGGTATCGACCAGCATCAGGATGTCGCCGGTGCGCGGGTCGGTCGAGAAGGCCATGCGCTGCAGCGCCGCGCCGAGCGACGAGAGGCTCGGCAACAGCTTGTCGTTCGGGTTCTCGGCAAGCCGCGCCGCCGAACCGACGAGATAGGCGCCGAGCACGACGATGAAGGGCAGCAGCGCGAGAATGCGCCCGGCACCCGCGTTCGGCCGACGATTGATCAGCCGCATGACGAGCGCTCCCCTGGTCCGTTCGCCCCGCGCGGCGACAGCCGAACCCGCCCGTCATCGAGCGCGCAGCCGGGCGAGGGGCAACTCCCTCTCCCGCGAATCGGGGGAGGGTTGGGGAGGGGGCGCGGCGGAAATGATGGGGCAGCGTCCAAGCCTGGACGACCGCCATGGGCGGCCGCCCGGACCGAGCTCCCGCAGGCCGTGGCATCCCACATCATGCGCGACCCGCCCGGAACCACGCTCAGAGCTTTCCGGCTGCGGCGTCGGCCATGTATGCGTCCGTGAAGCGGAACTTCACATTGCCCGTGTCGCCGAGCACCTTGCCGTCGGCGAGCTCGATGCCGACGACGTCGGCCGAGTCGGCGCCGTTGCCGAGCAGGCCATGGTCGAACAGGAAGCTGCGCACATGGTCCATCGTGGCGCCGATCTCCGGGCTCTTGGCGAAGGCGGCGGCCTCGTCCGGCTTGAAGAACATGCGCGTCGCCTTGAGCTGCGCTTCGTAGCCGGCGAGATCGGTGCCGGAAGCCTTGCCCATCGCCTCGCGGGCCGCCTTACCTTCGGGCGTGTCCGACGACATGATCGCCATGGTCTCGTACCAGGCGCCGGCGAGCGCCTTGCCGAAGGCGGGATTGTCCTTCAGCGTCTCGGTGTTGACGGCCGTGAGGTCGATGATCTCGCCGGGGATCTGCGAGGAATCGAACACCTTGTTGGCGCCCGGCGTCGCTATGATCTCGGCGACCAGCGGGTTCCAGGTGACGACGGCGGTCACCTCCGGCGTCGCCCAGGCTGCCACCATGTCGGCATCGGAAGTCGAGACGACGCTGAGATCGCGCTCGGTGAGGCCGATCGAGGCGAGGGCGCGGGCGAGCAGGTAGTGCGAGACCGAGAACTCGACGAGGTTGACCTTCTGGCCCTTGATGTCCGCCAGCGCCGTCTTGTCCTTGAGGATGACCGCGTCATTGCCGTTGGAGAAGTCGCCCACGAGGAGCGCGGTCGTGTCGATGCCGCCCGCGGCCGGGATCGAAAGCCCGTCCATATTGGTCAGCGTGACGGCATCGAAGCCGCCGGCCGTGTACTGGTTGATCGATTCGACATAGTCGTTGACCTGCACGACATCGATGCTGATGCCGTATTTGTCGGCCCATTTCTTGACGATGCGCTGCTCGGCAGCCCACTGCCATGGCATCCAGCCGACATAGATCGACCAGGCGAGCTTGAAGTCCTTCTTGGGCGCGGCATCGGCGGAGCCGGCGAAGGAGAAGGCGAGGGCCGTGGCCATCAGGCCGGCGGCGAGGCTGCGTCTCAGAGCTTTCGTCACGTGCATTGCCAACTCCGGTCAAGGTTTCGCTGGAACCGGGAATTGGCAAAGACCTGAGCGTCGCCAATTCCTGGCCACTGAGGTCTCCCGGGATTTTATCCCGCCGTGCCCGGCGCGGATGTCTCCCGCGCCGGCGGCAGCTCTCGGACCAGCATTCCCTCGGAGGGGAACCGGAACCCTAGCCACCAACTCAATGCAGAATGAAAAGCAAGGCGCGTGCCAGCGTGCCGGGCATGGTTTGGCGTATACAATCGCCCCTTCGCTGACCGGTCTTTAGGCGTCGTGCCGAAAATGCGGTCAGCCGGGGCGCTCGCCGGCGGCCGAGGTCGCGTACATGCCGGTCGTGCGGAACTCCGTCGGGCTCGTGCCGAACACGCGGCGGAAGACCTTGGCGAAATAGTTGGGGTCGTCGAAGCCGACCAGCACCGCCACATCCTTCACCGAGACCGAGGCGTCGCTGGCGAGCAGCGACGCGGCGCGGCGCATGCGCTGCTGCAGCACGAACTCGGCCGGCGGCAGCCCCTCGTGTTCGGTGAAGACGCGGGTGAAATGCGCCCGCGTGAAGCCGGCGACCTCGGCGAGGTCCGGTACTGCGAGCGGCTTGTCGAGATTGGACAGGATGAAGCGGATGGCGCGCGAGATCGCGTCGTCCTCGGTCGGCAACACCGTGTGGGAGCCGAACACGTCGTCGAACAGCGCCATGGCGGCCTCATAGGCGATCGCCGATGCCGCACCGGGCGTCTCGCCTTCGCCCTCCACGAAGCGCAGCGTGCAGCGCGCGAGATGTTCGATGGTCTCGGGGCGCAGCCGCAGCACCGGCCCGTTGGCGGCCAGGATCTCGCGATGGATCCTGAGGGCCTCGCGACCATGCATGGATATCCAGAAATATTCCCAGCGGTCCCCGGCCTCGAGCCAGTAGCGGTGATTGTGCGGGATCATCACCAGCATCGTCTCGCCCGGACGGATGCGGTAGCGCCGCCGCTCGTAGCGAAGCTGCCCGACGCCGGAAATCGTGTGCTGAAGCACCGTGAACGGCGTCTGGCCGCGCTGCATGCCATCCCATTCATAGGGCGGTTCCGTGCGGATCTCGTAGCCCGAACTGGTCGGCATCGTGTGCAGGTGATGACGGCCGCGCGGCAGCGAGACGGTCTTCATCACCGGCGCGTAGGCACGCAGTTTCTGGAGCACAATTTCACCCATGAAAGCACAAAATCTCTCTGGTCGCGGTTCCGCGCTTCGGAATAACTAATGCCACGAACCGTCGGCTGCGGCCACCTTGGCCCGGGCGGTGACGCATGGTCATGCCGATGCCCGAGGGCGACGCCATCATGCGGGCGGAGCGGAATTCGGCCGCTGTCGCGGTCGGCACGGATCGAGGGAGCGAATGTCCGGTTTGAAGATCGCCATCATCGGCGCTGGAAGCGTCGGCTTCACCAAGAAGCTGATGACAGACATCGTATCGGTGCCGGAGCTGCGTGACGTCGAGTTCGCGCTCACCGATGTCAGTGAGCACAATCTTTCGATGATCAAGCAGATCCTCGACAAGATCGTCGAAGCCAACGGCCTGCCGACCCGCATCACCGCGACGACCGATCGCCGTCGCGCGATCGAAGGCGCGAAATACATCATCAGCTGCGTGCGCATCGGCGGGCTCGAGGCCTATGCCGACGATATCCGCATCCCGCTGAAATACGGCGTCGACCAGTGCGTCGGCGACACGATCTGCGCGGGCGGCATCCTCTACGGCCAGCGCAACATCCCGGCGATCCTCGACTTCTGCAAGGATATCCGCGAGGTCGGCGCGCCGGGCGCCAAGTTCCTGAACTATGCCAACCCGATGGCCATGAACACCTGGGCCGCCATCGAATATGGCAAGGTGGACACGATCGGCCTCTGCCACGGCGTGCAGCATGGCGGCGAGCAGATCGCGGCGGTGCTCGGAGCGAAGCCGGGCGAGCTCGACTATATCTGCTCGGGCATCAACCATCAGACCTGGTTCATCGACGTCCGCTTCAAGGGCCGCAAGGTCGGCAAGGACGAACTGGTCGCCGCCTTCGAGGCGCATCCGGTCTATTCGCAGCAGGAGAAGGTGCGCATCGACGTCCTGAAGCGCTTCGGCGTCTACTCGACGGAATCGAACGGCCATCTCTCCGAATACCTGCCCTGGTATCGCAAGCGCCCCGACGAGATCGAGCGCTGGATCGACATGTCCGACTGGATCCATGGCGAGACGGGCGGCTATCTCCGCTACTCGACCGAGAGCCGCAACTGGTTCGAGACCGATTTCCCGCGCTTCCTGGAGGACGCCGGCAAGCCGCTCGACCACGGCAAGCGCTCGAGCGAGCATGCGAGCCACATCCTCGAGGCGCTGGAGACCGGGCGCGTCTATCGCGGCCATTTCAACGTCAAGAACGACGGCGTCATCACCAATCTGCCGTCCGATGCGATCATCGAGTCGCCCGGCTTCGTCGATCGCTTCGGCCTGAACATGGCCGCCGGCATCACCTTGCCCGAGGCCTGCGCGGCGACCTGCATTTCCTCGATCAACGTCCAGCGCATGTCGGTGCACGCGGCTGTAAACGGCGATCTCGATCTCCTGAAGCTCGCCGTGCTGCACGACCCGCTGGTCGGCGCGATCTGCTCGCCCGACGAGGTGTGGCAGATGGTCGACGAGATGGTGGTGGCGCAGGCCAGGTGGCTGCCGCAATTCGCCGGCGAGATCGAGGGCGCCAAGGCCCGGCTCGCGAAGTCCACGGTCAAGACGCGGGACTGGCAGGGCGCGGCGCGCCGCGAGGTGCGCTCCGTCGATGTCGTCCGCGCGGAAAGCGCGAAGAAGCGTGCGGTCGAGCTGGACGAGGCGGCGCGTCCGTCGCTCTGAGGCTCGGAATCGTCCGGCGCGGCGGTGTCTTGGCCGCGCCGTTCTCGGATGGTCGTCGTCGTGGGGATGACGGTGGCGGCGGCCTGTTGTGGGAAGTCGGGCGGGTCGAGCGAAACTCACCTGCCGCGATCAAGGGAGGAACCATGAAGACCTATATGATGGCGCTCGGAGGAGCGGGCCTGCTTCTCGGCGTGTCCGTCGCGGCGGCTCTCGCCCAGACGGAATCGCCGACCGTGCCGCCCGATCCGCCGAAGTTCGACGCGCAGGGCCAGGTCGACTATGTCGGTGTCGCGGACATCCTCGAGTTCAAGGCGCTGCCCGAGTATCACGAGCCCGACTGGGTCACGAAGAACTTCGTCGACAAGGGCAAGCTGCCCCCGGTCAAGGATCGCCTTCCCAAGGAGCCGATGGTCTACAAGACCGGCAACATGGTCGACGGCGTCGGCGTCTATGGCGACACGATGCGCCATGTCATCGGCGGCCGGCCGGAAGGCTGGAACTATATCGGCGGCCAGTCGCAGGGCTGGGGCGGCATCGACATCGGCCTGTCGGAGTGCCTGACCCGCTCGGGTCCGCTCTTCCAGATCAAGGCCGACGAGCTCGAGCCGCTGCCCAACCTCGCCAAGAGCTGGGAATGGTCCGAGGACGGCCACAAGCTGACCATGCACCTCATCGAGGGTGCCAAGTGGTCGGATGGTGCGCCCTTCGGTGCCGACGACCTGATGTTCTACTGGCAGGACAACGTCAACGACCCGAACGTGACGCCGCTCAACGGGGCGACGCCGGGCACGTTCGGCGAGGGCACGACGCTCGAGAAGATCGACGACTACACGGTCGTCTGGACCTTCAAGCAGCCCTTCGCCAAGCAGTATCTCTACCAGATGGCCTATGGCACCTTCTGCCCCGGCCCGGCTCACATCCTGAAGCCGCAGCATCCCAAATACTCGAAGAACACCTACGAGCAGTACAAGAACGCCTTCCCGCCGGAATACATGAACATTCCGGTCATGGGCGCCTGGGTGCCGGTCGAGTATCGTCCTGACGACATCATCGTCATGCGCCGCAATCCCTATTACTGGAAGGTCGACGAGAAGGGTAACCAGCTGCCCTATCTCAACGAGATGCACTACAAGCTCTCGACCTGGGCGGACCGCGACGTGCAGGCCGTGGCCGGCTCGGGCGACTTCTCGAATCTCGAGCAGCCCGAGAGCTTCGTCGAGGCCCTGAAGCGTTCGGCGAGCCCCGACGCGCCGGCCCGCCTCGAATTCGGACCGCGCATCATCGGCTACTCGCTCTATCCGAACTACTCGGCCAATGGCTGGGGCGAGCCGGACGAGCGCGGGCAGGCCGTGCGCGATCTGAATCGCAACGATCACTTCCGCAAGGCGGTGACCGAAGCTGTCGACCGGGCGCGTCTCGGACAGTCGCTGGTGAAGGGGCCGTTCACGGCCATCTATCCGGGCGGCATCTATTCCGGCACGACCTACTACGACAAGGACTCGACCGCCTACTATCCGTTCAACCTCGAGAGCGCCAAGGCGGAACTCGCCGAAGCCGGTCTCAAGGACACGGACGGTAATGGCATCGTCAACTTCCCGGCCGGCACCGCCGGCGGCAAGGATGTCGAGGTCACGCTGCTGGTGAACGGCGACTACCAGACGGACAAGAGCCTCGCCGACGGCATCGTTCAGATGATGGAGCCGCTTGGCATCCGTGTCATCCTGAACACCGTCGACGGCAAGCAGCGCGACGCGCTCGCCCAGGCCGGCAAGTTCGACTGGATGGTTCTCCGCAACCAGGAAGAACTGACCTCGGTCGTCCAGAAGACCGTGAACCTTGCTCCCGTCGGCCCGCAGACCAGCGCCTTCCACCGCGCCGGCAAGGACGGCCAGCTCGACCTGCTGCCCTTCGAACAGCAGCTGGTCGACATCGTGAACAAGTTCATCGCCTCCAGCGACAATGTCGAGCGCAAGGATCTGATGAAGCAGTACCAGAAGATCTACACGGACAACGTCTATGGCGTCGGTCTCGTGCAGTATCCTGGCGCGCTGATCATCAACAAGCGCTTCGCCAACATCCCGAAGGGCACGCCGATCAACCTGTTCAACTGGGCCGAGGATTCGATCATTCGTGAGCGCGTCTTTGTCCCGACCGACAAGCAGGGCAAGTACGAGCTGCATGCGGATACTCTGCCGGGTGCGCCCGGTTCCGCCGGCCCGGTGAACTGATCCCGCGATCGCTATCGCAATCGGACAAGGAGGCTCCGGCCCCCTTGTCCTCCCACCCGATCACGGAGACCGAAGCCGATGTTGCGCTTCCTCGCGATCAGAATTCTCTCGGCGATCCCGGTCCTGCTGGTCTTGAGCATCGTCACCTTCGCCATCATCCAGGCGCCGCCCGGCGACTATGGCGATTTCATCCGCTCGCAGCTGATGAACCAGGGCGGCGCGTCGGCCGTCGTCGCCGAGGCGCAGGCGGATGCCTACCGCAAGGCGCATGGCCTCGATCAGCCGATGATCGTCCAGTATTTCAACTGGATCAGCGGTATCGTCACGCGCGGCGACTTCGGCCAGAGCTATTTCTACAACAAGCCCGTCGCGACCGTCGTCGCGGAGCGGTTGCCGCGCACCCTGCTGCTGGCGCTCGTGTGCCACATCCTGGCATCGCTCATCGGCATCGCCTTCGGCATCATCGCGGCGACGCGGCAATACAGCTGGATCGACTCGGTCCTCGCCTTCGTCTCGTTCCTCGGCACGACGATCCCGCGCTTCCTGATCGCGATCGTCATCGTCTACATCCTCGCCTTCCGCCTGAACGTGCAGGAGATCGGCTCGTTCTTCTCGCCGCAATATGGCGGCGCGCCCTGGTCCTGGGCCAAGTTCGTCGATCTCGTGAAGCATGTCTGGCCGGTCGTCGCGATCGCGACCTTCGGCGGCCTCGCCTACAACATGCGCGTGATGCGGGCCAATCTGCTCGACACGCTGAACGCGCAATATGTCGAGACGGCGCGGGCGAAGGGGCTCTCCGAAGGCGCCGTGGTCATGCGCCACGCCGTGCCCAATGCCCTGCATCCGCTCATCATGTATCAGGGCGTGGTGCTCCCCTACATGCTCACCGGCGAGATCGAGGTCGCGATCGTGTTCTCGCTCGCGACCGTCGGCCCGGCCATCGTTCAGTCGATGGGCGTCGGCGACGTCTATGTCAGCGCGACCTTCATGATGGTTCTCGCGGCGACGCTGATCGTCGGCAACATCATCGCCGACATGCTCTTGGCCCTGCTCGATCCCCGCGTCCGGCTCGGCGGAGGAAAAGAATGACCGACACGAATTCGGCGGCCGAGGCCACTGCGCATGCCGAGGAGGCCGTGCGCAAGGAGCATGAGCGCGAGGCGGCGGCGAAAGCGCAGGGCGGACGCTTCGCCCATGGCAACGAGACCTATCTGGCGCTCGTCTGGCGGCGCTTCCGCCGCTCGGTCGTCGGCATGATCGGTCTGGTCATGGTGCTGGCGCTGCTGCTGATGGCGGTGTTCGCGGACTTCTTCGCGCCGGTGAACCCGAAGGAGAACGGCGTCGCCTTCGCGCCGCCCGAGACGCTGTCCTTCTTCACGAAGGATGGCAGCTTCACGCTGTGGCCGCGCGTCTATCCGATCATCGAGAATGGCGAGTTTGATCCGGTCACCTTCCAGCCGCTCACCGGCCCGGACTACGACAACCCGCACGAGATCGGCTTCTTCGTGCGCGGCTACGATTACAAGATCTTCTGGCTGATCCCGTCCAATATCCACTTCTTCGGTGGACTGGACGGGAAGCCCGTCCATCTGCTCGGCACCGACAAGTTTGGCCGCGACATCCTTTCGCGCGCCATCGTCGGTTCGCGCATCTCGCTCACCATCGCGCTCATCGTCGTGTTCCTGACCACGACGGTCGGCACGGGCATCGGCATCACCTCCGGCTATCTCGGAGGACGGTTCGATACCTGGATGCAGCGCTTCGTCGATATGGTCCTCGCCTTCCCGCAATTGCCGCTCTATCTGGCGCTGACCTCGCTGATCCCGATCACCGCGCCGTCCAACGTCTTCATCGCCTTCGTGATCGGCGTGATGGCGGCGCTCGGCTGGGCGCAGCTCTCGCGCGAGGTTCGCGGCAAGACACTGGCGCTCGCCCGCGTGGATTATGTCCGGGCTGCCATGGCGGTCGGGGCGGGCGATGGCCGCATCATCGCGCGGCATATCCTGCCGAACGTGCTGAGCCATGTGATCGTCTCGGTCACGCTGGCGATCCCGGCGATCGTGCTGCTCGAATCCTTCCTCGGCTTCCTCGGCTTCGCCGTGAAGCCGCCGCTGATCTCCTGGGGCTTGATGCTGCAGGATACCGGCTCCTTCTCGGTGATCGGGTCCTATCCCTGGATCCTGTCGCCGGTCGGCTTCGTGCTGGTCACGGTGTTCGCGTTCAACGCGCTCGGCGATGGCCTGCGCGATGCGATCGATCCCTATTGAGGCAATGGTCATGGCCGAGACGGAGACTTTCTGCCCGCCCGAGCGTACCGACCTCAATCAGCATGGTCGCGAGCTCATCGTCGATGCCCGCAATATCGGCGTCACCTTCAAGGTCGAGGGTGGCACCGTCCAGGCGGTGCGCGACGTGTCCTTCCAGCTTCATCGCGGTGAGACGATCGCGGTCGTCGGCGAGAGCGGTTCCGGCAAATCGGTGACCGCGCGCACCATCATGGGCCTTCTCTCGAAGCGCGCGAAGATCACTCCCGGCGCCCGCATCCTGTTCGAAGGCAAGAACATCCTGGAGTTCTCCTCGACGCAGCGCCGGCGCCTTCGCGGCGACCGCTTCGCGATGATCTTCCAGGAGCCGATGAGCTCGCTGAATCCGGTCTATACGATCGGCCAGCAGATCTGCGAGGTCATCCACCTGCACAACAAGGTGAGCCGGGGCGAGGCGATGAAGCGCGCCGAGGCACTGCTCGCCGAGGTGAAGATCCCCGAGCCGGCGGCGCGGTTGAAGCAGTATCCGCACCAGCTTTCGGGCGGCCAGCGCCAGCGCGTCATGATCGCCATGGCGCTCGCCAACAATCCCGACGTGCTCATCGCCGACGAGCCGACGACGGCGCTCGACGTCACCGTGCAGGCGCAGATCCTCAATCTCATCAAGGATCTGCAGGCCCGCCACGGCATGGCGGTGATCCTGATCACGCATGACCTGACGATCGTCCGCCAGTTCTCGGACTATGTCTATGTGATGCAGAATGGCGAGGTGAAGGAGCACAATCGCACGGAGGAGATCTTCCGCGCGCCGCGCCACACCTATACCCGCCACCTCCTGGCTTCGGAGCCGAAGGGCGCCGCCAATCCGCTGCCGGCCGGGACGCCGGTGATCCTCGAAGGCAAGGATGTCCGCGTCGCCTTCACGCTGAAGCGCGGCGGCTTCTTCAAGCCGGAATATTTCCCGCTGATCGCCGTCGACAATCTGAGCCTCGACCTTCGCCGCCACGAGACCCTCGGCCTCGTCGGCGAGAGCGGCTCGGGCAAGACGACCTTCGGCCAGGCGCTGCTTCGGCTCATCCCCAACAATGGCGGCGAGATCACCTTCGACGGCGAGCGCATCGAAACCCGCAGCCGCGCCGAGATGCGCCCCCTGCGATCGCGCATGCAGATCGTCTTCCAGGATCCCTTCGCCTCGCTCAATCCGCGCATGTCGATCGGGCAGATCATCGAGGAAGGGCTGATCGTCAACGATATCGGCTCGGATCGGCGCGACCGGCTGGAGCGCGTCAGGAAGGCGCTGCGCGACGCGGGCATGCCGGACACGATCCTCTCGCGCTTCCCGCACGAGTTCTCCGGCGGCCAGCGCCAGCGCATCGCGATCGCCCGCGCCATCGCCATGGAGCCGGAGTTCATCCTGCTCGACGAGCCGACCTCGGCGCTCGATCTCTCGGTGCAGGCGCAGATCATCGATCTCCTGCGCAAGCTGCAGGACGAGAAGGGATTGAGCTATCTCTTCATCTCGCACGACCTCAAGGTCGTGCGGGCGCTCTGCCACCGCGTGATCGTCATGCAGCACGGCAAGATCGTCGAACAAGGCCCGGTCGCGGACGTCCTGACCCATCCCAAGAACGACTACACGGCACGGCTCGTCCGCGCCGCCTTCGAGATCGCCGCCTGAGCAGCAGTCGGCAAGCGCATATCTGACTGGAGTCGAACATGCCCCATCCCAAGATAACCTTCATCGGCGCCGGTTCTTCCGTCTTCATGAAGAACATCGTCGGCGACATCCTCCAGCGTCCGGCGCTCGCCGGCGCCGAGATCGCGCTCATGGACATCAATGCCGAGCGCCTCGAGATGAGCGAGGTCATCGCCAGGAAGCTCGTGCAGACGCTCGGCGTGCCGGCGACGGTCACCAGCTTCAGCAACCAGCGCGAGGCGCTGGACGGGGCCGACTTCGTCGTCGTCTGCTTCCAGATCGGCGGCTATCAGCCCTCGACGGTGGTCGATTTCGAGATCCCGAAGAAGTACGGTCTGCGGCAGACGATCGCCGATACGCTTGGCGTCGGCGGCATCATGCGCGGCCTCCGCACCGTTCCGCATCTGTGGAGCATCTGCGAGGACATGCTGGCGGTCTGCCCGAACGCCATCATGCTCCAGTATGTGAACCCGATGGCGATCAATACCTGGGCGATCTCGGCCAAGTATCCGACGATCAAGCAGGTCGGCCTCTGCCATTCGGTGCAGGGCACGGCGCACGAGCTGGCAGACGATCTCGGCATTCCCTACGAGGAAATCCGCTACCGCGCCGCCGGCATCAACCACATGGCGTTCTATCTCGAGTTCGAGCATCGCCAGGCGGACGGCAGCTACCGCAATCTCTATCCCGATCTCTTCGCCGCCTATCGCGAGGGCCGGGCGCCGAAGCCGGGCTGGAACCCGCGCTGCCCCAACAAGGTGCGCTACGAGATGATGACGCGCCTCGGCTATTTCGTGACCGAGAGCTCGGAGCACTTCTCCGAATACACGCCCTATTTCATCAAGCGCGGCCGCGAGGACCTCATCGAGAAGTTCGGCATCCCGCTCGACGAATATCCGAAGCGTTGCATCGAGCAGATCGAGCGCTGGAATGCGACGGCCGAGGAGTACCGCAAGGCCAATCGCATCGAGGTGAAGGAGTCGAAGGAATATGCTTCGGCGATCGTCAACGCGGCCTGGACCGGTCAGCCGGAAGTCATCTACGGCAATGTCCGCAACACCGGCCTGATCACTTCGCTGCCCGAGGGCTGCGCCGTCGAGGTGCCGTGCCTCGTCGACCGCTCCGGCATCCAGCCGACCCATATCGGCACGCTGCCACCGCAGCTCACCGCCATGATGCGCACCAACATCAACGTGCAGGAGCTGACCGTCTCGGCCCTCATGACCGAGAACAAGGAGCACATCTATCACGCGGCGATGCTCGACCCGCATACGGCGGCCGAGCTCGATCTCGACCAGATCTGGGCCCTCGTCGACGAGCTGATCGAAGCTCACGGCGACTGGCTCCCGGCCTGGGCGCGTGGTCCGCGGCGGAAGGTTGCGGCCTGATCCCCCAGCGCTGCGCCTTCCAGAAGGCCCGGCCGCCCCTCCCGGCGGCCGGGCTTCTTCATGTCCGCTTGATCCGCCGGCGATGCTTCGGGGAAACTCTTTGCCATTCGGGCGGAGGCGGCGGGATTGAATCTCATTTCGGCCTATGAGGCGGAGTACCGGCTGATCGAAAGCTGGCTCGACACGGTCTTCCCGCAGGCCTGCATCGATGCCGGTCTGCCGCTCGTCCACTCCGCGCCTCCGGCCCATGTCGGCGACGTCGCCCGGGACGAGCGCTGGTTCTCCGTCGCTCGCAGCGATGCTGTCCCCGCGCTCCTCCAGGTCTACTGCAACACCAATCGCTGCAATGTCGTCATCCTGATGCCGGCCGAGGCGCCGGAAAGTCAGCTCGCGGACAAGATCGCGGCGACGACGGTGGGCGCGCAGAAGATTGGCTGGACGTACCACTGGGTCGACCCGCGCTGCGTCGTCTGCTTCTTCGAGGGCATGGATCTCGGGGCACCGTCCGGCCTCAACGCGGGCTGGATCGCGCGCGACACCGCCCGCATGCTTCGCTGGCTGCTGTCGAAGGGCACGACGTTCTGACGGTCGTGGACCGGTGAGGTGGGCCTATGCGCCTCACGCCACCAGCGCGGTGATCCCGACGCTACCGACCCAGAGCGCGAAGAGCGCGAGCGTCGCCGCCGTGGCGCGGCTGATGCGGGCCGGCGTCGCGAGGCTGCCGGCCGATCGGGCGAGAAAGACGCCCGCGAGGGCCCACCCGAGGGAGGTGAGGCTCGCCAGTCCCAGAAAGGCGAGACCATAGGGAAGAAGGGCGGCGGGCGACAGCGGCGGGAAGATCGCGAAGGCGAGGACCAGCGTCTTCGGATTGAGCATCGTCGTCACGAGCAGGCGCCCGGCCGTGACGGCCCGTGCCGCTCCCGGCCTTGCGGCGTGCCGCCAAAGCCCGACGGCCGACCACAGCAGCCAGATGGCCGCCGCCAGCCTCAGCGCGGCGGCAGCGCGCGGGTCCGCTCCGCTGAGCGGCCCGAACAGCGCGACGAGCAGCGAGACGGCGAAGCCGTAGCCGAGGAGGACTATTCCGATCAGGCGAACCGCGCCGATGCCGCGTTCGGCACCCGCCGCCGCGAGCAGCGCATTGGTCGGCCCCGGCACGGCGAGCAGCGCGAAAACCGCAAGGACGAAGGTGAGCGGCGCGTCCATCGCCGCGTCAGCCGAGGGCGTTCACATGACGAAGGAAGTCGCCATGTCCGAGTGCCTTCGCCGCCGCTGCGCGATATTCGCGCACCAGGCCCTCATAGGTCTCGCGGGCGAACTGGCGCAGCTTCGGATCACGAGCCATCTCGGCTCGCGCCAGCTGCGGATCCAGCAGTCCGAGCCCGTCGAGCACCGGGTAATGAAGCTGCGTCTCGACATGCGGCAGCCCGCCGAGGAAGGACGGGAAATGCTCGCGGCGTGGCATCTCCTTTTTCCACAGTGCCAGCCGCTGCTTCGTCTCGGGGTGCAGCCGCTCGGCGCTGACATTGCTCCAGAACGCGGTGTCCTCACGTTCTGTAACGTAATGCGTGTTGATAAATGTCCGGAAATCGTCGACCTGACGTCCGATTCTGCGGTTGTAGTCGGCCCTGTCGGCGTCGTTCATGTCGCCCGGATGCTTCAGGTAATTGTCGGCGAACAGCATGAGCTGAACGATCGAGCCGTGGATCGACGTCGCCTCGAGCGGCTCCAGGAAGGAAGACGCTAGGCCGACGGCGAGGCAGTTGCCGAGCCAGGGCGTCGCAAGGCGGCCGATCTGGAAGCGGATGTCGTCGCGCACTTCGACGGGATGGCCGAGCACGCGCTCGATCTCGGCATGGGCCTCGTCGGGCGTCTTGAATTCGTCCGAGAAGACATAGCCGCAGCCATAGCGTCCCTGTGTCGGGATCTGCCACATCCACCCGGCCTCGAGCGCCCAGGCGAGGGTATAGTTGGCGATCTCGTCGCCTTCCTTGATGTCGATCCAGAAGGGCAGGGCGCGGTTGACGGGCAGTTCCCGGGCATAGGACACCCAGGGCGCTTCGAGTTCCTTGACGATGATGCGTTTGCGGAAGCCGGTGGCGTCGACGAAGAAGTCGCCTTCGAGCCGGCTGCCGTCGTCGAGCGAGAGTGCGCGAATGAACCCTGTCTCGCCGTCGCGCTCGACCCCCGCGATGGTGGCATCGACCGTGGCGACGCCGCGTGAGCGCTCCTTGAGGAACTTGCCTACCCGCGCCTGATCGAAGTGGAAGGCGTGGTGAAAGGGGCCGAGTGGCAGCAGTGTGCCGTCATCCTTGACGGCGTAGGGCGCCTTCTTCTGTTCCAGCAGCGGCCCGAACAGGTGCATGTCCTGCAGCTTTCGGCCAGCCGCGACGGCATAGACGTTGAGATAGTCGGAGGGGGCCCCCTGCGGTGGCTTCACAACCTGATGCGGATCGTCGATCGGCCCGTCATAGGTGAAGCCGACGCGGCGCCAATCCTTGTGCCGGATGCCGAGCTTGAAGGTCGCGCCGGTCTCGCGGAAGAACTCGAGCTCGTTGAGGTTGAAATACTGCATCAAGACGCGAAGCGCAGCGGTCGATCCCTCGCCGACGCCGACGGTCGGGATCTTCGAGGATTCGACCACGGTCACGCGCGCGTCGAGCTTCAGCCGCCGCGCCTTGTCGTTGATGATGAATGCCGCTAGCCAGCCGGCGGTGCCGCCGCCGACAATCACGAAATGTGGTTGAGCGCCCAAGAACTTCCCCCGTTCTCCGCCCGATTCAGGCGTGTCTGTCGGCCTCTTCGAGCCGCCTGAAATGTCGCCAGCCGAAGGGCAGGGCGACGAGGTAGGCCGTGGCACCGAAGGCCAGAACATGCCAGGGGTAGCTGAGCAGCGAGGCCGCTACGACCACGACGACCACGAAGAGCGGCAGCACGATCTCGCGCGGGACCCGCGATCCCATCTTCTTGCCGGACCATGTCGGCAGCTTGCTGACCATCAGGAGCCCGATGGCCAGCGTGTAGATGAAAACGATCGGAACGCCGACCGAGGCCACCGGAATCTCGAGATTCTCGAGATAGACCGGCAGCATGACGATGAGCGCCCCTGCCGGCGCCGGTACGCCGGTGAAGAAATTGCCGTGCCAGTCCGGCTTGGTCGGTCCGTCGATGGCGACGTTGAAGCGCGCAAGGCGCAGCGCCGCGCAGATCGCGAAGACGAGGGCGGCGATCCAGCCGAGCGAGTGCACCTGATCGAGCGCCCAGACATAAAGGATGAGCGCCGGCGCGACGCCGAAATTCACGAAATCGGCGAGGGAATCGAGTTCGGCGCCGAAGCGGGAAGTGGATCGCAGAAGACGTGCCACGCGCCCATCGACCGCATCCAGAACCGCGGCGATGACGATGAGCCCGATCGCCTCGCCATAGCGGCTCTCGATCGCCATGCGGATCGCCGTCAACCCGGCGCAGAGACCGAGCAGGGTGATGAGATTTGGCAGGATCACGCGGATCGGAATCTGGCGGACCTGTCGCAGGCGCGGTCGGTTCGAACTCTCGTCGGGGTCGAAGGGCGGAAAGATGGTTTCCATCAGTCGATCCTGATCGTGCGGTCGGACGGGCCGCCGAAACGCGCGATCACGGATTCGCCCGCGATCGCGGTCTGCCCTTCGGCAACGAGCGCGACATAGCCGTCGGGCAGATAGACATCCAGCCGCGAGCCGAAGCGGATGAGTCCGAAACGCTGACCGGCCGTCAGGGTTTCATCCTCGCGGCTGAAGCACACGATGCGACGCGCGACGAGGCCGGCGATCTGGACGACGCCGACCTTGCCATGGCTGGTGTCGATCACAACGCCGTTGCGCTCGTTGTCGTCGCTGGCCTTGTCGAGCTCCGCATTCAGGAACTTCCCCGGCCGATAGGCGATGCGCAGGATCCTGCCGCTGACCGGTGCGCGATTCACATGGCAGTTGAAAACGTTCATGAAGATGGAGATGCGCGTCCGCGGTGCCGGCCCGAGCTCGAGCTCCGGCGGCGGCGTGGCCGGGCCGACCTGCGAAATGCGGCCGTCGGCCGGGCTCACGACGATGTCAGCGCCGAGCGGCGTGACGCGCGGCGGATCGCGGAAGAAATAGATGCACCAGACGGTGGCGACGAGGCCGATCCAGAAGAGCGGCGTCCACAGCCAGCCGAGAAACAGCGCCAGAAACGCGAAGATCGCGATAAACGGATAACCCTCGCGGTGAATCGGGACGAGCGCCGCGCGGATCGATTTCAGAATGGAATCCATGCTCACCCTGCCTTGGAGCCGCGATAGAGCCCCGATAAATCACGGATCGGCGGCAGTGTGAAGCGCGCGTCGCTGCTCACGAAACAACCTCGGGCGCCGGTCGCGGGCCGCGCACGACGATGCCGAGCGTATCGCTCTCCTCGACCTGCCGCAGCCTTTCGGCGGCCTCGGCGGCCTCGCGCTGGCGGTTCCACATCGATGCGTAGAGTCCGTCCTCGCGGATCAACGCCTCGTGGCGACCGCGCTCGACGATGCGCCCGCCCTCGAGAACGATGATCTCGTCGGCATTCACCACTGTCGAAAGCCGATGCGCGATGACGAGGGTAGTGCGCCCCTTCGAGACGCGGTCGAGAGCGCCCTGGATTTCGCGCTCCGTGTGCGTGTCGAGCGCCGAGGTGGCCTCGTCGAGCACCAGGATCGGTGGCGCCTTCAGGATGGTCCGCGCGATGGCGATGCGCTGCTTCTCGCCGCCCGAGAGCTTCAGTCCGCGCTCGCCGACCTCGGTGTCGTAGCCCTTGGGCAGCGTCTCGATGAAGCCGGCGATCTGGGCCATGCGCGCCGCCTCGCGAACTTCCTCCTCGCTCGCGCCGGGCCGGCCGTAGCGAATGTTGTAGGCAATGGTGTCATTGAAGAGGACAGTATCCTGCGGAACCATGCCGATAGCCGCCCGGACGCTCTTCTGCGTCACGTCGCGGATATCGGTGCCGTCGATGGTGATCCGACCGCCGGTCACGTCGTAGAAGCGGAACAGGAGCCGCGAGATGGTCGACTTGCCCGCGCCCGATGGTCCGACGATCGCGACCGTCTGCCCGGCGGGGACCGTGAAGCTGACGCCCTTCAGGATCGGCCGCTCGACATCGTAGTGGAAGGTGACGTCCTCGAACCGCACCGTGCCTTCGCTCACCGCGAGAGCTGGCGCGCCCGGCTTGTCCTGCACCTCTTCCGGCACTTCGAGCAGGTCGAACATCGCCTCGACATCAGCGAGGCCCTGCTTCAGCTCGCGATAGATGGTGCCGATGAAGTTGAGCGGGAAAGAGAGCTGGATCAGCAGCGCGTTGATCATCACGAAGTCGCCGAGCGACTGCGTGCCGTTCAGGATCGCGACAGCGGACAGCACCATGCAAACGGTCATTCCGGTGGTGAAGATCACCGTCTGGCCGATATTGAGCCAGGCGAGCGAGGTCCAGGTCTTGACCGACGCAGCCTCGTAGCGGGCCAGCGACACGTCGTAGCGCGCCGATTCCATGTCCTCGTTGCCGAAGTACTTGACCGTCTCGTAGTTGAGCAGCGAGTCGACGGCCTTCGAGTTGGCCTCGGTGTCCGAAGCGTTCATCGTGCGGCGCAGCGCGATGCGCCAGTTCGAGGCGACGATCGTGAACCAGACATAGGCGACGATCGTCGCGACGATGACGCCGAGATAGGTGAGGTTGAACTGCCAGGCGATCACGATCGCCGCCAGCACGAATTCAAGCAGCGTCGGCGCCGTGTTGAGGATGATGTGGTCGACGATGGCATCGACGCCCTTCATCCCGTGGTCCATCGTCCGCGACAGGCCGCCGGTGTGGCGCTGGAGGTGAAAGCGAAGCGACAGGCGGTGCATGTGCACGAAGGCGCGATGGCCGAGCTGGCGGATCGCATGCTCCGAGACGCGCGCGAAGAGCGCATCGCGTAACTGGTTGAAGACGTTGAGCATGATGCGACCGCCGCCATAGGCGACGACCAGCATGATGGGGACCGTGAGGAGCGCGGCGGTCCCCGTGGCGGCCGCACCGGCGGCGGGGTTGCCGCTCAGCGCGTTCGTCGCCCACTTGTAGAAGAACGGCACCATGACCGTGATCAGCTTGGCGATCACGAGGACGACCAGCGCGCCGACGACGCGGGCGCGAAGGTCGGGCCGATCGGCCGGCCAGATATAGGGCCAGAGCTGGCGAATGGTGTGGATGGCCGGGCGTTCGTCGGGACGCTTGATCGCGCCTGACGCTCCGGCCTTGCCCGCGGCGGAAGGGCCGCTCGTCTCGGCGCTGGTGCTCACGCCCGATCTCCTTCAAAGGCGCCGCCGGACGGCGCGAAGCGGTCCGGGGCGCCGGGCCCTTCAGGGCACCTGCGACACCGCCGGACGGCGCTTTTCGCGAAATTTCATTACATGTGGGGATGCAGCCTCATTCCGTCCAGCGGGTATCGCCGGCGGGGAGGAGGAAGACCTGGCCGGGATAGATCAGGTCCGGATTGCGGATCTGATCGTTATTGGCCTCGTAAATGGTCGAGAAGCGGACACCCTTGCCATAGAGCTTGCGCGAGATGGTCCACAGATTGTCGCCGCGCTTGATGACGACCTTTTGAAGGTCGGCGCTCCCCGTGCTTGCGACGCCGGCCGAGCCGCCACCTGCGGTTCCGACGCCCATCAGCGTCGCGACGTCGCCCGTCTGCTGGAAGGGGACCTCGGCGCGAGCGATCACCTTGCCGGTGTCTTTCTCGATCCTGTCGGCGCGGATCGTATGCTGGCCGGAGCCGACGGCACGATCGGTCGCGATCTGCCAGCGGCCGTCCTCGTCCGCCGTCGCATCACCCACCACGACGCCGTCGACATAGATGCGGACGATGCCGCCGATCGCCGCCGAGCCGGAGATGAAGAGCTTGCCGTCCTGGAAGGCGACGGCATCGACAGTGACGTCGGGCTTCGGGCCCGAAGCCGTGCCGTCAGAGGGCTGGGGCGTCTGCAGCACCTTGGTGGCGCCGCCCGGCTCGTCGAGCACGACGAGGGGGCTGCTGCCCGGCTTTTCGGGAACGCTGACGGCGACGCTCTGTTCGGACAGTGTCTCGGTCTTCTTGTCCGGCGAGGTCGTGCGGATCGTCAGGTCGTGCGAACCCGGTTCGAGAGGTGCGTCGAGCGTCATCGCCCACTCGCCGCGATCGTTGGCCGTGCCCTCCGCGATCGTCTTCGCGCCGTCCATGATCTGGACACTGGCGTTCGGCTCGGCCGTTCCCGCGACGACCGCCTCGCCGCTCGGCTCGACGCGCACAACGTCGAAGCTCGGGGCAGCGTTCGCGGATGCCGAGGCGTTAGGGGCCGGAGTTGCCGGTGCGGAAGCGGCGGACTCCGAAGCCGGAGCGGTGGCCGTGGCGTTGGACGAGGGAGACGTCGGTGCAGGCGCGGCGGCAGTCTCAGCGGGGGCGGAATCGGATGGGGCGGCTGGTTTTGCGGCGCCGTCCGCAGCCGGCGGTACCACCGAGACCTCAACGGTCTCTCCAGCCTTCTGGTCCGGCCGAGATGACAGAGCATAGTAGCCGCCGATGATGAGGACCACGATGACGATGACCGCTGCGATGCGGCCCGCCCAGCTCTGACCCGCGTTACCCTGTTCAGCCATTGACGAAAGGACCTGCTCTACCGGACGGAGACTCGACTCCGCTGCCCCATGAGCCCGTTTTCCTTTGCCGGCAGGCATTCTACTGCCTGCGGAACGGGCTTTTCATGGCCTTTTATACGCGCTTTCGCTCTGCTCACAAGCCGCCCGGAAGCGGCATTTTCCCTTGGGACGCCGCCATTCCGGACCGCTTGACGCCTCGGGTTGCGGATGCGAGGAAGGTCGCATGACCCAACTTCGTTCGATCTGCGTCTATTGCGGCTCTTCGGCGGGCGGCGATCCGGAATATGCCGCCTCCGCGATGGCCCTCGGCCGGGCCATGGGCCAGGAGGGTATCGGCCTCGTCTATGGCGGCGGCTCGATCGGCCTCATGGGCATCGTCGCGCGCTCGGTCATGGAAGCAGGCGGCCACGTCACCGGAATCATCCCGCAGTTCCTGAAGGAACGCGAGGTCATGCTCGAGACGGCGCACGAACTGGTCGTGACCGCCGACATGCACGAGCGCAAGCGGACGATGTTCGATCGCGCCGACGCCTTCGTCGCGCTGCCGGGTGGCATCGGCACGCTGGAGGAACTCGTCGAAATCCTGACCTGGGCGCAGCTCGGCCAGCACAAGAAGCCGGTGCTGATCGCCAATATCAACGGGTTCTGGGACCCGCTGGTCCTGCTCCTCCGCCATATGGCCGACGAAGGCTTCATCCGCGACGGTTTCGAGGTCCGCTATCTCGTGGCGGACCGGGTCGAGGAGGTCGTCCCGAAGCTGCGCGCCGCCATCGCGTCGACTCCGCGGGCGAAGCCGGCGCCAGGCGCCGGCGACGCGATCCCGATCGGCGATATGTAATCGCGTCAGCCGCTGCGGATGCCGGACCGCACCAGCTTGTAGATGATCGAATCGATCAGCGCCTCGAACGACGCGTCGACGACGTTCTCCGAGACGCCGATGGTCATCCAGCTCTCGCCGGTGTCGTCGCGGCTCTCGATCAGAACGCGGGTGACCGCCTCGGTGCCGCCATTGAGGATACGGACCTTGTAGTCGACCAGCTCGAGGTCGGCGATCACGTCCTGATAGACGCCGAGATCCTTGCGCAGGGCTCGGTCGAGCGCATTGACCGGACCGTTGCCCTCGGCGACCGTCAGGAGCCGCTCACCGCCGACGATGAGCTTCACCACCGCCTCGGAGACCGACACCTGCTCGCCGAGCGCATTGTGACGGCGTTCGACCGTGACGTGGAAGCTCTCGACGGTGAAATAGTCCGGGACGCCGCCGAGCGTTCGACGCGCGAGAAGCTCGAAGGAGGCATCGGCGCCTTCGTAGGAATAGCCGATCGCCTCGCGCTCCTTGACCTCGGCGAGCAGCGCATCGAGACGGCGGTCGCCCTTCTCGACGCTGATGCCGAGTCGCGCCAGTTCGGCGAGAAGGTTGGAACGGCCCGCCTGGTCGGAGACGAGCACGCGGCGATGATTGCCGACCTGTTCGGGCCGCACATGCTCGTAGGTGCTCGGATCCTTGACGATCGCCGAGGCGTGGATGCCGGCCTTGGTCGCGAAGGCGGAAGCGCCGACATAGGGGGCCTGCCGGTTTGGCGCGCGGTTCACGATCTCGTCGAACCGATGCGACAGCTGCGTCAGCCCTGTCAGTGCCGCTTCGCTGATGCCCGTCTCGAAGCGGCCGGCATAGAGCGGCTTCAACATCAGCGTAGGGATGATCGAGGTGAGGTTGGCATTGCCGCAGCGCTCGCCGATGCCGTTGAGCGTGCCCTGGATCTGGCGGGCACCGCCGCGGACGGCCGCGAGCGAATTGGCGACCGCCTGCTCGGTGTCGTTATGGGCATGAATTCCCAGATGGTCGCCCGGAACATGCTCGCTCACCGCGCGGACGATCGCCTCGATCTCCTCCGGCTGGCTGCCGCCATTGGTGTCGCAGAGCACGATCCAGCGCGCGCCGGCCTCAAAGGCGGCGCGGGCGCAGGCGAGGGCATAGGCAGGATTGGCCTTGTAGCCGTCGAAGAAGTGCTCGCAATCGACGAGCGCTTCCTTTCCGGCGCCGATCGCCGCCTCGACTGACTGGCGAATGCCCTCGACGTTCTCCTCGAGCGTCGCGCCGAGCGCGAGCCTCACCTGGTGGTCCCAAGTCTTGGCAACGAAGCAGATCGCGTCCGATTGCGAGGCGAGCAGCGCCGCGATGCCGGGGTCGTTGGAGAGGCTGACGCCGGCGCGCTTGGTCATGCCGAAGGCGGTGAAGCGGGCACGCGCCGTGCGCTTCTCGGTGAAGAAGCGGGTGTCGGTCGGATTGGCTCCAGGATAGCCGCCCTCGACATAGTCGACCCCGAGCTCGTCCAGGAGGCCTGCAATCAGGATCTTGTCGGCGACGGAAAAGTCGACGCCGTTGGTCTGGGCGCCATCGCGCAGCGTGGTATCGAAAAGGGTGATGCGTTCCCGGCTCATTCTTTCGGCCCTGCCTCGTCGTCGGCTTCGGAGCGGACATCCCAGGTGGTCCAGAGGGCACCCGTTTCCTCGTCCTTGCCGTCGATAATGACCAGACCCATGCCGTCGAGCGCCTTGCGAATGCTGTCGGCCTTCGCGAAATCGCGGGCGCGGCGGGCGTCGATACGGTCCTCGATCAGGCGTTCGATCAGCGCTTCATCGAGATGCGGGGTGGTCATGGCAGAGTCTTTCGAAAGGGCCGGCGCGGATTTGCGGCCGGTTTCCGCACCGTGCGGAAGGTGGACGGTCATACTCTCGTGGCCGCGGCAGGCCAACCGGAATTTGTTACGGTCTTCGCGACGGAAGCCGATCACGCGATCGTTGAAACCCGAAAGCCTTGCATCTTCGTAAGGCTCCATTACTTCCCCGCCGTATCACGACCCGCCCGACAAGCGAGTCCGGCATCATCCTTCCGCAGCAGCCACGCCATGCGCCGGCCTGCGAACGCCCGGACGCCATGCAATGCCCGCCCGCCTGCTGCCTGACCGCATTCTCCTTCCGCTGATCGTCGCCTGCGCGCTGTTCATGGAGAATCTGGATTCGACCGTTCTCGCCACGGCCCTGCCGACGATCGCGCGAGACTTCGGCATCAGTCCCATCAACCTGAAGCTCGCGCTGACTTCCTATCTCCTCACCATCGCGGTCTTCATCCCAGCATCCGGCTGGGTGGCTGATCGCTTTGGCGCCCGAACCGTCTTCCGCGTCGCGATCGTCCTGTTCACGCTCGGCTCGATCTGCTGCGGCCTATCCAACTCGATCGAGGAGATCGTCGCATACCGAATCCTGCAGGGCCTCGGCGGTGCCATGATGGTTCCGGTCGGACGGCTGGTGATCCTGCGCTCGGTGCAGAAGTCCGAACTCGTCGGCGCGCTCGCCTGGCTGACCGTTCCGGCGCTGATCGGTCCGGTCGTCGGACCGCCGCTCGGCGGCTTCATCACGACCTATTTCGACTGGCGCTGGATCTTCTGGATCAACGTGCCGATCGGCATCCTCGGTCTCTTCCTTGCGACACTCTACATTCCCGACATCCGCGGCGAGGAGCGCGTGCCGTTCGATTATCCGGGCTTCGTGCTGTCCAGCTTCGGCATCGCCGGCTTCGTCACGGGCTCGACCTCGCTCGGTCTCAACCTCATGCCGCTGCCCTATGTGCTGGCGCTGCTGCTGGGCGGAGGCGGGCTGCTGGTCGCCTATGTCGTCTACAGCCGGCGCCTCGCCAACCCGATCCTCGACCTGTCGCTGTTCGCCATTCCGAGCTTTCGGGCCAGCGTCATCGGCGGCCTGCTGTTCCGCATCGGCATCGGCGCCATGCCCTTCCTGCTACCGCTGATGCTGCAGCTGGGATACGGGCTGACGCCGTTCCAGTCGGGCTCGATCACGTTCGTCTCGGCCATTGGCGCCATCGCGATGAAGTTCGTTGCGCCGCCGCTCCTGCGCCGGTTCGGCTTCCGCAGCGTGCTCATCGCCAATTCCTTCATCGCGGCAATCTTCATCGGCATGCCAGCCGCCTTCGACATTGGCACGCCGCTGCATCTCATCACGGCGCTGCTGTTCATCGGCGGTTTCTTCCGCTCGCTGCAATTCACGAGCGCCAATGCCTTGTCCTTCGCGGATGTGCCTCAGGCGCGCATGAGCCGCGCGACCAGCCTCACCAGCGTCTTTCAGCAGCTCGCCATGTCGATCGGCGTCTCGGTCGGCGCCATTGCGCTGGAGCTTTCGCTGGCCGGCACCGATGGAACGATTGAGGTCGGTACCTTCCACCCGGCCTTCATCGCCATCGGCCTGATATCAATGAGTTCGGCGATCTTCTTCATGCGCATGCCGCGCAATGCCGGCGAGGAGATGGCCGGCCGCAAACTGAAGCCGAAGCCGCTCGCCCCGGATCCGGTGACGGCGATGCGCGAGCGCGCCTGATCAGGGGCGCCAGCTCTCGTCCTCGCCGGGGCCGTCGTCGTGACCTTCCGGCTCGTCGGCCTGTGCGGCGCGGCGACCCTTGAAGCCCTTGGCAAGGATGAAGAGTTCCACCGAGCCGGCTCGGCTCGCCGGCGGCTTCAGGTGATGGACGGTCGCGAAGTTCTGCTTGAGCGTCGTCAGCAGCGAACTCTCGGCGCCACCGCGAAAGACCTTCGACAGGAACGAGCCGCCCGGTTTCAGCACATCGAGCGCGAAGTCGGCGGCGACCTCGCAGAGGTAGGTGGTACGCAGGTGATCGGTCTGCTGGTGGCCGGTCGTCGGCGCCGCCATGTCGGAAAGCACGACATCGGCCGGGCCGCCCAGCGCCGCCTTGAGCGCGGCGGGTGCGTCCTCGTCGAGAAAGTCCTTCTGGAACAGGATGACGCCCGGAAGCTGGTCCATCTCCAGATAGTCGATGGCGACGACATGCGGATCGGTGTCCGACGAACGGACGCGTTCGACCGCGACCTGCGACCAGCCGCCGGGCGCTGCCCCAAGGTCGACGACCTTCATGCCGGGCGCCAGGATGTGATGCTTGTCGTCGATCTCGATCAGCTTGTAGGCGGCGCGCGATCGATAGCCCTCGCGCTTCGAGCGGGCGACATAGGGATCGTTGAGCTGGCGTTCGAGCCAACGGGTGGAAGAAGCCGTGCGGCCACGCGCCGTCTTCACACGAACCGTCAGTTCGCGCCCACCCGGTCCCTTGCCCGTGCCTTTGCCCCCAGGAGTCTTCATTGCGTCCGCCCGCCCTGTCGTGCCGCGCGGCGCCAGACGCCGTCCTCCGACATCATTTCAACGAGGATGCCCTCGCGCAGGCCGCGATCGGCGACGCGCAGGCGCTGGCAGGGCCAACGCCGGCGGATCGCCTCCAGAATCGCGCAGCCGGCGAGAACGAGATCGGCGCGCTCACGACCGATGCAAGGATTGGCCACACGCGCGGCGTAGTCCATGCCGGTGATCACCGCCATCATGCGGTTGACCTCGTCGGCCGACAGCCAGGTTCCGTCGACCTTGCGGCGGTCGTAGCGCGGCAGGCCGAGATGCACGCCGGCCAGCGTCGTGACGGTGCCCGAAGTGCCGAGCATGTGGAGGTTGCCCCCGGCGATTGCCTTGTCGAGCGCCGCCGCCTCTGGAAAGGCGGCGAGCATCGCCGCGACCTCGGCCACCATAGCCTCGAACACGCGCTCGTCGACCAGCTCGCCGCCATGGCGCTCGCTGAGCGTGACCACGCCGACCGGTAGCGACACCCAGGTACGGATCCGGTCCGACATGCGGCGGCGGTTGCGGTCGGCCGGGCGGGTCAGGTCGATCCACACGAGTTCCGACGAGCCGCCGCCGATATCGAACAGCAGCGCACCGCTGGTGTTCGGGTCGATCAGGGAGGCGCAGCCGGCAACGGCGAGTCGGGCCTCGGTCTCGCGGCTGACGATCTCGAGCGAAAGGCCGGTCTCGGACTGGACGCGATCGAGGAAATGCGCGCCGTTCTCGGCGGCGCGGCAGGCCTCGGTCGCGATCAGGCGCCGCCGCGAGACGCCGCGGTCACGAAGCTTGGATTCGCAGATGCGGAGAGCTTCGACGGCCCGGTCCATCGCCGCGTCGCCGAGCCGCCCGCTGCGTCCGACGCCTTCGCCGAGGCGCACGATGCGCGAGAAGGCATCGACGACATGGAAGCCGCGATCGCGCGGCCGCGCGATGAGGAGCCGGCAGTTGTTGGTGCCGAGATCGAGCGCGGCGTAAAGGCCGTCCCCCTGGCTGCGCGACGCAATCGGCGGCGCGGTGGGCCGGGGAGGGGACGGCTTCTGAATGGGTTGAGGCGGCACGGCAGGCCTGCGCTCGGCTGCGCGAGGCCCTGGTGTCTGCCCGACGCGCGCCTCGGCGCCCGCTGCATAGACGGGTCGCCGCTTCTTGCGGCGGCGGCCCTTCTTCTTCGACGGAGCCGGACCGGCAGCCGGTCCGTGTCCGTCACGGGACACCACAGGGTCGGCGCCAGCCGGCGCACCCCTTGCGGGCGCCCCGGAATCCGCGTGAAGCGGTTCCTCGCCCGATATCGTCACTTCAAGATCCTCAGCCGCTGCGGCGCGGAAACCGTCCGGCGCGCGGCTCATCGAGTGCGTAGTTGGCCAAGAGTGTAAGCAGCATGGCGCGCCGGTACAAGCGCGCCCCTCCGGTGGACCAGCACCGCGCGGCGCCTGCGTCATGGTTTCGTCATGCCGCCATGGCAGGCAAGCCGCGGATTGGCGGCCCTTTCGAGGGCTTCCGCAGCCGCGAAGGCCGCGCTAGAAGCGGTCGACGTCTTCCGCCGCCTGCCACAAGGACACGACATGACCGCGATCATCGACATCACCGCCCGCCAGATCCTCGACAGCCGCGGCAATCCGACGGTCGAGGTCGATGTGCTGCTCGAGGACGGCTCGCTGGGCCGCGCCGCCGTGCCCTCGGGCGCCTCGACCGGCGCGCATGAGGCCGTCGAGCTGCGCGACGGCGACAAGTCGGTCTATCAGGGCAAGGGTGTCCTGAAGGCTGTTGAAGCGGTGAACACCGAGATCTTCGACGCCATCGGCGGCATGGAGGCCGAGGACCAGGCTCTCATCGACACGACGATGATCGAGCTCGACGGCACCCCGAACAAGTCGCGCCTCGGCGCCAACGCGATCCTCGGCGTCAGCCTCGCGCTCGCCAAGGCGGCGGCCCAGGCGGCCGGCCAGCCGCTCTACCGCTATGTCGGCGGCGTCAATGCCAAGGTTCTGCCGGTCCCGATGATGAACATCATCAATGGCGGCGCCCATGCCGACAATCCGATCGACTTCCAGGAATTCATGATCCTCCCGGTCGGCGCCCCTTCGCTGGCCGAGGCGGTCCGCTGGGGCTCGGAGGTTTTCCACACGCTGAAGAAGGCGCTCAAGGACGCCGGTCACAACACCAATGTCGGCGACGAGGGCGGCTTCGCGCCGAACCTGCCGTCGGCGGTCGCCGCGCTCGACTTCGTCACCAAGGCGATCGAGAAGGCCGGCTACAAGCCGGGCGAGGACATCTATCTCGGCCTCGACTGCGCCGCGACCGAGTTCTTCAAGGACGGCAAATATGTCTATGAAGGCGAGGGCGTCACGCGCTCGATCGACGAGCAGGTCGCCTATCTCGCCGATCTCGCCGCCAAGTTCCCGATCATCTCGATCGAGGACGGCATGAGCGAGGACGACTGGGCGGGCTGGAAGCAGCTCACCGACGCGATCGGCAAGAAGGTTCAGCTCGTCGGCGACGATCTCTTCGTGACCAACACGACCCGCCTTTCGCGCGGCATCAAGTCGGGCACCGCCAACTCGATCCTCGTCAAGGTCAACCAGATCGGCTCGCTGACCGAAACCCTCGATGCCGTCTCGATGGCGCACAAGGCGGCCTACACCGCCGTCATGTCTCACCGTTCGGGCGAGACGGAGGATTCGACCATCGCCGATCTCGCGGTCGCCACGAATTGCGGGCAGATCAAGACCGGCTCGCTGGCCCGCTCGGACCGGACCGCCAAGTACAACCAGCTCATCCGCATCGAAGAGCAGCTCGGCATTCAGGGCGAGTATGCCGGCCGCGGCATCCTCAAGGCCTGACGCCGCCGCGACGGTGACAAGCGCGTCGGTTGTGCCTAGACTCGCGTCTCATCTACCGGGACGCGAGTCGCTGCGGACACGTATCGCGCATTTCCGCGGCTAGATCACGGCACGGCAACGGCCGTGCCGTCTGACCACCGATGTCCGCCCGGACGACACATGTCGGGTGAGCGGATGATCGCGGAGTATCCCGCGCCGAGCGGCGGACGCGCCGTCGTATGAGCCAGAGCCCCGACATTGGGCAGCGCATTCGCGACATGCGCCGCCAGCGGCGGCTGACCCTGCAGCGCGTCGCCCAGCTCTGCGGACTCTCCGTCGGCTTCCTCAGCCAGGTCGAGCGGAACATCACCCGCCCGTCGCTCGATTCGCTGACCGAAATCGCCGGGGCGCTCGACACCACGATTGGATCCATCCTGCACCAGCCCGATCTTCCGATCGCCGTCTCGCGTAGCGAGGGTCGGGTGGCGCATCAGGTGCGCGACAGCGCCGCGGCCTATGAGCGGCTGTCGACGAGCTATCCCGGCCAGATGCTGACGGCCATCAAGCTGACCCTGCCGGCGCCTTTCCAGTCACGGACCTTCGCTTTCCCGGGCGAGCAACTCACCTATACCCTCGCCGGCACCGCCCGTTACGTCATCGAGGGCGTCATCTTCGAGCTCCAGCCGGGCGACTCGCTGCATTTCTCCACCGCTCGTCCGCATCGGCTGCTGAACGAGAGCGGTGCGCTGCTCGAACTGCTCGTCGTCAGCACGCAGCAGCTCTTCGACGAGTATCACCGCATCATGCCGCAGATCTTCCAGCGCGACGGCGCCGCGCGGAACGGCGCCGCGCCCTGACCACCACCAGGGATCGCTTGACCGTGACGGAACGGCGGACCGATCATCGTCCGGTGCTCCAATCGATCCCGTCCGCCGCTATCCGGAGACATCGAGATGACGTCTGTCGCGCGCCTCGCCGCCGTTCTTGCGGCCATGGCATTCCTGATCTTGGGCGGGCCAGCGCCGGCCGGCGCCTCCGGCGCCCCTGTGAGGGTCTCGTCTACCGTCAGCTATGAGGAGATCGGCCGCTGGGATGCGGCGAAGCTGAACGGCATCCTCACCAAGGACGCGCCGGCCTTTTTCGGCATCGACGTGACCTATACGCCCGCCGTGAACGCGGTCCGGCTCTATCGGATCACCTACGGCTCGGTGGTTCCGGAGAAGGGCAACCAGCCGATCGTCGCGACCGGTCTCCTTGCCGTCCCCGATACGGGGGGCAAGAGCTTCCCGCTGCTCTCCTACCAGCACGGGACGGTGTACGGGAAAGAGCAGGTTCCCTCCTTCCCGGAGCAATCGACCGAGACGCAGCTAGCCCTCGCCCAGTTCGCCGGCCAGGGATATGTCGTGATCGGCGCCGACTATTTCGGCATGGGCGCGTCAACCGAGCCGGAGGGCTATGTCGTGAAGGCGAGCCAGCAGCAGGCGCCCTTCGACATGCTGCTGGCATCGAACGCCGTGCTCGAGCACCTCGGGATCGAGACGACGAAGCTCTTCCTCGGCGGCTGGTCGCAGGGCGGCTACGTCACCATGGCCTTCCTTCAGAGGCTGGAAGAAAGCGGCGTCAAGGTCGACGCCGCGGCAACGGCCAGCGCGCCGGTCGACGTCTATGCGCTGCTCAGCGGTAATCTCGATTTCCCGCGCGAGAACGACGCGACCTGGATGCCGACCATCTTCATCCTCGCCGCCTTCTCCTACGAGAACTACTACGGCGTTCCCGGCCTCGCCCGGTCGCTCATCAAGGACGAATACTACGAGGCGGCGCGCAAGCTTTACGAGCGGGAGCCGGTGGAGGCGAAGGATATCCCGACCAAGGTCAGCGAACTGGTGCGGAAGGATTATTTCGATCCGACTTTCTTCGGTCGTTCCGTGCTTGGCCGTCTGGCCGCGGGAAACGATGTCTATCGCTGGATCATCCGCACGCCGGTCCGCAACTTCTATGGTGAGTCCGATGAGGCCATTCCGACCAATCTCGGCCGGCTCGCGATGACCTATCAGCAGGCGATCGGCAGCGGCAACACGGCGGTCGAGGCCGTCTCGACCGGCGAGACGACCCATCGCGGCACCTATGCCAAGTCGGTGCCGCTCTGGAAGAGCTGGTTCGACGGTCTCTGAGGGCCCTGGGGCTCAGGTCTCGCGACGGAACGTTAGGCCGTGTTCCACCGCCCCGCGGCCGAAGCGGTCTCTGACCTTGTCGATCGCCGCCTCCGCCGCCGCGCGCTTGGCGGCGGCCGGGTCGAGGAGATCGTCGGGGTCGGCCAGGACCGGGTCGGCGAACTGCGAAAGCGAGACGCCGATCAGCCGATAGGCGGTGCCGTCGATCTCGCGGGCGAGGAGTTCCTCGGCCGAACGGAAGATCCGGTCCGCCAGCTTTGTCGGATCGGAAAGATGACGCGCGCGGGTGCGCAGCTTGAAGTCCGCGCTCTTCAGCTTCAGCGTCACCGTGTGCGCGGCGAGGCCGGCGCGCTTCAGCCGCCCGGCCGCCTTTTCGCAGAGCCGGCGCAGGATCGGGCGGAGGTCGGCAAGCTCGGCGATGTCGTCGTTGAAGGTCGTCTCGGCGCCTATCGACTTGGCGTCGTGGCGGGGATCCACAGCCCGGCGGTCGTCGGCGCGGGCGAGACGGGCAAGGCGGAGGCCCATCGAGCCATAGCGCCGCGCGAGCTCCGTTTCTTCCATCCGCTGCAATTGGCCGATCGTGCGGATGCCGTCCTCGGCCAGCCGCCGCTCGAACGCCTTGCCGACGCCCCAGATCAGCGAAACCGGCTGCGGCGCGAGAAACCCGACGGCCTCGGCGCGACCGATGACAGAGAAGCCGCGCGGCTTGTCCTGGTCCGAGGCGATCTTGGCGAGGAACTTGTTGAAGGAGAGGCCGACCGACACGGTGATGCCGATCTCCTTCTCGATGCTCCGTGCGAAGCGGGCGAGCAAGACGGCCGGCGGCGCGCCGTGCAGCTTCTCGGTGCCCGAGAGGTCGAGGAATGCCTCGTCGATCGAGATCGGCTCGACGAGTGGCGTCATCCTCAGCATCCGCTCGCGGATTTCCCGCCCGACGGCGACGTATTTCTCCATGTTCGGCCGAATGACGACCGCGTCAGGGCAGAGCTTCAGCGCCTGGAACATCGGCATCGCCGAGCGCACGCCCTTGATGCGCGCGATGTAGCAGGCGGTCGAGACGACGCCGCGCCGCGCGCCGCCGATGATCACAGGCTTGTCGGCGAGGCTCGGATCGTCGCGCTTCTCGATCGAGGCATAGAAGGCATCGCAGTCGATATGTGCGACCGAGAGCGCGAACAGTTCGTCATGACCGAGGATGCGCGGCGAACCGCAGGCGCGGCAGCGTCGCCCGAGGCCCGCCGGGGTGAAACAGTCGCGACAGAAGGCTGGCTGAGGTGCGGCGTTCATCATCGCGGTCGGAAGCTTCGGCGCAGCCCGCGAGCCTAGACGACCGTCCGTCCGCCCACAATTCCCGCACTTGGTTGCGGCGCGGCAAGCGGCGGTGATATAGCGGGTCCGGCCGCTCCGGGCGGCCCCGTCCACCGCAGGGAACCGACCATGTCCGTCGACATCGCCACCGTCAAGCGCGTCGCCCGACTCGCCCGCATTGCCATCTCGGAGGAGGAGGCGGTGTCGTTCCAGTCGGAGCTGAACGCGATCCTCGGCTTTGTCGAGCAATTGAACGAGGTCGATGTCGCCAATGTCGAGCCGCTCAACTCGGTCGTCGCACAACGCATGAAGATGCGCGACGACGTCGTGACGGACGGCTTCTATGCGGAGAAGGTTGTCGCCAACGCGCCCGCGTCCGACGACGGCTTCTTCATGGTGCCCAAGGTCATCGAATAGGCGTCACCGCCGCCCGCGACCCGAACCGATTTCTGCAAGGCGATACCGATGACCCGTGCCGACGACCTGACCGCCCTTTCCATAGCCGAGATCCGCGACGGCCTCGCGGCCCGGTCCTTCTCCGCGGTCGAGCTCACCAAGGCCTATATCGCGGCAATCGAGGCCGCGCGCTCGCTCAATGCCTATATCGTCGAGACGCCGGAGAAGGCGCTGGCGATGGCCGAGGCCTCCGACGCTCGTCTCGCGGCCGGCGAGCAGCGCCCGCTCGAGGGCGTGCCGATCGGCGTCAAGGACCTGTTCGCGACCGAAGGCGTGCACACCCAGGCGGCGTCCAACGTCCTCTCCGCCTTCAAGCCAACCTACGAGTCGACCGTCACCGCCAATCTCTGGGCCGACGGCGCGGTCATGCTCGGCAAGCTTAACATGGACGAGTTCGCGATGGGCTCGTCCAACGAGAGTTCCTATTACGGCCCCGTCACCAATCCCTGGCGCAAGGAGGGATCGAACCTTCCGCTCGTTCCGGGTGGCTCCTCTGGCGGTTCCGCGGCGGCGGTCGCGGCGCGGCTTTGCGCCGGCGCGACGGCGACCGACACTGGCGGCTCCATCCGCCAGCCCGCGGCTTTCACCGGCACCGTCGGCATCAAGCCGACCTATGGGCGCTGCTCACGCTGGGGCATCGTTGCTTTCGCCTCGTCGCTCGATCAGGCCGGACCGATCGCCCGCAATGTCCGCGACGCAGCGATCCTGCTGAAGTCGATGGCCTCCGTCGATCCCAAGGACACGACTTCGGTCGATCTTCCGGTCGGCGACTACGAGGGATCGGTCGGCCAGTCGGTGAAAGGGCTGCGGATCGGCATTCCGCGCGAGTATCGCATCGACGGCATGCCGGCCGAGATCGAGGCGCTCTGGCAGCAGGGCATCGACTGGCTCAAGGCCGCCGGCGCCGAGATCGTCGACATCTCGCTGCCGCACACGAAATATGCTCTGCCGGCCTACTACATCGTGGCTCCGGCCGAGGCTTCGTCCAATCTCGCGCGCTATGACGGCGTTCGCTACGGGCTTCGCGTGCCGGGCGAGGATATCGTCGGCATGTACGAGAACACCCGCGCTGCCGGCTTTGGCCGCGAGGTGAAGCGCCGCATCCTGATCGGCACCTATGTCCTCTCGGCCGGCTATTACGACGCCTACTACGTCAGAGCGCAGAAGATCCGCACGCTGATCAAGAACGATTTTGACGTCGCCTTCGCCGCCGGAGTCGATGCGGTGCTGACGCCTGCAACACCGTCGGCCGCCTTCGGCCTCGCCGAGATGGCGATGGCCTCGCCTGTCGAGATGTATCTGAACGACGTCTTCACGGTGACGGTGAACATGGCCGGCCTGCCGGGCATCGCGGTGCCGGGCGGTCTCGACAAGAGTGGGTTGCCGCTCGGACTGCAACTGATCGGCCGTCCGTTCGAGGAGGAGACGCTGTTCCGCCTCGGCCATGTCATCGAGGACGCGGCCGGCACCTTCTCGCCGACCCGTTGGTGGTGATCGGCCATGGCGAAGTCTCCGGCAGAGTGCCAGACCAAAGCTGACATCCGCACCGAGATCGATCGCCTGGACACGGAACTGGTGATCCTGCTCGCGCGGCGTTTCGGCTATGTGCGGCGCATGGCCGAGCTCAAGACGTCACCCGACGAGGCGCTGGTTCCGGCCCGCGTCGAGGAAGTGCTCGCGCGGGTCGCTGAACGCGCGACCGATCTGGGGCTCGATCCTGGTCTCGCCCGATCGCTGTGGACAACGCTCATCGATTGGAACATCGAGTATGAGCGCGAGGCGATCGCCCAGAGGACCGGCGGCGCCTGAGCACCGCCGGCATTCTTGCGTCATCTGTTGTCGAGCTGCGCCCTGACGGCGAACAGGCCCTGCCGCGTGATGCGATAGGGTCCGCCGCTGCTTGACGCGATGAAGCTGCGTCGGCGCAGCCTCTGGAAGAGGTCGAGCGTGACATCGGCGAGCCGCCAGCCGTCACGAGTGATGCAATCGACCTCTATGATGCGGCCGTCCTCGCCCTTTAGATGCTGGATGAGGCCGCCCTGAGCGAGTGCGTGCAGCACGCGCTGCTCGCGTTTGGAAATGTTCATGATGGAAACGTCGAAGTGCCGGTGATCGAAGCCGCGTGTCAGCGGGCCGGGAGCGCATCGCTCTCGGGCTTCTTTCCCTGCCGCACGGGCAGGGGATCAGCGGGACTCTGACGTGGTAAACATCCAAACTCCTGTCGGACAGCAGTCATCTAGCGAGCGTTGCCGCGCTGCGCAAGGACATGGAGGCTGCTTCGGTCCGACCGCGGGCCGGCGTTGCGCGCCGGCAACGCTGCCTCAGGCGGCCGGCTTCTCGAGGACATAGATGCCGACATCGATCGCTCCGGCCCGGAACCCGCCCTCACAATAGGCGAGGTAGTAGTCCCACAGCCGGCGGAAACGCGTGTCGAACTTCATCTTCTCGATCTGCGGCCAGGCGGCGTGGAAGCGTGTCCGCCATTCGGCGAGCGTCCATGCATAGCTCGCGCCATGCAGTTCCTCATGTGCGAGCACGAGACCGGCCGCGCGGGCCTGCGCCTTCAGCATGGCGGGGGTGGGCAGCATTCCGCCCGGGAAGATGTAGGTCTGGATGAAATCGGGATTGCGCCGATAGGCCTCGAACCGGTTCTCGTCGATGAGGATCGACTGGATCACCGCCTTGCCACCCGGCGCGAGTCGCCTCCAGAGCGTCTCGAAGTAGGAGGGCCAGTATTCCTCGCCCACCGCCTCGATCATCTCGACCGACACGATGCGGTCGAACACGCCGTCGACGTCACGATAGTCCTGGAGGCGCAGATCGGCCAAAAGCGCGGCGCCGGCCAGTCTCGCCCGCGCATAGGAGAGCTGCTCGGTCGAGAGCGTGACGCCGGTCACGGCACAGGATTTCTCCGCCGCGAGCCGCTCCGCGACGGCCCCCCAGCCACAACCGATCTCGAGCACACGCTCGCCGCCGGCAAGGTCGAGAAGATCGACGATCCGGTCGAGCTTGCGCTGCTGCGCCGTCTCGAGCGTGTCACCGTCCGCGCGGATCGCAGAGGAATACTGCATGCCGCGATCAAGCCAGCGCTCGTAGAAATCGTTGCCGAGATCATAGTGGAAGCTGATATTTCGCCGGCTTCCTTCTCGGGTGTTTCTCCGCCCGCGGTGCTCGAGGCGGCGCCGGAGACGCGACGCGAAGAAGCCTTCTGCTGGCGATCCAAGCGATTCCTCGTTGAGCGCGAGAAGCTCGATCAGAGCAGGCAGGTTTGGCGACGACCAGTCGCCCGCTATGTAGCCCTCGGCGAAGCCGGTCGCTCCCCCGGTGAGCACGCGGCGCAGCGCCCGGATGTTCGCGATCGAGATCGTGGCTTCGGGACCGTCGAGAGCGCCCTGGCGCTCGACTCGGCTGCCGGCCGGTGTCACGACGACGAGGCGGCCGTGCCTGAGCCCCCGCGTCAGCATGCGCACCAGCGGCCCAGCGAAGTCGGGCAGCAGTCGCGCGCCGATGCCCGGTCTCGATTCGATCATGCGCTCGCGTACCGACATGCGACCTCTCAGGCTTGTCTTTCGGGAATCAGGGTGACTGCGTCGGCGGGCGGGGCAGGGCGGCGCGTCAGTGGAACGCCCTTCAGCCACAGCTTCAGCGCCTCGTAATGAATGCCGGCGATGACCTTCAGCGTCAGCAGAGGGTGGCTCACGAGCGCGCCGAAGAGGCCGGCATCGGTCATCGGCCGCCGGACGCCCGACATCGCCGTTGCGATCACGAGTCCGTCGGCGTCGAAGCCGTTCACGCCGAGCGCCACCTGATCATCGGGGACGCGCACGGTGAAATCGTAGGAGAGATCCATGCCCATGAAGGGGGAGACGTAGAATTCCTTGCGGCAGCCATGGCGAAGTACGGCGCCGGCCGCCGCGTCCTCGCCCGCCGGCGCAATATAGAAATGCCGCTGTCCGAAGGTGTTGTTCACTTCGTAAACGATCGCTCCCACCCGGCCGTCTGCATGATGGCAGAAAAAAATGCTGATGGGGTTGAATACGTATCCGAGCACGCGGGGCATCGTGAGGAGGCGCATCGGTCCAGCGGGCGGCGCGATGCCCGCCGAGACGAGCCGGCGCTCGATCTGCTGACGCAGCGAGCCGCGTCCATCCCATCCATGGTCGGCATCGTGGAAGGACAGGAGGTTGAAGCGGTTACGGGAGAATACGCGCAGCCGGGCGTCTAGCGCCTCGATCTCGTCGAGGTCGAGCAGCATCCAGAATACGCGGTATTTCAGCGCGTGCCGGCGCGGCCTTGCGCGCCGATGCGTCACCTTTCCGGTGAAGAGCGCCGAGGCGCCGCTCATTCGGCAGCCTCCGCCGGAACGATCGGCAGCGAGGCAGGAATCCGGCCGTTCTCGTTGGCGACACGCCACGGCCGCCTGACGCCGCCGAGACGTTCGGCGACGGCAAGGCCCGACTGGAGCCCGTCTTCGTGGAAGCCGGCCCCGAAATGCGCGCCGCAGAACCAGAGCCGCCGCCGACCCTGCATCGCCCAGAGCGGCGCCTGGGCCGCCGTCGCCGAAGCATCGAGGATCGGATGCTCGTAGACTTCGCTGTGAACGAGCGTTCCGGATCGCGGCGGACGCGGCGGATTGAGGGTGACGAAGAGGTTGCGCCCCGGGATGCCCTGAAGCTGGTTCATCCAATAGGTTACTGTGAGGGCGTCTCCATGCTCGATATAGTTCCAGCTCGACCAGACGCCCTTGCGCTTCGGCATCAGGCTCTCGTCCAGATGGAGCGCCGCGAGGTTGCGGCTGTATTTGAAGGCGCCGAGCAGCGCCGTTTCCTCGCGGTCGGGATTGTCGATGAGCGCGAGCGCCTGGTCTGCGTGGGTCGCCAGCACGGCGTGATCGAAACTCTCCGACCCGCCGCGCGAATCATGCACGGTCACGGCGTTTGCGCTGCGGGTGATGCGCCGGACCCCGCAGCCGAGCCGCAGCGAGCCGGCGAGCAGCGACGCGAAGGCCTCGACGTAGCGGCGGCTGCCACCGTCGACGGTGCGCCATTCGGGGCGGCCCCTGACGAGGAGCAGTCCGTGATTGATGCAGAAACGGACGAAGCCTGCGGCGGGATAATCGAGGATGCGGTCGGCGGGCGCCGACCAGATGGCGGCCGCCATCGGCAGCAGGTGATCGTCACGGAACGCCGTGCTGTAGCCCTTCATGGCGAGATAGTCACCGATCGTCGGGCCGTCGGCTACGGCCGAAAGATCCTTCGGCGCCTCGCGGTAGAATCGCAGGATGTCGCGCAGCATCGACCAATAGGCCGGCCGCACCAGGTTCGTCTTCTGCGCGAAGATGCCGCCGAGGCCGGTCCCGGAATATTCGAGGCCGCCGCCCCGCAGCGAGACCGCGAAGGACATGTCGGACGGCTTGGTCGCAATATTGAGATGTTCGAACAGCGCCGTGAGGTTCGGATAGGCCGGCTCGTTGTAGACGATGAAGCCGGTATCGACCGGCACCGAAGTGTCGCCGAGCCTGGCCGTCACCGTATTGGAATGGCCACCGAGCCGGTCGCCGCGCTCATACAGCGTGACCTCGTGACGGCTCGACAGCAGCCACGCGGCGGAAAGCCCGGAAATACCCGAGCCGATCACCGCTATCCTGAGGCGCCGTCCTTCGCTCACGCTTGATGCTCCATCGCCATCGTTGCTGGTGATGACACATACGGTCGCGATCGAGGATTGGATGCATGATCCGAACGCGATATCCGTCCGTAAGAGGGGGCATGAACCAGGATGTCGGTCGAAGAACGAGACGGCAGGTGGAGCAGGGGGCGTTGCTGATGCAGCAACCCGACTCGGCCGAGCTTGGGCGCCTTATCGAGGCTGTGGGGTTGAACCGCGACCGCGCGGCCTTCGCCCGGCTCTTCGAGCATTTCGCGCCGCGGCTGAAGACCTATCTCATGCGCGCCGGGGCAGCTCCCTCGGCGGCCGAGGATTTCGCGCAGGAAGCGATGTTGACGGTCTGGCGAAAGGCCAGCCTGTTCGATCCGCGTCGCGCCGGCGCATCGACCTGGGTGTTCACCATCGCCCGCAATCTGCGCATCGACGCGCTCCGCCGCGAGAAGCTCGACAGTCGCGAGCCAGACATCACGGAGCTGCCGGACGATCCGCTGACGCCGGACGCGATCCTTGCCGGTGCGGACGATACGATCCGGGTCGGATCGGCGCTCTCGGCCCTATCCGACGATCAGGCCCGGCTGATCAAACTGTCCTATTTCCACGAGAAGGCTCATGCCGAGATCGCGCGCGAACTCGGCATTCCGCTTGGAACGGTCAAATCGCGTCTGCGTCTGGCCGTGATCAAGCTCCGGAGCCTGCTGAGCGAGACGCAATGACGAGGATTGTCCATATTCCCGCCGAGGAAACCCTTCTGGCCTATGCGGCCGGGACGCTGCGCGCGCCCGAAGCGGCCGTCGTTGCTGCCCATATCGCGCTCTGCCCCGAGTCGGAGCGTTTCGTCGCCGATCTTCAGGCGCTCGGAGGCGCTCTTCTCGGCAGCCTTTCGCCGACGGCGCTCTCCGCCGACTCGCTCGGCCGGATGATGGCCCGCATCGACGCCGATGGCGGCGAGGCCGGCGCCGAGTTGCCGATGAACGACATGTCCGACCTGCCGGAGCCGCTGCGGCGCTATCCGCTCGGCCCCTGGCGCTGGCTCGGTCCGGGTACACGCGTGCGCAGCGTCGGCGTGCCGAAGGACGGGGATTGCCGCGTTCTCATGTTCAGCATCGGGCCCGGTCGCAAGATGCCGCAGCACACGCATGACGGCGTCGAGATGACCCTGGTCCTCGAAGGCTCCTATCGCGACGAGAGCGGCCATTTCGGCCCTGGCGATTTCGAGGAGGCCGATACGGCGACGGACCATCAGCCTGTCGTCGACTCGGACATCCCCTGCCTTTGCCTTGTCGCGCTCGACGGCCAGATCCGCCTGTCCGGCCTCGTCGGCCGCATGATCCAGCCCTTCGTCCGGCTCTAGCAAGGGGTCGGACGGGGCTCCTCTCGGAGCTTCCAGCCATGTCGGCCAACCTCGCGACGCTTTTTGTCGGACTGATCGCTGCCGCGATCGTTCTCGTCGCTGCCATGACTTCTGCATGGCTGGTGCAACGCCGCACCGGCAATGCCGGATGGTCTGACGCGTTCTGGTCGTTCGGAACGGGCGCGGCCTGCCTCGTGGTGGCTTTGCTGCCGGTCGCCGGGACGGGATGGCCGACGACGCGCCAACTCATCGTCGCCCTCGCCGTGGCGGTCTGGTCGATCCGGCTCGGGAGCCATATCGCGGCGCGCTCGCGCGCGGCGACGGAGGAGGATGCCCGCTATGCGGCGCTCCGGCGCGAATGGGGCGCGGACTTCCAGCGCCGCCTCTATGTTTTCCTGCTGATTCAGGCCGGCGCCGGCTGGCTGCTGACGCTTCCGGTGCTGGCCGCGGCCCAGAATCCGCGGCCGGGCCTTACCTGGCAAGACGGCCTTGCGATCGTCGTCTTCGCCGCCGCCGTGTTGGGCGAGTCGGTCGCCGACCGGCAGATGCGCGCCTTCCGCGAGGCGCATGCAGGCGAGCACGGCCGCATCTGCGATACCGGGCTGTGGGCCTGGTCGCGACATCCCAACTATTTCTTCGAGTGGCTGGGCTGGTGCGCCTATCCGGCGATGGCGATCGGGCTCGGCTACCCTCTCGGATGGCTGTCGCTGGTCGGACCGCTGCTCATGTATTGGCTGCTGGTCCATGTCTCCGGCATTCCGCTCCTGGAACAGCATCTCGCCGCCAGCAGGCCGGACGCATTCCGTCGCTATGCGGAACGCGTGCCGGCCTTCTTTCCTCGTCGTCCGCGGCGGACGAGCTAGATCGCCATTCCCGTCCAGCGGCCGATCATCCGCACCGCGAGAACCGCGAGCAGGGCCGTCACGCCGCTGAGCAGCGTTCCCCAGGCCATGTCGATGACGGTGATGGTCGTCCCCCAGCCGCGCATGGTCGCGTAGTTGGTGAGGTCGTAGGTGCCGTAGGCGAAGAGGCCGAGCAGGGCGCCCGTGACGAACACGCTCGCCGTTTCGCCGCTCCGCAGCGCCGGCAGCACCGCGAACCAGGCGAGACCGGCGGCATAGAGCAGGTAGAAGATGATCGCCGGCACCGGACGGAAACCGTCGATCAGAAGGTCGCCGAGCAGGGGCCGGTAGATTCGCGCCGCCATCGTTCCGAGCCAGACGCTGTCGATGGCGGCGAAGATCACGAGCGTGACGACATAGGAGACGGGATAAAGCATGGGATCCTCTCTGGAGTTCCCACGAGAAACGAACGGCCGGCGGAACTGGATCGTCCCGCCGGCCGCATTGTGTCACGAGGTGCGCAAAAGGCGCGGCCTCGATGCGCTTACCAGGAGCGCTTCATCCAGAGGTTCACGGCCCAGATGTCGCCGTCGGTATCGTCGGCGACGCCGCGATCGATGTCGGCATGCGAATACTGGCCGTCGAGCATCAGGTCGAGTCCGTTGACCGGGGTCCAGCCGGTCGACGCGACGAGACGATAGGCGTCGATCGTGGTGTTGTCGAAATAGCCGTCGCCATCATAGGAGGCGTAACCGCCCGAAACCGCCGACCAGACGGCCGGGGTCCAGACATGCTTGTAGGAAGCGAGAGCCGACCAGCTCGAACCAGGCGCCACGGCCGCGAAGAAATTCGCGTCGATCGAGTTGGCGCCGTTGCCCACGATGCCGGCCACCGAGGTGCCGCCGGCGATGCCGGTGTAGGAGTTGGCGTTGTCGCCATACGAAGCCGTGACGAAGAACTTGTCGCCCTTCGAGAAGCTGTCGAGCGAGAATTCGGCGCTGCCGCCGACCGCCCAGCCATCCTGCGCATCGTAGAAATAGGGATTGAGGGCCGTGCCGGTGCCGGTGCGGTCGATAGCGTCGTTGACATAGGCGGCGGCGATCTTCGCGGAGAAGATACCCGAAGCATAGGTCAGGGCGCCGACGATGTCGGGGATATTGTCCTGGCCGCCGAGGGTCAGGTCGCCCGGTGCGGCGCCACGGTCGCGCTGGTCCTCGATGGAGAGCGCGAGGCCGACCCCGTTGATGGCGTAGGTGAACTGGATGTGGTCGGTCTTGGTGTCGGAACCGAAGGCGCCGGTGTCGGTGTAGCCCCGGCCGAAATCGAACAGCGAGGTGAAGCGGCCGGCCTTGACCGGGCCGATCGAGAGCCAGGCGCTGTCAACATAGGCCGAATTGGTGGCCGAGTTGATGATCTGCGTCGCCGACTGCGAGAAGTTGCCGGCATTGCCCGTCTTGGCGCGATAGTCCAGGAAACCGGTGAGGTTGCCGAACTCGGTGACCGACGACGCGGTCAACTGGACCGAGGCCTCGGTGTAGAAGTTCGACCAGTTGCTGTTCGGATAGATCGAGTTGTAGATGCCGAAATCGGTGTCGCCGAAGGCGGTGCCGAACTTCACATAGCCACCGACCTTGATGCAGGTGTCAGTGCCGGGCGAGTAGAAGAAGCCCTTGCCGAAGGCGTCGCACACCTTCACGTAGTCCACCGGCTCGGCGACCGTGAGATCCGCGGCCTGCGCGCTGCCGGCGGCGAAGATCGCCGCGGCGGAGCCGAGAAGCAGATGCTTGAAATTCATGTCTGACCTCTTCCTGAGGAAGACCCTCGGCACGAACCGAAACACGCCGGAAAGCGGAAGTCTTCCGCCGTCCAAGCTTATCCGTAGGCCGGGTGCCCCCATTTGCTGTATTCACCGGCCTTTTTAGAAGCCGTCGCCCGTTGCGACCCCTCGCATCGGGTTGCCGGGAGACTAGCCACAGCTTCCGTCTTCGGCATGTGAAGAACGTGTCACAATCTCCGTCCTCATCTTACGACAAGGCTCTGTGGCGCAAATGTCTCAGCGCGTCTGGCGGCGAAAATGACAGTAAAACGACAAGCCGGTTAACGATACAAGACTCATACAACCAGCGTCGGGTTGTTGCTCGTTTTGGGCGAGCTTCCGCCTGGCGTCGACCACAGCTTCCAAAGTGGCCTGTGTGACACCGCAGCCACTTGCAAAATCTCGATAATGCTGAACAAATCATGTTGCGACGGGCAGGCGGATTTCGGGAGCAGGGAAATCCGCGGCCAGTCGGCGTGGGTGATTGAACGGTCGGCTTGGCGGCGATCTGTGGATCGACGACGAGCGGACCTCCGGTTCGTCGCGTGGGAATGTCTGGAGCTGCGAGGGGCGGCTTCAGATCAGGTCGGGCAATACTGCTCGCCGTGACTCGGGACGGAAGTCGGAATGCCAGCCGCATTAAGGCCTTATCCAGCTCATAGTCTTTGCGCTCCGGCGCGGGGTGTCTGCCTCGAGAACGGGCACGACTCCACTTCGGAAGCCGAAAAAAGGCGCTTGCCCGCTCGTGGAGCTGGGGTTACAAAACGTCCATGCTGCTCTGCACCGAAAATGGTGCATCGCAAAATCGGGCGATCCGCGGGGACTACCGATGTATTTTGACGATTCCGCTCAGGCGCTTGCTCAGGACGTACCGGCCGTTGGTCTCTTCCGCGGCGCGGAAAATATCGCTGATCAGGAGGCGGTGCCCAGCGCAAGGCTGGCCAAGAAGGCGGCCGATATCAATGCCTCCACCTTCAAGAGGCTGCTGGACATCGTTGGTGCTGCCGGCCTTCTCCTCGTGCTGGCCCCGGTGCTGGTCATGATCGCGATCGCGGTCAAACTGGAAAGCAAGGGGCCGGTGCTTTTCCGGCAGAAGCGCTACGGCGTCGGTCGGGAGATTTTCACTCTCCTGAAGTTCCGGTCGATGTCCGTGATGGAGACGCACGGCGCCTTCAAGCAGGTTTCGGCTGGCGACAACCGCATTACGCGCGTCGGCGCCTTCCTGCGTCGCACCAGCCTCGACGAACTCCCGCAGCTCTTCAATGTGCTGAAGGGCGACATGTCTCTGGTCGGGCCGCGTCCGCATGCGGTGCCGATGGACGACACCTTCGGACGCATCCTGCCGAACTATGCCGACCGGCACCTCGTTCGCCCCGGCCTCACGGGCCTCGCGCAGATCGAGGGTCATCGCGGACCGACGGATGCGATGAACAAGATCCAGATGCGCCTGCGGTGTGACCGCGCCTATATCCGCAAGTGGACGCCGCTCTACGACGTCAAGATCCTTCTGCTGACGCCGACGTCTCTGCTGCACGCAAACGCCTTCTGAGGCGTCGTCGCCGAGAGGCGTTCATCCCTGTTGCATCGATCGGGCCGCCGCGCTTTCCAGCCGGCGGCCTGTTTTGTGATACGCAGCCCGGATTCGCGAGCCTGTGCATGTTTCCTTCGTAATCCCGGCGGTATAAACGGCTCCGCCACCAACAGGCGGGGAATCGCTCGCCCGGAGCGTGGAGTTCACGTATCGTGCCGGAATGCCGGAATGCCGGGTGTCGGCCGCGGGTCCGGGCTGTGGAGTGTGGGGGCGGAATGATCGTTGCGGGAAGAACTGTATCGGGTCCCGGCCGCGCGGCGCTTGCCGGCGCCGCTGGCGTCGCCCTCCTGGCCCTGGTCGGCTGCAACGACAAGAACGCCTATGTGCCGCCGCCGCCCACGAAGGTCACGGTGGCCAAGCCGGTGCAACAGCCGGTTACGCTCTACATGGAGCTGACGGGCAATACCGAAGCGGTCAATCAGGTCGATCTCGAGGCCCGCGTGCAGGGCTTCCTGACCGGTATCAAATATACCGACGGCCAGGCGGTAAAGGCGGGCGACCTTCTGTTCACGATCCAGAAGGACACCTATCAGGCGCAGCTCGACCAGGCGCAGGGCGCGCTTGCCTCGGCCAAGGCGGCCCAGGAAAACAAGCAACTCGAGTTCAACCGCCAGAATACGCTCGTACAGCAGCAGGTCACTTCGGTCGCGAAGGCCGACGACGCCAAGGCGCAGCTTGATCAGGCGATCGCGGCGACGCAGCAGGCCCAGGCCGACGTCGAGGTGGCGCAGATCAATCTCGGCTACACCAGCGTCACCGCGCCCTTCGACGGCATCGTCACGAACCACCTGCAGGATGTGGGTGCGCTGGTTGGATATACCGGCCCGACCAAGCTCGCGACCATCGTGCAGATCCACCCGATCTATACCTATTTCACCGTCAACGAGCGTCAGGTGCTTCTCATCAAGGAGGCGCTGGCCAAACAGGGCCGAACGCTCCGCGACGTGCACGATTTCCCTGTCGAGATCGGCCTCACCGTCGACAGCGATTATCCCTACAAGGGCGTGATCGACTACATCGCGCCTGCCGTCGACCAGAATACCGGCACGCTGACGGCGCGCGGCGTTTTCGACAACGCGAACTCGGCGCTTCTCCCTGGCCTGTTCGCCAGGGTCCGCGTGCCGCTGCAGCAGCAGCCGGATGCCATTCTCGTCAACGATACGGCGATCGCTTCCAGCCAGGCTGGCAGCTACGTCCTCGTGGTGAATTCAGAGAAGAAGGTCGAGCAGCGTCTCGTGAAGACGGGCCAGCTCGAAGGGCAGCTGCGCGTGATTACCGAGGGCCTCACCAAGGATGATCAGGTGATCATCGGCGGCGGCATGCGCGCCGTGCCGGGCAATGTCGTCGATGTGCAGGACGGCCAGATGGCCGCCGCGCCGCCTCCGGACCTTACGCCGACTTCCGCGGCGAAGCCGGCTGCGGCGGACGCGAAGAGCCCTGCGCCGGCGGCTTCCGCCCCGGCCGCGGCGCCGGCTGCGATCGCAAATCCCTGAGGCGAGGCCGACATCGACGTTCGGCGACCAATGGACGGACCGAGGGGGCGGCGCCCATGATTTCCAAGTTCTTCATCGAGCGGCCCGTTCTCTCGAACGTGCTGGCGCTCGTCATCGTGCTGATCGGCGCAGTCGCCGTGTTCACGCTGCCGATCGCGCAATATCCCAACGTTGTGCCCCCGACGGTCGTCGTGACGACGACCTATCCCGGCGCGAGCGCTCGCACGATCATGGATACCGTCGCCCTGCCCATCGAGGAGCAGGTGAACGGCGTCCAGGGCATGATCTACATGCAGTCGACGAGCGCGAGCGACGGCACCTACAACCTCACCGTCACGTTCGACATCGGCACGGACCCGGACCAGGCGCAGGTTCTGGTTCAGAACCGTGTCGCGATCGCGCTCGCCTCGCTTCCAGAATCCGTCCAGGTTCAGGGCGTGAACGTGCAGAAGAAGTCGACGGCCGTCCTGCAGTTCATCACGCTCTTCTCGCCCGACAATACCTATGACGGGCTCTATCTTTCCAACTACGGCGTCATCAACATCCAGAACGAGCTGGCGCGCATTCCCGGCGTCGGCAATGTCATCGTCAACGGCGCCGGTCCCTATGCCATGCGCATCTGGATGGACCCGGACAAGCTTCAGGCCTTCGGCCTGACGCCGACGGATGTCGTCGACGCGATCCGCAAACAGAGCCAGGAAGTCACCGCCGGCATGACCGGCATGCCGCCAGCGCCGAAGGGCCTCAATTTCCAGTACACGGTGAACGTCAACGGCCGCTTCAACGACGCGCCGGACTTCGAGAATATCATCGTCAAGGTCAACAACACCAATGGCGGCCAGATCGTCCGCGTCCGTGACATCGGACGTGTCGAGCTGGGCTCGCAGAGCTACAGCCATACCTCGACCTTCAACAACGCTCCGACCGCCGCGATCGGCATCTTCCAGCTGCCGGAGGCCAATGCGCTCGGCGTCGCCGAGGCGGTGAGGGCGAAGATGGAAGAACTCTCGAAGGCCTTCCCGCCCGGCCTCCAATACGAGATTCCGTTCGATACCACCCGCTTCGTCTCGGCCTCGATTGACGAGGTCTACAAGACGCTGATCGAGGCGGCGATCCTCGTCCTGATCGTTATTCTCGTCTTCCTGCAGGATTGGCGCGCCGTGCTTGTGCCGGCGACGACCGTGCCGGTGACCATCATCGGCGCCTTCGCGGCGATGGCGGCGCTCGGATTCAGTGTCAACACGGCGACGCTGTTCGCCATCGTGCTGGCCATCGGCATCGTGGTCGACGACGCGATCGTCATCGTCGAAGGCGTGTCACGACATATCGAGGAGGGGAAAAGCGGACACGACGCGGCCATCAAGGCGATGGACGAGCTGTTCGGGCCGATCATCGGAATCACGCTCGTGCTGATGGCTGTGTTCCTGCCGTCGTCCTTCCTGCCGGGCTTGACCGGGCAGATGTACAAGCAGTTCGCGCTCGTCATCGCGGCGACAGCGTTCATCTCGGCCATCAACGCGGCGACGCTCAAGCCGACCCAGTGCGCGCTCTGGCTGCGGGCGCCGACGCCTCGTGAAAAGCGCAACATCTTCTTCCGCGGCTTCAACCGGGTCTTCGACTGGTGCGAGCAGAGATATGTCGGCCTGATCCGGCATATGGTGAAGGTGTCCTATCTCATGGTCCTCGCCGCGCTCATCCTCGTAGGCACGGCCTTCTGGGGCATGTCGCGTATTCCGACCGCCTTCCTCCCGATCGAGGACCAGGGCTATGTCGTGATCGCCGTCCAGCTGCCGGAAGGCGCATCGCTCCAGCGGACCGACGCGGTGATGAAGCAGGTCTCGGCCGAAGCCAAGGCGACGCCGGGCGTCGAGAACGTCATCGCCATCAGCGGCGTCTCGGTTCTCGACAACAGCGCGACGCTGTTCAATTCGGCAGTGCTCTATGTCGTGCTCAAGGACTGGTCGGTGCGAGGGCCGGACGAGAGCCTCAAGGTCATCTACGAGAAGCTCACGGAGCAACTGAGCGGGCTTCAGGAAGCCACCGGCTATGTGCTGGTGCCGCCGCCCATCCAGGGCATCGGCAATACCGGCGGCTTCACGATGGAAGTCCTCGTCAAGAACGGCAGCTCGGACTTCCACCAGCTCCAGGCGGCCGTCACCGCGCTCGAGCAGCGGGCGGCGACGCAGACCGGGCTTCAGCGCGTCAATTCGAGCTTCAGCGCCACCACGCCGCAGCTGACGCTGAAGGTGAACCGCATTCTCGCGGAGACGCTCGGCGTCACGGTGGGACAGGTGTTCTCCACCATCGAGGCCTATCTCGGCTCGACCTATGTCAACCAGTTCACCAAGTTCAACAACGTCTTCCAGGTCTATGTTCAGGCCGCGCCCGAGAGCCGCGTCTCGCCGCAGGACGTGATGAACCTGAAGGTCCAGACCAAGACGGGCGAGATGGTGCCGCTCGGCACGCTCGTCTCGTTCGAGGACACCGACGGCCCGCCGCTGATCACGCTCTACAATCTCTATCCGGCGGCGACGCTGGCGGGCGGCGCGGCGCCGGGCTTCTCGTCCGGGCAGGCCATGAGCCTCATGGAGCAGATCGCCGAGGAAACCCTGCCGCCCGGGTACGGCATCGACTGGACCGCGATGTCGTATCAGGAGAAGATCGTCGGCAACGATCTCTACTTCGCCTTTGGCCTCGCCATCGTGCTCGTCTATTTCGTGCTGGCGGGCCAGTATGAGAGCTGGCTGCTGCCCTTCGCAGTGCTGCTAGCGGTGCCGCTGGCGCTGCTCGGCACGGTGATCGCGCTGACGGCGGTGGGAGCGGCCAACAACCTCTACACGCAGATCGGCATCATCTTGCTGATAGCCCTGGCGGCGAAGAACGCGATCCTGATCGTCGAATATGCCCGCGACCAGCGAAACGAGGGCATGGAGATCGTTGAAGCCGCGGTGCAGGCGGCGAGGCTCCGCTTCCGGCCGATCCTGATGACGTCCTTCGCCTTCATCCTGGGCGTCATGCCGCTCGTCTTCGCAACGGGCGCCGGAGCTGCCTCGCGCCGCTCGATCGGCATCTCGGTGGTCAGCGGCATGCTCGCCTCGACCTGTCTTGCCGTCCTGTTCGTGCCGTCCTTCTATGTGGTGATCCAGCGGCTCGCCGAACGCGGCAAGAAGGGGAAGCCGGCGGCCCTGCCGCCGCAGGAACCGATCGCGGCAGCGGAATGACGCAGTACGGCGGGGTAACGGGATACGGGGAGGATCGCGTGATGTGTCGTGACGAAATCTGGCGCGCCGGGCCTATGGCGCCTGTGCGGGTCTTTGCCGGCTCGGCATTGCTCTTGGTCGCGCTGCTGGCGTCCGCGCCCGCCATCGCGCAGTCGACCAACCAGCAGATCGAGACAATGGAGCAGAAGCTCGATTCGAACGCGACCATCGACATGGGCGCACTCGGCTTCCAGGACGATCTCGCGAAGCTCGAACAGTGCCAGTCGGGCTGCAAGCCGCTCATCGAGCAGATGATGGCGAAGTATCGCACCGATCCGAAGTTCGGCGGCGATCCGAAGCTCGGCGCCTCCGACGCCACCCAGCTCGCGGCGGCTCTCGCAAACGCAGCGGCCACGCTGCCGAAGGCGGAGGCGACCGCGATCGGCGAGCAGGTGACCACCTCGCTCGGCGCGGATGCCGGTGCTGCCTTCAGCTCCGCCTATGCCGCGACGACGGCGCCCTACAATCCTCAGTGAACGCGGCCGCCCGCCTCGGGCGGGCGCTTGCAATGGCCTGCATGTCCTGATCCGATAGGCGGGTCAGAGACATGCAGGGATTCCATGGCATTCGATCTCATCGTCCGGAACGCGACGCTTCCCGATAGTCGTCCGGGGCTCGATATCGCGGTCGAGGGCGACCGCATCGCCGCGATCGCGCCGTCGATCGAGGCGGAGGCAGGCCGCATCATCGATGCGCAGGGCTATCTGGTCGCTCCGCCTTTCGTCGACTGCCACTTCCACATGGACGCGACGCTGTCGCTCGGCCTGCCGCGGATGAACCAGTCGGGCACGCTGCTCGAGGGCATTGCTCTTTGGGGCGAACTGAAGCCCCTTTTGACACATGAGGCTGTGATCGAGCGGGCGCTGCGCTATTGCGACCTCGCAGTCTCGCAGGGCCTTCTAGCGGTGCGTAGCCATGTCGATGTCTGCGACGATCGGTTGCTTGCGGTCGAGGCGCTGGTCGAGGTGCGCGAGAAGGTGAAGCCCTATGTCGACCTGCAGCTCGTCGCTTTCCCGCAGGACGGCTACTACCGATCGCCCACCGCCGCGAAGAATCTCGAGCGGGCGCTCGATATGGGGGTGGACGTGGTCGGCGGCATCCCGCACTTCGAGCGCACCATGGCGGATGGTGCGGCGTCAGTGCGAGCGCTCTGTGAGATCGCGGCTGAACGCGGCCTGATGGTCGATCTTCACTGCGACGAGAGCGACGACCCGATGTCGCGCCATATCGAGACTCTGGCGGCGGAGACGCAGCGGCTCGGCCTTCACGGGCGCGTAGCCGGATCGCACCTGACCTCGATGCATTCGATGGACAACTATTACGTCTCGAAGCTGCTGCCGCTGATGCAGGAGGCGGGCGTCGCGGCGATCGCCAATCCGCTCATCAACATCACGTTGCAGGGCCGTCACGACACCTATCCGCGCCGCCGTGGTCTGACGCGTATCCCCGAGATGCGCGCGCTGGGCATTCCGGTCGCGCTCGGGCAGGACTGCTGCATGGATCCCTGGTATGGGCTCGGCCAGGCGGACATGCTCGATGTCGCCAACATGGCCGTCCATGCCGTGCCGATGACCAGTCGCGAGGCGATCCGCTGGTCTTTCGACGCCGTCACTACAGTGCCGGCGCGCATCCTAGGGCTTGAGAATTACGGCCTCGCCCCGGGTCGCAATGCCGATTTCGTGCTCCTCCAGGCCTCCGATCCGATCGAGGCGGTTCGCATGCGCGCTGCCCGGCTGGCGGTTGTTCGCCGGGGCAAGGTCATCGCGGAGGCGCCGCCGCGGTTGACGCGGCTCGACATCGCCGGGCGACCGTCGACGCTCGATCCTGCATCCTATCGGCCTCATGCGCCGCACTGAGGGAACCCGCCGCGCCGGAGCAGGGTTGCCCGGCTGGGAAGGTGCTTGAAAATGGGTCGATTCCGGATTCTCTCCTACAATGTCCATGCCTGCATCGGCATAGACAAGCTCCACGCTCCGGACCGGGTCGCGCATGTCATTGCGGCCTGCAAGCCGGACATCGTCGCCTTGCAGGAGATCGACGTCGGACGGGCGCGCTCGGGCGGCATCGATCAGGCGCATACGCTGGCGCAGCTTCTCGGCATGAAGGCGCATTTCAACCCGTCGACACAGAATGGTCACGAGCACTATGGCGATGCGATTTTGACCGCATTGCCGATCCGGCGCATCAGGACCGGCCGCCTGCCGGGCTTTCATGACCGTATCAAGGTCGAGCCGCGCGGCGCCCTCTGGGCGTCGGTCGATGTCGGCGGGGCCGAGGTGCAGATCGTGAACACGCATCTCGGCGTCTGGCCGCATGAACAGATGCTTCAGTTGACGACCCTGCTCGGGCCCGAATGGCTCGGTCATCCGGAATGCCGCGATCCGGTGGTCTTTGTCGGCGATTTCAACGCTCCGCCGGGACTCATGCCCTATCGTCGCCTGGCGTCGGAGTTTACCGATGTGCAGAAGGAGTGGGGTGCGCGGAAGGCGAAGCCGACCTTCCCCGGCCGCATGCCGACGCTGCGCATCGACCATGTCTGGCTGCGCGGCAAGGCGCATATCGAAAATGTCGAAGTGGTTCGGACGCCGCTTTCCCGCGTCGCCTCCGACCATCTGCCGATCGTCGTCGACATCGACGTGGCATCAGCCGAAGCGCGCCATCATGGCGGCCACAAGAAGCGCGGCCGCTGACGATCGCGGCAGCGCGGGTTGGCGAAAACGGCGGCGCGCGCTTTCACGCGCCGCGGGTAAACCAGCTGATCAGCCGGGCACGGACGGGCAGGGAACGCAACTTCCGCTCGGGTGCACGGCGAAGCGGGGGCTGGGGCAGTGGCGCGTTGTTGAACCGGCTCAGATCCGCCATCAGCTGCTCATAGCGGCCGAGGCCGGAACTGTTCATGTGGCAAAGCATGAGTGCGCCGGCGGCGAAGCTCGATCCGAGCCCGAGGTTGCGCGAACCCTTGGGCGAACCCTTGGCGGCATTTCCAGTCGTGCGATCCATGATCTCCCTCCCGGCGTACGACGCTCGTCGTCCAACGCTCCGATGCAGGATTCGTTCCAGGCGATGCGATGCGGGTGGCCAGTTATCAATACGCCCGCTCCCGTCAAAAGTGAATGCTTTATTAACAGGAACCAGCTTCGCCTCTTTTTTACTCAAATCATGGCAAGATGACGACGCGGCATCTCGCCCCTTTCGCTTCGGCGTCGGCATGAGGCGGGCGGACGATGAGGCATTCGGCCCGGTGGAAGGCGGAGAGCATCGCGCTATCCTGCCGTTCCAGCGGCGTGGCGACGCGGCCGCCGTCGTCGTCGATGGTGAGCCGCGCGCGGATGTAGTCCTGCCGGACATCGTTGGCGCGCACCTGGCTGCCGAGCCGGGCTCCGACGGTGGGATCGACAAACGGCATTCCGAGAAGAGCTTCGACAAGCGGCCGCAGGAACAGCAGGGCGCAGACGAGGCTCGAAACCGGATTGCCCGGGAGACTGAGAACGCGGGTCGCCTTCAGCCGCCCGAAAAGCAGCGGCTTGCCCGGCCGCATGGCGATGCGCCAGAAATCGAGCGTCATCCCGCGATCTTGAAGCACGTCACGCACGAGATCGTGATCGCCGACCGAGGCGCCGCCGATCGTGACCAGCACATCGGCGCCCATCGCGGCATCGATGGCCGCGGCCAGCGCGGCGCGATCGTCGCGGACGATGCCGAGATCGCGGACCAATCCGCCGAGGCTTTCGACGAGTGCTCCGATGCCGTATCCGTTGGACGCCACGATCCCCGACCCGCCGTCGCCGGAGCCGGGAGGGACCAGCTCGTCCCCCGTGGCGATGATCGCGACGACCGGCTTGCGGCGAACGGGGACCTTGGCGTGATCCAGCGCCGCGGCGAGGGCAAGCTGGCGCATGCCCAGGCGGATGCCCGGCTCGATCACGCGATCGCCGGCGCAGAAATCGAGACCACGCCGCCGGATATGCTGTCCCGGTCGGACGGCCTCTCGCGCTTCGATCCGGCCATCGGGAAGGACAGCGGCGTCTTCCTGCAGCAGAATGGCGTCGGCGCCATCCGGGACACCGGCGCCAGTGAAGATGCGCACCGCCTCGCCGGGGCCGACCAGGCCTGCGAAGGCATGTCCGGCCGGAGCGGAGCCGATGACGCGGAGCGTCGCGGGGAGGGCTGTGGAAGCTATGTCGGCGGCGCGCAGCGCATAGCCGTCCATGGCCGAAACGTCGTGCGGCGGCTGAGTCCTGAGCGCATGGAGCGGCTCGGCCAACACGCGCCCGACTGCCGCGGCGAGCGGAACCTCTTCGGCGGCCAAAGGCTCCACGCCGTCGAGAACCCGGCGGATCGCTTCCTCGACCGGGAGCAGCGGCTTCACGGCTCTGCCTTCCAGTGGCCGGACCGTCCACCCTGCTTCTCGACCAGACGGATCGGGCCGATCGTCATGCCGCGGTCGACCGCCTTGGCCATGTCGTAGATCGTGAGGCAGGCGACCGAAACGGCGGTGAGCGCCTCCATCTCGACGCCGGTCCGGTCCGCCACCTTGGTCGTCGCCCGCACGACGAGCCCCGGCAGGTCCTCGTCGGCCTCGATGTCGATCGCGACCTTGGCCAGCATGATCGGATGGCAGAGCGGCACGAGTTCATGCGTCTTCTTGGCGGCCATGATCCCGGCGATCCGGGCCGTGGCGATGACATCGCCCTTGGCGGTCATGCCGCGCATGATGAGCCGCAGCGTCTCGGCCTCCATGCGCACGGCGCCTTCGGCGATGGCGGTGCGATGGGTGACGGGCTTGTCCGACACGTCGACCATCTGGGCAGCGCCGGTCTCGTCGAGATGGGTGAGCCTGGTCATCGAACGATCTCCTTGCGCATGAAGACGCGACGTTCGACGGGAACGCCGGCCGCCTGCTCCGCCCCGCGCAGCAGATGAAAGGCCGGGCCCCAGTCGCCCTGCTCGACCGGCGTGAAACCGCGCCGCGCATAGAAGGGCGCGTTGAAGGGGACATCGGCGAAGGTGGACAGGGTAACGGCGGGGAGATTGCGCCGTCCGGCCTCGATGCCGAGTGCCGCGAGCAGCGCGCCACCGGCGCCGCGACCATGATGGGCAGTCGCCACCGACAGTTCGTAGAGATGCAGGCCGTCGTCCAGCACACCGGCCAGCGCGAAGCCGATGAGCGTCCCATCCGCTTCTGCGCCGAGGGCGACACCCTTCGCGGCTATGGCGCGGATGAACGCCTCCGACGACACGTCGCCTTCTGCGATCGAATCCAGGCCGACCTCTCGAAACCGCGCGGCGGCGTCGCGCTCGATCGCCGGGACCAGCGCCACATCGTCCGGCCGGAGGGCACGGATCGTGACTGCCATGGTCACGCGACCGGGGTCAGGAGGGTGCGGGTCGCCTCCGCCACGTCCTGCTGGCGCATCAGGCTTTCGCCGACGAGATAGGTGTCGATGCCCGCTGCCTTGAGACGCGCGACATCCGCGGGGGTGAAGATCGCGCTTTCGCCGACGATCACGCGGTCCTTGGGAATGCGGGGGGCAAGCCGCTCCGAGGTCTCCAGCGTCGTCTCGAAGGTGCGGAGGTTGCGGTTGTTGATGCCGATGAGTGGCGAGCGCAGCTGGAGCGCGCGGTCGAGCTCCTCGTCGTCATGCACCTCGACCAGCACGTCGAGCCCGTTGGCGATCGCCGCGTCCTCGATCTCGCGGGCCATCGCATCGGGAAGGGCCGCCATGATGATCAGGATGCAGTCGGCGCCCCAGACCTTCGATTCGAACACCTGGTAGGGCTCGTAGATGAAATCCTTGCGCAGCGCCGGCAGATCGACCGCCTCGCGCGCCGCCGCGAGATATTCCGGCGCCCCCTGGAACCACGGCCCGTCGGTCAGCACCGAGAGACAGGCCGCGCCGCCTTCGGCATAGGCCCTGGCCAGTGCCGGCGGGTCAAAGTCGGGCCGTATCAACCCCTTGGACGGGCTAGCCTTCTTGATCTCGGCGATGAGCGCCGGCCTGCCCTCGGCATGCTTGCGCCGGATGGCATCGGCGAAGCCGCGCGAAGGCGGCGCATCCAGCGCGCGCGCCTCCATCTCGGTGGGGCGAATTCGCTCCTTGGCGAGCTCGATCTCGTCGCGCTTCGTCGCCTCGATCTTCTTCAGGATGTCGGTCATCGGTTCAGCCTGTTGTGACGGCGACGAGCTTGTCGAGACGGGCCAGGGCAGCGCCGGTGTCGATCGACTGCGCGGCGCGCGCGACGCCTTCCGCGATCGTCGCCGCCTTGCCGGCGACGACGAGGGTCGCGCCAGCGTTGAGCAGAACCGTGTCGCGATAGGCGCCCGACGCTCCGCCGAGCAGGGCGCGCAGCGCCGCGGCGTTGTGGGCGGCGTCGCTGCCGCGGATGGCTTCGGCCGGCGAGACGGGCAGGCCGACCTCTTCCGGCGTGATGACGAAGGTCTCGACAGTGCCATTGTCGAGCGCCGCGACTCGGGTCGGCCCCGTCGAGGTGATCTCGTCGACGCCGCCGGCGCCGTGCACGATCCACGCCCGTTCCGAGCCGAGCGCGGCGAGGACCAAGGCGAGTGGCTCCAGCCATTCGGCCGCGAAGACGCCGACCAGCTGGCGGCGGACGCCGGCCGGATTGGAGAGCGGGCCCAGAAGGTTGAAGATCGTGCGCGTGCCGAGTTCGACGCGGGCCGGTCCGACATGCTTCATCGCAGCGTGGTGGGCCGGAGCGAACATGAAGCCGATCCCGGCCTCGCGGATCGCCGCCGAGATGACGGCGGGCGGCACATCGACATTGACACCGAGCGCCATCAACACATCGGCGGCGCCGGATTTCGAGGAGAGGGCGCGGTTGCCGTGCTTGGCGACGGGCACACCGGCGCCAGCCACCACGAAGGCCGAGGCGGTCGAGATGTTCAGCGTGTGCGAGCCGTCGCCGCCTGTCCCGACGACATCGACCGCATCCGCCGGCGCCTCGACCGTCAGCATCTTCGAGCGCATGGTCGCGACAGCACCGGCGATCTCGTCGACGGTCTCGCCGCGGACGCGCAGCGCCATCAGGAAGCCGCCGATCTGCGCCGGCGTCGCGTTGCCCGACATGATGATGTCGAATGCCGCTTCGGCCTCTGCGCGGGTGAGCGCCTGTCCGGCGGCCACCTTCGCGATGTGAACCTTGAACTCGCTCATGGCGTCAGGCCACCGACCGCGCCTGGCGATGACGGGCGTTCCAGTCGCGCGCGAGGTCGATGAAGTTCTTGAGCATGCGGTGGCCATGCTCCGAGGCGATGCTCTCGGGATGGAACTGCACCCCGTGCATCGGCAGCGTCTTGTGCATGGCACCCATCACGACCCCGTCGTCCGACTCGGCCGTGATTTCCAGCACCTCGGGCATCGTCTCGCGGCGAACCTGCAGCGAATGGTAGCGCGTCGCCTGGAACGGGCCGTTGATGCCCCGAAAGACGCTGCGGCCGGTGTGGCGGATGGTCGAGATCTTGCCGTGCATCTGGCTCGGCGCCCGCACGACGTCGCCGCCCATCGCCTGGCCGATGGCCTGATGGCCGAGGCATACACCGAAGATCGGGATCGTGTCGCCCACCTGCTCGATGAGATCGAGGCAGATGCCCGCCTCGTTCGGGGTGCAGGGCCCCGGCGAGAGAACGATTCCCTCGGGGTCGAGCGCCACCACCTCGTCGACGGTGATCTTGTCGTTGCGGCGAACCATGAGATCGGCGCCGAGCTCGCCGAGGTAATGGACGAGATTGTAGGTGAAGCTGTCGTAGTTATCGATGACGAGAAAGGACATGGCCGCTTCTCCCTACTGCCCGCGTCCGGCCTGCGAAGCGAACTTTACCGCTTCCTCGGCGGCGCGGAACAGGGCCCGCGCCTTGGCGATGCATTCCTGGTGCTCGCTCTCCGGCACCGAGTCGGCAACGATGCCGGCTCCGGCCTGCGCATACATGCGCCCATCCTTCACGATGGACGTGCGCAACACGATACACGTGTCCATGGCGCCGTCGGCGGAGAAATAGCCGACGCAGCCCGCATAGATTCCGCGCTTCTCCAGCTCCAGCTCGTCGATGATCTCCATCGCGCGCACCTTCGGCGCGCCGGAGACGGTGCCGGCCGGGAAGCCCGCGGCGAGCGCGTCCAGCATGTCGTTCGGCGCGGCGAGCCGTCCGACGACGTTGGAGACGATGTGCATGACCTGGCTGTAATATTCCAGGAAGAACTTGTCGGTGACCTTCACCGAGCCGATCTCGGCGACGCGGCCGACATCGTTGCGCCCGAGATCGAGCAGCATCAGATGCTCGGCGAGTTCCTTGGGATCGGCGAGTAGCTCGGCGGCCAGCGCCTTGTCCTGCTCGCTGGTCGCCCCGCGACGTCGCGTGCCGGCGATCGGCCGGATCGTGACCTCGCCGTCGCGCACACGCACCAGGATTTCCGGGCTCGATCCGGCGACCGCGAAGCTGCCGAAATCGAGGAAGTAGAGGAAGGGCGAGGGGTTGGTGCGCCGAAGCGCCCGGTAGAGCGAGAAGGGCGGCAGTGTGAAAGGCGCCTCGAAGCGCTGCGACAGCACAACCTGGAAGATGTCGCCGGCCGCGATGTACTCCTTCGCCCGCGCCACGATCTCGAGATAGCGCTCATGCGGCGTGTTCGAGACGACGTCGATGTCGAGATCGACCTCAGCCGGCTCGAAGGCACGATGCAAGGGCCCTTCGAGCGTGTCCACGACCCCGGTCAGCCGCTCGACGGCTCGGGCATGGGCTTGCGCCGCGCTGACACCGGCAGCGGGGCGCACCGGCGTGACGACGGTGATCTCGTCCTTCACGGCATCGAAGATGACCATGACCGTCGGGCGCATCATGATCGCGTCCGGCAGGCCGAGCGCGTCCGGATTGGGCGGCCCCAGATCCTCCATCTGGCGGACCATGTCATAGCCGAGATAGCCGAAGATGCCGGCCGACATCGGCGGCAGCCCCTCGGGAAGGTCGATATGCGATTCCGCGATCAGGCGGCGCAGGACGTCGAGCGAACCGCCTTCGACAGGTTCGAAGGCCTCGCGACCCGGCGTGACGTCGCGGTCGATCTCGGCCTTGTCGGCACGGGCGCGGAAGAGCAGGTCCGGCTCGATGCCGATCATCGAATAACGGCCGCGGACGGCGCCGCCTTCGACCGATTCGAGCAGGAAGGTGTTGCTTCGCCCGGCGGAGAGCTTGAGCATGGCGGAGACGGGGGTCTCCAGATCCGCGACGAGGCGGGTCCAGACGACCTGCGCCTCGCCCGATTCATAGTTGCGCGCGATCGTCTCTGGCGACGGCTCGATCAGCATGATGTCAGTCCGGTATCGGCGGGCGAAAACCCGCATCTGTGGCGGTATCGGCTCAGCCGCGCGGGCCCTGATCGGGCATCGGTTCGCGGCGCAATGCCCGGCCTTAGCCGGGCAGGGCGGTCAACGCCATCGCCACCCAGCATGCCAGCGCGCGTCGCCCTGCCAGCGTGCATCGGCGTCGCCGCGGCGCGCGGTCCGGTCGGCCGGGACCACCGCAGCCGTCGCCATCCGCTGGGCGCGGACGGCTCGATTGGCAGGGCGGATACGCTCGGTCGACATCGGTTCCTTCGTCAGCTCGCGCCGATCACGCGCTGCAGCGCCTGCTGGTTGACCTTGGCGCCGAGCTCGTTCTGCAGCTCGCTGATATACTGCTGCAGAAGATCGTTCTGCATCGCATCGGCGAGCTGCCGGGTCAAGGAGACTTCCTTGGGGTCGTCCTTCACGAAGGGCGTCTCGGTCACGCTGTCGACCTGAAGCACGATCTGTTGGTCCGGATCGACGCCCGCAACGGCGGCGGCATAGCCCTTCGGGCCATCGAAGGCAGCCTTCAGGGCGTCGGTCGAGAAGTCGGCCGGCGGCTTGCTGCCGCGCGTCTGGTCGGCGTCCGTCTGGACGGTGAGCCCCAGCGACGCCGCGACGGCATCCATCGTCTCGCCCTTGGAGAGGCGGGCCGCAGTCTCCTTGGCCTTCTCCGCGAGTTTCGTCTCGATCGTCGCCTTCTTCCAGGCCGCCGCGACCTGGTCCTTCACGCTGTCGAGCGTACGGTCGGCGGCAGGATCAATAGCCGAGACGGCATACCAGATCGTCGAGTCGCCATCGGCGAGCGCCTGGTTGTCGATGCCGACATCGCTCTCGAACGCCGCCTTCAGCAACTGGTCCTTGGCCGGCAGATCGGCGACCGGCTTGCCGTCGCCGTCGTTCCCCGTTGCGTCGACATTGACGGTGCGGAGCGTCAGCTTGTTCTTGGTCGCGATCTCCTGGAGCGTCGCGCCGCCGGCCCGCGCATCCTCGATCGAATCGCGGACGCTGGAGAGATCCCTGCGCGCGGCCTCGAGGGCGAGGTTCGACTTGATCTCGGCCTTGACCTCGTCGAACGGCTTGACCGTCGACGGATTGACTTCCGGCACCCAGAGCAGAACCGGTCCGAAGCTGCCCACGATCACGTCGCTGGTGGCGCCGGGGGCAAGCGAGAACGCCGCCTCGGCCACCTTCGGATCGATCAGCTTGTCGCGCGTGATGGTGCCAAGATCCGTGTCCGCGAGCTGGCGGCCGGTGCTCTGCACCACGCTCTCGAAGCTTGCGCCACCCTTCAGCTTGGCGGACTGCTCGTCGGCCGTCGTCTGGTCAGAGAAGATCAGCTGGTAGACATGCCGCGTCTCGGGCGTCGTGTACTGCGCCTTGTCGGCGTCATAGGCCTTCTGCGCCGTCGCGTCGTCGATATCGGACGGACGGGCGACGTCGTCCGGAGACAGCGTCATGATCGCGATCTCGCGAAGCTCGGGACGTTTCCAGTCGGCTTTGTGGTCGTTGTAATAAGCCGTCAGCTGCTCGGCCGTCGGCTCGCCCACATCCGTGATCAGCGAGGCCGGCATCACGATGTAGCGGATGGTGCGCGCCTCTGACTGATAGATGTGCACCGCTTCGGCGAGCGTGGCGGGCAGCGTCGCGCCGCTCGAGATGCTGTCGGCGAGCTGCTTGCGCCGCTCGACGGCGCGGCGCTCCAGCACATAATCGTCCTCGTTGAGGCCGTTGGCGCGCAGCAGCTGGACGAAATAGGCGCGGTCGAACGTGCCGGCAGCGCCCTTGAAGGCCGGGTCCGCGGCAATCTCCTTGACGAGCGTTTCCTGAGAAACGCCGAGGCCGAGAGTCTCGGCCTGGTCGTCGAGCGCCGCCTCGGTGATGAGGCGAGACAGCACCCGGTTCGGCAGTCCGAAGGCCTTGGCCTGGTCCGGGGTGATCTGCGTGCCGACCTGCTGGCTGAGATTCTGGAGCTCCCGGCGATAGGCCCGGTCGAAATCGACGACCGAGATTTCGGTATTGCCGACCTGCGCGACCGTATTGGTGCCGATGCCGCTGAGCGCCCCCGCGACGCCCCAGACGCCGAAGGAGATGATCAGGATGCCGATCAGGATCTTCGCCACCGGACCGGAGGCGTGTTTACGCATGGAATCGAGCATCGGCATCCTCTGGTAGAGGCGGTTCGCGCTGGAGGCCGCCTTCGTCTTCGCCCCGATTTGGGGCGCGCGATCATAGAAAGGCGGTTTCGCCGGAGCAATAGCCGCAAAGGATGGCGCCCCTGCTCTTTCCGCGGGTGCTTCCTCTCTCGCCGGCGCTCCCCCCTTGACTTGCCGCCGCCCGCTGACCGCATACAGGGGAAAGCGACCGAACAGCGGAGGAAATCGCGAAATGTCGAGGCTGAGGCCGATCGTCGTCGGCAACTGGAAGATGAACGGCCTGAAGTCGTCTGTCGCCGAGTTTTCGCGCATCACCGAGGGCTACGACATCGGCCTTCGCGCGAAGACCGATCTCGCCATCTGCCCGCCCTTCACACTCCTGTCCACCTTTGCGGTGGTGGCGCTCGGCTCGCGCGTCCTGATCGGCGGCCAGGACTGCCATCGCAGCCCGAGCGGCGCCCACACCGGCGACGTGTCGGCGGAGATGATCGCGGACACCGGCGCCACGCATGTCATCGTGGGGCACTCCGAGCGGCGTGCCGACGACCTCGACACCAACGCCGTCGTCCATGCCAAGGCCCGCGCGGCACGTCGCGCTGGTCTCATCGCCATCCTCTGCATCGGCGAGAGCGAGGCGGAGCGTGATGGGGGCAAGACGCTCGAGGTTCTCGAAACGCAGCTGGCGGCCTCGGTTCCGGATGGGGCGACCGCCGACAACCTCATCATCGCCTATGAGCCGATCTGGGCCATCGGCAGCGGTCGCACGCCGACGCTGGACGAGATCGCCGAGGCGCATGCCCATATCCGCCATCAGCTTGTGCTGCGCTTCGGCGACGAGGGCGAGGACATGCGTATTCTCTATGGCGGCTCCGTGAAGCCCTCCAACGCCTCCGACATCCTCGCCGTCGAGAATGTCAACGGCGCGCTCGTGGGCGGCGCGAGCCTGCGCGCCGTCGATTTTCTCGGCATCGCGCACAGCTATCCCTGAGCGGCACCGGCAGGGTCCTGACGGGCCTTCGGAGGCGTCCCCTTGGTCATTGGCGGGACGCCACCCATATCAGGCGCGCCCGGGCACTGGCATCGCCCGGGTCGATCGTGTACAAGGCGCCGGTTTTCAGAAGCTTCCGATCAGAGTCATCGATGCAGACAGTCATCATCGTGATCCACCTGATGGTGGTCGTCGCGCTCGTCGCCGTTGTCCTCCTGCAGCGCTCCGAAGGCGGTGCGCTCGGCATCGGCGGCGGTGGCGGCTTCATGACCGCCCGTGGATCCGCCAACGTCCTGACGCGCACCACCGCCATCCTGGCCGCCGTGTTCTTCGTGACGTCCATCGCCCTGACGCTGATTACGCGCTATGGCGACCGGCCCGCATCGATCCTTGACCGGATCCAGAGCGAGTCGGCCCCTGCGACGACGCCGGCTTCCGGCGATGGGCAGGGCATTCTCAACCAGCTGCCGCCGCGCAGGTCGGACGGTGCAGCCGCGCCGGCTTCGGGCGATGCGGCGACGCCAGCTCCGGCGACCGGCGCCGCGCCCGCGGCGCCCGCCACGGGTTCGGCTCCGGCCACGGGCTCGGCTCCGGCGACCGGCGCCGCGCCCGCGGCGCCCGCCACGGGTTCGGCTCCGGCCACGGGCTCGGCTCCGGCCAGTACGCCCGCTCCGGCGGCTCCCGCCGCGCCGACGGTGCCCAGCACCAACTAGGCGCCCTAAAGACCAGGAATTCCGGGACGTCGCCGCCCCTTCGCGGCGACGTTTCGTTTGGGGCGGACGAAATACCGCCCGAAGCAATTCATCGCCGCAGCCGGCATTCGCCGCGCTGTGGTTTGATCGAGCGAATCGTTCAATCGGAGGCTAAGGTAAGAGCCCATGGCGCGGTACGTATTCATCACCGGCGGCGTGGTTTCCTCGCTTGGCAAGGGCATTGCCTCGGCAGCGCTCGGCGCCATGCTCCAGGCTCGTGGCTACAAGGTCCGCCTGAGGAAGCTCGATCCCTATCTGAACGTCGATCCGGGCACGATGAGCCCGTATCAGCACGGCGAGGTCTTCGTCACCGACGACGGCGCCGAGACGGATCTCGATCTCGGCCATTACGAGCGCTTCACCGGCCGGCCTGCCTCAAAGGCGGACAGCGTCACCACCGGTCGCATCTATCAGGAAATCATCGCCCGCGAGCGCAGGGGTGATTATCTCGGCGGCACGGTGCAGGTGATTCCCCATGTCACCGACGCCATCAAGGCCTTCGTCCTGTCCGGAAACGACGATGTCGATTTCGTGCTCTGCGAGATCGGCGGCACGGTCGGCGACATCGAGGCGATGCCGTTCCTTGAGGCGATCCGGCAGATCGGGAACGACCTGCCCCGCGACGACGTCGTCTATATCCACCTGACGCTGCTGCCTTACATCCCGTCCGCGGGCGAGCTGAAGACCAAGCCGACGCAGCATTCCGTTAAGGAGCTGCGCTCGATCGGCATCCAGCCCGACATCCTGCTCTGTCGTTCCGATCGGCCGATCCCGAAGGAGGAGCGGCGTAAGCTCTCTCTCTTCTGCAACGTGCGCGAATCGGCCGTCATCCAGGCGCTCGACGTCGCGCACATCTACGACGTGCCGACCGCCTATCATGCGGAGGGGCTCGACACCGAGGTTCTCGCCGCCTTCGGCATCAAGGATGCGCCGACGCCGGATCTGTCGCGCTGGAACGCGCTGACGAGCCGGATCCGCAATCCCGAAGGCGAGGTCACCATCGCCGTGGTCGGAAAATACACCGGCCTCAAGGATGCCTATAAGTCGCTGATCGAGGCGCTGCAGCATGGCGGCGTCGCCAATACCGTGAAGGTCAATATCGACTGGATCGAGAGCGAGATCTTCGAGAAGGAAGATCCGGCGCCCTATCTGGAGCGCGTGAACGGCATCCTCGTTCCGGGTGGCTTCGGCGAGCGCGGATCGGAAGGCAAGATCCTCGCCGCCGGCTTCGCACGCCGGCGCAAGGTGCCCTATTTCGGCATCTGTTTCGGCATGCAGATGGCCGTGATCGAGGCGGCCCGCAACATGGCCGGCATCGAGAATGCGAGTTCGACCGAGTTCGGCCCGACCTCGGAGCCGGTTGTCGGCCTGATGACCGAATGGCTGCGCGGCAACCTGCTGGAGAAGCGCCACGCGGCCGGCGATCTCGGCGGCACCATGCGGCTCGGCGCCTATGAGGCGAAGCTGGAGCCCGGCTCCAAGATCGCCGAGATTTACGGGTCGACGGACATCTTCGAGCGCCATCGCCATCGCTATGAGGTGAATATCGACTACAAGGAGCGGCTCGAGCATTGCGGCATGCATTTCGCCGGCATGTCGCCGGACGGCGTGCTGCCGGAGACGGTTGAACTGCTCGATCATCCCTGGTTTATCGGCGTGCAGTATCACCCCGAGCTGAAGTCGCGGCCGCTTGCGCCGCATCCGCTCTTCGCCTCCTTCATCGCCGCGGCGAAGGAGCAGTCGCGGCTCGTCTGACGGCGACCCGGCCCCGCTCCCTGCATGACTCCCATGCAGGGCCTGCTCTGGCGTTCGGCCGGCCGCCAATCCATATTGGCGGAACAAGGGGAAAGGGAGAGACGACGAATGTCGGGTGTGGGCATTTTCATGACGATCGTGATCGGCATTCTCGCCGGTTGGATCGCATCGCGAACCATGGGCCGTCGTCACGGCCTGATCGTCAATCTCATCGTCGGCCTCATTGGCTCGTGGATCGGCGCGATCCTCGCCTCGACCTTCAATCTCGTGCCGGAGCCGGGCTTTGTCGGCAGCCTTGTGGTGTCGACCATCGGCGCCATTGTCCTTCTCTTCCTGCTCGGCCTCTTCCGCCGCGGCTAATTCCGACCCGGAGCTTCCATGGTCGTCGTTCTCGATACGGTCACCGCGCCCGCCACTGCCAAGGATCGCCGTCCGCGCCATCCCGAGAAGGCGAACCGGCCCGACACGCCGCTCCTGCGCAAGCCCGACTGGATCCGCGTCCGCGCGCCCGGCTCGCCCATCTATCGCGAGACGCAGGACATCGTGAAGAAGAACGGCCTCGTCACCGTCTGTGAGGAGGCCGGCTGCCCGAATATCGGCGAGTGCTGGTCGAAGAAGCACGCCACCTTCATGATCATGGGCGACACCTGCACGCGGGCCTGCGCCTTCTGCAACGTGCGTACCGGCATGCCTGAGGCGCTCGACCGCGCCGAGCCGCAGAAGGTTGCCGAGGCCGTCGCCAAGCTTGGCCTCGAGCATGTCGTGATCACCTCGGTCGACCGCGACGATCTCGACGATGGCGGCGCGCAGCATTTCGCCGAGGTCATCCTCGCGATCCGCGCCGCGGCGCCGGGCACGACGATCGAGATCCTGACGCCCGACTTCCTGAGGAAACCCGGTGCGCTCGAGATCGTGGTGGCCGCCAAGCCGGACGTCTTCAACCACAATCTCGAAACCGTGCCGTCGAAATATCTTAAGGTCCGGCCCGGCGCCCGCTACTTCCACTCGCTACGGCTGCTGCAGCGGGTGAAGGAGCTGGACGGCGAGATGTTCACCAAGTCGGGCATCATGGTCGGCCTCGGCGAGGAGCGGAACGAGGTCCTCCAGCTCATGGACGATCTGCGCGTCGCCGATGTCGACTTCCTCACCATCGGCCAGTACCTCCAGCCGAGCCGCAAGCATCATCCGGTCATCCGCTTCGTCGAGCCGACGGAGTTCAAATCCTTCGAAACGATCGGCTATGCCAAGGGCTTCCTGATGGTGTCGTCGAGCCCGCTGACCCGCTCGTCCCACCATGCCGGCGAGGATTTCGCGCGCCTGCGGGCCGCGCGCCAGGCTCAGCCGCGCGGCTGAGCCATGCCGAAATTCGACACGGAGCGCCGCGTCGCGCATTCCGCCGAGGCGATGTTCGATCTCGTCGCGGATGTCTCGAAATATCCGGAATTCGTGCCGCTCTGCGAGGCGCTGATCGTGCGCGGGCGCCAGTCCTCCGGCACCCGCGACGTCCTGATCGCCGACATGACGGTCGCCTACAAGATCGTCCGCGAAACCTTCACCACCAAGGTCGTGCTCGACAGGGACGCCGGGACGATTCGCGCGGAATATCTCGACGGCCCGTTCAAGCACCTCGACAATCTGTGGACCTTCACGCCGGACGGCGCCAGCCGCTGTCGCGTGCACTTCTCCATCGACTACGAATTCCGATCGCGTGCGCTCTCGATGCTGATGGGCAGCGTCTTCGACAAGGCCTTCCGGAAGTTCGCGGAAGCCTTTGAGAAGAGAGCGGATATCGTCTACGGCAAGCCGGCGCCGCCAGCCTGACGGCGGCCTCTTCAGCCCGCGGCCAGCCGCCTCAGCATCGCCAGGGCGTTCGCAACCGTGTCGTGACGCACGCCCGAGCGGTCGCGTCCCGAGAAGACATGGGCTTCGTGCACCGCCTGGCCGCCGCGTCGCATTGCAGCGAAATGGACGAGGCCGACCGGCTTGTCCACCGAGCCGCCGCCCGGGCCCGCGATACCGGTGACGGCGACTGCGAGATCGGCGTCGGACTTCGCCAGGGCCCCGACGGCCATCGCGAGCGCGACTTCCTTGCTGACCGCGCCGACCCTGTCGATCAATGCCGCCGGCACGCCGAGCATCGCCGTCTTGGCCGCGTTGGAATAGGTGACGAAGCCGCGGTCGACCACGGCGGAGGAGCCGGCGATTTCGGTCAGTGCGCCGGCGATCAGTCCGCCCGTGCAGGATTCCGCCGTCGCGATTATCAGTTTCCTGTCGGCGCAGAGCCAGATGAGATCGGCTGCGGCGGGCATCAGGGGCGTGAGATCGGTCATAGCGGCGTTCTCTCAGCTCTCGAAGGGGAGGCGAATCGTGGCCGTCGCAATCGCAGCGATGCCTTCGCGGCGCCCGACAAACCCGAGCTTCTCGTTGGTCGTCGCCTTGACGGCGACGCGGCCCGTGGAAATGCCCGCGATTTCAGCGATCCTCGCGCGCATCGCGTCGCGATGCGGTCCGATCTTCGGCGCTTCCGCGATGATGGCGAGGTCGAGATTCACGATCCGGCCCCCGCGCGCCGTGACGAGGCCGACGGCATGGGCGAGGAAGCGGTCGGAAGAGGCGCCGCGCCATTGCTGGTCGGAGGGCGGGAAGTGGCTGCCGATATCGCCCTCGGCGATCGCGCCAAGCAGGGCGTCCGTCAGCGCATGCAGCGCGACATCGGCGTCGGAGTGGCCGGCCAGCGTCTTCTCGTGCGGGATGCGGATGCCGCCGAGCCAGACCGCATCGCCATCGGTAAAGGGATGCACGTCATAGCCTGTGCCGACGCGAGTTTCGCCGGCCTCGAGCAGCGCCTCACCCTGAAGCCGCCGGTCGGCCACCGCGATATCCTCCTGGCTGGTCAGCTTGATATTGCTGCGGGCGCCGGCGACGAGCCGCACCGGTATTCCCGCCCATTCGGCCAGCGCCGCGTCGTCGGTGACTTCGACACCGGCCGCGGCGGCGCGGCGATGGGCGTCGAGAATGACGTCGAGATGGAAGCCCTGCGGCGTTTCGGCCGCGAAGAGGCCCTCGCGCGACACCGTGTCTGCGACGAAGCCCTCGGCATCGCCGCGCTTCAGCGTATCGGCGACGGGCGAGGCGGCGAGGACGGCGCGATTCGTGGAAAGTGCTTCGATGACGCGTGTTACGAGATCCCCGGTCGCGAAGGGCCGGACGGCGTCGTGGATGAGCACGGCGTCGGGCGCATGGGATGCGAGGGCTTCGAGCCCCGCGCGCACGGATGCCTGGCGCGTTGCACCACCCATCACGGGCGGCAGAAGCCCCCGAATGCCGGCCACCGCCTCGCGATAAAGTGCTTCGTCGTCGGGATGGATGACGACCGCCACATGTTCGACACGCGGATGGCCGAGAAACAGCGCCGCTGAATGGGCCAGCACGGTCCGGCCACCGACGATACGGTACTGCTTCGGCAGGCCCCCACCGGCGCGCACCCCGCGGCCGGCGGCGACGATCAGGGCGGCGATCCGGCGCGGCGGGGGAGTGGTCGGCATGGCGTCTGGTCCGGTCTCGGCGGCGCCGTTGCGGCGCGCGGCGCCGCATGGATCGGAGATTTCGTTCAGCTTCGCAACAAGTCTCTTGCCGACGCACAATCCCTGACTAATATGTGGGCAGAGACCTGCATGCCTATTCGGTAGTCAATTGATCGAAAACTCGACCTGCCTGCGCCGCCTGGCCGATCCGCTCGCGATCGGCGGGGTGACGATCGCCAATCGCGTGCTGTTGGCGCCAATGTCCGGCGTTTCCGACCGGCCCTTCCGCCGTGTCGCTGCCGCTCATGGGGCAGGGCTCGTCGTCTCGGAAATGGTGGCGAGCGAGGAACTCGCCGGCGGCAATCCCGAATCGGCGATGCGCGCCGAAGCGACGGGCAATTCGCTTCATGTCGTCCAACTCGCCGGCCGCGAACCGCACTGGATGGCCGAGGGCGCCCGTGCAGCGGCAGATGCCGGCGCCGACATCATCGATATCAATATGGGCTGCCCGGCCAAGCGCGTCACCACCGGTTATTCCGGCTCCGCGCTGATGCGCGATCTCGATCATGCGCTGACGCTGGTCGAGGCGACCGTGGCGGCGAGCCCGGTGCCGGTCACGCTCAAGATGCGGCTTGGCTGGGACGAGCGCAGCCTGAACGCGCCGGAACTGGCGCGTCGCGCCGAGGCCGCGGGCGTCGCGATGGTGACCGTTCACGGCCGCACGCGCTGCCAGTTCTACAAGGGCTCGGCCGATTGGAGAGCGATCCGCGCCGTCAAGGAGGCGGTGTCGATCCCGCTCATCGCCAATGGCGATATCCGCTCGCCGGCGGAGGCCGAGGAGGCGCTTCGCCTGTCGGGAGCCGATGGCGTCATGATCGGTCGCGGCGCCTATGGGCGGCCGTGGCTGCCGGGCGCGATCGCCGCCTTCGCGGCAACGGGCGCGATGCCGGAGGCGCCGTCGGGAGAGGCCCTCGCGGCCCTGCTGCTCGGCCAGTATGAGGAGATGATCGCGCTCTACGGGCCGATCCTCGGCATGCGCAATGCGCGCAAGCATCTCGGCTGGACGCTGGAAAATCTGGAGGAGGGCGCGGTGGACCCCGCGCTCCGCCAGGCGATCATGACGGAAACGCGGCCGACGAAGGTCGCGCAGATGCTCGGCCGCCTGATCGCCGACGCTCCGGTCAGGAGGGCTGCATGAACGCGCGCGACCCCGGCCCGCGCAAGGCCCAGGACATGTCTGCGACGCTGCTGCTCGATGCCTTGCCGCATCCGGTTCTCCTCGTCGACGAGAAGGGCCATGTCTCGGAAGCGAACAGCGCCGCTCAGGATTTCTTCCAGGTTTCGACCGCGATGCTGCGCCGCCAGCCGATCGCGAGCTTCGTGCCGTTCGGCAGTCCGCTGCTCGCGCTGATCGACCAGGTCCGCATGCGCGGCGCGGCCGTGAACGAATACCGCGTCGATGTCGGCACGCCGCGCAATGGCAGCGAGCGCATCGTCGACATCTATGCCTCGCCGATCCTGGAGCAGCCGCAGCATGTCGTTGTCATGCTGCAGGAGCGCACCATGGCGGAGAAGATCGACCGCCAGCTGACGCATCGCGGCGCCGCGCGGTCGGTGACCGGGCTGGCGGCCATGCTGGCCCACGAGATCAAGAACCCGCTCTCCGGCATCCGCGGCGCGGCGCAGCTTCTCGAATCCTCTGTCGACGACAATGACCGCGCCCTGACCCGCCTCATCACCGACGAGGCTGACCGCATCGTGAAGCTGGTTGACCGGATGGAGGTCTTCTCCGACGAGCGGCCGATCGAGCGCGACCCGGTCAATATCCATGTCGTGCTGGAACATGTGAAGCGCCTCGCCCAGTCGGGCTTCGCGCGGCATATCCGCATCGTCGAGGAATACGATCCGTCGCTGCCGCCGGTCTATGCCAACCGCGACCAGCTGGTTCAGGTCTTCCTCAACCTCGTCAAGAACGCCGCAGAGGCGATCGGCGACGATGCCGACGGCGAGATCCTGCTGACCACCGCCTTCCGCCCCGGCATCCGCCTGTCGGTCCCCGGCTCCGCCAACCGCGTGACGCTGCCGCTCGAGTTTGCCGTGCGAGACAACGGTCCCGGCGTGCCGCCCGACATGCTGCCGCATCTCTTCGATCCCTTCGTCACGACCAAGACCAACGGGACGGGCCTCGGCCTCGCTCTGGTCGCCAAGATCATCGGTGACCATGGCGGCGTGATCGAATGCGAATCCCAGCAGAACCGGACGATCTTCCGCGTTCTGATGCCGGCCTTCCCCGGCGCCCTGCCTCCAGACAAGGATGAATGAGATGCCGATCGGCAACATTCTCGTCGCCGACGACGATGCGGCGATCCGCACGGTGCTCAACCAGGCGCTGTCGCGCGCGGGCTACGAGGTCCGACTGACGTCAAACGCGGCGACGCTGTGGCGCTGGGTCAGCCAGGGCGAGGGCGACCTCGTGATCACCGATGTGATCATGCCGGACGAAAACGCTTTCGACCTCCTGCCGCGCATCAAGCGGGCGCGGCCGGAGCTCCCGGTGATCGTCATGAGCGCGCAGAACACGTTCATGACGGCGATCCGCGCCTCGGAAAAGGGCGCCTACGAATATCTGCCCAAGCCCTTCGACCTCAAGGAACTGATCTCGATCGTTGGCCGTGCGCTGGCCGAGCCCAAGCAGCGCCGGCAGGATACGCGCTCCGACGAGGGGGGCGAGAATATCCCGCTGGTGGGGCGTTCCCCGGCCATGCAGGACATCTACCGTGTTCTCGCTCGGCTGATGCAGACCGATCTCACGGTCATGATCGCCGGCGAATCCGGCACCGGCAAGGAACTCGTCGCCCGGGCGTTGCACGACTACGGCAAGCGGCGCAGCGGCCCCTTCGTCGCGATCAACATGGCCGCGATCCCGCGTGATCTGATCGAGAGCGAGCTGTTCGGCCACGAGAAGGGCGCCTTCACCGGTGCGCAGGCGCGCTCCGCCGGCCGCTTCGAGCAGGCCGAGGGCGGCACGCTCTTTCTCGACGAGATCGGCGACATGCCGATGGAGGCGCAGACGCGCCTCCTTCGCGTGCTCCAGCAGGGCGAATATACGACGGTCGGCGGACGCACGCCGATCAAGACGGATGTCCGCATCATCGCGGCGACCAACAAGGACCTGCGCGTCCTCATCAATCAGGGCCTTTTCCGCGAGGACCTCTTCTTCCGCCTGAACGTGGTGCCGATTCGCCTGCCGCCGCTGCGCGAGCGCTCGGAGGACATTCCGGACCTGGTGCGTCACTTCTTCACTTTGGTCGAGAAAGAGGGCCTGCCGCACAAGCAGATCGAGACCGCCGCGATCGAACGGCTTAAGCGCTACCGCTGGCCAGGCAATGTCCGCGAACTCGAGAATCTGATCCGCCGCCTCGCGGCGCTCTATCCGCAGGATACGATCACCGAAAACATCATCGAGACGGAGCTGGACCAGCCGGCGATCCATCTCCAGCCCTCGGAAACGGCGACGGAAGACACCCTGTCGGGATCGATGGAGCGACACCTCGCCGCCTATTTCTCCGGCTTCGGCGACAATCTCCCGCCGCCCGGCCTCTATCACCGCATCCTGCGCGAAGTCGAATATCCGCTGATCTCGACGGCGCTGGCGGCGACCCGCGGCAACCAGATCAAGGCGGCCGAACTTCTCGGCGTCAACCGCAACACGCTGCGCAAGAAGATCCGCGACCTCGATGTCCAGGTGATCCGCTCGTCGCGGTAGGGTGAATACCCCGCCGCGCTTCCGGGCTCCCGTTGCTTGGAGTCAGACAGAGGTCATGCTGCCGTCGAGCGTGAGGTCGACCATTTCCGTCCGGCCGGTCGTATAGGGCTGGCTATGGATGATGCGGGGAACTCTCAGGCGCGAGTCTCTCTCATAGATGGCCCGCAGCGCCGCGAAATTGATGCGCTCGTCACGGAGTTGCAAGGCGATCTCGTCGAGGAGCAACGCATCGCCCGGTTCGAGTGGCGCGTCATAGGGATAGGTACCGTTCAGGCCCCAGATGTCGAATGTCAGCATCTCGTGCCTGTTGAGGGCGGCGAAATCCCGGACGACTTCCCATCGCACACACCAGGCGCCCCGGAGATCGGGCGCGTAACCGAACTGTTCGGGATCGAGGATGCCGGCTCGGATTCCCCGCCAGGCAGCGTCCGCACTGATGAAACGACTGTCGTCCGCACAGGGCTGCAGCGTGTCCGGGTCGAATCGCTCCCATCGGCTGGCCACCGCGTCCCAGTATTCGCAGATCACATGCGATTGGCTGTGCCCTGGCTGCAGGTATGAGGCGAAGCCGTGCCGCACGCGGGCAGGAACGGAACGGTGCCGCAGGATGGAGCAGAGCAGGGTGGCAAAGTGTCGGCAATCGACGACGATGCGCCGTTCGATGTCCCGCTCGACGTCCCATGGGAGCGTGGCCGCCTCGTCAATTCTCTCGAGCAGGCGGGCGACCGGCCGCGTTTCGATGTCGAGGCGGCGGCGCTCATCGAGTACAATTCCGGCCGACCTGATCTTCCAGTTGTGGATGAGAACGTTCTGCAGAAGCTCGCTGATCTCTGCAGCCTCAGAGGGAAGGAAGTCGAATGCCCCCGCGCGCTGCCGCGGATTCGTGATGGCGCTCTGCTCACGATAGAAGGCGAGCCAGTCGTCGCTCGCGGTCGTGATAGTCCGTTGTTCCATGGCGACTCCGCATCAGGCTTGCGCTGGTTACGATCTGTGTGATCGGGGCAAGAACGCTACGCATCAGATATTCGTACGGATCGAGATTGTCGGTGGCATAGACCGCGTCGACCGTTGCGCGACGATTCCTTTCACAGACGAGGAACCTGACGTTCTTCCGTGCGAGTCGTTCGGCGAAATCCGCCAAGCGCGCTGTTGCCGGTCCGCCACAATGCTGTTGCAATTCGGTCTCAGTGTCCGGCGCATGTCACGAATCGGACACAGAGACCGCGCTAGCGGTCGGCGGATCGGCGGGCTGCCATTGTGAGCGCCGCCGCCGAGACCAACATGCCTGCCGCATCCGCGCGGCCGAGCCGACGCCGGCTGACGATCCGCGGTGCCGGCTATGTCACTGTGCTGTTCGCGCTGACCAGCGCCTGCGCCAGCTTCTTCGTTCTGATGGGGCTGACGCCAATCCAGCCGACGGATTCCGTCGTTTTCTGGGCGCTGGCAATCAACGGCTTCCTCACCTTCCTCCTCGTCGCCGAAACCGGGGTCGAGGTCTGGATGCTCATCCGTGCGAGGCGACGTGGCCGCGCCGCGGCGCGGCTGCATATCCGCATCGTGCTGCTCTTCTCGATCGTCGCCGTCGTACCGGCGGTGATCATGGCGATCGTTGCGAGCATCACGCTCAATCGCGGTCTCGATCACTGGTTCTCCGAGCGCACGCGCGCGATCGTCGACACGTCGCTGTCGATCGCGCAGGCCTATGCCGAGGAGCATGCGAAGACGCTGCGGGTCGACATCCTCGGCCTCAAGGCCGATTTCGAGCGCGCGCAGGCGTTGCTCGCGCGCGATCCGGACCAGTTTCAGAACTTCATGAATTCGATCGCCGCGCTGCGCGGCATTCCGGGCGTCTATCTGCTGAAGCCGGACGGCTCACCGATCGCGCAGGCCGAATTCCAGTTCTCCGGCAACTTTCCGGGTCCGCCGCTCGATGCGATGCGGAGGGCGCAACAGAGCGCCAACGAGCCGGTCCTCATCTCCCCTGGCGCGACCAATGTCGTCGGCGCGGTCGTCAAGCTCGAGAACTACAAGGACGTCTATCTCTACATCGCCCGCGAGATCGATCCGAAGGTCATCCGCTATATCGCGCAGACGAGCGCCAGCGTTGACGAATACAAGAACCTCGCGGCGACCCGTCTCGGCGTGCAGATCGCCTTCGCGGTGCTCTATCTCGGCCTGGCGCTGGTGCTGCTCCTGTCGGCCATCTGGCTCGGCATCGGCTTCGCCAACCGTCTCGTCGCGCCGATCCGCGTGCTGATCGATGCCGCCGACGAGATCGGGCAGGGCAATCTCGACGTCACCGTTCCGTTCCGCTCCTCGGACGGCGACCTCGGCGCGCTCGGCGCGACCTTCAATACCATGACCGCCGAACTCCGCAGCCAACGGGCGGAGCTGATGACGGCGAGCGAGCAGATCGATGCCCGCCGCCGCTTCTCCGAGGCGGTGCTGGCCGGCGTTTCGGCCGGCGTGATCGGCGCCGATGCGCGCGGCTTCGTTACCATCGCCAATCGCGGCGCGCTGCGCATGCTGGGCTCGGCCAGTGCCTCGGTGGTCGGCCGCCCGGTCGTCGAAGTGGCGCCGGAACTTGCTTCGGTCATGGAGGCCGCGCTCGCCGACCCCGTGCGGCATGAGCATCGCGACCAGGTCTCCTTGCTGCGCGAGGGACGCGACCGAACGATCAATGTCCGCGTGACGACGGAAGACGCCGGACGCGAGCAGCGCGGCTATGTCATCACGCTCGACGACATCACCGATCTGGTGACGGCGCAGCGCAGCTCCGCCTGGGCCGACATCGCGCGCCGCATCGCGCACGAGATCAAGAATCCGCTGACGCCGATCCAGCTTTCGGCCGAGCGACTGAAGCGTCGCTTCGGAAAGAACATCACCGAAGGGCGCGATGTCTTCGACCAGTGCACGGACACGATCATCCGCCAGGTCGGCGATATCGGCCGCATGGTGGACGAGTTCTCGTCCTTCGCCCGCATGCCGAAGCCGACCTTCGAGGAGCGCGACATCGGCGAGGCCGCGCGCGAGGCGGTCTTCCTCCAGGAGGTCGCCCATCCCGAGATCGCCTTCGTAGTCGATCTGCCGGAGGAGCCGCTCACCGGCCGCTTCGATCCGCGGCTGATGTCGCAGGCGCTCACCAATATCGTGAAGAACGCGACCGAGGCGATCGCAGCCGTGCCCGACGAGGAGAAGGGCCAGCCGCAGATCGTCGTCCGCGGTCGGATCGAGGGCGACAACAACATCGTCGAAGTGATCGACACGGGCATCGGCCTGCCGGCGGAAAATCGTCATCGGCTGCTCGAGCCCTATATGACGACGCGCGAGAAGGGCACCGGCCTCGGTCTCGCGATTGTCAGCAAGATCATCGAGGAACATCACGGCCGCCTCGAACTGCTCGATTCGCCGGCCGTCGCCGAGGGCGGCCGCGGCGCGATGATCCGCCTGACGCTCCCCCATGTCTCGGCTACGGCCTCCCCATCGGCTTCCCGCACGGTGGCGCCGCAGCCCGAACCCGCTACTCCCGAAGCCTGAAGAAGAAGACGGAATCCCATGCCTTCCGACATTCTCATCATTGACGACGAAGCCGACATCCGCGGCCTCGTTTCGGGAATTCTCGAGGACGAGGGTCACGGCACCCGGACCGCCGGCGACACCGACAAGGCGCTCGCCGAGATCGCGATGCGCCGTCCCAACCTCGTCTTTCTCGATATCTGGCTCACCGGAAGCCGCATCGACGGCCTGACCCTGCTCGACATGATCAAGGCGCAGCATCCCGATCTGCCGGTCGTGATGATCTCCGGCCACGGCAATATCGAAACCGCCGTCTCAGCCATCAAGCGCGGTGCCTACGACTATATCGAGAAGCCCTTCAAGGCCGACCGGCTGGTGCTGATCGCCGAGAGGGCGCTGGAGGCATCGAAGCTGCGGCGCGAGGTGCGGGAGCTCCGCGAGCGCGCCGGCACGATGCACGCGCTCATCGGCTCCTCGGCGGCGATGAACCACCTCCGCCAGACGATCGAGCGGGTGGCGCCGACCAATAGCCGCATCATGATCTCCGGTCCGTCGGGCTCGGGGAAGGAGACGGTGGCGCGCACCATCCACGAATTGTCGCATCGCGCATCCGGCCCCTTCGTCGTGCTCAATGCCGCGACGATCACGCCCGATCGCATGGAGCACGAGCTCTTCGGCACCGAGAGTGGCACGGGTCCTCGCAAGATCGGCGCGCTGGAAGAGGCGCATGGCGGCACGCTCTATCTCGACGAGGTCGCCGACATGCCGCGCGAGACGCAGGGCAAGATCCTGCGCGTGCTCATCGACCAGAACTTCCTGCGAGTCGGCGGCACGACCCGCGTCAATGTGGATGTCCGGATCATCTCCTCGACGGCGCGCGACCTCGAGCGCGAGATCGGCGAGGGCAGCTTCCGGGAGGATCTCTTCCACCGTCTCTCGGTGGTGCCGCTGCGCGTGCCCGCGCTTGCCGAGCGGCGTGACGACGTGCCCTCACTCGTCCAGCACTTCATCGAGCAGATCTCGCACACGACCGGGCTGCCGGTGCGCCAGGTCGGCGACGATGCGCTGGCCGTGCTCCAGGCGCATGACTGGCCGGGCAACATCCGCCAGCTTCGCAACAATATCGAGCGGCTGCTGATCCTTGCGCGCGGCGACGAGAACCAGATGATCACCGCCGACATGCTGCCGCCCGAAGTCGGCGAGATGCTGCCGACGACGCCCAATCGCGGCGGCGAGCATCTCATGTCGTTGCCGCTCCGCGATGCCCGCGAGATCTTCGAGCGCGAATATCTGACGGCGCAGGTCAACCGCTTCGGCGGCAACATCTCCCGCACGGCCGAGTTCGTCGGGATGGAGCGCTCGGCGCTGCATCGCAAGCTGAAATCGCTCGGCGTCGGCTGAGCGGAAGACCCTCCATCGTCACCGGAAGAAAGCCGAAATGTCGCGCATCGCCTATGTCAACGGCCGCTATGTCCGCCACGCCGAAGCTGCCGTCCACATCGAGGATCGCGGCTATCAGTTCGCCGATGGCGTCTACGAGGTCTGCGAGGTGCGCCGTGGCCGCCTGATCGACGAGACGCTGCATGTCGATCGTCTGGAGCGCTCGCTTCGCGAATTGAGGATCGCGATGCCCATGAGCCGGGCGGCGCTCGGCGCGGTGCTGCGCGAGACGGTCCGGCGGAACGTCGTTCGCGACGGCATGGTCTATCTGCAGGTGACCCGCGGCGTCGCGCCGCGCAACCACCTGTTCCCGGCGGCCGATACCGCGCCCGGCATCGTCGTGACGGCAAAAAGCGTTTCGCCGGCGTCGGGCGACAAGCGGGCGGAAGGCGGCATCGCCGTCATCAGCGTTCCCGACAATCGCTGGGAGCGCGTCGACATCAAGACGGTCGGGCTGCTGCCGAATGTCATGGCCAAGCAGGCGGCCAAGGAGGCCGGCGCCTACGAGGCGTGGTTCATCGACAAGGACGGCAACGTCACCGAGGGCTCATCGACCAATGCCTGGATCGTGACCGCCGACGGCACGCTGGTCACCCGCCCGGCCAATGGCGGCATCCTGCGCGGCATCACGCGGACGGTCATCCTCGATCTCGCTGCGAAGCATGGGCTGAAGGTCGAGGAGCGCGCCTTCTCGCTCGATGAGGCGAAGCGCGCCCGCGAAGCCTTCATTACCGCGGCGACGACGCTGGTCATGCCGGTCGTGAAGATCGACGACGCGGCGATCGGCAACGGCGCTCCGGGCTCGATCGCAACCGATCTGCGCGCCCGCTTCCACGATCATGCCGAGACTGCGCCGCGCTGGTCGCGCGGGCGCTGATGCGGCATTGCGGTATGCCTGTGCGATCGCCACATTTTGGGGCGTGACGGGCGGCGCTCCAGCGGGCAGACTGTCGACGGCCCGCATCGCGGAGCCTTGGGAGCGACGCGCCGGCCGGCGTGTCGATCCCCAACAACATCGAGACGTGAGATAAAAGATGGCGGATCGCGCGCAAAACCTTCAGGACACGTTCCTGAATCATGTCCGAAAGAGCAAGACTCCCCTGACGATTTTCCTCGTCAACGGCGTCAAACTGCAGGGTATTGTGACCTGGTTCGATAATTTCTGCGTGCTTCTGCGCCGGGACGGTCATTCGCAGCTTGTTTACAAGCACGCGATTTCGACCATCATGCCCGGAGCACCTGTGCAGCTCTTCGAACCGGGCGACGATGCCTGACCGGGCCGGGTGCCCGAAAGCGATAACATTGTGAGTGAAGAGATCGAGTTTCCGGACGACGCCGACCACGAGGCCGGCGCCGTTACCGAATCAACCGAGCGGGAACCCGATCGGACCGTGGTCCTCGTGCCGATCCGCTCGGCGCGAGGAAAGCGCGCGGCCGGTGAGGGGCCGTCCATCAAGCGCAGCCCGCAGGCGCGGCTGGAGGAGGCCGTCGGCCTCGCCAAGGCGATTTCGCTCGATGTCGTCGCGGCCGACAACGTGCCTCTGGCTCAGCCGAGACCAGCGACGCTGTTCGGCAGCGGCAAGGTCGAGGAGATTGCCGCGCTGGTGAAGGAAGAGGGGGCGGGGCTTGTTTTCGTCGATCACGCCCTGTCGCCCGTGCAGCAGCGCAATCTCGAAAAGGCGTGGTCGGCCAAGGTCATCGACCGCACCGGCCTCATCCTGGAGATATTCGGCGAGCGTGCGCAGACAAGAGAGGGCCGCCTGCAGGTCGAGCTGGCGCATCTCAACTATCAGAAGAGTCGCCTCGTCCGGTCCTGGACCCACCTCGAGCGGCAGCGTGGCGGCTTCGGCTTCCTCGGCGGCCCCGGCGAAACACAGATCGAGGCCGACCGGCGCGCCCTGCAAGAGCGCATCTCGCGCATCGAGCACGAGCTGGAAACAGTTGTCCGCACCCGCCGCCTGCAGCGCGAAAGCCGCCGCAAGGTGCCGCATCCCATCGTGGCGCTGGTCGGCTACACCAATGCCGGCAAGTCGACGCTGTTCAACACGCTGACCGATGCCGGCATCTTTGCCGAGAACCTCCTCTTCGCGACGCTCGACCCGACGCTGCGGCGGCTCAAGCTCCCGCACGGCACCGAGATCATCCTCTCCGACACGGTGGGCTTCATCTCCGACCTGCCGACCCACCTCGTCGCCGCCTTCCGCGCCACGCTGGAAGAAGTGATCGAGGCGACGCTGATCCTGCATGTCCGCGACATCGCCCATGAGGACAGCGAGGCGCAGGCGAAGGACGTCGAGCAGGTGCTCGGACAGCTCGGAATCGAGATCGGAAAGAGCGAGCGCATCATCGAGGTCTGGAACAAGATCGACCTCCTGCCGCCCGACGCCCGTCCTGCGGGCCAGCCCACGGCCGAGCCGGGCAGACCGGCGATCATGCCGATTTCGGCGCTGACGGGGGAGGGTATCCCCGCCCTGCTCCAACTCGTCGAGGATCGCATCACTCGCGACCGCCCGGAATTCGTCGTTGCGCTCTCGGGCGCGGATCTCGGCAAGCTGCACCGGCTTTACGAACTCGGCGAGGTCCTCTCGCGCGAGGACGACGCCGAAGGCGTCACGCATGCCGTTCTGCGTGTCCCGGAAAAGCACGAGCACGCCTTCCACGCGGAGTTTCCGCAGGCACGCCCGGCGCATTGAGGAGCGGCCGTCAGCTCGGAAGCGGGGTGACGGTAGCGGTGTCGCGCGGACGGATCTCGACCGCCATCGCCTTGATCTGCTCGTAGAGCTTCATCTCGCGTGCATAGGGCCACCAGTCGTAGAGCAGAAGCTCCGCCGGCCGCCACAGGCTGACCCAGCCGGCGATCAGGAAGCCTTCGCCGAACAGGCGGCCCTGCAGCGTGTAATGCGAGAAGATCTGCTCCGAAAGCGTCGAGAGCAACAGGCAGACTGCCCAGGCGATGAAGCCGATGCGGAGCGCGCGCTGGCCTTCGATACGCGTCTCGCGCACCTTCTGGCGCGACAGCCGCTTCTGGACGTCGCAATAGGTGGCGATGGCCGCCTTCAGGCGCTGCGGCAGGTCCGGCGTGATCTGGTCGGCCAGGAGATGGAGCACGATCCGTTCCAGCGGCGGCGCGGATCGCGGCCGCGCCTTCATCGTGTCCATCAGCTGGTCGATGCCCGACTCTTCGATGCTGTCGCCCCGGAACGGATCGAGGCTCGGCGCCTCGAAGAAATTGTGGATGTCCGTCAGGTAGAGCGCGGCGTCGCGGTCGGTGACCACGGTCATGATGCGTTTTGCGCCTCCACGGCAGCGAGCGTCGTCATGTTGGCGACGCCGCGCGAGGTCACCGACGGCGTCAGGATATGTGCCGGCTTGGCCGGGCCGAGCAGCAGCGGCCCGACATGCAGCGCGTCGGTCATGACCTTCACGACGTTGAGCGTGATGTTGGCGGCGTCGAGATTGGGGAAGACGAGGAGGTTCGCCTCGCCCGAGAGCTTGCCGCCCGGCATCGCCTTCTCGCGCAGGAGTTCGGAGAGCGCGGCATCGCCATGCATCTCACCGTCGACCTCGAGCTCCGGCGCGCATTCCCACAGAAGCTCGACAGCCCGGCGCATCTTCCTACTCGACTCGGTGTCGTGCGAGCCGAAATTGGAATGCGAGAGCAGCGCCACCTTCGGCGTGATGCCGAAGCGCCGCACCTGCGCGGCGGCGAGCTGCGTCAGCTCGGCGATCTCCTCGGCGCTCGGGTCGACATTCACATAGGTGTCGGTGAGGAAGGTCGTCGATTCCGACGAGATGAGGAGGCTCATCGAGGAGAAGCGGTGATTGCCGGCCCTAAGGCCGATCACGTCGCGGATGACGCCGAAATGGTTGCGGAACTGGCCTTCGAGGCCGCAAAGCAGCGCATCGGCCTCGCCACGCGCCACCGCCAGCGCGGCGATGACGGTGGTGTTGGTGCGCACCAGCGTGCGCGCCGCCTCGGGCGTCACGCCCTTGCGCCCGGTCTTCTCCAGATAGAGATCGACGTAGTCGCGATAGCGCGGGTCGTCCTCGGGATTGATGACCTCGCAATCCTCGCCCGGCTTGATCTTGAGGCCGAAGCGGTTGACGCGGCTGTCGATCACCGACGGGCGTCCGATGAGGATCGGCTGTGCCAGTCCGTCCTCGAGCATCACCTGCGCGGCGCGGAGAACCCGCTCGTCCTCGCCATCGGCATAGATGACCCGCTTCAGGTCCTTCTTCGCCGCCTGGACCATCGGCTTCATCACGAGGCCGGACTTGAAGACGAAACGCGTCAAGCGGTCCATATAGGCGTCGAAGTCGGCGATCGGCCGCGTCGCGACGCCGCTTTCCATCGCCGCGCGGGCGACGGCTGGCGCGATGCGCAGGATCAGCCGCTGGTCGAAAGGCGAGGGGATCAGGTAGTCGGGCCCGAAGACAAGCTCCACCCCGCCATAGGCCTGCGCCACGATGTCGGAGGCCTCCTCGTGGGCGAGCTCGGCGATGGCGCGCACCGCCGCGTGCTTCATCGCTTCGTTGATCGTCGTCGCGCCGACATCGAGCGCGCCGCGAAAGATATAGGGGAAGCAGAGGACGTTGTTGACCTGGTTCGGGAAGTCCGAACGGCCGGTGCAGATCATGGCGTCGGGTCGTGCGGCGCGCGCGAGATCGGGCATGATCTCCGGCGTCGGATTGGCGAGCGCCATGATCAGCGGCTGCGGCGCCATCTTGGCGAGCAGCTCGGGCTTCAGGATGCCGCCGGCTGAAAGGCCGAGGAAGATGTCGGCGTCGTCGATGACCTCGGCGAGCGTGCGCTTGTCGGTCTTCTGCGCATAGGCGGCCTTCCAGGGATCCATGAGCGCGGTGCGGCCCTCATAGACGACGCCTTCGATGTCGGAAACGAAGATGTTTTCGCGCTTGGCGCCGAGCGAGACCAGCATGTCGAGACAGGCGATGGCAGCCGCGCCGGCACCGGACGCGACGATCTTCGCCTCGCCGATCGGCTTCTTCTTAAGCGCAAGCCCGTTCAGGATCGCGGCACCAACGATAATGGCGGTGCCGTGCTGGTCGTCATGGAAGACCGGGATGTTCATCCGCGCGCGGAGCTTCTTCTCGATCTCGAAGCACTCCGGCGCCTTGATGTCCTCGAGATTGATGCCGCCGAAGGTCGGCTCCAGCGCCGCGACCACCTCGACGAAAGCGTCCACGTCGCGCTGCTCGACCTCGATGTCGAACACGTCGATGCCGGCGAACTTCTTGAAGAGGACCGCCTTGCCCTCCATCACCGGCTTGCCCGCCAGCGCGCCGATGGCGCCGAGGCCGAGCACCGCCGTGCCGTTGGAGATGACGGCGACGAGATTGCCGCGGGCCGTATAGTCGAAGGCCTTGGACGGATCGGCTGCGATGGCGAGGCAGGGCGCGGCCACGCCGGGGGAATAGGCGAGGGCCAGATCGCGCTGGTTGCCGAGCGGCTTGGTGGCGCGGATCTCCAGCTTGCCGGGCTGGGGGTAGCGGTGGAAGTAGAGGGCGGCCTCGTCGAGGGCGGCGCCTGCCGATCCCCTATCTGTCATGATGTGCCTGCGTTGTCTCGTCCGATGGGCGCCGCGTCGCGGCTCGGCCCACCTCTACAACAGCGGCAGCCCGGCGGCGAGCATTCGCTTCGCCCCGTTCCTAGAACGAGGCCTGCCGGCCGACCACTCCACAGCCGATTCCGGCATTGACGCAGAGGCCGATCATCGAGCCGCGGGGATCGCGGATCTCGGCATGAAGCGACGGCCGGATGAGCTCGGCCATGCCGATGCCGACCAGGGTGGCGAACAGCGTGATCGCAAAGAAGGAACGGGTAGCCATGATACGCAACTCCATCTGGGGCCGTGTCGATGCGCAAAACCCTGGCAGACCGCGCCTGAACCGGCCCTGAAATGCCCGTTCAGATATCGTTTGGACTCATTGCCATTTGATTAAAATTGTAAGCATCGGCGGTGTCGCCCACAGGGACAGCTTCGTCTTGACGCCCCTTGCGGAATGCTGCATCACCCTTCGCCATGTCGGCCTTCAAGCGTCTCGATTGCCTCTGTTGCTGCGGCTTGCCGGCGGCCTGACCGGGCCGACAATCGATCCGTGCCGCGCGCGGAAGAACCTGAACGCAGCAGCAGGAAGACCGGGCATCCGATGACGCTCCGCCTCCACAACACGCTCACCAAGGAACGCGAGACCCTGGTGCCGATCGATCCGCGGCATGTGCGGATGTATGTCTGCGGCCCGACGGTCTACGACTTTGCCCATATCGGCAACGCCCGGCCGGTGATCGTGTTCGACCTTCTGTTCCGCCTGCTGCGCCATCGTTATGGCGCGCGGCATGTCGTCTATGTCCGCAACATCACGGACGTGGACGACAAGATCAACGCGCGCGCCGCCGCCGAATATCCCGGCCTGCCGCTCAACGACGCGATCCGCATCGTCACCGAGAAGACGAACGCGCAGTTCCAGGCCGATGTCGCCGCGCTCGGTTGCCTCGCGCCGACCGAGCAGCCGCGCGCCACCGAGCATATCGACGCCATGAAGGCGCTGATCGAGCGGCTGGTCGAGAAGGGTGTCGCCTATGTCGCGGAAGGCCATGTGCTCTTCTCGCCCGCCGCGATGGACCGACTGCCCGGCGTGCCGCGCTATGGCGCGCTGGCGCGCCGCTCGCTCGACGAGATGATTGCCGGCGCCCGCGTCGATGTCGCCCCCTACAAGCGCGACGCGACCGATTTTGTCCTCTGGAAGCCGTCGAGCGACGAGGAACCCGGCTGGCCGTCACCGGCGGGCATCGACGGCCGCGGACGTCCGGGCTGGCATATCGAATGCTCGGCGATGTCGATGGCACGCCTGCTGGAGCCCTATGGCGGCGGCCTTTCCTGCGACGACCCGACGAAGAACGTCTTTGACATTCATGGCGGCGGCATCGATCTCGTATTCCCTCACCACGAGAACGAGATCGCGCAGACCTGCTCGGCCTTCGGCAACGAGCGGATGGCCAATATCTGGATGCATAACGGCTTCCTGCAGGTCGAAGGCGAGAAGATGTCGAAGAGCCTCGGCAACTTCGTCACCATCCGTGAAGTCATGGAAAAGCTGGCCGACCAGCGTTTTCCGGGCGAGATTGCTCGGCTGACCATGCTCAAGGCGCATTATCGGCAGCCGATCGACTGGACGGAGAAGGGCCTCGCGGAATCGACCGTCGAGATCGACAATCTCCGCCGCGCGCTGCGGGCCGCTGTCGCTGGCGAGCCCTCCGATGCCGTTGTGGACGCATTGGAAGACGACCTCAACACGCCGCTCGCGCTCGCCGAGATCTGGCGGCTGGCTTCCGAGGCGCGCTCGGCTGCGTCGCCGGCCCGGCGCCGTGAAGCTGCCGACAGGTTGGCGGGCTCGCTCGTGCTACTCGGCTTCGGTCGGCTGGTCGATGACTGCACGGAAGGCAACGCCATCCTGCGCGAGGAACTCGACGCCAAGATCCTTGCGGCCAGCCGCGCCGTGATCGATCCGGACGAGTTCGAGCGGATTGGCAACGAGGCCTCGGCCGCCTTCGACGAGACGCTCAAGCTGCGCGAGGCGGAATCGCTCGGCCTCGACGTCGAGGAGATCGGCCAGCTCATCGCCGCGCGCCTCGAGGCGCGGCGTGTCAGGAACTTCAAGGAGGCGGATCGCATCCGCGCCGAGCTCGACGAGATGGGCATCGCGCTCAAGGATGCGAAGGATCCGGTTTCCGGCGAGATCGTGACGAGCTGGGAACCGAAATAGCGATGGCGGCGGCGCGGTTCAGTTCACGAGCCGCGGCGCTGACCCGCCGTTTCCGAGGCCGACATGGCCGAGGCGGATGTCGTTGAGCCAGGCCGCGGTGGCCGCCGAGGAGAGCGGCTTTCCGAACAGATAGCCCTGGCCGATATCGCAGCCGACATCGCGCAGGATCTCGGCGACGTCGGCGATCTCGATCCCCTCCGCCGTCGTTTCCATGTCGAGCGAGTGGGCAAGCTGCACGATGGCGCGCACGATCTTCCAGTTCTCGATGTTCTGACGAGCGCCCTCGAGGAACAGACGGTCGATCTTGAGGCGGTCGATCGGCAGGTCGTTCAGGTGGCGGAGGCTCGAATAGCCTGTGCCGAAATCGTCGAGGGCGACTGCGACGCCGGCGTCGCGCAGCGCCGTCAGCATCAGCTTGGCCGAAGCCACCTCGTCGACGAGGGCATTTTCGGTGATTTCCAGTTCGAGCCGGCTCGGGGCGAGCCCGGCGCTGCGTAGGATGGCGAGGATGCGCGAGGCGAATTGTGGTTCAGCGAACTGCGTCGGCGAGACATTGACCGAAAGACCGAGCTCGCTGGGCCAGGTCTTGGCATCCGCGCAGGCGCTGGCGAGGATCCGGTAGAAGAGATCGCCGACCCGGCCGAGCTCCTCCGCCATCGGGATGAAAGCCGCCGGCTGGATGAGGCCGTAGCGGGGATGGTCCCAGCGGGCCAGGACCTCGAAGCCGGTGAGCCGCCCGTCTTCCAGCGCAACGAGCGGCTGGTAGAAGGGCACGATCTCTCCGGAGGAGATGGCCCGGCGGAGGTCGGTCTCGAGCGTCGAACGCCGGCGCAGGGCCTCGCCCATGCTCGCCTCGAAGTAATAGAACGTACCACGACCACCCTGTTTGGCCTCGACGAGCGCGATGTTCGCTGCGCGCAGCAGGTCCTCGGCATTGGAATCGGCAAGCTCCGAGGTCGCGATGCCGATCGTGGCGCCGATCGAAAGTACGCCCTGCGGCACCCAGACCGGTGCCGCGATGCTGTCGATCAGCCGCCGGGCCACGCGCCGCGACAGGTCGACCACCGTTTCGTTCTCGACGAGCAGGGCGAATTCGTCGCCGCCGAGCCGCGCGATCGTGGTGCCGACAGTCTGGAAGGTGCCGAGCCGGCGCGCGACCTCGACGAGCAGCATGTCGCCGACGCCGTGGCCGTGCAGGTGGTTGACGTTGCGGAAGCGGTCGAGATCGATGGTGAGGAGCGCAAAGGGCGACCCGCCGGCGCGGCGGCGCTCGATCGCCCGTTCCAGTTCGGCGATGAAGGCGGCGCGGTTGAGGATGCGCGTCAGCGGATCGATCTGGGAGAGGAGGCCGAGCTGCTTTTCGCGGCTCAGCGCTTCATCGAGGCGGGATGCGAGCTGGCTGAACCGGCGGAGGACGAGGAGGGCGATCGACGCGCCCGCGAACACAGCCGTCGCGGCGACGACCTCGCCGCGGGAATCGAGGAAGCCCGCGCCGCCCGGGACGAGACGCAACGCCGAGAGCAGCAGATAGACGCAGCCCGTCAGGATCAGCACGACCGACAGCTCGATGGCCGCTCGCCAGGTCACGCGCAGTCACTCCCCATTTTGCCGCGTTTCCCGTCCCCAAGCCGGTATGCGACACGACGCCGCCAGTTCATGCGCGCGACGCTTGAAGAATTCGTTATCCTCAAGGCTAGCTTAACGCCAGTACAGCATTTTGACGCGTTCGGGCAGGGGGCGGCCGCGAAGGCTCGTCTGTTTGGTTACCGCGGGTTGCCAGGCTCAAACGAAAAGACCCCGCGCCGGATCGGAGCGGGGTCTCTTAGGAACCTTCGGATGATCCGCGGATCAGTCCTTGGCGCGCTCGACATAGGAGCCGTCGTCGGTCAGCACGACGATTCGTGTGCCGGCTTCGATATGCGGCGGAACGGTGGTGCGGACGCCGTTGGAAAGCGTTGCCGGCTTGTAGGAGGCAGAGGCGGTCTGCCCCTTCGTCACCGGCTCGGTTTCCACCACTTCGAGCGTCACGCGCTGCGGCAGGGTGATCGAGACAGCCTGCTCCTCGAAGATGGCGAGGCGGACCACCATGCCCTCCTGCAGATAGGGGGCCGAGTCGCCGACGACATCCTTGGAAACGATGATCTGGTCGTAGTTCTCGGTATTCATGAAGGTAAAGCCTTCGCCGTCCTGGAACAGGTACGAATAGTCCCGGTCCTCGACATAGGCGCGCTCGACCTGCTCGGTCGTCTTGTAGCGGTTGGAGATCTTCACGCCATCGGAGAGGCGGCGCATGTCGATCTGCGTCGTCGGGGTGCCCTTGCCGGGGTGGAAGCTCTCGGCGATCAGAACGGCATAGAGCTTGCCGTCGATCTCGATGATATTGCCCTTGCGGATCTGGCTGGCGATGACTTTCACGGGTGTCGGGTCCTTGACTGTGGCACCCGCCGCGGGGCGCTTCATGAGTGGCGACGCGCCGATGACAGGCGCGTGAATGGCGCGCAACATAGCGATTCCGCCCGCGCTTGCCAGTCCAAAGTGCAGAGGACCCGCCGCCGGAGCCTTGCTTCGCCGCCGGTTCGGCGGCAGAGAACGCGGCGGGGCTCTCTTGGCCCCTCCGGCCTTGCTCTGGATTAGTCGATGACCGACCACGCCTCGCCTTGGTGGACGCCGCATGTCCACGCCGATCGTCGCCCGCATCTTCTCGCGCGCGGGCGGATCAAGGCTGCGATCGCGTCTTGGTTCGCCGGCGAGGGCTTCACCGAGGTCGAATGCGCCATCCTGCAGGTCTCTCCCGGCAACGAGACCCATCTCTCCGCCTTCGCGACCGAGCGGATCGCTCCGGATGGGTCAAGGGAGACGCTCTATCTGCATACCTCGCCGGAGTTCGCCGCCAAGAAGCTGCTGGCCGCAGGAGAGGAGCGGATCTTCACGCTCGGCCCGGTCTTCCGAAATCGCGAGCTCGGCCCCCGGCACGCCAATGAGTTCTCGATGCTCGAATGGTATCGCGCCCGCGCGCCCTATGCGGCGCTGATGGCCGACTGCGCCGCGCTGCTCGCGACGGCGGCGGCTGCCGCGGGCGTGTCGATGCTCTCCCACCGCGGCCGGACTTGCGACCCTTTCGCGGAGCCGGAGCGGCTCAGCGTCGCCGATGCCTTCGCCCGTCACGCGGGCATCGATCTCCTCGCGACGGTCGACGAGACGGGTGCCACACATCGGGATGCGCTCGCCTCCGCCGCCGGGGCGGCCGGTCTTCGGGTTGCCGCCGACGACGACTGGGGCGACATTTTCAGCCGCGTCATCGCGGAGCGCGTCGAGCCCCATCTCGGCATAGGCCGCGCCACGATCCTCGACGAATACCCCATCGCGGAAGCGGCGCTTGCCCGGCGCAGCCCGCGCGATCCCCGCGTCGCGGAGCGGTTCGAGCTCTACGCCTGCGGCGTCGAGCTGGCCAATGGCTTCGGCGAACTGACTGATCCAGCCGAGCAGCGCCGCCGCTTCGTCGCCGACATGGACGAGAAGGAGCGCATCTATGGCGAGCGCTATCCGCTCGACGAGGATTTCCTTGCCGCCCTTGCGATCATGCCCGAGGCCTCCGGCATCGCCCTCGGCTTCGACCGCCTCGTGATGCTGGCGACGGGCGCGCCGCGGCTCGATCTCGTCGTCTGGACACCCGCGGCGCGATGACCGAAAGAAGGGCCATGACCAAGCCCATCGCATCCGGCGCCGCCGTCCCCGAGCCGGCGATCGTGCCGATCGCGCCGCGCCCGGCGCTGAGGAGCGCAGCGGCGCTCGTCGAGGCCGGGCTCGTCGCGCCAGCCGACCAGGCCGCGCTCGACGAGGTCGGCGCACGCTATGCCGTCGCGGTGACGCCGGATGTCGCGGCGCTGATCGATCCCGCCGATGGCGCCGATCCCATCGCGGCACAGTTCATTCCGTCCCGCGCCGAACTCGAGACGCGACCGGGCGAACTGGCCGACCCGATCGGCGACGACGCGCACAGCCCGCTTCCCGGTCTCGTCCATCGCTATCCTGACCGCGTCCTGCTGAAACTCGTCCACGCCTGTGCCGTCTATTGCCGCTTCTGCTTCCGCCGCGAGACGGTCGGACCCGGCGGCTCGACCTTGCTCGGCGACGAGGCCTTCGCAGCGGCGCTGGCCTATATCGCCGACCGGCCGGCGATCTGGGAAGTGATCTTCACCGGCGGAGACCCTCTGGTGGCGGCGCCCCGGCGCCTCGGCGCGCTGCTGGATCGCTTCCGCGCCATCGATCATGTGAAGGTGCTGCGCTTTCATACGCGCATCCCGGTCGTCGACCCCGGCCGCATCGATGGCGCGCTCGTCCGGGCGCTCACCGGGACGGGCAAGGCGGTCTATGTCGCCGTGCACGCCAATCACCCGCGCGAGTTCACACCGGCCGCCCGTGACGCGCTGGCGCGCCTCGCCGATGCCGGGATCGTTCTCGTCAGCCAGAGCGTGCTGCTCAAGGGTGTCAACGACGACCCGGAGACCATGGCCGCGCTGATGCGGGCCTTTGTCCAAGCTCGGGTGAAGCCCTATTACCTTCACCATGCCGATCTCGCGCCGGGGACCGCGCATTTCCGCACCTCGATCGAATCGGGGCAGGCTCTGATGCGCGCGCTGCGCGGCCGCCTCTCTGGCCTCGCGCAGCCGACCTATGTGCTCGACATCCCCGGTGGCTACGGCAAGGTTCCGGTCGGGCCGGACTATGTCGACCCGGACGGCACGATCACCGACCCGAATGGCGGCGTGCACGCCTATCCGTTCGCGGCGGAGGTGTAGGGATGGGAGCCTTCCTGCGGGTGCAGCGCCCCGCCTAGCTCAACCGTCCGCTTCCTGTTCTAATGCGATCGAAATCGCACATTGCGGGGATGACATGAGCTCGTTTTCGATCATTCGCGGCGGCAGGCTGCTCGATGCGGCCGGCCGCACGGCGCCGTTCAAGGACATCCTGGTCAAGGACGGCGCCATCCTCGAAGTGGGCGAGCCGGGCCTCGCCGCGCCTCCAGAGGCGGAGGTCGTCGATGCGTCGCGACACCTGATGCATCCCGGCCTCGTCAACTCCCATACCCATGGCAGCGGCGCTCTGACCCGCGGCTATCTCGACCGCTGGAACCTCGAGATGCTGCTGATGGCGGCGCCGCGGCGCTTCGGCAACCAGAGCGCGGAGATCAAGTATCTCAACACCTATCTCGGCGCGGTCGAGATGGCGCTGAAGGGATGCACGGTCGCCTATGACCTGACCTTCGGCGTTCCGGTGGCGACGACCGAGGAACTGATCGCGATGGGCCAGGCCTATCGCGACGCCGGCATCCGCGCCGTCATGGCGCCGATGCTGTCCGATATCAGCTTCTACCGCGCCATTCCCGGCCTCGTCGAAAGCCTGCCGGCCGAGCTTCAGCGCCTGTCCGTGATCGACGCCGCGGATGCGACCGACGAGGTTCTGAGGCTTATGGGCGAGGCGCTGGCCGCCTGGCCGCACGATCGCGATCACGTCAAGCTCGGTGTGGCGCCGACGATCCCCACCCATTGCTCGGACGCACTGATGCGCGGCTCGGACCGCTTGGTTCGCGACTACGACACGGTGATGCAGAGCCATGTCGGCGAATCGAAGGTCCAGGTGCTGGCGGCCAAGGAGTTCTGGGGCAAGTCGATGGTCGCCCATATCGACGAGCTCGGGCTGATCGGCCCGCATTTCTCCGTCGCGCACGGCGTCTGGCTCGACGACGACGACATGCGCCGCCTCGCCGATCGCGGCGCCTCGGTCTCGCACAATGCCGGCAGCAACATGCGGCTCGGTGCCGGCATCGCGGATTCGCGCCGCATGCTGGAGCTCGGCGTCAATCTCGGCATCGGCACCGACGGCGCCACCTCGTCCGACAACCAGAACATGTACGAGGCGATGCGCGCGGCGCAGCAGGTCTCCTGCGTCCGCCAGCCCGACCACCGCCTGTGGCTCTCCGCGCCCGAGGTGATCGCTGCGGCGACCACGGGCGGCGCGCGGCTCACCGGCTTCGGCCATGTCGGGTCGATCGAGCCCGGCAAGCGCGCGGACATCGTCTTCCTGACGCTCGACCATCCGAACTGGATGCCGGTCAACGACCCGTCGAACCAGCTCGTGCTGGTCGAGGACGCGACCGCCGTCCGCCACGTCATGGTCGACGGGCGCTTCATCGTCCGGGACGGGCGTCACCTCGCCTCCGACATGGCTGCCCTGGCGGGCAAGGCCGAGGCGGCGCGCGAGACGATCGCCTCGCTGAACCAGGCCGACATGGCCGTGGCGGAGCGGCTCGAGGAGGCGGTCACGAGTTTCTGCCGCAGCCTTTCGGCGAAGCCCTACAGCGTCGAGCGTTACGCGGCCTTTCCTTGCCGTTGCGAGACGCCGGAGGCCGGTTTCGCGGCGACGCCGGCCTGAGCCCGGCGTGAGGGTTTCCGCGCGGCGATCGGGATGCGGATCGCCGCGACTGCGATGACGGCAAGGGAGATGCCGAGCACGATCCAGGCTGGCCGAATGCTCGTCTTCCACGCGAAATTCGTCGGCAGGACGCGCGAGAACGGCGCGCCGACCTTGAGGTAGTAGTAGAGCGCCTCGCCAAGCCCCGTCGCGACGACGATCACGATCGCGAGGATCACGGTCGCTGCCAGCGTTCCCGCCTTCTGCTCGCCGATCCGCGCCGCGAGAAGCCGCCAGAGGGCGAGCCACGCCGCGATCGCTGCCATCACGATCGGCTCGGTGACGCCGAGCTTCGATTGCAGGAAGAAGTGCACGGTGGCGAGCGCGGCCACCGGATAGACGAGCCGGTGCAGCGCCCGCCATTCGATGCCGCCCATGCGGCGCATCATGCCTTCGGTCGAGGTCGCGGCAAGTGGCACCAGCATCAGGAGGGCGACGAAGCCGATGGTGAGATAGGGCCGCGCGATGATCTCGGACACGACCTTGCCGAAATCCCAGCCGAGATCGCCGGCATAGGCGACGAGGTGGATGACGGCGTAGGCAAAGGCGGCGAGGCCCAGCATGCGCCGCAACTGGATCAGGTCGCCCCAGCGCCAGACATGGCGGAGCGGCGTCACCGCGAGCGAGATCAGCAGGAATCGGATCGCCCAGAGGCCGGTTTGATGATTGATCTCGATATAGGGCCGCGGCCCGAGACTGCCGGTCGCGGCGCGGAAGAGAAGCCAAAGGCCTGGCGCGAGGACGCCGGCGAAGACCAGCGATTTCAGCAGGGAGACATTGCCGCGCCGGTCGAGCCAGGGCAGCGGAAGTGCGGCGCGTTCATGCATCGGCAGGGCCTTCGTTGTTGCTCACCGCTTCTACGGCACGCGGCGCCGGATCGTGACAGAGCGCGCGATCATGCTTCCGTGATCGCCGAAAAGCTCCGCAACCCTCGGCCCATAATTGATACAACTCATCATTTGACCGGCGGGTCCGGTGCAAACAAGGGTGCGCATCGACGGAAGAGCACCCAGATGAGGCAGATGAGCGAAGACACCGCCGTTGCCGGCACCCATCAGACGGCGGCCGAACCACGAGTTGCCAGCGCGCCGACCGGCGATCTCGGACGGCTCCTCGGCGAACCCGCCCGCCGGCGCCCGCCTCGGCGGCGCGTTATCGCGCTCGTTGCCGCTCTCGGCCTTCTCGCGCTCGCGGGCGTTATGTGGAGCATGATGTCGACGGGCGGGGCATCGTATCGCTTCACCACCGCGCCGGTCACGACGGGCGATCTCACGGTGACGGTCACCGCGACCGGTTCGATCCAGCCGACCGAGAAGGTGGACGTGTCGAGCGAGCTTTCCGGCCGGATACGCTCGGTGAATGTCGACTACAACAGCCCGGTCAGGACCGGCGACGTGCTGGCCGAACTCGTGACCGACAATCTCGACGCCGCCGTCGCGAGCGCCGAGGCGAAGCTCGCCGCCGCGAATGCCAATGTCGCGAAGACGCAGGCGACCATCGCCTCGACGCAGAGCACTCTCGCCAACAAGAAGGTGCTGGTCGGCCGCAACGTCTCGTCCTCGCAGGAGCTGATCGAGGCGCAGGCGGCCTATGACGGCGCTGTCGCGGCCGAAGCCGCCGCGAAGGCCGATGTGCAGGCTGCGACGGCCGATCTCAGTCTCGCGCGGACCAACCTCTCCAAGGCGAAGATCCGCTCGCCGATCGACGGCGTCGTCCTGACGCGCAGCGTCGATCCGGGCGCGACCGTCGCCGCCTCGCTGTCGGCGCCGACGCTGTTCGTCATCGCCGGCGATCTCCGGGAGATGGAGCTGCAGGTCGATGTCGACGAGGCCGATGTCGGCAAGACGGCCGTGGGGCAGGCGGCGACCTTCACGGTGGATGCCTATCCCGACCAGACCTTTCCGGCTGCGATCAAGGATATCCGCTTCGTCTCGGAAACGACCAACAACGTCGTCACCTACAAGGCGACGCTCACCGTCGACAATGCGAAGCTGCTGCTCCGCCCCGGCATGACGGCGACGGCGGATATCGTCGTCCAGCAGGAAAAGGACGCGACGCTCATCCCGAACCCGGCGCTCCGCTACGTGCCGCCGGCGGAGAGCGGCAACACGCGCGCCTTCGGCCTCTTCTCGGCGCCGCGCATGGGCGCGATCACAAAGGCCGAGCCGACCGGCAACGGGCGAACGGTCTATGTGCTTCGCGACGGGACGCCGACCCCCGTGACCATCGAGATCGGCGCCACCGACGGGGTCAACACCGAGGTGAAGAGCGGCGACCTCAAGCCCGGCGACCAGGTCGTCACCGACGCGGCGCCGGTGAAATGACCGCCCCGGAGATCGAGTTCCGCGCGGTCTCGAAGGTCTATGGCAGCGGCGACGCCCGTGTGAAGGCGCTCGACGGCGCCAGCTTCAGCATCGCCCGGGGAGAATTCGTCGCCATCATGGGCCCGTCCGGCTCGGGCAAGTCGACGACCATGAACATCATCGGCTGCCTCGATCGGCCCACATCGGGCGAATATCTGTTCGAAGGGGTGCCGACGACGACGCTGTCGCGCAACCAGCTGACACTGCTCCGCCGCCATCGCCTCGGCTTCGTGTTCCAGGGCTTCAACCTCCTCGCGCGGACCTCGGCGGTCGAGAATGTCGAGCTGCCGCTCGTCTATCGCGGCCTCGGCACTGCCGAGCGGCGGAAGCTCGCCCTCGCGGCACTGGCACGGGTCGGGCTCGAGGGCAGGGCGGGACACACGCCGGGCGAACTCTCGGGCGGCCAGCAGCAGCGCGTGGCGATCGCGCGCGCCATCGTCACCGAGCCGGCCGTGCTGCTGGCCGACGAGCCGACAGGCAATCTCGATACGAAGACCAGCGAGGAGATCATGCGCCTCGTGACGGCGCTCAACCGAGAGCAGGGCATCACCGTGATCATGGTGACGCATGAGCCGGACATCGCCGCATTCGCCGCGCGGACCATCCGCTTCGTCGACGGCCGCATCGAGGGCGATTCGGCGACTGCGGCGGCGCGGGTGGGCATCGGAGAGCCAGCATCATGCTGACGGAATCGCTGAAGCTCGCGCTGAGAACGATCCGCCGCAATCCGATGCGTTCGTTCCTGACGGTGCTCGGCATCGTGATCGGCGTCGCCGCTGTCATCGCAATGGTGACCATCGGCAACGGCACCACCGCCAAGGTGACGGCCGACATCTCCAAGCTCGGCAGCAACATGCTGTTCGTCCGGCCCGGCCAGTTCGGCCCCGGCCGGGCGAGCACGACGGCGAAGTCCTTCAATGCCCGCGACGTGTCGGCTATCCAGCAGCAGGTTCCCGGCATCCGCGCGGTCGCGCCTGTCGTGCAGAGCTCGGCGACAGTGATCTTCGGCGGCGAGAGCCGCTCCAGCAGCGTCGTCGGCACCTCGGACGACTATCTACTGGCGCTCGACTGGGACCTCGCGGCAGGCCGCAGCTTCCTCGAGACAGAGGAGCGCAGCGGGCGCGCCGTCTGCATCATCGGCGAGACGGTGCGGGTGAAGCTATTCGGCGCGAGCGATCCGATCGGCCAGCCGCTGCGCGTCGGCACGGTGCCCTGCGAGGTGATCGGGTTGCTCGTCAAGAAGGGGCAGTCCGGCATGGGCGCCGACCAGGACGATACCGTCCTGATGCCGCTCCGCGCCGTGCAGAGGCGCATCACGGGCTCGACCGATATCGGCATCGTCCTCGTCTCGGCGCGCGATGGTGTCGCGACATCGAAAGTGCAGGGCGATCTTGAACGGCTGCTGCGCGAGCGGCGCGGCATCGTCGCCGGCAAGGACGACGACTTCTCCGTCAACGACATGACGCAGATGCTGGAGACCGTCGCTGGTACGACCCAGCTCCTGACGGGCCTTCTCGGCGCGGTCGCCGCCGTCAGCCTGCTCGTCGGCGGCATCGGCATCATGAACATCATGCTCGTGTCTGTGACCGAGCGGACGCGCGAGATCGGCATCCGCCTCGCCATCGGCGCGCTCGAATCGCAGGTTCTGTCGCAGTTCCTGGTCGAAGCCGTCGTGCTGTCGCTGTTCGGTGGGACGGTCGGTATCCTGCTGGGGCTCGGCCTCGCGTATTCGGCGATCGGGCTCCTCGGCGTGCCCTTCGTCGTGAGCCCGTCGATCATCGCCATCGCCTTCGCCTTCTCGGCGGTCATCGGCATGCTGTTCGGCTATCTGCCGGCCCGCCGCGCCGCCCATCTCGATCCGATCGAGGCGCTCCGGCACGAGTAGGAAGCGCCGAAGGTCCATACCGGCGGCCGACAGCGCGCTCCGGCCTCCGCTCTCTCCGGCGGGCCGGCGGGAGAGATGGAGACGGGCTGCTTCTCGTCGCAGCCCCTCCTCACCCTCTCTCGCAGGCGGGAGAGGGAACAGGTCTCACGCCGCGAGTTCGTCCCGCCAGGGAGGATTGGCGCCGGCGCGCGAGCAGGTGATCGAGGCGACACGATTGGCGAAGTCGAGCGCGTCCTTGAGCTCGCGATGATCGAGCGTGCGCAGGCGCGTGATGTCGAGCAGACCCTTCTCGTGCAGCCGGGCGAGGAATCCGCCCGTGAAGCTGTCGCCGGCGCCGACGGTGTCGACGACGGTGGTCGGCACGATCGGCGAAAACACCTTGCCCTTGCGGGTGAAGGCCGTGACGCCGGCGCCGCCGCGCGTGACGACGACGAGGCCCGCTCCGCCCTTCAGCCAGCCCTCGGCGATCGTCTCGGGATCGGCGCCGGGATGCAGCCATTCGAGATCGGCCCCCGAAATCTTCACGATGTCGGCGCCGCAGGCGAAGGCCTCGGCCCGCGCCATGAAGGTGTCGCGGTCGGCGATCAGCGTCGGGCGGACATTGGGGTCGTAGCAGATGACGCGTCGGCCGCGATTGTCGTCCATGACCTGCGCGAGGCGCGAGGCGAAGGGTTCGGTCGCGAGCGAGAAGGAGCCGAAATGCAGCGCCTCGACCTCGTCGCCGATCGGCGTATGCGCGGCGGGGTCATGCAGGCGGCCGGCGGTGTTCTCGTCGAAGAAGGCGTATTGCGGCTCTTCATGGGCGAGGCTGACGAAGGCGAGCGTCGTCGGACGGGCCGAACGGCCGGCATATTTGAGGTCGACGTTGCTGCGAACCAGCTCGTCCGCGAGCATGTCGCCAAAGAAGTCGGTCGAGATGCCGCCGAGGAAGCCCGTCGGCACGCCGAGGCGGCCCGTGGTGAGCGCGACATTGTAGGGCGAGCCGCCGACCGCCGGCCGGTAGCTGTCGCGTCCCTGCTCATCCTTGGTCGGCAGGAAGTCGATCAGCGCTTCGCCGCACGCCACGATCATTTCGGTCACCCCTCCGCTGGACTGGTGCTCTGCCATCTATCGGAAGCGGACCATCGCGCCAAGGGGGAGGCGCGGCAGCGACACATGCGCTCTCGCATTTCCGTGACTGGCCACGATCCGGCGATGCCCTATAAGCGACGGCGACCCATCGTGGCCGGCTCTGCGGGTGAAGCGTGAGACGATGAATGCCGACGTGACTCTTCTGGGCGCCCTCATTGCCGGGCTGCTTTCCTTCGTGTCGCCCTGCGTGCTGCCGCTGGTGCCGCCCTATCTCTGCTACGTCACCGGACTGTCGCTGGAGGAGGTCACGCAGCGGCGTGCCGAGAGCGAGGTGAGGCGGGTCGTGACGCTGTCGTCGCTCGCCTTCGTGCTCGGCTTCTCCACGGTCTTCGTGCTGCTCGGCGCCACGGCATCCGTGGTCGGCCGCATGATCGCGCGCTATCAGGACGTCCTCGCCATCGCGGCCGGGCTCGTCATCATCGTGATGGGGCTGCATTTCCTCGGTGTGTTCCGGCTTCGCATCCTCCATCGCGAAGCGCGGCTTCGGGTCGACAACCAGCCGGCCGGCCTTGCCGGCGCCTATGTCCTCGGTCTCGCCTTCGCCTTCGGCTGGACGCCCTGCATCGGTCCCGTGCTGGCCGCCATCCTGGCGGTGGCCGGCTCGACCGACACCGTGGCGCGGGGCGCGGGTCTCCTCGCCATCTATTCCCTCGGCCTTGGCATTCCCTTTCTGCTGGTCGCCTTCTTCGCCGAGCATCTTGTCGAGGCGCTGGGGCGCTTCCGCCGCCACCTGCCCAAGGTCGAGAAGGCGATGGGCGCCTTCCTCGTCCTGGCCGGCCTCATGTTCCTGACCGGCCAGATGTCGCGACTCTCCTTCTTCCTGCTCGAGACCTTCCCGCAGTTGCAGCAGATCGGCTGAGGCCGGCTTGACCGGAGCGGCCGGGATCGCGCAAAGCTGGCCCTCTCGACCGGAGGGACCGCCATGACCGAACGCACTTCGCTCGCACTCGTGCTCGCAGCCGGCGAGGGGACGCGGATGCGCTCCGGCCTGCCCAAGGTCATGCACAAGGTCGCGGGACTCCCCATGCTCGGCCATGTGCTGAAGGCGGCCGAGAGCGCCGGCATCGGCCGCTTCGCCGTGGTCGTCGGCAGCGGCGCAGACGCCGTGAAGAGCTTCGTGGCCAAGCGAGTCCCGGACGCGGGGCTCTACGAACAGCTCGAGCGGCGCGGCACCGCCCATGCCGTGCTCGCCGCCCGCGAGGCGCTGGCGGAAGGCGCCGACGACGTGCTCGTCCTCTATGGCGACACGCCGCTGGTGACCGCCGGCACGCTCTCCCGCCTGCGCGCCGAGATCGCGAAAGGCGCGGCGGTGGTCGTGCTCGGCTTCCGCCCGGCCGACCCGACCGGCTATGGCCGCCTCATCGTCGAGAACGGCCGTCTCGTCGCCATCCGCGAGGAAAAGGACGCGTCGCCCGAGGAGCGCCGGATCGGCCTCTGCAATGCCGGATTGATGGCCTTCGCCGGGGCTGGCCTCGTCGAGCTTCTCGGCAGGATCGGCAACGACAATGCCAAGGGCGAGTTCTACCTGACCGATGCGGTCGGCATCGCCCATGCCGAAGGCCTCTCGGTTGTCGCGATCGAGACCGACGCCGACGAGGTCGCGGGCGTCAACACCCGCGCCGAGCTTGCCGCCGTCGAGGCGATCTGGCAGCAGCGCGCGCGCCGCGCCGCCATGCTGTCGGGCGTCACGCTGGTGGCGCCGGAGACGGTGTTCTTCTCGCACGACACGGCGATCGAACCGGATGTGACCATCGAGCCGAATGTCGTGTTCGGCACCGGCGTCAGCGTCGAGGGCGGCGCCGTCATCCATGCCTTTTCGCATCTCGAGGGCGCACGCATCGGTTCCGGCGCCGCGGTCGGGCCCTTCGCGCGGCTGCGCCCCGGCGCCGATGTCGGACCCGAGGCCAAGGTCGGCAATTTCGTAGAGGTGAAAAACGCCTCCATCGGGGCCGGCGCCAAGGTGAGCCACCTCACCTATATCGGCGACGCCAGCGTCGGCGCGGAGGCGAACATCGGCGCCGGCACGGTCACCTGCAATTATGACGGCTACGACAAGGCGAAGACGATCATCGGCGAAGGGGCCTTCATCGGGTCGAACAGTTCGCTGGTGGCGCCGGTCACGATCGGCGACGGCGCCTATGTCGGGTCGGGCAGCGTCGTCACCGAGGATGTGGCGCCCGACGCGCTCGCCCTCGGGCGCGCTCGGCAGGTCGAAAAGCCGGGCTGGGCGGCCCGCTTCCGCGCCGCCAAGGCAGCGAGCCCGCGAAAGCGCGTCTGACGGCCGCGTGAAAACGCGAAACAGGAAGTGATTTCCTCGCCTTGCAGAGGAAAATTAAGGGCTCCTCCATCACGTTCTGAAAATCGGCGTCAGTCGCCGATCGGCACGAAGGGGGACGCGCATGTGCGGCATCATCGGCATCCTGGGCCAGACGCCCGTCGCGCCGCTGCTCGTCGACGGGCTGAAGCGGCTCGAATATCGCGGCTATGACTCGGCTGGCATCGCGGTGATCGAGGGTGGTCACCTCGCCAGCCTCCGGGCCGAGGGCAAGCTGCGCAATCTCGAGGCGAAGCTCGCCGGGAACCGCAAGGCGGGCCGCATCGGGATCGGCCATACCCGCTGGGCGACGCATGGCGTTCCGTCCGAGCGCAACGCTCACCCGCATCTGACGGAGCGCGTCGCCGTCGTCCATAACGGCATCTTCGAGAACTTCCGCGAGCTGCGGCTGGAGCTGGAAGCGGCCGGCCGCGTCTTCTCCTCCGATACCGATACCGAGGTCATGGCGCATCTCGTGACGGCCAATCTCGCCGACGGCATGGCGCCGCTCGCCGCCGTCCAGGCAGCGCTGGCGCGGGTGCGCGGCGCGTTCGCGCTGGCGTTTCTCTTCGAGGGCGAGGACGATCTCGTCATCGGCGCCCGCCGCGGCAGCCCGCTCGCCATCGGCTGGGGAGCCGGCGAGATGTTCCTCGGCTCTGACGGCATCGCGCTCGGTCCCTTCACCGACGAGATCACCTATCTCGACGAGGGCGACGTGGCGGTCGTGACGCGCGCCGGCGCGGTCATCCATGACGAGACGGGCCGCGTCGTCGAGCGCCCGGTGACCCGCACCCACGGCAACACCTATGTCGCCGACAAGGGCAACCATCGCCATTTCATGGTGAAGGAGATCCACGAGCAGCCCGAGGTGACGGGCCGCACGCTCGCCCATTATCTCGACCTCGCTGAAGGTCGCGCCCGCCCGCCGGAGGGCATCGATTTCTCGCGGATCGACCGCCTCTCGATCACCGCCTGCGGCACGGCCTTCTATGCCGGCTTCGTCGCCAAATACTGGTTCGAACGCTTCGCCCGCCTGCCGGTCGACATCGATATCGCCTCGGAGTTTCGCTATCGGGAGCAGCCGCTCTCGAAGGACGGCCTCGCGATCGTCATCTCCCAGTCGGGTGAGACGGCCGATACGCTCGCCTCGCTGCGCTATGCCCGCGTCGAGGGCCAGCGGATCGCCGCCGTCGTCAATGTCCGCGAATCGACCATCGCCCGCGAGGCGGATGTCGTGCTGCCGATCCTCGCCGGTCCGGAGATCGGCGTCGCCTCGACCAAGGCCTTCACCGCGCAGCTCGCGGTGCTCGCCGCAACGGCGATCGCTGCCGGCCGGGCGCGGGGCTCCATCGACGATGTAGAGGAGGCGCGGCTCGTCGCCGCCTTCAGCGAGGTGCCGCGCCTGATGCATGAGGCGCTGCGGCTCGAAGGCCAGATCGAGGCGCTGGCGCGCGATCTCGCCAAGGTCAAGCACTGCCTCTATCTCGGCCGGGGCACCAGCTATCCGATCGCGCTCGAGGGCGCGCTGAAGCTGAAGGAAATCTCCTACATCCATGCCGAGGGCTATGCGGCGGGCGAGCTGAAGCACGGGCCCATCGCGCTGATCGACGAGGAGATGCCCGTCGTCGTCATCGCGCCCTTCGACCGCGTCTTCGAGAAGACCGTCTCCAACATGCAGGAAGTTGCGGCGCGCGGCGGCAGGATCATCCTCGTCACCGACCGCAAGGGCGCCGAGGCGGCCGCGATCGACGCCGCCGCGACCATCATCCTGCCCGAGATGCCCGCGAGCGTGACGCCGCTCGTCTATTCGATCCCGGTGCAGCTGCTCGCCTATCACACCGCCGTCTTCATGGGCACCGATGTCGACCAGCCGCGCAATCTGGCGAAATCCGTGACGGTCGAATAGCGCCGTTGCGGCGGCGTGGCGAAGGACGCGCCGCCCTGTGCCTGCCAACGAGGCTGGCGATCCTTTTCCAAGCCGTCATAATGCTGTGCGACAGTCCGATTTCCTGTCGCAAGGAGACGGCATGAGCCTCGAAGAGCCCCCGACATCCACGCCGCGAGAGCCGCCCGGCCGACGGCTGGTCGCACGGTTGCGGAACTATTTCCTCACCGGGCTCGTGATCGCGGCGCCGATCTCGATCACGATCTATCTCACCTGGTCGCTGATCAAATGGATCGACGGCTGGGTGAAGCCGATCATCCCGCGTGAATACAGCCCGGACGGCTATCTGCCCTTCTCCGTGCCCGGCTTCGGCGTCGCTGTCGCGGTGGTGGCGCTGACGCTGCTCGGTTTCCTGACGGCGAATTTCGTGGGGCGGGCGCTGGTCGGCTTCGGCGAGCGGCTGGTCGGGCGAACGCCGTTGGTGCGCACGCTCTATGGTGCGCTGAAGCAGCTCTTCGAGACGATCCTCTCCTCCAAGAGCAAGTCGTTCCACAAGACGGCGCTGATGGAGTTTCCCTACAAGGGCGTCTGGGCCATCGTCTTCATCGCCAACGACACGCGCGGCGAGATCCGCCAGCGCATCGGCGACGACGGCGAGGAGTGGGTGACCGTGTTCCTGCCGCCGGTGCCTGCCCCGACCGCCGGCTTCATGCTATTCGTGAAGCGCAAGGACCTCATCGAGCTCGACATGACGGTCGAGGAAGCGGCCAAGATCGTCCTCTCCGCCGGTCTCGTCGTTCCCGAATACGATCCCGACCGCATCCGCGCGCAGGCGCAGCGGCTGCCGGGACACTGATCGAGCTTCAGCTTTCGCCGGAGAGCGACCGGCGCGCCTTGTCGAGTTCCTCGGCATAGCGGCGCAGTAGATGGGCTTCCGTCAGCAGGCCGATCACCTGCTTGTGGTCGAGATCGTCGACCACCGCCAGTTCCTCGCTTTCCGCCGCGTCGAACAGGGCGGCGGCCTCGCGCGCCGTCATGTCCGGCAGCAGGACGCTGCCCTGGTAGCGGCAGAGCGGCGCCACCGTCTCGTCACCCGCCTCGGCCGTCGCATGCGCATCGGCGATGAGCACGATACCGGCATAGGCGCCGTTGGCATCGGTCGCGACGACGCGCTGCGCCGAGCCGAGCGGATAGAGGCTGCGGAAGGCGTCGAGCCGCATGGTGGCGACGATCGGGCGGACATCGGTTCGCATCATGCGGCCGACGGTCAGATCGCGTAGCCAGCCGATATCCTGCGCGCCGCGGATCGTCTCGCCGCGCAGATGCAGGCGCCAGGTCGAGAAGGAGTAGCCGAAGAGCTGCCGCACGGTGATCGTCGAGAGGATCGAGGCTGCGAGGACGATCCCGGTCAATTGCAAGTCGCGCGTCGCCTCCAGCGCCAGAAAGGTCATGGTCAGCGGTCCGCCGATGACGCCGACCGCAAGCGCGCTCATGCCGACGACGGCCGTGACCGTCGGGTCGAGGGCGAGGCCGGGGAAGAGCATCTCCAGCGAGACGCCGTAGAGCCGGCCCGCAAGCACGCCGAGAAAGAGCGAGGCGAAGAAGAGGCCGCCACGAAAGCCCGAGCCGACCGAGGCCGAGGTCGCTGCGATCTTGGCGAGGATCACGATGATCAGCGTCCCCACGGCCGGCGTCGTGGCGAGGTTGAGATAGAGCGCGCCATGGCCGCCGGAGAGCGCCTGCGGCGTGACGAGGGCGAGCGCCCCGACGGCGACGCCGCCCACCGCCGGGCGGAAGAATCGGGGCAGCCCGCTTGTCTGGAAGCCGCGCTCGACGAGCGTGATCAGCCGCATGATCCCGATCGCGAGCAGGCCGAGCAGCAGGCCGAGCGCCAGATAGGGCGGATAGTGCGTCGCATCGACCTGGAATCCGTCGCTGATCGAGATGATGTGGGCTTCGAGGCCAAGCGCGCGCGAGATGAGATAGCCGGCCAGCGCCGCGATCAGCACCGGCGCGACATTGGCGACCGAATAGACGCCGATGATGAGCTCGAAGGCGTAGAAGGCGCCGGTGAGCGGCCCCCCGAACGCGGCCGCGATCGCCCCCGCCGAGCCGCAGCCGACCATCAGGCGGAGATCGGTCCGGCGAAGGCCGAACCGCGTCCCGAGCGCCGAGGCGATGCCGCTGGCCACCTGCGTATAGCCTGCCTCGAGGCCGACCGAGGCGCCGAAGCCGTTCGAGATCGTGTTTTCGAGCCCGACACGGAGGCTGTCGCCGAGCGACATCTGGCCGCCATGCAGCGCATTGGCCTCGATCGGGTCGACGATCAGGCGGCGACGATTGCGGAAGATGTAGATGACGAGGCCGAGAAGGGCACCGCCCGCCACGGGAATGGCGGCATGCCACCAGTCGATCGACATCGAAGCGCTCAGCTTCTCGTCCGGGTCGATGCCGTAGAGCAGGACATGCAGGCCCTGCGTGATCGAGGCGATGGCGACCACCACGATGCCGGACAGCACGCCGATCAGCGCGGCGAAGCCGAGAAGGGTCGGCTCGCTCGACCTGAGCAGCGCGCGCAGCCGGATCATCAGGCGTTCGGGGGTGGTGGGGAGAGGCATGGATGCTGTCGGATGAGGTGGGTATCCCCACTAACGCCGAAACACGGCAGTTGCGAGACGGTTCAGCCCGCGCGGAGCAGCCGGATCGCGGCATCCCGGCCGAAGAGATAGAGCAGGAGGCGAAGTGCGCGGCCGCGCTCGCTTTCGAGGCCCGGGTCGCGCTCGACGATCATGCGCGCATCTTGCCTGGCGATCTCGAACAGCGCGCCATGCTTCTCGAAGCTCGCGATTCGGAAGCCAGGAACGCCGGATTGCTTGGTGCCGAGAAGGTCGCCTTCGCCGCGCAGGCGAAGGTCCTCTTCGGCGATACGGAAGCCGTCCTCCGTCTCGCGCATGATCGCCAGCCGGTCATGGGCGGTTTCGCCGAGCGGTCCGCGATAGAGCAGCAGGCATGTCGACGCGCCCGATCCGCGCCCGACGCGCCCGCGAAGCTGGTGGAGCTGCGCGAGACCGAAGCGCTCGGCATGCTCGATGACCATGATCGTCGCGTCCGGCACGTCGACGCCGACCTCGATCACGGTCGTCGCGACGAGGAGCCGCGTTTCGCCGCGCTGGAAGGCGAGCATCGCAGCGTCCTTTTCGGCCGCCTTCATGCGCCCGTGCACGAGCCCGACCATCGGGCCGAGCGCCGATCTCAATTCGGCGAAGCGGGCAGCGGCCGCCGCTGCATCCACCTCTTCCGATTCCTCGACCAGCGGACACACCCAATAGGCCTTGGCGCCGGCGGCGATCGCAGAACCGATCCGGCCGACAACCTCGTCGAGCCTCTCCAGCGGAATGGTGCGTGTCTCGATCGGCCGCCGACCGGCCGGCTTCTCCGTGAGCCGCGAGACATCCATGTCGCCGAAGGCGGCGAGGACGAGCGTGCGCGGGATCGGCGTCGCCGTCATCACGAGGATGTCCGTCGCCGAGCCCTTGCCGGCGAGCGCGAGGCGCTGGTGCACGCCGAAGCGATGCTGCTCGTCGACGATGGCGAGGCCGAGGTCGCGAAACGCGACGCCCGCCTGGAAGACGGCATGCGTGCCGACCACGAGATCGAGCGAGCCGTCAGCGAGCGCATCGAGGATCGCCTGCCGCTCGCGACCCTTCTCGCGTCCCGTGAGCACGGAGAGCCTGATGCCCGCCGCCGCGGCGAGCGGGGCCAGCGTCTTGGCATGCTGGCGGGCGAGCAGTTCTGTCGGCGCCATCAGCGCCGCCTGCGATCCGGCCTCGACGACGATCGCCGCCGCCATGAGGGCCACGAGCGTCTTGCCGGAGCCGACATCGCCCTGCAGCAGGCGCAGCATCCGGTCCGGCGCCGCGAGGTCGGATTCGATTTCGGCAATCGCCTGCTGCTGGCTCCCGGTCAGGCTGAAGGGCAGGGCGGCCGAGATCGCCGCCCGCATGCGCCCGTCGCCACGCCTTTCGAGGCCCGAGGCGCGGCGAAGATTGGCGCGGGTGAGGGCGAGGGCCAGCTGGCTGGCGAGGATCTCGTCATAGGCGAGCCGCGAGAGATGCGGGCTTTCGGGTAAGAGGTCCGTTTCGGCGGACGGCGCATGCGCAGCCTCCAGCGCCGCCTTGAAGGCCGGCCACCGGCGCTGCGCGAGCAGCGGCGCGTCCATCCACTCGCCCAGGACCGGGACGGCCTCCAGCGCTCCCTGGACGGCGCGGGCGAGCGTCTTGCGGGCGAGGCCGGCCGTCATCGGATAGACCGGCTCGACCATCGGCAGTTTTTCGAACGCCTCGCGGTCGACGACATGGTCGGGATGGACCATCTGCGGCCGGCCGTTGAACCACTCGACCCGCCCGCTGACATAGCGGATCGCGCCGACCGGCATCATGCGTTCGAGAAAGGTCGTTTCGGCATGGAAGAAGACGAGCGCGATCTCGCCGCTCTCATCGGTCGCGAAGACGCGGTAGGGCTGCTTGCGGTTTCCGGACGGTGGCGGAACATGCCGGTCGATGCGAAGCTCGAGCGTCACGATCGCGCCTTCCGGCGAACGCGCGACGCCCGGCTGGTTGCGGCGGTCGACGATCCCAGTCGGCAGGTGGAAGAGGAGGTCCACGACCCGCGGCAGGCCGGCGCCTTCCTCGGTCCCGAGCAGGCGTCCGATCGCCTCGCCCACCTTCGGACCGACACCGGCAAGGCTCGTCACGTCGCGGAAGAGCGGGTTGAGGATGTCGGGGCGCATGGCGGCGTTCTGTCTCCGGCGAGCCCTCAATACTGATGCGCGCGGCGGCCCGTAAAGCCAAAACTCTTTCGCCGCGGCGACTTCGCCTGTAGGAACGCGCGTTCACGACAGGATCGGGCATGGCAGAGCAGCACCAGCAGCACGGCGTCTATGGAGTTCCGCCACCGGACCTCGCCGAGGTTCCGGCGGGGGCCGTCCAGTTCTCGCCGCTGGTGCCCGGCGCCGCTCGGCTCGAGGATGCCGGCGGCAGCCTCGCCTCGCTGGTGATGCTCGCGCCGCCCGGCACCGTCGAGCGCGGCCATGCGCTCGCGCTCGGCCTCGAGGCGCTCGCAGACGGTGGCGAACTCACCGTCATGGCGCCGATCCGAAAGGGCGGCAGCCGACTCGCCGCCGAACTTCAGGCCTTCGGGCTCGATGCCGAGGCCGCGCCGCGCCGCCATCATCGCATTGCCACGGTCCGGAAGGATCGCCCGCTGGTCGGCATCAAGGAGGCGATCGAGGCCGGCAAGCCGCGCATCGTGCAGGAACTCGGGCTCTGGTCGCAGCCGGGCATCTTCGCCTTCGATCGCGTCGACCCGGCGACGCGCATGCTGATCGACACGCTGCCGGTCGTCTCCGGGCGCGGCGCCGATTTCGGCTGCGGCATCGGCGTCCTCGCCCGCGCGGTGCTGACCTCGCCGCTGGTGACGTCGCTCCTCCTGGTCGATATCGACCGCCGCGCGGTCGACTGCGCCGAGCACAATGTCGTCGATCCTCGCGCCGCCTTCCTGTGGGCGGATGTGCGAACCGCCCGCAACCTGCCGGAAGGTCTCGATTTCGTCGTCATGAACCCGCCCTTCCATGACGGCGGCGTCGAGGATCGCCAGCTTGGCCAGACCTTCATCCGCCGCGCCGCGCAGTCTTTGCGTCGTGGCGGGCGGCTCTATCTCACCGCCAACCTTCATCTCCCTTATGAGAGCGTGCTCGCCGAGGCCTTCGCCCAGGTGCGGCCGCTCGGCGATGGCGGCAGCGAGGGCTACAAGCTGGTCGAGGCCATCCGATGACCAAGATCCCGACGGCGCGGCTCGACAAGCTGCTGGCCAATCTCGGCTATGGCTCGCGCCGCGAGGTGCAGGCGCTCATCGAGGGCGGGCGGGTGATCCTCGATGGCGAAGCGGAGACCGATCCGGCGCAGCGCATCTATGTGAAGGCTGACCTCGTCTCGCGCATGACGGTCGATGGTGCGCCGCTCGATCCGCCGCCCGGCCTCATCCTGATGCTGAACAAGCCGCTCGGCGTCACCTGTTCGCAGAAGGATGCGGGGCCGCTGATCTATGGATTGCTGCCGGAGCGCTGGCGGCGCCGGGACCCGGCACTGTCGACGGTCGGCCGCCTCGACAAGGAGACCTCGGGTCTCATCCTGCTCACCGACGACGGCGCGCTGCTGCACCGGATCATCGCGCCGAAGAGCCACGTGCCGAAGCGTTACCATGTCCGCCTTGCCCGCCCGCTGGCGGGCAACGAGGGCGCCGCGCTCGCGTCGGGGACGCTGATGCTCGAAGGCGAGGAGAAGCCGCTGCTTCCCGTGGCGATGGAGACCGTCACCCCGACCGAGGTGTTCGTGACGCTGAACGAGGGGCGCTACCATCAGGTCCGCCGAATGTTCGCGGCGCTCGGCAACCATGTCGATGCGCTCCATCGCGACCGTGTCGGCGGCCTCGACCTGCCGGCCGATCTCGAGCCGGGCGCCTTCCGCATCCTGGACGAGGCCGGCATCGCGCGCATCTTCGCCGCGGAGCGGCCCGCGTGAATCGCTTCGACGTCGCCGTCATAGGAGCCGGCGCGGCCGGCATGATGGCAGCGGCGGAAGCCGGCCGTCGGGGCCGCAGCGTGCTCGTCGTCGATCATGCCCGCGCACCGGGCGAGAAGATCCGCATCTCCGGCGGCGGGCGCTGCAATTTCACCAATCTCGGCGCCACGCCGGCAAATTTCCTCTCCGCCAATCCGCGTTTCGCCATCTCGGCGCTGAAGCGCTATACGCCGCGTGACTTCATCGCGCTGGTCGAGCGTCATCGCATCGCCTGGCACGAGAAGAAGCTCGGCCAGCTCTTCTGCGACGGTTCGGCCAGGCAGATCGTCGAGATGCTGGTCGCGGAAATGGCCATGGGCGGCGTGACGCTGCGTCTCGCGACGCCGGTCTCGGGTGTCGAGCATGGGCCGGACGGCTTCCGCCTCGCGCTCGCCGGCGAGACCGTGGAGGCCGCCTCGCTCGTGGTGGCGACGGGCGGACTGTCGATCCCCAAGATGGGCGCCACCGATTTCGGCTATCGCATCGCGCGGCAGTTCGGCATCGCCATCCTGCCGACCCGTCCCGGCCTCGTGCCGTTGACCCTCGATCCGGCGCTTCTTGAGAAGACCGCGCCGCTGGCCGGTCTTTCGGTCGAGGGGAGGGCGAGCTTCGGCAAGACGGGATTCGACGAGGCGTTGCTCTTCACCCATCGCGGGATTTCCGGTCCGGCGATCCTGCAGATCTCGTCCTTCTGGAAGGAGGGAGAGCCGATCCGCATCGCCCTCGCTCCGTCGGTCGACCTGCTGGCGCGACTCCGCGAGGCGCGCGCCACGAATGGCCGTCAGGCGCCCGCCACGCTGCTCGGCGAGGTGCTGCCGAAGCGGCTGGCGCTGTTCGTTTCAGCCGAGGCGAAGGCGCGTCCCCATCTCGCCGATTGCAGCGACGCGGTGCTCACCGCGATCGATGCGTCCGTGAATGGCTGGATGCTGCGGCCGAACGGATCGGAAGGCTACCGCACCGCGGAGGTCACGGTCGGCGGCGTCGATACGGCCGAACTCGACCAGAAGACGATGATGGCGAAGCGCGTGCCCGGCCTCTTTTTCGTCGGCGAGGTCGTGGACGTCACCGGCTGGCTCGGCGGCTACAATTTCCAGTGGGCCTGGGCCTCGGGCTGGGCGGCCGGACAGGCGGCGTGAGATTGGTTCGGAGCCGCATGGCTCGCCTGCGACCGCCCGTCAGTCGCGCGCATCATGCCCTGGCGTGTCAGCGCATCCACGACTTGCCTGACTGACGCCGACGACGAACGTCATGGCTGGGTCGAGCCCGGCCATGACGTTCTGATGCGATCCTTACGCCAACGCCTGCTGCAGGTCGGCGATGATGTCTTCCTTGTCCTCGATGCCGACCGACAGGCGCACCGTGTCCGGACCTGCGCCGGCCGCGACCTTCTGCGCGTCGGAGAGCTGGCGGTGGGTCGTCGAGGCGGGGTGGATGATGAGCGAGCGCGTGTCGCCGATATTGGCGAGATGCGAGAAGAGCTTCACCGAGGAGACGAGCTTGATGCCCGCGTCATACCCGCCGGCCAGCCCGAAGGTCAGGACGGCGCCGGCGCCCTTCGGCGCATAGCGGCGGGCCAGATTGTGATAGCGGTCGCCCGGCAGGCCGGCATAGCTGACCCACGACACGGCCGGATGATCGGCCAGGAATTCGGCGACGGCGAGCGCATTCTCCGAATGACGCTGCATGCGCAGCGGCAGCGTTTCGATGCCGGTCAGGATCAGGAAGGCGCTGTGCGGCGCCAGAGCCGGGCCGAGATCGCGCAGGCCGAGCACGCGGCAGGCGATGGCGAAGGCGAAATTGCCGAAGCTCTCGGCGAGGACGATGCCGCCATATTCGGCGAGCGGCTGCGACAGCTTGGGATAGCGGCCCTCGCGCGACCAGTTGAACCGGCCGCCGTCGACGATCACGCCGCCGATCGAATTGCCGTGGCCGCCGAGGAACTTGGTCAGCGAATGGACGACGATGTCCGCGCCATGCTCGAACGGCTTCACGAGGTAGGGCGTCGCCAGCGTGTTGTCGACGATGAGCGGCACGTTCGCCCGCTTGGCGACGGCGGCGATGGCTGCGATGTCGGTAACGATGCCGCCGGGATTGGCGATCGATTCGATGAAGATCGCCTTGGTCTTCGGCGTGATCGCCCGCTCGAAGGAGCCGATATCGTCGGGATCGGCCCAGACGACGTTCCAGCCGAAGCTCTTGAAGGCGTTGGAGAACTGGTTGATCGAACCGCCATAGAGCTTGCGGGCGGCGACGAACTCGTCACCGGGCGACAGCAGCGTGTGGAAGACGAGGAGCTGCGCCGCATGACCGGACGCAACCGCGAGCGCCGCCGTGCCGCCCTCGAGCGCCGCCACGCGCTCCTCGAGCACGGCGTTGGTCGGGTTGCCGATGCGGGTGTAGATGTTGCCGAAGGCCTGCAGGCCGAACAGCGACGCCGCGTGGTCGACATCCTCGAAGACGAAGGACGTCGTCTGGTAGATCGGCGTCGCGCGGGCGCCGGTCGTCGGGTCCGGCTGCGCGCCGGCATGGACGGCAAGCGTCGAAAATCCCGGAATCCTGTCTTCGGCCATGATCACCTCCCAAGCCGTGGCGCACTTTTTCTATCGATAGCGCGGACTGGCAGGCGCAGGCAAAGAACATTGTTCCGCCGCCGCGCCCGATCTCAGGATGAATTTGCCGAAGCGGTCAGCGACCGAGCAGGCGAGGGCGGTCGATGGCCGGGCAGCGGTTCATGACGACCTTGATGCCGGCCGCCTCCAGCTTCGCCGCGGCCTCGTCGTTGCGGATTCCGAGCTGAAGCCAGACGACGCGCGGCAGGCGCGGCAGCGCGAGAATCTCGTCTGCCAGCGCGGGGATCGCATCGGAATTGCGGAAGACGTCGACCATGTCGACCGGTGCCGGAATATCGGCGAGCCTCGAATAGACCTTGCGATCGAGAATCTCGCCGCCGGCGAGCCCCGGATGCACCGGAAAGGTCTCGTAGCCGCAGCTGATGAGATAGGCGAGCACGCCATGGCTCGGCCGTTCGGCCTTTGCGCTGGCGCCGACCATGGCGATGGTCCGCGTCGTTTCGAGAATTTCGCTGAGATAGGCGTCGTCGTAGCGGTCGTGATTGACGGGCATTGCGTCCCCTAGAGGCTCGGCACGATGACCGCGGTCACGAGCCAGTTGTCGTCGACCTTGCCGAAGCAGACGCTGACCGCCTGGAAGCCGAGCGAGGCGTCGTTGGAAGCATAGCCGATCTTGCCCGAGGGGAGGGCCACGGAATACCAGCCGCCCTCACCGCCGTCGGTCTCCTCGGCGGCTTCGGCGTCGGTCGTGGCGCTGTCGGCGGGCACGTCGACCGACCCCTCGATGAAGGGCACGACCGTATTGGCGGGCAGCGTCTCCACCACCGGCGACTTGGCGTCCGGCTTTTCGTGGAAGTCGGTCTTTTCCGACAGGATCCAGAGATTGCCCGGCGGAACGTCGGCGGCCTCTGCCATGGCGACTGCCTTGGCGCGGTCGAACACCGGCTCGGCCGGCGCGCAGAGCCGGCCGCCGGCGATGGCGGACTTGCCGATCGTGCCAGGCTCCAGCGCGGTGCCGAAGAGATCGAGGATCATGCTGTCGAGGTCGTCGCGCGTGTATTCGACATCGGCCGAGCCCATCAGCGCGGCGGCCTCGTCGAGGCGCTGCGCCGACTCGTGCTTGTCAGGATTGGCGAGCGGGCCATGCGTCTGGCCGTCGGGGAAGCCGACGGCTGGCGAGTAGATCGCGAGATCCTTGGCGACAGCGAGCTTCAGGAAGGTTGAATCGCTGGAGTCGAGCGCCTTGCGGAGCGATTCGAGGAAGGTCTTGAGGCCCGGATCGTCCGCTCCGGCAGTGTCGTAGGTCGCCGTGACGCTTTCATAGGGCTGGATGGCCAGCGCAGGGAGCGGCGCGAGCAGAGCCGCGGCCGCCAGCGGGAGAGCAAGGCGAAAGGTCGTCATGGCAAGCCTCTTCATGCGGCCGGGCCCGGAAGGGCGAGGCGGCCGGCCTCGTCGAAGGCGAAGAACGGGTTGTAGGCCACCTCCCAGAGATGGCCGTCGGGATCGGCGAAATAGCCGGAATAGCCGCCCCAGAACACCTTGGACGCCGGCTTGACGATCGAGGCGCCGCTGCGTTCGGCATGGGCGAGGGCGGCATCGACCGCCGCTTCCGAATCGACATTGTGCGCGAGCGTCACGGCCCGAAAGCCGTCGCCGGCGGGCGCGACGGTCGCGTCGTCGGCCAGTTGCTCGCGGTTGAAGAGCGCGAGAACGACTCCGGAAAGCTGGAAGAAGACGATCTGCTCCTGGCTGGCCGATGACGGCTGCCAGCCGAGCTTCTCGTAGAAACTGCGCGCCCGCGCGACATTCGCGACGCCGAGCGTCACGATGCTGAGCCGCGGGGAAAGGCCGTTTTCCGTCATCTGTCGTTCCCTGACCGTGCCTGTTGCGCAGCACAATAGCCGATCGACCGGGCGCGGGAAGGGCCGGGGCGTCCGTTCCCGCTCGCCGGATCATCAGAGCGCAGCATCATGGCGGAAATCCGCCGGGCGCTCTATGTGGTATCATGGTACGAATATGGCCATGCCAATGGAATTCATGCAGAAATTCGGCTTTGCCACGTGTTCGTCATGGTTGACGCGAGGGTCCGGCCCCTGTAGACGAAGCGCCAACGACGGGGTGAAGGCCCTGCCGCCTCCATTCCCCTGCCTGAACGGGCACGAGAAACGGGTTTCACAATGAGCACCATCTCCACCAAGCCGGCGGATGTCGAGAAGAAGTGGATTCTGATCGACGCCACGGACCTTGTCGTCGGACGGCTTGCCACGATCGTGGCCAACCGCCTGCGCGGCAAGCACAAGGCGAGCTTCACCCCGCATGTCGACGACGGCGACAACGTCATCGTCATCAATGCGGAGAAGGTCGTGTTCACCGGCCGCAAGTATACCGACAAGCGCTATTACTGGCACACCGGCTATATCGGCGGCATCAAGGAGCGCAGCCCGCGCCAGCTGATCGAGGGCCGCTTCCCGGAGCGAGTCATCGAGAAGGCTGTCGAGCGCATGCTGCCCGAGGGTCCGCTCGGCCGTCGCCAGTTCTCCAATCTCCGCGTCTATGCCGGTGCCGAGCATCCGCATGAGGCGCAGCAGCCGGAAGTCCTCGACGTCGCGGCGCTCAATCCGAAGAACAAGAGGGTTGCCTGACCATGGCCGATCTCCAGTCCCTCCAGGGCCTCGTCACGGCCTCGACCGAGAACGCCGCCCCGGTTCACGTTCAGAAGCTCGACGCGCATGGCCGTGCCTATGCGACCGGCAAGCGCAAGAACGCGATCGCCCGCGTCTGGATCCGTCCCGGCACCGGCAAGATCACCGTCAACGGCAAGGACTTCTCGGCCTACTTCGCCCGTCCGGTGCTGCAGATGCTCGTGCGTCAGGCGATCGGCGTCGCCAATCGCAACGGCCAGTATGACGTCGACGCCAAGGTTGCCGGTGGCGGCCTCTCGGGCCAGGCCGGCGCGCTGCGCCATGGCCTCTCCAAGGCGCTGACCTATTACGAGCCGGAACTGCGCGGCGTCCTCAAGAAGGGCGGCTTCCTGACCCGCGACAGCCGCGTCGTCGAGCGCAAGAAGTACGGCCGCGCCAAGGCCCGCCGCAGCTTCCAGTTCTCGAAGCGCTAAGCCGCGTCGTTCATTCAACGCGAAAGGGCGCTTCGGGCAACCGGGCGCCCTTTTTCTATGGCCCTGTCACATCCACCTGATAGGCCGGCTCCGCCCCGCCGCATCGGCGCGGGAAGGCTGGTGTCTGCGAGGAAGCGAACATGTCTGCCAAGGTTTTCATCGATGGCGAGGCCGGGACGACGGGGCTGCAGATCCGCCAGCGCCTCGAGGGCCGGCCGGATATCGCGCTTCTCTCGATCGATCCCGAGCATCGCAAGGACAGGACCGCGCGGGCGGAGATCATGAATCTCGCCGATGCCGTCATCCTCTGCCTGCCGGACGATGCCGCGCGTGAGGCGGTGACGCTCGTCACCAATCCCGCGACCCGCATTATCGACGCCTCCACCGCGCATCGCGTGTTCCCCGGCTGGGCCTATGGCTTCGCCGAGCTCGACGCGGGGCAGCGCGCGAAGATCGCCGGCGCGACCCGCATTGCCAATCCCGGCTGCTACGCGACTGGCGCCATTGCGCTCATCCGCCCGCTCGTCGACGCCGGACTGCTTCCCGCCGACTGGCCGCTCTTCGTGAACGGCATCTCCGGCTATTCCGGCGGCGGCAAGGGGCTGATCGCCGAGTTCGAGCAGCAGACGCCGCCGCCCGGATCGCATGACGCGTTCCGCCCCTATGGGCTGACGCTCGCTCACAAGCATCTGCCAGAGATCGTCCGCTATGGCGCGATCGCGGAAGCACCGATCTTCACGCCCTCGGTCGGCCGCTTCGCGCAGGGCATGATCATCGAGCTGCCGCTGCATCTGGCGCGCCTTCCGGCCAAGCCGAAGGCCGAGGATCTCACCGCCGCCTATGAGAAGCACTATGCCGGCGAGCGCTTCATCGAGGTGCTCGGCGTCGAGGATGCGGCTGCCGTGCAGAAGGCGCGCGCGGGCGCGGCCGGTTTCCATGCGCTGATCGATCCCGAGAACCTCAACGACACCAACCGCCTGAGGATCATGGTGTTCGGCAACGAGGCGAACGGGCAGGGGCTCGCCCTAGCGCTGCTCGACAATCTCGGCAAGGGCGCGTCCGGCGCGGCGGTGCAGAACCTCAACCTCTCGCTCGGGCTCGAGGAAGCTTCGGGTCTCGAATAGCGCCGCATCACGCTTCCGCGATCCCGTTCCCAAGTTGCGGGAACGGGATTAGCGTTCCTGTCGGCGGCCCCGGAAGAGGGTCGCGACAAGAATGCCGAGGGAGCAGGAAATGCCAGACAAGGTTCGCCTTCATCCGGCGATCGACGATGGCGTCGTCGCCGGTTCGGAGAGTTTCTCGGGCGGCACGCTCACGTGCCTGTGCACCGACCGCCCGGTCAAGGTGCGCATCGACGGACAGGTCGCCCACAACCACGCCTGCGGCTGCACGAAGTGCTGGAAGCCGGCCGGCGCGATCTTCTCCATCGTCGCCGTCGCGCCGACGGCCAATGTCCATGTCACCGAGAACGGCGACAAGCTCGCGGTCGTCGATCCGTCGGCCCTCATCCAGCGCCATGCCTGCAAGGCCTGCGGCGCCCACATGCATGGGCCGGTCGAGCGCGATCACGCCTTCAAGGGGCTCACTTTCGTCCATACGGAGCTGTCGAAGGACAAGGGCTGGCAGGCGCCGCAATTCGCCGCCTTCGTCTCGTCGGTCATCGAGAGCGGCGTGCCGCCACGCGAGATGGATGGCATACGCGGCCGCATCCGTGAGGTCGGGCTCGAGCCCTATGACTGCCTGTCGCCGGCGCTGATGGACGTGCTCGCCACCTTCGCGGCGCGCAAGGCCGGCATGCTCCGGGAATAGCGCTCAAGGAGTAGCACCGCCGGCCGGTCCCGCGGCCTCTCGCTGCATCAGGCCGAAGCGGCGCCGGTAATCGGCCGGCGCCAGGCCGGTGATGCGCTGGAAGATGCGGCGGAAGGCCGAGGGATCGCCATAGCCGACGTCCCAGGCGACCTGCTCGACGGGCTTGCGCGTCAGCTCCAGCGCCTCGCGCGCCCGTTCGATGCGGATCTGCTGCGCATATTCGGTGGCCTTCATGCCGGTCGCCTTCTGAAAGCGTCGCTGGAAGGTGCGCTCGCCGAGGCCGGCGATCTCGGCGAGCTCGGGGATGGCATGATCCCTGGCGCCATTGCCGTGCATCCAGAGCTGGGCCTTCAGGATCGCCGCGTCGCCATGGTCTCGCCGGTCGACGAAGCCGCCATAGGGCTGCTGCATGCGGCCCGGCGGATCGATGAGCAGGAACCGCGCTGTATCGAGCATGATGGTGGGGCCGAGATGGCGCGCCACCAGCGTCAGTCCGAGATCGGTCCAGGCGAGGATGCCGCCGGCGGTGACGATGTCGCCGTCGTCGATGACCATGCGGCTCGAATCGACACGGATCGAGGGATAGCGCCGCGCCAGCTCGGCCGCGAAGGCCCAGTGCGTCGTCGCCGGCCGCCCGTCGAGGAGTCCGGTTTCGGCGACGAGAAAGGCGCCGGCGCAGACCGAGACCAGCGTCGTGCCCGCCGCGTGGCGGCTGGCCAGCCAGTCGGTCAGGTTGCCCATCGGCTGCATGCGCGAGGGCACGATGAGGCTCGGCGGCGTGATGAGATAGGTGAGCCGGTGCGGCTGGCCGGGGTGGCTGTCATAGCTGCACACGACCTCGCCGCCATCGGCGGAAAGCTGCCAGTGGCTGACGCGGATGGCGTGCGCCTTGCCGCCTTCTGCGCGCGACGCGCTCATCTCGCCCGCGATGCGAAAGACGTCCGTCAGCCCGTAGACCGCCGAGAGCTGACAGTCCGGGAAGATCACGAGGCCCACTTCGGCGCAAAGATCGGCGGCCGTGGTCATGCTGTCACTTTTGCCTCGCATATTGTCGGATGCGCCACGCGGCAGAGCGCATGGCTGGCCGTAGAACCGGATCACTGGTGATGGCAACCCCGCCGTCCCGCAGCGAAGGAACGAGATCATGGCTTATGTCACGACCAAGGACGGCGTCGAGATCTTCTACAAGGACTGGGGTCCGAAGGAAGCGCAGCCGATCGTCTTCCACCATGGCTGGCCGCTGTCCAGCGACGATTGGGATGCGCAGCTGCTGTTCTTCCTCGCCAAGGGTTACCGGGTCGTCGCCCATGACCGCCGCGGCCATGGCCGGTCGGCGCAGGTCTCCGAAGGTCACGACATGGATCACTACGCGGCGGACGCCAGCGCCGTCGCCGAGCATCTCGACCTCCGCAACGCCGTTCACATCGGCCATTCGACCGGCGGCGGCGAAGTCGCCCGCTATGTCGCGAAGTTCGGCGAGCCGCAGGGCCGCGTCGCCAAGGCGATTCTCGTCAGCGCCGTTCCCCCGATCATGGTGAAGACGGCCTCGAACCCCGGCGGCCTCCCGATCGAGGTGTTCGACGGCTTCCGCTCGGCGCTCGCCGCCAATCGCGCCGAGTTCTTCCGCGCCGTCGCCGAGGGCCCGTTCTACGGTTTCAACCGTCCTGGCGCGAAGGTCTCCGAGCCGGTGATCGCCAATTGGTGGCGCCAGGGCATGACCGGCAGCGCCAAGGCCCACTATGACGGCGTCAAGGCCTTCTCGGAAACCGATCAGACCGAGGACCTCAAGGCCATCTCCGTGCCGACGCTGGTGCTGCATGGCGAGGACGACCAGGTCGTGCCGATCGACGACTCCTCGCGTCTGGCGGTAAAGCTCCTGAAGAACGGCCAGCTCAAGACCTATCCGGGCTTCTCGCACGGCATGCTGACCGTCAACGCCGACGTGCTCAACGCCGATCTGCTGGCCTTCGTCCAGGCCTGACCGGACCGGCCCGGCCGTACGAAATGCCGTCATGCCCGGGTTGGTCCCGGGCATGGCGCCACCTACTCCGACATCACCTTCACATAGCTTCCCGGCGCGTCCTCGATCGGCTTGACGCGCCGCCCGCCGGGAATGCGTGCCTTGACGCGCGTATCGTCGAGGCTCTCGACCCAGGCCTGCCAGTGCGGCCACCAGGAGCCCGGATGCTCCTCGGCATGCATGAGCCATTCGTCGAAGCCGTCGCCGACCGGCGCCGGCCCCGTCCAGTACTGGTACTTCTTGCGAACCGGCGGATTAACGACGCCCGCGATGTGGCCCGAGCCGGACAGGACGAAGGTCACCGGCCCCCCGAAGAACGACGAGCCGTAGAAGACGGAGCGCGGCGGGGCGATATGGTCCTCGCGGGTCGCGAGGTTGAAGATCGGGATCTTCACGTCGCGCAGCGACAGCTTCGTCTCGCCGACCTCAAGCTCGCCCTTGGCCAGCTTGTTGTCGAGATAGCAATTCCTCAAATAAAACGAGTGGTTGGCCGCCGGCATTCGCGTGGCGTCCCAGTTCCAGAAGAGGAGGTCGAACGGGATCGGCTCGCGGCCGCGGAAGTAGTTGTTGACCACATAGGACCAGATGAGTTCGTTCGAGCGCAGCATGTTGAAGGAAGACGCCATGTTCTTCCCTTCGAGATAGCCGCGGACGCTCATTTTCTTCTCGAGCGACTCGATCTGCTCCTCGTCGATGAACACCTTGAGATCGCCGGCGAAGGTGAAGTCCACCTGAGTCGCGAACAGCGTCGCCGCGGCGATCCGCGTGTCGCCCGTCGCCGCCATATAGGCGAGCGTGAAGGAGAGCAGCGTGCCGCCGACGCAGTAGCCGATGGCGTTCACCTCATTCTCGCGCGTGATCTTCTGGATCACGTCGAGCGATTCGAGGATGCCCTCGCGCATGTAGTGCTCGAAACTCTTCCCCGCCTGCCGCTCGTCGGGATTGACCCAGGAGACGACGAAGACGGTGTGGCCCTGCTCGACCGCCCATTTGATGAAGGATTTCTCGGGCGTGAGGTCGAGAATGTAGAACTTGTTGATCCAGGGCGGAACGATCAGCAGCGGCCGCTTCAGCACCTCGGCGGTCGCCGGCTTGTACTGGATGAGCTGGCAGACATCGTTCTGGTGCACGACCTTGCCCGGAGTCAGTGCGAGATTGCCGCCGATCGTGAAGCTCTTGGTGTCGACCTGGCGGATCTTGAGTTCGCCCTCGCCGGCGGCGATGTCGTCGGCCAGCATGTTGGCGCCGCGAACGAGATTCTCCGCGCTCGAATCGAGCGTGTCGCGCAGGATCTCGGGATTGGTGAAGAGGAAATTCGATGGCGAGATCGCGTTGGCGACCTGGCGCACATAGAATCGCGCCTTGAGGCGGGTGTGCTGGTCGAGATCGGTCGCGTCGCGGGCGAGTTCGTCAGCCCATTGCGCGGTCACGAGATAGAACTGCTTGATGAAGTCGAAATAGGCGTTTTCCGACCATTGCGGGTCCTGAAAGCGCTTGTCGCGCGGGTCCGGCTTCGCGATGGGCGGCATCTCGGCGCCGGCCATGCGGGCGAGCATCGTGTTCCAGAGCGCGAAATAGCGGCCGAACAGGCGGGTCTGAGCCGTGAAGCTGCGCGACGGGTCCGAGGTCCAGTATTCGACGACCTTCGACAGCGTCTTCACGATCTCGCTGATCTCGTCGACGAGATCCCCCGAGACCGAGCCGTTCTCGCGCGGTTTCAGATAGTTGGCGGCGGCGCGGGAGAGGGCTTCGACGATCAGCGCGATGTTGCGCGCCAGCCTTTCCGGGTCCTTGACCATGAGGCTGATCGGCGAGCCCGCCGCGGATTTCGCTTCGCCCGAACCGTTCTTGTCCCCGGCCATGCTCTCTCCGTCGATGCCATTTGCCCGTCGGCGCTGCAAACGCGACGCGGCGAGTGTAATAGTTCCGCACGACGAGGCATATCCGGGTCGCGTTTAAGAGAGCGCTTACCCTCCAGGCAGAGAATGATGATGACGGCGATGGCGGATGGCGGAATGCGGCGGCGGGTTTTCTCTCTCGGGCTCGCGCTGGCGCTGGCGCTGGCCGCAGCGTTGGCCGGGTGCAACACGGTCAAGAAGACATTCGATTTCAGCCCCGATCCGGAGCTGCAGAAGGACGGGACCTATCCCAACATCAATGTCGGCGGCGTTCCCCAGCCCGGCAAGCCGCTGACGCCGGACGAGCAGCAGAAGGCGATGGCTGCGATCAAGGCAAAGGCTGCCGTCGCGAGCCCGCAGACCGGAGCCGACGCCAAGCAGCAGGGCGCCGTATCGGCCGCCGAACTGGATCAGATCGCCCGCACCCATGGCGAACTGACCCTCGAGGAGATCAGGAATGGATGCGGCACCGACAAGGTCGTCGATGCCACGAAATGCCCGCAATGAAAGCGCTCACCTCCGGCTGCGGTTCTCTGTTATGAACCGCGCCGCGCCGGAGGCGGCGCGCATCGAGACTTGAAGAACAACATCCACCCGAAATGGATTCGGAGCCATGAGCGAGTTCCACAGCGTGCGGCGTCTGCCGCAATACGTCTTCGAGCAGGTCAACCGGCTGAAGGCGAGCGCGCGGGCAGCAGGCGCCGACATCATCGATCTCGGCATGGGCAACCCGGACCTGCCGACGCCGCCCCACATCGTGCAGAAGCTCGCCGAGACCGCGGCGCGCCCCGATGTGCACGGCTACTCCGCGTCGCGCGGCATCAACGGACTGCGCAAGGCACAGGCCGCCTATTACGAGCGCCGCTTCGGCGTGAAGCTCGATCCGGCGACCCAGATCGTCGCGACGATCGGCTCGAAGGAAGGCTTCGCCAACATGGCGCAGGCCATCACCGCGCCGGGCGACGTGGTGCTCTGCCCCAATCCCTCTTACCCGATCCACGCCTTCGGCTTCCTGATGGCGGGCGGCGTCATCCGCTCGGTGCCGTCCGAGCCCGGGCCGGAGTTCTTCCACGCGATGGAGCGGGCGGTGATCCATTCGATCCCGAAGCCGATCGCGGTGGTGCTCTGCTACCCGTCCAATCCGACGGCGCACGTCGCCGACCTCGACTTCTACCGCGACGTCGTTGCCTTCGCGCGCAAGCACGACCTGTTCGTGCTCTCCGACCTCGCCTATGCCGAGATCTATTTCGACGATTATCCGCCGCCCTCGATCCTGCAGGTGCCGGGCGCGATGGATGTTGCGGTCGAGTTCACGTCGATGTCGAAGACCTACTCCATGGCCGGCTGGCGCATGGGCTTCGCGGTGGGCAACGAGCGGCTGATCGCGGCGCTCGCCCGCGTGAAGTCCTATCTCGATTACGGCGCCTATACCCCGATCCAGGTCGCGGCGACGGCGGCGCTGAACGGTCCGCAGGACTGCATCGCCGACATGCGCCGCACCTACAAGAACCGCCGCGACGCGCTGGTCGAGAGCTTCGGCCGCGCCGGTTGGGACATTCCGGCTCCGCGCGCCTCGATGTTCGCCTGGGTGCCGATTCCCGAGCAGTTCCGCTCGCTCGGCAGCCTCGAATTCTCGAAGCTCCTGATCGAGAAGGCCGATGTCGCGGTCGCGCCCGGCGTCGGCTTCGGCGAGCATGGCGACGAGTATGTCCGCATTGCTCTCGTCGAGAACGAGCAGCGCATCCGCCAGGCCGCGCGGAACATCCGCCGCTTCCTTGAATCGGCAGACAAAACGTTGCACAACGTCGTCCCGATCAGCAGCGCCCGGCGTTAAGCCGGGCCCCTCTGGGGCGATGGATGAATCATTCGGTTTTGAGGCTGGGCGTCGCGGGCCTGGGCACAGTTGGCGCGTCCCTGATTCGCCTCGTTGCCCGGCACGGGCGCGATATCGGCGTGCGCAGCGGCCGGATGATCGCCGTCACCGCGGTCGCCGCGCGTGACCGCAGCCGCGATCGCGGCGTCGACGTCTCCGATTGCGCCTGGTTCGACGATCCCGTCGCGCTGGCGCGCTCGCCCGAGATCGACGTCTTCGTCGAGCTGATGGGCGGCGCCGAGGGCGCGGCCCGCGAGGCGGTCGAGGCCGCGCTGGCCGCCGGCAAGCATGTGGTGACCGCCAACAAGGCGCTGCTCGCAAGGCACGGCGCAGCGCTCGCCGCACTGGCCGAGGCGCAGGGCGTCTCGCTGAATTTCGAGGCGGCGGCGGCGGGCGGCATCCCGATCATCAAGACGCTGCGCGAGTCGCTCGCCGGCAACCGGGTCGCCCGCGTCTACGGAATCCTCAACGGCACCTGCAACTACATCCTGACGCGGATGGAGCGTGAGGGCCTCTCCTTCGAGACCTGCCTCGCGGAGGCGCAGCGGCTCGGCTATGCCGAGGCCGATCCGACCTTCGACATCGACGGCTTCGACACCGCGCACAAGCTGTCGCTGCTCGCCGCCATCGCCTTCGGCAACCGCATCGACGCCGACGCGGTCTATGTCGAGGGTATCCGCTCGATCACCACGGCCGATATCGAGGCCGCGGACGAGCTCGGCTACCGCATCAAGCTCCTCGGCGTCGCGAGCCGGACCGATACCGGGTTCGAGCAGCGCGTCCATCCGACCATGGTCCCGAAGTCCTCGCCGATCGCGCGGGTCGACGGGGTGACCAATGCCGTCGCCGTCGAGGCCGATTTCGTCGGCCGCCTGGTTCTCTCCGGACCTGGTGCCGGCGGCGATGCGACGGCGTCGGCCGTGATGAGCGACATCGCCGACATCGCGCGCGGCGACATCGTCGGCACCTTCGGCCGGCCCGCTTCGGCGCTCGAGCCCTATCGCCAGGCGGCGATGCGGGCGCATGAGGGCGGCTACTATATCCGCCTCTCCGTCTATGACCGTCCCGGCGCCTTCGCCTCGATCGCGCAGCGCATGGCCGAGAACGGCATCTCGCTCGAGTCGATCGTTCAGCGCCGCCGCGCGCCGCGGGCCGATGCGCCCGAGCATCCGACGCCCATGGCGCCTCAGCCTGTCATCCTGATCACCTATGATACGACGGAAGCGCAGATCAAGGATGCGCTCGACCGGATCAGCGTCGACGGCCATATCGCCGAGCGACCGCAGATGATACGCATCGAACAGTTTGCCTGAGCGGGGAGATTGGCAGTGTTGACGGAACCGAAGTCCGCGGGACTTGACCGCATCCTGACGCTGGAGCTGGTGCGCGTGACCGAGCGCGCCGCCGTCGCCGCCGCCCGCTGGCGCGGCCGCGGCGACGAGAAGGCTGCCGACCAGGCTGCCGTCGACGCGCTCCGCCGCGAGCTCAACAATCTCGCAATCGCCGGCACCGTCGTGATCGGCGAGGGCGAGCGGGACGAGGCGCCGATGCTCTATATCGGCGAGGAAGTCGGCAACGGCCATGGCCCGCGCGTCGACATCGCTCTCGACCCGCTCGAGGGCACCACGATCTGCGCGAAGAACCTGCCGAACTCGCTGGCCGTGGTGGCGATCGCCGAAGGCGGTTCGCTCCTGCATGCGCCGGACGTCTACATGGACAAGATCGCCGTCGGCCCCGGCTACCCGGAGGGTGTCGTCGATCTGGACCGCTCGCCGACGGAGAACATCGCCGCCATCGCCGCCGCGAAAGGCGTGCGCGTCGAGGAGGTGACGGCCTGCATTCTCGACCGTCCCCGCCATGCCAAGCTGATCGAGGAAGTGCGCGCCACCGGCGCCGCCGTCCGCCTCATCGGTGACGGCGACGTCGCCGGCGTCATCGACGTGACCGATCCCGACACGACCGGCATCGACATCTATCTCGGCGTCGGCGGCGCACCGGAAGGCGTTCTCGCCGCCGCCGCGCTCTGCTGCACCGGCGGCCAGATGCAGGGCCGGCTGGTCACGCAGTCGGAATCGCAGAAGGCGCGCGCGCTGCGCATGGGCGTCACCGACTTCGACAAGAAGTACACCCATCACGAGATGGTCCGCGGCGAGGTCCTCTTCGCTGCCACGGGCGTCACCGACGGCAATATGCTGAACGGCGTCCGCTTCGCCCGCGATGGCCGCATCACGACCGAGACGCTCGTCATGCGCTCGTCCAAGGGCACCATCCGCTTCATCAAGGCCACCCACCGCGAGCTCGAGAAGTTCGCGGCGGAGAGCTGATCGACGTCATCGATGTCAGAATTCGGTCCGGCCGGACGGCGCAGCTTCCTCGGCGTCGACCGGTCGGTGTCCGGCCGTCGCTGGGACGAGCGGCTCGACGCGGCCGCGAGCCTCGCCGCCACCGCCATGGTCCAGCGGCATGAACTGCCCGAACTGCTCGCCCGCGTGCTCGCGGCGCGCGGCGTTACCGTCGACGCGGCGGCCGAGTTCCTGGAGCCGAGCCTCCGCCGGCTGATGCCGGACCCGTCCACCCTCACCGACATGGATGCCGCCGCGGCCCGCATTGCCGACGCCGTCGAGCGCGGCGAGCAGGTCGCGATCTTCGGCGACTACGACGTCGACGGCGCGACGTCCTCGGCATTGCTGGCCCGGTTCCTGGCCGCGCAGGGGCTCACGCCGCGCATCTATATCCCCGACCGGATCTTCGAGGGCTACGGCCCCAATCCCGACGCCATCCGCACGCTGATCGATGAAGGCGCCGAACTCATCGTCACCGTCGACTGCGGCTCGACCAGCCACGAGGCGCTCGGCGTCGCCGCGTCGCTCGGCCGTCCGGCCGTCGTGCTCGACCATCACCAGATGGGGGCCGAGCTGCCGCCGGCCGTCGCTGTCGTCAATCCCAACCGGCAGGACGATCTCTCCGGCCTCGGCTATCTCGCCGCGGTAGGCGTCACGTTCCTCGCCATCGTCGCAGTCAATCGTGAGCTGCGCCGGCGCGGCTGGTATGCCGGCGCGCGGACCGAGCCAGACCTCCTGCAGTGGCTCGACCTCGTGGCGCTCGGCACGGTCTGCGATGTCGTGCCGCTCGTCGGGCTCAACCGCGCCTTCGTCGTCAAGGGACTGATCGCGCTCCGCCGCGGCGCCAACAGTGGCATCGCAGCGCTCGGGCGCCTTGCGCGCATCGATGCGCCGCTGTCGCCCTATCATCTCGGCTTCCTGATCGGCCCCCGCATCAATGCCGGCGGGCGCATCGGCGACGCGGCGCTCGGCGCCCGGCTGCTGTCGCTCGACGAGGCGGCGCAGACCGAGGTGATCGCCGCGGAACTCGACGAGCTCAACCGCCAGCGGCAGGCCGTCGAGGCGGCGATGCTGGAGCAGGCGCTCGCCGAGGCCGATGCCGAGATTGGGGGCGGGGAGGGACCGGCCGTCATCGTCACGGCCGATCCGCAATGGCATCCCGGCATCGTCGGCCTCATCGCGGCGCGGCTGAAGGAGCGTTTCCAGCGTCCCGCCTTCGCCATCGCGATCGCCCCGAACGGCCTCGGCACCGGCTCGGGCCGATCGGTCCCCGGCGTCGATCTGGGGTCTCTCGTCCGGGCGGCTGTCGCCGAGGGCCTGCTCGTCAAGGGAGGCGGCCACGCCATGGCAGCCGGCATCACCATCGAGCGGACGAAGCTCGGCGATTTCCGCGCCTTCCTTGAGGAGCGGGCCGGCGAGGCGTCGCGCACCGCCCGCGCAGTGACCTCGCTCGCCGTCGACGGAGCGCTGACGGCGCGCGCCGCGACGCCGGACTTCATCGAGGCGATCGAGCGGGCGGGCCCCTTCGGCGCCGGCCATCCGGAGCCGGTCTTCGCCTTCCCGTCGCACCGGATCGCCTATGCCGAGCCGGTGGGCAACGGCCATGTGCGCGTGTCGCTTTCGGGCGGCGACCAGACCCTGCGCGGCATCGCCTTCCGCGCCGCCGGCACGGAGCTCGGCCGCATGCTCACCGAAAGCCGCGGCCGCGCGCTGCATGTCGCCGGGACGCTCGGCATCGATCACTGGCAGGGGAGGCGGCAGCCGAGCCTCAGGATCCTGGATGTCGCGGAGCCGCCGCTGCCGCGCTGACCGGCTCCACCGTCACGGACCGGCGGGTGGTCTTCGGTCCGCGGACGCCCAGGAAGTTCAGGAAGCCGGAGAGCACGACGAGGGCAATGCCGCCCATCGAGATGGCGTCCGGATATTCGTCGAAGAAGAAACCGCCGAGCACCACCGCCCAGACGATCTGGCTGTATTGCGTCGGCCCGATCCGGTTGGCTTCGGCATGGCGGGTCGCCGCCATCATGGTGAGATGGCCGAGCCCGGCAAGCACGCCGCAGAGCGCGAGCAGCATGACCTCGCGCATCGTCGGCGTCTCGTAGACGAACAGAGTGATGGCGCCGTTGAGAGCCAGCGAGCCGATCATCAGCGTGCCGATCAGAGTCACCTGCCGCTCCGTCCGGCTGATGACGCGCAGCGTCAGAAGCGACACCGTTCCGGCGATGGCGGTCGCGATGGCGGCGGCGTGGCCGAGCATCAGTTGCTGGAAGCCGGGCTTGACGACGAGGATGACGCCGACGAGCCCGACGAAGAGGCCGACCAGCCGGGCCGGTGTCGTCCGCTCGCCGAGATAGAAGAACGAGAAGGCGACGACGAAGATCGGCAGCAGGAAGATCAGCGCATAGGCATCGGCCAGCGGCAGCGTCGTGAAGGCATAGGCGCTGAAGAGGCCGGCGGCGAGGGCAGCCGCGAGGCGGAGCATCACCAGCGCCGGGCGGTGCATGCGCATCATGTCGCCCCAGTGCTCCGTCCGCGGCTTGGCGAACAGGACCGGGACGCAGGAGAAGATCGTGATGATCAGCGTCATCTCGGCGACGTGCAGCCGGCCGCCGGCCGCCTTCAGCGCCGCATCCGCAAAGGAGAACACGGCATAGCTGGTGAGCGCGAAAACGACGCCCTTGATCATGATCGGGGAGGTCCGGCGGAAAGTTGAAACGATATTTCAGGGCCGCCGGACAAAATGCAATCGTTCAAGAGCCAAGGCCGCCGAACTTTTCCGGAGGGTTGCGGGAATGCCTCTCTCCTGGCTCGGTTGACAGTCCCCGGCGGGCGGGCAAGTCTGCCGCCCTCGCCAGCCGGCAACCGGGGGAACACATGAACGGCGCCGATCGGCTCTGCGATACGCTCCTCGCCAACGGCATCGATGTCTGCTTCGCGAATCCCGGCACATCGGAAATGCACTTCGTGGCGGCGCTCGACCGCCGCGCCGGGATGCGCTGTGTTCTCGGCCTCTTCGAGGGCGTGGTGACGGGCGCGGCCGACGGCTATGCGCGGATGGCGGAGCGGCCGGCCGCGACACTGCTGCATACCGGGCCTGGCCTCGCCAACGGGCTCGCCAATCTCCACAATGCCCGTCGCGCCCGCACGCCGATGGTCAACATCGTCGGTGACCATGCCGCCTGGCACCTGCCCTTCGACGCGCCGCTCACGACCGATATCGAGGCCCTGGCGCGTCCGATGTCGCATGTCGTCAGGCGCGTCCGCTCGCCCGACGACGTCGCGCCTGCGGCCGCCGAGGCGATCGCGGCGGCGCGGGGCACGCCGGGCGTCGCCACGCTGATCCTGCCCGCCGACCGCGCCTGGGGCGATGCCGCGGAGGCCGCGATCCCGGTCGCGCCAGAGCCGCGGCCGGTTGTGATCGAGGAAAGCACGATTGCCGCCGCCGCCGACCGCCTCGCAGCGGCCGGGAGGAGGGGTGGCCTGCTGCTGGGAGGCGCGGCGGCGCGGGGCACGTCACTCGATGCCGCCGGCCGGATCGCGTCGCGCTGCGGAACGCGGCTCTTCGGCGAGGTCTTCATCACACGGAGCGAGCGCGGCGGCGGCCGGCCGGCGCTGGAGCGGATCCCCTATCCCGTCGATCTCGCCTGCGCGGCTCTCGAAGAGATCGATGTGCTCGTGCTGGTGAGCGCGCGAGAGCCCGTCGCCTTCTTCGGCTATCCCGGCAAGCCGAGCCGTCTTGCTCCTCCCCATGCCGAGATCGTCGCGCTCGCCGACGCAGGGGATGCGGTGGACGACGCGATGCTGCGCCTCGCCGAGCGTCTGGACGCCAAGGCGGCGCCGACCGCTTCGGCGCGAGGGGTGGACGAATCGATGGTGGCCGGACCGCTCACCGACCAGGCCATCTCCGTGATCGCCGCCGCCCATCTCCCCGACGAGGCGATCGTCGTCGACGAGGGGCTGACCTCGGGCCGCGGCTTCTATGCGCTGAGCGAGGGCGGGGCCCGGCACGACTATCTCATGCTGACGGGCGGGGCGATCGGAATCGGCATCCCGCTGGCCGTCGGCGCGGCCATCGCGCGTCCCGACCGCAAGGTGGTGGCGCTGCAGGCCGATGGCAGCGGCATGTATACCGTGCAGGGCCTCTGGACCGCGGCGCGGGAGAATCTCGACATCCTGTTCGTCATCTATTCGAACAGCGCCTATGCGATCCTCCGCCTTGAAATGCAGAATGTCGGCGTCACGCATTTCGACCGTAATGCCGAGCGCATGCTGCGGCTCGACGGACCGCCGCTCGACTGGGTCGCGATGGCGCGCGGCATGGGAGTCGAGGCCGCCCGTGCCGAGACGACGGAACGCTTCGCCGACCTCTACATGGCGGCGCTCCGCCGCCCCGGACCCTTTCTGATCGAGGCGATCATTCCATGAATCGGCTGAAGGCGACGCGGCTGAAGGCGCTTCTCTTCGACAAGGACGGAACGCTGGTCGATTTCGCGATCACCTGGAACGGCGCCGCCGCCTCGGTGCTCGCGACGCTCGCGGGCGAGGACGACGCCCTCCATGCCCGGCTGGCCGACATCCTGCATTTCGACCGCGACACGCGCGCGATCCGTTCCTCCTCGCCCTTCATCGGCGGCACCATCGTCGACATCGCCGCGGAGTTCGCGCCCACCATCGGCATCGCATCGGACGATGCCTTCGTGCGGCGGCTGGAACAGCTGTTCAATGCCGGTGCGCTGGCCTCGGTGGCGCCGATCGGCGATCCGGCCAGCCTGCTCACGCTGCTCAAGGCGGAAGGCTATCTTCTCGGCATCGTCACCAACGATACCGAGAGCGGCGCCCGCGCGCAGGCCGGGAAGCTCGGCCTCGATCATCTGTTCGACGCGGTCATCGGCTACGACTCCGGCCATGGCCGCAAGCCCGATCCCGGCCAGATCCATGCCTTCCTCGACGCGTTCGGGATCGCGCCGGGCGAGGCGGCGCTGATCGGCGATACGCTGCACGACCTCGACGCCGCTCGGGCGGCCGGGGTGCTGGCGGTCGGCGTCGCCAGCGGCTATCTCTCTGCCGAGGCTCTGGCGCCGCATGCCGATCATGTCATCGGAAGCATCATGGCGCTTCCCGAGTTGCTCAACATCCTCGATCACGAGGCGGCCGGCGGGCCGGCAGCGTAAGGCGATCATCATGTCTCTCGACCTCATCGATCCGACGCTCCTCAAGGAGCAGTGCTATGTCGACGGCGCCTGGGTGGGCACTGGCGAGAGCGAGGTCACCAACCCGGCGACCGGCGCGGTGATCGCGCGTGTGCCGCGCTTCGGCGCCGATGAGGCGACAGCGGCGGTCGACGCGGCCGCGGCGGCGTTCAAGCCGTGGGGCGCCCGCACGGCCAAGGAGCGCTCGAAGCTGATCCGCCAGTGGTACGAGCGCATCATGGCGCATCGCGACGACCTGGCGCTGATCCTCACGAGCGAGCAGGGCAAGCCGCTCGCCGAGGCGAAGGGCGAGATCGACTACGCCGCGTCCTATATCGAGTTCTATGCCGAGGAGGCGAAGCGCATTGCCGGCGAGACGCTGCCGAGCCATCGCGCCGATGCCCGCATCCTCGTGCTGCGCCAGCCGACCGGCGTCGTCGGCGCGATCACGCCGTGGAATTTCCCGGCCGCCATGATCACCCGCAAGGCGGCGCCGGCGCTGGCCGCCGGCTGCACCATCGTGGTGAAGCCCGCGGGCGAGACGCCGCTGACGGCTCTCGCTCTTGCGGAATTGGCCGATCGCGCCGGCATCCCGAAGGGCGTCTTCAATGTCGTCACCGGCGATTCGAAGGCGATCGGCGGCGTGCTGACCAGCCATTCGGCGATCCGGCTCGTCAATTTCACCGGCTCGACCGATGTCGGCAAGCTGCTGATGCGCCAGGCGGCCGGCACGGTGAAGAAGGTCGCCCTCGAGCTCGGCGGCAACGCGCCCTTCATCGTCTTCGACGATGCCGATCTCGATGCGGCGGTCGAGGGCGCGATGGTCTCGAAGTTTCGCAACATGGGCCAGACCTGTGTCTGCGCCAACCGCATCTATGCCCAGGCCGGCATCCACGACGCCTTCGTCGAAAAGCTGACGGCTGCGGTGGCGAAGCTCAAGGTCGGCAACGGCGTCGAGGCCGGCGTGACGCAGGGCCCCCTCATCAACGACAAGGCCATCGCCAAGGTCGAGGAGCATCTCGCCGATGCCAGGGCGAAGGGCGCAAGCATCGTGCTCGGCGGCCATCGTCACGCGTTGGGCGGCGCCTATTTCGAGCCGACCGTTCTGACGGGCGCCACCGCCGCGATGCAGCTCGCGCGCGAGGAGACCTTTGGCCCGCTCGCGCCTGTCTTCCGCTTCGAGACCGAGGAGGAGGTCATCCGCGCCGCCAACGACACGGAATTCGGCCTCGCAGCCTATTTCTATTCGCGCGATGTCGGCCGCATCTTCCGGGTTGGCGAAGGCCTCGAATACGGCATGGTCGGCATCAATTCGGGCCTGATCTCGACCGAGCTCGCGCCCTTCGGCGGCGTGAAGGAGAGCGGCAACGGCCGCGAGGGCTCGCATCACGGCATCGAGGAATTCGTCGAGAAGAAATATCTGCTCGTCGCGGGTCTCGACCGCTAGGCTGCTGCCATCCGGAACCCGGCAGCCCTTCGCGCGTCATCTACGAGCGCGTGCGCGGCGGGAGGATCATCATGGCGGAAGCGGTTCGCTGGCAGAGCTGGGATGGCATGGGTGTCGAGCATCTGGTGCTCGCCGACAGGGCCGGCGGCCTCGTGGCCGAAGGCGCGCTGCTCTCGGGCGGCGATGCGCATTTCGCGGCGTCCTACGAGGTCACCTGCCATCCGGACGGCACCGTCTCCCGCGCCCATGTGTCCGTGACCGGGGGGCCGAAGTTGACGCTTCAGTCCGACGGCGACGGCAAATGGCGCAATTCCGACGGCAAGAAGCTGACCGCGCTCGCCGGGGCTCTGGACGTCGACTTTTCGGCGAGCCCGTTCACCAACACGTTGCCGATCCGCCGGCTCGGTCTCGCCGCTGGCGAAGCCGCAGAGATCACCACACTCTATGTCCGTTTTCCCGATCTCGACCTCTCGCTCGACCGGCAGCGCTACACCTGCGTGGAGGCTGGTCGCCGCTATCGCTACCAGTCGGTCGACGGCAGCTTCGAGGCGATGATCGATGTCGACCAGCAAGGCCTCGTGACCCTCTACGAAGGCCTCTTCCGCCGGATCCTCTAGACTATGTCGTCGATCGGATTCGCGAGGGGATCATAGGTCCCGAACGACCATTCATACCCCTCGCTGTCGCGGCACGAATATTCTCGCGAGCCGTAGTCGGTGTCGGCGAGCGGCCTCGTGACGACCGCTCCTGCCGCCGCCGCGCGGTCGTGATGGGCGTCGACATAGGCGACCGAGACATAGATGCCCGAGGTTCCGCCGGTCACGGTTCGGCCCTCGGCCGCGAAAGCGGGGTCGAGCGTTCCAACCATGATCAGGCCATCGCCGAGCCTCAGCTCCGCATGGGCGATGCCGCCGGACGGGCCTTCATGAATCGCATGAACGGAAAAGCCGAAGGCATTGACAAGAAAATCGATTGCGGCGCGCGGATCCCGATAGCGCAGCGCCGGATAGAGATGGGAGCGATCGGTCATGAGGGTCTCCCGAAAGACATGCGATGGGATGGCCGCCGGCGAGCGGCGGCCGCGAAAACCATAGTTCCCGATTTGGGCCGTCGCGCGACGAATGCAAGGCCGCGGCGCTAGCGCCTCAGCGCGCGGCAGCGGGCTCGGTGGCCTGACGCAGGGCGTCGATGAAGGTCTCCTCCGCCTGCGCGCCGGACAGGGCGAGTCGGCGATCGAAGACGAAGAACGGGACGCCGCCGATCCCCATCTGGGCCATGCCGGCCGCGGCCTCGCGCACGCGGGCGAGGGCGGGCGTATCGATCGCGGCCAGCGCTTCGTCCTTCGTGAAGCCGAAGCGAGCGCCGACCTCGGCCAGCACCTCCGGATCGGCGATGTTGCGATGCTCCATGAAATGCGTCTCGAACAAGGCCCGCGCCAGCGCATGCTGCGTGCCCTTCGCCTCGGCTGCGGCGATGAGCGCATGCGCGCGGTCGGTCGGGCGCTGGCGCGGCTGCCTGGAAAGATCGAGCGCAATGCCGCTCTTCTTCGCCTCCGCCTCGACGCGCGCGAACATCGCCCCGATATCGCCACCATATTTCGCCTTGAGGCGCTCGGCGACGTCCACGCCGTCCTCGGGCAGATCGGGATCGAGGAAATAGGGATGGTGCCGGATCTCGGCCTCGATTCCGCTTTCCTGGAGCGCCCTGTCGAGCCGCGTCAGCCCGATGAAGCACCAGGGGCAGACGATGTCGGTGACGAGATCGATGGAAAGCGCAGTCATGGGGGAACGATCCTTCGCGCCGGGCGTCTCCCGGCAGAGCGGGACCATGGCGGTGAACACGATCACTGGCAAGAAGGAACGCCGGTGTTACCGCAGTCCCGATGATTGCACCGAACAGGAATGGTACCCTCGATGCGGACGATCCTCGCCTTTGCCTTCGCCGCGATTTGCGGTGGCGTGCTCGGCGCCATGCTGGGCCTCGGCGCCGCCGTCGCCTTCTAGAAACACGCCAACAGGAGTACCGGCACGGGCGGCTCAGCCCGCCTTGCCGGTGAAGACATAGCCGACGCCGCGCACCGACTTCACGAGAGACGGCTGCGCGGGGTCGGTCTCGATCTTGCGCCTCAGCCGCGCGATCTGCGCGTCGATCGTCCGGTCGAAGGCGTCCAGCGAACGGCCTCGCGTCAATTCCATCAGCATGTCGCGCGAGAAGACGCGACCCGGATGGCGGGCCATGACCGCCAGGATGTCGAACTCGCCCGTGGTGAGCGACACGTCCGCTCCGTCGGGCCTGAGCAGGCGGCGCCGATCGAGATCGAGCTGCCAGCCGTCGAAGCGGATCGTCTTGGCGCCTGCGTCCTCAGCGGTCGCGGCGGGAGCCTTGCGGCGCAGGATCGACTTCGCCCGCGCCAGCACCTCGCGCAGATGGAACGGCTTGGCGATGTAATCGTCGGCGCCGACTTCGAGCCCGACGATCCGGTCGACGACGTCGTCGCGCCCGGTGAGCATGATGATCGGCACGTCCGACTCGGCCCGCAACTCGCGGGCGAGATCGAGGCCGTTCTCGCCGCCCAGCATCAGGTCGAGCATCACGAGGTCGACAGGCGTCCGCGCCATCGTCTCGCGCATCGCCTTGCCGCCGTCGACCGTGGTCACGCGGTAGCCCTCGTCTTCGAAATAGCGGGCAAGCATCTGGCGGATCCGGGCATCGTCGTCGACGACCAGCAGATGCTCCTGTCGCCGGGCAGGATCAGCCATGGAGAAACGACTCGCGGAACGTCATGAAATCGGAGGTTGTCACACACTGTTACAAACGCGCACCAAACGTAGCACGGCTATCGTTCCCGCGTCACCGACCCCGCCTCAGATGGCGTTCAAGCGAACACCACCGCAGCGAGGAACTCCCCATGTACAGCGAACAGATGATCGCCCCGGCCAGGCACGAACCTCGGCTTCCGGTCACCGGCGCGGGCGAGGGGCTCGCCGGCCTCTTCCGCCGCCAGCCCTGCGAGCGATTCGAGCCCGGCGCGGCCGTGTTCTGGGAAGGCGATGCCGCGGCGCATCTCTTCCAGATCGCCGAGGGCGTCCTGCGCGTCTACAAGATCATCGGAGACGGCCGCCGGGTCATCACCGGCTTCCTCTATCCCGGCGATCTGGTCGGCCTGTCGCTCCGCGAGCGCTACCTCTACACCGCCGAGGCCGTGACCAAGGTGCGCATCCGTCGCCTCGCCCGGAGCCGTTTCGACGAGGAGGTCAACGCGTCGCCGACGCTGCGGCCCGAGCTCTTCGCGCGGCTCTCCGACGAGATGGCGGCGGCGCAGGACCAGATGGTGCTTCTGGCGCGCAAGAGCGCCGAGGAGCGCGTCGCGAGCTTCCTGCTGGTCCTCGCCCGGCGCCTGTCCGGCGATGCACCCGTGCAGCCGGTGGTCGAACTGCCCATGACCCGCCTCGACATGGCGGACTATCTCGGCCTCACCATCGAGACGGTTTCGCGCATCATGACGCGCCTCACGGGCCGCGGCGTCATCGCCGCCTGCGGTCGCCACGCGATCGTCGTACGGCAGCTCTCCAAGCTTGAGTTTCTGGCCGGCGAAGGCGACGATGGCGATCACGACCCGATCGGCGTCGCCTACACCCGTCAGGCGGTGTGGCCCAACTAACGGGTTCCACGAGAGGCCCGATCGTGAGCGACACGACCGTAACCGTGCCGGCCACCGGCACCAGTCTGGATGACATCGCCGCCCTTTTGGACGGCGCCAGCATCGTCGTGAGGTCGGCCGGCAACGGCAGGATCACGCATTGGACGCGTGGCGCCGAGGCGCTCTATGGCTGGCCGCGCGACGAGGCCATCGGCCGTGTCGAGGCGGAGCTGCTCGGGACCGAACCCGGCGAAGGTCGGGAGGCCGTCGATGCGATGGTCGCCGGAACGGGCAACTGGGAAGGCGAGGTCCAGCAGCGCCACCGCGACGGCCGCCTGCTCTGCGTCCGGCGCCGGCTCATCGCCCTGCCCGAGGACGGGCTGCTCTCGATCAACCACGATATCAGTGACCTGAAGCGCGCGCAGTCCGATCTCGCGGCGCGCGAGGCGCATCTGCGCTCGATTCTGGAGACGGTCCCCGAGGCCATGGTCGTCATCGACCAGGAGGGCAAGATCGCGTCCTTCAGCCCGGCGGCCGAGAAGCTGTTCGGCTATACGACCGACCAGGTGCGCGGACGCAATGTCAGCATGCTCATGCCGCCGCCGGATCGCGACAATCACGATCTCTATCTCTCGCGCTACCTCGCGACCGGCCGCCGCCACATCATCGGCTATGGCCGCATCGTGACCGGCCTCAAGAAGGACGGCACGCGCTTTCCGATGGAACTCGCGGTCGGCGAGACGGTGACGCGCGGCCAGCGGATCTTCACAGGCTTCATCCGCGACCTGACCAGCCGTCACAAGATGGAGGAGGAGCTGCGCCAGGCGCAGAAGATGGAGGCGATCGGCCAGTTGACCGGCGGCATCGCGCACGATTTCAACAATCTCCTCACCGTGATCTCCGGCAATCTGGAGATGGTCGAGCGCCGCGTTCCCGAGGGTCCGGCGCGCGAACTCATCCAGGCGGCGCAGGAAGCGGCCGACGACGGCGCCCGCCTCACCGGCCAGTTGCTCGCCTTCGGCCGTCGGCAGCCGCTGCATGCCCAGCTCGCCGATGTCGGCCAGCTCGTGGCGCATTTCTCCGATCTCCTGCGCCGCGCGGTCGGCGAGACAATCGAGCTGCGCACCGTCGTCACCGGCTCGTCCAACCACGCGATGATCGACGCGTCGCAGTTGCAGAACGCGCTCCTCAACCTCGCTCTCAACGCCCGCGATGCCATGCCGCGCGGCGGCCGGCTCACCGTCGAGGTGACGCATGCCGATATCAGCCCGGCCGAGTCGGGCGTCCGGCCGGACATGCGGCCCGGCGACTATGTGCTCATCTCCGTCTCCGACACCGGCGCGGGCATGACCCCCGAGGTTCGCCAGCGCGCCTTCGAACCCTTCTTCACGACGAAATCGGCCGGCGCGGGGACGGGGCTCGGCCTCAGCATGGTCTATGGTTTCGTGACGCAGTCGGGCGGTCACATCCGGCTCGACAGCGAGCCGGGCCATGGCACGATCGTGCGGATCTATCTTCCCTCGGCGCAGAAGCCGGCCGAGAGCCATCCGGCCGGGCCGTCGGTCCGGCCCGAGCCTGCGCTTCCCGGCGGAACCGAGACCATTCTCGTGGTCGAGGACGAGCCGCGCGTGCGCCGCGTCGCCGTGGCGCGGCTGCGTGAACTCGGCTATCGCGTCATCGAAGCCGCCGATCCCAACGAGGCCCTCGCCATCGTCGGCGAGACGCCGGATATCGACCTCATGTTCAGCGACGTCGTGATGCCGGGCGGCATGGATGGCGACACGTTGGCCGCGCGGGTCCGGACGCTCAGGCCCGCGATCAAGGTGCTGCTCACGTCCGGTTATGCCGAGCCGAGCATCGCCGAGAGGGGCCGGTCGGCCACGGGGACTTGGCTGCGAAAGCCCTACACGACCGAGGCGCTGGCGCGCCGCCTGCGCGCGCTGCTCGATCCGCGCTGAGGGGGCCGCGGGGCATCGGCAGCTGGGGCCGGCGACGAGTTGGCCGTGGCGAAATTCTACGGGCGGCTTATGATGCGCGCCTCGCCAAAGCGACGGCCGCTTCGCCCGCAACCGGGACACGGCCTCGCGTCCGCGCCAAAGAACAAGGGCCCGAGCGCCCAGCATGCAAGGAGAAGCGGCCATGCGCGCCGAGACCATCATGACCTCGCCTGTGATCAGCGTCGGTCCGCAGACGACGATCGACGACGCGGCGAAGCTGATGCTTTCGCACAAGATCAGCGGCCTGCCGGTCGTGGAGGGCGACGGAAGGCTGGTCGGCATCGTCAGCGAGGGCGACTTCCTCCGTCGCGGCGAGCTCGGCACCGGCCGCAAGCGTGCGCGCTGGCTGGAGTTCCTCCTCTCGCCCGGTCAGGCCGCCTCCGATTACGTGCAGGCCCATGCGACCCGCGTCGGCGAAGTGATGACCCATGACGTGGAGACGGTGACGGGCGACGTGGCGCTCGAGGCGATCGTCGACATTATGACCCGCCGCCGCGTCAAGCGAGTCCCCGTGGTCGATGCCGGCGGCAGGCTCGTCGGCATCGTGAGCCGCTCGGATCTCATGAAGGCGCTCGTGAAGGCGAGAGCCGAGGCCGCCGCCGCGCCGGACGACGACGTCTCGATTCGCGCCGCCCTCACGAAGGAGTTCGGACGGCAGTCCTGGAGCGGCAACGGCCTCATCCGCGTCCATGTCGCCGATGGCGAGGTCGACCTGACGGGCACCATTTTCGACGAGCGCGAGCGTGCGGCGGCGCGCGTCGTCTGCGAGAACGTGCCGGGCGTCAAGAAGGTCGTCGACAACCTCGTCTGCGTCGAGCCGATCTCGGGCCTCGTGATCATGCCGCCGAAAGACGGCCAGGACTGATCTAGTCCTCCCGCATCGCGACGGCGGGGTGCATCACCCCGTTGGCGCCGCGGATCGGCTCTTCGGGATAGACCCCGCTCAGCACCTCGTCGAAATGGTGGCGCACGGCCGACTGGCACGCGCATGAGAGCTCGGCCATCGCCGTCGGATCGTTCACGGTCAGCCGGCCGCGCCGCGTCTCGACGAGATTGCGCTGCTTCAACGTCTGGATGACGCGGCTGACATAGCTCCGGCCGACGCCGAGCATTCCGGCGAGGTGATCCTGCGTGAGGGGCAGCGACGCATCGCCGGTCCTCTCCATGGCCGAGACCAGCCATTTCGCGGTGCGCTGCTCGATCGAATGCGCGGCGTTGCAGGCGACCGACTGGAACACCTGAGCCATCAGACAGTCGGCATAGCGCGCGAAGACGTTGCGGATCGCCGCCGACTTCAGCTTGGCCTGATCGAGCGCCTCGATCTCCATGGAAAGGAGCGGGCCGCCGAACTGCACCTCGGCGCGCGAATAGGCCGGCAGACGACCCTGGCTGACGATGCCGGCGAGCGCACCCTCTCGCCCGACCAGCGCCGTCTCGACCGCCCGTCCGTCGGCGAGCATGACCCGGAAGGCGAGGAGCGTCGCGTCACAGGGGAAGAAAACGCGCTTCACGTCGTCTCCGGGTTCATAGAGGACGTCGCCGGCCTTCACCTCGCCCTGCGAGAGATGCGGCTCTATGAGCGCGAGATCGGTCGGCCGGAGAACCCGCAGGAGGTTGTTGACGGGCGCATCGGCAAGTCTTTCCGCAAGAGCCATGGTGCTGGGCATTCCTCGTCTGGGATCGGCTGCCGCTCTCAACGCGCGACAATGCGTTCTGTTCACTTGTGGGCAGACTTGTTGCAGAGCTGCAGCTAGAACGGCGCTTCAGCCGGGATTCCTCGCGCTGCGGAGACCGTGCCCCATGAATGACGATAGACCGCCGCCCACTGGGCGACGGGACGATGGGGATCGGCTCCGTCTCGCACTGGACGCCGCCGGAGCCGTCGGGACATTCGTCTTCGATGCCGCGTCGGACCGTCTGGATGGCGATTCCTGCTTCTGGTCGCTGCATGGCGCCGCCAGCCGGACCGTCGTTCGTCGCCTCTCCGATCTGAAGGCCCTGGTCGCCGTCGGCGATCGCGAGCGCCTGGGCGCGGTTCTCCGCGCCGTGGGTGAAGGCTCGCTGCCGCGCCTGCTCGTCGAATATTCCGCGAGCGTCGGCGGCACGGCCTGCGCCCTGCTGCTCCGCGGCGGCCGGCTGGACGATGGCAGGGTCGCGGGCATCGTTCTCGACATCACCGAGCAGCGTGACGTCGAGGCGGCGCTGCGCGAGAGCGAGATGCGCTTCGAGGCGATCGCGAACTCCATCGACCAGATGATCTGGTCCACCACGCCCGACGGCTATCACGACTACTACAATCGCCGTTGGTACGAGTTCACCGGCGTGCCCGAGGGGACGACCGATGGCGAGGGCTGGAACGGCATGTTCCATCCCGACGACCAGGAGCGCGCCTGGGAGCGCTGGCGCGAGAGCCTCGCGACCGGCGAGCCCTATCACATCGAATACCGGCTCCGGCATCGCTCCGGCAGCTATCGCTGGGTGATCGGGCGGGCGCAGTGCGTGCGCGACGAGGCCGGGCGGATCGTGCGCTGGTACGGCACCTGCACCGATATCCAGGACCTGAAGGAGGCGGAGGCGCAGCGCGAACTGATCGCCCGCGAACTGTCGCACCGCATCCGCAACATCTTCGCCGTGGTTTCCAGCCTCGTGATGCTGCCGACCCGCGCACAGCCGGAGTCGCGGCCGTTCGCCCTTTCGGTCCAGGCGCGGATCCAGGCGCTGGCGGCCGCGCATGACTATGTACGGCCGCACAGCCCGGCCTCGGCGACGCCCGGGCCGCAGACCGTCCAGGGGCTGCTGTCGCGTCTCGTCGAGCCCTATAACGCCGCCGATCGTTCGCGCATCGTCGTCGACGGCGACGATCGCGAGATCGGACTCCAGGCGGCGACCGCGCTCGCGCTCATCGTGCACGAACTCGCCACAAACGCGGTGAAATACGGTGCTCTCGCCACCGATGGCGGCATCGTCGGCGTCGCCTCGGCCGCGACGGACGACCGCTTTGTGCTCGTCTGGCGGGAAACCGGGGGCCCGCGTGTCGCCGGTCCGCCGACGCGCAGCGGCTTCGGCACGAGCCTTTCCGAACGCGTGGTGCAGATGCAGCTCAACGCCACGTTCAGCCGTGAATGGCTGCCTACCGGGCTCGTCGTTACCATCGACATGCCGGCGGCGCGACTGGCGAGCTGAAGTGTCGTTCAGGGACGGCTGAGCCGCCGTCCCGTCACGGCCCGGTCGCGTCCTGTGGCGATCGCTTCGGCCATTGCCGTGGCCGAGGCGGCGCTGTCGCCTTTCTCGATGGCGGAGACGAGCGCCTGGCAATGCCCCGTGAGCGCCGTGCGCGCGGCGCGGCGCGCCGCCTCGTCGGGCCCGGCGATCGCCGTCAGGGCCAGTGTCAGTTCGACGAGGCCGATCGACGAGCGAAGCAGCGGGTTGCCGGACGCCTCGACGCCGATCCGGTGCACCTCGAGTTCGGCCAGCGCGTGCGACTCGGCGTCGTCCTCGGCGAGTTCCATCTGGTGGACCCAGTATTTGAGCAGGCGGATCTGCTCGGCATTGCGGCGGCGCGAGGCGAGGTCGGCGGCGCGTGCCTGAAGCGCGGCGCGGATATCGAAGAGGCCCGAGACGAAGTCCGCGTCGAGCTCGGCTTCGAAATGCCAGGCGAGGACCTGCTGGTCGAAGAAGTTCCACCGGCTGCGCTGCGAGACGCGGGTGCCCACCTTCGGCCTTGCCTCGACCATGCCCTTGGCTTCCAGCGTGCGCAGCGCCTCGCGCAGCACGGTACGCGACACGCCGAAATTCGCCATCATCTCGGCGTCGCTCGGCAGGATCGAGCCGACCGGATAGCGGCCGGCGACGATCGAGGCGCCGATCTCGTTGATGACGAAGGTGTGGAAATTGCGCGCCGCCGGTTTGCCCGAAAGCGAGCGCAGGAGGCTGCCCGGCTCGCTCATTCAGGACTGGCGTTCTTGCAGGATCGACCTTCGACCGGCGCGGCGCATGAAAGGCCGAGGCCGGGCATTGGCCCGGCCGTGACACGCTTCGATCCGGCTGCACGCGACGTCATGGGACGGACCTCAGGCCTTCTCCGCCACCCTGTCGCCGCGGGCCGACGCGGCAAAGACGAGCCTCTGAAGGACGATGAACAGGAACAGCAGGAAGCCGATCACGATCTTGGTCCACCAGCTCGACAGCGTCCCGTCGAAGATGATGTAGGTCTGCACGAGCCCGAGCAGCATCACGCCGACAAAGGTCCCGAAGACGAAGCCGTAACCGCCCGTAAGCAAGGTTCCCCCGATCACAACCGCTCCGATAGCGTCGAGCTCGACGCCGACCGCCGCCAGCGGATAGCCCGCAGACGTATAGAGCGAGAAGACGATTCCCGCGAGGCAGGCGAGCACGCTCGACAGCGTGTAGATTTCTACCGTCGTGCGCGCGACCGGGACGCCCATCAGCGAGGCCGAGGTCGCATTGCCGCCGAGCGCATAGACATAGGATCCGAACTTCGTCCGGTGCGCGACGATGGCGCCGATGACGAAGACTGCCACCATCAGCAGGCCGACGAAGCTGAGCCGACCGCCGCCGGGCAGCCGCCAGTAGAGCGACGACACGGCGGAATAGAACGGATGGTCGATCGGCACCGAATCCTGCGTGATCACCGACGCGCCGCCGCGGGCGAGGAACATGCCCGCCAGCGTGACGATGAAGGGCGGCACTTCGAGATAGTGGATGACGAGCCCCATGGCCGCGCCGAAGGCCGCAGCGACCACGAAGGCGGCGGCGAAGGCGGCGAGGGGGTGCCAGCCGAGCCAGGTGATGAGCACCGCGACGAGCACGCCGGTGAAGCCGATCACCGCGCCGACGGAGAGATCGATTCCGCCCGAGATGATGACGAAGGTCATGCCGACGGCGGCGATGCCGAGAAAGGCGTTGTCGGTCAGGAAATTGCCGAGGACGCGGGTCGAGAGCAGGCCCGGGAACTGGAATACGGCCGCGGCATAGGCGATCAGGAAGATGATGACCGTCGCGAGCAGGGGGCGGAGGCTGCGGTTCATGATGCCCCCTTGCGGCGGTTGCGGCCGAACCATGTCAGCAGGCGGCCGGCGAATGGCGACTGGATCATCAGGATCAGCGTGATCATGCCCGCCTTCACGACGAGGTTGAATTCGGGCGGATAGCCGGAGACGAGAATGCCGGTGTTCATCGCCTGGATGATGAGCGCGCCGACCACCGACATGACGATCGAGAACCGTCCGCCGAGCAGCGACGTGCCGCCTATTACGGCCGCGAGGATGGCGTCGAGCTCCAGCCAGAGGCCGGCATTGTTGGCATCGGCGCCGCGGATGTCGCCGGCGACGATGATGCCGGCGATCGCCGCGCAGAGGCCGCTGACGGCATAGACCGTGACCAGCAGCAGGCGGCTGCGGATGCCGGCGAGCGTCGCCGCCGAGCGATTGACGCCGACCGCCTCGATGAACAGGCCGATGGCCGTCTTCCGCACCGCCAGCGTGACGAGGATCATCAGCGCGAGCGCGATGACCACGGGCATCGGCAGTCCGAGGAACGAGCCGGTGCCGATGAAGACCAGCGTCGGATCGGAGAAGGTGACGATCGAGCCCTCGGTGATGAGCTGCGCGATGCCGCGCCCGGCGACCATGAGCACCAGCGTCGCGATGATCGGCTGGATGTCGAGCAACGCCACGAGGGCGCCGTTCCAGAGGCCGCAGGCGAGGCCCACCGCGAGCGCGCCGAGCACGGCGACCCAGCCCGGCTGCCCGCTCATCACCAGCGTCGCGGCGACCGCGCCCGCCATCGCCATCACCGCGCCGACCGAGAGGTCGACGCCCTTGGTCGCGATCACGGCGGTCATGCCGATCGCGAGGATGGCGACCGGCGCGCCGCGGTTGAGCACGTCGATCAGGCTGCCGAACAGCCGCCCGTCCTGCCACTCGATCTTGAAGAAGCCGGGGAAGAGGATCCAGTTGAGCAGCAGCACGCCGACAAGGGCGATCGTCTGCGTGTTGACGAGCCGGGCGAGCGGAATGCGCGTCATGCCGTCACCTCGGCCTGGATTTCGGAATGCTCGCCATGCGTCGCGATCGCCTGGACGATGACGGCCGGGTTGATGTCCTCGCCCTTCAGCTCGGCCACCATCTCGCGGTCGCGCATGACGACGATGCGCGAGGAATAGGCGACCACCTCGTCGATCTCGGACGAGATGACGACGAGCGCCATGCCGTCGTCGCGCAGCCGGTTGATGGTGCGGACGATCTCGGCATGCGCGCCGACATCGATGCCGCGCGTCGGCTCGTCGAGGATGAGGAAGGCCGGGTCGGTGGCGAGCCACCGGGCGAGGATGACCTTCTGCTGGTTGCCGCCCGAAAGCAGCTTGACCGGCATGTCGAGCGAGGCGGCGCGGATGTCCATCGCCTCGCCAAACTGGCCGGCGAGGTCGATCTGCTCGTCGCGGTTCAGCGCGCGGAACCAGCCGAGCTTGCCCTGCAGGGCGATGACGATGTTCTCGCGCACCGACAGGTCGCCCAGGATGCCGTCGGCCTTGCGATCCTCCGGGCAGAAGCCGAAGCCGTGGCCGATCGCATCGGTGGCGCTGCGCACGGAGATCTCCTTGCCGGAAAGCGTGACGGTCCCTTCGTCGGCCGGATCGATGCCGAACATCATGCGCGCCATCTCGGTGCGGCCCGAGCCGAGGAGGCCGGCGACACCGATGACCTCGCCCTTGTGGATGGCGAGCGAGAACGGCCGGACGCTGCGCTTGCGGCCATAGCCCTTGAAATCGAGCAGCAGCTCGGTCGGAGCCCGTTCCGCCTCGAGGCTGGTCGAGCCGGAAAAGGCGATGTCCTTGCCGAGCATCTTGCGCACGAGATCGGTCCGCGTCAGTTCGCTCAGCCGGCGCGTGTCGACGAGACGGCCGTTGCGCAGGATGGTGACGCGGTCGGCGAGTGCGAAGACCTGGTCGAGGAAATGCGTGATGAAGACGATGGCGAGGCCGTCGCGCTTCAGGCTGGCGATGACCTCGAACAGGCGCTGCACCTCGTCTCGGTCGAGGCTCGCCGTGGGCTCGTCGAGGATGAGAACCTTGCCGGAGAGCTGCACGGCGCGTGCGATGGCGACGATCTGCTGGACGGCGACCGAATGCGCGCCGAGTTCGCTCGAAGGGTCGATGTCGAGCCCGTAGCGCTTCAGCAGGACCCGCGCCTCGCGATCCATCCGCCGGCGGTCGACGAGGCCGAAGCGGGTCGGCTGGTGGCCCAGGAAGAGATTCTCCGCGACCGAGCGGTTCGGCAGGAGATTCACCTCCTGATAGACGGTGCCGATGCCGTAGGTCTGCGCCTGCAGCGGACTCGTCAGATGGACTTCCTCGCCATCGACGAAGATGGTGCCGCCGTCCGGCTGATAGGCGCCGGTGAGGATCTTGATGAGGGTCGACTTGCCGGCGCCGTTCTCTCCCAGCAGAGCATGCACCTCGCCGGGCAGCAGGCCGAAATCGACGCTGTCGAGCGCCTTGTGCGTGCCGAAGATCTTCGAGACCTGGCGCGCTTCCATGCGATAGCCGGTCGCGCGATCGGCGGCGATTTGCTCGCGATAGACGTTGTCTTGCACGTCGCTCCCCCGGGTCGAGCGGGCCTTGCAGCGGAGCGGCCCCGCCCCCAAGGGAGCGGAGCCGCGCGCATGTCAGGATCTATCAGTAGCCCAGACCCTTGCGCCGTTCATACTCCCCCTTCGGGTCGTCGGCGGCGGTGTAGAGCTTCGACTCGGTGATGATGAACTTCGGCGGGACGGTGCCGTCCTTCTTGAACGCTGCGAGGGCGTCGAAGGCCGGGCCGGCCATGTTCGGCGTCAGCTCGACGGTGGCATTGGCCTCGCCGGCGGCGATCGCCGTGAAGATGTCCGGCACGGCGTCGATCGACACGACGAGGATGTCGGTGCCCGGCTTCAGGCCGGCGTCCTTGATCGCCTGGATGGCGCCGACGGCCATGTCGTCGTTGTGGGCATAGAGGGCGCAGATGCCCTTGCCGCCGTTCTCCGCCTTCAGGAAGCCTTCCATCACTTCCTTGCCCTTCGAGCGCGTGAAGTCGCCCGTCTGGCTGCGGATGATGGTGATGTTCTTCGAGCCGGCGATCGCTTCCTCGAAGCCTTTCTTGCGGTTGATGGCCGGGGTGGAGCCGACGGTGCCCTGCAGCTCGACGACCTTGCAGTCCTTGTCCTTGACGGTATCGACCAGCCACTGGCCGGCGACGCGGCCTTCCTTGACCTGATCCGAGGCGACGGAGGTCAGGTAGAGGTCCTCGGGGCCGTCGATGCCGCGATCGAGCAGCACGACCGGGATATTGGCTTCCTTGGCCTCGTTCAGCACGTCGTCCCAGCCGGTCGCGACGACCGGCGCGACGAGGATGGCGTCGACGCCTTGGGCGATGAAGCCGCGGATCGCCTTGATCTGGTTTTCCTGCTTCTGCTGCGCGTCGGCGAATTTCAGGTTGATGCCGCGGCTCTCGGCCTGGCTCTTCGTCACCGAGGTCTCGGCCGCGCGCCAGCCCGATTCCGATCCGATCTGCGAGAAGCCGACCGTCATGCCGTCAGCGGCCATGGCCGCCGAAGACAAAGCTGTGGCGAGGCCCGCCGCGAGGGCGAGTTTCTTCAGGATGCTCACGATGTTCCTCCCTTGGCCGCGGCGTTTTCCTCCCGCGCGGCATGAGAGTCGATACCATTAGTACTATTATATGTAAATAGTGACCCGGCTTGCGGCCGAGAACCCGTCTGGACTTCGCGCGATCCCCCTGCGAAGACTGGGGAATCGTCGCGTCCCGGCCGCTTCTTGCGAGGCTAGGCGACGCGATCCCTGCCGGGGAATGAACGGGGCGCCGGGGAGCCGCTCCGGCGCGTCCGGACCGGCTGGAAGGACGGGGAGGGGCGAGGTCTCGTGAGCATGATCCATGGTGTGGCGCGGCTTGGCCGTCGCCGGGTGCGGCCCCTCGTCATGGGCGTCGCGATGGTCGTGGCGATGACCGCCGGCGCCGCGATGATCGCGGGGAAGGGCACGGCGTCGGAAACGGCTGTCGCCGACGCTGCGGCGCCCGGGTCGCCCGAGGCCATCGCCAGCCGCCTCTCGGCGATGCTGCAATCGGCCCGTGCGGTCATCTCGAAGCATCAGGCCGAGATCAACGACCCCGCGATCGGCGACAAGAATCTCGGCGCCGATGTCGTGATTGCGGAGGCGACGGAGAACTACAAGGCGAAGACCGGCGAGGACCCCGCGAGCTATCCGCCCGACTCGCGCCAGGGCCGGCTGATCCGCGCCCAGATCGACGCGATCCGCGACGTGATGGACAAGGCGCAGGACGAGATCAACAAGGAAGGCGTCGCCTTCAAGGGCTTCATTCCCGCCACCTTCGCACGCCTCGTCAACGAATCCTTCGCCGAAAGGGTGAAGGGCGACGCCCATATCAAGGTCACGGCCCCGCCCGAACTGGTACGCAACCGCAAGGCGCGGCCGGACGACTGGGAGAAGCAGGTGATCGCGGGCAAGTTCCGCGATCCGTCCTGGTCGCGCGGCGCGCCCTTCGCGGAGGTCGTCGCTGCGGACGGTGGCGGCACGGCGTTCCGCATGGCGGTTCCGGAATATTACGCCGCCTCCTGTCTTTCCTGCCATGGCAGCCCCAAAGGCTCGATCGACATCACCGGCTATCCGCGCGAGGGGGCGGCCGAAGGCGACCTTTCGAGCGTCATCAGCATCACCCTCGCCCAACCGTGAGCCGCGCCGTGTTCACCCGCCTGATCCGCGCGCTCCGCCAGACCTCCATCACCACCCGCGCGATCGTTCTGGCGATCGTGCTCCTGCTGCCGATGGCGGCGACCAGCGCCTATGTCTTCTGGACCGTCCAGCGCGCGTCCGGCACGCTCGACGACGCGCGGCGCATCGCGACGGTCTCGGAGATCGTCAGCGCGGTGCACATGGATTTCCACGAGCTACTCTACTGGCGCGCCGATCTCGCCGTGAGCCTCCTGACGCTCTCGGAGCAGCGCGGCAACGAGGCGAGGGCCCGTCTCGACGCCGAGCTGGAGCGGCTGAAGCCCTTCCTGCCCGACGAGGCCGCGAAGATCGCCGCGGCCGTCGAAACCTTCGACGCGACGGCGATGAAGGCGGTCGACGCCTATACCGACGACCAGCGCGTGGTCGGCAACTCGCTCTTCGCCGAGGCGCGCAGCGAGGGCGAGGCGGCGGAAACCCTGCTCGTCGCCCTGGAGCCGCAGCTTCGGGCGCAGGCTGACGCGGCGCGGGTCGAGGTCCTCTCGGAATTCACCGGCGGCGCCTACGTCTCGCTGGCGATCACCGCCATCGCCGTCGTGCTCGGCGCCCTGTTCACCTTCGTCGTGCTCGCCTCGATGTTGCCGCAGCTTCGCCAGCTGGTGGCGGCGATCGGCGAGATCACGCGCGGCAATTCCGACGTCATGCTGCCCGAACCCTCGCGCGACGAACTCGGCCGCATGCGCGATGCCGTCGCCCTCCTGGCCGTCAGCATCCGCGAGCGCGACACCTTCGCGGAGGAGGCGCGCCAGCGGCGGCAGATGATGCTGGACGCCATCGAGAGCATCAACCAGGGCTTCGCGCTCTACGACGCCGAAGACCGCCTGCAGATCACCAATTCGCAATACCGCGCCATGAGCGGCTCGGTCTCGCGTGTCCTCCAGCCGGGCGTCTCCTTTGTCGATATCATGCGCGCGGCAGCCGAGCGGCGCGGTCTCGACGACGAGGCGGCGGAGGCCTGGATCAACGATCGTCTCGCCCGGCGCGCCAGCCTGGCGGTGACGGTCGAGCGCTTTCCAGACGGACGCTGGGTCCAGATCCAGGAGCGGCGCACCGGCGCCGGCGGCATCGTCGCCGTCTATTCCGACGTCACCGAAATGCGCGAGCGGCAGCGCGAGCTCGAGCTCGCCAAGGAAGCGGCCGATCACGCGACGCAAGTGAAGTCCGAATTCCTCGCCAATATGAGCCACGAGCTCCGCACGCCGCTCAACGCGATCATCGGCTACAGCCAGCTTCTGATGCAGGACGCCGAGGACATGGGCCAGACCGACGCGGTGGCCGATCTCAAGAAGATCGAGGGGGCGGGGCAGCACCTCCTGCGCATCATCAACGACATCCTCGATCTCTCCAAGATCGAGGCCGGACGCATGGAGGTCTTCCTCGAGCCCGTCGACATCGCCGCGCTGTCGCGCGATGTGGAGACGCTCGTGAAGCCGCTCGCCGCGAAGAACCGCAACAGCTTCGTTCTTGATGTCGAAGAGGGCATCGGGTCGGTCAGGAGCGACCACACCAAGCTGAAGCAGATCGTCCTCAACCTGCTCAGCAACGCGACCAAATTCACGAAGGACGGCACCGTGACGATGAGCGTGCGTCGCACCGGACGCCGGCTCGCCATCTCCGTGCGCGACACCGGCATCGGCATGACCGAGGCGCAGCTCGGCCGCTTGTTCCAGGCCTTCTCGCAGGCCGACAGCTCGACGACCCGCCGTTTCGGCGGCACCGGGCTCGGTCTCGCCATCAGCCGCAGTTTCGCCCGCACCCTCGGCGGCGATCTGACCGTCACCAGCAAGGAAGGCGAGGGCTCCTGCTTCGATCTCGTCATCCTCGACGGCGGCCAGGAGGCCGCGGCCGAAGAGGACGGCGCATCGCCGGTCGAGACCGCAGAGGCGGCAGAGGCGCTGCCGGGCAGCGCCGAGGGCGGCCGCGTGCTCGTCGTCGATGACGACCCGCATACCCGTCACATCATCGGCGCCCATCTCGTGCGCGAGGGCTATCAGCCGATCTATGCCGGTTCCGGAGCGGAGGCGCTGGAACTCGCCCGCAAGCATCGGCCGGACGCGATCACGCTCGACATCATGATGCCGCAGGTCGACGGCTGGGCCGTGCTCGTGGCGCTCAAGGACGATCCGGATCTGGCGGCGATTCCCGTCGTCATCGTCTCCATCACCGACGACCGCAGCCTCGCCTTCACGCTCGGCGCCGCGGCGATGCTGACCAAGCCGCTCAACCGCGCCGAACTGTTGCAGACTCTGGAGCGCCACATGCCCGAGCGGACGGTGGCGGAGGGCCAGACAATGCTGATCGTCGAGGATGACGGCCCGACGCGCGAACTCATGGCGCGTGTCGGCGACAAGCTCGGCATGGCCTCGGCAACGGCGACCAACGGGCGCGAGGCGCTCGACTGGCTCGCGGCGAACGGGTCGCCGGACGCGATCCTGCTCGATCTCAACATGCCCGAGATGGACGGCTTCGAGTTCCTCGAGCGCATCCGCGAGAGCGAGGCCTGGCGGGGCATTCCGGTGATCGTCGTGACCGCACGCGAGCTGACGGCCGTTGAACGGGCCTCGCTCAAGGAGAATACGCAAGGCATCATCGCCAAGGGGCAGGCGGCGAGCGTCGAGCTCAGCCGCGCGATCCGCGCGGTCACGTTGCCGGCGGGCGAGGGAGAGGGACGGGTCTGATGGCGCTTATCCTGCTCGTCGAGGACAACGAGCTGAACCGCGACATGCTCTCGCGCCGGCTGAAACGCGCCGGACACGATGTCGTCCTCGCCGTCGACGGACAGGAGGCGGTCACGAAGGCGCTCGGCGACAAGCCCGACATCGTGCTCATGGATCTGAGCCTGCCCGTCTTCGACGGATGGGAGGCGACGCGCCGGATCCGGGCCGGAATGACCGGCGAACGGCTGCCCATCATCGCGCTCACCGCCCATGCCATGGTCGGCGAGCGCGAGCGAGCGCTCGAGGCGGGCTGCGACGATTTCGATACCAAGCCGGTCGATTTCGAGCGGCTGTCGGGCAAGATCGCCGCCTTGCTGGCGCGCCCCGCCTGAGCCGAGGCGCACTCAGGCGTGGCGGATGTGCCGCGTCAGGCGAAGCTCGATGCGGTCCCACACCCGGCGGATGATCTCGACCAGCACGAGATAGAGCACGGCCGCCCAGAGATAGACCTGGAAGTCGAAGGTCCGCGAATAGGCGAGGCGGGTCACGCCCATCAGGTCGAACACCGTGACGATGGCGGCGACTGACGAGCCCTTGATCATCAGGATGATCTCGTTGCCGAGCGGGCGCAGCGCCAGCAGCATCGCCTGCGGCGCCACGACCATGCGGAAGATCGAGCGTGGCGTGAGTCCGAGCGACATCGCCGCCTCGCTCTGTCCGCGTGGCACGGCGAGAATGGCGCCGCGATAGATCTCGGCCTGATAGGCGGCGGTGTTCAGCGTGAAGGTGAGCACGCAGCAGAAGAACGCGTCCTTGAACAGCCACCAGAGGCCGACCGCCTGCAATTCGGGGCGGAACTGGCCGGCGCCGTAATAGACCAGGAAGGTCTGCGCCAGCAGCGGCGTGCCGCGCACCGCATAGACATAGGCGAAGGCGAGCCGGCTGATCAGCTTGTTCCGGCTCATCCGCCCGAGCGCGAGCGGCACGGCGAGAAGCGCGCCCAGGGTGATCGAGATCACGACCAGCTCCAGCGTGACCAGGAGGCCCGCCAGCATCCGCGGCCCGTATTCCTGCAGCACCTCGAAGTTCATGCCGTCCGCCCATGGCCGCGGCCGAGCCGGCGCTCGATCGCCGTGATGCCGATCGACGAGATCATCGACATGACGAGGTAGAGCAGGCAGGCGATGCCGAAAAAGAAGAAGGGCTGCTTGGTGACGCGCACCGCGATGCCGGTGACGCGCAGGAGATCGTCGATCGCGATCACCGAGACCAGCGAGGTATCCTTGAGCAGGATGAGCCAGAGATTGGCGAGGCCGGGGAGGGCGAGGCGCGCGAGTTGCGGCAGGATCACCAGCCGCATCGTCGCGAGCGGCCGGAGGCCGAGCGAGCGCGACGCCTCCCATTGCCCGCGCGAGATGCCGCGGAAGGCGCCGAGGAACACTTCGGAGGAATAGGCCGAGAAGACGACGCCGAGCGCGATCATCCCCGAGACGAAGCCGCTCACCTCGATGTTGCTGCCGGGCGAGACGAGCTCGACGATCCTCTGCAGCAGGATCTGGCCGCCGAAATAGACGATGAAGATCGTGAGCAACTCGGGCAGGCCGCGGAAGACCGTCGTGTAGACGTTGCCGACGAAGCGGAGCGCGGCGATCTCGCTGCGCTTCGCGAGGGCGACGAGAAGGCCGAGCACGAGGCCGAACGGAAGCGTGGCGACCGCGAGGCGGATGGTGAGCCAGGTCCCTGCGGCCAGCTCGTCGCCCCAGCCGTCGGGTCCGAAGCTCAGGAGTTCGATGAGGTCCACGCGGTGATGCCCCCTTCGTGCCGCCTTTTCCGCCGCGCGCCATCGGACGCGCGGCGGGATGAAGGCGGCGCGGCGCGCCTCAGTCGATCCAGATGGAGAACGGGAAATACTTCGCGTTCAGCTTGTCGTAGGTGCCGTCGGCCTTGATCTCGAGGATCGCCTTCGAGATCGCGTCGCGCAGATCGGCATCGTCCTTGCGGACCGCCGCGCCGACGCCGCCGCCGAGCGGGATGTCCTTGCCGACCACTTCGCAGCAGCTGCCATCCGTCGTCTTCAGCCAGTCCATGCCGACGACCTTGTCGACGAAGAGCGCATCGATGCGGCCGGAGGCGAGGTCGAGATATACCTCGTCCTGCGTCGGGTAGAGCTTCAGGTCGAAGCCGGGATAATCCTGCTCGAGATAGCCGGACTGGATGGTCGAGGACTGGGCGCCCAGCGTCTTGCCCTTCAGCGCGTCGGCCGAGACGTCGGTGATGCCCGAGCCCTTGGCGGCGATGAAGGCGGACGGCGTGTTGTAATAGGGCCGCGAGAAGTCGACGACCTTCTTGCGCTCGTCGGTGATCGACATCGACGCGAAGATGGCGTCGAACTTGCCGGCCTGCAGCGCGGGGATGATGCCGTCCCAGTCCTGCGCGACGAAGGTGCACTCTGCCTTGAGCTTGTCGCAGACGGCCTTGGCGATGTCGATGTCGAAGCCCTGCAGCTGCTTGTCGGAATCGAAGAAGTTGAAGGGCGGGTAGGCGCCCTCGGTGCCGATCCGGATCTTGGACCAGTCCTTCGCCTCGGCCTGGGCGGCGATGGCGAGGAAGGCGGCGGCTGCGAGGGCCAGTTTCTTCAGCATCATGAACCTCGAATTCGTTCCCTGCGGTCCGATCGAACCGAACCTGTTTGCTAGCATCGCCCGCGCGGATTGCCCACACGGCGCTTCGCGGGCGCACAGCGACTGTCGCTGCTCAGCCCTTGGGCGTGCTTTGATTAGCATCACAGAGCCGCATCGCCCGCAAGCCATGCCTCGGCCCGGGCGAGATCATCCGGTGTATTGGCGTTGAAGAACGGGTCCGGCCCGATGGCGGGCAACGGCCAGGTCGCGACGGCGAAACCGGTGGCGGCGAGGAAGGCGCGCACGCCGTGGCTCTTTGCCGTCAGCCGCCAGTCCGCGAGGCGATCGGCCATTTGCACAGGCCAGAGCGCGAAGACCGGATGATCCCGATCGCCGGATGCGGCGATCGCGACCGTGCCGGAGGCGCTGGCCGCCTCGCGAAGCCGCGCGACGAGGTCGGACGGGATGAACGGGCCGTCGACGGGGACCGTGACGAGATGGCGCGGCGCCTGTGGATGATCCGTTGCCCAGCGCAATCCGGCGAGCACGCCGCCGAGCGGCCCGGTATCCGGGCTGTCGTCCGCGACGATCGGCAGGCGGAAGCGACCGAAGCGTTCGGGCTCCACATTGGCGTTGATCGCGAGCGGTCCGACCTGCCGCGAGAGCCGGTCCACCGCATGCGCGACCAGCGGCCGGCCACCCAGCGTCACGAACGCCTTGTCGCTGCCCATGCGGCGCGAGGTGCCGCCCGCCAGGATGATCCCCGCGATGGTTTCGTCCGTCATCTCGCCCAGCGCCGGTTCAGCAACATGAAGGCTCCGCCTGCCACGAGCCCCCAGAATGCGGCACCGACGCCGAAGAAGGAAAGACCCGATGCGGCCGTGACGAAGGTCACCATCGCCGCATCGCGGTCGGCGGCATGCGCCGTGGCGCCGGCGAGCGCCGCGCCGAACGCGCCGAAAAGCGCAAGGCCGGTCGCCGCCTGGATCAGGACGGGCGGCGCGATGGTGATGAGCGCCGCCGCCGTGGTCGCGCCGAGGCCGAGGACGAGATAGGTGGCGCCCGCCGAGACCGATGCGATCCAGCGCCGGCCGGGATGGGGATGCGCCTCCGGCCCGGCGCAGAGCGCCGCCGTGATCGCCGCGAGATTCAGCGTGTGGCCGCAGAAGAAGGCGGTGACGACCGAACCGAGGCCCGAGACGACGAAGATGCGGCTGACCGGCGGTTCGTAGCCGTTCAGCTTCATGACGGCGATGCCGGGCAGATTCTGCGCCGCCATGGTCACGATGAACAGCGGAACGGCGAGGGAGATCATCGCCGTTGCCCTGAACTCCGGCCAGACGAAGGCGATGTCGGGCATGAAATGCGCGGTCGAAAGGCCGTCGGTGGGTGCATGCAGGGCGATCATGACGATCGCGGTCGCCACGGCCGCCGGCACCGCCCAGATGCGCTTCAGCCGCCCCACGATCGCCCAGACCAGCACCACCGGGATCGCCAGCGACGGCTCGTCCGCCACCGCGCGCGCCGGGGCGAGGCAGAGGCCGAGCAGGATGCCGGCGAGCATGGCGCTCGCGAGCACGGGCGGGATCGACGACACCAGCTTGCCGAATGGCTTGACGAGCCCGGCGGCGACGATGAGGAGCCCCGCGCCGATGAATGCGCCGACCGCGACCGGAAAGCCGCCGTCGAGCATGCCCGTCGCGGCGAAGAGCACGGAGCCCGGCGTCGACCAGGCGATCGAGATCGGCATCTTGTGGTGCCAGCTCATCCACATGGCGAGCACGCCCTGCACGAGGCAGATGGCGAGGAGGCCGGATGCCGCCTGCGCCGGCGTCGCGCCGACGGCGATGAAGCCCTGCAGGATGACGGTGAACACGCCGGCGAAGCCGACAAAGGCCGCGATGATGCCGGCGAGGATCGGTTGCAGGTCGCTCGACCGCGCGAGTCCGGCGCGCGAATCATCCGGATCGGAAGGGTGGACGCTCTCGGACGGCATGGATGTCATGATCGGATGCGGACGCTGCGGGGAGGGCGCTTCGCCCAGGTGGGGGCGGGGCCATTGTGTTGGACTGCTGCGATTGTTAGATTGGATCCAATCGACATTCAAGGGGCGCGCGGTGGCGCGACAGGCGGCGTGACGTCACTCAGCGATGTGATCGAGGCGGGCGGGCGCCGTTACCGGACGGCGACCGAATATGTCGAGGCGACGCTGAAGCAGGCGATCCTTACTGGCGCGCTGCCGCCGGGAACGCCATTGCGCCAGGAAGATCTCGCCGGCCGTTTCGACGTCAGCCGCATGCCGATCCGCGAGGCATTGCGCCAGCTGGAAGCGCAGGGCCTCGTCGATTTCGAGCCGCATCGCGGCGCCATCGTCGTCGAGATTTCGCTCGGCGATGCGCTCGACAACTTCGCCATCCGCGGCGGGCTGGAGGCGCAGGCGCTGCGTTACTCTCTGCCGAACCTCGCCCCGGCCGATCTCGACCGGGCGGAAGAGGTGATCGCGGAGATCGACCGCGAGGACGATGTCTCCCGCATGGGCGAGCTCAATCGCCGTTTCCACATGACGCTCTACGCCGCCGCCGGCCTGCCGCGCCTCCTCGCGCTCACCGAGCAGCACCTCGTCGCCGCCGATCGCTATCTGCGCTTCCATCTCGCCACGGACGGCGACATGGGCCAGGTCGACCACCGCGCAATGATCGCCGCCTGCCGCGCCGGCGACGAGACCGCCGCGCTTGCTGCGCTCGACCGCCACCTGTCGACGGCGCGGGATGGGCTCGCCGGCTTCTTCGAGCAGCGGTCCGGCTGATTTCCGGTGCGCGCCGGGCGGGGGGCGCCTCGTGCCCGCGGTTCGCGGGAACCTCTCGCTCACTAGTCTCATTGTCGCCTCAAGAGGCCAGGCGGCCTCGCCTCAGGAGGGTGACATCATGATGAAGTTCGCGATCGTTCTTTCGTCCGTTGCCGCGCTGACGGCAGCGTCCATGACGCCGGCGCTCGCCGTGTCGTCGAGTTCCGCCCGGCAGGCCTGTATCAATGCGGCCGCGACGCAGCACAACGCGCTCAAGGGCAACGTCCAGGTCCGCAAGGTGAAGGCCGGCAAGTCCGGGGCGCAGGTCAACCTCGTCGTGAACGACGTCGAGGTGAACTGCATGGTCAATTCGGCCGGCAAGGTGCGCTACATCAACTGAGCGCCGCAAGTAGCTGGATATACGAGATATAATGAAAAACGGGCGGCCTTTCGGCCGCCCGTTCCTGTTTGTCAGGCCGCGATCTCGAGGCCCTTGGCGAGTTCTAGCGCCTGCCGCTCGAAGAGGCGGCGATAGATACCGTTCTCGCGGCGGACGAGCACGTCATGCGTGCCTTCTTCGGCGATGGTGCCGTGATCGAACACCAGCAGCCGGTCCATCGAGCGCACCGTCGACAGGCGGTGCGCGATGACGATGGCCGTGCGGCCTTCCATCAGCCGCTCCATCGCCTCCTGGATCAACGCCTCCGATTCCGAATCGAGGCTGGACGTTGCCTCGTCGAGGATCAGAACCGGCGCGTCCGCGAGGAACGCCCGCGCCAGCGCGACGCGCTGCCGCTCGCCGCCCGAGAGCTTCACGCCCCGTTCGCCGACCAGCGTCTGGTAGGCTCTCGGCAGGCGTTCGATGAAGTGATGCGCATTGGCCAGCTTTGCCGCAGCGACGATCTCGTCCATCGAGGCGCCCGGACGGGCATAGGCGATGTTCTCCGCCAGCGAGCGGTGGAACAGGATCGGCTCCTGCTGCACGATGGCGATCTCGCCGCGCAGCGACGACTGTGTGACATGGGCGATGTCCTGACCGTCGATCAGGATACGACCCTTGTTCACGTCGTAGAGGCGCTGGATCAGCTTGACGAAGGTCGTCTTGCCCGATCCCGAATGCCCCACGAGGCCGATCTTCTCGCCCGCCGCGATCGTGACGTTGAAATCGCGATAGAGCGGCGTGTCGTGGCCCGCATAGTGGAAGGTCACGTCGTCGAAGCGGATCTCGCCGGCGCCGATCTTCATCGGAACGGCATCGGCCTTGTCCTCGATGCCCAGCGGCTGCGACTCGAGCGAGACCAGTTCCTCCATGTCGTTGACGGCGCGCTGCAGGTTTCGGACATGCATGCCGACATCCAGCAGATAGCCTTCGAGCACGAAGAACGAGGTCAGAACGAACGTCACGTCGCCGGGTGTCGCCCGGCCATGCCACCACAGCCACAGCACCAGCCCGACCACGGCGCCGCGCAGGATGACGACCATGGCATTCTGGGCTGTGCCGTTATTTGTGCCGCGCGCCCATGTCCGCCGCGTCCGGCCGCGCCACTTGGCGATGATGCCGGCAAGGCGCTGGTCTTCGCGCGCCTCGGCGCCGAAGGCCTTCACCACCGCGTTGCAGCTGACCGCGTCCGCCAGCGCGCCGCCGAGCTTGGTGTCCCACTGGTTGGCGAGGCTCGCCGCCGGCGCGACATAGAACAGCGACAGCGACACCGTCACCGCGACATAGATGATCGAACCGACCGCGACGATCACGCCCATCATCGGCCAGTAGGCGCCGAGCAGGATCGTCGTGCCGACGAGGACCACGACGGACGGCAGCAGCGCCAGGATCATGGTGTCGTTCAACTGGTCGAGCGCCCACATGCCGCGCGAGATCTTGCGGACAGTTGAGCCGGCGAAGCTGTTCGCCTGCCAGTTGGTCGAGAATCGCTGCACCCGGTAGAACGCTTCCGACGCGACGTCGGACATGATCGCCAGCGTCAGGCGGATGATCCCGGTGAAGGCGATATGGCGCGCCACGACCATGCCGGCGCTGAGCACCATCACGGTCGCGAACGCCTCGATCGCCAGACCTAACGCCTGGTCGCGGACCGCGGCCGGCGACGCGATGGCATCGACGATGCGGCCGGCATAGAGCGGCAGCAGGACATGCGCGAGCGTCTCCAGCAGCATCGCGACCATGATGAAGGCTGCGACGAATTTCTGTCGTCGCCAGTGCCGGAACGTGAAGGCGAAGACGCGCGCGAACGGGCCGGACAGCCAGCGGCGGGGCGAGCGCGCCTGAGCGGTGATAGCCATGATGATTTCCGGTCGCGCCAACGCAACCGGCCTCGAATTGGAAAATGTCGGGACGGCGCGCGGCGACCCGAAAGGGCACGGCAGCGCGCGACGATAAAGTCAGGATGTCGATTGGGGGGGGGCGGCAAACGGGCACGGTCGGGGACCGCACCAGGGACTGCCGCTCGACCTGCCTATCGGCCGGAAAGTTCCGGCGGGAAGTCGGGAACGACTGTCATATGCATCGATGCCATGCAGACCTCCCTGGCAAGAGACAACAGAAGTAAGACGATACAGACGAAGCTTCGGCTTGGCAACCGGCGGTTTGCCAACGACGTGGTCTGTGTCGAAAAAGCAACGGCCGCGATCGTGGATCGCGGCCGTCAGGTCGTGGAAAGAAGCCTTGGCGGCCGTATTGGTCCGCTTACTCCGCCGCCGTCGCCGGAGCGGCGGCGTGCAGCGCACGCGTCGCTTCCTGCGCGAAGCAGAGGTCGAGGATGCGCTGCACTTCCGCGGCGCGGCGGAAGTCGGGCTCGCCGTTGACGCCGGTGTTGCAGGCTTTCGCGAAGCGCTCATACGTCGTCGGGACCGGCGGGCATTCCACGGTTTCCCAACCGAACGTGTCGATCTCCGGTCCTTCGCAGATCCTGAGCGCCGAGGTCTTGCCGTCCGTCTTCACTTCCATGCCGCCCGACGTGCCGAAGATGCGCAGCGTCAGGTCGTTGGCATGGCCGGTGGCGAAGCGCGTCGCGGTGATCGTGCCGAGCGCGCCATTGGCGAACTCCGCCGTCATCACTGCCGAATCGTTCGCGTCGAGCGGGTATTCGCCGATCTTGTCGCCGTCGGCCTTGTGGAAGGTCTTCAGGCGGCTGTCGACGGCGACAATGTCCGTATCGGCGCCGAACGAGGCGAAGTCGACGATGTGGACGCCGACATCGCCGAGCACGCCCTTCGAGCCATGCTGCGACGACAGGCGCCACAGCCAGCGCGATTCGGTGCGCCAGTCGCCCCAGGCCTTGCTGACGAGCCAGCTCTGCAAATAGGACGCCTCGAAATAGCGGATGTCGCCGATGGCGCCGCTGCGCACCAGCTCGCGCGCCTTCTGGAGGGCGGGCGAGTTGCGATAGGTGAAGTTCACCATGTTGATGATGCCCTTCGCCTCGGCGGCGTCGGCCATCTCGAGCGCGAGCGGATAGCTCGTCGCCAGCGGCTTCTCGCAGAACACGTGCTTGCCGGCGGCGATGAGGCGCATCGTCGTCGGATAGTGCACGGCGTCCGGCGTCACGTTCGCAACGGCGTCGAATTCACCCCACGCGATCGCCGATTCGAGATCGGCGAACAGGTTCTCGATGCCGAACTGCTTGCCGAAGGCCTCGCGGCGGGCCGCGTCGGTCTCGACGGCGGCGACGAGCTCGGTGTCCGGAGCGGCCTGGAAGTTGGTCGCATGGCTGACCGCCATGCTCCCTGTTCCGAGGATGAGGAGCTTGACCATGATGTGTTGTTTTCGTTCCTGTGGTGGCCAGAGGTCCTGCGCGGCTTCTCAGCGGAAGCCGGCCTCGCCGGGCTTGTGCAGGGTTTCGCCCTTGATGGTCATCGGACCGTTCGGGGCCTTGTCGGCCGGCGTGTTCGGCGCCTTGGTGATGCCCGCCCAGGCCGGAGCCGGATTGTTGGCCCACTTCACGGCGTTCTTCAGCACCTGCTTGACGTCGGTGTTGTAGTAGATCGGGTAGGTCTCGTGGCCGGGCGAGAAGTAGAAGATGCTGCCGCCGCCGCGCTTGTAGGTGAGGCCCGAGCGGAACACTTCGCCGCCTTCGTACCAGGTGACGAACACCGTTTCCATGGGCTCCGGAACCGTGAAGGGCTCGCCATACATCTCGGTCTGCTCGATCTCGAAATAGTCCGAGAGACCCTGGGCGATGGGATGCGAGCGGTTGATGACCCAGACGCGCTCCTTCTCGCCGGCCTCGCGCCACTTCAGCGAGCAGGGGGTGCCCATCAGCCGCTTGAAGATCTTCGAGAAGTGGCCGGAATGCAGGACGATGAGGCCCATGCCTTCCCAGACGCGGTTGGCGACGCGCTCGACAATGGCGTCGGAGACCTCGCCATGGGCCTTGTGGCCCCACCAGATCAGCACGTCGGTCTCGGCGAGGCGGGCCTCGGAAAGGCCGTGCTCGGGCTCCTGGAGGGTGGCGGTCGTCGCCTCGATCATCGGATCCTCGGCGAGGCCCTTGGCGATCGTCGTGTGCATGCCTTCCGGATAGATCTTCCGGACGGTCTCGTTCTCCTGCTCGTGGACGTTCTCGCCCCAGACGACGACGCGGATCGTCATGATCTCATTCTCCCTTGGCGTTCCTTGGCCTTGCGACGGGCTCGCGCCACGGGGAGGCGCGAGGATTGAACCGGTTCAAATCTGGTGCGGCGCATTTGTCTGCGCGTTTCCAAAGCGCTTTGGATCGGCAAGTGGCAATCTATAGCGCGCGCCGCGACGGATACAATATCGTCCGTGAAGGTCTGGTTCCGGTCATCCACCGCGACTGTGCGCATGGGCGGCGGAGAACCTTGACGCGGCCGCGGCTCTGTCTCTATAAGCCGGCATCTTCTCCGGGCACGGCCCGGCGGCGGGCGGTTAGCTCAGCGGGAGAGCATTCGCTTCACACGCGAAGGGTCACTGGTTCAATCCCAGTACCGCCCACCATCTTCATTCCCCATCCGATATCGCAGTGCGTTTGACCGCCTCTCAGGCCGGCGGCCGTTTCGCCTCGCGCCACAAGGCCTCCATCTCGTCGAGGCTCGCCTCGGCGGTCGTGCGGCCTTCTGCCGCTAGGCGCGTCTCGATGTGGCGGAAGCGCCGCCGGACCTTCTCGTTGGTGCTGCGGAGTGCCGCGTCGGGGTCGACATCGAGATGCCGCGCGAGGTTGACGACGACGAAGAGGAGGTCTCCGACCTCGTCCCGCAGCCGTTCCGGCGAGCGCTCGGCAGCGGCCAGCTCCTCTTCGACCTCGCCGATCTCCTCGCGCATCTTGGCGAGAACCGCGTGCGGGTCGTTCCAGTCGAAGCCGACCGTCGCCGCCTTCTTCTGAAGCGCCATGGCGCGGGCGAGCGGCGGCAGTCCGGCGGGAACGCCGTCGAGCAGTCCGGACGACGAGTCCTCGGCGAGCCCGGCGGCCGCGCGGCGCTCGGCCCGCAGCCGCTTTTCCTCGGCCTTGATCGCGTTCCACATGCCCTTGGCCGATCCGGCGCTCCGCGCCTCGGCATCGCCGAACACATGCGGGTGACGGCGGATCATCTTGGTCGTGATGCCCTCGACGACGTCGCCGAAGCCGAACGCGCCTTCCTCCTGCGCCAGCTGGGCGTGATAGACGACCTGCAGCAGGAGATCGCCGAGTTCCTCCTGGAGATCGACGCGGTCGCCGCGCTCGATGGCATCGGCGACCTCGTAGGCCTCCTCGACCGTGTAGGGCGCGATGGTCTCGAAGCTCTGCTCGAGATCCCACGGGCAGCCGCCGTCGGGATTGCGCAGAGCGGCCATGATCTCGATCAGGCGGTTGATGTCGCGCGAGGGCTGCATGGGTCTTCCTGCGGTGGGACGGCGGAGCGCGAACCCTCACGGCTCGCGCGATGCCCGTCAAGCCGGCAGCGAGGGTGCCCGGCGCCTCTTTTTTGGACGCTCCGCACAGGGGCGGGACGCGCGGCTCATGCCTCCACGGGATGGAAGGCGCATAAGCGTGCAAGGCGGGCGACAGTCCCGCGCGGGGGAAGCGAATGGCCGCCAAGGACAGCGGGAAGATGTCTCTTCCCATGCTCACCGCCATGGTCGTCGGCTCGATGGTCGGCGCCGGCATCTTCAATCTGCCGGGCCGCTTCGGCACCGCGACCGGCCCCTTCGGCGCGATCATCGCCTGGGCCATCGCCGGCACGGGCATGTATATGCTGGCCCGCGTCTTCCAGGCCCTCGCGGAGAGGCGGCCAGACATCGATTCGGGCGTCTTCGCCTATGCCAAGGCCGGCTTCGGCGACTATATGGGCTTCCTGTCGGCCTTCGGTTACTGGCTCGGCAGCTGTCTCGGCAACGTCTTCTACTGGGTGCTGATCGGGTCGACGCTCGGTCGGTTCTTTCCTGATCTCTTCGGCGACGGCAGCGCGCCGGCGGCGATCATCCTGTCGCTCGTCGGCATCTGGACGTTCCATTTCCTGATCCTGCGCGGCGTCGAACAGGCGGCCTTCGTCAATACCGTGGTGACGATCGCCAAGATCGTGCCGATCATCGTCGCCATCCTCATATTCATCTTCGTCTTCAACTATCAGCAGTTTTCCGAGAACTTCTTCGGCGGCGTGGGCATGCCGGAGAAGACGCTGGTGCAGCAGGTGCGTGACACCATGCTGATCACGGTTTTCGTCTTTCTCGGCATCGAGGGCGCCAGCGTTTATTCGCGCTTCGCGAAGAAGCGCGCGGATGTCGGTACGGCGACCATTCTCGGCTTCGTCGGCGTCATGGGGCTCATGGTCGCCATCACGCTGCTCCCCTATGCCGCGATGCCGCGCGCGACGATCGCCGGCGTCAGCAACCCCTCGCTCGCCGGCGTGCTGGAAGTGGTGGTCGGCCACTGGGGTGCCGTCTTCATTTCGATCGGCGTCCTGATTTCCGTGCTCGGCGCCTATCTCGCCTGGTCGCTGATCTGCGCGGAGGTGCTGTTCGCGGCGGCGAAGTCGAAGGACATGCCGAGGCTCTTCGCCGCGCAGAACGGCAACCGCGTGCCCGCCAACGCGCTGTGGCTCACCAACATCGTCGTGTCGCTGTTCGTGATCTCGACCTACTGGTCGCGCGACGCGTTCAACTTCATGCTCGACATGACGAGCGTCACATCGCTGCTGCCCTATCTGCTCGTCGCGGGCTATGGCGTTCTTCTGGCGCGGAGCGGTGCGGGTTACGAGAAGACACCGTCCGATCGTCGCCGCGATCTTTCCTTCGCCGCGATCGCCGCCTTCTACGTGCTGATCATGTTCCTCGCCGCGGGGCTCAAATATGTCCTGCTGGTCGCGGTGCTCTATGCGCCGGGCACCATCCTCTATGTCTGGGCCCGGCGCGAGCAGAACGCCCGCCTGTTCGCCCCTGCCGAACTCGCCGTCTTCGCGGTGACCGTTCTCGCCGGCCTCGTCGGCGTGGTCGGGCTCGTCACCGGCTTCATCACGCACTGAAAAGAAAAGAGGGAGGTGCCGTCATGGCGAGCGATGTTCCGTTCGGGGTTCATTCCGAGGTCGGTCAGCTCAGGAAGGTCATGGTCTGCGCGCCCGGCCGTGCCCATCAGCGGCTGACGCCGAGCAACTGCGACGCGCTTCTGTTCGACGACGTACTCTGGGTGGAGAACGCCAAGCGCGACCATTTCGACTTCATGACCAAGATGCGCGACCGCGGCATCGAGGTGGTCGAAATGCACAATCTCCTCGCCCAGACCCTCGCCGTTCCGGAGGCCAAGGCCTGGATCCTCGACAACCAGATCGTGCCGAACCAGGTCGGCCTCGGCCTCGTCGACGAGATCCGGTCCTATCTGGAAGGCCTGACGCATCGCGAACTCGCCGAGACGCTGATCGGCGGTCTCTCGACCTACGAGTTCCCGGATACCCATGGCGGCGAGATGATGAAGCTGGTGCGCGAGGCCGCCGGCGTCACCGAATATCTGCTGCCGCCGCTGCCGAACACGCTCTACACGCGCGACACCACCTGCTGGATCTATGGCGGCGTGACGCTCAATGCGCTCTTCTGGCCGGCCCGTCACGAGGAGACCATCCTCGTTACCGCCATCTATCGCTATCACCCCGATTTCGCCGGTCGCGTGAAGGTCTGGTGGGGCGACCCGCTGGAGGATCACGGCCTCGCAACCTTCGAGGGCGGCGACGTGATGCCGATCGGCAAGGGCAATGTCCTCATCGGCATGAGCGAGCGCACCTCGCGCCAGGCGATCAGCCAGGTGGCGCAGCGTCTCTTCGCGGAAGGCGCAGCCGAGCGGGTGATCGTCGCGGCGATGCCGAAGCTGCGCGCCGCCATGCATCTCGACACGGTCTTCACCTTCGCCGACCGCGACTGCGTCCTCTACTATCCGGACATCGTCGACGGCATCCAGGCCTTCTCCTACCGGCCGGACGGCAAGGGCGGGCTGGAGCTGCACAAGGACAAGGGAACCTTCGTCGAGACGGTGCGCGACGCGCTCGGGCTCAAGAAGATGCGCGTCGTGGAGACCGGCGGCAACGACTACATGCGCGAGCGCACGCAGTGGGATTCGGGTGCCAATCTCGTGTGCGCCGCGCCGGGCGTCGTCTATGCCTATGACCGCAACACCTATACCAACACGCTGCTGAGGAAGGCGGGCATCGAGGTGATCACCATCGCCGGTGCCGAACTCGGCCGCGGCCGTGGCGGCGGTCATTGCATGACCTGTCCGATCATCCGCGACGCGGTGGACTACTAGTCCTGTCCCGGCGCGCCCGCGGTTCCCCGCCGCCGCGATGCATGGGGGGCGGGCGATGAAGAGCCCGACACCGGGGGCGCCGCGTCCGCCGGGCCTCGTCGAGGCCCTCGTGCCCGTCGCGGCGCTGATCGTCCTGGTCGCGCTCTCCTATCTCCTCTTCGGCGATGCCGGGGCGAAGGGGCCGAACCAGGTCGCACTGACGGTCGCCGCGATGATCGCCGCGCTCATGGCGACCCGCCGGGGCTGGACCATGGCCGAGCTGACCGATGCCGCCGCCGCCAGCGTGGCGAGCGGCATCGGCGCGATCTTCATCCTCTTCGCGGTGGGCGCGTTGATCGGCAGCTGGGCGCTCAGCGGAACGCTGCTTGCGATGGTCTATTACGGTCTCGCGCTGCTCGATCCCGGCTCGTTCTATGTGACGTCCGCGGCGCTCTGCGCCGTCATCTCGCTGGCGATCGGCAGTTCCTGGACCGTCGTCGGCACGGTCGGTGTCGGCCTCATGGGCATCTCGGCCAATATGGGGCTCGATCCGACGATCTCGGCGGCGGCCATCATCTCGGGCGCCTATTTCGGAGACACGACCTCGCCGCTCTCGGATTCGGCCAACCTCGCCGCTGCCTCGGCCGGGTCGGCGCTCTATGATCATCTGCGCGCCACGCTGCCGATCTCTCTCGGCGCGCTCGTCGCGACGCTGGTCGTGTTCTGGCTGCTCGGCACGCCCGGCGCCGCGGATACCGGAGAGAAGCTCGCCGCCATCGCCGCGATCGCGCCGACCTCGCCGCTGATCTTCCTGCCGCTCGCGGTCGTCATTCTTCTGGCACTTCTGCGCCTGCCGCCCTTCACCACCATCTTCGCCGGCGCGATCACCGCCTGCCTCCTGGCCGTCGCCCTCTCGCCGGGCCGCGTCCTCGCCTTTGCAGCCGCGCCGGACCTGCCGGCGCCGCTCGCGCTCCTGAAGGGCGCCTGGCTCGCGCTCGCCTCCGGCTATGTCTCCTCGAGCGGCAACGCCGCGATCGACGCCATAGCCAGCCGCGGCGGCATGGAGAGCATGCTCCCGACCATCTGGCTCGTAATGTCGGCCTTCGCCTTCGGCGGCATCGTCGAGAAGACGGGCGTACTGGAAAAGATCGTCGCGCCGATCGCCGGTCTAGCACGTTCGACGGTAAGCCTCGTGGCGGGGCTCGTCGCCGCGGTGTTCGCGAGCAACGTCGTCACCGCGGACCAGTACCTTTCCATCGTCTTGCCCGGTCGCATGTTCCGTCCGGAATTCGAGAAGCGCGGCCTCTCTCCGCTGGTCCTGTCGCGATCGGTGGGCGCCGCGGCGACGCCGACCTCCGCGCTCGTTCCGTGGAACAGCTGCGGCGCCTATATGGCGGCGACCCTCGGCGTCGCCACCGTCGCCTATGCGCCTTTCGCCGTATTCGGCATCGCGAGCCCGCTGATCGCGATCGTCGTCGCAGCCCTCGCAGCCCGGACGGGCAAGACGAGATCCCGATAACCGATGCGCGAAATTAGGGACGCCGTGCACAGTTTCGGGATGCGGCGCTCATGCGGATGAGGGCAGCATCATCCTAAATGATGAGGCGGCGACACGGTCAGCTCCGTATCGTCCGGCTTGTGGGAGCCATGTCGTTCGGAGCAGGCGATCGCGCCCGGCGGGTTTTCGTCCAGCTGCGCGATCGCCGACGTGCCGTGATCCCGCCATTCGGTTAAGAATGACCGGCACGATCGCTGCACGGCCGGGGGCTCATGATCATGTTTCGACGCTGGTTCACGCGCCTCCTGCGCCGCGCGCTCCTTGCCGTGCTTCTTGTCGTCGTCACCGTTCTCGGCGTGCGCATCTACATGGTCGAGCAGGGGCCGCCGCTGGAGCTCTGGCACACCCATGTGCCGAAGGAGCTCACCGTCGCCGCCATGGATGGCGGGACCTATGCCGATTATCTCTCGGCCGAGAATGCGCTTTTCGCCGAGGTGAAGAGCGCGGTGACCGACCGGCTGGAGCCGTCGGAGCGCGTGCCCTTCAATCGGTATTTCGCCGGTAGCCCGGTCAATCCGGAGCGCTTCGCCGTCGACTGGAACCGGTCCTTCGAACTGATGCCGGACGGCGAGCCGGTGGGCGCTGCCGTCTTCCTGCACGGGCTCACGGATTCGCCCTACAGCCTCCGCCATCTCGCCGCGCTCTATCGCGACAACGGCTTCGTGGCGATCGGCATACGCCTGCCCGGTCACGGCACGGTTCCGGCCGGTCTGACGACGGTCTCATGGCAGGACTGGATGGCCGCCGTCCGCCTCGCCGTGCGCGAAGCGCAGGCGAAGGTCGGCGACAGGCCCATCCATCTCGTCGGTTACTCGAATGGCGGCGCTCTGGCGATGCTCTATGCGCTCGACGCGATCGAGCAGCCGACGCTCGCGAGGCCCGCCCGCATCGTCCTTTTGTCGTCGATGATCGGCGTCACCGGCTTCGCCCGCTTCTCGGGGCTCGCCGGGCTGCCCGCGCTGCTGCCGGCCTTCGCCAAGGCCGCCTGGCTCGACATCCTGCCGGAGTTCAACCCCTTCAAGTACAACTCCTTCCCGGTCAACGCCGCCCGTCAGTCCTATGCGCTGACGATGGAGGTGCAGGACCGGCTGACGCGGCTGGCGCGCGAGGGAAGGCTGGCGCCGCTCGCGCCGGTGCTCGCCTTCCAGTCGGTTCTGGACGCGACGGTCAGCGCCCACGCCGTCGTCGACGCGCTGTTCGGCCGGCTACCGGAAAATGGTAGCGAGCTGGTCCTGTTCGACATCAACCGCCACACCGAACTCGGCCTACTCTTCCGTGCGCAGAGCGAGACGAGGCTGGAGCGTCTGGTCCCGCCGGCGCCGCGCCGCTACCGCCTGACGGTCGTCGCCAATCGCGATCCGTCCACCGACGAGGCGGTGGCGCGGACGACGGAGGCCGGATCGACGAGCGAGACGGTGACGCCGATCGGCGCCCGGTGGTCGCCCGATGTCTATTCGCTGTCGCATGTCGCGCTGCCGTTCCCGCCCGAGGACGGTCTTTATGGCGACCAGCCCGACCCCGCCGACGACTTCGGCATCCATCTCGGCACGATCGCGGCCCATGGCGAGCGGAGCGCGCTCATCGTCAGCCTCGACTGGCTGCTGCGCATGTCCTGGAACCCGTTCTTCCCGCTCATCGGCGAGCGCGTTGCGGCGGGCTTCCCCGCCGGCCCGCCGCCTGCCTCCAATCCTGCCGAGGCGCCGCCGCTCGCCGCGCCGGCGCCCGCGCAGCCCTGAGGACCGAGCGACGCTACCGCCCGAGCAGCGGCGTGATGTTGCGGATCGTGACACGGCGGTTCTCTCGAGAGGGACCGTCGGTCCGGACCTTCAGATAGTCCTCGCCATAGCCCTCGGTGACGAGGTTGCGCGGCGGTACCCCGAAATAGCGCACCAGGATGCCGGCGACCGAATCCGCCCGGCGGGCGGAGAGTTCCCGATTGGCGAGCCGCGTGCCGACCGCGTCCGTATGCCCCTCGATCAGGAACACCTGGTCCGGCCAGCGCTCGACGATGCGCCGGACGGCGCGCCCGATCCTCTCCAGTTTCCAGACCTGATCCTCGGGCACGCGGGCCGAGCCGCTCGGGAAGGTGATGGTGTCGAGATCGACGGCTGCCACACGTTGACGAATGCGCTCGGAACGTTGAATTTCGTTGATTGAATAGCCGCCGGAGCCGCGTCGCGGCGCAGCGCGCAACGCCCTTTCGATCTCCGCTTCGCTGGCCCGGCCGCCATCGAGATCGGCGCCGGGCGGCGGCGGAACTTCGCGTGGGTCGTAGATTCGCGGCGGCGCGACGGGCGTTCCCGCGCCCCGCGTCCGGTCGATGATCACCGCTTCTGTGCCGTTCGGAGCGATCTCGACGCGGCGGATGATCCGGCCCGAGGCGTCGCGCTGCTCGACGATCGTCCCGCCATCGGCGCGCGGCGTCCGTGTCTCCGTGATGCCGTTTCGGCGCGTCACCACCGGCTTGGCCGGCTTCGGCGCTGCCTCTTGCGGCTGCGCGGCGGGTGGCTTGGCCGGCTTGGCGGGCGCTGTCTGCTTGGCTTCTGGAGCCTTGGCTTCCGGCGGTTTGGCTTCCGGCGCCTTGGCTCCTGGTGACTTGGCTGTCGGCGTCTCGGGCGGCGTGTAGGGCTTGGGGCCGGCGTCCGGCGAGGCGGGGGTTGCGGGAGCGGGGGCCGCCGGCGCCTGTACCGTTGGCGGCGGATTGACCGGCGCCGTTGCCGCCGGCGCGATCCCCGCCGCCGACTCTGCGGAGCGCAGCGATTTCATCGCATTGGCGACCGAGCGTCGGGCCGCCCGGATGTCGCCGCCCGTCTCCTCCGCATCCTGTAGTGATTTCTCGGCTTTCTCGAGCGCGCGTTGGGCGGCCTCGACACGCTGGTCGGCCGTCGCCGCGGACTGCGCCATGACGGGCAGCGGCGGAAAGGTGAGGGCGGGCGCGAGCATCGCGGCCGTGACGAGAAGAAGGGGGAGGCGTCTCATCGGCGGTCTCTGTGGGTCGGAATGGCATCGGACCGCGCGAATGCGGCGGTCTCATGGGGCGAGCTTCGCCCGTTCCGGCTGAGCCGAGGCTGAACGGCGTATGAAGCGATGCCGCAGGAAGCCGGCGCAACGCCTTGGCCGGACACGTCTCCGCTAGACCCTCTCGAGCCTCATATGCGGTTCCGCCGGAAGATGCAGGGCAATCGGATCACCCGCGCGCACGGTGCCGCCCACGATGACGATGCCCATGATGCCGGCCTTTCGCACAAGCTTGCCGTCGGCGTCCCTGCCGAGCACCACTGCCGTCAGGCCGGGGCGATAGGCATCGAGCTGGGCGCAGGGATTGCGGAGGCCCGTGATCTCGACCAGCGCCTCGTCGCCGATCGCGAGCCGAGCGCCGCGCGGCAGGCCGAGCAGGTCGATACCCTCTGTCGTGATGTTCTCGCCGATCGCGCCCGGCGCAATCTCGAAGCCACGCGCGGCGAGTTCGGCGAACAGTTCCGCATGGACGAGATGCACCTGCCGCAGATTGGGCTGCGTCGGGTCCACCCGGACGCGCGAGCGGTGCTTCACGGTCTCTCCGCAATGCGCGTCGCCCTCGACGCCGAGACCGGCGAGCAGTCTGATCTCGTCGAGCGCAGGCTTGGAGAAACCGTGCACCGGGCTCGCGGCTACCGAGACGACGCGGGACGCCGTCACCGCGCTGGACCGGTCTCGATCGGCAGGTCCGTGCGCGAGCCCCACTCGGCCCAGGATCCGTCATAGAGCGCGACGTCTGGAGCGCCGATCGTCTCGAGGCCGAGCGCGAGAATGGCAGCCGTCACGCCCGAGCCGCAGCTGGTAATGACCGGTGCGGCAGGATCGATACCGGCACTGGCGAAGACCGCGGCGACCGCGTCCGGCGTTTTCAGGCGGCCATTCTCGATCAGCGCCGAGGCAGGGACGCTGCGGCTGCCCGGCATGTGGCCGGAGCGAAGGCCCTGGCGTGGCTCGGCCGCCTCGCCGCGGAAGCGCTCGGCAGGCCGCGCATCGGCGATCTGGACGTCGCCGCGCTCGACGGCGGTGATCATCTGGTCGACCGAGCGGATGGCGGATTGGTCGAGATGGGCGGCGAACACCGCGGGCGAAGGCCTGGCAGATCCGGTCTCGACCGGCAGGCTGGCGCTCGTCCAGGCCGGCAAGCCGCCCTCGAGGATCCGGACATCGGCGGCGCCCATGACGCGGAAAGTCCAGCGTACGCGCGGCGCGGAGAAGAGGCCGGCGCCGTCATAGACGACGATGGTCTGCCGCTCGGAGATGCCAAGCGCGCCGGCCGCGGCGGCGAAGGCGGCGGCGTCGGGCAGCATATGCGGAAGCTGCGTCGAGAGATCGGCGATACGGTCGAGATCGAAGCGCACCGCACCGGGAACGTGGCTGGCGAGGAACTCCGCCTCGGCGTCGCGGGCCATGGCCGGCAGGTACCAGGAGCCGTCGACAATGGCGACCGAGGGATCGCCGAGATGCTCGGCCAGCCAGGCGGCGGTGACGAAAGGCGTGCTCATGGTCGGCTCCAGGCTGGGGATCAGGCTCGGGCTCAGGCGAAACGGATGCGGATGCGGCGGTTCTGCTTGCCCTTGTTCTCGATCTTGGAGACGGCGAGCGCGCCGATCTCCGCCGTCGACTGGACATGGGTGCCGCCACAGGGCTGCAGGTCGATATCGCCGATCCGAACGAGGCGAACGCGGCCGCTGCCCATCGGCGGCTTGACGCTCATCGTCTTCACGAGGCCGGGATTGGCCAGAAGCTCGTCGTCGGTGATCCATTCCGTCGTCACCGGATGATCGGCGGCGATCATCTCGGCGAGGCGCGCGTCGATCTCTTCCTTGGCGGGGATCGGACCATCGATGTCGAAATCGAGATGGCCTTCCTCGGCGCCGATCCGCCCGCCCGTCACGGGATAGGGGACCGCGACGGTGAGGAGATGCAGACCGGTATGGATGCGCATGTGACGATGGCGCACCGGCCAGTCGAGATGCGCCACGACGGTCTCCCCGATCTCGGGCGGCGCGGAGCCAGCCGTCGGCACGTGAACGATCTCGCTCTTCGAGCCGCCATAGACGGCGGTCGCGATCTCGATCATCGAGCCGTCTGCACGCTCCAGTCGCCCGATATCGCCAGGCTGGCCGCCGCCGGTGGCGTAGAATACCGTCCTGTCGAGGATGATGCCGCCTTCCGGCGTCAGTCCCGTCACGCGCGCCTCGGCGGTGGAGAGATAGGGATCGTCGCGGAACAGGAGGACGGTATCGGTCATGATGGCCTGTCAGGAATCGGACGCCTCGTAAGGCACGTCGATCTTTCTATCACGCTCCAGCCAAGCCGGAACCGGCAGGCCCTTGTCCCGCAGGAAGGCCGGGTTGAACAGCTTCGACTGGTAGCGCATGCCATAGTCGCAGAGGATCGTGACGATGGTATGCCCCGGACCGAGTTCGCGGGCGAGGCGGATCGCACCCGCAATATTGATGCCCGATGAGCCGCCGAGGATCAGCCCCTCGTGCTCGGCGAGGTCGAAGACGATCTCCAGCGCCTCGGCGTCGTCGATGAGATAGGCCGCATCGACGGGTGCGCCCTCGAGGTTGGCCGTGATGCGGCCCTGTCCGATGCCTTCCGTGATCGACGAACCTTCGGAGCGCAGGACGCCTGTCGTGTAATAGCTGAAGAGCGCGGCGCCATGCGGATCGGCCAGGGCGATCTTGACGCCCGCATTGCGCTTCTTGAGTGCGATACCGACGCCGGCCAGCGTGCCGCCCGAGCCGACGGCCGCGACGAAGCCGTCCACCTTGCCGCCGGTCTGCTCCCAGATCTCGGGGCCGGTGGTATCGATATGCGCCTGACGGTTGGCGATGTTGTCGAACTGGTTGGCCCAGATCGCGCCGTTCGGCTCGCTCCGCGCCAGCTCCAGCGCCAGCCGCCCCGAGAGGCGGACATAGTTGTTCGGGTTCTTGTAGGGGACGGCGGGGACCTCGACGAGCGTCGCGCCGGCGAGGCGAAGCGCGTCCTTCTTTTCCTGCGACTGCGTTTCCGGGATGACGATGACCGTCTTGTATCCGAGCGCGCCGGCGACGAGCGCGAGGCCGATCCCCGTATTGCCGGCGGTCCCCTCGACTATGGTGCCGCCCGGCCGCAACTGCCCGCGCGCGATCGCATCCTGGACGATGTAGAGCGCGGCGCGGTCCTTCACCGACTGGCCGGGATTGAGAAACTCGGCCTTTCCGAGGATCTGGCAGCCCGTCTCCTCCGAGGCGCGGCGGAGGCGGATCAACGGCGTGTTGCCGATGGCTTCGATGACGGACGGGAGAACGGCCATGAGACTCTTCGATCAGGCTGCGAGGAGCGGGACGGCCATCAGACTTGCGGCAAGCCGCCGGGCTTCGCAAAGCACCCACCGGCTGGCTATGTCGCGGAACCGGAAAAAAATGCTCTTCAGCGGCCGGATTGGGAAATCATGCCTCATTCTCCGCCACGAAGGGCGGCGAATGCCTCGAGTGCCCGCTGTCGCGAAGCCGAAAGATCCACGATCGGCCGCGGATAGCCAGCCGGTGGCGCATGCTTGGTCACGGTGTGGATGTCCGATGCGTCGAGGCCGGCCAGCTCTTCGACGTAGGCGCGGATATAGGTCGCCTCGGGATCGTGCGTCTCGCCCTGCGTCACCGGGTTGAAGATGCGGAAGTAGGGCGCGGCATCCGCACCTGAACCCGCGACCCACTGCCAGCCGGCCGGATTATTGGCGGCGTCGGCATCGACCAGCGTATCCCAGAACCAGGCTTCGCCGATCCGCCAGTCGACGAGAAGGTTCTTGGTCAGGAACGACGCGGTGATCATGCGCACGCGATTGTGCATCCAGCCGGTGTGCCAGAGTTCGCGCATGCCGGCATCGACGATCGGAATGCCGGTCCGGCCATTCTGCCACGCCCTGAGAGCGGAGGGATCGGCCTTCGGCCAGGGGAAGGCGTCGAAGCGGGGCTGGAAATTGCGCGTCGCGAGGTTGCCCTTATGGAAGAGCAGGTGCCAGGAGAACTCGCGCCAACCGATTTCGGACTGGAACTTCGCGATGGAGCGCTCCGCTCCCGTCGAACTCGCGTGCCGCCGGTTCTCCACTGCATGCCAGACCTGGAACGGGCTGACCTCGCCAAAGCGGAGATGCGGCGAAAGGCGCGACGTCGCGGCCTCGGCCGGCTGGTCGCGATGGCCGGCATAGCGGACAAGCCGCGTTTCGACAAACTCCTCGAGACGGGTCGCCGCGCCTGCTTCACCCGGCGTCCACGCCTCGCGTAGACCGCCCGCCCAATCTGGATGGCGTGGCAAGAGGCCCCAGTCGTCGAGCGCTTCGCCTCGAACTGCCTTGGCCGGACTGGGCCAGGAGCGGGGCACGGGCAGCGGCTGGCGCGGCGGCGCGGCGCCCATGCAGGCGCGCCAGAACGGCGTGAAGACGCGGAAGGGCTGATCGCTCTGCGTGCGCACGGTCCAGGGTTCGAAGAGGAGGCTGGCCTGGAAGCTCTCGACAGCGACGCCCTCTTCCTTGAAGCGAGCCTTGAGCGCCGCGTCGACCGCGCGCTCTCCCTCGCCATAGCGGCGGTTCCAGCAGACGGTTCCGGCGCCGAGTTCCTTGACAAGATCGTAGACCAGACCTTCCGCAGGACCGCGCTTCAGGATCAGCCGATGCCCATGCTTCTCGATCGTCTCGGCGAGAGACGCCAGAGAATGGTGCAGCCACCACTTGCTGGCGGCGCCGAGCGGGCGAATTCCCTCGCTGACCTCGTCGAGACAAAAGAGGAAGGCGAGCGGTCTTCCACTCGCCACCGCCCCGCTGAGCGCCGGATTATCGGCAAGCCGCAGATCGTCGCGGAACCAGACAAGGGCGGGAGCTTCGCGGTCGGGCCGGGGGGCATTTGGGCGGGTCATGCGCAGGGAACTAGCGCAGCGACCCGCCGCCGGCGAGGCCCTGAGCGCGGCCTTTCTAAAGACCGTCCGTCCCTATTCGGCAGCGACGAGCCCGCGCGCGGGCCGGTCCTCGATCCGCGCCCAACGGGGCCGCTCGAACAGGAAGCGGAAGCGCGTTCCCTGGACCAGCCGGAAGAACAGCACCGGAGTCACAACGGCCACGGCGGTCACGATCAGGGATACCGTGCCGAGATCGGGAATGACGCCCGACTTCAGCAGCACGGCGCGGGTCGCGGCCATGGGCAGGAAGAAGGCGAGATAAATGACGATCGAATTCTGCCCGCAATAGCGCAGCCAACCGAGCCGGTGCGACCTCGAGAGCAGCGCCGAGAAGCTCACCACCGCCGCCGCGCCGGCAAGGCCGAGGCCGAGGCTGACGAGCGGAAGTTCCGACCAGCCGCCGAAGACAGCGATGGCTTCGACCGCCGCCCAGGCGAGCAGGCCAGCCGTCGCGACCAGCGGCCGCTCGATGACACCGGAGGCGAGGCGGAAGATGACCGGCGCGAAGATATAGCCGGTGTAGAAATAGACGAAGCGCGACGCGAACTCGTCCGGGATCACCCAGCCGGTGTCGATCGGCGCCGTTTCCAGCGCCGCCGCGGCGATCCAGACGATCCACCACGGCACGCCGCGCAGCAGCTTGGTGACGGCGAAGAAGATCGGCAGCAGGAAGATGAACCAGAGTGTGCCGAAGGGATCAACGAAGGCGAGCAGGAATTCGCGCAGCGCGCCCGTGACGCCCGCGTCGGCCACCATGCCCGGCGCCTTGAACAGGAACTGGATCACCAGCCAGAGCACGTAGAAATAGGCGAAATGGACGATCTTGCGATCGGCATAGGTGCGCCAGTCGCGATCGATCACATTGGCGAGGAAGAGGCCCGAGATGAGAAAGAAGTCGGGCATGCGGAACGGCTTCGCGAAGGCGACCACATGCGTCATCCAGCCTTCCGCTCCGGCCGCCTTCTCGACCCCGAGGGTCGAGTGCATCATGACGACCATGATGATGCAGAAGCCCTTGGCGTAGTCGACCCAGTCGATACGGCCACTCGTCCGCCCAGACATTGCCATGGCGCTGTTCCCGATCTTCATCGATCGGCGAGACATAGCGCGGCAAAGAGCGGCCAAAGGTTAATTCGGGCTGATAAAACCGGCCCTATCTTCGGAAAATTTTAGGGATTGGTGAATCGGGGCCGGCCCGGCGAAACACCGGACCGGCCACTTCGCATCAGCGACGGCTGTCGCAATCCTCGATGTTCTGGCTGCCGCCGGGTCCGCAGGAATTCGGCGGGTTGTCCATGGCGTTGATGGCGGCGGCATCGCTGGCCGCATTGCCCGCCCCGGTGCTCGAGCAGCCCGAAACGGCCGACAGTCCGGCCAGCATGGCGAGCGAAAGGAAGAAGATCCGCATGGTCATCTCTCCGTCGTGAAAGGGCGGCTACGCGCCGTCCGGGCAGTCCGTGACGTCGGCCCTGCCGCCGGGTCCGCAGGAATTCGGCGGGTTGTCCATCGCATTGATGGCGGCGGCGTTGTTGCCGGTGCTGGAGCAGCCGCTAACGGCCGGAAGCGCCGCCAGCAGCGCCAGAGTGAGAACGACGATACGCATGATCACCTCGGAATCGGGGGACGTTGATGGGCGTGGCCCGCATGAAGCGGATTCGGTGTGAGCCACCCAACAATATCATAGGGCGCCGACAGTAATGTCCGCATAGCACGGAGCAGCCCCGAAGCTTTGATCGCGCACCGTCCCGGATCGGACTAAGGCCTGCCGCGGCAATCCTCGACATTTCGCGAGCCGCCGGGACCGCAGGTGTTCGGCGGATTGTTCATCGCCTGGACGGCGGCCCAGTTGTCGCCGGTGCCCGTGCAGCCGCCGAGAGGAGCCAGCGCTGCAGCGATGAGGGCGGCGAGGATGAAAATGCGCATGGGAGGGATCGCTAAGGAGCCGGTCAGCGCATCGGCACGAGGCGCTTCGCCGCGCAGTCTTTCTCGACCGCGACGGCGATGAGCGCATTGCGCTCGCCGCGGGCCCTGGCGACCTCGGCGATGAATTCAGGGCTGCGCGAACCGGTACCGAGCAGCAGGAACTCAAGCGTAGGGCTGCGCTGGAAGCCGGCGATCGTCGAGTTGTTGTTGCCGATCGGGATATTGAGCTTCTGGATGCGAGCCGCGATCTGGTCGCAGCTGAGCTTGCGGAACGGCGCCGGGTCGACCGGGGTCACGGGCTGGTATTGGGCGAGAGCGGGCAGGGAGCCGGCAAGGAGAGCGGCGATCGCCAGAAGAGAGCGGTTCATCGTCGTCACTCCTTGCCTTCCTAGTCGAGCGGGTGGCGGCGCCTCAGCGCCGACCACCGCCGCAATCGTTGATGTTCGAGCTTCCGTCCGTGCCGCAGGCATTGACGGGATTGTTCATCATGTCGACGGCCGCGGCGCTGTTGCCGCTGCTGGAGCACCCGGCCAGCGCCGCGAGACTGGCGGCCATCGCCAGCGAAAGCACGAAAAGACGCATCTCAAATCCCCCGAGTTACGAAACGTCACTGCATCGTCAGCCGTCATTGTCCGAGTTCAGCTCCGACGGACGCTTGCCCTCGTCCGGCGGCTGGCGATTGATCAGGCCTTCCTGCTCGGCCCAGCGACGGAACACCATACGCAGCGCCTCGGGCCTCGACGTACCCGGCGCCTCGTCGGCTATGAACCGGTCGAGCGCGGCGATGAGTTCGGGCGCCATCCGGACGCCGACGAGCGTCGTGTCCGTGCGCGGCCGACCGCGGCTCTTCCGGTCGATGGATCCGGTCATGCTCATGGAATTACTGATAACGGAAAATCCCGTCCTCGGCAATTCGGCGCCGGGTAGATCAGGCCGTCAGCGGCGCCACGACTCGCGAGCAGATCCAGAGAATGCGAGCCGGTTCGTCGCCCGACGAAACGCAGGCATGGCCCATCGTGCTGTCGAAATAGCAGCTGTCGCCCGGCTCCAGCACGGTCGGCGCATAGTGCTCGGTATGGAGCGTCACCTGACCGGAGAGGACATAGAAGAACTCTTCGCCGGAATGACGGACGAGGCTCGGGAAATCGGCCATCGACCGCGCCTCTATGGTCGTCAGCAGCGGAATGAACTGCTTGCCCGAAAGCTCGGCCGCAAGCATTTCGTAGGTGTACTGCTCGGTCGAGCGGATGACGCCATGGCCGCTCCGCGTGACGGTGCGGCGGCCGCCGACATCGCTCGAGCTCTTTCCGGTGAAGAGTTCGGCCATATCGAGGCCGAGACCTCCCGCGACGCGCAGCAGCGTGTCGTAGGTCGGCGACATCTGGCCGTTCTCGATCTTGGACAGCGTCGACGAGGCGAGCCCGCAGCGGTCGGCGAGTTCCTGCAGCGTCATGCCGGCCTCGCGGCGGAGCCGTCTCAGGATGCCGGAGATCTGGTCGCTGCCGCGCGGCGGGACCCGCTCGACACCGGTCGCCTCGCGCCGGCGCGCCGGCTTGGTGGTGATGGGCATGCGCAATTCCTATCGGAAACATTTTTGCATTACAGGATTCCGGACTACTTGGCAAAGCCGCTGAAATGGAGAGCCAATGCTGCCCGTGCGGGTTTTTTGTCGACAGAGTGTGCGCAGTTGTCGACCAACTTCGGTTGGCCGATGCGTTTCTATAACTATCTGATTTATCGAGATCATGTGCCGCACACCCCTTTGGCCACGCGCTGTTGGCTTGCCGCAACGAAGTGGTGTTACCGCCCGTTTGCGTAGCATCCGGGCGGCGATGCAGAAATTTTGGCCTATACGAAACTTATTTCCTCTGTATGGTTTCCGATCGGAAAGGCAGGGAGCGGTCGGAACGGCCGCGTGCCGGCTGGCGCGTGTCGAGGGCACGGGCGGGTCGGTATCGAACCAAGAGGGGAATTTCCGATGAGATTGAGAGCAAGGGCCCTGGCATCGGCCTTCGTCCTGGCATCGCCGCTCTGGCTGGCGGTGCCCTCCTTCGCCGAACGCGTGCTCCGGCTCGACGAGGCGCCGGTGGGCGAGGTCGATCCGGCCAAGGCGACCGACTATGCCGATACGGTCCTGATGACCAACATCTACGACACGCTGGTCTATCCCAAGGCCGGCGGCCCAGGCGTCGAGCCCCTGCTCGCCACGGAATGGACGACGGACGGCAAGAGCTACACCTTCAAGCTCAAGGACGGCGTGAAATTTCACTCCGGCAATCCGCTGACGGCCGACGACGTCGTCTTCTCGCTCAACCGCATGATCGCGATGGGGCAGGGCTTCTCCAACCTTTTCGCCGGCCGTGTCGAGAAGGCCGAGGCGGTCGACCCGCTGACTGTCAAGTTCACGCTGACCGAGCCCTACGCTCCCTTCCTCGCGGCGCTCGTCCGCCTGCCGATCGTCGACGCGAAGACGGTCATGGCCAACAAGGTCGACGGCAAATATGGCGAGTTCGGCGACTATGGCGAGGCATGGCTGTCGGCCCATGATGCCGGCTCGGGCGCCTACAAGGTCGAGAGCCAGAATCCGCAGTCCGAGACCGTCATGGTCAAGTTCCCGGATTATTTCCTCGGCTTTGCCGAGAACGCGCCCGACAAGGTGCGCTACCGCTACGGCCTCGAGGCGCCAACCGTTCGCGCGCTGATGTCGCGCGGCGAGCACGACATCGCCGATCTGTGGCTCCCGCCGGAGGTCATCCGTTCGCTTGCGGCCGAGAAGGGCATCAAGCTCGATACCGAGGCAGGCGGCGCCACCGGTGAATACATCAAGCTGAACACCGCCCGCGCGCCCCTGGACGACGTGCATTGCCGGCTCGCGCTGACCTATGCCTTCGATTACGACACGACGCTCAAGATCCTGAAGATCAACGACGAGCGGGCACAGGGCATCCCGATGAAGGGACCTCTGCCGAGCGGCCTGCTCGGCTACGACAAGGATCTGCCCGACTACAAGCAGGACATGGACAAGGCCAAGGAAGAGCTGGCCAAGTGCAAGTATGACCCCAAGTCGAGCCCGCTCGACATCGCCTGGATCGCCGAAGTGCCGGCCCGCGAGCGCATCGCGCTGCTGATGCAGGCTCAGTTCTCCAAGCTCGGCTTCCCGGTCAAGGTGATCAAGACCCCGTGGGCGCTGGTCTCCGAGCAGGTGACGAAGCCCGAGACGGCGCCGCACGCCGTGGAAATCGCCGTCGCCGCGGTGACGCCCGATCCGGATTCGCTGCTTTACAACATGTACTCCTCCAAGGTCCCGCCGACCTGGATGTCCGCCGAACACCTGAAGGACGCCAAGGTCGACGAATTGCTGGAGGCCGGGCGCACCGAGACCGATCCGGCCAAGCGCGAGGCGATCTACAAGGAGCTCAACAAGACGCTCCGTGACCTCGCCCCGGCCATCAACGCCTACGAGTTCACCGGCGTTTACACGGCGCGCGACGTGGTTGCGCTCCCGAAGCTCGAGGACAAGTCGAAGCAGACGCTCGACAACTTCAACCTCCTGTTCCGCGAGATGAGCATCACCGAGTGATGTCGTGGGGCTGGCCGGCGGATACCCACGTCCGCCGGTCAGCCGCCCCGCTTCCAATCGAGACGTCGATGACCAAGCGCATGTTCCGGATCGTCGCCGCCGGCGGGAACGCCGTCGCGGCGCCGCGGCCCGCCTGACATCGACCCCGAGGACCCGGCATGAACTGGACATCGATAGGCAAGCGGCTCGGCGCCGCGCTGGTGGTGATGATCGGCATTTCCATGCTGATCTTCGCGATCGCCCGCGTCATGCCGGGTGATCCCGCCCGCATCGCGCTTGGCCCGAACGCCTCGGCGGAGCAGGTCGCCGCGCTGCGCGCCGAACGTCATCTCGATGCGCCGCTGCCGGTGCAGTATTTCGAGTTCCTCAAGGCGCTCTCGCGCGGGGATCTCGGCAAGTCGCTCTACACGAACCGGCCGGTCACGACCGACATCGCGCAGTTCCTGCCCGCGACGCTCGAGCTCTGCATCGTCTCGGCGATCGTCATGGTGCTGCTGGGCTTGCCGATCGGCATCCTCTCGGCGCATTTCCGCGGGCGGATGCCGGATCATCTCGGACGGCTGGTGGCGCTGATCGCCGTCTGCACGCCCGCCTTCGTCTGGGGCGTGATCCTCCAGCTCTTCTTCGGCTATTTCTGGCCGATCTTCCCCATCGAGGGGCAACTGATGCAGTCGACACCGGTGCCGCCTCACGTCACCGGATTCCTGCTGATCGATACACTCGCAGCCGGCAACGGCGCCGCGTTCCTCGACGCGCTCTATCACCTCGTCCTGCCCGCGACGGCGCTGGCAATGTCGGGCCTCGGCCAATGCGCGCGGCTGACCCGTTCCAACATGATCGAGGTCTACGACAAGCCCTATGTCGAGATGGAGCGCGCCTACGGTTTCCGTCCTTTCCGGATCGCGACGCGCTACGCCTTCCGCCCGGCCTTCATTCCGACGCTGACCATCCTCGGTCTCGAATTCGCGGCGATGCTGGGCAATGCCTTCCTCGTCGAGAAGGTGTTCGGCTGGCCGGGCCTCTCGCGCTACGGCGTCGAAGTCATCATCCGCAAGGATCTCGATGCCATCGTCGGCACCGTCCTCATCATCGCAGTCGCGTTCCTGATCATGAATGTCCTCGTCGACATCCTGGTCGGCGTGGTCAATCCGCGCATTCGCCTCGCGGCGGGGAAGGGCTGAGCAATGTCCGAGCCTGGCTCCCCCGTCGTCGCGCGCCGCGGTGGCTCGCGCGCACTCGCTGCCTTCCTCGGCAATCCCTTGTCGGTGCTCGGCCTCGCGATCGTCGTGGTCATCGTGCTGCTCGCTGTGTTCGCCGACTTTGTCACCCCGTTTCCGGACCATGTCGGGCCGATCGGCGATTTCGCGGCCATGAGCGCCCCGCCGGCGTCGCCCTACATGCTCGGGACGGATGCGATGGGCCGCGATCTCTTCACGCGCATCGTCTACGGCTACCGTCTCTCCCTCATCATGGCCGTGGTCGTTCTGGCCATCGCGACGCCGGTCGGCGTCATCGTTGGCCTCGTCGCCGGCTACAAGGGCGGCTGGACCGACTATGTGCTGATGCGCATCACGGATGTCTTCCTCGCCGTGCCGCCGCTCGTCCTCGCCATGGCGATCATGGGTTTCCTCGAGCCGACGCTGATCAACGGCATGCTGGCGATCACCGCCATGTGGTGGCCGTGGTATGCGCGGCTCGTCTACAACGTCACCCGTGCCGAGGCGCAGGAAGGCTATGTGCTGGCGGCCGAGACCGTCGGCGCCTCGACGCTGCACATCCTCTTCCGCGAGATCCTGCCGAACTGCTGGCCGTCGATCCTGACGAAGATGACGCTCGATGTCGGCTTCGTGATCCTGATGGCGTCGTCGCTCTCCTTCCTCGGCCTCGGCGTCCAGCCGCCGACGCCCGATCTCGGGTCCATGGTCGCCGAGGGCGCGAAATACATGCCCGACGGCTGGTGGCTGACGCTTTGGCCGGCCCTCGCCATCCTGCTCGTCGTCCTCGGCTTCAACCTGGTCGGCGACGGGCTGCGTGAAGCCTTCGAGGCGGAGAGCTGATCATGGCCGCAACCCCGTCGGGCCCCGTGCTCACCATCCGCGACCTGCGCCTCGCCTTCGGTACGCGCCGCCACCAGACCGAGGTCTTGCACGGCATCTCGCTGCATGTCCGGGCCGGCGAGAAGGTGGCGCTCGTCGGCGAGAGTGGGTCCGGGAAATCCGTCACCGCGCGGCTCGCCATGGGCCTCCTTAAGGAAAGCCCGCGCACGCATGCGACCGGCTCGATCCGTTTCGACAGGATCGAGGCGATATCCGGCGGCCGCGAGATCGCGCGGCGGCGTGGCAACCGCGTCGCCATGATCTTCCAGGACCCGACCTCGGCGCTGAACCCCACCTTCCGCATCCGCGGCCAGTTCCGCGACGTGCTGCGCTCCGGCGACCGGCGCATCGGCGACGACGAGGCGGACCGGCGGGCCGAGGCGGCGCTCGCCGAGGTCAGCATCCCCGATCCGAAGCGGGCGCTCGATTCCTATGCCTTCCAGCTCTCCGGCGGCATGAACCAGCGCGTGATGATCGCCATGGCGCTGGCCAACCGGCCGGCGCTACTGATCGCCGACGAGCCCGGCACCGCCCTCGACGTCACGGTGCAGGCCCAGACGCTCGGCCTGATGCACGAGCTGACCGAGCGGCGCGGCACGGCCGTGCTTCTCATCTCGCACAATCTCGGCGTCGTGCGCGAATTCGCCGACCGCGTCTATGTCATCTATCGCGGCCGGATGGTCGAGCACGGCACGACGGCGCAGCTCTTCCACGATCCGCGCCACCCCTATACCCGCGCCCTCCTGGCCGCGATCCCCAAGATATCGGGAGGCGGCCTGCCTGACCTTCCGGAGCGCAGCCCCGATTTCGATCAGCCGATGGTCGTGCACGAGGGCTGCGGCGAGCCGGTGGAGGCACGCCCATGAGCGCGATCCTGGAACTGGACGGGGTCGGCAAGACCTTTGCGGCGGACGGCCATCGTGTCGTGGCGCTGGAGGACGTGTCGCTTGCCTTCGAGCGTGGCGAATGCCACGCGATCGTGGGCGAAAGCGGATCGGGCAAGACGACGCTAGCCAACCTGGTGCTCGGGCTCATCCCGCCTTCGGCCGGGACGATCCGCTTCAACGGGGTGCCTCTGCCGGGCGAGCGCTCCCGCGAGCAGCGGCGCGCCATCCAGCTCGTGCAGCAGAACCCGCTTTCGGCGCTCAATCCGCGCCGGAGCGTCGGCGCCAGCGTGCGTCTGCCGCTCGACGTGCACGGCATCGGTACCAGCGCCTCGCGCGCTGGCCGTGTCGCGGCGCTTCTCGAGGAGGTCGGGCTCGATGGCGACTATGCGCGCCGTTCGCCGCGCGGCCTTTCCGGCGGGCAGCGCCAGCGCATCGCCATCGCACGGGCACTTGCCTGCGAGCCCGAGCTGATCGTGCTCGACGAGCCGACCTCGGCCCTCGACGTTCTCGTGCAGGCGCGCGTGCTGCAACTGCTGCATCGCCTGCGCGCCGCACGCGGACTCACCTACCTCTTCATCACCCACGACCTCGCCGTGGTGCGGGCGATCGCGTCGCGCGTGAGCGTCTTTCAGAAGGGTCGGCTCGTCGAGACGGGGACGGTAGAGGTGATCTTCTCCAGCCCGCGAACGGCCTATACCCGCCAGCTCATCGGCGCCGTGCCCGTCGTCACCGACGAGGAGGCGCGGCTTCGCGACGCCATTCGCAGCGGCGCAGTTCCCATGGATGCAACATGAACGAAGCCGATCCGGCACGGCAGAAGGCCGATGCCGAATTCATCTCGCACGACGATCTCGTGGCCTTGCTGGAGACGATCTTCCGCAGGGCCGGCATGGCGGACTGGGTTGCCGCCGTCCAGGCACGCAACTGCGCCGGTGCCGAACGGGACGGGTCGAAGAGCCACGGCCTTTTTCGCGTGCCGGGCTATGTCTCGACGCTGGCGAGCGGCTGGGTCGACGGCCGCGCGGAGCCTGTGGTCGAGGACGTCGCCGATGCCTTCGTGCGCGTCGATGCGATGAACGGTTTCGCACAGCCGGCCCTGGCGCGGGGCACGCCGCTCCTCCTCGAAAAGGTGAAGCGTAGCGGCATCGCGCTGCTCGCCATGCGCAACTCGCATCATTTCGGCGCGCTGTGGCCCGATGTGGAGCCGTTCGCGGAGCGCGGACTGGTCGCGCTCTCCTTCGTGAATTCCTTCGCCTGCGTCGTGCCGGTCGGCGGCCGCAAGCCCGTCTATGGCACGAACCCGATCGCCTTCGCCGCACCGAGGGCGGGCGGCGATCCGATCGTCTTCGACCAGTCGTCGAGCGCGCTCGCCAATGGCGATGTGCGCATCGCCGCGCGCGAGGGTCGGATGCTGCCGGAGGGCTCGGGCGTCGACCGCACCGGCGCGCCGACGACCGATCCGAAGGCGATCCTCGACGGCGGCGCGCTGCTGCCCTTCGGCGGCTACAAGGGCGCCTCGCTCGCCATGATGGTCGAGATCCTCGCCGCTGCGCTCACCGGCGGCCAGTTCTCCTTCGAGGTCGACTGGTCGGGCCATCCCGGTGCCGAGACGCCGCGCACGGGGCAGCTTCTCGTCGTCATCGATCCCGAGGCCGGCGGCGGTCGCCGCTTCGCCGAGCGGGTCGAACAGTTGATCGGCCGCATCCGCGATGCCGGCCAGGAGCGGCTTCCGGGCGACCGACGGCACGACAACCGCCGCGCCGCGGCGCGCGACGGCATTCCCATCCAGCGCAGCGTCCTTGCCGACCTGCGCGCACGGGCGTCCAGCGGCGCCCAACCCAACTAAGAGAAGCGGAGAGAGGCATGGCCACGCGTATCGGTGTCGACATCGGCGGCACCTTCACCGACCTCGTCTATTACGACGACGAGACCGGCGAGACGGTCGAGGGCAAGGTCCCGACGGTTCCGCATGCACCCGAGGAAGGCGTCGTCGCTGCCGTGCGCGGTCACGTGCCGCCGGCGGTGATCGAGAAGGCGGAGTTCTTCCTGCACGGTACCACGGTCGGGCTCAACGCCCTGCTCGAGCGTCGCGGCGCCAAGGTCGGCCTCATCACGACCGACGGCTTCCGGGACGTGCTGGAGATCCGCCGCGGCGACCGCGCCGAGATGTACAATCTCTTCTGGCGCCAGCCCGAGCCGCTCGTGCCGCGCCATCTCCGGCTGGAGGTCGGGGAACGCATCCGCTTCGACGGCGAGGTGGTCCGCCCGCTCGATCCGGCGAGCGTCAAGACGGCTTTGGCGCGCCTCCTGGAGGAGGAGGTCGACACGATCGCCGTCTGCCTGATCAACGCCTATGCCAATCCGGCGCATGAGATCACCATCGAGACGCTGCTGCGCGATGGTGGCTTCGAGGGCGGCATTTCTCTGTCGCACCGTATCTCGGGCGAGTATCGCGAATACGAGCGTACCTCGACGACAGTGATCGACGCCTTCGTCCGCGGCCGCATGTCGAGCTATCTGAAGCGGCTGGATGGACGGCTGCGCGAGCTCGGCTTCAAGGGCACCTCGCTCATCACCCGCTCCGGCAGCGGCTCGATGACCTTCGCCGAAGCGGAGGATCGGCCGTTCGAGACGATCATGTCAGGACCGGTCGCGGGGGCGCAGGGCGCGAGCGAGATCGCCGAGCAACTCGGCATCGAGGCGCTGGTCACCGCCGATGTCGGCGGCACCTCCTTCGACACGGCGCTCATCCTGGGCGGTCGGCCGCAGGTTCTCTACGAAGGCGTCATCGACAACATGCCGATCCAGACGCCCTGGGTCGATGTGCGCTCCATTGGCGCGGGCGGCGGCTCGATCGCCCATATCGACATCGGCGGCCTCATGCGCGTCGGCCCGCGCTCGGCCGGCGCTGCACCGGGCCCGGCCTGCTACGGCAAGGGCGGCACCGAGCCGGCGCTCACCGATGCGGCGGCCTATCTCGGAATGCTCGGGCCGGGCCGGCTGGCGTCGGGCATCAATCTCGACTTCGCAAAGGCCGAAAAGGCGCTGGAGCCTGTCGGCGCGGCCATCGGACAGAGCGTCGAGGCGACGGCCATCGGCGTGCTGCGCATCGCGGCGTCTTCCATGGCGAATGCCATGCGCGAGGTCTCGGTCGAGCAGGGTCTCGACCCGCGCGGCATGGTGCTGCTGCCCTTCGGCGGCGCCGGTCCGCTGATGGCGACGCTGCTCGCCGACGAGCTGCAGATGAAGCGCATCGTCGTGCCCCCGCTCGCCGGCAACTTCTCGGCCTGGGGTCTCCTCGGCGCCGACATGGTGCAGTCCTCGGCGCGAACCCGCATCATGGATTTGACCGACGACAATCTCCCGGTCGCGAATGCCGTCCTTGCCGAGCTGTTCGCCGATGTCGGGGCGCGCAGCGCCCATCTTGCGCGCACCACCGAGCGCTCGGCCCGGCTGGACCTCCGCTACAAAGGCCAGGAGCACTGGCTGTCGATCGAAGTGCCGCTCGCCGGAGACGCGGTCGGCTCCACGGCCGATGCCATCCGGACGGCCTTCGAAGCCGAGTATCGGCGCAGCTTCGGCGGGCTCATGAGCGAGGCCGTCGAGATCGTCTCGATCCGCGCGACCGTCCGCGCCCCGCTGCCACGGCGCGGCCAGCATCTGGCAGCCGGCGGAGCGGTGGAAGCCGGCGAGGAGACTTTCTCCGCCTGGTCGTTCGAACTCGGGCAGCGGATGCCCTTCCGCGTCGTGCCGCGCGCGGCGATCACCGAGCCGCTTCACGGCCCGGCAATCGTCACGGAATCGACGACGACGCTCTATCTCGACGCGCTCTGGACGGCCACGACCGGCGACCATGGCGAATTGCTGCTCACCCGGGAGGAGATGCACTGATGCTGACCCGCAACGTTGAGGTCCACCGCGCCGGCGTCGCCCGCTCCGGCGATGCGGCCAAGGCCGATCCCATCACCACCGAGGTCGTGCGCCACGCGCTCAATTCGGCCGCCAACCAGATGAAGCGCGCGTTGGTCCGCACCGCTTTCTCGCCCGTCATTTACGAGGTGCTGGATTTCGCGGTCGCCATCTACGATCCGCAGATGCGGCTGCTCGCGCAGGCGCCGAGCCTGCCGATGTTCATGGGCACGCTGAACTTCTGCGTGCAGGAGGCCGTCAAGGCGATCGGCGGGGAGGGCAACATGTTCCCCGGCGACATGATCATGTACAACTGGCCCTACGGCACCGGCTCGCATCCGCAGGACCTCGCGGTCGTCAATCCCGTCTATCTCGATGACGGCGAACTGATCGGCTACACCGCCATCAAGGGCCACTGGCTGGATATCGCCGGCAAGGATCCCTACTGCACCGACACGGTCGACGTGTTCCAGGAAGGCACCGTCTATCCGGGCGTCAAGATCTACAAGCGCGGCGAACTCAACGACGACATCTATCGCATGGTCGTCGCCAACAGCCGCGTGCCGAAGTTCGTGGCGGGCGACCTCAACGCCCAGGTGGTCGGCTGCCGCGTTGGCGCATCGAGCTTCGTCGAGGTCGTGAAGCGCTTCGGCCGCGAGGAATTCCGCAACGCCGTCGAAGCGATGTTCGACCATGGCGAGCGCGTGGTGCGATCCTATTTCGAGAGCATCCCGGACGGTCGCTATGTCGGCCAGGGCGAAATGGACTCGGACGGCATCACCGATGCCGCCATCCCGTTCGAGGTCGTGGTCGAGATCGAGGGCTCGAATGTGCGGCTCGATTTCACCGCCGCGCCCGAGACCCGGGCGGGTCCGGTCAACTGCCCGCTGCCCTCGACGATCTCGGCGAGTCGCGTCGCGATCTCGATGCTGGCCGGCTATGGCGAGGCGCCGCATGAGGGGCATTTCCGGCCCGTCGAGGTGGTGACGCGGCCGGGGACGATGTTCCATCCACTGCCCCCGGCGCCGTGCTTCCTTTATGGCTGGCCGGCCCTTCAGGCGATCGAGGTCATCTACAACGCCATCTCCAAGGCACTGCCGGCCGCCGTGCCGGCGCAGAGCGGCGGCTGCATCGCCTCCGTCGTCTACTGGGGCACGCGCCAGGCAACCGGCGAGCCCTGGGCCGACGGTTCGCCGCATCCCACGGGGCAGGGCGCCTTCAAGGGCGGCGACGGCGGCACGATGCTGCATATCTCCGAGTCCGCCACGCGCTTCTCGCCGATCGAGGTCTGGGAGGCGAAGAACCCCTGGATCATGGACAAGATGGCGCTCGCGCAGGATTCGTGCGGGCCGGGCGAGTGGCGCGGCGGACCGGGCATCGACTTCCACTTCCGCATGACCGAGGACACCTTCATCACGACCGCGGTCGAGCGCACCAAGAATGCGCCCTGGGGCCTCGCAGGCGGCGGCAGCGCCCGACCGAACGGCGTCGGCGTTCGCTTCCCCGACGGGCGCTTCGAATCCCTGCCGAAGACCACCCGCTTCGTCGTTCCGAAGGATGCCGTGCTCGAGCTCTCGACGGGCGGCGGCGGTGGATACGGCGCACCGTCCGACCGCCCGAAGGCGGCGGTCGAGGCCGACCTCAAGGCTGGCTACATCTCCGAAGAGTTTGCGCGGCAGCATTATCCCCACGCCTTCGCCGACTCCTGAGCCGAGTTGCAACCACATCCGCCCGCGCAACCGCGCGGGCGGATTTCCATTCGAGGAGCCGAAATGACCGAGCCATCGCACTCTGTCCGGGAGGCCGTCGTGGCGGCGGTCGATGCCAACTGGCAGCGCCAGATCGATCGGCTGGCAAGGCTCGTCTCGTTCGATTCCACCCGCGGCAACGAGGCCCCATGTCAGGCCTGGCTCGCTGGCGAGTTCGCGGCGCGCGGAGGCCTCGTCGACAGTTTCACGATTGCCGAGGTGCCGATCGAGGGCAAACCCGGTGCGTCGGCGATCGTCGATGTCGACTACACGAAGGCCGTGCAGCTCGTGGCCTCTTTTCCGGCGCCCGATGTCGGGGAGGGGGAGGCCAGGGGGCGAAGCCTGATCCTTCAGGGCCATATCGACGTGGTGCCGCCCGGCCCGCTGGAGCAGTGGCGCCATCCGCCTTTCGAACCGGTCATCGAGGACGGTTTCATGCATGGGCGCGGCGCCAACGACATGAAGGTCGGCGTCGCGGCGATGGTCTTCGCGCTGGATGCCCTGCGCGACGCCGGCTTCGCGCCGGCGGGCGACGTCTTCGTCGAAACCGTGAGCGAGGAGGAGTGCACCGGCAACGGCGCGCTGGCGACGCTCGAGCGAGGCTACCGCGCCGACGCCTGCCTCATCCCCGAGTCGGTCGACAACCAGCTGCTGCGGGCCGAGCTCGGCTCGGTCTGGTTCCGCCTGCGCATCCTAGGCAAGCCGGTTCATGTGCTGCAGGCGCAGGCGGGCGCCAGCGCGATCCTCGCCGCTTACGACTATATCGCCGACCTCATGGCTCTCACGGCCCGGATCAACGAGCGGGCGAGAACCCATCCCTGGTTCGGCCATATCGAGAACCCGGTGAAATTCTCCTGCGGCAAGATCCGCGGCGGCGACTGGCTCGGTTCGGTCCCTGCCTGGTGCGAGATCGAATGCCGCCTCTCCGTTCTTCCCGGCGATCCGCTGCCGATGGTGCGTCAACTCGTGCTCGATGCCGTCGCGGCCACCGCCATGCGGCTCGGCGCCGACGCGCCGCCGGCGCTGAGCTGGATCGGTTTCCAGGCCGATGGTCACGTCTTCCAGCCGGGCAGCGAAGCGGAAGCCGTCCTGCGCAATGCGCATCGGGCGGTGTTCGACAGCGAGCTCGAGACCTTCAGCCAGACCGCGACCAGCGATACGCGGCAGTACGATCTGTATTACGGCATCCCGACGCTCTGTTACGGGCCGCGGGGCTCCGGCAGCCACAGCGCCGCTGAGAAGACCGATCTCGCCTCGATGCGCGAGACGACCAAGGCGATCGCCCTCTTTATCGCGGAATGGTGCGGCCTCCGTCCGGCGGAGCGGTAGCCGCGCGGGCCCACGGATTGGGCAGCGAAGGAACTTTTCCGGTTCTGCACAGCCGGCGGGCAGATTCCTGCAGAACGAGGTTGTCGACAGTCTGGATACAGGATATTTCCTAGAGCAGATCAGGAGCGCGTGAGCCATGGCAACCGACATCAATGCCTATTGGGACGAGTTCATGGAGGCGGTCGCGGAGGCTGACCAGCCGCGCCGCGCCTTCGAGGTGTTGCAGCGCATCACCGAGGAAACGGTCGGGACGAAGCTGTTCACGGCGATGACCTATGACGCGGTCGCGGGCCTAGCGCGGCGAACCTATTCCGGCAACGAGACGGCCTATCCGACGGGCGGCTTCAAGCCGATGTCGATCGGCATCTGGTCCGAGACGGTCATCGAGAAGCGGCAGCCCTATGTCTCGAACACGATCGAGCAGATCGCCGAGGTCTTTTCCGACTGGCCGCTGATCCAGTCGCTCGGCTGCGAATCCGGCTGCAACATCCCGGTCGTCGTCGCCGGCGCCGTCGTGGGCACGCTGAACCTGCTCGACGTCAAGGGACACTATACGCCGGAGCGGATGGCGATTGCCATGCAGCTTCGCCCCTTCGCGGCCATCGCCTTCATGGCCACCGACAAGGCCGCCGCGCGCGATGCCGCCCGCGGCGCGGCCTGAACTCACGAACGGAAGCACGAGAATGGCCGAGACCACCCTCCGCGTAGCGACCGATGTCGGCGGCACCTTCACCGACCTGGTCTATTTCGAGACCGACCGCGCGACCGGCAAGCAGACCATCCGCACCGCCAAGTCCGACACGACGCCGCCGAATTTCGAGGCCGGCGTGCTGAACGTGCTGAAGAAGGGCGAGGTGGATATCGCCTCGGTCGATTTCTTCGCGCATGGCACCACCGTGGTCATCAACGCTCTGACGGAGCGCAAGGGCGCCAAGACGGGCCTGATCACGACCGAAGGCTTCCGCGACGTGCTCGAGATCGCGCGCGGCAACCGACCCGACTTCTTCAACCTCACCTACGAGAAGCCCGAGCCGTTCGTGCCGCGCCATCTCAGGCGCGAGGTCGGCGGCCGTATCTCCTATCGCGGCGAGGAGACGAAGCCGGTCGATCTTTCGGCGCTGCCGGCGATCCTCGACGACTTCCGCGCCGAGGGCGTTCAGGCGATTGCGGTCTGCCTGCTCCATTCCTATGCGAACCCCGCGCATGAGCAGGCGGTCGCGGCCGAGATCCGGCGTCTGTGGCCCGACGTCTCCGTCGTCGCCTCGCACCAGATCACGCGCGAGTGGCGCGAATACGAGCGCTCGAACACGACGGTTCTCTCGGCCTATGTGCAGCCCGTCGCCGAGCGCTATCTCGGCCGCATCGAGGAAGGCCTCGCCTCGGCCGACTATCGTGGCCGGCTCTATATCATGCAGTCGAACTGCGGCGTCGACTCGCTGCGCTCCACCAAGGCGATCCCGATCACCATGGTCGAGTCCGGTCCGGCATCCGGCTTCTGGGGCGCGGCCGAACTCGGGCGCATCATCGGTGAGCCCAATGTGCTGGCGCTCGATATCGGCGGCACCACCGCGAAATGCTCCCTGATCGAGAACGGTCAGGTCTCGATCAAGACCGACTACTGGATCGAGCGAAGCCGCAAGTCGGCCGGCTATCCGATCATGGTGCCGGTGGTGGATCTCGTCGAGATCGGCAATGGCGGCGGCTCGATCGCGCGCGTCGATGCGTTCGGCAAGCTGCATGTCGGCCCGCAGTCGGCCGGTGCCTCTCCGGGGCCCGCCTCCTACGGTCGCGGCGGCACGCTGCCGACGACGACCGACGCCAATCTCGTGCTGGGACGCATAAACCGCGACTATTTCTGCGGTGGCGAGGTGATCGCCGACATGGATGCGGTGGAGCGGGCGATGGCGCCGCTCGCCGCCGAACTCGGCGTCGGCATCACCGAGGTGGCGCGCGGCATCGTGCGCATCGCCAATTCCAACATGGTCAATGCGCTGAAGCTGGTCTCGCTCAATCGTGGCCACGACCCGCGCGATTTCACGCTGGTCGTGTTCGGAGGCGGCGGCGCGATGCACGGCGTCGCGCTCGGCCAGGAACTCGGCGTCAGGAAGGTGGTCGTGCCGCGCGGCGCGCCCGTCTTCTCGGCCTGGGGCATGATGATGTCCGACCTTCGCCGCGACTATTTCGTGACGCGGCTGATGGAAGAAGACGACGCGGCCGGCCTCGACGGTCTGCTCGCAGAGATGACGGCGCATGCGACGGCCCAGTTCGGCGAGGAGGGCGTCGCGGCGGACCAGGTGATCTTCCGCCCGCTCGTGAAATGCCGCTACCAGAACCAGGAGCATTCGGTCGAGGTGCCCATGGATCCGGGCCCGGTCGACGCGTCGAAGCTTGCGGGGATGATCGCGCGGTTCCACGAGGTCTACGAGCGCGAATACACCTATCGCCTGAACGCGGCGGTCGAGATCGTCGGCGTTCATCTGATCGCTTCGGCAGAGGTCGGAAAGCTCGAGATCGTCGCGCTGCCGAAGACGGGCGCAAGGCTAGAGGACGCGATCAAGGGCCGCCGCATGGTCGACTACGCCACCGAGGGCGTGCACGAGGCCGTCATCTACAACGCCGAGAAGCTGGAGCCGGGCATGACCTTCACCGGCCCTGCGGTGATCGAGGATCCCGGCACGACGATCGTCGTCCATCCGGGCAATCGCGTGTCGATCGACGATTTCGGCAACACCCATATCGAGATCAGGGGCTGAGCGATGAGCGACAAGAGCTACGATCCCGTCACGCTCGACATCATCCAGAACGCGCTCGAAGCGGTGGCCGACGAGATGTTCGCCGCCCAGCGCAAGACCTCAATGAGCGCCATCATCTATGAGGTGCTCGATCTCGGCACCGGCATCTGCGACGGCAAGGGCGAGATCGCCTCGTCGGGCGCCGGCATCCCGGCTTTTGTCGGCGTTCTCGACAAGGCGGTGAAGGGCATTCTCGCCAAGCACCCGATCGAGACGATCCGGCCGGGCGACCTCTTCGCCTCGAACGATCCTTATTGGGGCGGCGTCACGCACCTCAACGACATGATCCTGGCGCTGCCCGTCTTCGCGGATGGCCGCATCGTCGCCTGGACGGCGAACATCGCCCACTGGAACGACGTCGGCGGCATGGTTCCGGGCTCGATGTCGTCGGACGCCCGAGAGATCTTCCAGGAAGGTGTGCGCATCCCGGCGGTCAAGCTGATCGACGCCGGCGCCCCCAACCAGGCGGTGTTCGACATCCTCTATGTCAACACGCGCCTGCCGGACTTCCTCCGTGGCGACCTGTGGGCCGGCATCGCGGGCGTCAGGATAGGCGAGCGCCGCATCCTCGAACTGATCGAGAAATACGGCGCCGACACCTTCGAGGCGGCGCTCGAGGACTTCATGGACCTCGGCGAGCGTCGCGCCCGCGCGGCGCTGAAGACCTTGCCGAAGGGCGTCTTCTCCTTCACCGAGGAGCAGGACGATGGCGCCATCCACAAGGTGACGATCGAGATCACCGACGACGAATTCGTCATCGATCTGCGCGACAACCCGAGGCAGTCCGGCTCCAAGAATTCGAGCCGCGAGGGCGTCGAAATCTCGTCGCAGCTCGCTTTCAAGGCGGTGACCGACACGGCGGCGCCGGGCAATGGCGGCTTCTTCCGGCCGCTGCGCGTCATCACGCAGCCGGGCACGATCTTCCATGTCGAGGAGCCGGGCGCGCTCGGCTACTATTCCGAGGTCGAGATCCGCCTGTTCGACCTGCTTCTGCGCTGCCTCGCGCCGCATCTGCCCGGTCTCGTCCCGGCCGGCAACTTCGCCTCGATTTGTGGCACCGTCGTCGGCGGGCCGCATCCCGATCATGGCCGCCACTACACGATCGTCGAGCCGCAGCTGGGCGGCTGGGGCGCGCAGAAGGGTCGCGACGGCAACAGCGCCATCTTCTCCGGTTTCCACGGCGACACGTTCAACTGCCCCGCAGAGGTGGCGGAAGCCCGCTATGGCCTCGCCGTCGACCAGATGGCGCTCAATCCTGAGCCGGGCGGCGAGGGCGAGTGGCGCGGCGGCAAGGGCATCAACACCCACTACCGCGTCAGGGCCGACAACAACTTCCTCTCGGTCGGCTACACCCGCTCGCGCATTCCGCCATGGGGCGCCGATGGCGGTCTCGACGGCACGCCGAACTATGTCGAGGTGCTGCGGCCGGGCAGGGCGCCCGAGCGCTACTCCTTCGGCACCGACATCCCGCTCAACACCGATGACGTGGTGCGCGTGGTGACCGGCAATGGCGGCGGCTTCGGCGATCCGAAGAAGCGCAGCGCCGCGGCGATCGCCGACGACATCAAGAACGGCTACCTGACGGCCGAGCGCGCCGCCGAAATCTACGGATACCATTCGGAGGCTGCGGAATGAGCGCGACCCTCTTCACTGGTGGACGGCTGCTCGACCCCACCCGCGACGAGCTTCTCGACGGCTTCGAGGTTCTCGTGGTCGATGGCCGGATCGCCGAGGTGTCGGATCGGCCGATCCACGATGTGGCCGCGCAACGGATCGACCTGCGCGGCAAGACGCTGATGCCGGGCCTCATCGACTGCCACGTCCATGTCGTCTCGACGACCGTCGACGGCTGGGCCAACACGCTGGCGCCGTCCTCGCTGGTGGCGCTGAAGGCGGGCCGGATCATGGAGACGATCCTGCAGCGTGGCTTCACCACCGTGCGCGATTGCTGCGGCGCCGATCTCGGGCTCGTCATGGCAATCGAGCAGGGCGTCGTCGACGGCCCGCGCCTGATCATCTCCGGCAAGGGGCTGACCCAGACGGGCGGCCATTGCGACCAGCGCGTGCGGACCGACGATCGTACCCAGGTGATGGAAGAGCGGCTCGGCAATCTCGGCCGCATCGTCGACGGCGTCGACAACTGCCGCCTCGCCGCCCGGGAAGAACTGCGCAAGGGCGCCAAGTTTATCAAGATCATGGCGAATGGCGGCGTCTCTTCGCCGACCGACCCGATCCATTCGATCCAGTACTCCCGAGAAGAGATCAGGGCGATCGTCGACGAGGCCGAGAACGCCGGCACCTATGTTTCGGCCCATCTCTACACTGACAAGGCGATCCGCCGGGCGGTCGAATGCGGCGTCCATTCGCTGGAGCACTGCAATCTGATCGAGCCGGAGACGGCGCGCATGGCCGCGGAAGCGGGCTGCATCGCCGTGCCGACGCTCGTGGCCTATGAGGGCCTCGCGCTCGAAGGCGAGCGGTTCGGCCTCTCGAAGGAAGCTTCCGCCAAGATCGAGACCGTGCGCTCCGCCGGCCTTCGGTCGCTGACGATCATGCAGGAAGCCGGGCTCCCGATGGCCTTCGGCTCGGACCTGCTCGGCGAGCTCCAGAAATACCACTCGATGGAGTTCGAGATCCTGGCGCGGGCGCTGCCCAATGCGGAGATCATCCGCTCCGCCACGCTGGTCGGCGCAAAGCTCTGCCGCATGGAAGGCGAGGTCGGAGTCATCCAGCCCGGCGCCGCTGCCGACCTTCTCGTCGTCGATGGCGATCCCTATGCCGACATCGCCTGCCTCGCCCATGACGGCGCCCATATGCCGGCGATCATGAGCCGCGGCCGCTTCGTCAAGAACAGCCTCCACTAAGGAGCACGGCGCCGCTGCGCCAACCGACCTGCCTTCCGACAGGGAACACGAAAGAGGAGAGAAGAGCATGAACGTGAAGTCCATCGCGCTCGGCGTCGGCATGGCCGCGCTGCTCGGTTCGGCGGCCCATGCCGCCGACTACCGGATCGCCTATCTCGCCGCCTCCAGCCAGAACGGCTTCAATCAGGCGATCTGGGAAGGCGTGCAGAAGGCGGCCAAGGCCCGCGGTGTCGAGGTCGAGATCTTCAACGGCGAGTTCGACGCGACCAAGCAGTTCTCGCAGGTCGAGGACATCGTCGCCGGCGGCAAGTTCCAGGGCATCGTCATCACCCCCAACGACAGCGTCGGCATCGCTGCGGCCGTCGAGGAAGCCACCAAGGCCGGCGTCAAGGTTGCCACCACCCTGTTCCCGATCGGCCCGAAACTGGACGTTCTGGAGCCGCAGGTACCTGGGCTCGTGACGACCGTCGCCTCCAACCCGGCGATCGGCGCCAAGGCTCAGGCCGATGCCGTCATCGAGTTCTGCAAGGACAAGAATCCCTGCAAGGTGGCGATCATCATCGGGCAGAAGATCTATCCCTTCGACAATTTGCGCTACCAGACCTATCTCGACACGCTGAAGCCGCAGTCGAACATCGAGATCGTCGCGACCGTCGAGGGCAACTACGATCCCGACAAGTCGATGGCCGGCATGCAGGACGTGCTGCAGGCGCACAAGGACATCAACGTCGTCCTTTCCAATGCAGACCAGCACCTCGTCGGCGCCGAGATCGCGCTCGAGGATGCGGGGCTCGACGTGCCCTCGCTGTACCTGATCGGCGGCGGCGCCAATCAGATCGCCATCGATGCCATCAAGGCCGGCAAGTGGGACGCGACGCTCGCCCAGCTGCCGAGGAGCGAGGGCGAATATGCGCTGAACGGCGTCGTCGACGCGCTCGAAGGGAAGCCCACGCCGGCCTTCACCGACGAGCTCAAGCTCGGTGGCGACATGCCGGCGATCATCACCAAGAAGGCGCTCGACGAGCATCCCGACTACAAGCCGGAATGGCAGGGCTGAGCCCCGAACGGGGCGAGGATCTTCAGGAAGCAAGATCCTCGCCCCAGCCACCGGAAGGGTTGCTGTGGCCGCCGCCCCGATGAATGGCGCGCCAAACCCGGTCCCCTCTCCTCCGGGAGGGACAAGGGTGAGGGCCTCTGTCCGAAGCCGCATTGGAGCACGAGAATGCCCGAAGACGCCGTACGCCTTTCAGGGATCGAGAAGAGCTTCGGCAGCGCCCGCATCCTGAACGGCATCTCGCTGGCCTTCGAGCAGGGCGAGGTGCATGCGCTGATCGGCGAGAACGGGGCCGGCAAGTCGAGCCTCGGCAAGGTGGTCGGCGGCTATTATTCATTCGATGCCGGCACGCTGACCGTCTTCGGCAGGGAGGTGGGCCACTGGTCGCCGCGCGCGGCGCTCACCTCGGGCATCGCGATGATCCACCAGGAACTGCAGCTCGTGCCCGAGCTGACGGTGGCCGAGAACGTCTTCCTCGGCATCGAGCAGAACCGGGCCGGCGTGCTGACGGGCTCGGAGCAGTCGCGCTTCCGCGCGCTCGACGAGCGCTGCGGCTTCGGCCTATCGCCGAATGCCGTCGTCGCGGATCTGCGCATCGCCGAGCGGCAGAAGGTCGAGATCATGCGGGCGATCGCGCGCGATGCCCGCGTCATCATCATGGACGAGCCGACTTCCTCGCTGACCGCCGATGAGGCCGACAAGCTGCATCGCGTCATCCGCTGGCTGCGCGACGAGGGCCGGACCGTCATCTATGTCACCCATTTCCTCGACCATGTGCTGGAGACCGCCGACCGCGTGACCGTGATGCGCGATGGCCGTGTCGTGAGGACGGGGCCAATCGCCGCCGAGACGAAGGCGAGCCTGATCGAGGCGATGCTGGGCGAGCCGGCCGACGTCGCCTTTCCGCCGCTGCCGGCAGCGCCCGCCTCCGACGCGCCTGTGCTGCTCGAGGTCGCCGGTCTCTCCAGCGCCAGCGGGCTCTCGGACATCGGCCTTCGGGTCCGGGCCGGCGAGATCGTCGGGCTGATTGGCCTCGTCGGTTCCGGGCGCAGCGAGCTTGCCCGCGCAATCTTCGGCGCCGACCCGTCGACCGGCACCGTCCGCATTGGCGGCGAAGCCTACGACCACCGCAGCCCGCGCCTCTCCGTGCAGCGCGGCCTCGCCTTCGTGCCCGAGGATCGGCGCAAGCAGGGCCTCGATCTGGTGCAGACCGTCAGGCCCAACATGTCGTTGCCGCATCTCTCGCTGGTGTCGCGCCTCGGGGTATTGCGGCCGCGCGACGAACGTCGCCGCACCGCCGAGATGATCAAGCACTTCAACATCGTCCCCGGCCAGATCGACGGCGAGGTCGCGTTCTATTCGGGCGGCAACCAGCAGAAGGTGCTGCTCTCGAAATGGGTCTACGGCAATCCGAAGGTCGTGATCCTCGACGAGCCCAGCCGCGGCGTCGATATCGGCGCCCGGCGCCGCATCCATGATTTCGTCGTCGAGCTGGCGCGCGGCGGCGCCGCGGTGCTGCTCATCTCCTCGGAGCTCGAGGAGGCGATCAGCCTCTCGCATCGCGGCTATCTGATGCGCGAGGGACGCATCATCGGCGAGGCCGACTGCCGGACCCTCTCGGTGGAGGACGCGCTCTTCCGCCTCTTCAATGTCGAAAAGCAGATGGGAGCGGCCTGATGTCCGGCACCACCTCCACCGCCCGCTCCGCCGAGGCGACTGTTCCGGCCGGACGCCGGGCCATCGCCTTTCTCCAGCGCTACGGCATCCTTATCATCATCGCGCTGCTGATGGCGGGGCTGACAGTGTTGTCGGACTCGTTCCTGACGCCCCGCAACCTGCTCAACATCGTCAACCAGAGCGCCCCGCTCGCCATCATCGCCTGCGCGCTGACCCTGGTCATCATCGGCGGCGGATTCGACCTCTCGGCCGGCGCCGTGTTCGGCGTGGCCAGCGTCTCGGCGGCGTGGCTCGCGGTCAATGTCGACCCGACCCTAGGCATCATCGCGGGACCACTGGTCGGCCTCGTGCTCGGGCTCGTCAACGGGCTCATCATCACGGGCTTCAACGTTCACTCGTTCCTCGCAACGCTGGCGAGTTCGATGGTCTTCCGCGGCATCGCCATCCTCATCACCGGCGGCGCGCTGATCCCCGTCCGCATGGAAGAATTCGCCTGGCTCGGTCGCGGCCGGGTCGGCATCGTCAACATCGCGGTCATCGTGTTCGTGGTGTTCGCGCTGGCGATGATGTTCCTGCTCAACCGCACGACCTTCGGCCGCCGCGTCTTCGCCGTCGGCGGCAACGAGGAGGCGGCCATCCTCTCGGGCGTCCGCACCAATCTGGTGAAGATCGCCACCTTCGGACTGACAGGCTTCGCCGCCGGCCTGGCAGGCGTTATTGCGGTGTCTCGCATCTCGATGGGCCAGCCGCAGGCGGGCGTCGGAATGGAGCTCGACGCCATCGCCGCCGTCATCCTCGGCGGCACGTCGATCTATGGCGGCAAGGGCGCGATCTGGCGCTCGGTCGCGGGCGTGCTCCTGCTCTCCCTCATCGGCAACGGCTTCAACATCCTGAACGTCAACCCGTTCTTCAAGGACCTGACCACCGGCCTCATCATCGTGGTAGCGGTCGCGCTCTCGGCCGGCCGCAAGCGGCGCTAGCCGTGACGTGACGAGGCCATAGGCGATCTCATTCCGCCGCCTGTCTCGGCCGGCAGAAGGCGTCGTGCAGGGCGCGGACGACCGCGATCACCTCTGGCGTGGTGATGCGGTAGTAGACCGTCGTGCCCTCGCGGCGCGAGGCGACGAGCCCGTCGGCCCTGAGGCGCATCAATTGCTGCGACATCGGCACCTGCTCGATGCCGAGTTCCTGTCGGAGCTCGGCAACGGTCTTCTCCTGGTCGCCCAGTGCGCAGAGCGCCAGCAATCGCTGAGGATGGGAGAGGCTGCGCATCAGGTCGGCGGCCCGTTCCGAGGCCGGGATCATTTCTGAGACATTCATGATCTTGAATTTATAACTTATGAATGTTACGTGCAAGTCCGTCGGGGGCGGCGAGGATCGCCCCGCCGTGAGGGGCTTCACCATGACCATAGATCGTGCCGTTCTCGTGTTCGCCGGCTGCGTCGTCATCGTTTCCGTGCTGCTTGCGCATTTCCTGTCGCCGTGGTGGCTGCTTTTGACCGCCTTTGTCGGCCTCAACCTCATCCAGTCCGCATTCACCGGCTTCTGCCCCGCCGCCATCGCTTTCCGATGGGCCGGCCTCAAGCCCGGTTGCTCTTTCCGCTGAAAGAGGGGGTCTGCCATGTCGCGTCGCGGCATCATCGCGCCTTCGGTCCTCGCGCTTGTCGTGGCGCTGGCGGCCTCGGCCGTCGAGGCGGCCGAGTTCACCGTCGAGCCCGTCTCGATTCCCGAAATGAAGGCAGTGTTCGGTGAGGTACGCGCCCGCACCGTCGTCCCCGCCAGGGCACGGATCGGCGGCACGCTCCAGTCGGTTTCCGTCACGGAGGGCAGCGAGGTCGCGGCGGGAACCGTCATCGCCCGCGTCGTCGACGACAAGCTGGCGCTCCAGCGCGACGCTGCCGAGGCCAATGTGCGGCAGGCCACTTCCAGCCTCGTCAAAGCCGTCGCCGATCTCGACCGGGCGAAGCAGCTGCTCGCCAAGGGCGTGACCAGCCAGAGTCAGCTCGACCAGGCGACGACCGCCCACGATGTCGCGACGAGCCAGCTTGCGGCCGCCGAGGCCGCGCTCGCCGTCGTCGATCAGCAGAGCCGGGAAGGCGACGTCCTCGCGCCGGCCGCCGGCCGCGTCCTGACGGTTCCGGTCACGCAGGGATCAGTCGTGCTCGCCGGCGACGAGATCGCCCGCGTGGCGAGCGGGCAATACTATCTCCGCCTGTCCCTGCCCGAGCGCCACGCGGCCTCGATCCACGAAGGCGATCCCGTCAGGATCGGCGGACGCGGCCTCTCGGCCGACGGCGCCGGAGGCGGCGACTCCCTGCAGGGCAGGGTGGTCAAGGTCTATCCCGAGATCACCGACGGCCGCGTGACCGCGGATGTCGAGGTGGCGGGGATCGGTGACTATTTCGTCGGCGAGCGGACGCTCGTCACCATCCCCGTCGGCAGCCGCGATGCGCTGCTGGTTCCGGCGGCGGCGCTCTCGTCGCGCCACGGCGTCGATTACGTGCGTCTCGCGGACGGCGCCGAGGTGGCGGTGATCCTCGGCGAGCGGCGCGACATCGACGGCATGGCGCGCGTCGAGATCCTCACCGGGCTCCACCCCGGCGACCAGGTCCTCGTTCCGGACGGCCCCCAATGAAACTCGGCATCGCCGGCGGCCTCACGCGCGCCTTCATCAATTCTCCCCTGACGCCGCTCTTCCTGCTGGCCGCCTTCGCGCTCGGACTCGTCGCCTTGGTGACGCTGCCGCGCGAGGAGGAGCCGCAGATCTCGGTGCCGATGGTGGACATCCGCGTTTCGGCGAACGGCCTCAGGGCCGAGGACGCCGAGAAGCTCGTGACCGAGCCGCTCGAGACGATCGTCAAGAGCATCGACGGCGTCGAGCACGTCTATTCGCAGACCGAGGATGACGGCGTTCTGGTCACCGCCCGGTTCAAGGTCGGCACCTCGTCCGACGCGGCGGTGCTGCGCGTTCACGACAAGGTGCGCGCCAACATGGACCGTATCCCTGTCGGCATTCCGGAGCCGCAGATCGTTGGGCGGGGCATCGACGATGTCGCGATCGTCGTCGTCAACGTCTCGCCCAAGCCAGAGGCCGCCGACCGCTGGACGTCCGAGGGGCTGACACGGGTCGCGCGCGAGCTGCAGATCGAGCTCGCGAAGCTCCCCGATATCGGGCTCACCTATATCGTCGGCGAGCAGCCCGAGCAGTTCCGCGTCGAGCCGAACGGCGAGAAGCTGTCGCTTTACGGCATCACGCTCGCGCAGCTCCAGGGCAAGATCGCCGGCGCCAACCGGTCCTTCTCTGTCGGACGCGTCCGCGACGACGGCGAGCAGCGCTCGCTGGTCGCCGGCCAGACGCTCCAGCAGCTCGCTGACATCGGCAATCTCGTGCTGACCGCACGCGACGGCCGGCCCGTCTATGTCCGTGACGTCGCCGATGTGGTGCTGGCGACCAGTCCCAACGAGACCCGCGTCTCGACGGTCGAGCGGACGGGCGACGGGTTGCTTCGGGTTCCCACCGTGTCGCTGGCGCTCGCAAAGCGGCCGGGCACCAATGCCGTCGTGATCGCCGAGGCCATCACCGAACGGCTGGAAGCGGTGCGCGGCGGCATCGTCCCCGAGGATCTGACGCTCACCATCACGCGCAACTACGGCGAAAGCGCCAACGAGAAGGCGAACGAGCTGCTGTTCCACCTCGGCCTCGCGACGATCTCGATCGTCGTCCTGGTGGCTGTGGCCATCGGCTGGCGCGAGGCGGCCGTCGTCGCGCTCGTCATTCCGACGACGATCCTGCTCACGCTCTTCGCCGCCCGGCTGATGGGCTACACGCTCAATCGCGTCAGCCTGTTCGCGCTGATCTTCTCCATCGGCATCCTTGTCGATGACGCCATCGTCGTGATCGAGAACATCGCGCGGCACTGGGCGATGAAGGACGGCCGCCCGCGCAGCCAGGCGGCGATCGACGCGGTTGCCGAAGTCGGCAATCCGACCATCGTCGCGACACTCACCGTCGTGGCTGCGCTGCTGCCGATGCTGTTCGTCTCGGGGATGATGGGACCATATATGAGCCCCATCCCCGCCAATGCCTCGGCGGCGATGCTGTTCTCCTTCTTCGTCGCGGTAATCCTGACGCCCTGGCTGATGCTGCGCTTCAGCCCGAGGGATCCGGCGCACGGGCATGCCCATGAGCACGAGGCCGCAGATGGCGGCCGGCTCGGACGGATCTATCGCGCGATGGCGCGGCCGATCCTCGCCTCGCGCGCCCGCGCCTGGCTGTTCCTCATCGTGGTCGGCTCGGCGACCTTCGCCTCGATGGGGCTCATCTACACCAAGCATGTGACGGTCAAGCTGCTGCCCTTCGACAACAAGTCGGAGCTGCAGGTCGTGCTCGACCTGCCGCGTGGCTCGTCCGTCGAGGACACCGACCGTGTGCTGCAGGCCATGGTCGACCGCCTCGCCGGCGTCGAGGAAATCGTCTCGTTCCAGACCTATGCCGGCACGGCGGCGCCGTTCAATTTCAACGGCCTGGTGCGCCACTATTACCTGCGCTCGGGCCCCCAGCAGGGCGATATCGCCGTCAATCTGACGCCGAAGGGCGAGCGAAGCCGCACGAGCCATGCCGTGGCGCTCGATATCCGTGACCGCCTCAAGGGTCTCGAACTGCCGGCCGGCAGCGCGGTCAAGGTCGTCGAGCCGCCGCCGGGGCCGCCGGTGATGGCGACGCTGCTCGCGGAGGTGTATGGACCGGACGCCGAGACACGGCGCGCGGTTGCGGCGAAGGTCCGCGAGACCTTCGCCTCCGTGCCCTTCATCGTCGATGTCGACGACAGCTTCGGCACGCAGGCCGAGCGCGTCCGCCTTTCGATCGATCAGGACAATCTGGAATACTACCGGGTCGAGCAGAGCGACGTCTATGACGCGATCAACGCGCTCTATGGCGCCGCGACGGTCGGCTATTCGCATCGAGGCGGAGGGCGCCAGCCGATCCCGATCGTCATGGCCCTCTCCAAGGAGAACGGCCTCGTCGACGAGAAGGCTCTTTCGACGCCGGTTCCCGCCGATGCGTTGCCGGGAAGCCGCGGCGTGGTCGAGCTCGGCGACGTGGTGCATGTCTCCCGCGAGAAGTCGTCCTACCCGATCTTCCGCCACAATGGCCGTCCGGCCGAAATGGTGATCGGCGACCTCGCCGGCGCCTACGAGGCGCCCGTCTACGGCATGATCGCCGTGGCGGACGCGATCGGGAAGGCCGACTGGGGCAATGTCCCGAAGCCGGAGATCGCGCTGCACGGCCAGCCCGACGACGAGACCAAGCCCGTGCTTCTCTGGGACGGCGAATGGGAGGTCACCTGGGTGACGTTCCGCGACATGGGCGCCGCGTTCGGGGTCGCGATCCTTGCGATCTACATCCTCGTCGTCGCGCAGTTCGGATCGTTCCGCCTGCCGCTGGTCATTCTGACGCCGATCCCGCTCACGCTGATCGGCATCATGATCGGCCACTGGCTGTTCGGCGCGCCGTTCTCGGCAACCTCGATGATCGGCTTCATCGCGCTTGCCGGCATCATCGTGCGCAACTCCATCCTGCTGGTCGATTTCATCCGCCACGCCCGCACGCCCGGCCGGCCCCTCATCGATGTGCTGCTCGAAGCCGGATCGATCCGCTTCAAGCCGATCCTGCTCACCGCCATCGCGGCGATGATCGGCGCGGCCGTCATCCTGACGGATCCGATCTTCCAGGGGCTCGCCATCTCGCTGCTGTTCGGCCTCGCCTCGTCCACGGCGCTGACGGTGCTGGTCATCCCGGCCATCTATGTCGCGTTGCGCGGCGAGCGGAAGGCGGCGTGACCGGTTGCCGATCGCGGCCGGCACCATAGATTGACCTCCGGCGGTCTTTCGCCGCCGGAGGCGAGGCGATGGCGAAGACGGCGGAAAGCGCCGGCATCCTGATGTACCGGAAGCGTGAGCGCGGCATCGAGGTTCTGCTCGTCCATCCGGGCGGGCCGTTCTGGCGCAATCGCGACGCCGGCGCCTGGACCATTCCGAAGGGGGAAATCGAGCCGGGCGAGTCGATCGACTATGCCGCGCGGCGCGAATTCGCCGAGGAACTCGGCGTCGTGCCGACCGGGGCGCTGCTGTCGCTCGGCTCCGTGCGCCAGAAGGCCGGCAAGATCGTTCACGGCTTCGCCATGGAAGGCGATTTCGAACTCGCGCGCTTCGTCAGCAATCTCTTCGAGATGGAATGGCCGCCGAGGAGTGGCCGGATCGTTAGTTTCCCCGAGGTCGATCGAGCCGAATGGCAGTCGATCGTGGCGGCGCGCGAGAAGATCAATCCCGCGCAGATTCTGTTTCTCGACCGGCTGGTCGAGCTCGCTGCGCGCTGAGCCCCTACGGGACGAGCACCGCCGCGCCCTGGAAGCGTCCGGCGCGCAGATCCGCGAGCGCCTCGTTGGCCTGCTCGAGCGGATAGCGCGTGGTGCGTGTCGTCACGCCGGCCTGCCTCGCGATGGCGAGAAATTCGCGCGCGTCGGCGCGGGTCAGATTCGCGACCGAAACGAGCTGCCGCTCCTCCCAGAGCAGATCGTAGGAGAATTCCGGGATCGGGCTCATATGGATGCCGCCGCAGACGACGCGACCGCCTTTCTTGACGGCGGCGAGGGCGAGCGGGACGAGCGCGCCGACGGGGGCGAAGATGATCGCCGCGTCGAGCGGCTCCGGCGGCAGCGTTCCGGAATCCGTCGCGGAGACCGCGCCGAGCGAGAGTGCCATCTCCTGCGCCGCCGTGTCGCCCGCGCGCGTGAAGGCATGAACCCGGCGGCCCTGCCAGACGAGCACCTGTGCGAGGATATGCGCGGCGGCGCCGAAGCCGTAGAGGCCGACGGCCGCGCCATCGCCGGCGATGCGGAGCGAGCGCCAGCCGATGAGCCCGGCGCACATCAGCGGCGAGGCGGCGACCGGGTCGTCATATCCCTCGAGCGGGAAGGCGAAGGCGGCATCGGCGATCACGTGGCTCGCGAAGCCGCCGTCGCGCGTATAGCCGGTGAAGAGCGGCTCGTCGCAAAGGTTCTCGCGATCGGTGCGGCAATAGGGGCACCGGCCGCAGGTGTGGCCGAGCCAGGGGATGCCGACCCGCTGGCCGGGAAGGGGATGGAGCACGCCGCGCCCGGCCGCCTCGACGATGCCGACGATCTCGTGACCCGGGATGATCGGAAGACGCGGATTAGGCAGGTCGCCATCGACGACGTGCAAATCGGTGCGGCAGACGGCGCAGGCCTCCACCCGCACGCGAATCTCGCCGGCACCCGGTTCGCGAACCGGCCGCTCCTCGAGGACGAGCGGCGCGCCGGTCGCGCGCAGCACCATCGCCTTCATCGTCGCCACCGGTGCCGCTCCCGGGTCCTGCTCAGCCGCCGGCCAGATGCCGCTCGATCTGCGAGATCGGAAGCTGCACGAGATCCTTCGCCAGCTCGTGCTTGACGAGATGGCGTAGCTGGGTCGGGTAGTGTTCGCGCAGCACGCCGAGCGCCCGTGCCGGAGCGATGACGGCGAGATACCGGCCCTGACGCTCGCGCAGCACTCCTTCCAGTTCGCCGAGAATGCGCTTCAGGAAGGCTGTCTCCGCCTCGTCGTGCAGGTCGACGATCTCGACCGCGCTGCGGGCGGCGCCGTGCGACTGGTGCACCCGTCCGGGACGATCGGTGCCCAGCGTATGCGCCATCGGATCCTCCTGATTGAAGGCATCGACGAGCTTCAGATTGACCAGTTCGGCGTCACCCTCGTTCTGCAGGATCATGGCGCGGGCGCCGTCGCAGACGAGCACGAAGCCCCGGCGCGGGATGTCGATGCGGTCCATTTTCCGGACTCCTCCTCGTTGGCCGGCAAACCGGGCCGGCGTGGATGGAGGACATCCTGCTGCATCGGTTGGTCGGCCGCGTTGCGTTCGATCAACCCGCGCGGCCGCGTCAGCGTTGCGTCCGGCTGAGGCCTTTTTCATCGAGCTCGGCGAGGTAGCGTGACCAGAGCGCATCATGGTCGCGGCCGATTTCGGCGAGATAGGACCACGAAAAGAGCCCCGTATGGTGGCCGTCGTCGAAATTGAGCCGGATCGCATAATTGCCGACCGGATCGATCGACCGGATGGCGACATTCATCTTGCCGGGAACGGTCTGCCGCTGCGCCGGCGCATGGCCCTGAACCTCCGCCGACGGGCTGGTGACGCGAAGAAACTCGGCCGCGAAGGCATAGCTGCGGCCGTCGTCGAAGGTCACGGTCAGCTGGCGCTTGTCGGGCGAAAGGCGGATTTCGGTCGGCCAGGCGGAGGAGGCTTCCGGCATGGTGTCGCTCACAGCTCGTTGAGCGCGGACGAACGGTGCTTTGATCCGCGCGGTTCATCCTCTACATGAGTTGAAGCGCGCCGTCCCCTCCGGTCGCCCGGGTTTGCCATGACGACGATCATCAATTCGCTCACCAAGACCGACTCGCCGGCAAGGTCGCCGGCCGTTTCGCCGATGGTCGACCCCTTCGGACGGAGCATCCGCTATCTTCGGGTCTCGGTCACGGACCGCTGCGACTTCCGCTGCGTCTATTGCATGGCCGAGGATATGACCTTCCTGCCGAAGCGGGAGGTTCTGACGCTCGAAGAGCTCGACCGCCTCTGCACCGTCTTCGTGGAAAAGGGCGTGCGGCGGCTCCGCCTCACCGGCGGCGAGCCGCTCGTGCGTCGCGGGATCATGACCCTGATCCGCTCGCTCTCGCGTCATCTCGAAAGCGGCATGCTGGACGAGCTGACGCTGACCACCAATGGATCGCAGCTTTCGCGCTACGCGGGCGAACTCGCGGCCTGCGGCGTCCGCCGCATCAACGTCTCCGTCGACACGCTCGATCCGGAGCGCTTCCGCGCCATCACGCGGCGCGGCGATCTCGCCGTCGTCATGAAAGGGATCGACGACGCGCTGGCGGCTGGCATCCACGTCAAGATCAACGCCGTGGCGCTGAAGGGCGTCAACGAGCATGAGCTCGACGACATGATCCGCTGGGCGCATGGCCGCGGCATGGACCTGACGCTCATCGAGACCATGCCGCTCGGCGAGATCGACGGCGACCGGCTGGACCAGTACCTGCCGCTCTCCGCCGTGCGCCGCGACCTCGCCAGTCGCTGGACCTTTGCCGAGAGCGACCACCGCACCGGCGGCCCGGCGCGCTATGTCACGGTCGGCGAGACCGGCGGGCGCATCGGCTTCATCACCCCGCTGACGCATAATTTCTGCGAGAGCTGCAACCGCGTTCGCGTCACCTGCACCGGCACGCTCTTCATGTGCCTCGGGCAGGAGGACGCACGCGACCTTCGCGCGCCGCTCCGCGCCTCGGAAGGCAACGAGCTGATCGCCGCCGCCATCGACGAGGCGATCGCGAGGAAACCGAAGGGCCACGACTTCATTATCGACCGCGAGCACAATCGGCCGGCGCTCGGCCGGCATATGAGCATGACCGGCGGCTGATGCCGGCGCGGACGGCAGAATGAAGATCGAGACCATCCGCCTCGCCGATGCCGGCGAGGTTCCCAATCACCCGCACTGGTCGTTGATCCTCTATGCGCAGGCCGCACCGCCCGACGCCAGCGGCTCCGCGACCGCGGCCCTGGACGCGCTCTTCGCCGGAAACGGCTGGCCGGTCTCCTGGCATGACGGCATCTATCGCTTCACTCATTTTCACTCGGTGACGCATGAAGCGCTCGGCATCGGGACGGGCTCGGCGCGCGTCCAGTTCGGCGGCGAGAGCGGACCGATCCTCACGGTCGCGGCCGGCGACGCCGTCCTGCTGCCGGCCGGCACCGGCCACAAGCTGATCGAGGCCTCTTCCGATCTTCTCGTGGTCGGCGCCTATCCGCCTGGGGCCGGCTACGATCTCGTGCGGGCCGGAGAGGGCGACGGCGCAGAACTCCGTCGTCGCATCGCCGCCGTGCCCTGTCCCCGCAGCGACCCCGTGACCGGTCGCACGGGCGGACTGCTCGCGGCATGGATCGAGGACTGAGCGACAAAGGCGGGATCGAGCATCGGCATCCGTTGCGAAGCGGCGCGCGATTGAGCATTGTGCCTCAGCCGTGACCATGGGGTACGGCCCGTCCCGCCGTGGTTCCCCCCGCTGCGCCGGGGCGCCTCCTGTCGCCGGTCAAGTCCAGCTTCCATGTCGTCCTTCGAGGCCAATCTTCGCGGCATCGGCTATCTGCTGCTGTCGATCCTCGCCTTCATCCTCAACGATACGATGATCAAGGTCGTCAGCGAGCGGCTGCCGATCGGCGAGATCATCGTCCTGCGCGGCGCGGTGGCGCTTGTTCTGATCCTCGCTCTGCTGTTCGCAACGGGCGGCCACCGTGCCTGGCGACTCGCCGGAAACAGGCTGGTCGCCTGGCGAACGATCGGGGAGGTCGGCGGCACGATCCTCTATCTCTATGCGCTCTTCCACATGCCGATCGCCAATGCCTCGGCGATCTCTCAGATCGTGCCCCTGATGACGACGGCCGCGGCCGCGGTCTTCCTGCGCGAGCAGGTCGGCTGGAGGCGCTGGATGGCGATCGGGCTCGGCTTCGTGGGCGTCATGATCATCATGCGGCCGGGTCTCGGCGGCTTCGACGTCTATGCGTTCGCAGCGCTCGCCTCGATGGCGTTCGTGACGCTGCGCGATCTCGTCACGCGCAGCTTTCCGCCCGGCATGCCGACCCTCCTGGTCACGGCGGTCACCGCCGGCGCGGTGCTGGTGGCCGGTCTCGCGATGTCGTTCGACGAAGTCTGGCTGATGCCGACCCTGGACGAGATGCTGCTGCTCGGCGGGGCGGCCTTTCTCCTCCTTATCGGCTACGGCACCGTGATCCTCGCAATGCGCCACGGCGAGATGGGGGTGATCGCGCCGTTCCGCTACGCGGTGATCCTGTTCGCCATCGCGCTCGGCTATCTCGTCTGGGGCGACATCCCGGACATCTACACGATCACCGGCACGGTCATCGTCGTCGCCACGGGGCTCTACACGATCCATCGCGAACGGCTGCGGGCGGAGGAGAGTCGCACGCGCCGCTGAAACGAAAAGGGCGCCCGAAGGCGCCCTGAACGTCTTGATCCCCTGCGCTCAGCGGCGCTTCGAGACGGGGATGTAGTCGCGGCGGTCGGCGCCGGAATAGAGCTGGCGCGGACGGCCGATGCGCTGGCTCGGATCCTCGACCATTTCCTTCCACTGCGCGATCCAGCCGACCGTGCGCGCGAGGGCGAACAGCACGGTGAACATCGTCGTCGGGAAGCCGAGCGCCTTCAGCGTGATGCCCGAGTAGAAGTCGATGTTCGGATAGAGCTTCTTCTCGACGAAGTAGTCGTCGCTGAGCGCGATGCGCTCCAGTTCCAGCGCCACCTCGAGCACCGGATCGTCGGTGATGCCGAGCTCGGAGAGCACCTCGTGGCAGGTGCGCTGCATGATCTTCGCGCGCGGATCGTAGTTCTTGTAAACCCGGTGGCCGAAGCCCATCAGGCGGAACGGATCGTTCTTGTCCTTGGCGCGGGCAATGTATTCGGGGATCCGCTCGACCGTGCCGATCTCCTGCAGCATGTTGAGCGCCGCCTCGTTGGCGCCGCCATGGGCCGGACCCCAGAGGCAGGCGATGCCCGCCGCAATGCAGGCGAACGGATTGGCGCCCGACGAACCGGCGAGGCGAACCGTCGAGGTCGACGCGTTCTGCTCGTGGTCGGCATGCAGGATGAAGATCCGGTCCATCGCGCGGGCGAGGATCGGGTTGACCTTGTACTCCTCCGCCGGCACCGCGAAGCACATGCGCAGGAAGTTCGACGCATAGTCGAGCGCGTTGAGCGGATAAACGAAGGGCTGGCCGACATGGTACTTGTAGGCCATCGCCGCGATGGTCGGCATCTTCGCGATCAGGCGAAGGCTCGCGACCATGCGCTGGTGCGGGTCCGAAATGTCGGTCGAGTCGTGGTAGAATGCGGAGAGCGCGCCGACAACGCCGACCATGATCGCCATCGGATGGGCGTCGCGGCGGAAGCCGGTGTAGAAGCGGGACATCTGCTCGTGAACCATCGTGTGGTAGGTCACGCGCTGGTCGAAATCGGCCTTCTGCGCCGCGGTCGGCAGATCCCCGTAAAGCAGGAGATAGCAGGTCTCGAGGAAGTCGCCATGTTCGGCGAGCTGCTCGATCGGATAGCCGCGATAGAGGAGAACGCCTTCGTCGCCGTCGATGAAGGTGATCTTGGAATCGCAGGCGCCGGTCGAGGTGAAGCCCGGATCATAGGTGAAGCGTCCGGTCTTCGCGTAGAGCGAGCCGATATCGATCACCTCGGGGCCGATCGTACCTTCCTTGATCGCGAAATCCCACGACTGATCGCCAATCGTGAGTGTCGCCTTGGTATTATCGGTCATGCAGCCAACCCCCTTGGAGAAAGAAAATTCTTCTGGCGGGAACGCGGGCGTCGACGGTCAGCACGGCCGGAACGGAGCCGCAGGGAAACGGATGTGCACCTGCGTAACCCATTTATTGCAGCGCGGCAAGGCAGCCGGATGGGCCGCCCGCGCCGCCGCGCAGTAAATAAGGAAAGCTTACTAATTGTGCGATCTTCGCTCATTTCGGGCGAAGGTTAGCATGGTTGGCCGGCGGCGATAAACGCCGCCGCGCCGAGGATCAGGCGGCCTGGTCGGCGATGCGGCCGAGGCTTTCCTCGCGGCCGAGCACCATCAGCACGTCGAAGATGCCGGGCGAGGTCGAGCGGCCGGTCAGCGCGGCGCGCAGCGGCTGGGCGACCTTGCCGAGCTTGAGGCCCTCGGCCTCCGCGAAGGCCTTCACCGCCGCCTCCGTCGCTTCGATCGTCCATTCGGTCTCGACGAGGATGGCGTGGAGACGTTTCAGGAGAGCGCGGGCGTCGGCATCGAGAATCGTTCCGGCCTTCTCGTCCAGCGCGAGCGGACGATTGGCGAAGAGGAACGCGGCGCCGTCCTTCAGCTCGACCAGCGTCTTGGCGCGCTCCTTCAGTCCCGGCAGCGCCATGCGCAGCTGTGCCGCCTTGGCCTGGTCGAGATCGGCCTTCATCGCCGCCCCGCCGGGAAGATGCGGCAGAGTCTCGACGAAGAGCTCGTAGAGCCGGTCGTCCGGCGTCGCGCGCATATAGTGGCCGTTGAGATTCTCGAGCTTGGCGAAGTCGAAGCGCGAGGCGGACCGGCCGACATCATCGATGTCGAACCAGGCGATCATCTCGTCCGTCGACATGATCTCGTCGTCGCCATGTGCCCAGCCGAGGCGAACGAGGTAGTTGCGCATCGCCTCCGGCAGATAGCCCATGGCGCGATAGGCATCGACGCCGAGCGCGCCATGGCGCTTGGAGAGCTTGGCGCCGTCCGGCCCGTGGATCAGCGGGATATGCGCCATGACCGGCACCTCCCAGCCCATCGCCTGGTAGATGATCATCTGCCGCGCGGCGTTGGTCAGGTGATCGTCGCCGCGGATGATATGCGTGACGCCCATGTCGTGATCGTCCACCACGACCGACAGCATGTAGGTCGGGTTGCCGTCGGACCGGAGCAGCACGAGATCGTCGAGATCCTTGTTGGGGATGACGACTCGCCCCTGCACACGGTCCTCGATCACGGTCTCGCCTTCGAGCGGCGCGCGGATGCGGATCGCCGGCTTGACGCCGGCAGGCGCCTCCGCCGGGTCGCGGTCGCGCCAGGTGCCGTCGTAGCGGGGAGCGCGGCCCTCGGCCATCGCCTTCTCGCGCATCTCCTTCAACTCGTCCGGCGTGCAGTAGCAGCGATAGGCCTTGCCGGCCGCCAGCATCTCCTCGACCACCTCGCGGTGCCGCGGCGCGCGGGCGAACTGGAAGACGGTCTCGCCCTCCCAGTCGAGGCCGAGCCATTTCAGCCCGTCGATGATCGCGTCGATGGCCGCCTCGGTCGAGCGTTCGCGGTCGGTGTCCTCGATGCGCAGCAGCATCTTGCCGCCGGTGTGGCGGGCATAAAGCCAGTTGAACAGCGCCGTGCGGCCGCCTCCGATATGCAGGAAGCCGGTGGGCGATGGTGCAAAGCGCGTGACGACCGGTTTGGACATGGGCAATTCCGGGCTGGGCAGATCGTGCGAATGAAGGGGGAGGAAGGGCCGCTGTCGCCGACCTTTCGCGATTGTGGGCGCAGCATGTAGCATGGAGCCTTGCCCGGACGAAAGGCGGGGATATGGCGAAGAGCGCGGCGCGGGGAGGGATGTCCGCATCGGCGCCGGAACTCGTCGGGGAGCCGGGCGCCGAGCAGCCGGCCGCCCCGCATTTTCCGCCCGCAGGCCCACGGGGTCGCCTCGGCTTCGCCGCGGACCGCTGGCTGCTCGCGATGGGCGCCAGCCTCGAGCGGGAGATGGAGGCGGCGCGGGGGTTGCCATGGCTCGCGGTCGCCTTCGCGGGCGGCGCGCTGCTCTATTTCTCTCTTCCGTCCGAACCCTCGGCACCGGCGCTCGCCCTCGTCGCTCTCGCGCTCGCAGCTGCCGCGTGGCGTGTGAGGGCAGGGCGGGCCCCTCTCTTCCGCCTGCTCCTCGTCGCCACGATGATCGCCGGCGGCGCGGCCCTCACCAAGCTGCGCACCGACCTCGTCGCGACGCCGATGATCGAGCGTTCGGTGACCGCGACGGTGACCGGCTTCGTCGAGGCGGTCGAGGCGCGCCGGGGTGGTGCCCGGCTGACCGTGCGGGTCGTTTCGATCGAGGGCGCGCGGCTGGCACGCCAGCCAGAGCGGGTGACCGTCGTGCTCCGCGGCAAGGCCCCCGAGGTGGGCGAGGGCATCGCGGTGCTGGCGCGGCTGCGTCCACCGTCCGGGCCGGCGATGCCCGGCGGCTACGACTTCGCGCGCAAGGCCTATTATGCCGGCATCGGCGCGACCGGCTTCGCCTATGGCAAGCCGAAGCTGGTCGAGCTCGGCCCGCCGCCGCTCGCGATCCGTCTCGCGATGCCGCTCGAGAGCCTCCGCGAGGCCATCCGCGCCCGCATCCTCGCCGCGCTACCGGGCGACACCGGCCGGATCGCGACAGCGCTCGTCATCGGCGATGCCGGCGGCATTTCGGCCAAGGCCGAGGACGACCTGCGCCAGTCGGGCCTTGCGCATGTGCTCTCCGTCTCCGGCCTCCATATGGTGCTCGTCGCCGGCGCCAGCTTCTGGGCGATCCGCGCGCTGCTGGCGCTCTTCCCCGGCCTCGCCCTCCGCCATCCGATCAAGAAATGGGCGGCTGTCGGAGCGCTCGGCCTGACCTTCTTCTATCTGCTGATCTCGGGTCTCGATGTGGCCGCGCAGCGCTCGTTCGCGATGACGGCGGTCGTGTTCACCGCCATCCTTCTCGACCGGCGTGCGATCTCGATGCGCAATGTCGCGCTCGCCGCCGTCGCCGTGCTGTTGCTCGCGCCGGAAAGCGTGCTCGATGCCGGCTTCCAGATGTCCTTCGCGGCGACGATCGCGCTGGTCGCAGGCTTCGAACTCCTCGCCCGGCGGAGACGGCGGGCGCGGCTCGGCGGAGAGACATCGCTCGTCGGGACGCTGCTGCGCTGGACCCTCGCCCTCGTCGGCGGGCTTACGCTCACCTCGCTTCTCGGCGGCCTCGGCACGACACCCTTCGCGCTTTACCATTTCCAGCGCATGGCACCGCTTTCGATTGTCGCCAATGTCCTTGCCATGCCGCTCATCGACTTCCTCGTCATGCCGATGGCGCTCGTCGGCGTTCTGCTGATGCCGCTCGGGCTCGACCAGCCGATGCTGGCGCTGATGGGCGTCGGCATCGACGGCATGCTGGCGGTCGCCGACGTCGTGTCGCGCTGGTCGGAGGGGACGGGCGGCATGGCGATGCCGCCGGCTGCGGCGCTTCTCATCTTCCTTGTCGGCTTCCTGTGGGCCGCGCTCTGGGGCGAACGCTGGCGCTGGATCGGCGTGGTGCCGATGCTGGCCGGCATCGGCCTCGCGCTCTTTCCGGCCCGTCCCGACCTGATCATCGCCGCCGATGGTCGTTCCGCCGCCATCCGCGGCGCGGACGGCCACTATGCGATACTGGCGCCCAAGGTCCCGTCTTTCGAGGCGGGCATCTGGCTGCGCGCCGACGGCGATGCGCGCGGCGTCAAGGACAAGACCCTGACCGCGGGCGTGCGTTGCGATTCTCTCGGCTGTATCGGCCGCCTCGCAGATGGCCGCCTCGTCGCACTCTCGCTCGATCGTGGCGCCTTCGCCGAGGATTGCCGCCGCGCGGGGCTCGTCGTGACGCCGCTGCATGCCCCTGCCGCCTGCCGGACCGTCACCGCCGTGGTCGACCGGGAGATGCTCCGCCGTGACGGCGCTCTCGCGCTGACGCTGAATGAAAGAGGTATCCCATCCGCCGCGCCGACGGCCGCCGGTTCCGAACCGCCCGAACAGGGCCGATCGCATGCCGTCTGGAGCGAAGCGGATGGCGACCCCGCCGAGGCCTCCGTCGACGGGGAAGGCGAGTTGGCGGTCTCTGAAACCGTGCTCTCCGGCGGCGGGCCATCGACGCCCACAGCGTCGCCCGCCTCCGGCCCGTCGCGCCTCGATGCACTGGCCGCGGTCGAAACAAGCTATCCGGCGCTTCGGCGCGCCTTCATGCCGCCCGGCCCCGGCGATTGAGCGTCAACCGGTGCGCCGCCGGCGTTCGGGCTGATGTGCGCTTTCCTGAATGACGGGCGGCAGCGGATCCATGACGCGCGACCGGGGGAAGCAGCAGATCGCTTCGGTGCCCTCGCGAAGACGCGAGCGCAGCTCGAAGGTCCCGTCATGCATCTTCATCATCGCCTGCACGATCGGCAGGCCGAGGCCGGCACCCTGCTCCGCGCTCTTGATCGCGATCGCGCCCTGGCCGAAGGCCGACATGACGATGGGCAGTTCGTCCTCGGAGATACCGGGCCCATTGTCGCGCACCGAGACATACTGCCCGCCGCCGGCCGTCCATCCGGCACGGATCTCGATCTCGCCGCCGGGCGGCGTGAACTTGATCGCGTTCGAGAGCAGATTGAGCACCACCTGCCGCACGGCGCGTTCGTCGGCCCAGACCCGCGGCAGGTCGGGCTCGATGAGCTGGACCAGCTTCAGGTTCTTGTTGCGCGCCTTGAGGCGGACGAGGTTCTCGCAGTCCTCCACCACATGGGCGAGCGTCACCGGCTCCTCGTTCAGCTCGTAGCGGCCCGCCTCGATGCGCGAGAGATCGAGGATTTCGTTGATGAGCGCCAGAAGATGCTGCCCGCTGGTGTGGATGTCGCCCGCATATTCCTTGTAGGTCGGGTTCTGCATCGGTCCGAGCACCTCGTTCTTCATCACCTCGGAGAAGCCGAGAATGGCGTTGAGCGGGGTCCGCAGCTCGTGGCTCATGGTCGCGAGGAAGCGCGACTTGGCGAGATTGGCCTCCTCGGCGCGGCGGCGGGATTCGTCCGATACCGCCTTCGCGGTGCCGAGTTCGGCGATCAGGTGATCCTTCTCCGCCCGGTAGCGCATCATGCCCATCGTGGTGGACTGGAGGCGCTGCGACAGAGTGAGAAAGAAGATCTCGCTGCCGATCGAGAGAAAGGCGAGGGCGAGATAGAGCACGTCCTGCCGGATCGCGAACAGCGCGACCATGGTGAGCGCGATCGGTGCCGTCCCTGCTACCGCGCCGGCCGGCAGGCTGGACGCGAACATCGTGCCGACGGCGAGCATGGTCAGCATGGTGGCGAACTGGAAGGTCTCGATCCCCGGCGCCTGCACGGTCGCGGTTGCAAGCAGCAGACCGATCCATGTCAGCCCGTAGCAGAATTCGGAGACGACGAAGCGTCTTGTCCAGGCGCGGATCGACAGCCTGTCGGCAGGGGTCTTCACGAAGACATGGCAAAGCCAGGTGCCGGCGCAATGGACGAGGAGCGTCACGACGGCCCAGACGACGATCACCAGCTGCGGCAGCCAGACGGTCGCCACGAGGCCGACCAGCGCCACGAGCAGCGGCACCGCATAGGCTGCCGAGAGCCGCGTGCGCGCATAATGCACAAGCAGTTCGTGGTCGAAGCTCGGACTGGTGCCCGTCGTCGACGTCAGGCGCTCGCGGTGATCACGGACTGTCCGCGCGACCGCGCGCCGGCGTTCCGCGCGTTCGCGGTTGACGGCGATCTTGTCGCTCGCAGCGGATTCCGGTGCGACTTGCATGCCTGGACCCTGAGGGATTCGCTCACTATGTGGCGCAACGTCCGCGCCCTCCGAGTGTTCAGCCTATCCGCTGATGGTTTAAGTCCTCTTTCGAAGTGCTGGTTAATCGATGGTCGCTGTCGATCCTGAAATTGCCGGGCATCCCGTGGCGGGGTGCTTCGAGAGCCTCGCAGCGGCCGTCCGCCGTTGCCGCCTCTGCGTGGAAGCGCCGGCGGGCAAGCCGCTGCCGCATGAGCCGCGCCCGGTGATCCGGGGCTCTGCCACGGCCCGCCTGCTCATCGCCGGCCAGGCGCCCGGGACCCGCGTGCATGCGTCGGGAATTCCGTTCGACGACCGCTCGGGCGATCGCCTCCGGGCATGGATGGGCGTCGACAGCGCAACCTTCTACGACGAGAGCCGCATTGCGATCGTGCCAATGGGCTTCTGCTTCCCTGGACAGGACGCGAAGGGTGGCGACCTGCCGCCGCGGCGGGAATGTGCGCCGTTATGGCGGAGCCGGGTCGTGGGGGCCCTGCCGAACGTCGCGCTGGTGCTCGCCATCGGCGCGCCCGCCCAGCGTTGGCATCTCGGCGCGGCGGCGGGCGGCGTCGACGCGACCGTGCGGCGGTGGCGCGAAGTCGGGGATCGCCCGTATGGACCGGTCGTCTTTCCCCTGCCGCATCCGTCCTGGCGCAACACCGGCTGGCTCAAGCGCAATCCCTGGTTCGAGGCGGAGCTGTTGCCGGATCTGCGGTCCCGGGTCGCGGAAACCTTGGCTCTGCTTGACAGAACGGCCGAAAAGTCGGAATAAATTTCTCCAGTGAAGCACGATACTGCGGCGATTGAGAATAAATTTGCGCCCGCAGGCATCCCTCGGTGGAGATGTTCCGCGATGATCGACCGCCTCGACAGGAAAATCCTCCAGATTCTACAGGAGGACGCGACCGTGCCGGTCGCGGAGATCGGACGCCGAGTCGGTCTTTCGACCACGCCGTGCTGGCGCCGCATCCAGAAACTTGAGGAAGACGGCGTCATCCTGCGCCGCGTCGCGGTGCTCGATCCGCGCAAGGTGAACGCCAAGGTCACCGTCTTCGTCTCGATCACCACCAGCCAGCACAACGAGGAATGGCTGAAGCGCTTCGCCGAGGTGATCCGCGACGTTCCGGAAGTGGTGGAGTTCTACCGCATGAGCGGACAGGTCGATTATCTGCTGCGCGTCGTCGTGCCGGACATCGAGGCCTATGACGCCTTCTACAAGCGCCTCATCTCGAAGATCGACATCGCCGATGTCTCCTCGGCCTTTGCGATGGAGCAGATCAAATATGCGACGGCGCTGCCGCTCAACTATGTGCCGCTCGAGAAGGACAAGGGCGTCGCCTGACCTTGATGCGCGTCAAGGCGGCGCCGTGTGTCTCGCGCAATGAAGGCGCCGCAATGAGGATCGTTCGATGACCGCCAGACCCGACCCGCGCGGGCGCGTCCCGCTCACGCTGGGCGTTCCCGATGGCGTGGACGAGGAGGGCATCCAACGCCTGGTACACGGCTTCTACGACGCGGTGCGGCAGGACGATGTCATCGGCCCCGTCTTCGGCCGCGCTATTGCCGACGAGGCCTGGCCCGTTCATCTCGCCAAGATGTGCGATTTCTGGTCGTCGGTACTGCTGAAGACGCGCCGCTACGAGGGCCGGCCGCTCGCGCCGCATCTCCGCCTGCCCGACCTTTCCGACGCCCATTTCGCCCGATGGCTCGGGCTCTTCGCCGAGACGGCCCGCCGCACGTTCGATGCGGAGGCGGCGGAAATCGTCATCGCCTATGCCGAGCGGATCGCCAACAGCTTCCGCCTCTCGCGCGCCATGCATGCCGGCGAGGACACGATGCATCTGCGGCCGATCGCCGCCCCGCCCGCCTCACGCTGACGGCGGCCGCCAGCGCAGCACCAGCGCCGTCACATCGTCGAACTGGTCGACGCCGTCGGCATGGCCCAACACCCGCTCCACGAGGGCGCTGCTGAACGGTTCCGCCGCAAGTCCCGCCAGCGCCAGGCAGTCGGCCATCAGCCGCGCGGACGAGTACATTTCGCGGGCGCCGTTCTCCATTTCCGGCAGGCCGTCCGTCACCAGCACGAGCGTCTCGCCTTCGGAAAGCTGCAGGCTGCGGTCGGAGAAGGCGAGATGGTCCATGACGCCGATCGGCGGATCGGCCGGTGATCGATCGGTTGAAACGCCGTCGCCGCCGGCGCGCAGCGGCGGAAGATGGCCGGCGTTCACATAGTCGAGCCGGCCGGTGGCGATATCGAGAAACCCGACCAGCAGCGTGATGAAGACGCAGTCCTCGTTGTTCTTGCACAGCTCGTCGTTGAGCAGCGCCGCGACCTCGGAGGGGCGCGGCAGCCTACCCGTCAGCGCGTGGAATTGCAGTGTTCCCGCCCGGAGCAGGCTGCGGGTGCGCGCCATGAACAACGCCGCGGGCATGCCCTTGCCGGAAACGTCCCCGATGGCGATGCAGAGCGTCTCCGGCGTCACCTGGAAGAAGTCGTAGAGGTCGCCGCCCACTTCCTGGGCGGGCATCATGACGGCATGGACCTCCACCGGCCCGCCGGGCGGCGGGAAATGCGTGTTGACCATTGCGAGCTGCTGGGCCCGCGCGCCGGCCATTTCCTGTTCGAGCCGCGTGAGTTGCCGCCGCACCTCGGCCCGCAACATCTTCTTTTCCAACACCGAGCCGATCCGCGCCCGGAGGATCGACGGGTTGAACGGCTTCGGCAGATAGTCCTCGGCGCCGAGATCGATGCATTTCACGACCGTCTCGATCTCGGTCGCGGCCGAGATCATGATCACGGCGGTCTGCTCGAGCCGGTTCTCCAGCCGCATCGCCTCCAGCACCTCGACGCCGTTCATGCGCGGCATCATCACGTCGAGCAGGACGAGGTCGACCGGATGGCTGCGGATATGCTCCAGCGCCGCTACGCCGTCCTCCGCCTCGGCGAGATGGCGGAAGCCGAGGCGCTGCAGGCGCCGCATCAGAATGGCGCGATTGTCCTCGACATCGTCGACGACGAGGATGTGGCTCTCGGCGATCGTCATGTCGGGTCGTCCAGCACGAGGCCGAGCCGGATGTGGTTTCGGTCGCGCTCGACGGTGTAGCGCGATTCGCTCATCAGCTTGCGGATGAGATGGACGCCGAGCCCGCCCGGCTTGCGCTCGTCGATCCCGAGCGTGATGTCGGGCTCCGGGAGGCCGAGCGGATCGAACAGCCGAGCATCGTCGGCGTAGTCGATGGTGACGCGGCCGGGCAGCCGCTCGATGGCGACCTGGATTTCACCTTCGCCACCATCGGGATAGCCGTAGTCTATCGTGTTGTTCATGAGTTCGTCGAGCGCCAGCTCGATCTTGAAGATCGCGTCCGCGGGCAGGGCGGCGGCTTCGGCGAATGTGCCGAAGTCGGCCATGAGCGTCGCGATCTCGCCGTGCTGCGCCTTGAGGACCCTGTCGAACCGCGTCGCCATCATACTCATGGTCCGCCACCAAACCATCAGCCGCCGAGCGCCGCGTCGACGGTCTCGTGCACGTCGAAGACCCGGTCGAAGCCGCTGACGACGATGACCTGATGCACGGCCCCGCGCGCGGCCGCGAGAACCATGCGGCCCTCGGCGCGCTTCATGCGCTTGCCCGCCGCCAGCAATGCGGAGAGGCCCTTGCTGCTCAGATAGTCGACACGTGAAAGGTCGACCACGAGCTCGCGCGCGCCCGCGTCGATGGCTTCGACCAGCCGTGCTTCGAAAGCCGGGGCGCTCATGCCGTCGAGCCGGCCGATCGGCGCGACCACGAGGCAGGTGCCGCGCCAGGCTTGTTCGATCTGCATGGCCACCTCCCAGGCAGGCGTCAGGCCCGGGGCGCCTCGGCGACGAAGGAATCGACGAAGGCAAAGCCGGGATTCGTGAGATCGAGGGAGTGTAGCCCCATTTCGGCGGAAAGCAGCCGGAACGCTTCGACGCCGCGAACGGAATAGCCCTCGCCGAGGTCGAACGCCCGGTTGTCCGACTGGTCGGACAGACCGCAGGTGCACATTGCGCCCACGCCGTGAGACACCCGGCTTCCGTTGGGTTGTGGGTCGTCGGCGCGCCGTTGCCGCGCCTCAGCCCTTGACGGCGCCGGCCGTCATCGACCGCCCGATCTGGCGGTACATGAGCAGGCCGAGCAGCAGTGGCGGAAGCGTCGCCAGGATCATCACCGCCGCCGCCACGCCCCAGCGCACGCCGCCGCCCGACGCGGCGAAGAAGAAGGAGGCGCCGACCGAGATCGGCGTCGCGCGGCTCGTCGTCAGCATCAGGCCGAACAGGAACTCGTTCCACGAATAGATGAAGGCCAGCACCGAGGAGGCCGCGACGACGTTCAGCGACATCGGCAGCACGACATGCCAGATGAGCCGCAGCGTGCTTGCGCCGTCCACCCGCGCCGCTTCCTCGATTTCGAAGGGCAGCTCGGCGATGGCCGAGGTGAAGAGCACCAGGACGAGCGGGATATTGACCAGCGCGAAGATGAAGGCGAGGCCGAGCCGCGTGTCCAGAAGCCCGACCTGCTGGTACATCAGATAGATCGGGATCGCGAAGATGATGAGCGGCACCGCCCTGAGATTGACCGCGAGCGGCAGCAGCCAGCTCCGCCCGGTCTTGAACCGCGCCATCGCATAGGCAGCCGGGAAGGCGAGGCCGATCGCCAGCGCCGAGCCGATCAGCGAGGCGACGAGGCTGTTCATCAGGTAGTGCAGGATGTCGAACCGGTCGGCCATCGCGAAGATGGCGGCGTAGTTGTCGAGCGTCGGATCCTCGATGATCAGCGACGCGTTGGACGAGATCTCCGCGTCGCTTTTTAGCGAGGTGACGAGGGTCGCGATCACCGGAAAGTTCAGCACGACGACGGCGATGGCGAAGACGAGCCAGCGCAGCGCGCTCATGAAAGGCCGGCTGGAGAGCGTCGGGTTCATGCCGGGTCCCTCCGCGCGGTGAGGCGGTTGATGGTCCACAGCACCACGAAGGAGGCGGCGAGCAGCAGCATCGACGCCGCCACCGCCAGCCCGATGTCGCCGACCTTGAAGAACGCCTGGTAGATATAGATGCTCATCGATGTCGTGGAGCCGCCGGCGCCCGAACCGACCAGCGTGTAGATGTTGTCGAACACGCGAAACGAGTCGATGAAGCGGATGAAGGCCGTGACCCCGATCGCCGGCAGCATCAGCGGCAGATCGATGCTGACGAGCTGCCGGAAGCCGGTGGCTCCGTCGAGCGCTGCCGCCTCGCGTACATCAGGCGAGATGGCCGCATAGGCCGAGTGCAGGATCAGCAGCGCGAACGGCGTCCACTGCAGCGTCTCGATGACGACGAGCGTCGTGAACACCCATTGCCGGCCGAGAAAGGCCGGGAAGTCGCCATACCATTCGAGCAGATAGTAGGGCACCGCGCCGACGAACTCGTGCAGGATCAGCCGGTACATGAGGCCGACCAGCGCCGGCGCCACCATCATCGGCAGCATCAGGAAGGCGATGAGCCAGGGGCGGGCGGCGAAGAGCGGCGCGAGGAAGATCGCGAGCATGAGCCCGGCGACGACCTGGATCGACGCCACAATGACGCCGAAGCGGAGCGAGAACCACGCGGCCGCCCAGAACTCCGGGTCGGCCAGCGCCTTGGCGTAGTTGCCGAGCCCCGAAAGCTCCGGCGCGCGGATATTCTCGAACCCGACCCGCGACACCGAATAGACGAGATCGAGGAGGAGCGGAAAGCCGAGCAGGGCGATCAGGAACGCCGTGAGCGGCGTGATCAGGACCCGGCCCTGCAGGATGGTCTGGCGCTCCATGCGCGCGCGTCCTCGATTGACATGGGCCATTGCGTGGAGCCCACGCAGTCCGGGGGCTCGAAGGGGGCCGGCGGCCGTGCAATCGCAGGGCCGCCGGAAATTGATCGAAGCCGGCCGCTTACTGCTTCAGCAGCTCAGCCATGCCGCTCTTGGTCGCAGCCAGCGCCTCGTCGAGCGTCTTCTCGCCCGACCAGTAGGCGGTGAACTCCTTGGCCTGCAGTTCGTAGACCTGCAGCGCCTTGGCCGCCGTGCCACCATTCATGACGAAGCCGTAGGAGCCGGCGAACTCGCCGAGCTTCTTGAGATCCGGGCGCTCGGCGACGATGTTCGCGACGACCGCGTCGGTCAGGGCCGGCGAGCCGCCCGCCTTGGCATAGATCGTCATCGCCTCGGGAGTCGCCAGCCAGTCGAGGAACTTCACCGCGCCTTCCTTGTGGGTCGAGGCCTTGTTGATGCCGAGACCGAGGCCGTGGATATGCGTGAAGCGGCCGGCCGGGCCGGTCGGCGGAGCGACGGTACCGATCTTGCCCGCGACGGCCGGCGTCTTCTCCTTGCTGTCGAGGTCGGCAAACGCGGCATTCCACTGCAGCATGGTCGCGGCCTGGCCCGAACCGAAGGCGGCATTGGCCTCGGCATACTCGTAGCTGGTCGAGTCCTTCGGCGTGGCGCCGTCGTCATAGAGTGTCTTGTACATCTCGAGCGCGGTGCGGAAGGCCGGGCTGTCGACCGTCACGGCGCCGGAGGCGTCCATCCAGTCGCCACCCTGTGCCCGCGCCGCCGAATGCCAGACCATCATGTTGAAGAGGAGGTTCTTCATCTGCAGCACCGAGCCGTAGCGGGTCGGGCTGTCCTTGTTGATGGACTTGGTGAAGAAGAGGGCGGTCGCCATCCAGTCCTCCCAGGTCCACTGGTCGGGATCCTTCGGCTCGAGCTTCTTGCCGAGATGCTTCTCGGAAATCTCGCCATAGGTCTTCTTCCAGTCGGCATCCGACAGGAGCTTCTCGATCAGGTCGCTGCGATAATACATGAAGTGCAGCGAGAGGTCGGTCGGGATGCCGTACTGCTTGCCGTCATACTGCATGGTCGCGAGCACCTTCTCGGGGAAGGTCTCCTTCGCGGCGGCCGGCAGCGTGATCGGCTCCATGAACGGAGCGTAGCGGCCGAGCGCATAGGTCGCGAGCAGGTTGACGTCGAATTCGGTGGTGCCGGCGGCGAGGTCGGCGGCGAGCTTGTCGAAGAAGCCGTCGCGGTTGAAGAAGATCAGCTTGACCTTGTCGGCGTCGGACGCCTTGGCGTTGTAGGCTTCGGCCACCTTGCGGAGGCCCGCTTCCTCCGGGCCGCCCGGCCAGCCGAGAACGGTCACTTCCGCCTTGGCGGCGGAAAGGCCCATGGCGGCGAGCATCGCCGCCCCTGCGAGAAGTACCTTCAGTCGCGTCATCACATGCTTCCCCTGGATTATGATTTGTGACGGGCGAGATCGGCCGCGCCGATCACGCCAGCGTGTTTCCCGAGCGCCGCGGCGCGGAGCACGGGTCTCGCCAACGGCGGAAGCTCCGCCAGCCGGTGTTCGATGCGCTCGCGATAGCCCTTCGCGAGGCCGATGCCGCCGCCGAGGACGAAGACGTCCGGGTCGAACAGCCAGTTCATGTTCTCGATCGCCGCCGCGACGAGCGCCGCCGAACGGTCGATGATCTCGTCAGCGCGCGGATCGCCGGCCTCCGCGGCGGCAAAGACGGCGATGGCGTCGCCGCCGATCCCCGCTTCCGTTGCTCCGGCGGCGAAGGCCGGGCCGCTGGCCGCGCTTTCGAGGAGGGCGCCGCGGCCTGTCGGGCCGATGAGCCGCGTCAGCCCCGCGCTTCCCGCGATGCCGGATTTTCCGGTCCGCAGCCTTCCATCCAGCACGACGCCGCCGCCGATGCCGGTGGAGACCGTGAGAAAGACGAGATCGGCCCCGGCGCCGGCTCCGAACCGGTATTCGCCCCAGGCCGCGGCCTGCGCGTCGTTATAGAGCGTGACCTCGACGCCGAGCCGGCGCGCCAGACCCTCGCCGAGCGCAAAGCCCGGCGGGATGGGCAAGGTCTCGGGGTTGAGCGCGGTCCAGAGGCCGTTCTGCACGACGCCGGTAACGCAGCCGCCGGCGGCGTCGAAATCGCCCTTGAACGCCTCGGCCAGCGCCGCCACGCGGTCGCACCAAGCCTCGGCATCGGCGGCGCGCGGCGTCGGCTCCTCGCGCGTTGCCAGCACGCGGTCGCCCTCGACGAGCGCGACCAGCATCTTGGTCCCACCGATATCGAAGGCGAGCGTGGGCCTGCCGCCGCGCGCCGAGCGCACGGTCTCGATCGCCTCGGCGAACCAGCTCGTGATGTGCTCCGGCCGCGTGATCGCCGATCCGACGACGACGCCGTGCGCGCCGAGCCGGATCGCCTCGGCCGCCTGGTCCGGGATGCGGATGCGGCCCTCTGCGATGACGGGATGGCCGAGCCGAACGCAGGCGGCGAGCAACGCGAAATCGGGCTCGGTCGGCTCCGGTCCGCCGGTATAGCCCGACATCGTGGTGCCGACGATGTCGGCGCCATAGGCGATGGCGGCCTCGGCCTCGGCGAGGGTCGAGATGTCGGCCATCGCCAGGCGACCACGGGCATGCACCCGTGCGCAGAGCGTTGCCGCGTCGACCGGACGGACCCGGTCTGTGCCGTCGAAGGCGATGATGTCGGCGCCGGCGTCCGCAAGCGCGTCGATATCCTCGATCAGCGGCGTGATGCGGACCGGCGAGGTGTCCATGTCGCGCTTGATGAGGCCGATGATCGGCGCATCGGTCGCGGCGCGCACGGCCGTGAGATTGGCGACGCCCTCGATGCGCAGGCCCCTCGCGCCGCTCGCCAGCGCCGCGAGCGCGAAGCCGACCACGCTTTCGGGGTGATCGAGCGGCCCGCCGGGGACCGGCTGGCAGGAGACGACGAGCGAGGAGGCGAAGCGCCGGAGAAGAGCGTGCACGAAGGGGCTCTCAGCATGAACAATCTGCCGAGCAGCCTAGCGAGGAAAGAACCAGTCAGCAACCAGTGTCTTCAAAAATCGCTAGAACGGTCCATCTGGTATTCCACAGGTATCATTCGCTGTCCTGCGCGCGCAGCTCGACGAGGAAGTCGTAGCGTGTGCCGCAATAGAGGGTGCGCGTGAACTCGATGGGGGCGCCGTCGCGCGTGAAGCAGCGCCGCTCGGCGACGAGGAGCGGAGCGCCGGGATCGAGATGGAGGAGGGTGCTGTCCTCGGGACTGGCGATGGCGGCCCGCAGGCGCTGGAGCGCGCGGACGGGCCGGCGGTCGAGCTTGGTCAGCACCTCGTAGAGCGAGCCCTGCACCGCCTCGGGATCGGGGAGGATATCGGCGGGAACGACTGCATGTTCGATCGCCATCGGCTTGCCGTCGCCTGTGCGCAGCCGCTTCAAGCGGCAGACCCGCGCGCCGACCGAGAGGTCGAGCGCCATGATCTCGGCCGGCGAGGCGGTCGCCACTTCCTTGGAAATCCAGATCATGCCCGGCTCGATGCCGCGCGAGCGCATGTCCTCGGAAAAGGAGGTGAGGGCGGAGAGCGGCTTCTCGACCCGGTCGGCGACGGCGGTTCGGGCGCCGTGGCGGCGGATGAGTACGCCGTCATTGACCAGGCTCTCGATCGCGTTGCGCACCGAGGTACGAGAGATGTCGATCGCCTCGGCGAGATCGCGCTCGCCTGGAAGGACGTCGCCGGCCGAGAGGATGTCCTCGGTCACCGCCTGCCGCAGCGCATGGGCCAGTTCGCGGTAGAGGACGCCGCCGGCGCGCCGCGCGAGCTGCTGGCGGAGAAAGACGATGAGCGGCGCGCCCAACGGAGCGGCCGCGGCCCGCGCTTCGATCTCGGCTTCGGCCTTGGGGAGAACCTCGGACATGCGGGACGACTCCTGTCGCGGTCGTACCCGTTGCGCTTTACCAGCTTGTCGGAGCCGACGGAACCAGCAGGCTCAGTTGACCGGGACGCTGTAGAAGCGGGCGGCGTTGTGCTCGAAGATCTTGGCGGCGCCGTCGCGGCCGACATAGGGGCCGACCAGCGTGCGCGAGAGGTTCAGCACCTGCTCGTAGCTGCCGGCGAGCGTCGCGACCGGCCAGTTGCTGCCGAACATCAGCCGGTCCTCGCCGAAGCACGCGAAGACATGGTCGACATAGGGCCGGAAGTCGTCGACCGACCAGTTGGCCGAGGCTTCGGTGACCATGCCCGAGATCTTGCAATGGACATTGGGGAAGCCGGCGACTTCCTCGATCAGGTCACGCCAGGGGTCGAGCGTCCCCGCGGCGATCTCCGGTTTCGAGAGATGGTCGACCACGGCCTTCAGCGACGGCACACGGTCGAGCGCCCTGAGCACATGCGGCAGGTGTCGCGTGAAGGAGAGGATGTCGAAGGCGACGCCCTCGTCGGCGACGAGCTGGAGATGCTCCAGCACGCGCGGACGCAGGATGAACGCGTCGTCCTCCTGGCATTGCAGCATCGGCCGCAGGCCGACAAAGGCCGGATTGGCCCGGTAGCGCGCGAGCTTCTCCGGGAAGTCGGCGGCATCGAGGTCGAGCCAGCCCACGACGCCCGCGACATAGTCCGTCGTCGCGGCGAGCTCGAGCAGGAAATCCGTTTCCGCCTCGGTCTCGGCCGCCTGGACGAGGATCGTCCGGTAGACGCCGTTGCGGGAGAGGATCGGCGCCAGGTCGCCCGGCCCGAAATCGCGCAGGAGGGGCGCGACATGCGCGCCCATCCACCGATAGTCGCCGCGAGAGACTTTCCAGAAGTGCTGGTGACTGTCGAGCATGGTGCCTCTGTGCTGGCGACGTGAGCGAGCCGCCGGATCAGGCAAATCGCGGGATCAGGCCCTCGGCTTCGAGCGCGGCCCAGAGCTCGTCCGGGATCGGCGTCTCGAACCAGTCGACTGTCGTGTTGATCTGCGCCGCCGTCTTGGCGCCGACCGCCACCACCGTCGCCGCCGGATGGCGCAGCGGATACTGCACGGCAGCGGCCGGCAGCGGCACGCCGAAGCGGGCGCAGACCTCGCCGAGCTTCTCCGCCTTGGCGATCACCTCGGCCGGGGCATCGACATAGTTGAACTTCTTGCGGCCGGACGTGGAGGCGAGGATGCCCGAGTTGAACACGCCGGCGATCACGAGATCCATCTCGCGCTCGCGGGCGAGCGGCAGGAAGGTCTCGACCGAGGAATCGTCGAGCAGCGAGAAGCGGCCGGCGAGCATCGAGACGTCGAGATCGGCCTCCTGCATCGCGTCGCGGATGACTTCCCATTCGTTCACGCCGAGGCCGAAGCCGGCGATGAGCCCCGCCGCCTTCAGCTCCGTGAGTGCGCGGAAGCCGCCGCCGGTCGTGAGCTGGCCCCAGTGGTGATCGTGCCGCTCGCCATGGGTGACCCGGCCGATATCGTGCACGAAGAGGATGTCGAGCCGGCCGAGGCCGGTCCGCTGGCGGCTGTCGTCATAGGACCGCAGGATCGCGTCATAGGTGTAGTCGAACACCTCGCGGAAGGGCAGGCCGTTGTGCCAGCCGGAATCGAACTCGTTCTTCGGCGGCTCCGGTGGCAGCGTGCGACCGGGCCGATCGAAGCTCATCAGCCTCCCGACCTTGGTGCTGATGCGGAAGCTGTCCGCATCCTGGTCGCGCAGGAATTCGCCGGCGAGGTGTTCGCAGCGGCCGAGGCCGTACATCGGCGCGGTGTCGAAATAGCGGATGCCGCGGTCCCAGGCGGCGGCGATCGCGCCGCGCGCATCGGCCGTGGGAACCGGGGCGTAGAGGCCGCCGAGCGGCGCGGTGCCGAGGCCGAGCACCGTCAGATCGATGCCGGACCTCTTCAGTCGCCTCTTATCGGAAGCGCGCATGTTCATCCTCCCAAAGTCATTGGTCCGCGTCGCCGCGCGCCGGCCGGGCCGTGCGTCAGCGGGAGCGGTGCAGCAGGTCGAGATAGTCCTCGCGGGTCGCGAGGCGTGGATTGGTGGCGTGGCAATGGTCCTTGAGGGCCTCGCCCGACACCTGCTCCATCATAGCCTCGGTCACCCCCATTGCCGAAAGCCCCGACGGAAGACCGATTGCCGCCGACAGTTCCTTGATCACCGTATCGGGCTCGCCGCCGAGGATCTCGCTGAGCCCGTCCCACTTCTCGCCGATCACCGGGCGATTGAACGCGAGCACGGCCGGCATCAGCACGGCGTTGAGCGTGCCGTGATGCAGGTTGAGCTCGCGGATGGCGCCGAGCGGGTGGGTGAGGGCATGCACCGCGCCGAGACCCTTCTGGAAGGCCATGGCGCCTTCGAGGGCGCACATCATCATCTCCCAGCGCGCCTTGCGGTCGCTGCCGTTCGCCACCGCCGTGCGGATGGCGCCGAAGCCGCGCTTCAGCCCGTCGATCGCGATGGCGTCGGCCGGCGGATTCACGGCCGGAGCCATATAGGTCTCGAGACAGTGCGAAATCGCGTCCATGCCGGTCGCGGCGGTGAGGCCGGGCGGCAGGCCATGCGTGAGCTCCGGATCGCAGAGCGCCACCGAGGGCAGCATATGGGGGCTGATGATGCCCAGCTTGCGGCCTTCCTTGGTGATGATCACCGCCGCCCGGCCGACTTCCGAGCCGGTGCCCGAGGTGGTCGGCACGGCGACGAGCGGGCAGATATTGCCATGGATGCGCGCTGCGCCGCCCTCGACGGCCGTGTATTGCGCGAGTGGCCCTTGATGGCCGGTCAGGAGGCGCACCGCCTTGGCGAGGTCGATGGAGGAGCCGCCGCCGACCGCGACGATGCCGTCGCAATTCCCCGCGCGATAGGCGGCGAGCGCAGCGATCACCGCCTCCTCGGTCGGGTTGGCCGGCGTTTCCGAGAAGATGGCCGGACGGTTGGCGAAGAGGCCGACCACCCTGTCCACCAGACCCGTCGCCACGAGGCCGCGATCGGTGACGATCAGCGGCCGCGAGACCTTGAGGCCGTCGAGGATCGCAGGCAGCCGGGCGACCGCGCCCTCGTCGAACTCGATGCGCGTCAGATAGGTGATGAGGGCCATCCTCGAACCGCTTTCTTCCCATTGCGCCGGGCGTGAACCGCCCGATCCAGCCAGTGACGACACACCCTAGGCATTGCCGCTTGCGCCGCCAACCGATATATGAGTTAGTGAAGCCAGACCAAACAAGCGATGTCAATGCCCGTTTCCGCTTGAGAAAAAAAGTAATGAAAGCAGAAGCTTCGGTGCGATCCTTGGCCATGCCCCAGCAAGAGCGTCCAGCGCAGAAAGCCGAGCAGATATATGGCATTCTGCGTCATGCCATCGTCCGCTTGGCGATGGAGCCCGGCGCCGCCATCTCCGAAAAAGAGCTTTGCCTGGAGCACGGCGTCTCGCGCACGCCCGTCCGGGAAGCGCTGAAGCGCCTTTCCGACGAGGATCTGGTCGAGGTGTTCCCGCATTCGGGAACCTATGTCAGCAAGATCTCCTACGAAGTCGCGGAGGAGGGCTTCGTCATCCGCCGCGCGCTCGAGATCGAATCGGTCCGCCGCGCCGCGCAGCACGCGACCCCGGCCGACATCGCCCGGCTCGACGGCCTCATCGCCGAGATGCGCGACATCCTCAGCCGTGGCGCCCTGCAGGACTACATCGAGGTCGACGACGCCTTCCACGCCGCCATCGCCGAGATCAGCCGCTTCCCGCGCATGTGGAAGTTCATCACGCTCGTGAAGGCCCATCTCGACCGCATGCGGCAGCTGAGCGCGCCGGTGCCGGGCCATCTCGCCGAGGTGACGGAGCAGCACGACGCGGTCGTGCGCGCGCTCGAGCGGCAGAGCGCCGACCAGGCGGAGCTCGCGATGCGGATTCACCTCGAGGGGTCGTTCGCCGTCATGAGCAGCCTCTATCGCGAGGGTGTTTATTTCAGGCCGCGCAATCCGCGGTTCGAACGCTGACCGCAAGGCCGGCCATCAAGCAGTCAGGGCGGCGCCTTCGCCACGAGGGTCGGTCGCGAGGGAGGAGACGAGGATGAGCGAGCTGAAAGACAGCTACGACATCGTGATCATCGGGGCCGGTGTCGGCGGCGGCGCGCTTGCCAACAGCCTCGCGGCGCCTGGACGCGACATTCTGATGCTGGAACGCGGGCCGCGCCTTCGCCGCGAGCCGGAACTGTGGAGCGTCGACGCCGTGTTTCACCGCCGCAAGTTCGCGGCGAAGGAGCAGTGGCGCGACCGTGACGGCAACCTGTTCGCGCCGAGCACCTATTACTATGTCGGCGGCAACTCGAAATTCTTCGGCGCCGCGACGGTCCGCTTCCGCAAGGAGGATTTCGGCGCGCTCCAGCACGAGGCCGGCGTCGCACCGGCCTGGCCCGTGAGCTACGAGACGTTCGAGCCTTATTACGCCCGCGCCGAGAGGCTGATGGGGACGCATGGCGAGGCCGGCCTCGACCCGGTCGAGCCGCCGCGCTCCGGACCGATGCCGCATCCCCCGATCGGCCACGAGCCGGAGATCGCAGCCATCGCGGCAAAGCTCAAATCGCGCGGCCTCCGGCCATTTCCGCTGCCGATCGCAGTCGACTATCACGATGGCGGCGCCTGCGCGCGCTGCGCCACCTGCGACGGCTTCGCGTGCAAGATCGGCGCGAAGGGCGACGCCGAGGTGCGCCTCGTCGATCCCGCACTCGCCAAGGGCGGCGTCACGCTGGCGACCGAAGCCTTCGTCCGCCGCATCCTGACCGATCCGAGCGGCCGCCGCGTCACTGGCGTCGAGGTCGAGCATGGCGGCACGGTGCGGACCATCGCCGCGCGCATCGTCGTCTCGGCGGCGGGCGCGGTCAATTCGTCGGCGCTGCTCCTGCGCTCGGCCAATGACAAGCATCCGCGCGGGCTCGGCAACAACGAGTCGGACCAGCTCGGCCGCAACTACATGGCCCACAACAACACGGCGATGATGGCGATCTCGCCCTTCCGCAAGAACCGCGTCGTCTTCCAGAAGACGCTGGCCGTCAACGACTACTACCTCGCCAACGACTACCGGCCCTATCCGCTCGGCAATGTGCAGGGCCTCGGCAAGCTGCAGTCCGGCATGCTCACGGCCAATGCGCCCTGGGCGCCGGACTGGGCGATGGGCCTCTTCGCCGAGCGCTCGGTCGACTGGTGGCTGATGTCCGAGGATCTCCCCGATCCGAACAACCGCGTCAGCGTCGAGAAGGACGGCACGATCCGCGTCGCCTACACCGCCAACAATCTGAAATCGCATGGCGAGCTGGTGAAGGTCTGGTCGCAGCACATGCGTGCGCTCGGCTATCCGCTCATCATCACGCAGAAGATGGATATCAAGGTCGCGATGCATCAGTGCGGAACGGCGCGCTTCGGCACCGACCCGGCGAGCTCGGTGCTCGATCCCGACTGCCGGGTCTGGGACATCGACAACCTCTATGTCGTCGATGCCTCGTTCCTGCCGTCGTCGACCGCCTTCAACCCGTCGCTGACCATCGTGGCTCAAGCGCTGCGCTCAGCCGAGGCTATCCTGAAGCAGCTCGGCGAGACAAGTGCGCCCGTGACATCGGCGGCAGCCTGATCACACGCTATTTCAATATCTTTCGGGAGGAACTTCATGACGCTTGAGAAGCGCGATTATGCGCGCATGTTCGATCTGACGGGCCGCAAGGCCGTGGTGACCGGCGGCTCGCGCGGCATCGGGCGCGCGCTTGCCGAGGCGCTCGCCGCCCATGGCGCCGATGTCGCCATCGTGGTGCGCTCGACGGTCGACCGCGCCGAGGCGTTGGCCGACGAATTCCGCGCCGCCGGCCGCGACAGCTTCGTCATCAAGGCCGACGTCGCCGATCCGGCCGACGTGACCCGCATGGCAGAAGAAGTCGACGCGCGCTGGGGCCTCTGCGACATCCTCATCAACAATGCCGGCATCGTGCTGCCCGGCAATGCCGAGGACTATCCGTTCCAGTCCTGGCGCGAGACCATGAGCGTCAATCTCGACGGCGTCTTCCTGGTCAGCCAGGCGATCGGACGGATGATGATCCGCCAGAAGAGCGGCTCGATCATCAATATCGGCTCGATGTCCGGCCGCATCGTCAACTGGCCGTTCCGCCACGCCGCATACAACGTCTCGAAGGCCGGCCTGCACATGCTGACCAAGTGCCTCGCCACCGAATGGGCCGAGCACGGCATCCGCGTCAACGCGCTGGCACCCGGCTATATCCGCACGGAGCTGACCGACGAGGTTCTTCGCGAGCATCCCGACGTCGTCGCCAATCACTGGGCGAAGGGCGCGGTCATGGACCGGATCGGCTCGGTGGACGAACTGGCCGGTTCGGTCGTCTATCTCGCAAGCGACGCCGCCTCCTTCACGACCGGCGAAATCCACACCGTGGATGGCGGCCTGACGCTGCGCTGAGCCGGCCGCTGCCTCGGCTCCGATGAAATGCTACTCTCGCCCGGTTCATCTCGGGCGAGGGGCGGCGTGGCAAAAACGAAGGCGGGCGGGACAACGGTCGGCAGTCCCGATGTGGGCGCGCAGCGCGCTGTCGAGGTCAATCTCATCGCCGTCCTCGTGGCGGTGACGGGCGGCGAGCCGCGCCTGATGACGCTCGACGGCGGCCGTGCGCTGCCGTCTGGCCCCTTCGAACTGGAGCACCGTTCGCTCCAGTCCGGCCTCCGCGACTGGGTCGAGCAGCAGACGCATCACCCGCTCGGCTATGTCGAGCAGCTCTACACCTTCGCCGATCGCGACCGCGCGGAAGGCGTCGCGCTGGGCCGCGTCATCTCGATCAGCTATCTCGGGCTGACGCGCGAGGACGCGTCGCGCCCCGCGGGCGACAGCTGGCGGAGCTGGTATGACTATTTCCCGTGGGAGGACTGGCGCGCCGGCCGCCCGCCCAACCTCGATTCGGTCATCCTCCCGGCGCTCAACGCCTTCGCCAATCTCGGCGCGACGGAAGCGCAGGCGGCCGAGCGCCGGCAGCGCATCGCGCTCGCCTTCGGTCTCGCCGGCAATGCCTGGAACGAGGAACTGACCCTTCAGCGCTACGAGCTTCTGTTCGAAGCCGGGCTGGTCGCCGAGGCGGTTCGCGGAGGCGGGAAGGGCGGAGCCGTGCTGCCCGGCCGGGAGATGATCGCCGACCATCGCCGCATCCTCGCGACGGGAATCGCGCGCCTCCGGGCCAAGATCAAGTACCGTCCCGTGGTCTTCGAACTGATGCCGCCGTCCTTCACGCTGCTGCAACTGCAGCGCTGCGTCGAGGCGCTGGGCGGCCGGCTCGTTCACAAGCAGAATTTCCGCCGCCTCGTCGAACAGCAGGAACTGGTCGAGGAAACGGGCGAAACGGCCGCGGAACTGCCCGGCCGGCCCGCCAAGCTCTTCCGCTTCCGCCCCGCCGTCGAGCTCGAACGCTCCATCGCCGGAACCAAGCTGCCGCTCGTTCGCACTTGACAGGGTTTATGCTCAGGATAAGCATATAGTCGTCTTATGCTCAGAATGAGTATTGCCCATGCCTCCCGCCGCTTCCGCTCTCGCCACGCTTCCGGGCGATCGCAACGCACGGCTCGCCGCGCTTTACGAGCCCATCCGCTCGGTCGTCCCGCCGGCGGACTGGGCGCTCTTCGCCGATGATGTCGAGGCGATCCTCGCGCTGAAGCGCGAGCGCAACGCCGTCGTGCTGGCGCACAACTACCAGACGCCCGAGATCTTCCACGGCGTCGCCGACATCGTCGGCGACAGCCTTGCGCTGGCCCGCGAGGCGATGACCGTCGAGGCGGATGTCATCGTGCTGGCCGGGGTCTCGTTCATGGCCGAGACCGCCAAGCTGATGAACCCCTCGAAGACTGTCCTGATGCCGGACATGGAGGCGGGCTGCTCGCTGGCGGAGTCGATCACGCCCGAGGATGTTCGCCTGCTGCGCGCCGCTCATCCGGGCGTGCCGATCGTCGCCTATGTCAACACGACGGCGGCGGTGAAGGCCGAGGTCGACATCTGCTGCACCTCCGGCAATGCGAAGCGCATCGTCGAGTCGCTCGGCGTGCCGCGCGTCATCATGCTTCCCGACCAGTACCTCGCCCGCAATGTCGCCGCCGAAACCGGCGTCGAGATCATCAGCTGGGCCGGCCGCTGCGAGGTGCACGAATTGTTCACGGCGGCGGATGTGCGGGAGCTGCGCGACGCCTATCCGGGCGTCACCGTGCTCGCCCATCCCGAATGCCCGCCCGAAGTGGTCGCCGAAGCGGACTTCTCCGGCTCGACCGCTGCCATGACCGACTATGTCGAGACGCGCCGTCCGCCGCGGCTCGTCCTCCTCACCGAGTGCTCGATGAGCGACAATGTCGCCGTCCGTTATCCGGATCTCGACTTCGTGCGCCCGTGTAATCTCTGCCCGCACATGAAGCGGATCACGCTCGCCAATATCCGCCGCGCCCTCGAGGAAAACCGTCACGTCGTAACCATCGACCCGGCGGTTGCCGACCGTGCGCGGCTCTCTGTCGAGAGGATGCTGGCGCTGTGACCCCGGATCTCCGCGACCTTGCCGGCCGACCGGTCATCGTCGGAGCCGGCCTCGCCGGCCTCGCCACGGCGCTGTTTCTGGCGCCGCGGCCGGTGGTCCTCGTTACCAAGGCGCCGCTCGGCGCCGAGGCGTCCAGTCCCTGGGCGCAGGGTGGCATGGCGGCCGCGATGGGCGGGGACGATCATCCCACCCTCCATGCCGAGGACACGATCGCGGCCGGCGACGGCCTCTGCGACGAAGCGACCGTCCGGCGCATCGTCGACGCGGCGCCGGCGGCCATCGCCGCGCTCGCCCGCTTCGGTGTCGGCTTCGACCGGCATACCGATGGAGGATTTCGCCTGGGCCTCGAGGCCGCTCATGGCCGCAACCGGATCGTCCATGCCGAGGGCGACGGTACGGGCCGCGAGATCGTCCGCGCGCTCGTCGCGGCGGTGCGCGCGACACCCTCCATCGCCTGCCTCGAACAGGCCGAGATTCGCCGCCTGCTGACCGACGCCCATGGATCGGTGGCCGGTGTCCTCATCGCTAGGTCCGAAGGCGTCGCCGTCCTTCCGACCCGCCGGGTGGTCCTCGCGACAGGCGGCATCGGCGGCCTCTATGAGGAGAGCACCAATCCCCGCGGCTGCTTCGGACAGGGGCTCGTCCTCGCGGCCCGCGCCGGCGCGGTGATCGCCGATCCGGAATTCGTCCAGTTCCATCCGACGGCCTTCGCCTCGGCGGCGCGGCCGATGCGCCTCGTGAGCGAAGCCGTGCGCGGCGAGGGCGCCGCTCTTGTCGACGAGGCGGGACACCGCTTTCTCGCCGCCGAGCCTGGCGCCGAACTCGCCCCCCGCGATATCGTCGCCCGCGCCATCTGGCGCCAGATCGAAGCCGGTCACCGCGTCTTCCTCGACGCGCGCGAAAGACCGGGCAACGGCTTCGCGAGACGGTTCCCATCGATCGCCGCGATCTGCCGCGCCGAAGGGGTCGATCCCGAACGCGACCCGATCCCTGTGCGGCCGGCGGCCCACTACCATATGGGCGGCGTCGCTGTGGATGCCGACGGACAAAGCACGGTCGAAGGACTGTGGGCCGCCGGCGAGGTCGCGAGCACCGGGCTGCACGGCGCCAACCGCCTGGCGAGCAATTCCCTGACGGAGGCGGTGGTGCTGGCCGCGGCCGTCGCCGCGAGCATCGAGGCGCGTCCGGCTCCGGCCGAAGGGCGGTTCATGCCGGCCGCCGCGGCACCGCTGCCTCCGGACAACCCCGGACCGATCCGGCCGATCCTGGCGCGCCATGCCGGCGTCCTTCGCGATGCCGACGGGTTCCGCCAGGCGGTGAGGGACCTGCTGCCGCTGGCTTCCGGCCGGACTGCCACCGCCGATCCGGCGCTGGCGGCGCTCTTGGTGGCCGTCGGGGCCTATCGGCGCCGCGAGAGCCGGGGCGCCCATTTCCGAAGCGACCATCCGGCGCGGGAGACCTTCCCCCGCCGCACCTTTCTCACCCTCGACACGGTCATGAGCGCCGCGTCCGAGATCGTCGAATCCAATCTTCCGGCCGCGAGGATCGCGTGACCATGACCATGAACAGCGCCCGCCCGATGGTTCGGGATCTGCCGCCGCTGCATCCGCTTCTAATCGAGCCGCTCGTCCGCGCCGCCCTCGTCGAGGACCTCGGCCGGGCGGGCGACATCACGACGGATGCCGTGGTCCCCGCCGATGCCGAGGCCGAAGCGCGCTTCGTCGCGCGGCAGGGCGGCGTCGTGGCCGGCCTCGACCTCGCCGCGCTCGCCTTCCGCCTGGTCGACCCGCGCCTCGACTTCCGCGTGCTGAAGGGCGATGGCAGTACGGTCGAGCCCGGCCGCATGGTGGCGATCGTCACCGGGCCGGCGCGTGGCATCCTCACGGCGGAGCGGACGGCGCTCAATTTCCTCAGCCGGCTGAGCGGCATCGCCAGCGCCACGGCCGCCGTTTCCGCGGCGATCGCCGGCCACAAGGCCAGGATCGTCTGCACGCGCAAGACGACGCCGGGCCACCGGGCGATCGAGAAATATGCCGTCCGCGCCGGCGGCGGCGCCAATCACCGCTTCGGCCTCGACGACGCGGTGCTGATCAAGGACAACCACATCGCCATCGCGGGCGGCGTGCGTCCGGCGCTGGAGCGCGCCCGCGCATCCATCGGCCACCTCGTCAAGATCGAGATCGAGGTCGATACGCTGCGCCAGCTCGAGGAGGTGCTCGCCGTCGGCGCCGATGCCGTCCTGCTCGACAACATGGACATCGCGACCCTCGCCGAGGCCGTGGAAATGGTTGCGGGACGGATGATCACCGAGGCCTCGGGCCGGGTCGACGCGAAATCGGCCCCGGCGATCGCCGGCACCGGCGTCGACCTGATCTCGGTCGGCTGGCTGACGCACAGCGCGCCGATCCTCGATATCGGGCTGGACTTCTGAGGGGAGAGAAAGCGTAACCGTTCATGTCCGCGCTCTTGCGAGACATCTTCGGATACAGAAGCCTGCTGCGACGCAACAATTCGATCCGTATCGACCAAGCCTCCTGACATTCTCCCTGTAGATCGCTCCGATCGGGTGAGCCGTCCTCCGCGCGTCCAGATCGCGCGGCACCGGACGGTCGCCCCGGCTGGAGAGATCGAATGCTTTCGCGCAACTGGGGCCTCGCGCTGGTCCTGACGCTCGCCGCGGCGCTTGCGGCCTGTTCCGACGAGAAGGCCGCGAGCGGGCCGGCCGGACCTGGAGGCGGGGCCGCGCCGCAAGTCGGCTTCGTGACGCTGAAGCCGCAGGGCGTGCCGCTGACGGTGGAGGTCGCGGGCCGCACCGCCGCCTCTGCCGTCGCCGATATCCGCCCGCGTGTCGACGGGATCGTGAAGCGACGCGTCTTCACCGAAGGCGCCGAGGTCAAGGCCGGCGACCTTCTCTACGAGATCGATCCGCGCAGCTATCAGGCCGCCTATGACGCGGCCGAGGCGGCCCTTCAAAAGGCGAACGGCGCCTTGCCCAGCGCGCAGGCCAAGGTCGACCGCTACAACCAGCTCGTCGGCGCCAATTCGGTGACCGCGCAGAACCTCGACGATGCCAAGGCGAGCCTGGCGCAGGCGAAGGCCGACGTTGCCGCCGCCGAAGCGTCGGTCGAGGCTGCGCGCATCAATCTCGACTTCACGAAAGTCACTGCGCCGATCGCCGGCCGCATCAGCACCTCGGCCGTGACCGAGGGCGCGCTCGTCACGGCCAATCAGACCACCGCGCTGGCGACGATCCGGCAGATCGACCCGATCTATGTCGATCTTTCCGATTCGACGGCGAACCTGCTCCGCTTTCGCGCCATGCGCCAGAGCGGGCTCCTGCAAAGCGAAGGCCCGCCCTCGATCAGGCTGATCCTGGAGGACGGCTCGACCTATTCCGAAACCGGCACGCTGGAGACCATGGACGCCGCGGTCAGCCAGACGACCGACACCTTCACGATCCGATCGCTCTTCAAGAACCCGGAGTCGCACCTCCTGCCCGGCATGTATGTCCGGGCGGTCATCACGCTCGGAACCGCGAAGGACGGCTTCCTCGTGCCGCAGAGGGCGGTGGATCGCAACGCGAAGGGCGCGGCGACGGCGAAGTTCCTGACGGCCGACAACAAGGTCGAGACGCGGATCCTCGAAACGATCCAGGCCGCCGGAACGGACTGGCTCGTCGTCGCGGGGATCAAGGATGGTGATCGGCTCATCGTCGACGGGCTGCAGCGGATTCGCGACGGGGAGACCGTCGCGCCCGTCGCCGTCACGATCGACGCATCCGGCGTCGCGCGGACGGCGGGGGCGGCCGATGCGAAGCCGATCGATACGGAGGCTTCGAAATGAAGCGCGCTTCCCTTGCGGATTTCTTCATCGAGCGGCCGATCTTCGCCTGGGTGCTGGCGATCGCGGTCATGCTGGGTGGCCTGCTCGGCATCTACACCCTGCCGATCGCGCAATATCCGGAAATCGCGCCGACGACGGTGCGCATCTCGGCCACCTATCCCGGCGCCAGCGCCGAAACGGTCGAGAACTCGGTGACCAAGATCATCGAGCAGGGCATGACTGGCCTCGAAAATCTCGACTACATGTCCGCGTCGAGCACCTCCTCCGGTCAGGCCTCGATTCAGCTGACATTCGCCAGCGGCGTGGACCCCGACATCGCCCAGGTGCAGGTACAGAACAAACTGCAGCTGGTTGAATCGCAGCTTCCCGACGCGGTCATCAGCCAGGGCGTCACGGTCACCAAGTCGACCACGTCTATTCTCATGGTCGGCGCTCTCGTGTCGCGCGACGGCAGCATCTCGTCGGCCGATCTCGGCGACTATTTCCGCTCCACCTTTCAGGATGCGCTGAAGCGCGTCGCCGGCGTTGGCGACGTCAACGTGTTCGGCTCGGGCTATGCGATGCGCATCTGGCTCGATCCCTCGAAGCTCGCGAAATACCAGCTGATGCCGAGCGACGTGTCCTCGGCCATATCGGTCCAGAATCGCCAGGTCTCGGCCGGGCAGATCGGCGGACTGCCGAGCAGGGACGGCCAGCAGCTCAACGTGACCGTGACGGCACAGAGCCAGCTTCAGACGCCCGACCAGTTCCGCAACATCATCCTCAAGACCGCCACGGACGGCTCGATCGTCCATCTCTCCGACGTCGCCCGCGTCGAGATCGGCTCGGAGAGCTACAACACCGTCTCGCGCTTCGACGGTCTGCCCGCCGCCGGCTTCGGCATCAATCTCGCGACCGGAGCCAATGCGATTTCCACGGCCGAGGGCGTGCGCGCGGCGATGGATACGCTGTCGGCCGGCCTACCGTCCGGCGTCGAGGTCGTCTATCCCTACGACACCACGCCGTTCGTCGAGCTCTCGATCGAGAAGGTGTTCGAGACACTCGCCGAGGCGGTGGTGCTCGTCTTCCTGGTCATGCTGCTCTTCCTGCAGAACATCCGCGCGACTCTGATCCCGACGATCGCCGTTCCCGTCGTGCTCCTCGGCACCTTCGGCGTGCTCGCCTTCTTCGGCTACTCGATCAACACGCTGACCATGTTCGCGATGGTGCTCGCCATCGGTCTTCTCGTCGACGATGCCATCGTCGTGGTCGAGAATGTCGAGCGCGTGATGGCGGAAGAGGGACTCGGTCCGGTCGAGGCGACGCGGAAGTCGATGGGAGAAATCACCGGTGCGCTGATCGGCATCGCGATGGTACTTTCGGCGGTCTTCCTGCCGATGGCGTTCTTCTCCGGCTCCGTCGGCGTCATCTATCGCCAGTTCTCGGTGACGATCGTCTCGGCGATGGTCCTGTCGGTGCTGGTTGCGATCGTGCTGACCCCGGCGCTGTGCGCGACCATGCTCAAGCCGAATGGTCATGCCCCGAAAAAGGGGCTGTTCGGGCTCTTCAATCGCGGCTTCGACCGCGCCACCGACGGCTATGTCCGGGGCGTCGGCGGAGTCATCCGCCGGCCGCTGCGCTTCCTCGCGCTCTTCGCCATCATGGTGGTCGGCGTCTACCTGCTCTTTGCCCGCCTGCCGAGTTCCTTCCTGCCGGAGGAGGACCAGGGGGTGCTCATGACCATGATCACGCTGCCCCCCGGCGCGACCCAGGCCCGGACCCTCGAGGTGGTCAAGCAGGTCGAGGACCATTTCCTGAACGACGAGAAGGCCAATGTCGCTGATGTCTTCGCCGCCGTCGGCTTCGGCTTCAACGGCAGCGGCCAGAACGCCGCCATGGCCTTCGTGAAGCTGAAGGACTTCGCCGAGCGCACCGGCAAGGACCAGACATCGGCGGCGATCGCGGGCCGTGCGATGGCCGCGTTCTCGAAGATCCGCGACGGCCAGGTCATCGCGCTCGCGCCGCCGGTCCTGCCCGGGCTCGGACAGTCGAACGGCTTCGAGATGTATCTCCAGGATACGGCCGGCGCCGGGCAGGACGCGCTGAAGGCGGCACGCGACCAGCTTCTGACAGCCGCCGGCAAGGACAGCCAGTTGAGCGGCGTCCGGCAGGGCGGACAGGAGGACCAGGCCCAGTTCAACATCGACATCGACCAGGCGAAGGCGCGCGCCCTCGGCATCGACCTCGCCGACATCAACAATACGATCTCGACCGCCTTCGCCGGCAGCTATGTCAACGACTTCATCGACCGCGGCAAGGTGAAGCCCGTCTATGTCGAGGGCGACGCCGCATTCCGCGACAGCCCCGGAAGCGTCAATTCCTGGTATGTGCGCAACGCCGGCGGCGAAATGGTGCCCTTCTCCAGCTTCACGGCTTCGTCTTGGGGGCGGGGCTCGCCGAAGCTCGACCGCTACAACGGCATCTCGGCGGTCTCCATCCAGGGTTCCGCGGCGCAGGGCGTCTCCTCCGGCACGGCGATGGACGAGATGCTGAAGCTCGTTTCCGAGTTGCCATCAGGCTTCACGGCGGAATGGACGGGTCTCTCCTACCAGGAGCAATTGTCCGGCAACCAGGCGCTGTCGCTCTACGCGATCTCGATCCTCGTCGTCTTCCTCTGCCTCGCGGCCCTCTACGAGAGCTGGTCGATCCCGTTCTCGGTGATGCTCGCGGTGCCGATCGGCGTCCTCGGCGCGCTCGCGGCGGCGAAGCTCTTCGGCCAGTCGAACGACGTCTATTTCAAGGTCGGGCTGCTGACGACGATCGGCCTCTCCGCGAAGAATGCGATCCTGATCGTGGAGTTCGCGCGCGACCAGCAGGCGGCGGGCAAGGAACTGGTCGAGGCGACCCTGCTGGCGGCGCGGCAGCGCCTGCGGCCGATCCTGATGACGTCGCTCGCCTTCATCCTCGGCGTGCTGCCGCTCGCGATCGCCACCGGCGCTGGCTCGGGGGCGCAGAACGCCGTCGGCATCGGCGTGATGGGCGGCATGATCGCGGCGACGACGATCGGCATCTTCATGGTGCCGATGTTCTATGTGGTCGTGCTGCGGCTCTCCCGTCGGCGGAAGCCGAAGGATACGGCGACGCCGAGCTCTGCGGAGCCCACACCCGCTCACTGAAAGAACGCGCTTTTCCGGGCCGGCGGCCCTACCCACGGCCGGGAAAAGAAGATGGCGGCGGGATCGCTCCCGCCGCCATCGATCGTTCCGAGCAGAGGCCGGACCGGTCAGGCCTTCGTGTAGGCGAAGAAGGGCAGGCCGGTCGTGAAGTTGCGCGGCAGGCGGATGGCGATCAGCCAGGCGACGACGCAGGTGATGACCTTGTCGGCGAGGTTCTGGATGAGGTTCGACACCGCGACCGAGGCGATGAGCTGGTTGCCCATGGCCAGCAGATAGGCCGTCGCGAAGTCCGTGCCCGAGCCGGTCACGCCGCCGAACATGTAGACGATGATCGGGATGGATACGATCGTCGACGTGATCGTGACGATCACGCCGGCCACGATCGTCTTCCAGAGCGAGGAGAACCAGCCGTAGCGGGCGAGGATGCCGGCGGTGAGGCCGATGACCAGCGCGACCGGGAAGAAGGCCGCGGCGACCGGATCGAGGATGAGGCCCCAGATCAGGTTGGCGAGCACGCCGGTGATGGCGCCCGCGATCGGCCCGGCCAGGATGGCCACCAGGACCGTGCCGATCGAATCGAGAAAGATCGGCAGTTTCAGCCAGGCCACGATCTGGCCGACCACGATGTTGATGACGATGGCCGCCGCCATCAGCACGAGCGTTCTGTTGTCGAACTTCATTCTGTCGTTCCCCGTGGAAGATGGACCCACACCCCGCCGGCCGGTTGGCCGGCATTCTTGTTGGCCCCCGGCGATCGTGTCGGGGGCAGACGGCCGGTTTCCGGCCTGCCTTCTCGTTCAGCCGCCGACGGGGCGAGTTACCGCGTCGGTCAGCATCTTCATGAAACCATCGCGCGAGGCGCTGTCCACGACCGTCGCGTTGACCGGTTTGCCGGCATGCAGCTTGCGGTCGACGATCGTCTGGCCGAGCGCCGGTCCGTCGGCGTTCACCACCTCCACATAGGCCTCGCTCGACTTCGTCACGATCGAGGGATCGATCGCGATCGCCATGGTGATCGGATCCGGCAGGTCGATGCCGGGAAGGCCCGAGATCTTGGTCGCGAACTCGACGAGGAAACGCTGGATATCGACGCAGAAGGCACCGAGAGCGCCACCGACGCGCTTCAGTTCGTCGGTGTCGGCCGGCTCGACGACCGCATGGCGGCAGGAGATTTCCCAGCCGCACATCACGATCGGCATGCCCGACTGGAACACCATACGGGCGGCGTCGGGGTCGGCATAGATATTGAATTCCGCAGCCGGCGTAACATTACCCGGCCCGTCGCCAATTCCGCCCATGATGACGCAATGTTTCACCGCCGTGGCGAGCTTCGGCTCGCGGGCGAGTGCGACGGCGACATTGGTGAGCGGCCCGAGGGTCACGAGGGTGATCTCGCCGGGACGCGCGAGGATCGTCTCGATCATGCGGTCGATGGCATGGCCCTCGTCGGCCACGCGGCCGGAGAGCGGCAGGCCGATATCGCCCATGCCGTCCTCGCCATGCACGTTCTCCGCATGGAAGGGGCCGCGGATCAGCGGTACCGCGAGGCCGGCATAGACAGGGATGTGCTGGGCGCCACAGAGCTCGCGGGTATAGAGCGCGTTCTGAAGCGCCTTCTCGAGCGAGATATTGCCCGCGACGACCGAAATGCCGGCGATCTCGACATTGGGGTTCTGGAACGCCATCACGAGAGCGACGGCATCGTCGGAACCGGTGTCGGTATCGATCCAGAGCGTCTTGGCGGGCTGGTTGAGCGGCATGTCAGGCGTTCTCCCTTTGGGGCTTCTTGTTGGGGGTCGGCGCGTCGGGATCGAGCAATCCCTCGGTCTTAAGGTCGCTCCAGAGGCCGTCCGGAACGGGCTCATCGAGCGCGGCGAGGTTGCGGGCGATCTCGGCGGGCTTCACCGCGCCGAGGACCAGCGAGGACACGGCCGGATGGCCGAGCACGAACTGCACGGCGGCGCGCGGCAGCGACACGGAATGCGCCCGGCACACCGCCTCGATCCGCGCGACGCGCTCCATGATCTCCGGCGGCGCGGCCTCGTAGTTGTAGCGGGCGCCCGGGACGGCACCGGTCGCGAGAATCCCGGAATTGAAGATGCCGCCGAGCATGATGCCGACGCCCTGCTCGAGCGCCAGCGGCAGCAGGGTCGGCAGCGCGGGCTGTTCGAGCAGCGAATAGCGGCCGGCGAGCAGCACGGCGTCGAACTCCGCCTCGCGCAGGAAGCGTTCGCACCAGTCGTGATCGTCGAGACCGAGGCCGATCGCCTTCACGACACCTGATGAGCGAAGCTCGTCGAGCGCCCGGTACCCGCTGCCGATCGCCTCGCGATAGCGCGCCTCCACCATGTCCTCGCCCTGCGACCAGGCGTCGATGTCGTGGATCAGCAGGATATCGATGCGGTCGGTGCCGAGGCGCAGGAGAGACTGCTCGAAGGAGCGCATCACGCCGTCATAGGAATAGTCGAAGCGCGGCCGGTGCGGCAGCGAGCCGACGAAGCCGCGCGCCGGCGGCGGTGGCGGGCTTCCGGCCGGCGAGACGGCCGTCATGACGCGGCCGATCTTGGTTGAGATGACCACGCTGTCGCGTGGCACGGAGCGCAGCGCCGTTCCGATGCGGTGCTCGGCGAGGCCGTTGCCGTAATGCGGCGAGGTGTCGACGAGCGTGATGCCCGCGGCAAAGGCGGCCTCGACGGTGGCGATCGCCTCCCGCTCGTCCAGCTTCTCGAAGAAATCGCCAAGCGGCGCCGAACCGAAGCCGACGCGCGAGACGGTCAATCCGGAGCGCCGGCCGAGCGGCACGCGGTCCAGCGTCGTCATGGCTGCGGACGCCGGAACTGGAGATAGAAGGCGTAGCGCTCGGGCAGCACGAAATCGGGACGCTCGATGCCGAGCGCCAGCGCGGCGCGATGGGCGAAGTTCGAATCCGACAGCATCTCGCGGGCGAGCGCGACCAGATCGGCCTTGCCGAAGGCGATGATGTCCTCGGCCTGCTCCGGCTCCGTGATGGCGCCGACGGCCATGGTGGCGATGCCGGTCTCCGCGCGGATACGCTCCGCGAAGCCGACCTGGAAGGCCGGGCCTTCCTTGATATGACCGGGATTGGTGCGAACCAGGATGCCGCCGGCCGAGCAATCGACGACATCGACGCCGACATCCTTCAGCGCGGCGGCGAGGGGCACCGTATCGGCGAGCGTCAGTCCTTCGCCGGGAATCCGGTCGATGCAGGAGGCCCGATAGAACAGCGGCATGGTCTCGGGGATCGACGCCCGCACGCGAGAGGCGACCTCGACGGAGAGGCGCATTCGGTTCTCGGCGCTGCCGCCATAGCGGTCCGTCCGCCGGTTGGAGACCGGCGAGACGAATTCATGCAGCAGATAGCCGTGCGCGCCATGGATCTCGACGAAGTCGAACCCGGCTGCGACCGCCCGGCGCGCCGCCGCGACGAAGGCCTCGACGATCCCCCCGATCTCGGTCTCGGTCAGTTCGTGCGGGACCGGCCAGTCCTCGTGATAGGCGATGGCCGAGGGCGCAACGGTCGGCCATGCGCGAGGATCGTCGGCGGGGATGGCCCAGCCGCCGTCCCAGGGCGCCGTCGAGCTGGCTTTGCGGCCGGCATGGTTGATCTGGATGCCGATCGCCGCGCCCTGGCGGTGATAGGTCGCGACGATGCGGGCAAGGCCCGGGATATGCGCGTCGTCCCAGATGCCGAGGCAATCCGGGGTGATGCGCCCCTCCGGCAGGATACCGGTCGCTTCCACGAGCGCACCGCCGACGCCGCCGAGCGCGAAGCGCGCATGATGGTCGAAGTGCCAGTCCGTCGCGTGTCCGTCGACCGCGGCGTACTGGCACATCGGCGAGACGACGATGCGGTTCTTGAAGGTCACGCCCCTCACAGAGAGGGGCGTAAAGAGTTTTGCCATGCGTCACAGGCCGCGCGCCGCGGCCGTCCTCATCAATGTTATGGGCCGCGCGCCGCGGCCGTCCTTGTCAGAGTTCCGCGAGGATCGAGGTGTCGAACAGGCTTTTGTCGGCCTTGACGCCCACCTTGTCGAGCGTCGCGAGGTTCTTGTCGATCCAGGCGTCGTCCATCGCGAAAATGCCGTTCGGGTTTTCCATCAGCGGCAGCTGCACCTTGCCATGGAAGAGCGCCGCCTCGGGCGTGTAGCCGTTGCCCTTGAACCAGGTGTTCTCGTACTCCTTCACATACTTGTCGGGATGGGCGATCTCCTCGTTCCATCCCTTCCGGCTGGCGCGCATGAAGCCGACGATATCCTTGCGCCGGTTCTTGAGCGTCTCCTCGCTGACCGTCACGAGGTCCTGTCCGAAGGGCAGGCCGAAATCGTAGAACAGCATGTAGCTCGCCTTCTTCCCCGAGGTCTGCTCGACGATGAAGGGCAGCGAGGTCATGAAGTCGACCACCGCGTCGACCTGGCCCGTCGCGAGCGGCGTCGGATCGAAGGCGTAGGGGACGATCTTGAGCTGGTCCTCGGTGACGCCGTTGAGGCCGAGCAGGACCTTGAAGGTGCCGAGGCTGAGCGGCGGGCAGGCGACCGTCTTGCCGACGAGATCCTTGATCGTCTTGATGCCCGACTGCTCGAGGCTGATGACGCTGTCCGGGCTCTTCTGGAACTGTGCGCCGATGATCTTGAAGGTGGCGCCCTTCTCGGAAACCGCCGAGGCCGTCTCGATCAGCGAGGTCAGCGCGATATCGGCTTTCCCCGTGAGCAGCGCCGCCTGCGGGATCACGTCGGGGCCGCCCGGGATATAGGTGAGGTCGATGCCTTCCTCGGTGTACCAGCCTTTGTCGATGGCGATGAAATAGCCGATGAACTCGGGATCGTTGATCCAGATCGACTGGAAGGCCAGCGGGCTGCCGGCGGCGCGGGCAAGGCCGATGGGCGCGAAGGCCGCGGCGGCGAGGCCGGCGAGGGCGGTCTTGCCGAAGGCGCGGCGGGTCTGCTTGAACGTCATGGCGAACTCCTCAGTCTCGGGAGTGGTTCGGGAATGCCCGCATGGCCGGCCGGGCTCCGGGGAGGCGGAGCGGATGGCCGTGGCCTGAAGGGGCGCTCAACGCTTCGTCGGCAATGACAAGGCCCGCGGCACCACGATGCCGGCTGTCAGTTTCCGACTGTCGGTTCGACCCGTCTTTCCGGTCGATCTGAACCGTATCCGGTAATAATAATGCCAATATTGCATCGCGCAACGGCTTCATCGCGATCTTGTTGTCAAGCGATGTGCAAAGAATAGGCACGGGCTGCCTAACTAAAGAACGGTCGCTCGACACGGTTCGCATTTCGATCGACAGGCGACCGGGAGACGGCATCACTACGCCTCCACGAGATATTCGATTTCGAAGAAGGCGCCGCCCGGCGCGCGCAAATAGATCGAGCGGCCGCCGGGGAAGGTGATCGCCTTGCCGAGCGCCTCGGCGCCATGCGCCAGGGCAGCCGCGACGACGCCGTCGAAATCGTCGACATGAAAGGCGACATGACCGGCGCCGGGACGCCAGGGCAGGGGGTCGGCATCGGGCCGCGCGCCGTCGTCGCTGGTAAAGGCGATCAGCTCGAGGATCAGCGGATAGGCTTCGGACCGCATCTGCGTGAAGTCGCAGGCGAGCCCGTCCCGTCCGGTCAGCGCGATGATGTCGTCGCGCATGCCGCGCTCGATGAACAACGGTTCGAAGCCGAAGACCGCCGAGAAGAATGCGATGGCCGGGTCGATTTCGGCGACCGTGAGCGAGGCATGGTGCCAGCGGATCGCGGTCATCGGGCGATCCTCCTTTCGATGAGGCCGACGCCCTCATAGGCGGCGACGGAGATGAGGATCGAGACCAGCGCGCCGGCCCAGATCATGTCGTAATTGAGCCCGCCGCGGGAGACGTTGAGGAGGTTGCCGAGCCCGACGCCGGTCACGAGCCATTCCGCGACCATGACGCCGAGCAGCGCCTGCGGCGCGACGAGCCGCGCGGCGGCGAAGAGATAGGAGACCGACCAGGGAACGGCGATGTGGACGAGCTGTTTCCAGCGGCCGCCGCCATAGGCGGCGACGAGGTCGCTCGCGGCCCTCGGCACGCTGGTGAAGCCCTGATGCAGCAGCACATAGGCCGGGAAGAACACCACCAGCACCGCCATGAAGACCGACGATGCGGTGCCGCGGCCGAAGACGAGCACGACGACGGGCACGACGGCGACCAGCGGCATGTTCTGCGCCACCAGCGCCACAGGCATCAGGCCCCGCGCCAGCGCCGGCGCCAGCAGCGTCAGCGCGGCGAGCACGAAGGCGAAGGCGAGGCCGGCGAGGAGGCCGAGCGCCGCGATGGGCAGCGTCTCGCCGAGGGCATGGCCGAGCGCCGCGCGCGCGGCGGCGGCCTGCTTGCCTTCGATCAGGAACATGACCGTCCGCCCGGGACCCGGCGCGATGATCGGGCTGACATGCGAGAGCGTGACGCCGAGCCACCAGATGACGAAGGGCAGCGCCACCGCGACCAGCGTCAGCACGATCCGCCGCGTCGACGCGCCGCCCTTCGGCCGGGCCGAGGGCTGCACGGCGGCGAGCGTCACGGCGGACGAGGAGGCCGAGAGCCGCCGAGCCGGCAGCAGGAAGAGGGCATAACCGGCCAGTGCGATGGCGCTCGCCGCAAGGCCGATGCCCCAGAGCCGGGCCGGATTGCCCTGCGGCAGGGCCGAGAGCAGGAACGCGCCGAAGCCCCAGCGCGTGCCCGAGCCGAACTCGCCGAGCACCGCGCCGAGCACCGCGAGCGGCGCCGCGACGCGGAAGCCCGCGAAGAGATCGGGCAGGGCGCCGCGCAGACGGACATGCCGCATCAGGGCGCCCTCGCCGCCGCCATAGGCCGCGACCAGGTCGGCGATGCGCGGATCGACCGTGCGGAGGCCGAGCAGCGTCGCCGACATCGCCGGGAAATAGACCATCAGCGCCGCGAGCACGATCTGCGGCCAGTCGCCCTTGAGAAAGAGGACCAGCAGCGGGCCGATCACGATCGCCGGCATCGCGAAGAGCGTGATGTTGACGCCCCGGAACGCGAGTTCGACGCCCGGCAGCCTGCAGAAGACGAGCGCGGCGAGAACGGCGACGCTGACGCCGATCGCGAAGCCGAAGACCGATGTCTTCAGCGTCGCGAGCCCATGCAGCGCATAGAGTTCACGGTCGACGAAGGCCTGCGCGAGGATCCGGGTCGGCGCCGGAAACATCGCGACGCCCCAGGACGTGTAGGCGCCGAGCAGTTCCCAGACCGCGAGCGCCACCAGCGTTCCGAACAGGATGCGTGCATTCTCGCGGTAGATCGGCGCCTTCATGGATGCCCGCCCTCACTATGCAGGCTGACCGTGAGGCGGTCGCACAGCGCGTGGAACTCGGGGGCCGAAAACAGCGAGGGGAGCCTCGGCCGCGCGAAGGGAACGTCGATGATCTCGGCGATGCGCCCCGGCTGCGCCTGCATCACGACGACGGTATCGGCCAGGAACACCGCTTCGTCGATGCCATGCGTGACGAGAAGCGTCGTCGTCTGGCGGGCCGCCCAGATGCGCTGCAGCTCGACATTCATCTGGCGCCGGAGGATCTGGTCGAGAGCGCCGAAGGGTTCGTCGAGCAGCAGGACGGACGGGTCGGTGACCAGCGCGCGGGCGATCGCGACGCGCTGGCGCATCCCGCCCGAGAGCTGGCCCGGCCGCGCGGCCTCGTAGCCCTTGAGGCCGACGAGCTCGACGAGCGACTGGATGCGGGCCGCCTCCGGCCTCACCGGCCGGCCGAGGATCTGTAGCGGAAAGAAGATGTTCTCGGTGACGCTGCGCCATGGCAGCAGCGCCGCATCCTGGAAGGCGATCCCGAGTTCGCCCTCCTTGCGGAACTGCTCGGGATGCTTGCCGCGCACGAGGATCGCGCCGCCGTCGTCGGGCTGTTCGAGTCCGGCGACCATGCGCAGCAGCGTGGACTTGCCGCATCCCGACGGGCCGATCAGGGCGACGAAGGCGCCGCGCGGCACCTTGAGATCGATCGGTTCGAGCGCGCGCACCGGCCCTCGCGCCGTCTCGAAGGTCTTGCCCGCCCGGTCGACGATCAGGTCGACGGTGCGATCGGCGCCTTGCGATGGCGGAAGGTCGAAATCGCGGGCGGGCAGGGCGTTCATGGGCGGACGGCAAGCCTTTCGATCAGAGTGCGGAGAGGAAGGCCCGCGCGGCCTCCCCATGCTCGCGGCGCAGCCTTGCAAGATCGACACCGACCGGCGCGCCGTCCTCGACCCGCCAGGCGCCGCCGATCATCACGCGGTCGGCGGCGTGCGCGCCGCAAAGAACGAGCGTCGCGATCGGATCGCCGCCGCCGGAAAAGCGCAGCTCGTCCAGCGTGAAGAGCGAGAGATCCGCCTGCCGCCCGACCGCGATCCGCCCGATATCCCGGCGGCCTATGCAGGCGGCGGAGCCTTCGCTCGCCCAGCGCAGCGCGTCGAGATGCGTCACCGTTTCGGCGTTGTAGCGGAGCCGCCCGATCATCAGCGCGTGGCGCACCGCCTCCATCATGTTCGACGAGTCGTTCGAGGCCGAGCCGTCGACCCCGAGCCCGACGATCGCGCCGGCGGCCTCCAGCTCCTTGGTACGGCAGATGCCGGAGGCGAGCACCATGTTGGAGGTCGGGCAATGGCAGATGCCGACGCCATGGCGGCCGAGCCGTTCCACTTCGCCGTCGTCGAAATGGATGCCATGGGCGAGCCAGACGCGGTCGTTCAGCCAGCCGACGCTTTCGAGATAGTCGAGCGGCCGCATGCCGAAGCGGGCGAGGCAGAAATCGTTCTCGTCATGCGTCTCGCCGAGATGGGTATGCAGCCGGCAATCGTGCTTTTCCGCGAGTTCCGCGGCTGCGCACATCATCTCGCGCGTGACATTGAACGGCGCGCAGGGTGCGAGCGCGACGGTCGAGAACGAACCCGGACGCGGGTCGTGATAGCGGGCGATGACCCGCTCGCAATCGGCGAGAACGATATCATCGTCCTGCATCAGCCGCTCGTCGGCGATCCCGCCCGATTTCATGCCCTGGTTGATGACGCCGCGGGTGAGCGCGATGCGCATGCCGAGCGCCTCGGCTTCCTCGACCTCGATGTCCACCGCGTCCGGCATGTCGGCCGGGAAGACGAAGAGATGGTCTGAGGCCGTCGTGCAGCCGGACATCAGCAGTTCGGTCAGCGCGAGGCGGGTCGCGAGGCGGAAACTGTCGCGGTTGAGATGGTCTCCCCAGCGCGGATAGAGCGCCTTCAGCCAGGGAAAGAGTTCCTTGTTGATCGCGTCCGGATGGGCGCGCGTCAGCGTCTGGAAGAAGTGGTGATGCGTGTTGACGAGGCCCGGCAACACGACATGCCGCGACGCGTCGAAGACGGCATCGTGCAAGGGGTCCGGAGCCCCGGCAGCCACGAGTTCGACGATCACGCCGTCCTCGACGACGATCCCCCGCTCGGCCCCCTCGGCCAGCACGGCGATCGGATCACGCAGCCAGAGACGCATCAAAGGACTCCCCTCTCCATCTCTGCCCGGCTTCGCTGGAGAGAGGGCACACCGCGGCATTCATCGACGCCGTGCATCGGCGGGATGGTCTCCCTCTCCCGCGAAGCGGGGAAGGGTTGGGCAGGGGGAGTCCTGTCGATCCTCACTTCTCAGCCTCCGGATCCCAGCCGAGGATCGCCTTCACCTCGAGGAATTCGCGCATGCCGTGCTCGCCGAGCTCGCGGCCGTTGCCCGACTGCTTGTAGCCGCCGAACGGCGCGTCGAAGTCGAACCAGGGATTGTTGATGAAGATGCGGCCGGCGCGGATGCGGCGGGCCGTGGCGCGGGCGTGGTCCTCGTCGCGCGAATAGACATAGCCTGCGAGCCCGTAGAGGCTGTCATTGGCGATGGCGACAGCCTCGTCCTCGTCGCGATAAGTCAGGATCGACAGCACGGGCCCGAAGATCTCCTGCCGGGCGATCGTCATGCCCGGCGCCACATCCGCGAAGATCGTCGGACGGACAAAGAAGCCGCGGTTGAGATCCTGCGGCCGTCCGGGCCCGCCCTCGACGAGGCGGGCGCCCTCGGCGATCCCGGTCTCGATCATGCCCTGGACCTTCGCGAACTGCGCAGCTCCGGCGACCGGCCCCATGGTCGTCTCGGCCCGCGTCGGATCGCCGACCACCACCTCCGCCGCGACGGCGCGCGCGCGGTCCACGACCTCGTCGAGCATCGCGGCAGGCACCAGCATGCGCGTCGGCGCGATGCAGGACTGGCCGGAATTGATGAAGCAGCGCTTCACGCCGTCGGTGATGGCGAGGTCGAGATCGGCATCGGGCAGCACAATATTGGCCGACTTGCCGCCGAGTTCCTGATGGACGCGCTTCACCGTATCGGCAGCCGCCTTCGCGACTGCGATGCCCGCGCGCGTCGAGCCGGTGAACGACACCATGTCGATGTCGGGATGGGACGCGATGGCCGCGCCGACGACCGGCCCGGTTCCGTTGACGAGGTTGAACACGCCTGCCGGCGTTCCGGCCTCGTGCATCACCTCGGCGAGGATCAGCGCCGAGAGCGGCGAAAGCTCGGACGGCTTCAGCACGACGGTGCAGCCGGCCGCGAGCGCGGGGGCGAGCTTGGTCACGATCTGGTTGAGCGGCCAGTTCCAGGGCGTGATGAGGCCCGCGACGCCGATCGGCTCATGCGTGATCAGCGACTGGCCATGCGGCTCGTCGAAGCGGAACGTCGAGAGCACCCGCGCCGCGCTTTCGAAATAGACGATGCTCGACGCCGTCTGGATGTCCCAGGAGAGCCAGCGCGGCGAGCCCATCTCGGCGGTGATCGCGCGGGCGAGATCCTCGCGGCGGCGCGTGAAGGCGGCGACGATGCGCTCGAACAGGGCCAGCCGCTCGGCGACGCTGGTCGCGGCGAAGGCCGGAAAGGCGCGGCGCGCGGCGGCGACCGCCTTGTCGACATCGGCGACGCTTCCGAGCGCGATGCTGGCGATCGGTTCCTCGGTCGCCGGGTTGATGACGGCCGACCGCTCGTCAGAGAGCGGGGCGACGAAGGCGCCATCGATATAGAAGCGTTCGGTCAGGCTCATCGCGAGATCTCCGAAAGGCGGGCCCGGACCCTCTCGACGCGGTGGATGGCGTCGTCCTGGTGCGGTTGCAGCGCCTGGCCCGGCATGCCGGCGATGATCGGCTGGAACGGGTCGGCGACCGCAGAGCGGAGGCCCGACAGCGCCTCGATCACCGCCGCGCCGAGGAAGGGAACGGAGGGGCGGTGATAGCCGCCCTCATGCGTCATGAGAAGGCGGCCGCCGCAGTGGCGATCGGCGACGGCCTTCACGGCGCGCGTCATCGCCGCGAAGGTCGCCCCGTCGAGCATCATATGCGCCATCGGGTCATAGGCCCCGGCGTCGAGGCCGCAGGCGATGACGATCATGTCGGGCGCAAAGGCGTCGAGTGCCGGCACGATCACCCGCTCCATCGCGGCGAGGTAGGCGCCGCTGCCAGAGCCCGGCGGCAGCGGGATGTTGAGATTGTATCCTTCGCCTGCCCCCGCGCCGACGGCCTCCGCGGCGCCGGATGCCGGCGGATAGAGCCCGTCCTGGTGGATCGAGATCGTCAGGACGCTCGGGTCGGTCCAGAAGATGTGCTCGGCGCCGTTGCCGTGATGCACGTCCCAGTCGACAATGGCGATGCGGCGAAGCCCGTGCGCCCGCTGGGCATGGCGCGCCGCCAGCGCCGCGTGGTTGAAGATGCAGAAGCCGAAGCCGTTCGCAGCCTCGGCGTGATGGCCCGGCGGCCGCACCAGCGCATAGGCGTTGGCGACGCGCCCGTCCACAATCGCATCGACCGCTTCCAGAATGCCGCCGGCGGCGAGCGCGGCGATGTCGAAGCCGCCCGGCCCGAAGGGCGTCGCGCCGACCTCGTCGCCGAGCGCGGCGTCTCCGCCCGGGCCGGCACTCATCGCCTTCAGCGCGGCAATATAGTCGGCGGCATGGACCCGGCCGAGTTCGTCGTCGGTGGCCGGCCGCGGCTTGATGACCGTCAGTTGTTCGGTCAGCCCGGCGACGTCGAGAAGGTTCTTGATCCGCCGCTTTCCGGCGGCGCCTTCGGCCGGCTCGTCGGGCTCGATCACGCCGCGCCCGGAGGTGAGAAACCCCGCGAGCGCATGCGTGTCATGCCACATCAGCAATTCGTGCCAGACGAGGCCGGTCCGTTCCGTCATGCCGTGACGCCGAAATGCTTTGCGGTCGCGTCGAGCGCCTCGCGGGCGATGGCGAAGATCTCGGCAAGCTGGTCCGGCGTCGTGATCAGCGGCGGCATCAGGCTCATCGTGTCGCCATTGGCGCGGAAGGCGAGGCCGCGCTTCAGTGCCTCGGCGCTGCAATGGTCGCCGATATGCGCCTCATAGGCGTAGGACTCGCGGGTCTTCTTGTCCTTCACGATCTCGAGGCCGCCCATCAGGCCGACACAGCGCGCGTCTCCGATGAGCGGATGATCGGCGAAGCTCTCGATGCCGGCCTTGAAGAGCGGCACCAGCGTCGCGTCGGCGTTCTCGATGATCTTCTCCTCGTCGAGGATGCGGATGTTCTCGAGCGCCACGGCGCAGCAGGTCGGATGGCCCGAATAGGTGTAGCCATGCGCCCACTCGCCGCCCTTGTCGATCAGCGTGTCGGCGACGCGGTCGCCGATGACCGTCGCCGAAAGCGGCAGATAGCCGGACGTAATGCCCTTGCCGAGCTGCATGATGTCCGGCTCGATCCCGTATTTGTAGAGGCCGAACCACTTGCCGGTGCGCCCGAAGCCCATCACGACCTCGTCGGCGATGAGCAGAACGTCGTATTTGCGGCAGATGCGCTGGATTTCCGGCCAATAGGTCTCGGGCGGGCAGAGCGCGCCGCCGGCGCTCTGGGCCGGCTCGGCGATGAAGGCGGCGACATTGTCGGCGCCGAGTTCCAGGATCTTCTCCTCGAGCCAGCCCGCCGCGACGACGCCGAATTCGGCAGCGTCCATGCCGGCGCCATGGCGATACTGGTAGGCGGTGCGGATATGGTGGACGTTCGAGAGCGGGATATCGCCGCCGGCATAGTGCATCGGCGGGATGCCGGAGAGGCTCGCCGCCATATGGGTCGAGCCGTGATAGGCGAGCTCTCGGGCGATGAACAGCTTCTTGCCGGGCTTGCCCTCAAGATCCCAGTAACGCCGCGCAAGACGGGTCGCGGTCTCGTTCGCCTCCGAGCCGGAGGACTGGAAGAAGACATGGTTGAGGTGCCCGGGAAGCATGCTGGTGAGCTTCTCGGCGAGCCGCACGGCGGTGCGGTGCGTCGTCTTGAAGAAGGATTGGCAGTAGGAAAGTTCGAGCATCTGCTCGGCGGCGGCGGTCACCAGTTCGCGCCGGCCATAGCCGATATTGACGCAGCCGAGGCCCGAAAGGCCGTCGATGATCCGCTTGCCCTCGGTGTCCCAGACATAGATGCCTTCGCCGCGCACCGCGACTCGCGAGCCGGTCTGCCGGAGGCCGGCATGGTCCGTGAAGGGATGCAGGTAGTGCGCCCGGTCCAGGACCTGCCAGCCCTGCGTATCGAGATCCCCTTCGGCCATCGTCATTCGCTCCCGTTCCGCCCGCCCCGGCCGCGCCCCTCGGGTCGCGAGGGACGGAGCGGGCGGGACTCCATGGCGCCATGAGACCCGATCGACCCGTTCCGGCACAGTGCTGCGCTGGCGCAGAAACATGCACCTGCGTGCGCGTGCCTCACGAAAAGGCTCCGGCCCGGTAGGCGCCCGGCGAGACACCGAACTGCCGCCGGAAGGCGCGGGAGAAATGCGAGAAATCCTTGAAGCCGCGGCGGAGCGCGATGGTGGTGATGGGGAGGCCCTTCATCAGGGGATCGGCAAGTTCGCGGCGGATGCGGTCGAGCCGCTGCAACTGGACGAAGCGGGCGACCTGCTGCTCCTCCGCTTCGAACAGCTCGTAGAGCCGCCTGAGCGAAATGCCATGCGCCTCGGCGATCGCGCGCGGCGAGAGGTCGGCATCGTCGAGATTTGCGAGGATATGCGCCTTGATGCGGTCGAGCTGCGAGAGGCCTGCGGCCGACCCCGTGTCGCGGCCGAGGAGCGCCGTCGCCGTCAGTTCCAGCACATGCTGCTCCAGCCGGCCGCAGAGATCGGGCGGCAGATCGCTGTCGCGGGCGCAGAGCCCGGCCGCGAGGTCGTAGATGAAGCGGCCCGGCATGCGGTCGGCGAGAAGCCGCTGCGCGACCATGAGGTCGACCGAGGGCACACGCTCGCGCAGCGCGCGGCGCGGCACCTTCAGCGAGACCTGCCGGTAGGGGCCGCGGAAGCGCATCGTATAGGGCCGACGGCTGTCGTAGAGGACCATGGCGCGCGGACCGATCACCGTGTCGCGGCCATCCTGCGAGAAGCCGCATTCGCCCTCGATCTGGATCGTCAGCTCGTACCAGCGATCGTCGCCGCCATGGATTTCCCGCTCGGTCCGAAAGACGTCGAGGCTCGTCGAGACGATGTCGGCGATGGTGACCTCGCCGAGGCCGAGCCAGGCGACATGGCCGTAGAAGCCCTCGACCCCGTCCCGCCGAAGCCGCGTCGGCGGAAACAGGCTGTTGGTCGCGTCGCGCCAGTATTCGAGCCGTTCGGCTGCGGGAACCGCGTCGGTCGAAAGATCGCGCCAGCCGAAGCCCGAAACGGTCATGTTGTCCCCCTCAGGTGCCCAGGATATCCGCGCCCTCGAAGAGATCCTCGGGCGTGAAATCGGTCTTGATCAGGTCATCCTCCTGCAGGTAGCGGATGACCGTCGCCAGCATGGCACGGTTCTTCGCGAAACCGGCGGGCCAATAGTCGGCGCCGAGTTCGCTCTCCGCTTCCAGGAGCGATTCCAGCGCCCAGGGAAGGATGGTGGAGAGGGCGACCTGGTCGAACATGCGGGCCCGCGCCACCTTGTGGGCCTCGACGAAAGCGTCGAAGAGCGCGCGCGGCAGCCAGGGATTGGCTTCGACGATCGGCCGCTTGATGGCGAGGATGTGCATCGGCGGGAAGATGCCGGTCTTGCGGAAATAGTCGAGCTCGACCGTCTTCGGGTCCTCGAACAGGCGGCCGACCGTCTCGGACGGCCAGGTGCTCGGCGCCCGCGCGGTATAGAGCGCGTCGATCTCGCCATCCGCCAGCATCTTGGCCAGCGGCTTGTCGGTGCGCTCGACCTTAAACTTCGCGGGATAGAGCTGCGGATGCTCGTCGCCCGTCCGCGGCGCCTCGAGGCCGCCCGTCACATAGATCGGCGCCGTCCGGTCGAGGCCGTGAAACTCCTCGAAGATGCCGCGCTGCCAGACGGCCGCGGCCATGTCGAACACCATGAGGCCGATGCGCTTGCCGGCGAGATCGGCCGGTTTCGTGATGCCGCTCGCCTTGTTCACGAACACGCTCGAGAAGCGGAAATGCCGCGACGGGAAGATCGGGATGGCGAGATAGGGCCTGTCGGGGCGCTCCAGCGTGCGCAGATAGGTGGCGAGCGGGAATTCGCAGGCGTCGAAGACGTGGCTGCCGAGCTGCTTGTTGAACAGCGCCTGCACGCCCATCAGCGTCACCTCGGGCTCGACGCCGGCGATCGTCACCTCGCCGCTGGCGATCGGCCTCGTGCGGTCGCTGTCGCTGGCGCCGATGGTCAGTTTCAATCCGGGCATCGTCTCAGGCTCCGTTTCGCTTCAGCCGCGCGACGAGGGTGTCGAGCAGCTCCGGCAGGGCGAGCGGCGTGGCGTTGGCGCCGCCGCGGGCATAGATTCCGGTCGCCTGCTGCATGTCGACGCCGAGGCGCCGCGCCAGCCGCTCGACGGCGTCCTGGCATTCGGCGAGCGTCGGCAGCGCCGCGATGCGCGAGCCGGCCGGGAGATGGTCGTTGGCGCCGACGAGATCCACGCGGCCGGCGCCGACCTTGCGGCTCGAGGGGACGTTGTTGGCGGACCGCTCGCCCTTGCCGATGACGAAGGACCGGTGCGTCAGTCCCGGCGCGACCCAGGCGACGATATCGTCATAGTGGTGGCCGATCCGCGCCACGACGCCGGCGACGCCCTCGGCCATCGCATTGTGCATGACCGCATAGCTGCGCCGCTCCTCGTCGCCCCATTTCCAGCGCGTGCTGGAAACGGCGACGGCGGTCGAATCCTCGCGCCAGGGCGAGACCGCGTTGCCGCGCTTCTCGAAGAGGCCGGGATCGTCATAGGCCGTCGCCGGCGAGGCGCCGCCGGGATAGTCGACGATATGCTCATAGGGCACGACCGCCATCGGCTCCGAGATGACCATGCGATGCACGAGCGTCCCCGCGTCGTCGATGAGCGGCGAGAGATTGAGCACGTCCTGCGAGAAGGAAGGCTCCAGACGCGCCTGCAATTCCTGCGGCAGGTCGAGGCGCGCGGTCGGCCGGAAGCCCTCGTCGGCGAGGCGCTGGTTGATCGCCTTGTGCTCGGACGAGAACGGATAGGGCTTCGTCTTGGTGCAGGGCATGAAGAGCAGCACGCGCCGCTTCGCATCCGGCAGCTTCGGCTCGTAGCTGTCGCGCATGAAAACCAGCCAGGCCGCGATGCGCGGATGCTGGAGGCTGTCGACATTGTCCTGCGGGCTGTAGAGGCACAGCGTCGGATCGAGAACGAAGGGGCTCTCGATCTTCTCGGCGGATTCGGTGATGCGCTGGGCGCGGTTCGTGACTGTGACCATGATGTTCCTCAGGCGACCTTGGCCGCGCGCCCGGAGCGCCGCGTCTCATAGGCCGAAATGTCGAGTTCCGGTTCGTCATAGGCTTCTAGCCCGGCGAGCAGCGCCGCCGCGTCGTCGCGAAAGAGGCTGCGCGTGATGCCGAAGGCGATGCGCTCGGTGGAGAATTTGAGCTGCGAGATCCCCGCCGTGGCGCCGAGGCTCAGCATCGCGCCATAGGAGTGGCAATAGAGGCGGGAGAGGAACGGCGCGGCGTCCGGCTGCTTCCCGGTGAACTGGAAGGCGCCGGTGAGATATGGGTAGCGGGCGAGCAGCGCGTTCTCCTCGCCCGGCGGCGGCGTGAAGCGGTCCTGCCAGAGCGCGATCTCGCCGGCGAAGCGTGCGAGCTCCGGACGCGACGCGAGATCGACCGAGAAGCCGGTTCCGACGATCAGGAAGTCGAATGTCGCGCGGCCGGCTGGCCCCTCAATCGTGATGCCGCCGCCATCGAAGGACACCTCGTCGACCGGCGAGCCGAGATTGAGCGTGAAGCCGTCGAACCGCGCGCAGCGCTCGAACGTATCCTGCGGCGGCGGCTGGTTCCTCGCGAAGAAGGTCGACATGAACCGCCATTTCACGGCGTCGTCGAGATCGGCGAAGTGGCGGATATAGCCCGAGAATTCGATGTAGCGATTGGGATTGGCCTTCGGCAGCGAGCGCCGCCGGGCATAGAGCGCGACCTCGGCCGCCCCCGCTTCCAGTGCCTCGGCGGCATTGTCGAAGGCGGAGGCGCCCGCGCCGATCACGGCGACACGCTTGCCGGCCAGCGCCGCAAAGTCGATCGCCTCCGCCGTATGGGCATAGCGCTCCCTCGGCAGGGCCGCGGCGATGGCGGGCGGCACCAGCCACCGGCCGGCGCCCTCGATCCCGGTTGCGAGGACGACATGGCGGGCGAGGAGCCGTTCGCGCCGCCCGCCGATGGTCGCATGGACCGCGAACAGGTCGTCCGCCAGCGGCTCGATGTCGAACACCCCGGCGTCATGCGTGACGTCGATCCCGACCGTCCGCTGCAGCCAGCCGAGATAGTCGTGCCATTCGGCGCGCGGGATCTTGGTCAGGCGCGCCCACGCTTCGGCGCCGAACTTCGCCTCGTACCACGCCCGCACCGAGAGCCCGGCGATGCCCATCTCCGGCCCGGAGACGTGCTTCGGCGTCCTCAGCGTGTGCATGCGGGCATAGGTCGCCCACGGCCCCGCGAGGCCTGGCTTGCTCCGGTCGAGCACGCGAATATTCGTCACGCGCTCGCGCAGCAGGCGAAAGGCCAGGGATATCCCGTTCTGTCCGCCACCGACGATCAGGACGTCGAGGAGCTTCTCGCCGTCGTGAAAGCGGGGCTTGACCCATTCGCGCGCCGGATAGGCGACACAGTCGAGCTCGAAGCGCACCCGTTCGGCGAGCTCGTCGAGGCCGTTCATCGTCATTCGTCCTGCACCGGACCGGCGGGCAGGGCGCCCGCGCATGTCCGTCCTCTCGATCGCGCGCCGCGAACGGCGCTGCCGGTTGATGCCCGACCCGGATTTCCGGTCGATCGGTCGATGACAGTCAAAGCAATCTGCATACCAATCTCAGACCCTTGCATACGCGCCGCTCCCGAAAGGCATTGCCGAAAGGCTGGGCAGGCGCTGCCCATCAATCAGACGGCCACGCGCTCCTGTCCGCCCGAGGTCGCCTCGCCGGTCACGTGACGGCGGAACGAGGCCTCGATCGCCGCCGGGTCGAGGCCCCTCGCGATCACGACCAGCGCCGTACCCTCGGCGCGATCGAGATGTTCCGGGGCGTGCACGACATGCCTGACGGACTGGACCATCACGGCGGAAACGGCGCCGTCGCCGCGGATGGCGACCTCGCCCTTCATGCGCAGGATGGCGGTCCCATGCCGGTGCAGCAGCAGCGACAGCCAGGCCGCGAAATGCGACCATTCGATCGGCGCCTCCGCCGTCAGAAGCCCGGCGGCGATCTCGAGGTGCCGCGGCTCGACCGGCACGGCATGGAAGCGCCGCAGCGCCCGGCTGCGCACGACATCGCCCGAGCCCGGCAGCGGCCAGGCGAACGGGTCCGCGACATCCTCCGGCACAATCGTGGCGAGCGGGTTCAGGGCGTTGATCGTCGCGGCAAGGCGCGCCGCCTCCAGTCCGCCGGCGCTGTCCCTCTTGGTGAAGAAGACGGCATCGGCGCAGACGATCTGGGCGACGGCCTCCGCGCTGTCGCCGAGGGTCGCCTCGCCATGGACGAGGTCGACGAGCGTCACGACGCGGCCAGGGCGAAGGCGCGGCTTCAGCATCGGGTCCGCCGCGAGCGCCGCCAGGATGGCGCCGGGATCGGCAAGGCCCGAGGTTTCGATCAGGACGCGCTGGAAGGGCGGCATCGCGCCGCTCTCGCGCGCGTCGAGCAGCGAGATCAGCGCGGCGCGCAGATTGCCGTCGCTCACGCAGCAGATGCAGCCCTCGCCGATCAGCCCGACCGGCGCGCCAGCGATCGAGACGAGACGGTCATCGACCGGAAGCGCGGCGAACTCGTTGACGAGGACGGCCGTGTCGCGCAGCGCATCCACGGCGATGAGGCGACGCAGAAGGCTCGTCTTGCCGGCGCCGAGAAAGCCGGTGAGCACGTCGACCGGACAGCGCTCGTAACCGCTCACGGCCGCGCCTCCAGCGGATCGGGCGGCGCACGGCCGAGCCGGTCGACCGCCGCCCAGAGCTGAGCGAGATCGGCGACGAGTTCCGTCCGGCCGGTCGGGCCGGTGACGCGGAACCCCAGACCCCATGCCGTCACGCGCACGCCGCTGCCGGCGGCCATTTTCGATGCGGCCTCGGCGAGCTGCGCGCGGCCGAGCGCCGGCCTTGCCGCCAACGTCGGCACCGCGCTCCAGGAAAGGTCGGTGAAGCTGCCGCAGAGCCCGCACATCTTCGGCTTAGGGCTTCGGGCCGGGCGTGCCCTGCGGATGGCGCTTCAGGAAGTCCTTCGCGATCTCCTCGAAGGTCACGAATTTCACGCCCGGATGCTTGGCCATATGCGCGAACAGCCGCTCATGCATGGAGAGCACCTGCGGGCGGCCGGAGACGTCGGGATGGATGGTGATCGGGAACACGGCATAGTCGTATTCGCGATAGACCCAATCGAACTGGTCGCGCCACAGTTCCTCGATGTCGCGCGGGTTCACGAAGCCGTGGCTGTTCGGCGCCGCCTTCATGAACATCATGGGCGGCAGGTCGTCGATGTACCAGGACGCGGGAATCTCGACGAGCGGCGTCTCGCGGCCGCGGTCCATCGGCGTCATCCAGCTCGATGCCGGCTTGCCGTAGTCGATCTTCGACCAGCTCTCGCCCGTGCGGGCGTAATAGGGGAAAAAGTCGTTATGCATCAACGAGTGGTCGTAGATGATGCCGCGCTCGATCAGCATGTCGATGGTCGTCGCGGAGAACTCCCACCATGGCGCGACATAGCCGGCGGGCTTGCGGCCCTGCAGCGTCTCGATGAGGGCGATCGACTTGTCGAGAACCGCCGCTTCCTGCTCGCGCGACATCATCAGCGGGTTCTCATGGCTGTAGCCATGCATGCCGATCTCGTGGCCGGCGGCGGCGACGGCGGCCATCTCGTCAGGGAAGGTCTCGATCGAGTGTCCGGGGATGAACCAGGTGGTCTTGATTCCGAAGCGGTCGAACATCCGGAGCAGGCGCGGCGTGCCCACCTCGCCGGCAAAGACGCCGCGCGAGATATCGCAGGGGCTGTCCTCGCCACCGTATGAGCCGAGCCAGCCGGCCACCGCGTCCACGTCGATGCCATAGGCGACGAAGATATCCTTGCTCATGCCGTTCGTGCTCCCTCTGCTTGATCAGGCGGCGACCGCCGCGGCGGGTGATGCAAGGAGCCTGCCCCAGCCCTCGACCGGCATCTCCATGCCGGCGAGGCGCAGCGCTTCCCAGAAGGTCACGGCGATGGAATCGGCGATGGGAATGCCGAGTTCGGCCTCCATCTCGGCCACCAGCGCGGTCGCGTTGAAATTCGTGCAGACGACGGCGATGCAGTCCGGCTGGCTCGCCGCGGCGCGGCGCAGCACGTCGCGGATCTCGTCGGGCGTCGCGGCGCCGATCCCGACATTCTCGCGGATGCCGAGGCACGCGGTGCCGGTAATCGAGAGGCCCTGCCGAGCATATTCGGTCGCGATGTCGGCGGTGATGTCCTCGGTATAGGGAACCGCGAGCGCGATCTTTTGCCAGCCGAATGTGCGGAAGGCGCGATAGAAGGCGATCGTCGAGGTCGACGCCGGCAGTCCCGTCTCGCGCGTGATGGCGGCGCAGAGCGCGAGGTCGTTCTCGAGCCCGCGCCAGCTGGCCGAGGTGCCGTTCCAGACGATGCCGTCGAGCGGCGCGTCGGCGAGGAGGCGCGCGCCGGCCAGCATCGGCTCCTGCTGGAACTGCGCCTCTGAGGTCGCCTCGAGCGCCAGATGCGTGACGCGGATGCGCGAGAAGTGATGCGTCAGGCGCCCGGTCAAGGGCTCGTTCATCGCATAGGTGAGCGGCTCCAGCCAGGTGTTGGAGGAGGGCGTGATATGGCCGATGCGTTTCATGCTCATGCGTGTCCGCTCTGTTCGAAGGCGCCGAAACCGGCCGCGAGGCGGCCACGGAAGAAGAGCAGCGGGTCGCCGTCGCGGGCCGAGAGCGCGACGACCTCGCCGACGATGATGCGGTGGTCGCCGCCGTCATGGATGGCGCGCGTCTCGCATTCGAGATGGGCGAGGGCGCCGGGAAGGAGCGGCAGGCCGCGGGCCGAGATGCTCATCGGCTCGCCGTCGAAGGCCTCCAGCGTGTGCTTCGAGAAATGCCGCGCCTCGCCGATCTGCTCGCTGGCGAGGATATTGATCGCGAAGCGGCCGGCGGCCTCGAAGATGGCACGCGAGCGGGCATTGTCGCGGATGCTCCACAGCACCAGCGAAGGCTCCAGCGAGACGGACGCAAAGGAATTGATCGTCATCCCGGCGAAAACGTCGCCGTGGTGCGTGGTGACGACGGCGACGCCGGTCGCGAACAGCGAGCAGGCGCGGCGGAACTCCATCGGGTCGACGGGCGCGGTCATGATGTCCTTTCCCCTTCGACGGGCACGAGGCGGCTTATGGGAAGCGGGAACGCGCGCTCGCGTTCTGCGAAGGCGACGACATGCGGCTCGAGCCTTGCTGCCAGCGCGCGCGGGCCGGCGAGCGCGGCCGAGAGGCGGGCGACCGCCTCGGCGACCCGCTCGCGCAGCGTCGCCGGATCGATGCGCGTCAGGCGGCGATCCGCCATCACGAAGCAGCCGCCGACCATGACGTCGCTCACCGCGTCCGGGCCGGCGGCCGTCACGACCTGGTTGAGCGGATCGTTGAGCGGCATGAAATCGATATGGCCGAGATCGTAGAAGGTGAGATCGGCGAGCGCGCCCACCGCGGTGCGCCCGCCACCCGAAAGGCCGAGAATTCCCGCGCCGCCCTCGGTCGCGAGCCGCAGCGTTTCGGTAGCGGAGAGCCAGCCTTCGCGCGGGCCCTCGAAGGCGTGCGACGCGAGGCTCGCGAGGCGGATCGCCTGCAGCATCGAGAGAGCGTCCGAGGAGTTGGCGCCGTCGGTGGCGAGGCCGACGCGGATGCCCCGCTCCAGCATCGGCCGCACATGCGCGATGCCGGCCCCGAGGCGGAAATTGGACGCCGGAACATGCGCGACCGACGCCCCGGCCTCGGCCAGGAGATCGAGATCGTCGAGCCCGAGCCAGACCGCGTGCGCGGCGATGAAGCGCGGCGAGAGGAGCCCACGCCCGGCGAGCCATGCGACGGGCGATTGGCCCCAGAGCTTGCGGGCCGTGACCGCCTGCAGCCGCGACTCCGCGATATGCATGTGAAGCGGCAGGCCGTGCTGCTCGGCGATGGCCGCCATCCGCATCAGGAAGGGCTCGGAACAGTGATGCGGGATGGTCGGCGCCATCGCCAGCGTGATGCCGGGCGGGAGATCGGCGCGGGCGGCCGCGATCGCCTCGAGCGACTCGACGGTCGCCTCGCCAGGGCCGAGCGAAAAGCGTCCGACCTCGGCGCGGAGATCGTCCGGCAGGCTGTCGGCGAGCCCCGGAATGGCGGCGAACAGCGTCCGGTCAGCCACCATCGGCGCCAGCACGGCGCGCATCCCGGCATCGGCATAGGCGCGCGCGACGGCCATGAAGCCGTCGACGGTCGGGCGCGGAAATTCGTAGACGAGATCGAAGCAGGCTGTGCAGCCCTTGGAGACCATGTCGAGCGCGCCGACCAGCGTCGAGAGATAGATCGTCTCCGGGTCGCGCGCGCCGCCCATCCAGGGGCCGTTGGTCAGCGACGCTTCCAGCGTCCAGCGGTCGGCGACGCCCTTCACCAGATTTGCATGGCCATGAGTATGGCTGTTCACGAGGCCGGGCAGGATCAGCCGGTCGCGCGCGTCGTGATGGCGGGCCCCCTCGCGCGCGGCGTTGCCGGGAGGAAGGATCGCGGCGATGCGGCCGTCCTCGACGACGAGGTCGCGCGGCTCCGCCGTTCCGCCCGCGAGATCGGCGACCAGCGCGCCCGTGATGACGAGCCGGGTCACGGCGCGGTCTCCGGCGGATGCGTCGCCATCCAGTGCCGCGCGATCTCGGAGCGGCCGGCACACCAGACGCCTTCGGTTGATCCGACGAGATCGAGGAAACGCTGCACGGCCTCGAAGCGCGAGGGCTGGCCGGAGATCCGCCCGTGCAGGCTGACCGTCATCATCCGAGGCCGCTTCGCGCTCTCCGCATGGAGCACGCGAAAGGCGGCGGCGAGATGCTCGTAGAAGTCGGTCGCCGTGCCGAGCTTGGCGGTGGCGAGGCGGTTGTCGTTATGCGTGAAGCTGTGCGGCACGACGAGCCAAGGGCGATCACCGACCTTCATCCAGTAGGGGAGATCATCGGCATAACTGTCGGAATCATAAACGAAACCACCATGATCCGCCAGGAGGCGGCGGGTGGCTTCGCTGGAAGAATAGCGGCTCTGCCAGCCCTGCGGCGGCCGGCCGACGGCGGCCTCGATCCCATCATAGGCGCGCGCGATGGCTCGGCGCTCCTCGCTCTCGTCCATCCGGTAATGCCGCACGAAGCGGTCGCCATGGGCGCAGAGATCGGCATCGCCGTCGCGGAGATAGGCCGCGATCTCCGCGTTGCGGGCGAGGGCCTGCGCACAGGCATTGACGGTGAGGCGGACACCCCGCTCCTCGAAGAGTTCGGCGATGCGCCAGAAGCCGAGACGCGAGCCATATTCGAACAGCGTCTCGGCGACGAAATCGCGCCGGCCGGCCGGCACCTCGCCGGGAATGGCGTCGGTGAGCGCCGCTTCGCTGGCTTCGTCGCCATCGGGGATCGACGGTTCGGCGCCCTCCTCGAGATTGAGGACGACGACCAGCGCCAGCCGCGCCCCGCCCGGCCACCTTGGGTCGGGCGGGTTGCGGCCATAACCGGTGAAGTCGCGCTCGCCGTCGCGGAAAAGCGTCATGTGTCGCGCGCCGCAAGATCGCCGAGCGTCTCGGCGAAGGCGATGAGCCGGCCTTCGCCGCGCGGCCCCGCGATCAGCGAGAGGCCAACGGGGCAACCCGCCACCGTCGTCGCCGGAATGGCGAGCTGTGGCAGGCGGGTGAGGCTCGCGATCGAGGTCAGGGCCAGCGTCTTCTCGCGGAAGGCGACCTGCGCCGAGACGGGCGCGTCGCGGAGCGGCGGAAGGTCATGCGCGGTCGGGATCACGAGAATGCCGTCGTCGCCGAGGAGATCGACGAGCCGCGCGGTCAGCGCCTCGCGCCTCGGCATCGCCGCCGCGACCTGCGCCGGATCGGTCCGCGAGGCGAGAGCGATGCGCTCTTCCACCGCCTGCGACAGGCGGCGACCGGGCCGCGTCGCCCAGCCCCCCAGCGTCGCGTAGAGATCGTGCAGCTGCAACGGCCGGAAGATGTCGAGCACCGCGCCGACGCCGTCCGGATAAAGCGTGACGTCGGCGGCTTCGCCGAGGCTCAGGGCGATCGGCAGCAAAGCGCCGCCGATCTTCGGCTCGGGAATGTCGAAGGCGTCGCGGGCGATCATCAGCCGCGGCGACGAAGCGGCGGCGGCCGGCCCGAAATAGACCTCGGTCACCCTTCGCATGGTCGCGATGTCGCGCGTCAGCCAGCCGACCGTGTCGAAACTCGGCGCCATCGGCATGACGCCGGCGACCGAAACCCGGCCATGCGTGGTGCGCAGCCCATAGAGGCCGCAGAAGCTGGCCGGCACACGGATCGAACCGCCGGTGTCGGTTCCAAGTCCGAAATCGACGAGGCCCGCCGCCACAGCCGAGGCCGAGCCGCTCGACGAACCGCCCGGCGCGCGGTCGGGCGCGGCCGGATTGATCGGGATGCCGAAATGCGGGTTCATGCCGAACATGCCACAGGCGAGTTCGTCGGTCGCGGTCTTGCCCGCCATCCGCGCACCCGCCATCAGCGGCGCGAGCACAGCCGGCGCCGTCGCGACCGCGACATCGCCATCACGCAGCTGGTCGGGATTGCCCCATGACGAGCGATAACCGGCGACGTCGAAAAGGTCCTTCACGGCGAAGGTGAGATCGGCGAGCACCCCATCGTCACGAAGGCGGAGGCCGCTGCGGCCATGCTCCATGAAGGCGAGGCGCTCGATCTCCGCGAGCGTGGCCGGGCCGGCCTGATGCATCTCGCTCACTCCGCCGCCGGACGCAGCGCTTCGCCCGGCAGCGCATAGGTGTCCATGAAGCCGTCGACGAATCCCTTCACGCCGTCCCAGTCGAAGAAGCGGAACGAGTTGCCGCGCGTGACGAAGGTCGGGCCCGAATAGAACATCTCGTATTGCAGGTGGCGCGAGCCGAACTCGGAGCCGACCGCGTCCCAGGCGAGCTTCATCAGCTTGACGCGGCCTTCCGACGTGGTGACGACCGAACGCTGCGTCTTCTCGATGATCGCGCGGGTCTCGGGCGTCTCGAAATCCGCTTCCGACGAGGGCACCATGATCATGCCGCCGCCGGAAAGCGTACGGATCGCCTCGACGATCTCGGGATAGGTGGTCTGCGCGATGACCTGCGCCGTGCAGAGCATGGTGCGGTTCGGGACGTAGAAGCCGTTGAAGCTCTCGCCGGCCGCCTCCATCGCGACGATCAGCGCCTCGATATTGTTGACCTTGGCGGCGACGAGGCCGAGCGTCTCGCGCACCTGCGGGAAGTTGATGATGTTGTTGATCTCGGCGATCTTGCGGGCGAGGCCGAGCAGGAATTTCAGCTTCACCATCAGGCGGATCATGCACTGGTAGTTCTGAATGACATGGGCGCGCGTGTCGTGCCACTGCGCCTGCGCCATCTTCAGGTCCTTGAAGACGAACACGCGGTCCCAGGGGATCTTCACGTCGTCGAAATAGACGACGGCGTCGTTCTCGTCGAACTGGCTGGAGAGCGGATAGTCGAAGGTCGAGGTCGCCGCCTGCTCGTAGCTGCGGCGCGACATGAGCGTGAGGCCCTTGGTGCCGACCGGCGTCACGGCGGTGAAGGCATAGGCCTCGTCGCCGGCCTGCAGGGCGTTGAAGCCCGAGACCAGGATCTCGTTGGCCATGATGCCGCTTGTCGCCAGCATCTTGGCGCCGCGGATGGTGATGCCCTCGGAATCCTCGTCGACGACCGAGGCGACGAGATGCGCGTCGGGCTGGCCGCTCGCCGATTTCGCCTTGTCCGACTGCGGATTGATGATGACGTAGGAGAGGTAGAGGTCGTTGTCGCGGGCGTAGTCGAAATAGGATTCGACGGCAGCGGCGCGGGCCGGGTCGTTGTCGCGGAAGGCGGGCAGGCCCATGCGGAAGCCGACCAGCGTCGAGGCGACGTGATCCGGCGAGCGGCCGACCATGCCGCAGGTCATCGCCGCCCAGCGCGTCAGCGCCTCGCGCCGCTCGACGAGCTCGCGGTGATTGCGCGGCAGCTGCCAGGCGCGGCTGACCGCGTCGCCCGTCTTGGGCGAGCGGAAGGTCATCGCCTCGATATTCGCGGCATCCGCCTGGTAGTCGTAGAAGCGCGCCGAGGTCGCGACGGCGTTCGCAAAGGCGTTGTCGGTCGTGACGTCGGAGACCTTGCGGCCGTCGATATAGATCGTGCGGCTGTCACGAAGGCTGACGAGGTGGCGCTTGCCGTCTTTCACCATGGCGGATCCTGCTTTCCGAGCTGGATGCCGACGCCAGGCTTGCTGCCCTTCGCAATCGGGGAACGAATGAGAACGAAGCTGGTCTCTTCCCGCGGCACAGCCTCTCCCGTTTTCGGGTCCGATGCTGCACTGCGATAGCTAAGCGGGGCCCGCACGTACCGTCAAGCCTCGTTTCGCGCCATCCACGCCGCCGCGAAGCGCTCCGGCGACAGTGTCGGCGCAAGACCCAGCGCGGCGGACAGCGAAACCATGTCCGGAACCTCGACGCCGACCTCCGCGGTCAGCGCCGCATCGGTAAAGAACGCCTCCGTCGGACGGTCGGCGGCGAGCCGCCCCTTGGCGAGGCCGAGCACGCGGTCGGCATTGCGCGCGACGAAATCCATGTCGTGGCAGACGAGCAGCACCGTGGTCCCGCGCGCCTTCTCGTCGGCGATGATCGTGGCGAGCCGGTCGATGGCCACCTTGTCGAGGCCGCGCTGCGCCTCGTCGAGCAGCAGCACCGGCGGCTGCATGGCGAGCACAGAGCCGATGGCCACCATGCGGCGCGCCGAGGCGTCGATGTCGAGGGGATGCGTCTCCGCCTCTCCGGCGAGCCCGATCCGCTGGAGAACATCCGCGACGCGCTCGTCGAGCGCCTTGCCGGTGAGGCCGAGCTGCTTCGGCCCGAAGGCGATCTCGTCGATGACCTTGGCGTTGAAGATCTGCTGCTCCGGCGCCTGGAACACGGTGCCGATCGACCGGGCGAGAAGATGGACCGGGGTATCCGAGGTCGCGTTGCCGTTGACGACGATGGCGCCGCTCTCCGGCTGGTAGAGCCCGTTCAGGAGCCGCAGCAGCGTGCTCTTGCCGGCGCCGTTGCGGCCGACGATGGCGACCACTTGGCCGGGCGGCACGTGGAAGGTGACATCGGAGAGAACCGGCGCGCCGGGGGCGTAGGCGAAGGTGACGTCGTCAACCGTGAGCACGGGGCGCTCCGAAACTGTCGAGGGCCTGGTCGAGGGTGAGCGGCAGCGGCGTCGCCTCCGGCCAGCGGCCCGCGTCGCGAAGGCGGTAAGCGGCCTCGGTGACGGCCGTCATGCCGAGCGTCTCGATGCAGCGCGGATCGTTGAGCACTTCCGAGGCGGTGCCGTCGGCGACGATCCGGCCCTCGTCGAGAAGCAGGAAGCGCTTCGCCAGCGCCAGCGACGGCCTGAGCGCGACCTCGAGCACGATGATCGTCAGGCCGCCCGGCAGGAGATCGAGCTGCGCCAGGAGATCGTCGCGCGATTCCGGGTCGAGGTTCGACGTCGGCTCGTCGAGCACCAAGACACGCGGCTTCATGGCGAGCGCCGCCGCGATCGACAGCCGCTGCGTCTCGCCGCCCGAAAGGGTGAAGGGATCGCGCGATGCGAGATGGCGGAGATTGCAGATCGTCAGCGCCTCGTCGACCCGTGCCCGCACCTCCGCTTCCGGCAGAGCGAGATTGCAGGGGCCGAAGGCGATCTCCTCGTAGACGGTGAAGGCGCAGCCGGTAAGCTGCTGCGACGGCACCTGGCCGACGAACTGGATCGCCGTGGCGCGATCGGCGACCGACCATTCCGCGAAGGGTTTCCCGGCCATCGCGACATGGCCGCGCTCCGCGGTCAGCACGCCCTCGGGCAGCAGGCCCGAGAGCCAGCGGGCGAGGGTTGTCTTTCCGGCGGCGTTCGGGGCGAGGATCGCGACCCGCTCCCCGGCCTCGATCGACAGGGTGATCCCGTCGAGCACGAGCTTTTCCGCGCGCGGGAAGCGGAAGGCGAGGTCGGCGACGTCGATCAGCGCCACAGCAGCGGAATCCCGAGTTGGAGCACGGCGAGCGCGAAGAGCAGGCGGCGGAGCCAGAGCTGGAAGGTCGAATCGTGCGGCGCGTTGATCACGGTCCGGCGCGGCAGCGCGCGGAAGGCGCGGCCGGAGAGCACCGAGGCGCGCTGGTCGAGATCCGACAGGGCGAGCGTGATGAGCGGGATGAGGAGCACAGGCAGCGCCTTGATGCGCGCTTTCCAAGATCCGGTCATGTCGAGCCCGCGCACGCGCTGCGCATCGCGGATCGCCTTCGCCCGGTCGGAGAACGGTTCGATGAGCAACAGCGGGCTGGCGACCAGATAGCCGACGCCGGGCGGTACGCCGCGCTGGTCGAGGGCCTTCAGCATGTCGGCCGGGTGGGTCGTCGTCACGAAGAGCAGCGTCGCCATCAGCATCGCGGCGACGCGCATGAAGACCTTCAGCGCATAGTCGAGCCCGCTCGGACTGATGGAGATGAGCCCGTGATCGTAGAAATCCGGCCGCTCGATGAGAAGGCCATGGACGACGACGAGCGCGACGCCGATGGGCGTCATGGTGAGCAGGAGCCGCTTCACCGCCCGCTTGCCGACCCCGGTCACGAGGCTGACGATGATCGCCGCGGCCGTCAGCATCGTGGTGCCGATCGTCGGCAACACCGCCGCCGCGGAGATCATCCAAAGCATCAGGGCCAGCGAGGTGATCGGGTTCGCCCTGTGCAGCAGGCTTTCGCCCGGCGTGAAGAGCAGGCTTGGCTGCCCGGCCTTGCCGGCGCTCATCGGCGAAAGCCCGTCGCGAGGTGGAAGGCGAGGAGAGCGGCCATGGCGCGATCCGCCCTCAGCTGCGCGCGGAGACGACGAGTTCGTCCCAGGTCGAGATCGGGCAGTATTCGCGCGAGAAGGCGAAGTCCGTCAGTTCGACCAGCACGATCTCGCAGGTCGTGCGGGTGAGGCAGCCGGAGAGCATGTGGCCGCCGAACATGTCGCCCTTTTCGTCGGAGCAGGAGATGTGGACGTGATTACCCGTCGCCTCGACGGTCCCGATCATGGAGACGATCTCGAACAGCCCTTCGCGAAGCGCGCCGACCGGCTGCGCCGCGTAGCGGATCATCGCATGGGTGAGGCTGCCGACGACGGTGACGATCGCGGCTGCCTTCATGTCGTTGGCGGCGACGAAGGCTTGCAGCGTGTCCAGCACATCCTCGCCCGGCTTCAGGCGCATCGCATAGAAGCGACCGCCACTGACGAGCGGGGCGGGAAGCTGGGCTGCGGTCATTTCGATCGTGTCCATTTCAGCAATTTCTGTATGCAACTATCCGTCTCGTGGATAAGGACGGTCAAGGCCGCTCCATGCGGAAATTGCAGCCTTCGCGTGCCGATGCTTTGGGCAGGAAGGCCGCATGCGCGCGTCCTAATGTCGAGGTCCATGCAACCAGTCCGGCAAGGCGATGTCACGCGCAGAACGTCCTCGTTTGTTGAAGAACGTTGAAAAACCATCGTCGATAACAATCGCCGCGCTCGATGGCGCCCGCATCCCTGTGCTCGTTGCCGGCGAAGGCGAACCGCTCGTCATCCTCGTCCATGGCTGGTCCTGCCGGCAGGATTTCTGGTCGGCGCAGATCGGCCCGCTTTCGCGCCATTTCCGGGTGGCGGCGCCCGATCTCCCCGGCCATGGCGATGCCGATCCGCAGCGCCCCTCAGGTGCTTGGTCCATCGAAACTTTCGGCGCGGATATCGTCGCGGTCGCCGACGCGCTCGAGGCAGGTGAGGTCGTGCTGGTCGGCCATTCCATGGGTGGCGCCGTCGCGATCGAGGCAGCGAGACTGCTCGGCGACCGCTGCCGCCTGCTCGTCGGGGTCGACACCTTCACGGAAGCGATGTTCTACGCCGTTCGGTCTCGGGAGGAGATCGCCGCCCGGGTCGGCGGTTTCAGGGAGGACTTCGCCGGCCGCATGCGGGGCATGATCGGCGCGATCACCGGCGATGAGGTCGATCCCGCCTTGCAGGCCATGATCGCGGAAGCCATGGCAGCGACCGATCCCGCGGCCGCGCTCGGCGTCCTTGAGGCACTGCTTGGCTGGGACATCGCCGCGGTCTGGCCTCTACCCGGCGTCCGCGCCGTCGCGATCAATTCCGCGATGCTGGCCCGCCGTAACGAACTGCTCGACCTCGAACATCTCGAGATCGTTCTCATGGAAGGTCCGGGCCATTTCCCGATGATGGAGGCACCCGACGCGTTCAACGGGCTTCTGCTCGGTGTTCTGGAGCAGGAAGGCTTTGGCGGGCCAAGTCCTTAGCCCTGACCCGCTCCCAAGGGGAGAAGGCCTTTTTCGCGGCCGGGTTTCAGCCTGAGGACGCCTGCGTCAGGGCCGGCGGCAGCGACGAGATGAAATCGGCCATGTCGTCGCCGAGCAGATTCACATGCTCGCTGGCGGCGCGGAAAGCCGCCTCGGCATCGGCGCGCTCGATGGCGTCGAGAATGCGCTGATGCTCGCCGATGGTTGCCGCCATGCGGCCGGGCTGGTGGGTGACATGCCGCCGATAGGCGGCGACGCGGCGGCGAAGCGCGCGGGTCTGCCCGGCGAGAAAATGCGTGTGGGCGGCGTCGTAGAGGGCGTCGTGGAACTGCTGGTTGATGGCGTAGAACAGCTCCGGCTCGCTGGCGTCGAGCGCCTCGACCAGCCGGGAGTGGATGGCCCGGAGATTGGCCTTCTCCGTCGACGTCGCGCGCCTTGCAGCGAGCTTGGCGCAGAGCCCTTCAAGGGCCGCCATCATCTCGAACATCTCGAGCAGGATCGGGATGGAGATGGTCGCGACCGTCACGCCCTGACGGCTCTTTACTTCGACGAGGCCGGTGGCGATCAGCGCCTTCAGCGCCTCGCGAACCGGCGTGCGCGACACCTTGAACTTCGCCGCGATCTCCGCCTCGTCGAGCCGCTCGCCCGGCTGCAACTGGCCGGAAACGATCATCTCTTCCAGCGCGCTGCGAAGATCCTCGGACAGCGTGCTGCCGCGGCCGCGAACGGCTGACGGTTCCTCGTCATGGCCGGCAGTGGTTTCGCGCGCTGTCATGATGTCCGTCGCTGGTCTGGTGAGCCGGTGGAGGAGGTCAGGCCGGAAGAAGTTGTATTGGCACGATGCCCGGTTGCATTCAACGCCTGCCACCTCAGTTGCGATAGCCCGGATCGATCCGGTCGAGCATGCGGATGAAGGCAGGCCATTCGCGCGTGCCGGGCGCGAGGATGTCGCCGTGATGGTCGTTGAACTGGCGCGCGGCCTTGTCGGTGATCGCGTCCGCAGGCAGCGCCAGATGCGCGCCGCCCGCGACGCCTGTCTGCGCCATGAGCTGCACCCGCGCGGCCTTCTCGAAGTAATACATGAGGATGAACGCCTCCTGGATCGTCCGCCCGCAGGTGAGGACGCCGTGATTGCGCAGGATGAGCGTGTTGTGCGGCCCGATATCGTCGATGAGCCGCTGCCGCTCGTCGGTATCGATCGCGACGCCCTCGTAGTCGTGGACGCCCATATGGCCCTGATAGCGCATGGCGAACTGGCTGACCGGCAGCAGCCCTTCGGCGAGCGCCGAGATCGCGGTCGCCGCTTCGGAATGGGTGTGCAGCACGCAGAGCGCATCCTCCCGGCCCGAATGGACCGCGCTGTGGATGACAAAGCCGGCGCGGTTCACCTCGTAGTGGCTCGGCTCGATCTTGTTGCCGTCGAGGTCGATCTTCACGAAGCACGACGCGTCGATCTCGGAGAAGAGCAAACCGTAGGGGTTGATCAGGAAGTGATGCTCCGGACCGGGCAGGCGGACCGAGATGTGGTTGTAGATGAGGTCGTCCATGTTGAAATGGGCGATGAGGCGAAAGCAGGCGGCGAGTTGGATGCGCAGCGCCGCTTCGCTCGTCGTCCCGATCTCGAGCGCCGGATCGTTGTTGGCCGGGAAGGGCGCCATCGTCATCTCCACCATACGAGTTTGCGGTCGATCGCGACGAGCACGCCATAGAGGGCGAGACTGCCGAGCATGGCGACGAAAACCGCCGCCCAGACCGTAAGATAATCGACCTGTCCGGTCGCCTGATAGATCACCTGGCCGATGCCGCTATAGGCCCCCATCATCTCGGCGACGATCACCGCGATGGTGCTGCGCGCGAGTCCGACGCGCAGCCCGGTGACGAGCTGCGGCATGGCGGCGGGGAAGCGCAGGCGGAACAGGATGCCGACCGGACCGGCCCCGAAGGAGCGCATCAGGTTGATCGCCTCCGCCTCGGGCCGCTTCAGGCCGGCGAGCAGGTTGAGCAGGACGACGAAGACGACGGCCAGCGCGCCGATCGCGATCTTGGACGCCATGCCGAGACCGAACCACAGCAGGACGAGCGGCACGAAGGCGACGGAAGGGACTGCGTTGACGACGATCGCGACCGGCATCAGCACGGCCTCGACCGGCGGCGCGAGCATCATCACCACGGCGAGGAGAATGCCGGCGGCTGCGCCGATCAGGAAGCCCGCGACGGCCTCCACGAGCGTGACGTAGAGCGCGTCGCCGAGCAGCCCCGACTTGGTGATCGCCGTCGCCACGATTTCGGCCGGACGCGGCAGGATATAGGTCGGGATTCCCAGCAGCGCGGCGCCGAACTGCCAGGCGAGCAGCAGGATCGCCAGCGCCGCGAGGACGGGCAGGGCACTGTGGAGAAGGCTCAATCGGGACGCCACCAGACATATCTCCGCTCGAGAATGGCGAGGACGCCGTAAAGCAGCGTGCCGAGCAGGCCGCAGGCGATGATCAACACCCAGACGCGCGGGATCTGCTCGAAATAAAGTGCCTGCAGCAGCATCACGCCGAGCCCGACCGTATCGCCGAACCACTCGCCCACCACCGCCCCCGCAATGGACAGGGCGACGGCCAGCTTCATGCCGATCAGGATGTTGGGCAGCGCCGTCGGCAGCGACAGCTTGAGGAAGAGCTGCAGGCGGCTGGCGCCGAAGCTGCGCATGAGCGCGATGCGCTGCGGATCGGCGAGTTCTAGGCCCCTCAGCGTGTTCACGGCGACCGGGAAGAAGGCGAGGTAAAGTGCGATGACCACCTTCGCCATGATCGTGTTGCCGAACCAGATGACGACGATCGCGCCGAAGGCGATGACCGGCACGGTCTGCAGCGCGACGAAGATCGGAAACAGGGCCCTCTCCAGCAGCCGCGAATAGGCGAAGGCGATGCCGAACCCGACGCCGAGGATCGTACCGGCGACGAAGCCGAGCACCGTCTCGACCAGCGTTCGCCAGAAGCCTGCGACGAGATCCGGCCAGACGGACCGCGCATCGGCGATCACGGTTCCGAGGGGCGGCAGATAGCGCGGATTGATCGAGAAGAGCGGAACGAGCACCAGCCAGGCGACCGCCACATAGACGATGCTGGCATAGGGCGAGCGGGCGAGCGCGGCGAGGTTCATGACGCCGCCGCGAAGGTCTTCATGCTCTCCTCCTCGACGATGGCGAGGAGCTTGCGCTTGATGGCCGTGAATTCCGGCGTCGTCACGATGTCGCCGTCGCGCGGCCGCGGAAGCGTGATCCGCTCCTCGCATTTGACGGTGCCAGGCCGCGCCGTCATGACGACCACCTTGTCGCCGAGGAAGATCGCCTCGTCGATGTCGTGTGTGATGAAGAGCACGGTGCGGCGATGCTTGGCCCAGATGTCGAGCAGCCAGCGCTGCATCATTGCGCGCGTCAGCGCGTCGAGCGCGCCGAAGGGCTCGTCGAGCAGGATGAGGTCGCGCTCGAAGAGGAACGTCCGCATCAGCGCCACGCGCTGGCGCATCCCGCCCGAGAGCTGGTGCGGATAGTGGCGCTCGAAACCCTTGAGGCCGAATTCCGGAAACAGCGCCTCTGCCCGCGCGCGCGCCTTGTTCTTCGGGATGCCCTCGACCTCAAGCGCCAGCGTGGCGTTGTCGAGCACGGTGCGCCAGGGAAAGAGCAGGTCCTTCTGCGGCATGAAGGAGACCTTGCCGAGCAGCTGGCCGTCCTGCTGGACCTTACCGCCAAGCAGCACCGAGCCGTCGTCATCGGGCGGCAGCAGTCCGGCGATCATGCTGAACAGCGTGGATTTTCCGCAGCCCGACGGCCCGATCAGGGTGACGAACTCGCCCGGCGCGATCGAGAGATCGACGTTGCGGACCGCGACGGTCTGCCGTTCGCCCTCGCCGAAGCGTTTCCAGACATTGACCATCTGGAGATGGGGCAGGGGCGCGCTGCTGGAGGCGTCTGCTTGGGGATCGGACAAGGGTCGGTCCTTCTGGCAGGCGCTGCCGGCGGGTCCGGCAGCGCGATTGGCGAAGGCGATGCGGGAGGGTGGAGGACCTCCCGCCCGCTACGTCACATCTTCTTGTCGGCGTCCGGAACCTTGGCCCAGAACGCGCTGTCGAAGGCGGCCTTGAGATCGACCGGCGTCTTCATGGCGCCGAACTTGATGAGGTCCGCCTGGACGGTCTCGATCGACTTCATGTCGATATAGCCCAGGCCTTCTGTTGTGCCGGCCTTGGCCGTCATCACGCGCTGGATCTCGTCGAGCATCAGCTCCTGGTGCTTGCGCTCGAGACCGGAGCCGGCGGCCATCACGATGTCGACTGCCTCGGCCTTGTGCTCGAAGGCGTATTTCCAGCCCTTTAGCGTCGCGTCAAGGAAGGCCTGAACCTGCTCAGGCTTCTCCTTGATCATCTTCTCCGAGGTGACGATGGCGTCCTGCTGGGTGGTGACGCCGGAATCGTCGGGCATGAAGATCTTGATGTCGGTGATGCCCTGCTCCTTGAGCGTGTTCAGCTCATTGTAGAGCGTGACCGTCGCGACATCGAACTGCTTGTCGATGAAGGGCTGCATCGAGAAGGGCTGCGAGACGATATTGACCTCGTCCTGCTTCAGGCCCTCGGCCGCGAGCACCGAATAGAGCGTGTATTGCGGGCCGACCATCCAGGTGGCGACGCGCTTGCCCTTGAAATCCTTGACCGAATTGATGCCGGTTTCGTTGTAGGTTACATAGGCGAAGGGCGTGATCTGCTGCGACATGCCGATCGCGACGAGCGGCAGCCCCTTCTCGCGGGCATAGAGGACGCCCTCGGTGCCCGAGGCAACGCCGAACGTGTCGGCGCCGGAGGCGACCAGCGTCTCGACATTGACGTTGGGACCACCCGGATTGATGGTGACGTCGAGGCCGCCCGCTTCGTAGAAGCCCTTGGCCTTGGCGACGTAGACGCCCGCGAACTGCGCCTGTGCCACCCATTTGAGACGCACGGAAACCGGATCGGCCGCCGCCGCGCTACCGGTCGCCGAAAGTCCGGCAACCGCGGCGAAGAGTGCCGCTGCCACGCCCTGCCTTATGGTACTCGACATGTGAAACCCTCCGTCGATGTATGCAGGAAGCGATCAGCAATATGCATGCCAAGCAAGCAAGACGGGCAAATGCGGGTTACTGGGCGGATCGAGCCGAGAGAGCCCCGGAAGACGGCGCCAATCTGTGCGGTCCGCGCTCATAATATGAGCATCCGTTATCCAGATCATTCATTATTGTATACGTCGAAACGGCTGCTTCGGGGCCGGCGTCAGCAAGGTGGCATGAGAGATGGAGCAGGATCTCTGGAGCGTGGAATTCACGTCGCTTGCCGATGCGATCCGCTCCGGACGGGTGACGTCGACGGAGCTCACCGAACTGATGCTCGCGCGCATCGCCGCGTTCGACGGGCGGCTCCACTCCTACATCGCCGTCGCGCCCGATCTTGCCCGCGCGGCGGCAAGGGCCGCGGATGCGGAGATCGCGCAAGGCCACTGGCGCGGCCCGCTGCACGGCGTGCCGATGGCCGTGAAGGACGTCTTCTACACGAAGGATATCCGTACCGGCTTCGGCTCGTCGATCTATGACGACTTCGAGGCGCCCTATGAGTCGACCGCCACGGCGCGGCTGCGCGCCGCCGGCGCCGTCATGCTCGGCAAGCTGACGGCCACCGAGGGCGTCTATGCCGGCTATCATCCCTCGATCACCGAGCCGGTGAACCCGTTCGGCGACGAGCACTGGACCGGCAATTCGTCCAGCGGCTCGGGCGTTGCCGTCACCTCGGGCCTCGCCTATGGCACGCTCGGCACCGATACCGGCGGCTCGATCCGTCTTCCCTCGGCCTGCTGCGGCCTGACCGGCATCAAGCCGACCTGGGGGCGCGTCAGCCGGCACGGCGTGTTCCCGCTCGCCGAGTCGCTCGATCATGTCGGCCCGATGGCGCGATCGGCCAGGGATGCCGCCGCACTTCTCGGTGCGATCGCGGGCGCCGATCCGGACGATCCCACGGCGGCTTCCGTCCCCGTTCACGACTATCTCGCCCAAATCGACGCCGGCATCGCCGGCGTGACGATCGGAATCGATCGCGACTTCATCGCCGCGAAGGCGACTCCCGAGGTCGCCGCGTCGATCGAGACGGTCATCCCGATCCTCGAACAACTCGGGGCGCGTTTCGTGCCGGCGACCTTCCCCGAGACTCGGGAGATCCTTTATGGCTGGCACACCGAGTGCTCGGTCGAGGCGGCGCTCGCGCATCGCGCGACGTTCCCCGGGCGCCGTGCCGAGTATGGCGAGCGTCTCTCGGCCCTGCTCGATCATGGCGCCCAGGTGACGGCCTTCGAACTCGCCGAGGCGCAGCGGGCTAGGCGGGCTTTCAACGGCGCCGTGGCGGCGATGTTCGCGCCGATCGACCTCTTCCTCGTGCCCGCGCTGCCCGTGGCCGGGCCGACGCTCGCGCATATGGCGACGCTCGGGCCCGATCCGGACGGCATCCTGGCCGTGGGACCGTTCAATGCGCCGTTCGACATCTGCGGCTATCCGACGATCACCGTGCCGTGCGGCGCAAACGGGGCGGGCATCCCGATCGCCTTCCAGTTGGCCGGAAAGCCGTTTTCGGAAGCGCTGCTCTGCCGTGCGGCGCATGCGTGGCAGGGCGTCACCGACTGGCATCGCCGCCGGCCTGAACTTTGAAACGAGGAGACGTGGACATGACGAACGCCGCGACCAACGCTCCGCCGATCGACATGGCGGACATGCCGGTCCAGCTTCCCGCATCGCCGTCGAGCGCGGCCGAGGCCAGGGCGAGATTCTTCAATTCGGGCAATGCCTTCAACGTCAAGCTGCCCAAGGTCCCGGCCGCACGCTTCACGGAAGAGGTCGATGCGGCGCTGGCCTCGGGCGAGACCGGCTTCTTCGCCTGCGACCAGTCGGAATCCATCGGCGCTCCCTTCGCCGCCACGACGCCGCTGATGCTGGCGCGCTACGCCGCGATCGCCCCGCGGGCCACCCTCACCGTGGATTTCCTGGCGACCGGCGCCATCTGGTATGTCATCCGAGGCTCGGGGACGGCCGTGATCGGGAGCGACAAGGTCGGTTTCGGTCCGGGTGACGTGTTCCTGGCGCCCGGCGGCGTTCCCACGGCGCTGACCGCGAAGGATGGCGGCGCGGTGCTCTGGGTCGTCACCAACGAACCGCAGCTCGCCTTCGACAGCCTCCGTCCGGCGGCGGCCGGCGAGGCGCCGGTCGAGGTGGTGCACTATCCGGCCGCCGAGATCGCGGCGCAGCTTCAGCGCGTCGTCGCTGCCTCGCAGAACGCGACGACCTCAGGCATTGCGCTGATCTTCTCGTCCGATCGGCAGGAAAAGGCCCGCAACATCCTGCCAACGCTGACGCTGTCGTTGAACACCGTTCCGCCCGGCGAGCAGCAGCGCGCGCATCGGCACAATTCGGCGGCGATCACGCTCATTCTCAAGGGCGACCGCTGCCACTCCATGGTCGGCGGCGAGAAGTGCGACTGGTCGCCCTTCGCGACCCTCGTCACGCCGGCCACCGAGCCGCATTCGCACCACAACGACAGCGCCGAGCGCGCGATGTTCCTGATCGTCCAGGATGGCGGGCTGCACTACCACGCCCGCACCATGGGCTTCGCCTTCCTCGATTGAGTTCTTCGCCCACATGCCTACCCGCCTGATCATCGATACCGACACCGCCGGCGACGATTGCTTCTCGCTGCTGCTCGGACTCCGCCATCCCGCCGCGCAGCTCGAGGCCGTCACGATCTGCAACGGCAATGTCGCCTTCGATCAGCAGGTCGAGAACGCGCTGCACACGATCGAGGTGGCGGGGAGGGGCGGGGAGGTCCCGGTCTATCTCGGCAGCGCACGGCCGTTGATGGGCCGCTGGGAAGCGGCCAGCTTCCATGGCTCGAACGGCATGAGCGAAATGGTGTTTCCGCCCGCGCGCCAGCGGCCGGAATCCAGTCACGCCATCGACGCGATCATCGACCTCGTGATGGCCAATCCCGGCGAGATCTCGATCATCGCCCAGGCGCCGCTCACCAATATCGCGCTGGCCTATCTCAAGGAGCCGCGCATCGCCGGGGCGCTCAAGCATCTCTGGATCATGGGCGGCACCGACAACGCCGTCGGCAATGTGACGCCCGCGGCGGAGTTCAACTTCTTCGTGGATCCGGAAGCGGCCAAGATCGTGTTCGGCGCCGGTTTCGCCATCACGCTCTCGACATGGACGCTGACGCTGACCTCGGGCTCGATCGACGCCGAAGCGGTCGGGCGGATCGAGGCTCTCGGGACGCCCTTGTCGCAGTTCTTCATGGACGTGACGGAGACCCCGCGGAAGGTCGCCTTTGCGCGCTATGGCGAAACTATCTCCACCCATCCCGATTCCCTCACCTGCGCCATGGCGATCGACGAAAGCCTCATCCTCGAAAGCGCGGATGTCGTCGTCGATGTCGAGGTAGGAGGAGAGACGACGCGCGGCTGGTCGAGCGTTCATCCCCCCCGTCTCGTCGAGCGCTGGGAGGATCGCGACGCCAATGCCCGCATCGTGCGCCGCGCCGATACGGCCGCCTTCACGGACATGCTGATCTCGGTGCTGAAATGACGAAACGACAGATCCATCTCGGGCTCTTCATTCTCGGCACAGGCAGCCATGTGGCCGGCTGGCGCTATCCGGGCGCATTCGACAGCTTCCAGGACCTCGCCAGCATCCAGGAGATCGGCCGCATCGCCGAGCGGGGCAAGTTCGACCTGATCTTCATGGGCGACAACCTCTACGCCGACCCGGCCGCCCACCCGTCCTACACGCTGCGTCTCGAGCCGCTGACCATGCTGTCGGCGCTGGCGGTGACGACCAGCCGTATCGGCCTCGGCGCGACCGCATCGACGACCTATGGCGATCCGTTCTCGACCGCGCGGGCCTTCGCCTCGCTCGATCACATCTCGAACGGGCGCGCGGCATGGAACGCGGTCACCACCTCGAATGCCACCTCGGGTGCGAATTTCGGCCGCGAGCATCCCGATCACTCGCTTCGCTACGAGATCGCGGAAGAGTTCGTCGATGTCGTGAAGGGCCTCTGGGACTGCTGGGCGGACGACGCCATCGTCGCAGACCGCGCCAGCGGACTCTATATCGATCCGGCCAAGGTCCGCGCGCTCGATCATGACGGCAAATGGTTCAAGGTGAAGGGCCCGCTCAATATCGGGCGAGCCCCACAGGGCCGGCCGATCGTGTTGCAGGCGGGCGGCTCGGCCCCGGGCCAGCGGCTCGCCGCGCGCACCGCCGATGTCGTCTTCTCGGTCGTCCAGGACTTCGCCGAGGCCAAGGCGCAGTATGACGGCTTCAAGGCGCTGCTGCCGGCGTTCGGTCGCTCGCCGAGCGAGGTCACCATGCTCCCCGGCGTCATGCCGGTGGTCGGGCGCACCGACCGCGAGGCCTTCGACAAGCTGAAGCTTCTGCAGAGCTTCGTCTCCGGCACTAATGCGCTTCAGATCCTGTCGGATCGCTTCGGCACCGACATGAGCGCCTATGACCTCGACGGCCCGGTGCCCGATCTCGGCGAGAACGACGCCTATCACGCCTTCGCCAAGGTGATGCTGGCCAAGGCGCGGCGCGAGAACATGACGCTGCGCGATCTCTATAACCTGACCGCTGCGGCACGCGGCCACTGGGTTCTGTGCGGCTCGGCCGAGACCGTGGCCGACACGCTGCAGCACTGGTTCGAGAACGGCGCCGCCGACGGCTTCAACGTGATGCCGCCCTATTTCCCGGCCGGGCTCGACGATTTCGTCGACCTCGTCGTGCCGATCCTGCAGGAGCGCGGCCTCTTCCGCGCCGACTATGAAGGCACCACACTGCGCGACCATCTCGGACTCGAAAGACCGGAGCGCATGTGATGACTTCCGCCTTCGACGGCGTCGATCCAGCCTTTCTATCAGGCAATCTGCTGCATATCGGCGGCGCGTGGCGTGAGGCGTCCGGCAGCGGCCGCATCGATGTCGCCAGCCCCGCGAACCGTCACGTCTACGGGTCCGTGCCGATCGCCGATGCTGCCGATGTCGACGCCGCCGTGGCGGCTGCCGAGGCGGCTTTCCCGGCCTGGGCGGCGCTCGATCCGCTCGATCGCGGGCGGCATCTTCGCGCCATAGCGGAGATCGTCCGCGCACGCATCGGAACGCTGGCGAGCCTCGAATCGGCGATCACCGGCCGCGCGGTCCGCGAGATGCGCGCGCAGATGAGCCGCATCCCGGAATGGCTCGACTATTTTGGCGGCATCGCGGCCGGGCTTGAGGGCGAATCGAACCGCCTGCGCGGCGGCTTCCTCGCTTACACGGCTTGGGAGCCGCACGGCGTCTGCGCGCTGCTGACCCCCTGGAACCATCCGATCCTCATCCTGGTGAAGAAGCTCGCCGCGGCGCTCGCGGCCGGCAACACCGTCGTCATCAAGCCGTCGGAACTGGCGCCGGCGACGCCGCTGCTCTTCGCCGACTGGTGTCGCGAGGCCGGCCTGCCCCCGGGCGTCGTCAATGTCGTCACCGGCGATGGAACGACGGGGGCGCTGCTCTGCGCCGCGCCGGCCGTGCGCCATATCGATCTCACAGGCGGCACCGCGACCGGCAAGCGCGTCGCGGCCGCCGCGGCCGCGCGGCTGGTGCCCTGCACGCTCGAACTCGGCGGCAAGACGCCGGTCGTCGTCTTCGCCGACACGGACATCGAGGAAGCCGCGGCCGGCGCCGCCTTCGCCGCCTTCGTCGCCTCGGGACAGACCTGCGTTTCCGCCAGCCGCTTCCTCGTCGAGGCCTCGGTGCACGACGCCTTCGTCGAGGCTCTGGCGCGGCGAGCACGCATGCTCCGCGTCGGTGATCCCGCAGATCCGGTGACCGATATGGGGCCGGTGATCTCGGCGGCCTCGCAGGCCCGCTCGCTGGCCCATATCGAGGCCGCGGCGAAAGCCGGTGCGCGCTGTGTCGCGGGCGGCGGCGTCCCCGAGCTGCCCGAGCCTTTCGCGCAGGGCTTCTACGTCGAGCCGACGGTCTTCGACGGTGTCACTCCGGAGATGGCGCTCTTCCGCGAGGAGGTGTTCGGCCCGGTCGCCGCCGTGACGCCCTTCGCCGACGAGACGGAGGCGTTGCTGCTCGCCAATGACAGCCCCTACGCGCTCGGCGCGTCCGTGTGGACGCGCGACGTGGCCCGGGCTCACCGCGTCGCGGGCCGCATCCGCGCCGGCATGGTCTGGATCAACGACCACCACAAGAATGACCCCCGCTCGATCTGGGGAGGCTTCGGCGACAGCGGCTACGGCAAGGAAAACGGCTGGGACGCCCTGAAGACCTATCAGAAGAAGCGCAACGTGGTCGTCTCGACGGCACCGGGCTTCGACGACTGGTTCGCCGGCGGCAAGCGCTACGGCTGAGAGAGATTATTCATGCAGACGATCCGCATTCGCCTTCTCTGGCATCCGCAGCCGCAATTCGCCGGCTATCTCATCGCCGAGCATGAGGGCCTCGGCCTCGATGCCGGGGTCGACATCCGCTGCGTGCCGCTCGATTTCGCCAAGGGACCGATCGCCGCCGTGCTCGACGGCGACGTCGCCTTCGCCGTTGCGAGCCCGGCCCATATGATGGAAAGCGGCCGCGCCGAAGAGCTCGTCTTCCTGCTGGCGATCCAGCAGGCGAGCGCGCTGGTCTACCCGGCACGCCGCAGCCGCGGCATCGAACGGCCGCGCGATCTCGTCGGTCGCCGCATCGGCGTCTGGCCGGGCCGCGAGGACCTCGAACTCACCTGGATGCTGCATCGCGCCGGCGTTCCGTCCGATGCCTATGAGCGTGTCCCGGTCTCCGACACCGTCGCGGCGATGATCGAGGGCAGCGTCGACGCGGCGCAGATGACGACCTATCACGAGATCCACCATCTGGAGCACTCGGCCGGCTCGCTCGACGACTTCATCTGTTTCCGCGCCGCCGACTACGGAGCATCGCTCATCAAGGACGGGCTGGTGGCCCGCCGCGACTTCGTCGAGACCTATCCGGAGGCGACGCAGGCTGTCGTGACTGCCGTGCTCGCCGGCTGGACCAAGGCCTTCCACGATCTCGAAGCCGCGCTCTCGCTCTCGACGCGGCTGCGGCCCGACATGAGCCGGCTGGAGCAGGAGGGACAGCTCGCCGACATCCGCGCCCTCGCGCTGACCGGCGCCACGCTGACGGACGGGCTCGGCTATCCGGAGCCGCGCCATATGGAACAGGCGCTGAAGGCGATGGCGGAGGTCGAGGGCCATGCGCCGGGGTCCATCAAGGGCCTCGTCGATACCCGCTTCTGGGAGAAGGCGCCCGAGGCCGTGAGGAGCCGCTCATGGTGAATCGGGCGGACGCGATCGTCGTCGGCGCGGGAGTCGTCGGCGCTGCGGTCGCGGCCGCGCTCTCGGCCGCCGGCCGCCGGGTCACGGTGCTGGAGCAGGGCGTGCCGGGCGGCGCCGTCTCGGGCGCCAGCCTCGCCTGCATCGGCACGCATATGATGGACGAGGAGGAACTGCCGCTCCTCGCATGGTGCTGCGACGCCTGGGCCGCGCTGGACGCACAGGCGCCGCGCTTCGAATACAGCCGCTGCGGCCAGCTTCGCTTCCTGAAGCATGACGGCGAGCGTCGGTCGGCGGAAACCTGGATCGGCATCGAGCGCGCCGCGGGCCTCGCGCCGGAACTGCTGGAACCCGACGCGGTGCGCCGCATCGAGCCCGAACTGACCGGCCCGATCGTTGCCGCGACCTGGTCGCCGAACTCCGCCGTGGTCAATCCCTTCCTCGCGGTCCGAACGCTCCTCGATGCCGCGCGCTCCGGTGGCGCCGGGATCGTCGCCGGCGCCGCCGCGACCCGGATCCTGACGGCCGGCGGACGGGTCGCCGGCGTCGAGACCGCGGTCGGACGCTTCGAGGCGCCGCTTGTGGTGATCGCCGGCGGGCCGTGGACGCAGGACCTCGCGGCCACGGCGGGCGTCGACCTCCCCATCGTGCCGCGCAAGGCGCAGTGCCTCGCCACGGTGGCGACGCGTCCCGTCATCCGCACGGTCGTCGGCGCCTGCAAGGCCGAGGGCGGCGTCGATGCCGGCTATACGCAGATCCAGCAGGCGGCGAGCGGGCAGGTCCTCTTCAACACGGTTCTCGAAGGCGGCGTGACGGCGGCCGGCGGCCGCGACTCGGTGCCGGAAGTCGACCGCGCCTTCGTCCATGATTCCGTCGATACGCTGCTCTTCCTCTTCCCGCGCCTCGCGGCGCTCGATCTCCTGCGCTCCTGGGTCCGCTACGAGGCGGTCACGCCGGACGACCGCTTCCTGACGGGACCGGCCGGACCGGACGGCCTCTTCGTGGCGGCCGGCGACGGCGGCACCGGCTTCGTCCGCTCGCTCGGCATGGCCAGGATCGTCGCCGACCGGATCGCCGGCAAGGAATCGCCGTTCCGCGACGACATCTATCGGCCCGACCGCTTCGTCGAGAGGGCCGCCGCATGACCGAGGTGACCATCTTCGTCGATGGCGTGGCGGTCGTTGCCGAAGCCGGCCGGCCGCTCGGCGCGCTCATGCACCGCCTCGGCCCGGCGATGCGGCGCACGCGGGAAGGCGCGCCGCGCGGGCTCTTCTGCGGGATGGGCGTCTGCTTCGACTGCCTCGTGACCGTCGACGGCGTTGCTGATCGACGTGCCTGCATGACGCCGATCCGCGACGGCATGCGCATCGAGACGAGCCTTGCATCGGGCAATCCGTCATGAGGCGCGTCGAAACCGACATTCTCGTCGTCGGCGGCGGTCCCGCCGGTCTCTCCGCGGCCATCGCCGCGGCCGGGGCCGGTGCCCGTGTCGACCTCGTCGATGCCGGCGCGGCGCCAGGCGGGCAGTACTGGATGCAGGATCCCGTCGCCGGGGCCACGAGCCAGCAAGCCGCGGAGGGCAGTACGGCGATCGCCTCGGCCCGAGCCGCCGGCGTCGCAATCCACTCCGGCGCCGAGGTCTGGGCCGCCTTTCCGGGCGGCGAGATCATGGCAAACGACGCCGAAGGACCGATCACGTTTCAGGCGCGCAGCATCGTCGTGGCGAGCGGCGCGCAGGACCGCGTCTATCCCTTTCCGGGCTGGACGCTGCCGGGCGTGATGACGCCCGGTGCCGGCCAGCGTCTCGCCAAGCTCGGCAAGACCGCGCCTGGCAGGCGCATCGCGCTCGCCGGCAACGGCCCGTTCCTCTACGCGGTCGCGGCGACACTCGCCTCGATCGACGCGACGCCGGCGCTTCTGGTCGAATCGGGCCGGGCGCGCGCCGCCATGCTCGGTCTTCTCGCCCGCCATCCGGCGCGCATCGCCGAGGCGGTGAGCCTCATCGCCGCTGCCCGCGCCGTACCCGACTGGCGCCGTGGCCATGTCGTGACCGAGGCCCTCGGCGAGGAACGCGTCGAAGCGGTCCGTATCGCGCCGATCGACGAGCGCGGCACGGTCGATACAGCGAGATCGGAACGGATCGACGGAATCGACGCGCTGCTCGTCGGCTGGGGCTTCCGGCCGATGATTGAGCTGACGGCACTGCTGCGTTGCCGCCATGCCTATGATCGGGCTCTTGGCGGCTGGTACTGCGTCGCCTCGCCCTCGACCGGTCTCACCTCCGTCGAAGGCGTCTATGCGGCCGGAGAAGTGACGGGGATCGCCGGATCGCGGCCGGCGCGGCTCTCGGGCACGCTGGCCGGACTTTCGGCCGCCGCAGCGCTCGGTTTCGAATCTGCCGGAATGGAAGAGCGTCGCAAGGGTCTCGTCAGGGCTCTGGCGTCGGCGCGGGCTTTCGGCCATGCGCTGGGCCGCCTTGCGCCGCCGCCGGACGGCATCGCCGATCTCGCGCGGGACGACACGATCGTCTGCCGCTGCGAGGAAGTGACGAGGGGCGAGATCGTCGCCGCGCTGGCCGAAGGCACGCGCGCCGTCGCCGGTGCCAAGATGTGGACCCGCGCCGGAATGGGACGCTGCCAGGGCCGCATCTGCGGCTCGGCCGTGGCCGAGATCGCCGCAGCCGAGACAGGGACTTCGCCAGCGGCGGCCGGCTTCAACCCGCCGCGCATCCCGCTCCGTCCGGTCCCGCTCGACGTCATACTGGAAGCGACCCGTGGGTCCGCGCCATGAAGAACCGCTTATCCCTGCAACTCAAATGGCTGCATCAGGCGCAGTTCGCCGGCTACTATGTGGCGGCCGATGCTGGCGTCTATGAAGCTGCCGGTCTCGACGTCGAGATCCGGGTCGGCGGGCCAGGCGTCGATCCCGAGCGGGCCGTCGCCAGCGGCGAAGCCGATTTCGCGCAGGGCGGCGGGCTCGAAAGTGTGCTCGCAGGGCGGGCCGAAGGCCTTCCGGTCGTCGCGGTAGCGACCGTCTTCCAGAAGACCGACGTCGTCTACATCGCCCGTCAGCGGTCGGGTATCCGTTCCCTGGCGGACTTCGCCGGACGGCGCGTCAGCACATGGTATACCGGCATCCATCTGATCCTTCGGGCGATGCTGAAGGAGGCCGGCATTGATCCGGCCGCGATCGAGGAAGTCGTTCAGGGCGGCGACATGCAGCCCTTCCTTGATGGCGACGTCGATATCGCCGCGGCGACCTTCTACAATCAGCTGCCGAAGCTGCGCGCCGCGGGCATCGACGATCTGGTCCTGTTCGATCCGGCCGACCATGGCGTCGTCATCCCGCGCGATCCCATCATAACGTCGGAGCGGCTGGCCGATCGGGAGCCCAAGCTCGTTGGTCGTTTCGTGGAGGCGAGCCTCCGCGGCTGGCAGCATGCGTTCGATCATCAGGACCAGGCCGTCGAAAGCGTGCTCCGGCGCGATCCATCGCTGGATGCAGGCCTCCAGAAGGTGATGATCGCCGAGATCGCGAAGCTGGCGCTCTGGGGCGACGGAACGGCGATCGGCCTTGGATATCTGTCGAACGACGCCCTCCGCTTCACGAATGACTTTCTCGTCCGAAACGGCCAGTTGCCTCCTGACGTCACTCCCGAGACTGCCATCAGAATGGATCTTTGGCCGACAGACTGAATTCGCCACGCGAGCGCGGCAGACCTTTCAACACCCGGTCGCGATGACCGTTCGAAACTAATGAGGAGCCCCCAATGGATCTGCGTTTGACCGGCAAGAAGGTACTGATCACCGGCGCCTCTCAGGGGATCGGCGCCGGGCTTGCCAAGGCATTCGCCGAGGAGGGCTGCGAACTGGTGCTGACTGCGCGCAGCGTCGAAAAGCTCACCGCCCTCAAGGCCGGGATCACCGACGAAATGCCGGAGCGCAGCGTCACTATGGTGCCGCTCGATCTGACGGAGCCGGGCGCTGCCGAGCGGCTCTTGGATGCGGCCGGCGATGTCGACATCCTCGTCAACAATGCCGGCGTCATTCCTTCGGGCTCGCTCTTCGACATCGACGAGGCCAAGTGGCGCGCCGGATGGGAGCTGAAGGTCTTCGGCTATATCAATCTCTGCCGGCTCTACTACCCGCGCATGAAGGCGGCCGGCGGCGGCGTCATCATCAACAATATCGGCAATGGCGGCGAGGTCACGGATCCGCGCTACATCGCCGGCGCGGTCGGCAATGCCAGCCTGATGCACTTCACCCGTGCGCTCGGCGGTTCGAGCCTCGACGACAAGATCCGCGTCGTCGGCGTCAATCCGGGCCCGGTGAACACCGACCGCATCTACAACATGCTCCGGAAGCGGGCGAAGGACCTGTTTGGCGACGAGAACCGCTATGGCGAGCTCGAGAGCACCTATCCGCTCGGCCGGCCCGCCCATGTCAGCGAAGTGACCGACCTCATCGTCTTTCTCTCGTCCTACCGTGCTGGATACATCACCGGCACCATCGTGACGGTAGACGGCGGCATCGCCTCGCGCCGCTCGATCATCTGACCTCCGTCTGACGGCGGCCATCGGCAAGGTCCTATCCCGCTTTCCAGAAAGCCGGGATAGGCTCTAAGGAGGGAGGCGCGAAGGAGCCGCCCACGCATGGCCGACCAGACCCTTGCCCGCTATGTGAACGAACGCAGCCTGCTCCGCCTGCTGCGTGTCGAGGGCGCGACGACGCGGGCCGACATGGCCCGCCAGCTCAAGCTGACGCCGGCCACAGTAACGCGGCTGGTGGCGGAAATGGCGGAGCGCGGGCTGTTGCGCGAGGTCGCCCGTCCCGCTGCCACGGAGGCCGGACGCGAGCCGGGACGGCCGGGCGTCGCCGTGGCGCTCGCGCCGGATGGCGCCTGTTTCCTCGGCGTGGAAATCGGCGTCGGGGTCCTGCGCTTCGCGCTGATCGACCTGGCAGCGCAAATCGTCTCGTCCTCTGAGCGGAAGGTCTCGAGCGCCACGTCGCCGGCGGCGGTGGTCGCCATCATCGCTGCCGAGCTGGCGGCCCTCTCCGCCGACCCGGCCTATCAGGGGCGCATCCGCGGCGTCGGCGTCACGGTGCCGGGACTGGTGACGCTGGACGGCTTCGTAGTCCATTTGCCGATCCTCGGCTGGAAGTCGGTCAACCTGTCGGAGCTGCTGTCGGCCGCGACCGACCTTCCGGTCCTCGTCGAGAACAACGCCGCCGCCGCGGCTTTCGGCGCGGTCTATACCGAGCCCCGGCTTCCGAGCCTCTGCACGATCTTCCTGAAGCTCGGCACCGGCCTCGGCGGTGCCGCGATCATCAATGGACGCCTCATGCGGGGCGCCTATGGGACCGGCGGCGAGTTCGGCCATATCCGCATCGCGGAAGACGGAATCCGTTGCAGCTGCGGGCAATCGGGTTGCCTCGAGACCTTCGTCAATCTCGCGGCGCTCGCCCGCGAGACCGGAGACGACCAGGGCGCGGGCCTCGCCGACCTCGTCGCGCTTCCGGCGGCGGTCGCAGGCGCGGCGGCTGCGGGGGAGGCGAGGGCGCTGGCGGCGATCGAAACACTCGCCCGCCACCTCGCGCGAGGCATCGTCGTCCTCGTCAACATCTTCAATCCGACGACGGTGGTGCTCGGCGGCGTGATGCGGCCGATCCTGCCGCTGGTGCTGCCTCTCGTCGAGCGCGACGTGGCGGAGCATATCGTGCCCGGCATGCGGATGCCCGAGTTTCGCCTGTCCTCGCTCGGCATCTTCGAATGCGCCATCGGCGCGGCGACGCTGGCCCACCAGCGTGCCTTCGGCCTGCCGGAGCTTGGAACGGGCGAGGGCGAAAGCTGACGAAAAGCCGGGCATACGCTTGCGATTTGTTTGTTACTTTAGTAAAGAAACGAAATGGAACAGCTCTGGAGAACATGATGGTGGCGAAAGACGAGCGACGGCTGAGGGTGGGCGTGCTCGGCTGCGGGCAGATTGCCCAGGCCGCCCATTTCGAGAGCGCCAACAAGGCGGTGAACGCCGAGCTGACCGCCATCTGCGACGTCGCGCCGGATCTGCTCGCCCGGATGGCCGCCATGCATGCGCCGTCGAAGACCTATTCCAGCTATGACGCCATGCTGGCCGATCCCGAGATCGACGCCGTCATCATCGCCACCGCCGACGCCTTTCACGTTCCAGCGGCGCGGGCCGCGCTCTCTGCCGGAAAGCACGTCCTGACCGAGAAGCCGGCCGGCATCTCGGTCGAGGAGATCGAACTCCTGAAGGGGGAGGTCGCCGCCTCGGGCAAGGTGCTGCAGGTCGGCCACATGAAGCGCTTCGACGCGGGCCTCGAAAGCGCGAAGGACTTCATCGATGGGGAGATGGGCGAACTGCTCGCCATCAAGGCCTGGTACTGCGACTCGACCCACCGCTATGCGATGACCGACGCCGTGCAGCCGCTCATCGTGACGAGCGCCGGCTCGAAGCGTCCGGCAGGTGATCCGAAGGCCGACCGGCAGCGCTATTTCATGCTGGCGCACGGCAGCCACCTGCTCGACACCGCGCGCTATTTCGGCGGTCCGATCGCCGAGGTCGACGCCCGGTTTCTCAACCGCTTCAACGCCTACTGCTGGTTCGTCGACATCGCCTTCGAGAATGGCGCCTTCGGCCATCTAGACCTGACGATCCCGGTCCGCATGGACTGGCACGAAGGCTTCCAGATCTATGGCGAGAAGGGCAGCGTCGTCGGCAAGACCTACAATCCCTGGTACTACAAGACCAGCGACGTCGACATCTTCCGTGAATCGACCGGCGCGACCTCGCGCGTCCTCGGCGCCGACGGGCACTTCTACCGGCGCCAGCTCGAAGGCTTCGCGCGGACGATCCTCGACGGCGCGCCGATGCGCGGCGCCGATATCGAGGACGGGCTCGCCTGCGTGCGCGGCATGGTGGCGATCGCGGAGTCTGTGAAGACCGGCAAGCCGGTCCGCCTCGCCGACGTGACGGGAGCCGTCTGATGCAGCTCGGCATCTTCGCCAAGACCTTTCCCGGGATCACGCCCGGCGAGGTCCTCTGCGCGGCGCGCAACGCCGGCTACGAGACCGTTCAGTACAACATGGCCTGTTCCGGCCTGCCATCACTGCCTGAGACGATCGCCCCGCCCGTCATCGATGCCGTCAGCAGCGCAACGCGCGTCAGCGGCGTTTCGATCGCGGCTCTCTCGGCGACCTACAACATGATCCACCCCGACCTGACGGTCCGCGAGGCCGGCCGGCGCGCCTTCGCTGCGCTCGCCGCCGCCGCGCCGGCGATGGGAACGCGGCTGCTCACCGTCTGCACCGGCAGCCGCGATGCGGCCGACCAGTGGCGCCACCACCCTGAGAATGCCAGCCCCGGCGCGTGGCAGGATCTCGTCGCCGAGTTCCGCCATCTCCTGCCGGTCGCCGAGCGGCACGGCATCGTCATCGGCGTCGAGCCCGAACTCGGCAATGTCGTCTCTTCCGCGGCCAAGGCCCGGGCGCTCCTCGACCTCTTCGCCAGCGACCGCATCGGCATCGTGCTCGACCCGGCCAATCTCTTCGAGGCCGAACCGGAGCAGGAGCGCGAGCGGCGCATCCGCGAGGCGATCGCGCTGCTCGGCCCCGAGATCGTGCTCGCCCATGCCAAGGACCGCCATCCCGACGGCAGCTTCGCCACGGCCGGCGACGGCGTCGTCGATTTTCCCCGCTTCATCGCCGACCTTCGGTCCGCCGGCTTCGACGGACCGCTCGTGACGCACGGCCTCGATGCGAAGGATGCCGCGCGCGTGTCAGCCTTCCTCCGCGCCTCGGGCGCGGCGGCCGCATGAGCCGGCGCGGGACCTTCGCGCGCGCCGGGCTTTCGCTCTCCGTGGTGGAAAGCGGCAGCGGCCGGCGCATGATCTTCCAGCATGGGCTCTGCGGAGACGCGGCCCAGCCTCAGGAACTCTTTCCCGGCGATGCCGGCTGGTCCTGCCTGACGCTCGAATGCCGCGGTCACGGCGCCTCGGAGGCGGGCCCGCCGGAAGCCTTCTCGATCGCGACCTTCGCCGACGACGTGGCTGCGCTTGCCAAAGCGAGGGGCGGGGGGCCGGTCGTGATCGGCGGTGTTTCGATGGGTGCGGCCATCGCGCTCCGCCTCGCCGTGCAGCGCCCCGATCTCGTGTCCGGCCTGGTGCTCGTCCGGCCTGCCTGGTTCGTCGACAGCGCCCCGGCCAACATGGCGCCGAACGCCGAGGTTGGAAACCTGCTCGCCAACCACGAGCTCGACAAGGCCCGCGCCCTGTTCGAAGCCTCGCCAACAGCGGCGATGCTGGCGCGTGAGGCGCCGGACAATCTCGCCTCGCTACGCGGCTTCTTTACCCGAGCCCCGATCGAGACGACCGCCGCGCTGCTCCGCGCCATCGCGCCGGACGGCCCCGGCGTGACGCGCGACGCCCTTGCCGGCATCGCCGTCCCCACTGTCGTCATCGGTCATGGCGAGGATTTCATCCATCCGATCGCCCATGCCGAGGCCCTCGCCGCGGCGATCCCCAAGGCGACGCTCGTCCGCATCACGCCGAAAGCCGTGAGCCGAGAGCGCTATGTCCATGAGGCGCGCGCCGCGCTATCCGATTTCCTGAAGGAGATTCCGCAATGAAGCCCGCTAGCGGCTGGTTCGACGCTCTGCCGAAGGACCGCCTTCTCGCCGAGTTCTCGCTGTGGTCGGCCGATCTCGCCCGCGTCGCGGACGACGTCGCGCGGGTCGATGCGCATGTCGACATTTATCATGTCGACGTCGCCGACGGCCATTTCTCGCCAGCGCTGCTCTATTTCCCCGACCTGTTGGCCGCGGTCCGCAAACTGACGAAGAAGCCGCTGCACGTCCATCTGATGGTCGACGACCGCATCCTGCTCGCACAGATCGAGCAGTTCGCCGAGGCGGGCGCCGATCTCATCAGCATCCACGCCGAAAACGACAATGTCGGCGCCGGACTCGATCTCATTCATTCGCTCGACCTGCCCGCCGGCGTCGTGCTCCAGCTCGGAACGCCCGTCGAGGCGGCCGAAGACCTGCTGCCCCGGATCAGCCTCCTGACGCTGCTCGGCACGCGCATTGGCGTCAAAGGGCAGGGCCTCGATCCCGAGGCTCCCGGACGCATCGCCGCGGCACGACGCCTCGTCGCCACGAGCGGATTCTCCGTGCGCGTCGCCGCCGATGGCGGCATCCGCGAGCATACCGTGCCGCAGCTTCGCGCGAGCGGCGCCGAAACGATCGTGATGGGCTCGCTCGCCTTCGGCGCCCCGGATCTCGCCGCCCGCATCGGCTGGGTCCATGCGCAGCCCTATAGCGGCTGAGGCATGAGCGCGCCGCTCGCCATCGCGATCGACCTCGGAGGCACGCAGCTGCGCGCGGCGCTCGTCGCGGGCGCCCGGGTCGAGGCGCGCGCGGCCGAGCCGACCGATGTCGCCGGAGGGCCGGAGGCCGTGCTGGCACAGATGCAGCGGCTGATAGGCGCGGTCTCGGCTGGCTCCCCGCCGGAAGCAATCGGGGGCATCGGCATCTCGGCGCCCGGTCCCCTCGACAGTGAGGCCGGCGTGGTGCTCGAGATCCCCACCCTGCCGGGCTGGACCGATTTCCCGCTGCGCGACCGGCTCGCCGCTGCGACCGGGCTCTCCGTGCTGCTCGAGAATGACGGAATTTCGGCCGCCTATGGCGAATGGCGCCACGGCGCCGGGCGCGGCCTGTCGCATCTCGTCTATGCGACGGTATCGACCGGGCTCGGCGGCGGGGTCATCGTCGATGGCCGCATCATGCATGGCAGGCGCGGTATGGCGGGCCATATCGGCCATTTTACCATGGCGCCGGACGGTCCGCGCTGCCCCTGCGGCACGATCGGCTGTTTCGAAGCCTTCGCGTCCGGTTCGGCGCTCGGCCGCCGCGCCCGCGCCGCTGCCGCAGCGCATCCGCTTTCCGCGCTCGGGCGGGCGGCCACAACAGGCGCCGTCGACGCCCGCCATGTCGTCGAGGCGGCGCGAGCGGGCGACGAGGTCGCCCTCGCCCTGATCGATGACGAGGCGGCGCTGCTCGGGCGCGGCTTCGCGAGCCTCGTCCATCTCTACAGCCCCGAGCGGGTCGTCATGGGCGGCGGCGTCTCGGCCGCGTTCGACCTCATGGAAGAGACCATCCATCGGGTCATGCGCGCCAACCTCATGGCCGCCTTCCGCGATGTCGTCGTGGTGCGCGCCGCGCTCGCGGAAAATGCCGGCCTTGTCGGCGCGGCGGCGCTGGTCGCCGATCGCCCCGCCTCGTGAGGCTCTTGAGGCCCGGGCCTTGCGGCGTCCCCGGCGATGGCGCATCACCCGGGTGACACCGGAGTGGATTTCATGGCTCAGACTACCCCCGCCACGCTCGCTCTGCGCAAGCTCGGCATCGCCTTCGAAGTCGTTTCCTACGACTACGACCCCAATGCCGAGCGGGTAGGGCTGCAAGCGGCGGAGGCGCTCGGCGAAGAGCCGCATCGCGTCCTCAAGACGCTCATCGCCGAAGTGGACGGCAAGCCCGTCTGCGTCGTCCTCGCCTCCGACCGCGAGGCCAGCATGAGGAAGGTCGCGACCGCCTTCTCCGGCAAGTCGGCTGCCATGGCGGCCATTCCGGATGCCGAACGGATCACGGGCTACAAGGTCGGCGGCGTCAGCCCGTTCGGCCAGAAGAAGAAGCTGCGCACCGTCGTCGACGACGCAGCCCTCGCCGAGGCTTATGTCTATGTGAATGGCGGCCAGCGCGGGCTGCAGATCCGGCTGGCGCCGAGCGATCTCCTGCGCGCCGCCGATGCATCGAGCGCGCCGATCACCGCCTGACTGGCGCGGATGGTTACCCGTTGTTCACCCTGCCGGCGAGAATTTGCCGGGGTGAAACCACCCCTTCTTAACCACTCGTCAACGGCCGTGGTCGTCTATGGGGACGGGGGGTGGCGCGTTCGCACGGCGCCCTCTGCATACGCCATGCGCGAGTTGCCGCCGCTTTGTCGACAATGCGGGCGTTTGCTGGTAGGAAAGAGGCAGGATGGGGACGTTGCGTATCAAGAACCCGCGTGCTTCGCACCTCGATGGATCGGTTTCGCGACCGGTCCTGACCACACTTTTGATCGTCGCAGCAGCGTCGATCGTCGCGTCCTGTGCGTCGGCGCCGCCGCCGAAGGCCAAGAAGCGCTCCTCCGAATATTTCCCCGAGAGCAAGTATGGCGTGAAGGCCAGCCCGCGCGTGGTCGAATACGGCCAGCCGGTGCCTCAGGGCGGCGGACGCTACATGGTCGGAAAGCCCTACACGGTGAAGGGCAAGGTCTACAAACCCTTCGAGCACAAGCGCTATACCGCCGTCGGCTATGCGTCGTGGTACGGCTCGGCCTTCCATGGCCGCTACACGGCGAATGGCGAAGTCTACGACATGGACACGCTGTCGGCCGCGCATCCCACGATGCCGCTGCCGAGCTATGCGCGCGTCACCAATCTGAAGAACGGCGCCTCGGTCGTCGTGCGCGTCAATGATCGCGGTCCCTATGAGCGGAACCGTCTGATCGACCTTTCGTCGAAGACGGCGGAGCTGCTCCAGGTGAAGCGCCACGGCGCCGCGAAGGTGAAGGTCGAATATATCGGCCCGGCCCGCATGCAGGGCCATGACAAGCAGATGCTCATGGCGACCTATGTGGCGCCCGACAATACCGAGATCGGGAATCCCAGCGTCATGGTCGCCATGGCGCGGGTGAAGAAGGAGTCGGCCGTCGCGGTCGCGATGCGCCAGCAGCCGGCCACGCGCAGCGCTCCGGCGCCGACCATCGCCGTCGCTGCCCGTCAGCCGGCACCCGCGCCGAGCATGGCCGTCGCGATGCGCGCCCCGGCTTCGAGCCCGCAGATCGTGCTGGCGATGGCGCCCGTTCCCCGGGCGAGGCCGGCGACGATGGTCGACGGCGGCACGGCGATCGACCCGTACAACTACGAGATCCTCGCGGCGCAGAACGTCGCGCCGGTCGCGGCTCCTGTCGCCGACCCGGTCCAGGCCATGGCGATCGCCGAGCCGGAGGTCGTCGCGGCACCGGAGGTCGTGCAGGCCTCGACAGTCGGCGGCACGACCTATGGCGAGCGCACGCTCGGCTCGTTCACCGTCCAGAACCCGGCCGCCTTCGAGGCCGAGTACCAGCAGCCGGTCTATCGTTCGGCCCGTTCGTCCTATGCGGCCGATCCCGATTTCACGGACGCGCAGCGCGCGATCGACGGGATGGCCCGGAATTCCGGACATGCCAGGCTCGAGGAGGCCCTGCACGTGGCGGTCGCCCGAGCGGCTGCCGAGCGCAGCGCCGATGCGACCGAAATTGCCGTCGGCGTCTTCGCCGATGCGGCCAATGCCAAGGCCATGGCGACGAAGCTCGCCTGGCTCGGCCGCCCGGCGATGAGCGATGTCGCGGTCGGCGGGCGCACGCTGCACCAGCTGCGCATCGTGGTCGCCGACAACAGCGTTTCGGAGCGGGATGCGCTGGCGGCCGTGGCCGCGGCCGGCGCGCGCGACGCCTTCGTCGTGACGCGCTGAGACCGCAGGCGGGGCCCGGCAGTCGGCGGACGCCGGAGCCTGCCTTTGGCGAATTCGAACGGATGATCCGGGATGCGGTCATGCGCCTCGCTCTCCCTCGCTGCGCTGCTCGCGCTCGCCCAGCCGGCGGCCGCACAAACCGCGTTTGAGAGCAAGGCGCCGCGAGCGATCCTTGTCGATGTCGACAGCGGCGGCACGCTCTATCGCAAGGCGGCCAACCAGCGCTTCGATCCCGCTGCCATGGCCAAGATGATGACCATGGCGGTCGTGTTCGATGCGCTGAAGGCCGGCGAGATCCGGCTGGACCAGACCTTCAAGGTCAGCGAGAACGCCTGGCGCAAAGGCGGTGCGCCTTCGCGCGGCGCCACGATGTTCGCGGCCCTCAAGTCCGAGATAGCTGTTTCGGACCTCCTGCGCGGCGCCATTGTGCAGGCGGGCAACGACGCCTGCATCATCCTCGCCGAGGGTATCGCGGGTTCCGAAGCTGCCTTCGTGACCCGCATGAACGACAAGGCCCGCGCGCTCGGTCTCACGGCGACCACGTTCCGCAACGTCACCGGGCTCGCCGATCCGGAGCAGCTCTCGACAGTCGGCGATCTCGCGATCGTCGCCGACTCTCTCGCGACGACGCATCCCGAACTCTACCGGATCTATGCGGAACCGGACTTCACCTGGAACAAGATCTTCCAGCGCAACCGCAACCCGCTGCTCGCAGCCGGCATCGGCGTCGACGGGCTCTCGACGGGCTACAGCGAGACGGCTGGCTTCGGCTATGCCGCGTCGGCGCTGCGCAGCGGCCATCGTGTGACAGTGGTCGTGAGCGGCCTGCCGACCGACAAGGCGCGCGCGGAGGAGGTCACGCGGCTCTTCGACTGGGCGAACAGCGCCTTCGAGCGGCTGCGCTTCTTCGATGCCGGGGAGACGATCGCCGAAGCGAAGGTATTTGGCGGCGCGGCATCCGCCGTGCCGCTCGCGACGACCATGCCGCTCGACGTGCTGCTGGAACGCGGTGCACGGGATCGGATTCGCGCCCGCATCGTCTATGACGGTCCTCTGGTCGCGCCGGTGAAGAAGGGGGAGACGGTCGGCGTGGTACGCGTCTATGTCGGCGAGGAACTGCTCGTCGAAAAGCCCGTCGTGACCATGGCCGATATCGCCACCGGCAGCATGCAGCAGCGTGCGCTGGACGCGGTCGGCGAACTGCTGATCGGGTGGCTTTGATGGAGCTGGCAGCGGGGCAACCGGCCGCTGGCGGGGGCCGCTTCATCACCTTCGAAGGCGGGGAGGGGGCCGGCAAGTCGACGCAGATGAAGCGCCTCGCCGCCTCGCTTGCCGGGCGCGGCATCGCCGTCGTCGAGACGCGCGAGCCCGGCGGCACGCCGGATGCGGAGGCGATCCGCTCCTTCATTCTCTCGGGACGCGCGCGCCCGCTCGGCGGAGGCGGCGAGGCCGTGCTCTTCGCGGCGGCGCGGGCGGATCATGTCGATCGCGTCATCCGCCCTGCGCTCGAGCGAGGCGCGTTCGTGCTGTGCGACCGCTTCATCGATTCGACGCGCGCCTATCAAGGTGCCGACGGTGTCGATTCCGCGCTGATCGGGAGCCTCGAGTCCCTCGCGATCGGCGACACGCGCCCGGACCTCACACTGATCCTCGACCTGCCGGCCGAAACGGGCCTCGCCCGGGCCGCCGCCCGCCGGGGGGCGGGCGATGCCGATCGTTTCGAGAGCGAGACGATCGCGCGGCACGAGGCGAGGCGCCGCATCTTCATCGAGATCGCCCGGAGCGAGCCCGGCCGCTGCGTGGTGATCGATGCGACGCGCGACGTGGATGACGTGGCAGCGGAAATCTGGCAGGTCGTATCCGAGCGGCTTCTGAAGCCGACGCCCTGATCCCGCCGGAACTGCGATGGCCGCTGCCGACATCATGCCGGAACTCGACGCGCTGGAAGGCTGGCCCCCGCCTGCCGAACAGACCGCGTGGTATGGCGCGAGCGCCGACGAGTTGGTTCTTCTCGATGCCTATCGCGGCGGCCGCATGCATCACGCCTGGCTGATCACCGGCCCGCGCGGCAGCGGCAAGGCGACGCTCGCCCACCGCTTTGCCCGCTTCGCGCTCGCCCATCCCGTGCCCGAACGGGCGCCGGCGGCGGACAGCCTCGCCGTCGATCCCGCCCATCCGGCGGCGCGCAAGATCGCCGCTCACGCGCATCCGAACCTTCTGACGCTGGCGCGGCCCTATGACGACAAGAACAAGCGCTTCAAGGAATCGGTGACCGTCGACGAGATCCGCCGGACGATGGCCTTCTTCGGCTCGACGGCCGGCGAGGCGGGCTGGCGCATCGCGATCGTCGACGCGGCCGACGACCTCAACACCAGCGCCGCCAACGCCCTGCTCAAGATCCTCGAGGAGCCGCCGCGCGGCGCGCTCTTCCTGGTACTCTCGCATGCGCCCGGGAGGCTGCTGCCGACGATCCGCTCCCGCTGCCGGCGGCTCGATCTCTCCCCACTGACGCCCGAGGCGATCGAGGCCGCGCTGGCCGAGCACACCGACGCAGCGCCCGAAGAGCGCCGCTTCGCGGCTCTGGCGGGGCAGGGGAGCATCCGACGGGCTGTGCGCTTTCTCGACGAGGACGTCGCCGCCATCGCCGCGACCTTCGGCAGGGCCGTAAGCCGCTTCCCCGATTTCGACGCCGCCGCGGCGCACCGCCTCGGCGACATCGTTGCGCAGCGTGGCGCGGACGATGCTTTCGAGAGCTTCCAGGACCTCGTCTTTGACTGGCTGGCGCGGCGCGCGCGCGGCGAGCCGGAGCCGGCGATGATGGCGCCGCTCCCGCCCGCCGTCGCCGCCGTTCCGCTTGCGCAGTGGGCGGAGGTGTGGGACAAGGTCCGCCGGTTTTCGGCCGAAGTCGAAGCCTACAATCTCGACCGCAAGCAATTCGTCCTTTCGACCATCGACATGCTCGCCCGCGCTGCCCGAATGTGACGTATCCGCCCCCGGCTCAGCGAGCCGGGACCATCGCCATGTCGCAGTTCGAAGAAGAGGCGGAGCCATGACGGCATCGAAATTCTACATCACCACCCCGATTTTCTACCCCAACGGCGTGCCGCATATCGGCCATGCCTATACGATCATAGCGTCCGACACGCTGGCACGCTTTCAGCGGCTCGACGGCAAGGACGTGTTCTTCCTGACGGGCACCGATGAGCATGGCTTGAAGATGCAGCAGACGGCCGAGAAGGCCGGCCTGACGCCGCTGGCCCTCGCCGATCAGAACTCCGCCGTGTTCCGGAGGCTCGATGCCGCCCTCGGCGCCGAGCCGAGCGATTTCATCCGTACGACCGAACCCCGCCATCATCGCTCGAGCGAGGAAATCTGGCGGCGGATGACCGAGAACGGCGACATCTATCTCGACAAGTATTCCGGCTGGTACTCGGTGCGGCAGGAGCAGTTCTTCGACGAGAAGGAAACGACGGTCGGGACGGACGGCGTTCGCCGCGAGCCTCTCGGCTCCCCCGTCGAGTGGGTGGAGGAGGAGAGCTACTTCTTCCGCCTCTCCGCCTATCAGGACCGGCTACTCGCCCATTACGAGGCGCATCCGGAATTCATCGGTCCCGACGAGCGGCGCAACGAGGTGGTGAGCTTCGTGAAGGGCGGACTGCGCGATCTCTCGATCTCGCGCACCACCTTCGACTGGGGCATCCCGGTTCCGGGAGACCCGAAGCATGTCATGTATGTATGGGTCGACGCTCTCACGAACTACATTACCGGCGTCGGCTACCCGGACACCGACAGCGAGAGCTTCCGCCGCTACTGGCCGGCCGACCTGCACGTGATCGGCAAGGACATCGTCCGCTTCCACACCGTCTACTGGCCGGCCTTCCTCTTCTCCGCCGGCATCGCGCCGCCGAAGCGTGTTTTCGCGCATGGATTTTTGTTCAATCGCGGCGAGAAAATGTCGAAATCTGTCGGCAATGTCGTCGATCCGTTCGCGCTCGTGGAACAGTACGGTGTCGATCCCGTCCGCTTCTTCTTCCTGCGCGAGGTCCCGTTCGGACAGGACGGCAGCTACAGCCACGAGGCGATCGTAACCCGCATCAACGCCGACCTCGCGAACGACCTCGGCAATCTCGCCCAGCGTTCGCTGTCGATGATCGCCAAGAACTGCGACGGCCGCCTTCCCGAGCCGGGCGCCTTTTCGGCCGCCGACGAGGCGATCCTCGCCAGCGCCGATGCGCTGCTGCCGGTCTGCCGCCAGGCCTTCGAAAGCCAGCAGATCCACCAGGCGCTGAACGCGGTCTGGACCCTCGTCGCCGAGGCCAACCGCTATTTCGCGAACGAGGCGCCTTGGCAGCTTCGCAAGACCGACCCGGCCCGGATGGCGACGGTCCTCTATGTGACGGCCGAGCTGGTCCGCCAGATCGCGGTGTTGTCGCAGCCGGTGATGCCGGGATCGGCGGGGAAGCTGCTCGATCTTCTCGCCGTGCCTGAGGAGAAGCGTCTCTTCGCCTCGCTCGGCCCGGCAGGTCGTCTCGAGGGCGGCACGGCCCTCCCGGCCCCGACGGGCGTCTTCCCGCGCTATGTCGGCGAGGAGGTCGCCGGAAACTAGCCGGCGCCGAACAGCTCGTTGAGCTTCTGCACCGTGGCGACGGTCTCCGATTCGACCGTCCGCCGCAGCGCGAAATCCTGACCTGCCGCGGCGATTTCGCGGCAGGCCTGGTCATGGCTGCGGCACCATTCGAGCTTCTCCATCAGGTCGGAGAGATCGGCGGCGACCGGGACATAATGCGTCCATGGGATGATGTCGTCGTAGTACCACTGACGGAAGCCGTGCGACGACGCCACCTTCAGCACGCAGCACCCCATGAGAAGCCGCGTGAAGAAATTGCCCCAACTATTTGTGGGGCCGTCGATATCCAGCGCAAACTTGACATTCATCCATCGCGACGGTGCGATGAAGTCGCCCAGCAGTCCGTGGGCACGGAGCGCGTCGCGTGTGTGATGCGGCTGCGGGTCGGATTCCCGGTCGCTGGCCGTCAGCTTTACATCGACATCGGCGAGTCCACGCAGCGCGATGCAGAGGCGAACGCGGAGCTTGAGGCTCGGATCGTCCATGTCCATCTGCTCGGTGGCGGCGTGTCCGGGCCCCGTGATGGCACCGCGCCAGAGCAGCGTTTCGCGGCGGGACGCCCATTGGCCGGGCTTGCTGTCGGCAAGCTCCCTGAATGGCTGGTAGAGGCGCGCCGTCATGAAGGCAGGATCGGGCACCAGCACAGCCTGCGGCTCGTCGCTGCAGAAGCTGAGCTCGCCGGGCTCGTTGTCTCCGCCGTCCGAGATGTTGCCCGAAAGGCTGATGACGTCTGGAGAAGTGCGCGAGATGAGGCGCACCAGCGTCGGCAGACGGCGCCACATCATCTGGTAGAGCGGCCAGTCCGAGGCGAGGCGGTCGCGGTCGAGCACGATGCGGAACTGGTTGTTCACGCGCTCGAAGCCGACCTTGTAGCGGTGGCGGCTGCGCTCGCCGCCATGCTCGAAGGCCAGGCTCGGCGGAGAGAGCGCCATTTCGGCGATACCGGTCGCCAGTCGGCGCAGCATCACCTCTTCCTTCAGCCTCTTCGGAACGAGGCCGAAGAGCGAGCGCTCCATCACAATCGCCAATATGTCGAATCCCGTTCGGAACGGCCCTTGCATGCTATGTAGAAGCGCGGGCGGGAGCCTGTCCAGAACGGTCGACAGGCCGGGCGGAAGACGCTACTCACTCCCGACGTTTCAGCCTGACCCAGCGCTTCGCGCGCCACCGGATCCCATGCTCGTCGACAGCCACTGCCATCTCGATTTTTCCGATTTCGACCAGGACCGTGACCGCCTGATCGCCGACGCACACGCGGCCGGCGTCGGCCTCATGGTGACGATCTCGACGCGCGTGCGCCGTTTCGACCAGATCCGCGCCATCGCGGAGCGCTACCCTTCCGTCTTTTGCTCCATCGGCACCCATCCGAACAGCGCGCATGAGGAGCCGGATGTGACGACCGGGGAACTCGTCGCCCTGTCGCAACATCCGAAGGTTGTGGCGATCGGGGAGGCGGGTCTCGATTATGTCTATGGGGCCGAGCACAAGGCGCTCCAGGCCGAGGGGCTCCGCCGGCATATCGCTGCTGCCCGCATCACGGGCCTGCCGCTCGTCATCCATGCCCGCGATGCCGACGACGACATGATTGCGATCATCGAGGAGGAAAGCCGCTCCGGTGCCTTCCCGGCGATCCTGCACTGCTTCTCTTCTGGCAGACGGCTGGCCGAGGTCGGCATCGCGCTCGGCTTCTATGTATCCTTCTCTGGCATCTTGACCTTCCGGAGCGCCGAGTCGCTGCGGGATATCGCCCGCGACCTACCGGCCGACCGGCTGCTCGTCGAGACCGACGCGCCCTATCTCGCGCCGGTGCCGCATCGCGGCCAGCGCAACCAGCCGGCCTTCGTGCGCGAGACGGCGGCGGTGCTGGCGGACGTCCGCGGCGTCTCGCTGGACGAGATCGCACGTGTGACGACCGAGAATGTCCGCCGCCTCTTCACGAAGATCCCGGCATCCGCCTTTGAAGAGGCGGACGCGGATGTCTGAGGCGGTCGGAACAGGGGGGGCCGCCGATCGGATCCGCATCACGATCCTCGGCTGCGGAGCCTCGCCGGGCGTTCCCCGCATCGGCAATGATTGGGGCGCGTGCGATCCCTCGGAGCCGCGCAATCGCCGGACACGGTCTTCGATCCTGATCGACGGCTTTTCGGGCCGCAGCCCCTATCCGACCCGGGTCCTGGTCGACACGGGCCCCGACCTGCGCGCGCAGCTGCTTGAGGCTCGCGTCGACCGGCTGGACGCCGTCCTCTACACGCATGCGCATGCCGACCACACGCACGGCATCGACGACCTGAGAGCCTTCTGGCTCGACACGCGCCGCCTCGTCCCCGTCTATAGCGACGACGCCACGCAGGAGCGCCTCGAGGAGGCCTTCGGCTACTGCTTCCGCACACCGGCAGGCGGGAGCTATCCGCCGATCCTGGGGCGGCAGCGTATCGAGGCAGGCACACGCTTCGTCATCGACGGGCCTGGGGGCAGGCTGGACATCCTGCCGTTCCGTCAGGTCCATGGCGACATCGACAGCCTCGGCTTCCGAATCGGCGATTTCGCCTATTCGAGCGATGTCAGCGCCCTCCCGGAGGAGACGCTTCCGCATCTCGAGGGACTGTCGCTGTGGATCGTCGATGCGCTGCGCTACCGGCCGCATCCCAGCCATTTCAGCGTCGGCGAATCGATTGCGTGGCACGAGCGCCTGCAGCCGCGCCGCACGCTCTTCACACATATGCATGGCGATCTGGACTATCGGACGCTGGCGGCGGAGGTGCCGTCCGGCGTCGAACCCGCGCATGACGGCATGGTGCTCGAGCTCCCGCTTCCAAGGGCCTGGAAATAGGGGGAGGGGTCGTCGAGCGATCGGTTGCATGAGGGTGGTTAGGCCTTGGCCGCTTCGGGCATGCCATGCCAATCTGTCGCCGGTTCGGGGGAGGTCGATGAACATCGGCCGCAATCACGAAAGCAGAGGGTACATGAAGCTCCGCAATGCGGCCTGGTCGATTTTCGGACTGGTGGCGGTCGTCGTCTCGGTCTTCATTCTCTATCGCGAGTTCCGCCGCATCTCCTTCGCGGCTGTCGCCGACAGCCTCGCCGCCATCAGCGTGCACAACTGGGTCCTGGCAGTACTCGCAACGCTCTGCGCCTATGGCGCGCTCGCCTGGTATGACCGCATCGCGATCGCCCATATCGGCGGCAAGAAGATCTCTTGGCTGTTCATTTCGCTCTGCTCGTTCACGACCTACGCGCTATCCCACAATATCGGCGCCTCGGTGATCTCCGGCGCCGTCGTCCGCTATCGCGCCTATTCGACCCGCGGGCTCACGGCGCAGGAAATCGGCCTGCTGATCGTCTTCTGCTCTTTCACCTTTGGCCTCGGCACGGTTCTCACCAGCGGCGGCGTTCTGGTGATCGAGCCTTCCCTGATCCGGCGTTTCGTCGATGTTCCGCAATGGGTCGGCCTCGCCCTCGGCCTCGCGCTGCTTGGCCTCGTCGCGCTCTATGTCTTCGGCTCGTGGCGCCACCTGCCGCCTTGGACCTTTCGCAAGTTCCAGGTCCAGTATCCGCGGCTTCCGATCGTCGCGCGCCAGCTGCTGGCGGGGCCGCTCGAGCTCTGCGGTGCGGCGGCGATCATCTATTTCGCCCTGCCTGCGACGGGAAATCCAGGCTACCTGATCATCCTCGGCATCTTCCTCGCTTCCTTCACGCTGGCGCTGCTTTCCCATGCGCCGGGCGGGCTTGGCGTGCTCGAGGTGACATTCCTCGCCGCGCTGCCGGAGATGAACCCGAACGACGTCCTGGCGGCGCTGATCGTCTTCCGCCTGCTCTATCTGCTCATTCCCTTCGCGATGTCGCTCGTCATCGTGCTCATCTTCGAGAAGATGCAGTTCGGACGCCGCGACCTCTGAGGGTATGCCAAACGAAAAGGGCAGGGGACCAGCCCCTGCCCTCCGGTGTCGTCGACATGGGAACAGTCAGCCGCCGCGCGCGGCGAGCGTCTTCTCCCAGCGCTTGTTGTAGCCCATCGGATTTTCCGGCAGCCGCTCGACCGGGACGCCAAGATTGGCGGCGCGGATCAGGGCGATGTCGGCCTTGGGCGTGCGATCCATGGTCAGGACACCGTTCTGCTCCTGATAGGTGTCGGTGAGCTGCGTGTAGCAGTATCCCGCCAGAAGCTCGGAATCGGTTGCGCCGGAGAGCACGTCGCCATAGCGCGCGACGAAATCATCGGTGTCCTTCGCCGTGCTGTAGCCCCAGCCGGCTTCGGTCCCCATGAAATAGGCGATGCCGCCGAATTCGGTCAGCATGACCGGCTGGCCCACCCACGGATGACCGTCGAGCGCCAGCGCCCGGCCGGCCGAGCGGAAGGTCGTCAGCGTGTCGTGGAATGCCACTTCGGAGCCGTAGCGGTCGTGCAGGACGGCGCCGCTGTGGTGGTAATCGTGCACGGCGAAGATGTCGGTCGCGAGCTGCTCCCAACCGTCATTACCGCTGACCGGACGCGTCGGATCGAGCGTCTTGGTGAGGTGGTAGAGCGCCTGCTGGTAGCTGCGCTGCACCGTGCTGTGCGGCAGCTCCGGAATGCCCCAGGATTCGTTGAACGGTACCCAGGTGACGATGCAGGGGTGCGAATAGTCGCGCTCGATCGCCTCCTGCCATTCGGCGGCGAGGCGGGTCACCGACTCGGTCGAATAGCCGTAGGCGCTCGGCATCTCCTCCCAGACCAGCAGGCCTAGCATGTCGGCCCAATAGAGGAACCGAGGATTCTCGATCTTCTGGTGCTTGCGAACGCCATTGAAACCGAGCTGCTTGGTGAGCTCGACATCGCGCCGCAGCTCCTCGTCGCTCGCGGTCATGACGCCCTCGCGCCAATAGCCTTGATCGAGGACGAGGCGCAGGAAGTAGGACCGCCCGTTCATCACGAAGCGGCCATTGGCGGTGGAGACGGCGCGGAGCGCGGTATAGCTCTTCACGCTGTCGACGACCTTGCCCGAGGCATCGACAAGTTCGACCGTGGCGTCGATGACTTGCGGGTGCTCCGGCGACCAGACGAATTCCGCCCGCGCATCGTCGATGCCGGGGTCGGGGAGGGCGATGACACGGCTCGTGTCCCTTCCCTTCAGTGCATAGTCGTCCTCGACGAGGATGCGGCCGTTGAGCGAAAGCGCTACCCGCAGCCGGCAGCCGACCGGCGCCGTCACGCGCGTATCGAGGCGGATCTCGAAACGGGCGAAATCGGGCGTCCACTGAAGCCGCTCGAGATGGCTGCGGCCGACACGCTCGACGAAAACAGTCTGCCAGATACCGGTGGTGCGCGGGTACCAGATGCCATGCGGCTCGGCGAGCCAATCCTGCTTGCCGCGCGGCTTCATCATGTCGGCCGGATCGTCCTCGGCACGGACAACGATGTCGATCTTGCCGTCGGTCACATAGGCGCCGAGGCGAACGCGCACCGGCGTGTGCCCGCCGACATGGCTCGCGGCATGCTGGCCGTTGATCCAGATGTCGCTCTTGTAGTCGATGGCGCCGAAGTGGAGGATCGCATCGTGTTCGGCATCCGGCGCGAGATCCGCCGGCAGCTCCAGTTCACGGCGATACCAGACGACCGGATGGAAGCCCTCGTCGTGAATGCCACTGCGCGGCGCTTCAGGCGCATAGGGGACGGTGATGGTGCGGTCGAAGCGTGCGTCGGCCGGGCCGGTCCAGCGCGCTTCGTCGTCATGGGCGAACTGCCAGGCACCGTCGAGCGAGAGCCAGCGTTCGCGCTCGAATTGCGGGCGCGGATGTTCACTATAGGCCAAGGCGTTTCCTCCGAAGGGCAGGGTCTTTTCCGGTGAGGCGGCCCGCCTCCCGGAATGCGCCAATGGTATTACCATATGACGCACTTTGCGACAGTCGGAATCTTGGGCGTCCGGTCGCACTCGGCGCCGCAATCAAGCGTTACAAATGACGCAATCGCGCCGTCTTGGCGGCCGCAAGCGGCCCGAAAGACCTGTGATCGTGCCAACATCGATCTGGATTCGGGGTGAATCATGAAACCTGGTACGAGAACTCGCGGCGCTACGCGACCGGCGACCATCGCCCTCTACGGCGCCGCCGTGGCCGTCGCCCTCGGGGCCGCTGCGCTCGGCAGCGCCATCCTCGCGCCGGAGGTCTTTTCGGGAAGCGCCGAGGAGCCGACGCTCGTCGTCTCCTTCGGGGCGCGGCCGATCACAATGCCAGACCGCATCGCCGGCATCATCGAGCCGGCGATCCCGGCCGTGCCCGTCGCGGCGCGCCCGGCAACGATGATACAGACGGCTCCGGCCGTCGCGCCGCCGCTCGCGGTCGCCGCTCCGATCCCGCCGAAGCCGCAGCCGCGGCCGTGCCTCGAATGCATGCCGCGCAAGCTCGCGGCCATTCCCGCCGAGCCGGCACCGCCAGCGGCAGCCTCCATCGCCGCGGACGAAGCGCCGGTGATGCTGGCGTCGATCGAAGCCGAAGGTCCTGTGCCGCCGATGCCGGTCGGGGCAGGCGAGGGAGGTCGTCCCGGGCTCCTGGTGCGTGGCGGCCAGGCCGTGGTCCAGGGAAGTACCGCGCTGGTCGGTTCGGCCTGGTCGCTGTCTGGCGCGGCCGTCGGCGGCCTCGTGCAGGGTGTGCGCGAACTGTCGTTCTAGGCCCTGCCCTTCGCCAAGGAGTTCAGGCCGCCGCGACGCGACAGCAGGAACGCGGCTGTCATGAGTTCCCAAACCGTGATCGTGTAGACGCTCGCCCGCTCGACCGCACCGGCCGGAAACCAGCCTGGGCCGGCCACGAGGAAAAGGATGCTGCCGATCCCGAAAAGCCCGAGGACGATGCCGGCCGGACGATAGACGCGCGGCATCCCGAGCGGCGCCAGCGCGAAGCCCGACGAAATCGCGACGATGTTGCCGCCGAGGATCGACAGGCTGGCGCCGACCATGTGCCAGATGATGGTCCCGTCGGCGATCTCGCGTGTGCCGCTATGAAAGAGCGCGATGAGCACCAGCCCCAGCGCATCGGCGAGCGCCGCGCCGAGAAACACCGCGTAGGCCGGACCTCGCCTCGGCAGCGCCCGTCCCACGATCACCGCCGCCGAAGCAAAGAAGAGCGCTTGCACCACGAAGCCGGCATTCATCACCGACGCCAAAGGGGAGTCGATGCTCCGGCCGTCTATGACGGTCGGGTAGGGGATTCCGAGATCGCTGATCATATGCGTCGAGAAGCTGTAGCCCCGGAACGCCAAGGCCGCGATCGTTTCCGGGATGAAGTAGGAAAACGCCGTGCCGAGCCAACACAAGGCCGCCATCCTCGCGGCCCAGTCCGCAGCGACAGTTCGGGATGTCGAGCGCATCAGTGAATTCCCAGGACGTTCCGAGCGGTCCACCGTGGACAGCCCCGGTTGTCGATACGTCGAGGTCGGCGCTTTGGTTTCCGCGACCGCGCGATGGTCCGCCGCCCGGCCCGCTCCTATTGCTGGTCTGCGGAACGTGGTCGGAAATCGCAGGAGTCGCCTTTGTCGGCGACGGAAATATGCAGTAAAATCCGAGTGTTGGTCGGACCGCCTAAAGCGCCCATCATGATTTCCGATCCGAGCCAGCCGAGATGCGTGGGATCGAAGAACATCGAGAAGCTGCAAAACCTCCAGAACCTGCGCCGGACCGCCTCTGACGAGTGGAGCATTGTCAGCCGATCCTCGCAGTTTGATCGTCACGCTTGACCGTGACAGATCGACCCCGGCAACCTCGAACCGTACAGCCGCGCAGATCACGATCCTCTATGCATCGACAATCTCGCGGCTGGATCCGCCCAGAACGACCGCAGCGACGGACCGCCCGTCCAACCCAATCGCGTTAGTTCCATAATCTTCCTTATGCGAATCATGCATTGTCGTTTCCCTGACGGTCTTTCGGGTTGGACGCTGGGCTCGCCTGAGCCACCGGCATGCCTCGCCACGACGGCCTGCCGGCTGCTAGCATGGTCGCCACCTCCTCGCTTCTGCCACCAGCCGGACCGCGATCGTGACTTCCGTTCTTTCCCTCAATGCCTGGGGTGGACGCCTCCATGGCCCGCTGCTCGGATATCTCGCGGACAGTCCCGCCGACGTGATCTGCCTGCAGGAAGTCACGCGTACGCCGGGTCACCGACATGGTTGGCTCGACTATCGCGACGGCGACATCGTGCTGCCGCAGCGGACCAATCTCTTCGACGAGATCGCAGAAGCCCTGCCCGACCACGACGGCCTCTTCATGCCGGCGGCGCGGGGCGTGTTGCATGACGGCGAGACGGCTGTTCCGTCCGAGTTCGGCCTCGCTACCTTCTGGCGCAGATCGCTGTCGCTGCTCGGCCAGGCGCAGGACTTCGTCCATGGCGCGTTCCTCGCCGATCGTTGGGGCGAGCACCCGCGCGCCCGCAATGCTCACGTCATCCGCGTTCATGACCACGAAGCCGGCTTCACCGCGACGATCGGGCAGATGCACGGGCTCCGCGATCCGGCCGGAAAACAGGATACGGCGGCGAAGCTCGCGCAGGCCGAGGCGTTCGCGGCGCTCGTCCGGAACGTCTGGCCGGGCGGCGAGCGGCTGGTCGCTTGCGGCGACCTCAACGTGCTGCCACAAAGCCGGACCTTTGCGATACTCGGCGAACTCGGCCTGCGCGACCTCGTCATTGGCCACGGCTTCACCGACACGCGCACGTCGCTTTACGCCAAGCCGGGCCGCTTCGCCGATTACATGCTCGTCAACGAGATGGTTTCGGTCACGTCATTCGACGTCGTCGCAGAACCGGAAGTCTCGGACCACCGGCCGCTCGAGCTCTCCTTCGGGTGAGGGCGCCGCGCCCTCCCCGGCCCGCGGATCGCCTTTGCCGGCTTGCGCCAGATCAAGCCTCGTCGGCGCCGTGAGCCGATAATCCGCGTGCCTGCGAGGACAGGCAGCGATCGATCGGAGGGTTCATGGACGGCGCCAAGAAGGACGATGGCGGGAGCCGGCGCGTGGCCGGGGCCGTCGAGACGGAAGCGATGCGGCTGGAAGAGGCGCTGGTTGCCGAGCGCGCCGAGGCGGTGCAGCAGGCCGAGATCGCTGCGATCGAGGCCATCAAAAGCAAGCCGGGGACGGGCGAGGGCGTCGCCGCCATCATTGCCGGCTCAGCCCCTGACGACGCTGCCCGCATCGAGGCGGAATTCGGCCTTCCCAAGGCTCCCGGCCGACCGAAAAAGACGAGCGACGAACTCGCCGAGGACTGGCGGCGTGGCGGATATCCTTATCGCTACAAGATGTTGCGCCACGACTACGAGCGCCAGAAATTCGCTCTCCAGACCGAACTGCTCAAGCTGCAGACCTGGGTCAAGGACGCGCGGCAGCGCGTCGTCATCCTCTTCGAGGGGCGCGACGCGGCAGGCAAGGGCGGCGCGATCAAGCGCTTCATGGAGCATCTGAACCCCCGCGGCGCGCGCGTCGTGGCGCTGGAAAAGCCGAGCGAAGTCGAGCGCGGCCAGTGGTATTTCCAGCGCTATACAAGCCACCTGCCCTCGACCGGCGAAATCGTCCTCTTCGATCGCTCATGGTATAACAGGGCCGGTGTCGAGCGTGTCATGGGCTTCTGCAGCGACGAGGAGTATCGCGAATTCCTGCTCCAGACGCCAGACTTCGAGCGCAATCTGGTGCGCAGCGGCATCCATCTCATCAAGTTCTGGTTCTCGGTGAGCCGCGAGGAGCAGCGCCGGCGCTTCAAGGAGCGCAACGTCCATCCGCTGAAGCAGTGGAAGCTCTCGCCGATCGATCTCGCGAGCCTCGACAAGTGGGAGGACTACACCCGCGCCAAGGAGGCGATGTTCTTCGCCACGGACACCGCGGACTCGCCCTGGACGGTGATCAAGTCCGACGACAAGAAGCGGGCCCGCATCAACGCCATGCGCTACGTGCTGCATTCCCTGCCCTACAAGGGCAAGGACGGCAGCCGGATCGGCCCGATCGACAATCTCCTGGTCGGCCGCGCGAATTTCATCCACGAGCGCGGCGAGGTCGATATCACCCGGCCGGGGAAGACGGTCCGCTGAGCCGCCGCAGGGGCGGGGCAGCGCGCCCTCCCCCTGCACGCAGCCCACCTTCAGCCCGGCTCTTCGCGGCAGCCTGCGGCGGCTTCGCCATTGACAGCCGCATGGCGGTTCGACAGATAGGCGCCAACCGCCCGCAATGACGGGCTTTTCGCGCGCCGGCTCGCCACTCCCGCCGCGCCTGATCTTCGGAAGTTGCCGCATGAACCGCGAAGCGCCCGCCGGCGAAGCCCCGCGCATTTCCTTCGTCAGCCTCGGCTGCCCCAAGGCGCTCGTCGATTCCGAGCGGATCCTGACGCATCTGAGAGCCGAGGGCTACGAACTCTCGCGCAACCACGACGGCGCCGATGTCGTCATCGTCAACACCTGCGGATTCCTCGACAGCGCAAAGGCGGAATCGCTCGAGGCGATCGGCACGGCGATGAAGGAGAACGGCAAGGTGATCGTCACCGGCTGCATGGGCGCCGAGCCCGAGCAGATCCGCGACGCCTTCCCGAACGTGCTCGCGATCACCGGCCCGCAGCAATATGAGAGCGTGCTCGGCGCGGTGCACCAGGCGGTGCAGCCGGCGCATGATCCGTTCGTCGATCTCGTGCCACCGCAGGGCATCAAGCTGACGCCGCGTCACTACGCCTATCTGAAGATCTCGGAAGGCTGCAACAACCGCTGCTCCTTCTGCATCATTCCGAAGCTCCGGGGCGACCTCGTCAGCCGTCCCGCCGCCGATGTGCTGCGCGAGGCCGAGCGCCTCGTGAAGGCCGGCGTCAAGGAATTGCTGGTGATCTCACAGGATACCAGCGCCTATGGCGTCGATGTCAAATACGAGACGAGCCGCTGGCGCGACCGCGATGTCAGGGCCAAGTTCCTCGATCTCGCCTCCGAGCTCGGCGAACTCGGCGCCTGGGTGCGGATGCACTATGTCTACCCCTACCCGCATGTCGACGCCGTCATCGAGCTGATGGCCGAAGGCAAGATCCTCCCCTATGTCGACATACCCTTCCAGCATGCGAGCCCCTCGGTGCTGAAGGCGATGCGCCGGCCGGCGCATCAGGAAAAGACCGCCGAACGAATCCATCGCTGGCGGGAAATCTGCCCGGACCTCGCCGTTCGCTCGACCTTCATCGTCGGCTTCCCCGGCGAAACCGAGGAGGATTTCGAGTTCCTGCTCGACTGGCTCTCCGAGGTGAAGCTCGACCGCGTCGGGTGCTTCAAGTTCGAGCCGGTAGACGGCGCGCCCGCCAACGCCCTCCCCGATCCGGTGCCGGACGAGGTCAAGGAAAGCCGCTGGCACCGCTTCATGCAGCGGCAGCAGGCGATCAGCGCCAAGCGCCTCGAGAAGCGCGTCGGCCGCCGCATCCAGGTGATCGTCGACGAAACCAACGGGCTCACCGCCAAGGGCCGCTCGGTCTGGGACGCGCCTGAAATCGACGGCAGCGTCCACCTGGCCTCGCGCCGCCCGATCCGGGTGGGCGATATCGTCACCGCCCGCATCGAGCGCGCCGACGCCTACGACCTTTACGGTCAGGTGGTTTGAGGGACGGGGGCTTACGCCCCCTGCCCCGCCTCGGCCCGCAGCCGCGAGGCCAGGGCTTCAAGACGCGCGACGGGTGCGCGGCCGATCAGCATGCGGCCGAAACCATCCTCCTGCCAGTGGACCACGGAGAATCCCTCGATCTCGGTCGCGTCCGGCTCGACGTCCTTCGGACTACCGTTTCGGATGATGCAGAAGGCGATCGGGCCATAGTCGGTGTCGAGATAGGCGATCTGCACCAGCGGCTTGCCCTTGAAGGCATAGAGCTGCGCCCCACGGAACGCCGGATCGCCGGCCGTGATCGCCCCGGAGGTGAGCGGCAGGCCGAGCGCGGACGAGGCGAGCTGGAGCTGGCGGGCCGCGAGGTCCGGCGATGGAACGAGCGCCAGAGTCTCCGCGGTCGTGAACCGCCAGTATTCGGCGACTGCCTGTAGCCAGGTTTCCTGTTCAGCGGGTGCCTCGGTACGGCGCAAGGCAAGCCCGTAGCCGATCCCGCCGGCAACCAGTGCGACGATGACGAAGCTCGCAAGCGCGACAGCCGGACGCCACGGCCGCGCCAGATCCGCAAGCCCAAACGAGGGGCGACGCTCCTTCTTCGGCGCTGCCGGCGTCGCGGTCATGGCCGTGAGCTGCTCGGCGAGCATCAACCGCAGCCGGGCTTCCGGCGCCGAGCCGGCGAGCATAGCCAGTGCCGGCCCGACCCCTTCCCCGGCCCTTCGAAGGCGATCGATCCGCGCCGCAAGCAGGGGTTCGTGCTCAAGTCGCGCATCGATCCTGATGCGCTCGTCGGAGGGCAGTTCGCCGTCCAGATAGGCCGTCAGAAGTTCGTCGTCGGGAGTGTCGGGCTCGGCCATGGAGTTCCCTGTCATTCGTCCTTGAGGCCGGCGAGACGTTCGCGAGCCGCGGCCAGGCGGCTCATGATGGTCCCGACCGGAACGCCGAGCAGCGCCGCCGCCTCGCGATAGGCATAACCCTCCGCATAGACCAGAAGCACCGCCTCGCGCTGCCCGTCCGAAAGCGCTCCGATGGCAGACAACACCTGTGCGGCTAGAATATTCGTTTCGGTCGCTTCGCCGCCGTCGAAGACCAGCGCCAGCTCGGCATCGACGGTGCCGGCGCCAGCGCGCACGCGCCGGGCCCGGATCTCGTTGAGCCAGATCGAATGCAGGATGGCGAACAGCCAGCGGTCGAGTCGCGTGCCCGGCTGGTACTGATCGGCGCGCTCGAGCGCTCGGACACATGTCGCCTGCACGAGATCCTCGGCCGTGTCCCGCCGGCGCGAAAGGATCAGGGCAAACCGCCACAGGCTGACGAGATGGTCGCCGAGCGCGTCTCTCACATCATCGTGACCGGATGGGCGCATGGCGGGGTGAATAGCGCTGGGGTGAGCGGTGTTCTTGCTGCAGTCCCGCCGATGGGGTTCGGGAACATTCGGAGGTCTTGATGACTAGCATGTCTCGTTGGACGGCGCGAAGCGCCGCCGCATTCGCCCTCGCACTCCTCGCCGCGCTTCCGGCGGTGGCGGCGAGCGGCGGTAGCGGCGGATCGTCGGGCGGCGGCGGCGGTATGCCGGCCGAGCAGGTCTGCAAGAAGGGGCTGGTCTGGTCGAAGTCGCTGGAACGCTGTGTGAAGCCGCAGTCCGGCAGCCTCTCGGACCAGGAGCTGACGGAGCAGGGCCGGGCGCTGGCCCTCGCCGGCCACTACGAAAATGCGCTGATCGTGCTCGATGCGGTCGGAAACAAGCAGGATGCCACGGTGCTGACCTATATCGGCTATAGCCATCGCAAGATGGGTGATGTCGATACCGGCATCCGTTTCTACAAACAGGCTCTGGCGATCGAGCCCGGCAATCTCAACACGCGCGAATATCTCGGCGAGGGCTATGCCAGCGCGGGGCGGATCGAGGAGGCCAAGGCCGAACTCGCGATGCTCGAAAAGCTCTGCGGGAGCAAGACATGCGAGCAGTACGAGGATCTGTCGAGCTTCATCGAGACGGGCCACGAATGAACGGAAACAGCGCCGGGCGGCACCCATGACCCGCTCTCCATCCGTTCCGGCGGCGCGTTTCGCGTCGCCGGTCAGTCTCCTGTCGCTTGTTACCGTGACGCCCGACAATCATGTGCCACAGGCCGTCGCGCGGGAGCGGGCGCGAACGATCTTCGGGAGCCGGATGCCGTTCTTCGATCAGTTGCAGCAGGTCTTCGACAATGCGGCGATCGATACGCGGCATTCCTGTCTGCCCGTCGAGTGGTTCATGGGTGAAGCCGATTTCGGCGAGAAATCGCGGCTCTATGTCGAGAACGCCACCGCCCTCGCCCGCAATGGCGCGGAGAAGGCGCGGCAGGCAGCCGGGATCGCGGCCGAGGATATCGACGCCATCGTCTTCGTGTCATCGACCGGCATCGCGACGCCCAGCGTCGAGGCGCGCGTCATGAACCTGATGCCGTTTCGCCGCGATGTGGTCCGCCTGCCGATTTTCGGCCTCGGCTGCGCAGGCGGCGTGCTCGGGCTTTCCCGCGCCGCCCAGATGGCGCGGGCGATGCCCGGCGCCAACATCCTGCTGATTGTCGTCGAGTTCTCCTCCCTCGCCTTCCGCCATGACCGGCTCACCAAGAGTAATCTCGTCGCCTGTGCCCTGTTCGGCGACGGCGGCGCGGCGGCAGTCCTTCGGTCCGGCGAGGAGGGCGCGGTGACGATCGGCGCGGGCGGCGAACATTGCTGGCCCGATACGCTCGATGTCATGGGCTGGGACGTCGATGGCGGCGGGCTCGACGTCATCTTCAAGCAGAGCATCCCGGAGATCGTCGCGCGCGACTATCCCGGTGCCCTTGACGCGTTCCTCGCAGGCGCGAGCCTCTCGCGGGCCGATATCGATCGGCCATGCTGCCATCCCGGCGGCGCGAAGGTCGTCGACGCGCTGGAGGATGTGCTCGGCTATGCGCGGGGCGGGCTCGATGCCGAGCGCAAGGTGCTTAGGGAGAACGGCAACATGTCCGCGCCGACTGTGCTCTTTGTGCTCGAGGAGCTTCTCTCGCGCGGCGAGGGTGGCGCGTGGCTGCTGTCCTCGCTCGGGCCCGGCTTCACGGCGGCCTTCCAGATGGTCCATGCTACCCCGCAGCCTCGATCGGGCGCGCCGCGCGCATGATGACCGCGAAGGATATCGCCCTCGTCTGGCCGTATCTGCTGCTCGGCCTTGTCGTCATCCAGCGAGTGATCGAACTCGCCTGGTCGGAGCGCAACCGGCGCGAACTCATGAAGCGCCGCGGCCGCGAGATCGGCCGCGCGCACTACCCGCTGTTCATCCTGCTGCACGGGACATGGCTGCTTGCCATGTTCCTGTTCGTCCAGCCGGGAATTCCGGTACATTGGGCCGCGCTCGGCGCCTTCCTGCTGCTCCAGTTGCTGCGCGTCTGGACCATCGCCAGCCTCGGCCCGTTCTGGACCACGCGCATCATCACGGTCGACGATCAGCCGCTGAGGCGGCGCGGTCCCTACCGCCTGATCCGCCACCCGAACTATCTGATCGTGGCGATCGAGGTGCCGCTGCTGCCCTGGCTGCTGTCGCTCCCCTCGCAGGCCGTACTCTTTGGAGTGCTCAATCTCGCTCTGCTCGGCTGGCGGATCCACGTCGAGAGCGTAGCCCTCTCGCCGCGCCGGCAATTGCAGCAGTCCTGATCCAGCCGTTGGGGTGAAAGGCGCTCGCCGGGGCCCGCTTCAAAAGGGGCGAGGAATGGGGTGCGGACCTTCGCCGGGAATTCTCGCCGTTTGCCCCCTGCCCCCGCCTACCGCGCCAGCAGCGTTGCCAGTGCCTCCGCCACGACTTCGGTCGCCATGCGCAGATCGGCGAGGCGCAGATGCTCGTCGGCGGAGTGGGCATTGGCATCGACGATCGAGCGCGGGCCGGCGCCGTAGAGAACAGTGGGGATGCCCGCCGCGGCGTAGTGCCGGGCGTCGGTGTAGAGCGGTACGCCTGTAACATCGATCGGCTGGCCCGATAGAGCCTCGGCGGGGACGCGCAAGGCCTCGACCAGCCGCTCGACGCCGGGCAACGGGCGCAGCGGCTCCGCCAGCAGGATGCGCCGGCACTCGACTTCGATCCCCGGCGTCGGCGGAAAGGCGCCTTCGATCAGCCGCACGAGCTCGGCCTCGACGGTCTCGCCATCCTCCTCGAGGATCAGCCGGCGGTCGATCCGCAGCACGATCCGGTCGGGCACGACATTGGTGCTGATGCCGCCCGAAATGAGGCCGACGGTGATCTGCGGTCCGCCGATGCCGGGCTCATCCGAAGCGATGGCGGCGAGCCGCCGCCGCTCGGCATAGATGGCCGAGAGGATCGGTGTCGCCGCCTCCAGAGCGTCGGCGCCGGTCGCCGCCACCGCGGCATGAGCCTGCCTGCCGCGCACCACCACTTCGAGATGGAGCACGCCGGTATGGGCTGTGGCGATGGCGTGCGAGAAGCCGGAGGTGATCGCAAAATCGGCATCGGTGAGCCCATGCTCGATGAGCCATTTCGGGCCGACGAAGCCGCCGGTTTCCTCGTCATAGGTGAAATGCAGCTCGACGGCGCCGTCGAGCGGGAGCCCGCTGTCCTCAAGTGCCTTGAGCGCGAAGGCATAGGCCGCGAAATCGCCCTTCGAGACAGCCGCGCCACGACCATAGATGGCGCCGCGCCGCTCTTCGGCGCCGTAGGGGTCGCTTGTCCAGCCTTCGCCGGGCGGCACCACGTCGCCATGCGCGACGAGCGCGACCACCGGCCCCTCCCCGCTGCCAAAGCGCCGGCGCACGATGAGATTGACGATGCTCTTCAGCCCGTGCTGCCGCGAGAAGGGCTCGGGCACCGGATGCTGTTCGACAGTGAAGCCGAGCTCTTCCAGCGCCGCCTTGGTCATCTCGGCATGCGGCGCGCAATCGCCGGGCGGATTGTTGCTCGGCATGCGGATCATCGCCTTGAGAAAGGCGACCTCGCGTTCAAACAGGGCGTCGACGGCGGCTCCGATCATTTGGCTTCGCCTTCCTGACGCGCCAGTTCCTCGATGGTCGCGACGAGCCCTTCTACGGCCGCTCCGAGATCGTCGACCGAAACCCATTCGTTGGGATTGTGGCTGATACCGGCCCGGCAGCGCACGAAGATCATGCCGAAATCGCAGAGCTGCGCCATGGCCTGCCCGTCATGACCGGCGCCCGACATGAGGCTGCGGGGCGGCGCCTGCTGGACGCGGGCGATTCCGGCGGCGATCGCCTTCGTCATGCGCGGCGCGCAGGTGGCGACGGCTTTCTCCAGCACCGTTTCGACGCCGACCACGACCTGACGCCGCTTGTCGATCCGGCGAGCGAACAACGTGATTTCCTCGACCGCCGCCTTCCGTGCATCGTCGGTCGCGGCGCGGACATCGAGCGAGAAGCGCACATCGGCCGGGATGACGTTCGAGGCGCCGGGCATCACCTCGACATGGCCGACTGTCGCAACGAGGCTGTGCTTCTTGCCCTTCCGGGCGACCTCCTCCGCCGCCAGGATGATCTCGGCGGCGGCCGTCACCGCGTCATGGCGCATGTCCATCGGCACCGTTCCGGCATGGCCAGCCTCGCCGCGGATGCGGATCCGGTGGCGGCTCTGGCTTGCGATGGCGGTGACGACGCCGAGCGGCTCGTTGCTGCGCTCCAGCACCGGGCCCTGCTCGATATGCACTTCGAGATAGCCGAGCACCGCGGGGCGGGCATAGGCCTCGTTCGAAAGCCGCGACGGGTCGCCGCCGAAGGCAATGAGCGCCTCACGAAGGCTCACACCCTTCTCGTCGGTCGCCTCCAGCGCCTTCGGGTCGAAGATGCCCGCCGCCACCGACGAGGATGTCAGCGTCACCGGAAAGCGCACGCCCTCCTCGTCGCCGAAGGCAAGGATTTCGAGGCCGAAGGGGAGCGCGACGCCCCGCGCCGTCAGTTCTTCCACGGCCAGAATTCCGGCGACGACGCCGAGATTGCCGTCGAAGCGGCCGGCGTCGATGACGGTATCGATATGCGAGCCGATCAGGAGGCTTTTGTTGGCGCTGCGGCCGGACCTTCCGGGCGGGAGGGCGCCGCGCATCGTGCCGGCAGCATCCATTCGCACGGAAAGCCCGGCGGAGCGCATCCAGTCGCCGACAAGGGCCGCGGCCTTCGCATGTTCGGGCGTCAGGTAGAGACGGGTCAGCGCGCCGTCGTCCGCTGAGATCGCTGCGAGCGCGTCGATCATCGCCAGCGCCCGCTCGCCGAGCCCCCGGCGCGAGGATGGCTTCGGGAAGGGAGCGGAACTCACGGCGCGACCCGGTCTTCGAGGCGGAAGCGAATGATGCGCTTCACCTGTCCCAGGGCTGTCGCGAACTCCGTCTCCGGCGCGTTGGGCAGGCGTTCGCGGAAGGCGGCGATAATCTGGTCCTTGGTCGATCCCTTGACGGCGCGAATGAAGGGAATGCCGTGCCTGGCGCGATAGGCCGTGTTGAGTTCGGTGAAGACCGCGAACTCTTCCGCCGTCAGGCGGTCGAGCCCCGCGCCGGTCTGCTCGTTCTGCGATTCGGGCGCGAGCTCGGCGATCTTCGCCCGCCCGGCGAGATCGGGATGCTCGCACAGGAGTGCGAGCTGCGCCTCATGCGGGGCCCGCTCGATGGCGGCATGAAACGCCGCCACCATCGCTTCGTGATCCGCGAAGGGATGCTGCGCGAAAGCTGCCGTCGCCACCCAGGGCGAATGCTCCGCGATATCTCCGAACGAAGCCACGAAGGCGGCTTCGTCCATGGCATTCACCGCGGCGAGCGGCAGCGCCTCATTCGGCATCGATGTCTCCGGCGCGGATCGCGACTGCCGACTGGTCTAGTGGCTTTGGAGCCATGCGCCAAGCGCCTGCCGATCGGCGTCGGTCATCTTCGTCTCGTTGCCGAGCGGCATCGCACGGCCCTGCACCGCCTGCGCGATGATCTGGTCCTTATGCTGGATAAGCTCCGCCGTGGTCTGGAGCATCACGCCCTTCGGCGGCTGGTCGAACCCGTCATGCGTCGGCCTGGCGGCGTGGCACATGGCACAGTGTTTCGAGGTGATCGTCAGCACGTCGGCGTCGGAAATCGCCGTCCCTTCGGCGACTTCGATTGGCCGCGGCGCCGTCTGTACGATCAGGAAGCCAAGCACGACGAGCGCGAGGGGCAGCGTCCAGACATATTTCAGCAGCGGATCGTGCGCCTCGTGACGGTTGAGGAAATGGCGCACCGAACCGCCGAGCAGCAGCACGAAGGCGACGATCAGCCAGCCCTCGGGATGTCCGGTCAGGAGCGGATAATGGTTGGACACCATCATCAGCAGCACCGGCAGCGTCAGATAATTGTTGTGAACCGAGCGCTGCTTGCCGATCGCGCCGAGACGGGGGTCCGGCTTCTCGTGCGCCAGCAGCGAGGCGACGATCTTGCGCTGGTTCGGGATGATCACGCGGAAGACGTTGAAGGCCATGATCGTGCCGATGAAGGCGCCGACATGGATGAACGCGCCCCGGCCCGAAAAGACATGCGTGAAGAGATAGGCGGCGCCGACGATCAGAATGAACAGGCAGACCGCGAGCACTGGCGTCGAACGGCCGAGCGCCGACTTGCACAGCCGGTCATAGATGAACCAGCCGGCGAAGAGCGAAGCGACCGAAATGACCACCGCTTGCGAGGGTAGCAGCGGCAGCACCGAGCGGTCGATCAGGAAGGAGTTCGCGTTCCAGTAGTACTGAACGATGAGGAGCAGGAAGCCCGAGACCCAGGTGAGATAGGCCTCCCAGCGGTACCAGATGAGATCGGACGGCAGAGCCGGCGGCGCCACCAGATACTTCTCGACGTGATAGAAGCCGCCGCCGTGAACCTCCCAGGCCGTGCCGTAGACGCCGGGTTTCATCTGCTCGCGCTTCCTGAGCGATAGGTCGAGCGCGATAAAATAGAAGGAGGTCCCGATCCATCCGATTCCCACGACAAGATGGAACCAGCGGAAGAGGAGGTTGAGCCAATCGACGACGAATGCGGACATGTTGGGAGAAGGCGGCCCCGTTGTGGTGTTGGCCGGCACCATGCAAGGCGCCGGCCAAGCTTCGTTCGAAGCGTCGTTCGGATCGCGCCTGCGGCGCGGCTGCCTGTTACTGCGGCAGCTTGTCGTCGATGCCCTTCACGTACCAGTTGAGACCGAGCAGGGTCTTGTCATCGACGACGCCACCGGCCGGCACGACCTCGGTGCCGTCCTGCTTGATGACCGGGCCCTTGAAGGGATGCAGCGCGCCGGACTCGATGTCGGCCTGCGTCTTCTTCGCCATGGCGACGACATCGTCCGGCAGGTTCGTGTAGGGCGCCATCTCGAGGATGCCGTCCTTGAGGCCGTCCCAGGTCTGCTCTGACTTCCATGTGCCATCGAGCACCGCATTGACCCGCTTCACATAGTAGGGGCCCCAGGTGTCGACGATCGCCGTGTACTGCGCCTTGGGCGCGAAGGAGATCATGTCATGCGCCTGGCCAAAGCCGTGCAGGCCGCGCTCCTGCGCGACCTGGAGCGGCGCCGGCGAGTCGGTGTGCTGCGTGATGATGTCGGCGCCCTGGTCGAACAGCGCCTTGGCGGCATCGGCCTCCTTGGCAGGGTCGAACCACGAATTGACCCACACGATCTTGATCTTGAAGTCGGGATTGATCGACTGCGCGCCGAGCATGAAGGCGTCGATGCCCATCACGACCTCAGGGATCGGGAAGGAGACGATGTAGCCAGCCGTGCCCGATTTCGACATCTTCGCCGCGATCTGGCCGAGAATGTAGCGACCCTCGTAGAAGCGCGAATTGTAGGTCGCGAGATTGGGCGCCGTCTTGTAGCCGGTCGCATGCTCGAACTTCACGTCCGGGAACTTCGCCGCGACCTTGACGGTCGGATCCATGAAGCCGAACGAGGTCGAGAAGATGATGCCGCAACCCGAGCGCGCGAGGCGCTCGATCGCGCGTTCCGCGTCCGGGCCTTCCGGCACGTTCTCGACGAAGGACGTCTCGACCTTGTCGCCGAGCTCCTTCTCGACCATCAGGCGGCCGCGATCATGGCCTTCGCTGTAGCCACCGTCATTGTGCGGGCCGACATAGACCCAGCAGGCCTTGAGCTTGTCGGCCGCCTCGGCGCCGGTCGCGACGCCTGCGGCGACCGCGGCGGCAGCGAGGATTGCGAGATATCTGCGCATATGTATCTGGTCCCTCTTCTTCGCCCGTACGGGCTCTTGGTCGTCTCCGGCCGGAAGGATGGCCGGCATTGCCTATCGTCGGCGGCTCAGCTGTCGGGCACGAAGGCGCGGCCGAGGCAGGCCGGTGTGTTCACGCTGAGCAGCGTGCGATTGCGGGAGATGATCACCAGAGCAATCACCGTCACGATGTAGGGGAGCATCGACAGGAACTGCGACGGGATGCCGATGCCGATTGCCTGGGCGTGAAGTTGCAGGATGCTGACGCCGCCGAACAGCAGCGCGCCAATGACGAGGCGACCCGGCAGCCAACTCGCGAACACGACGAGCGCGAGCGCGATCCAGCCGCGTCCGCCCGTCATCATAGGCGTCCATTGCGGCGTGTAGACCAGCGAGAGATAGGCGCCGCCGAGTCCCGCGCAGAGGCCGCCGAAGAGCACGGCGAGGAAGCGCGTGCGGATGACGGAGAAGCCGAGCGCATGCGCCGATCCGTGATTGTCGCCGACGGCGCGGAGCACGAGGCCGCCACGCGTCCTGAACAGGAACCACCATGTGCCGATCGCAAGCACGACGGCGAGATAGACGAGCGGGTCCTGCCCGAACACGAGCCGCCCGACGATGGGGAGGTCGGACAGGCCAGGAATGTCGACGCGCGGCACGGGAATGCCGGGCATGCCGACGAAGCGATCGCCGATCAGGCCCGAAAGTCCGAGCCCGAACAACGTCAACGCGACGCCCGTAGCATTCTGGTTGGCGACGAAGAACAGCGCCACGATGCCGAACAGTCCAGCCGCCAGCATGCCGCCGATCATGGCCACGAGAACCCCGACGATCGGCATTCCGGTGACCGCCGTCGCCGCGAAGCCGCAGACGGCGCCGATCGCCATCATCCCCTCGACGCCGAGATTGAGCACGCCCGCGCGCTCGGCCACCAGCTCGCCGATCGCCGCGAACAGAAGCGGCGTCGCGGCGGTGACGATGGTGAGCAGGATTCCTTCCATCATCGTCATGGCATCACCGGACTGTTGCGGCGTCGAGCGCCGGCTGGCGCACAATGCGGAGGCGGTAATAGATGAAGCTGTCGCAGGCGAGCACGTAGAAGAGCAGCATTCCCTGGAACACCTGTGTCGTCTGGTCCGAGAGGCCGATCGCGACCTGCGCGCCCTCGCCGCCCATGTAGGAAAGCGCCAGCAGCAAGCCGGCGATCAGGATGCCGAACGGGTGCAGGCGGCCCAGGAAAGCGACGATGATCGCCGTGAAGCCGTAACCGGGGGATACGCTGGTGCGCAGCAGCCCGATCGGTCCCATGACCTCGCAGATGCCGGCGAGGCCTGCGAGGCCGCCGGAGATCAGGAAGGTCAGCATCACCATCTTGTTGCGCGAGAAGCCGCCGAACGAGCCGGCGCGGGGTGACTGGCCGAGCACGCGGATCTTGAAGCCGGTCATCGTCTTCGTCGTCATGAACCAGGCGACGACGACCGCCACCAGCATGAAGATGATCGAGAGGCGGATGGATTCGCCTGCGATGACGGGCAACATCTGTCCTTCGTCGAAGGGCCGGCTGTTCGGGAAGTTGAAACCGGCCGGATCACGCCAGGGACCGCGCGCCATATAGTCGAGGAAGAGATTGGCGACATAGACGAGCATCAGCGTCGTCAGCGTCTCGTTGGCGTTGAAGCGGATCTTCAGGATGGCCGGGATCGCCGCATAGGCCATGCCGCCGGCGATGCCCATCAGGATCATCGCGGTAATCACCGCAGGCCCCTGCAATGTCGGGAAGAGGATCGGGATGGCGGCACCCGCCAGCGCACCTGCCGCGAGCTGGCCCTCGGCGCCGATATTCCACACCGCCGACTGGTAGCAGAAGGAGAGCCCGATCGCGATCAGGATGATCGGCACCGCCTTCACGAGCAGGTCCTCGATCGACCAGAGCGCGGTCAGCGGCTCGACAAAATAGATGTAGAGCGCCCGCATCGGATCGATGCCGGCGAGGAGGAAGATCACGAAGAAGGTGGCCAGCGACAGCAGGATCGCCACGACCGGCGAGAGATACTGCATGCTGCGGCTCGGCGTCAGCCGTTTCTCAAGGACGATGCGCATGCGCCGCCTCCCCCTGCCCCATAGCGGCGCGTCCCTTCTTCTTGCCCTCGCCGAGCCCCGCCATCATGAGGCCGATCTCCTCGCGCGTCAGCGAGCGCGTCGGCACCGGCTCCGTCAGATGGCCGCGCGATATGACCGCGACCCGGTCGGCGATCTCGAAGATCTCGTCGAGGTCCTGGCTGATGACCAGCACCGCGGACCCCGACCGCGCGAGATCGATCAACGACTGGCGGATGACGGCCGCTGCGCCGGCATCGACGCCCCAGGTCGGCTGGCTGACGACAAGCACCGAGGGCTGGCGGTCGATCTCGCGGCCGACGATGAATTTTTGCAGGTTGCCGCCCGAGAGCGAGCCCGCTTCCGGATCGACCGCCGACTTGCGGACATCGAAGGAGCGGCCGATCCGCTCGGCGAGCGTCCGCATGCTCGCGAAGTCGATCACGCCGATGCGGATCAACTGGTCGCCGGTCGAATGGCGGGTTAGGAGCACATTGTCCGAAAGACGCAGCCGCGGCACGGCGCCGTGGCCGTTGCGCTCCTCTGGAACGAACGCCGCGCCCATGCGGCGGCGGCGCGTGACGCCGAGGCGGCCAGCCGGCTTGCCGTCGATGATGATCACGTCCTCCTGCGCCGCGAGCCGCTCGCCGGACAGCGCATCGAAGAGCTCACCCTGTCCGTTTCCGGCGATGCCCGCGATGCCGACGATCTCCCCGGCCCGCACGTCGAGCGAGATGTCCTTGAGCGCGACCGCGAAGGGATGCGGCTCCGGCATCGACAGGCCCTGAACCTTGAGGCGCGTGCGCATCGTGCTCGGCGGCGGCGTGTCGGCGGAGAGGACATGCACGTCGGCGCCGACCATGAGACTCGCGAGCTGGGCCGCGGTCTCCTGCTGCGGATCGCATTCAGCGACCACCTTGCCCAGGCGAAGGATGGTCGCGTGATGGCAGATCTGCTTCACCTCCTCGAGGCGGTGGCTGATATAGAGAACGGCGCAACCACGCGCCGTCAGTCGGTCGAGCGTCTCGAAGAGATCGTCGGCCTCTTGGGGCGTCAGCACCGAGGTCGGCTCGTCCATGATGAGCAGTTCGGGATCCTGCAGCAGGCAGCGCACGATCTCGACCCGCTGTCGCTCGCCGACCGACAGATCGACGACGCGCGAGGCCGGGTTCAGGGGCAGGCCGAACTCGCGCGACACCTGCTCGATCTCGCGCGACAGCGCCGCGAGATTGGTGCGGTCGGCCAGCGCAAGGGCGATGTTCTCGGTGACCGTCAGCGCATCGAACAGCGAGAAATGTTGAAAAACCATGCCTATGCCGAGCTTGCGCGCGGCGGAGGGGCTCGGGATCCGGACCGGCTGTCCCTTCCAGCGGATCTCGCCCTCGGTCGGCTGCAGCGAGCCGTAGAGAATCTTCACCAGCGTCGACTTGCCGGCGCCATTCTCGCCGAGCAGCGCGTGGATCTCGCCCGGCCGGATGGTCAGGTCGATGGCGTCGTTCGCCTTGAAACTGCCGAACAGCTTGGTGATTCCGATGGCCTCAACGAGGGCGCCGGATTGCGGCCGCGTCCGTCGCGCGGCGATGGCAGGTTCCAATTCAGCTCCCCCTCGGCGAACGCAACGACAGCTTGGGATGCGCATCGGCCTCGACCAAGGCAGCCCGGCGCACGGCCTCGTCGCGGATCAGCAAGTCCGATGCCACCGACGCGGCGATCACTGCCGGCAGCTTCGAGCGGATGCCCGGAAGGCCGATCGGCGAATGCAGCGCGGCGGAAACGTCCCCCTCGACGCCGGCCTCGCCGAGCAGGCGCAGGAAGCGTGCCCGCTTCGACGCGCTGCCGATGAGTCCGACATAGCCGAACCTACACGCTGCCAGCGCTTTGTGCACGATGGCGAGGTCGAGTGCGTGGCTGTGTGTCATCACGAGCACGAAAGCGCCGTCGGGCGCCGCGCCGAGCGCTTCCGGCGCGTCCTCCTGCCGGACGCAGCGGCAATTGGCGGGAACGAGAGCCGGAAAGGCGTCCGGACGCGGGTCGATCCAAGTAACGGCGAAAGGAAGCGGCGCCAAAGCAAGGACCAGCGCCCGCCCGACATGACCGGCCCCGAACAGGAAAAGCGCGCGGGGATCCTCTCCGAACCCTTCCTCGATCGCTCCGCCATGAAGCGTGGCCGAGCCGATCGGCACAGACGACCCGGGCGCGATGGCACGGACCAGCGGTTTTCCTTCGAAGATCTGCGCCCGTGTGCGGAACGGCCCGCGCGCTTCAGCCTCCGCGAGCGCCTTCACTTCCTGTCGGCGCTCCATGCCGAAGACTTCCAGCGCCAGCTCGACGCGGCCGCCGCAGCACTGGCCGAGTTCGGGACCGAGCGCGATGCTGGACAGCGCGAGTCCGGGGGCCGCTGCCTGCGCCATGGCCCGCTGCGCCTCCGCGATGGCGCGCCATTCCAGCGTTCCGCCGCCGATCGTGCCCGTAAAGCTGCCGTCCGGCATGACGATGATCCTGGCGCCCGCCTCCCGCGGCGCCGAGCCGCGGATCGCCACGAGCGTCGCCATCGCGGCCTTGCTGTGCTGGTCGATCGCGTCGAGGAGGCGTTGCCAGACCTGCATCAGGCGTCCCCGGACAGAGCTCTCCGCACGGCCTTGAGGATCGCCTCGGGAGTCGCCGGTGCGTCAAGCTGCGGCACGACGCCGGGCCGGACGCTGGCGACGGCGTTGGCGATCGCACACCAGACCGAAATCGGCAACATCAAGGGAGGCTCGCCGACGGCCTTGGAGCGGTAGATCGTCTTTTCGCGCGCGCCGTCCGACTGGAACAGCTTGACGATGAAATGCTCTGGCACGTCGGAGGCGGTCGGGATCTTGTATGTCGAGGGCGCATGGGTCCTGAGGCGACCCTGTTTGTCCCAGACGAGTTCTTCCGTCGTGAGCCAGCCCATCCCCTGCACGAAGCCGCCTTCGATCTGGCCGATATCGATGGCCGGATTCAGCGATTTGCCGACATCGTGCAGCACGTCGACGCGGTCGACCCGCATCTCTCCCGTCATCGTGTCGATCGTCACCTCCGAGCAGGAGGCGCCATAGGCGAAATAGTAGAACGGACGGCCTTCGGCCTTGTCGCGGTTCCACGAGATCACCGGCGTCCGGTAATGCGCGGCGGACGAAAGCGAGATGCGCTCGACATATGCGGCGTTGGCGAGTTCGGCGAGGCTGATCGACTGATTATCGAAAAACACCCGGTTGTCGCGGAAATTCACCTTGTCGCGGCGCACGCGCCACTTCTGCTCGATGAAGGCGTAGAGGCGATCCTTGATCTCGTTGCAGGCGGCGAGCGCCGCCATGGCGTTGAGATCGGTGCCGGACGAGGCCGCGGTCGGCGAGGTGTTCGGCACCTTGTCGGTGCGGGTCGCGGTGATCGCCACCTTTCCCATATCGACACCGAATTCCTCGGCGACGACCTGCGCCACCTTGAGGAACAGGCCCTGCCCCATCTCGGTGCCGCCATGGTTCAGGTGAACCGAACCGTCACGATAGAGATGAACCAGCGCGCCGGCCTGGTTGAGCGGCATCAGCGTGAAGGAGATGCCGAACTTGATCGGCGTCAACGCGAGCCCGCGCTTCAGGATGCGGCTCGACGCGTTCCAGGCCGCGATCTCGGCGCGGCGCTCCCAATAGCTGCAATCCGCCTCAAGCTCAGCAACGAGTTCGTGCAGCAGGTTGTCGGTGACCTGCTGGCCATAGGGCGTGCGGTCGCGACCGCGGCCGCCATAGAAATTCGCCTTGCGGATCTCGAGCGGGTCCTTACCGAGCCGATAGGCGACCTGGTCCATCATCCGCTCGGCGAACACCATGCCCTGCGGCCCGCCGAAGCCACGATAGGCGGTGTTGGAACAGGTGTTGGTGCGGAACCGGCGGGTCAGTACGCGGCAGTTAGGATAGAAATAGGAGTTGTCGGAATGGAACATCGTCCGGTCGACGACGCCCATGCTCAGATCTTCCGAATGCCCACATCGCGCGTCGAGCGCGACATCGACGCCCTGCAGCAACCCGTTCTCGTCATGGCCGACTCGGTAGCGCACGCGGAAATCGTGCCGCTTGCCGGTCATGATCATGTCGTCGTCGCGATCGAGCCGGAACTTGCAGGGCTGCCCGGTCTTCACCGCCGCCAGCGCGGCGAGCACCGCCCATTGCGTCGCCTGGCTCTCCTTGCCGCCGAAGCCGCCACCCATGCGGCGAATCTCGACCGTCACGGCGCTCGAGGGAACATGCAGCGCATGCGCCACCACATGCTGCACCTCGCTCGGGTGCTGCGTCGAGGCATGCACGAGAATCTCGCCCGCTTCGCCGGGAATGGCGAGCGAGATCTGGCCTTCGAGGTAGAAATGCTCCTGCCCCCCGATGCGGAACTCGTCCTCGAAGGAAACCGGAGCCGTCGCGAGCGCAGCGTCCGGATCGCCCTGCACGAAGGCATAGTCGGCGAGGACCTTCTCCGTCGCCTCGGCGACGTCGATCACCGGCGGCGCGGCCTCCGTCACGAAACGGGCCTTCTTCGCCGCGCGGCGCGCCGCATCGCGAGTCTTCGCCACGACGGCGAACACGACCTGGCCGTGGAAGCGCACCGTATCGGTGGCGAGCGCCGGATCGTCGCCGATCTGCTTCGGCGAGATATCATTCGCGCCTGGAATATCCTCGGCCGTCAGCACCGTGACAACATCGGGAGCGGCGCGCACTGCCGAAAGATCGACCGAGACGATGCGACCGCTCGCGATCGGCGCATAGCCGGGAGCGAGATGCAGCGTCCCCGAGGGCTCACGGATGTCGTCGATATAGGCGGCCGTTCCGGTGACGTGGCGGGGCGCGCTGTCATGCGGCAGCGGCTTACGGACGATCTGCAGCTCGGCCTCGGGGCGCATGGTCTCAGCCGGCATGGACGGCCTCCTCGCGTTGGCCGACGAGACGGGTCCGCTGCGTCGGCGTTCCGGCCGCCTCGAGCAGCGCCTTGCCGAGCAACGCCTGCGCCGTATCGGCGCGATAGGCGGCGCTGGCGCGGTGATCGTCCAGCGGGCTGAAATCGGTGCGCAGCGCTGCGAAGGCTCGCGACCAAGCCGCCGATTCGGCGATCGCGGTGCCGACGAGTGCTGTTTCGGCACCTTTGGCGCGTTTCGGCGTTCCCGCCATGCCGCCATAGGCGATGCGCGCCTCCCGGATCACCCCGTCCGTATCGATCGTAAAGCGGAAGGCGCCCATGACGGCGGAGATGTCCTGGTCGAAACGCTTCGTGACCTTGTGGCAGCGGAAGACCTGATCCTCGCGCAGCCGGGGCACCAGCAGGCCGGTCACGAACTCGCCGGTCGCCCGGTTCTGCTTGCCATAATCGATGAAGAAGTCCTCGAGCGGAATGACCCGCGAGCGGTCGCCGCGCCGAAGCTCCATCGTCGCGCCGAGTGCGATGAGCGCCGGCGGCGAATCGCCAATCGGCGAGCCGTTCGCGACATTGCCACCGACCGTGCCGGACGCGCGCACCTGCTTGGAGCCGATGCGGCGGAAGAGTTCGCCGAGATCGGCGTCGATCGAGCGCATGTAAGGCTCGGCGGCGGCGAAGCTGGCCGTGGCGCCGATCAGGATCTCGCGGCCGGTATCCTCGATCCGGTTCATGCCGGCGACGCGGCCGATATGGATGATCTTCGGAATGTCGCGCAGTTGCTTTGTGATCCAGAGGCCGACATCCGTGGCGCCGGCAACGATCACCGCGGTCGGGTGCTGCTGGTAGAGCGCGGCCAGCGCCTCGATGCTGGCGGGGGCCGCGAAGAAGCGCTCGTCGTCGCCGATGAAGAGGTCGCGGTCGTCGGCGAGGAACTGCAGCACGCCGGCCGTATCCGCGGCGCCGCGGTGGAAGGCGTCGTCGCGCGGCGCGGCCGAGGCCTCGATCGCCGCGTCGACGATGGGGCGATACCCGGTGCATCGGCAGAGATTGCCGGCGATCCAGTCATTGACCTCGCCGCGCGTCGTCGGCCCGTCCGTGTTGTGGAACATGGCGAAGAGGCTCATGACGAAGCCAGGCGTGCAGAAGCCGCATTGCGAGCCGTGCCGATCGACCATCGCCTGCTGGATCGGGTGCAGCCGGCCGTCGGCGGCGAGATCCTCGACCGTCACGATCTCGGTGCCGTCGACCATGCCGAGCAGCTGGATGCAGGAATTCACCGGCTCATAGACGATCTCGTCGCCGCGGCGGCGGCCGAGTGCGACCGTGCAGGCGCCGCAGTCGCCCTCGCCGCAGCCTTCTTTGGTGCCCTTGGCGCCCTCGGTAAGCCGCAGATGGTCGATCAGCAGCGCCATCGGATCGAACTTGCCGATCTCGACGATGCGGCCGCGGCGGACGAAACGAATGGTGTCGCGCATGGGAATCAGCTGCCGCGATAGGTGGAATAGCCGTAGGGCGAGATAAGCAGCGGGACGTGATAGTGCTGCTCGGCGGCCGCGATGCCGAACCGGATCGGAATAACGTCGAGGAAGGCTGGCTTGGGGATATCGACGCCGCCGGCCCTGAGATAGTCGCCGGCATGGAAGACAAGCTCGTAGGTACCGGCCGTGAACGCGTCGCCCTCCAGCAGCGGGCCATCGACGCGCCCGTCCGCATTGGTCGTGACGCTCTTGAGAAGCGTCGCCGCTTCGCCGAGGCGGTAGAGTTCGATCGTGAGGCCGGCTGCGGGCCGTCCGGCCGCCGTATCCAGAACATGCGTCGTCAGGCGGCCCATTCCAACTCCCATCACGCGATCTGCCAAGGCCCGCGCAGCGAAGGCTGCACAAGGCTTAATCAAATCGTACAATCAATCCGACGCTGCACGCAATGGCGGCAGAACGTCCCGATGGGGGTGTAGATAATCAGGGAATGAGGACGACCGAACCATGCGTGCGACGCTGCTCCAGCGCCGTCTGCGCGGCGCCCGCATCGGCGAGCGGAAAGGTCTGCGGCGCATCCACCCGGATGGCGCCCGAGGTGATCATCGAGAAGAGATCGTCCGCCGCTTCAACGAGTTCAGCGTGTTTGCTCACATAGTTTCCCAGCGTCGGCCGGGTCGCGTAGAGCGAGCCCTTGCGCTGGAGAAGGTTGATCTCGAATGCCTCCACCGCTCCGGACGAGTTGCCGAAGGAGACGAACAGTCCGCGCGGCTTCAAACAGTCAAGCGAGGCGGGGAAGGTGTCCTTGCCGACCGAGTCGTAGACCACGTCGCACTTCTCGCCCTTGGTGATCTCGCCAACCCGGGCGACGAAGTCCTCGGAGCGATAGTCGATGACATGGGCGCAGCCGAGTTTCCGCGCGCGCTCCACCTTTTCGGGCCCACCCGCCGTGCCGATCACCGTCGCGCCTAGGGCCGACGCCCATTGGCAGGCGATCGAGCCGACGCCGCCGGCCGCGGCGTGGAAGAGCAGAACCGTCTGCGGGCCGACGACATAGGTCTGGCGGAGGAGATAGCGAGCGGTGAGCCCCTTGAGGAGCACCGACGCGGCGGTGGCGTCGTCGATGGCATCGGGAATTGGAACGAGGCGGTCGGCCGGCACCAGTCGCGCCTCGGCATAAGCGCCGGTCGGGCCGGCATAGCCGACGCGATCGCCCACCTTCACCGCGCTGACGCCCTCGCCCACCGCCTCGACGATGCCGACGCCCTCCGAGCCCGGAACGAAGGGCAGGGGCTGGGGCGGCGGATAGAGGCCGGACCGGTGATAGACGTCGATGAAATTGAGGCCGACCGCCGTCTGGCGGATGCGCGCCTCACCCTTTCCGGGCGCTCCGACTTCGATCTCCTCGAAGCGCAGCTTGTCGGCCCCGCCCTGTTCGTGGACCCGAATGGCGTGAATGGTCGAGCCGGACATCGAACACCTCCCTGAAGGGCAGGTGCGGTCAGGCACCGGCGGATGCGAGTTCAACAGCCGCGCGGCGCGGGCGCAAGCCGCCGGCGAGAGCGAGGCTGACGAGAAGCGCCGGCAGCAGCATGGCAAGGCCGAAGCGCAGGTCGAGATGCTCCGCCACGAAACCGATCATCGGCGCTCCGACGAGGAAGCCGCAAAGCGCGAAAAGCGACAGCACGGCAACATTCGCTGCTGCCGGGCGGTCGCCGAGGCGTGCCGCCGCCGTGACGCCGAGCGGAAAGCCGACCGAGCAGCCGAAGCCGAGCGCGGCAAGTCCGATAAGCGCCTGCGTCGCCCCGCCACTCGTCACCACAAGCAGCACGCCAGCAACGGTGACGAGGCCGCAGAAGCGGGCAAGCGGCGCGGCGCCGAAGCGCGCGGAGAGGTAATCGCCGAGGAAGCGTCCGGTTGCGATGGCGAAGGCATAGGCGGTGTAGCCGAAGCCCGCCAGCGCTACCGGCGAGCCGATGACATCGCGCAGGAACACCGCCGACCAGTCGGCCGCCGCCCCCTCGGCCATGGCGACGCCGAACACGAAGACCGACAATCCGACCAACGCTTTCGACGGCAGCGACCACGGGCTCCTGGGCGCCGGAGCGCCCGCGGCATGCTCGGAGGAAACGTCGAGCGGCAGCGTGACGGAAAGCCAGAGCGCCGGGACGACCAATACTGCCGCGACCATGGCCAGCGACCAGCCTGGCGGAACGGCGAGCGCCGCGAAGCCGACGCCGACGAGGCTGCCAGCCATCTGGCCGAGGCTCCAGAAACCGTGGCAGGTGCTCATGATCTTGCGGCCGGCGCGATGCTCGATCGCGTCGGCGGCGACGTTCATTCCGAGTTCGAGGCCCGAGATCGCAGTGCCGGCGAGAAGGAGTGCCACAAACAGGCTTGGCAGGCTCCAGGCGAAGGCCGGCAGCGGCGCAAGCAGGAGAAAGACGACGAAGCCCCAGATCATGGTCGCCCGCGCGCCAACGCGCGCGACGAAGCCGCCCGCGAAGGGCAGCGTGATCAGAAGGCCGATCGGCATGCCGAGCAGCGCGACGGCAAGCTGCGCCGGGCCAAGGCCGAGCGCCTGCTGCACCTCGGGAATTCGCGGAAACCAGCTTCCCATCGCGATCGACTGGATGAAGAAGATCGCCATGATGCGGCGGGTATCGGTCATCGCGAAGCGTCCGTAACCGGTCTGTCGGGGGACGTCAGGCGGTGGCGGGCTCGTGTGCCGTCTCGCCGGCGCGAAGCGCTGCGCCTTTCCGCCGGACGCGTACCTCACCGGCCAAGGCAAGGCTCATGCCGGCCGCGAGCAGCAGCGTGGCGAGGCCGATCCTGAGCCCGAAGAATTCGGTGACGAAACCGATCATCGGCGGCCCCACGAGAAAGCCCGAGAACGACAGCAGCGACAGCGCCGCGACATTGACCGCCGACGAGCCGTCGCGCGACGCCGCCGCCGTCACGGCGAGCGGGAACACAATCGAGACGCCGAAGCCCGCGGCCGCCGCGCCAATGATGACGAGCGTCGGGCTCGGCGCCAGCACCATGGCGAGGATGCCCGCGACGCCGATTGTGCAACAGACGCGCGCCATGGCGACAGGCCCGAATCGCATGGAGAGGAAGTCCCCGGCGAGCCTGCCGGCGGCCATGAGGAAGCCGAAGGCGGTGAAGGCGAAGCCGGTCACTGGCGGCACGGCGCCGAAGACGTCGCGGAGATAGATCGCACTCCAGTCGGTTATCGCACCTTCCACGAGAAGCATGCCGAAGGCGAAAAGGCAGAGCGCGACGATGGATTTCGGCGGCAGCACGAAGATCGGTGCCTTCGGCGCGTTGGGATCGGCGGGCGCCGGATCGAGGCGCGGCAACCTTGAGGCCAGCAGCTCGGCGACGATGATGATCGCGACGATCGCGATGGCGAGGTGCGGACCCGGATCGAGACCGATCGTTGCCGCGAAGGTTCCTGTCGCGCCGCCCGCCATCAGGCCGAGGCTCCAGAAGCCGTGGCATCGCGACATCACGGTACGCCCGATCGCCGTACCGATCCGGTCGGCGGTGACGTTGAGCGCGACCTCGAGCGGTCCCATGCCGAGGCCCACAAGCACCAGCGCCACGAAGAGAACCGTGGGATTCCAAGCGAACCCCGGCAGCAGAAGCGGGATCATCAGGAAGAGGATGCCGTAGCGGATCGCGTTTCGCGGCCCCATCCGGTCGACGACGATGCCCGAAAAGGCCATCGAGCAGACGAGCCCGATCGGGACGCCGAGCAGGCAGATCGACAGCGCCGCCGGCTCGAGACCGAGACGGAGCTGCACGTCGGGGATGCGGATCAGCCAGTTCGAGAGGGAGAGTGAATAGAAGAAGTAGAGCGCCATGATGAGGCGCGCGGAGGCGAACGAGAGGGCCATGCTTGCGACTGCCAGATGCGCGGAAACAGCCGCTTGCGCGACCGGGGCCGAAGTCCGCCGCTGACGGATTCGCCAATCCGATGGTGAATGTGCCTCTTCTACAGGCAGCTCCGACGGCTGGCAATCGACAGCCGCCGGAATTTGAACCGCTTCAGCCCGCCAGAATTCGCCTCAGGCCTTCCGGTTTCGCTTTGCCGAAACGTTGAGGATCTCGACGAAGGCTGAGAAGGCCATCGCGGTGTAGATGTAGCCGCGCGGGATGTGGAAGCCGAAGCCGTCGGCGACGAGCGCGATGCCGATCATGAGCAGGAAGGCCAGCGCCAGCATTTTCGTGGTCGGGTGCCGCTCTATGAAGCCGGCGATGGCTCCGGACGCGAGATACATGACACCCATCGCGATGACGACCGCGAGGATCATGACCTCGACGTGCTCGGCCATGCCGATCGCGGTGACGATCGAATCGACCGAGAACACCATGTCGATGACGATGATCTGGGCGACGATGGCAGTGAAACTCGCCTTCACCGCCGATGCGTTGTCGTGGTGCTCGCCCTCGACGCCCTGATGGATCTCGTGCGTGGCCTTGTAGATCAGGAAGAGGCCACCCGCGAGGAGGATGAGATCGCGCCAGGAGAGCCCCTTGCCGAAGATGGTGACGACCGGTTCGGTGAGCCCGATCAGCCAGGAGAGGATGAGCAGAAGCAGAATGCGGAAAATCAGGGCGAGTGCGAGACCGATCTGGCGCGCTCGACGTGCCTCGACCGCCGGCAGCCGGCTGACCAGCACCGAGATGAAGACGATGTTGTCGATGCCGAGAACGATTTCCATCGCCGTGAGGGTGAGAAGGCTCGCCCAGGCGCTCGCCTCGAAAAGGAGATCCAGATTCATCCTGCCGCCCCGCTGTTCATGAAGATGTTCGCCCTGCCTCGAACCGATCGTTGCTCAAGGCCGCCCGGCGCTCAATGCGCCGCGCGCGGCCGCGTTGCCTGCAGGACCGCGCCGATCACCGTGAGATAGACCGTCGTCGTGCCGAGCCCGACAAGCACGGGCAACGACGGCGCCATGCCGTCCGCCAGGGCCAGGATGGAGAAGGCCGCCCACGCGAATGTGACGGTGAGAGTCACCGCCCGCAATCGCTTGACGCGGAACGGATGCACGAACTCGATCGGAGCGAATGTGAGCACCGCAAAGAGCACGATGATCGCCGCCGCGACGACCTGGTTGAGGTCGAACGCCATCAGCACGAAGACGACCATGTTCCAGACGGCAGGAAAGCCGCGGAAGCCGTAGTCGGCGGTCTTCATGCGCGTGTCGGCGAAATAGATCGCACCCACGGCGACCACGAGGACGGCGCCAGCGACGCCGAGCCCGGGCGGCAGGATGTCGGACCGCGCCAGGATGAGCGCCGGAATGAAGACATAGGTCGAGTAGTCGATCACGAGATCGAGGATGGCACCGTCGAACCACGGCACGCGCTCCTCGACGCGGACGATGCGCGCGAGCGGCCCGTCGATGCCGTCGACGAACAGCGCGGCCCCGAGCCAGAGAAAGGCCTCGACGAACGAGTCCCGCCCGACGGCGAGAACCGCCAGCATCGAGAAGACGGCGCCGCTCGTCGTCAGCATATGGACGAGCCAGCTGCTCGCTCGCGGCCAGGCGTTGATCATTGCGCCCCTTGTGTCCCCTAAGGAGAATCCGCACCTGCGCCGCATCATCTGCGGACGCATAGGCGCCCCATGGAGTCGATAGGGTCTCGGCATCCCTCTGGCAAGGGCGCGGCGGCGCGAAGTGCGGCGTCCTGTCGCCTGCGACATCGCCCGCGTTGCAAGCATCCCGCGTCGGCCTCACCTTGCAGGCGTTCATCCGGAGCTTGCCATGTTCGGATTCTCCCCCGTATCCGCAGCAGTCGGCGGCGCCATGATCGGCCTCGGCGTTGCGCTGTTGTGGATCGTAAATGGCCGCGTCTGCGGGGTCTCGAACATCTTCGGCAGCATCGTCTCCGGAAACTGGGCCGATCTGAGCTGGCGGCTGCTCTTCATCGCAGGACTGCCACTGGGCGCGGCGGCAGCGCTGCTTGTCGGCCCGCGGCTCCTTGCCGACATGGCCCCGGGCCTTCCCGAACTCGATATGTCGCCTGCGCTCCTGGTCGGATCCGGCATTCTTGTCGGCATCGGCGCCGCGCTCGCCCGGGGCTGCACCTCGGGACACGGCGTGTTCGGGCTCGCCAATCTGTCGCTCCGCTCCTTCGTGGCGGTCGGCGTCTTCATGGCGACGGCTGTTCTTACGGTCTTCGTGGCGGGCGCCTGACCGTGACCGAGACCGCGCAGCGGCGTCCGATCGTCTTCCACGCCGCAGCGCTCGTCTCGGGCATTATCTTCGGCGCGGGCCTTGCCGTCTCCGGCATGATCCACCCGCAGAAGGTCAAGGCGTTCCTCGACGTGTCACGGATCTCGTCGGGCGGCTGGGACCCGAGCCTCGCCATCGTGCTCGCCATGGCGGTCATCGTCACCATGGGCGCGCTGCGCGTCGCGCATCGGCGTCGCCGGCCGATCGCCGCCACCTCCTTCTCTCAGCCCCATGCCCGGCGTGTCGACGGAGAACTCGTCGTCGGCGCTGCGATCTTCGGTGTCGGCTGGGGCCTCGCGGGTCTCTGCCCCGGCCCTGCCCTTGCCGATCTCGTCTCGACATTCCCGTCCATCCTTCTATTTCTCGGCGCGATGCTCGCCGGCATGATGCTCGTGCATGTGTGGCGGCTGCGGGCGCGCCGGCAATCGGCGTCGATCCAGGAGGTCGAGACATGAACACACCTGTCGACGTCGCAGTCGTCGGCGCCGGCCCCGCCGGGCTCAGCGCAGCGATCCTCGCAGCCCGCGAGGGCCTGTCGGTGGCTCTGGTCGCACCCCGAACCATCCCGACCGACCGCAGGACCGTCGCCATGCTGGGCGTCTCGGTCGACATACTCCAGGAGACGGGGATCTGGCCCGCTCTGGCCGACACGGTCGCCCCCCTTCGTACGATGCGAATCGTCGATGGAACACGGCGCCTGGTGCGCGCGCCTCTCGTCGAGTTCCATGCCTCGGAAATCGGACGTGACGCCTTCGGCTACAATGTGCCGACCGCGGCCATGATCGCTGCGCTCGAAGACGCCGTCACTGAGGCTGGCATCCTGCGGCTCGACGGTCTCGCCCGCGCGATCACCGTTCACGACGGGCATGTCGCGATTGATGCCGGCGCTGCCGGCAGCGTCTCGGCCCGGCTCGTCGGCGCCGCCGACGGTCGCAACTCTCCGGTCCGCGAGGCCGCCGGCATCGGCCTCAAGCGCTGGTCCTATCCGCAGACGGCCGTCGTGGCGAATATCCGCCACAGCCTTCCCCATGGCGACGTCTCGACCGAATTCCACACCGAGACGGGTCCATTCACGCTCGTTCCCCTGCCCGGTCTCCGGTCGGCCGTTGTCTGTGTGGTGAAGCCGCGTGAAGCCGAGCGGCTGATGCAGATGGACGACCGCGGTCTAGCCGAAGTCTTCGAGCAGAAATCGCATTTCCTCGTCGGCGACATCGAGATCGACGGGCCGCGACAGGCTTTTCCGCTCACGGGACAATCGGCAGAGCGCTTCGCCGCGCGACGTATCGCGCTCATCGGCGAGGCCGCGCATGTGTTCCCGCCGATTGGCGCCCAGGGCCTCAATCTCAGCCTCCGCGACGCGGCCGCCTTCGCAAGAACAGCCTCAGTACATCGCGCCGATCCCGGCGGCGAGGATGCGCTCGCCGACTATCACCGGCGCCGCTCGGGCGATGTGTACACGCGAACGGCGGCGGTCGATGCGCTCAACCGGACGCTTCTCACCAGTTTCCTCCCCGTTCAAGCGGCGCGGGGCGTTGGTCTTTTCGCGCTCGACCGGCTGCCGGCGCTGAAGCGCTTCGCGATGCGACAGGCGCTCGCCCCGCATCTTTAAGGAGCCAAATCCGACGCGGCGACCATGAGTCGCGTTGACGCTCCGTCGCCAATCGGGCCTTTTGGACGACGGACCGAGTTCGGAAAGTTGCCAATGGGCCAGTCAGACCGCATCAAATCCCCCGAAGATCGCCTGCGAGAAGCCAAGTTCGGGATCGGCCAGATCGTGCGCCACCGCCACTTCTCGTTCCGCGGTGTCGTGTTCGACGTCGATCCGGTGTTCGCCAATACCGAGGAATGGTACCTGTCAATTCCGGAGGAGATCCGTCCGGCCAAGAACCAGCCCTTCTATCACCTGCTCGCCGAGAACGCCGAAAGCGAATATGTCGCTTACGTCTCGGAGCAGAACCTGCTGGTCGACGGCTCCGACGAGCCGCTGCGCCATGCTCAGCTTCCCGATTATTTCGACGAGCGCCAGGGCGATGTCTATGTCGCCCGCAATCGCCCGATGAACTGAGTCCGTCGCGCGCTCCAAGGGCTCGGCGCAGTCGCCAATCGGTCTCTCTCAACGAAAACGGCGCGCCAGAGGCGCGCCGTTCGCATCTTTAGCCGGTTGTGAGCGGTTACTGCTGCGGAGCAGCGTCGCCACGCTCCTTGTTCTGCTGCTCGATGAGCTTCTGGCGGTTTTCCTCGGCGTTCTTCTGCAGCTGCTCCTGCAGCGCGTCGCGACGCGCCTTGCCGGCGGCGCGATCGAGGCCCTCGCCCTCATAGACCTTGGTGAAGCCGTTCAGGCCGAACGGGAACACCATCGGCTTGCCCTGCGGATTCATGGTGATCGCAGCGACCTTGTTGCCCTTCTTCATCGACGTGGCGAAGGCGTCGTCGACCTCGGCCTGCGCGTAGCAGACGGTCGGGTCGCAGATCACGTATTTCAGCGGCACGGCCTTGTTCTGGTCGACCTGGATGAGCAGGCCCGGCTGGATGAGCTGGCCGGTCAGCACGATCGCCGTCAGGGCCATCTTCGGATCGCCCTCGAGCTTGCGAAGCTGGATCGAGGCGATGAACTGATTCGTGTCGGCGCGAAGCTCCTGCGAGGTGATGCAGAGCTTCTTCTTGGACTGCGGGTCCTGTCCGCACTCCTTGATCCAGGGCGAGCCCGGAGCAGCCGCCGCATCGCCAGAGGCGGCAGGGGCCGCGGCCGGCTTGGCTGCCGGCGGCTTCGGAGCCGGCGCATCCTGCGCCATCGCCACCGGAGCCGAGGCGACCATGAGAAGCGCGGCAGTCGCCAGCAGAGGCGCCCTCACCGAACCGATCTTCCAGCGATACGACATCTGCGTGTCCTTGCGTTCAACAACTGTTCCGCGCTTGCCGCCGGCGGCAAGCGCATGCCCGGATCCGGCGACGTCATCGCGGCTGGATGACCAGCAAATGAGGCGACACGGTGACGTCCGGGCTGCGGCGCATGTTTAGTCCCTCACAAGAGGCATTTCCAGCAGGAAGGCGGTTGCCAAGCCGCGATGGCTGAGGTCTTTTTCCGCGGGGTCCGGCGCAGGCCGGACAAGGTGGAGGAAATCACCATGTCGAAGCGCTTTTTTGCGGGCCGCATCGCATGCATAGCCCTGGCGATGGCCGCCCTGCCGCTCGGCAGCGCCAATGCCGAGCCCAGCCATGCGATGGCAATGCATGGTGAGCCGGCCCTGCCGAAGGATTTCGACCACTTCCCCTATGCGGACCCCGACGCGCCGAAGGGCGGAACGATCGCCTATGCCTTCCAGGGCACCTATGACAGCGTCAACCCGTTCATCGTGAAGAGTGCGACGACGACCTCGCGCGGCATCTGGGACGCTTCGCTCGGCAACAATGTCTTCGAGAGCCTCATGGTGCGCAACCGCGACGAGGCCTTCTCGCTATACGGGCTGATCGCCGATTCGGTCGACATGCCGGACGACCGCGCTTCGGTCACTTTCACCATCAATCCCGCCGCGAAATTCTCGGATGGCCAGCCCATCACCCCGGAGGACGTCATTTTCTCGCTCGAGCTCCTGCGCGAGAAGGGCCGGCCCAACCTCTACCCGAGCTGGTTCAAGACGGTGACGAAGTCGGAGAAGGTCGGCGAGCGAGGAGTGAAGTTCACCTTCGCCAGTGGCGACAATCGGGAGCTGCCGATGCTGATCGGCCTCATGCCGATCCTCCCCAAGCACGCGACCGATGCCGAGACCTTCGATCAGTCGACGCTGAAGCCGATGATCGGCAGCGGCCCTTATGTCATGGACACGATCCGTCCCGGCGAGCAGTTCATCCTGAAGCGCAACCCGGACTATTGGGGCAAGGACCTCAATGTGAAGCGCGGCTTCGACAATTTCGACGTGATCCGGATCGACTATTACCGCGATCGCAATTCGATGTTCGAAGGCTTCAAGAAGGGCCTCTACGACGTCAATCCGGAGAGCGATCCCTCGCGCTGGCTGGAGGCCTACAACTTCCCGGCCGTTACCGACGGGCGCGTCATCAAGGAAGCGATCCCCAATGGGCTGCCGAAGGGTATGCTCGGCTTCGCGCTGAACACCCGCCGCGCTCAGTTCGGAGATGTCCGGACGCGCAAGGCGCTGGAGATGCTGTTCGATTTCGAATGGGTCAACAAGAACCTGTTCTCGGGCGCCTACAGCCGCAATGCAAGCTTCTTCCAGGATTCGACGCTGTCCGCCTTGGGCGTGCCGGCATCCGAAACGGAGAAGGCGCTGCTCGCCCCCTTCCCCGAGGCTGTCGATCCGGCGGTGATGGACGGCACATGGAAGCCGACCGTGAGCGACGGCTCCGGCGGCGACCGCAAGGTGCTCCGCGCCGCGCTGGAACAGCTCCGCGCTGCCGGCTGGAAGCTGGAGGGCAACAAGCTCGTCGATGCCTCCGGCCAGCCCTTCACCTTTGAGATCCTGCTGCAGGATGCCAGTCAGGAGCGCATCGCCTCCGCCTTCGCGCGAACGCTGTCGCGCGTCGGCATCACCGCGACAACGCGAACGGTCGACGCTACGCAATATCAGCGCCGCGTGCAGAACTTCGACTACGACGTGATCATGACGTCATGGCCGGCTTCGCTCTCTCCCGGCAACGAGCAGAGCAACCGCTGGTCGAGCGCCGCCGCCGACATGATGGGATCGTTCAACTATGTCGGCGCCAGGGAGCCGGCGATCGACGCGATGATCGCGGCGCTGGTCGCCGCCCGCAGCCAGGAAGACTTTGTCGCGGCTGTCCGTGCGCTCGACCGGGTGCTCATCTCCGGTCACTATGTCGTGCCGCTCTACTACCTGCCCGACCAGTGGGTCGCTCGCTGGACCACGGTCGACCATCCGAAGACTCAGTCTGTCTACGGCTACACGCTGCCCACCTGGTACGCCGCAAGGAAGGACTGAGGGTCGGCCGCCTGCGCGCCGCGCACGGAGCCGTCGCGAGAGCCCCTCCCCGCAACCCGCCCCGGCTGCGCATGAGGGGCTGTCACCCGCCATTCGGCGACCTCAACGACGGGACCACACTCGCGCCATGCATGGCCTGCCCTCTCCCCCCTCGGGGGAAAGAAGAAGAGGCGGGCCGCCTCCCGCTACGCCGCCTTCTTGCCGTCGCCGACGGCGATGCGGGCGAGCTGGGTGAGCACCACCGCCGTGCCCTTGAGGCGCTTCTCCGGGTTCTCCCAATCGCGGATCAGCACGATCTTCTGGTCGGGACGGACCTTCGCGAGGCTGCCCTGCTCGCCGATATAGCGGATGAGGCCCGCCGGGTTCGGGAAGACCGAGTTGCGGAACGAGATGACCATGCCCTTCGGGCCGGCATCGACCTTTTCGACATTCGCCTTGCGGCAGAGCGCCTTGATGTAGACGATCTTCAGCAGGTGCTCGACTTCGTCCGGAAGCGGGCCGAAGCGGTCGATCAGCTCCGCGCCGAACGCATCGATCTGATCCGGCTCCTCGAGATCCCCGAGCCGGCGATAGAGGCTGAGGCGCAGCGGAAGATCTGGCACATAGCTCTCGGGCAGCATGACCGGCGTGCCGACGGTGATCTGCGGCGACCAGCGGCCGTCCTCCTCCACCTCCTCGCCGCCACCCTGCCGAAGCTGGGCGACCGCCTCTTCCAGCATCTGCTGGTAGAGCTCGTAGCCCACCTCCTTGATATGACCGGACTGCTCCTCGCCGAGCAGATTGCCGGCGCCGCGGATATCGAGATCATGGCTGGCGAGCTGGAAGCCGGCACCGAGCGTATCGAGCGACTGCAGCACCTTGAGCCGCCGATCGGCCATCGGCGTCAGCTTCTTCTCGGCCGGCACGGTGAAGAGCGCATAGGCGCGCGTCTTCGATCGGCCGACGCGGCCGCGCAGCTGATAGAGCTGGGCAAGGCCGAACATGTCGGCGCGGTGCACGATCAGCGTGTTGGCGGTCGGAATGTCGAGGCCGGACTCGACGATCGTCGTCGAGAGCAGCACGTCATAGGCGCCCTCGTAGAAGGCGTTCATGATGTCGTCGAGCTCGGTCGCCGGCATCTGGCCATGCGCGATGGCGACCTTCACCTCCGGCACGAACTTTTCCAGGAATTCCTTGCGATCGGCGAGATCGGCAAGCCGCGGGCAGACATAGAAGCTCTGGCCGCCGCGATAGCGCTCGCGCAGCAGCGCCTCGCGCACGGCGAGCGCATCGAAGGGCGAGATGAAGGTGCGCACCGCCATGCGATCGACGGGCGGCGTGGTGATGAGCGAAAGCTCGCGAACGCCGGTGAGCGCCAGCTGTAGCGTGCGCGGGATCGGCGTTGCCGACAGTGTCAGCACATGGACGTCGGCCTTCAGCTCCTTCAGCCGCTCCTTGTGCTTGACGCCGAAATGCTGCTCCTCGTCGATGATGAGAAGGCCGAGATCGCGGAACTCGATGCCCTTGCCGAGCAGGGCATGCGTGCCGACCACGATGTCGACCTGCCCTTCCTTGAGCCCCTTCTTGGTCTCGGCGAGATCCTTGGCCGAGACGAGCCGCGAGGCCTGCTCGACGCGAACCGGGAAGCCGGCGAAGCGGGCCGAGAAGGTCTTGAAATGCTGGCGGGAGAGGAGCGTCGTCGGCACGACCACGGCGACCTGGCGCCCGCTCATGACCGCGAGGAACGCGGCGCGCAGCGCCACTTCCGTCTTGCCGAAACCGACATCGCCGCAGACGAGCCGATCCATGGGCGTGCCGGCGGAGAGATCCGTCATAACCGCCTCGATGGCCGAAAGCTGGTCCTCCGTCTCCTCATAGGGGAAGCGGGCCGCGAACTCGTCATAAAGCCCTTCGGGCGGCGTGATCACATCGGCATGCCGCATGGCGCGGGCGGCTGCCACCTTGATGAGCTGGGCCGCCATGTCGCGGATGCGCTTCTTGAGCTTCGCCTTGCGCGACTGCCAGGCGACGCCGCCGAGCTTGTCGAGCGTCGCATCCGTATCCTCGGATCCGTAGCGCGAGAGCAGCTCGATGTTCTCGACCGGCAGATACAGCCGATCGCCGCCGGCATAGACGATTTCGAGGCAGTCACGCGGCGCGCCGGCCGCCGTGATCGTCTTCAGGCCGGTGAAGCGGCCGATGCCATGATCGACATGCACGACGAGGTCGCCCTCGGCGAGTGCCGTCACTTCGGAGAGGAAATCGGATGCCTTCTTCGAGCGCTTGCGCGGCCGGACGAGACGGTCGCCGAGAATGTCCTGCTCGCCGATCATGACGAGATCGGGCGAATCGAAGCCCGTCTCGAGCCCGAGCACGCCGAGGCCGACGACGCCCTTCGGCAGAGCATCGGCGGCCGGCCAGTTGTCGATCACCTGCGCGCGCTTCAGGCCATGATCGGCAAGAACCTGCGTCAGGCGGTCCCGCGCGCCCTCGCTCCAGCTGGCGATCACGACCCGCTTCTTTTCGCGCAGGCTCGTGACGTGGTTGATCACAGCGTCGAAAACGTTGACGTCTCCCGCAAGCCGCTCCGCGGCGAAGGTCCGTCCGTGCCGCCCGCCGAGATCGACGACCATCGTATCGTCCGGCTCGGCGAAGGGCGTCATGCGCAAGAGGGGCTGTTCGCCCTCGCGCCGCTTCCATTCCGCGCTGTCCATGTAGAGCGCGTTCGGCGCGATGGGCTTGTAGGGCACGCCGCCCTGGTTCTGGCCCATCGCACTGCGACGGGCGTCGTAATGGTCCTTGATCTCGTCCAGACGCTCCGCGAGCGCCTCCTCGACCAGATGGTCGAGCACCAGTGCCGTGTCCGGCAGATAGTCGAACAGCGTATCGAGGCCCTCGGCGAAGAGCGGCAGCCAATGCTCGACGCCCGTATAGCGCCGTCCCTCGCTCACCTGCTGGTAGAGCAGGTCCTCGCGGTCGGACGCGCCGAAGAGGCGCACATAGGCTTCGCGGAAGCGGGCTATAGACTGCGGCGACAGCACGAGCTCGCTGACCGGCACGAGGTCCAGCCGCTTCTTCTGCTGGATGGTGCGCTGCGTCTCGGCATCGAAGGAGCGGATCGAATCGACCGTATCGCCGAAATAGTCGACCCTCACCGGCTCGCCGAGACCGGCGGCGAAGAGATCGACGATGCCGCCGCGCACGGCATATTCGCCCGCCTCGCGGACGGTTGCCGTGCGCAGGAAGCCGTTGTCCTCAAGCCAGCCGATCAGTTGCTCCATCGGCAACCGGCTGCCCGGCGAGAAGGTCAGGCTCTGGCGAACGACATCGGCACGGCGCGGGACGCGCTGCACGACGGCGTTCACCGTCGTCAGCACGACGAGGCACTTGCCGGGCTCGGTCTTGCGATTGGCGAGTGTCGAGAGCGCCGCCATGCGCCGCGCCACGACCGCCGAGTTGGGCGAGACTCGGTCATAGGGCATGCAATCCCAGGCCGGGAAGGACAGAAACTCCTGACCGGGCGCGAAGAAGGCGATCGCCTGTTCCAGATCGGCCATGCGCTGACCGTCGCGCGCCACCACGAGCAGATAGGAGCGGTCGTCCTTCGCCGAGAGGGCCGCGAGATCGGCGACGACGCGCCCGTCCAGGCCGTCGGGAACACCCGACAGCACGGTCGAGCGTCTGCGCAGAACGGAATCGAAACGGATCATCAGGCTGTCTTGATCTAGCGGGGCGAGGCGCCCGTGAAGGCGGCGAGCTTGCGGAAAAGCGGTGTATCGGCATGCGGCGGAACCGCCGCCTCGCCCGTCAGCCAGGCGAAGAGATCGCGGTCCTGCTCTTCCATCAACGCGTCGAGCGCCGCGAGTTCCCCGTCGGAAAGATCGGCGATCGACGCATCGGCGAAGCGGCCGAGAATGAGGTCCATCTCGCGCATGCCGCGATGCCACGCCCGGAAACGGGTCCTGCGACGATGGACGTCCAATCCATCGCCGGGCGAAGGTGCGCCGGTCATTGTCGTCTGATCCTGTCGGAGGCGGATCGCTCCACCGGCGTCATTTAGACCCCGGAGCCGAGGCTGGCAACGGTTTCGGATCGATTCAAGCCCGGACGACGGTGCCCCGCCTTCCGAGTGAACTTCTTCGGTCACAGCGGGCTCGCCCCCGGGCCATGACAGCTGAGACGGCTGGCGCGACTACGGTCCGCCGACCCCGAGCCGCTCGGCATAAATCTCCGGCTTGAAGCCGGCGATCAGCAGGCCGTCCTCGCGGTCCAGCATCGGCCGCTTGATCATCGAGGGCTGCGCCAGCATCAGGCGGATCGCCTTCGCGGCGTCGATGTCCTGCTTGTCGGCCTCCGGCAGCGCGCGAAACGTGGTGCCAGCGCGGTTCAGCACCGTCTCCCAGCCGAGTTCCTCGACCCAGGCCGCGAGGCGCTCCGGATCGGCGCCTTCGGCCTTGTAGTCACGAAAGTCATAGGCGATGCCGTGACCGTCCAGCCAGGCGCGCGCCTTCTTCATCGTGTCGCAGTTCTTGATGCCCCAGAGGGCGATCGAGCTCATGTCAGGCTTCCGCCGGAAAGACCCCAGGTCTTAACCCAGCCTCAGATGTGAATCGCGCGGCCGTAAGCGCCCATGACGCTCTCATGCATGGTCTCGGAGAGCGTCGGATGCGGGAACACTGAATGGATGAGTTCCTCCTCCGTCGTCTCGAGATTCATGGCGATCACGAAGCCCTGGATCAACTCCGTGACTTCGGCGCCGACCATATGCGCGCCGAGAAGCTGGCCCGTCTTCTTGTCGAAAATCGTCTTCACGAGCCCTTCCGGCTCGCCGAGCGCGATGGCCTTGCCGTTGCCGATGAAGGGGAACTTGCCGACGCGGATGTCGTAGCCGGCCTCCCGCGCCTTCTTCTCCGTGAGGCCGACCGATGCGACCTGCGGGTTGCAGTAGGTGCAGCCCGGGATCTTGAGCTTGTCCATCGGATGCGGGTGCTGCCCGGCGATACCCTCGACGCAGATCACACCCTCATGCTCGGCCTTGTGGGCCAGCATCGGCGGACCGGCGACGTCGCCGATCGCGAAGATGCCGGGAACATTGGTGCGGCCGAGCCCGTCGGTGACGACGCAGCCGCGATCCGTCTTGACGCCCAGCTTCTCCAGCCCGAGCCCCTCGATATTGCCGACGACGCCGACCGCCGAGATCATCTTGTCGGCGGTGATTTCCTCGCTCTTGCCGTCTGCCGTCTCGACAGTTGCGGTGATCGAGTTGGCATCCTTGGCGACCTTCGTCACCTTGGCGCCGGTCAGGATGCGGAAGCCCTGCTTTTCGAGGCGCTTGCGCACATGGGCGGCAATTTCCTCGTCCTCAACGGGCAGGATCTGCGGCAACACCTCGACCACCGTCACCTCGGCGCCGAGCGTGCGGTAGAACGAGGCGAATTCGATGCCGATCGCGCCAGAGCCCATAACAAGCAGCTTCTTGGGCAGCGTCTCGGGCACCATGGCCTCGAAATAGGTGAGGATCAGCTTGCCGTCCGGCTCGAGACCCGGCAGCGCGCGCGGCCGGGCGCCGGTCGCGACGATGATCGACTTCGCCTCGTAGTCGCCGGCGCCAAGCGCGCCCTTCGGCGGCACGTTAGGCTTGCCATAGGCCTCGGCGGGCGCCGGCTTCACAGTGACCTTGCCCGGCGCGGCGATCTCGGCGACGCCCCAGATAACGTCCACCTTGTTCTTCTTCAGGAGGCCCGTCACGCCCTGGTTGAGCTGCGCCGCAACGCCGCGCGAGCGCTTGGAAACGGCGCCGATGTCGAAGCCCACCTGGCCGGCCGAGAGGCCGTAATCCGAGGCATGCTCCATATAGTGATAGATCTCGGCCGAACGCAGCAAAGCCTTGGTCGGGATGCAGCCCCAGTTGAGGCAGATGCCGCCGAGATGCTTCGCCTCGACGACCGCGGTTTTCAGACCCAGCTGTGCCGCCCGGATGGCGGCGACATAGCCGCCCGGTCCCGAGCCGATGATGATCACGTCATAGCTGTTGGCCATCGGCCCATCCCCTTCGCCATGGCCGGGCCGCCGAAGCGGCGCCGGCATACCGGTTTTTCACATGCACGGTCTGGCGGAGGCGCGGCGGGATGACCCACCGCCGACCGTCACGCCCGCAGCCGTGCGGCAATCTCGTCCTTCAGCACCATCCTGCGCTTGCGCAAGTCGGTCATATGGATGTCGTCGGTCGGCTCCACATCGGTCTCCGCGCGATGCACCGCGCGGTTTACCTCGTGATAGGAGTCGACCAGCTTCGCGAAATGCGCGTCCTCGGCCTTGAGGCGGGCGATCTTCTCGTGCTCGCCCGGAAAGTCCTCGGCAAGTTCATGCGGCGTGTGAGCCATGGGCGTTTCTCCCTTGATTTCAGACGCAGCGACCTTGCCCGAAGCGGCACCGCCGTCCTTGCGCGAGGTCAAGGCGGCGGCGGGTCGCGATGCGGTTCAGACGAGCATCCCCATCGGCTTCTCAATATAGCCGCGGAAGGCCTGCATCAGCTCGGCGCCGAGCGCGCCATCGACGACGCGATGATCGGTCGAGAGCGTCACCGACATGACGGTGGCGATCTTGATCTCGCCGCTCTTCACGACCGGCTTCTGGATGCCGGCGCCGACGGCGAGGATCGTCGCATGCGGCGGATTGATGATCGCCGCGAAGTCCTTGACGCCGAACATGCCGAGATTGGACACCGAGGTCGTGCCGCCCTGATATTCCTCGGGCTTCAGCTTGCGGTCGCGCGCGCGCTTGGCGAGGTCCTTCATCTCGTTCGAGATGGTCGAGAGCGTCTTCTTGTCGGCATTGCGCACGACCGGGGTGATGAGCCCACCGGGGATCGCTACGGCCACGCCGACATCGACCACCTTGTGCACGACCATGCCGCCATCGGTCCACGACGCGTTCGCCGCCGGCACCTTCTTCAGCGACAGGGCCATCGCCTTGATGATCATGTCGTTGACGGAGATCTTGTAGGCTGCGTTGCCGTCCTTGTCCTTGGGCGCCGCACCGTTGATCTGCTCGCGCAGCGCCAGGAGCGCGTCGAGTTCGGTGTCGATCGTCAGGTAGAAATGCGGGACGGTCTGCTTCGATTCCGTCAGGCGGCGCGCGATCGTCTTGCGCATGTTGTCATGCGGCACGATCTCGTAGCTGCCCTCGGGGAAGAGCTTCAGCACCTGCGCATCCGAAGCGCCGGCAGGAGCAGGCGCAGCGGCCTGAGTCGGAGCCGCCGCGGGAGCGGCAGTGGGTGCGGCGGCCTTGGCGGCTCCGCCGGCCTTGGCGCTCTCGACATCGGCCTGGATCACGCGGCCATGCGGCCCGCTGCCTGCGATCTTCGAGATATCGAGCCCGGCTTCCTTGGCGAGACGGCGAGCGAGCGGTGAGGCGAACACGCGCTCGCCGTAAGCGGCAGCAGCCGGCGCGGCGGCGGGTGCCGGAGCCGCAGCGGGTGCAGCGGCGGGAGCCGGCGCCGCCGGAGCGGGCGCGGCGGCCGGCTTCTCCGCGGCGGGCTTCTCGGCTGCCGGCTTGGCGGCCGTATCCCCGCCGATCGCCGGGGCGTCCTCGCCATCGGCGAGCAGCACAGCGATCAGCGCATTGACCTTCACGCCCTGCGTTCCCTCGGGAACGAGGATCTTGCCGACCGTCCCCTCGTCGATGGATTCGACTTCCATCGTCGCCTTGTCGGTCTCGATCTCGGCGATGACGTCGCCCGACTTGACCTTGTCGCCTTCCTTCACATGCCACTTGGCGAGGTTGCCCTCTTCCATCGTGGGAGAGAGCGCAGGCATCAGGATATTGATCGGCATGGTCGCCTCCCCCTAGCGATAGGTCACGGCCTTCACGGCCGCGATCACCTCGGCGACGCTCGGCAGGGCGAGCTTCTCGAGATTGGCGGCGTAGGGCATCGGCACATCCTTGCCGGTGACCTTGAGCACCGGCGCATCGAGATAGTCGAACGCCTTCTCCATCAGCTGCGAGGCGATCTCTGAGCCGATCGAGTTCTGCGGCCAGCCTTCCTCGACGGTGACGCAGCGGCCGGTCTTCATGACCGAGGCGACGACGGTGTCGATGTCGAGCGGGCGCAGCGTGCGGAGGTCGATCACCTCGGCGTCGATACCCTCGGCGGCGAGCTGCTCGGCGGCCTTGACGGCATAGGTCATGCCGATGCCGAACGAGACGAGCGTCACGTCCTTGCCGGGCTTGTGGATGCGCGCCTTGCCGATTGGCAGCACGAAATCGTCGAGCTTCGGCACCTCGAAGGAGTGGCCGTAGAGGATCTCGTTCTCGAGAAAGATCACCGGGTTCGGATCGCGGATCGCGGCCTTGAGCAGACCCTTCGCGTCGGCGGCGGTATAGGGCGCCACGACCTTGAGGCCGGGCACATGGCTGTACCAGGACGAGTAATCCTGGCTGTGCTGCGCGCCGACGCGGGCTGCGGCGCCGTTCGGACCGCGGAACACGATCGATGCGCCGAGCTGGCCACCCGACATGTAGAGCGTCTTGGCGGCCGAGTTGATGATCTGGTCGATCGCCTGCATGGCGAAGTTGAAGGTCATGAACTCGACGATCGGCTTCAGCCCAGCCAGCGCCGCGCCGGTCGCGAGGCCCGCGAAGCCGTGCTCGGTAATCGGCGTGTCGATGACGCGGTCGGCGCCGAACTCCTGCAGCAGGCCCTGCGTGATCTTGTAGGCGCCCTGATACTCGGCCACTTCCTCGCCGATGACGAAGACGTCGCCATCGCGACGCATCTCTTCGGCCATCGCGTCGCGGAGCGCCTCGCGCACCGTCATGGTGACGAATTCGGTGCCGGCCGGAATGTCGGGATCGCTCGCCACATCGGCCTTGACCGAGGCGGGCAGAACCGGAGCGGCCGCGCTCGCCGCCGGCGCAGAATGCGCTTCGCCGCTGCCGTTCTTGGAGGCCTCGGCGATGCCCTGCTCGTCCTTCGCCGGCAGCGCCGACGCGGCGGATGCATCCTCGCCTTCGGCCAGAAGAACGGCGATCGGCGTGTTGACCTTGACGTTCTCGGTGCCCTCGGGGACGAGCAGCTTGCCCACCGTCCCCTCGTCGATGGCCTCGACCTCCATCGTCGCCTTGTCGGTCTCGATTTCGGCGATGACGTCGCCGGACTTGACGCTATCGCCTTCCTTCTTGAGCCATTTGGAGAGCTTGCCCTCCTCCATGGTCGGCGAGAGAGCCGGCATCAGGATCTCGATCGGCATGTCTCTTCCCCGCCCTTACTTGAGAATGTCCGTCCAGAGCTCGGCGACGTCCGGCTCGGGGCTGTTCTGGGCGAAATCCGCCGCTTCGTTGACGATGTCGCGAACGTCCGCGTCGACCTTCTTCAGATCGTCCTCGGTGGCCCAGCCCTTGTCGAGAAGGCGCAGCCGCACCTGCTCGATCGGGTCGTGCTCGTTGCGCATCTTCTGCACTTCGTCCTTCGACCGGTACTTGGCCGGGTCGGACATCGAGTGGCCGCGATAGCGGTAAGTCTGCATCTCGAGGATGTAGGGGCCCTTGCCGGAGCGGCACCATTCGACGGCGCGCTCGCCGGCTGCGCGCACGGCGCGCACATCCATGCCGTCCACCTGCTCGCCAGGGATGTTGAAGGAGAGGCCCCGGCGCGAGAAATCGGTCTGCGCCGAGGAGCGCGTCACCGACGTGCCCATCGCGTATCGGTTGTTCTCGATGATGTAGACGACAGGCAGTTTCCAGAGCTCCGCCATGTTGAAGCTCTCGTAGACCTGGCCCTGATTGGCGGCGCCGTCGCCGAAATAAGTCAGCGAGACGCGGTCGTTCTTGCGGTAGCGATTGGCGAAAGCGAGGCCGGTGCCGAGCGAGACCTGGGCGCCAACGATGCCGTGGCCGCCGAAGAACTGCTTCTCGATCGAGAACATGTGCATCGAGCCGCCCTTGCCGCGCGAGTAGCCGTCGCGGCGGCCGGTCAGTTCGGCCATGACGCCCTTTGCGTCCATTCCGGTCGCGAGCATGTGGCCATGGTCGCGATAGCCGGTGATCACCTGATCCTCGCCGGTACGGATCGCCATCTGCATCCCGACGACGACCGCCTCCTGGCCGATATAGAGGTGGCAGAAGCCGTGAATCAGGCCCATGCCATACATCTGGCCAGCCTTTTCCTCGAACCGCCGGATCAGCAGCATCTCGCGGTAGGCTTCGAGTTCCTCTTCGCGCGAGAAGTCGGCGACCTGCGGCTTCGCGGCGGCCGAGCGTGCGGGCGACGCGGATTTTGCGGCCCTCTGCCCGGCTGCCTTGCGACCGTCGGTCGACCCGGCTTTGCTGCCGACCTGCGATTTGGCTACAGCCATACCTTCGTCTCCGGAGCGTTATCCCTAGAACTATGGGGCGTGACGTTATCCGAAGGCGATACGCAATCCAAGATGCATGGCAAGCACGGGAGCCATGCGCCAACTACATGACTTCGTTGCCTAAATGTAGGATGAACTGGATTTCTGTTAATCGCGCTGCAACGCGAAAATTACTGCGATGCGACCGACTGCGATGCAGCAAGATCGATGACCAGCTCGTCCGGCTTGAGCACATTGAGATTGCTGCGGGCGCGCTCGTCGATCATGTCCGGGTCCAGACTTTCCGGTCGCAGCAGACGCGAGCGCTCCTGTAGCGCAAGGCGCTGCGCCTTGAGACTCTGAAGCTCTGCCTCGAGGCCGATCGCCTCGCGGTTCATGCGGTCGCGAGACCAGATGCCGTAGTCGCCGTTGAAGGAGTGATAGCCGAAATAGGCCATCACCGCGACGGCGCCGAGCGGCAGCAGAAGCTTGCGGCGGCGGGAATTGCGGCGCTGGCGGGTGGTCATGCGGTGGGCCCGGTGCGATGCAGCATGGTGAACGGATCATCATCGACGAGGATTAACGCCGCGTTGCCGAGTCGCCTGATGGTTGGCGATGGACGGCGGCGGCTCTTGTGGACTAAGAGAAACCGCACGGCGCCGCCCTTTCCGATCTTGGCGCCCCCGAGAGCCCGCGCCCGATGCGCGCGCCGAAAGACATAAATGACATCCGAAGAATCGACCGCGCCCGCCATCTCCAATCCCGCGCTCGCCGCCGCGCTCGACGCGCGCGGCTACAAGAGCCTCACACCGGTGCAGGCCGCCGTCGTCGCCAGCGACGCAGGCGAGCGGGACCTCTTGGTCTCTGCGCAGACGGGATCGGGCAAGACGGTCGCCTACGGCCTTGCGCTCTCCTCGACTTTGCTCGGCGGCGAGACCCGGTTTCCGGCCGCCGACCTGCCACTTGCGCTGATCGTGGCACCGACCCGGGAACTCGCCCTCCAGGTCCGCCAGGAACTCGGCTGGCTCTATGCCGATACCGGCGCGCGCATCGCGACCGCCGTCGGCGGCATGGATATCCGCCGCGAGCAGCGGGCGCTCGCCGATGGCGCCCATATCGTCGTCGGCACGCCCGGGCGCCTGCGCGACCATCTCGAGCGCGGCCGTCTGGATGTCTCGGCGCTTCGGGCAGTCGTTCTCGACGAGGCCGACGAGATGCTCGACCTCGGCTTCCGCGAGGATCTCGAACTGATCCTCGATTCGGTGCCGCCGACCCGGCGCACCCTGCTCTTCTCCGCAACGCTGCCGCGCGAGATCGTGCGCCTTGCCCGCCGCTACCAGAAGGACGCGCTGCGCATCGACACGATCGTCGAGAACCAGCCGCATGGCGACATCGAGTATCGCGCGCTGCGCGTGGCGCCCAACGAGGTCGAGCTTGGCGTCGTCAACACGCTGCGCTTCTTCGATGTCGGCGCGACGCTGGTCTTCTGCGCGACGCGCGAATCGGTGCGCCATCTGCATGCGAGCCTCGTCGAGCGCGGTTTCGCCGCGGTCGCCCTATCCGGAGAGCTCAGCCAGAGCGAACGCAATCACGCGCTGCAGGCACTGCGCGACGGCCGGGCGCGCGTCTGCGTCGCGACCGACGTCGCCGCGCGCGGGCTCGATCTCCCCGATCTCGGACTCGTCGTGCATGCCGACCTGCCGACCGGCCCGGCGGTGATGCTGCACCGGAGCGGCCGCACCGGCCGCGCCGGCCGCAAGGGGGTCAGCGCCCTGCTTGTCCCCTATACCCAGCGGGCCAAGGCGCTGCGGCTCATCCGCGCCGCCGGCGTCGACGCGCGCTGGAGCGCGGCTCCCTCCGCCGAAGAAATTCGGGCGCTCGATCGCGAGCGGCTGCTGACGTCGTTCGCCGATGTCGAGCCGGCGACGCCGGAGGAAGAGCAGATCGCCGCTGCCCTTCTCGAGCGGATCGGGCCCGAGGCGACGGCGACCGCGCTGGTGCGCCTTGCCCGCGCCCGCCTGCCGGAGCCGGAGGAACTCGTCGATGTCGGCCCTGCGCCGGACGAGCGGCGGGGCAGCCGCGAGCGGCCGCAGCGCGGCCAGCGCGAGGATTTCGCTCGCGACGACCGGCAGTCCGACGATCACGAGCGTCCCCGCCGGGCTCCGCGCGATGTGGACGGTGGCGACGCCGTCTGGTTCCGACTCTCGGTCGGCCGTCAGAAGAACGCCGACCCGAAATGGCTGCTACCGCTGATCTGTCGCCGAGGACATGTGACGCGCTCCGAAATCGGCGCGATCAAGATCCTGGAACGGGAAAGCCGGTTCGAAGTGGCGGCAGAGGCAGCTGACCGCTTCGAGGAAGCGCTGAAGCGTGCGCCTGACGAGGAGATCGTCATCGAGCGGACTGATTCCGCCGGACCCGGGCCGGAACGCCGGTCCGGCGCGAAGTCGGGGCCGCGCAGCAGGACGTCGCCTGGCGGGAAGTCGTCATATGGTGGCAAGTCTTCGTATGGCGGCAAGTCTTCCCATGAAAGGAAGCCCTCGCCCGACGCCGGGTCCGCGGCTGGCGATGCATCCGCCCCGGGCGACAAGCCTCCACGCTCGACCCGTCGTCGCCCTGACTTCAAGCAAAAGCGCCCGCCGCGCTGACCGGAGACGGCGCGCAGCGTCCGTTGCTCACTGGGAACGCCCCATCAACCGACTGATAAGCCCCGTTAGGTGCCGGCAGGTTGCCGGCGCGAGCGGGAGCGGTGCCGTCGCTCGTCCCCTGCAGGAGCGTCGACCTTCATCGGCCGCTCGGCCGTGCGCTGGCGGTCCCAGCCGGCGGCGACGGCTGCGATCATCGCGCAGCACGCAGCGAACGTGCTGGCGAGCGCCGTCGTGCGCAGCGGATAATCGAGGACGGAATGCGCGAGCAGTCCGACGACGGTGATGCTCGCCGCGAGGGCAAAGGTGCCGAGCGCGCCCGAAGGCCGGTCGAAGATCCACATGCGCATCGTGCGGAAGGCGATCCAGCAAGTGAAGACAAGGAGGGCGACCGCGCCGAAAAGGCCGGTATCGAGAACGATCTCCAGCCAGTCGTTATGGGCGTGGTTGGCGAAATAGCGGTTGATCTCGGTCGGAAGCTCGGTCGTCATGTAGAGCGGGACGAAGCTGCCCAGCCCGTATCCAAAGATCGGCGCGCCAGCGATGAGACCAAGCGTCTTCTCGACGAACACGCCTCTGATCGAATAGGCGACGCCGCGCTCGCCCACGAGACTCGCGATTCCAACGATGAAGACGAGGCTGACGACGATGATCGCCGCCAGGATGGCGATGCTCACGCCGCGCGGGACCTCCGCTCGGTCGCGGGTCTTGAAATAAAGCGCAGCGCACATGCCGATCGTCGCGGCGCCGATCGCGGCGCCGGCCCGCGAATAGGCGATGGAAAGGCCGATCAGGAACAGAGCGATCGCAGCGGCTCCGGCGATGGCCCAGAGAATTCCGAAACGCCGAGGCTCGCTGCGCAAGGCAAGCAGCCATCCGAACGCCAGGGGTATCATCGCGTAATTGGAGGCGGCGTAGTGGTTGCGGTTGGCAAAATAGCCATAGGCCTCGCCGGGCACGTAGAGCGCGATCGTGCTCGACCAGTACTCGTTCGCCGCATTATTGAACTGGCCGACGCCAACGAACACATGCAGAGTCGCGACGGCCACGGGGACGATGATCAGGAAGAGCTTTCCGTCCCGTGCCATCACGAGTGTGCCGCAAAAGATCGCCACGGGCGCGATCAGGGAGGCGAGCGCAAATTTCGTCAACCCGGGAACAAGACTGACGGGCAGCCACGGCAACGGAATACCGGCGGTCGTATAGACGATCTCGGCAACCTCCCTGCTCCCGAGGCGCGTCCAGATCTCAGGCGGCAGCGGCACCAACTGAAGGCAGATGAGAATAACGACGAGCGCGATCGAAAGGACATAGGGTCGGGCGCCGGCATAGCGTCGCTCGCCGAACAGGCAGAACAAGGCGAGCACCAGCAGTGGGGCGCTGACCAGCTGCACCAGAAGATCATTGTCCATGCCAACGCGCGTGGCGCCGCCGAAGAGCTCGGCGAAGCTCCACACAGCCACCGTCAGATAGGGCATCGCCCGCTGCATGATCGGCGTGTTGTCGGCCACTAGCCTTCCCCCTGGATGGACAGGTCGTCGAACCAGATGCGACCTTCGATCTTGCGGTCGGCGGCTATCCGCTCGGCTAGGTCGAGGCGCAGGGTCTGGGCCTCGCATCCGGTTGCGGGCACGACAAACGGCGCCGTGAACGCGGTCCAGTCCGCGTTTCCGCTGAAGAGGGGGCTGGTGCCGATGACGTATGGCGGCGAGCCCTTGCAGAAGATCGTCCACTGCAAGCCGGTTGCAGCCTTGAGATCACTCATCTTGACGAAGCCGTTCAGGCGATAGGAGCCGGCCGGAAGCATCATGGTCTGGTAGACATTGTGGAACGACACCGGGGCCGTGAAGCTGAGCGCCAGGGAGTAGCGGCCGCCATGCGTGGTCGTGGGATCGAACCCGATTGTGGCACTTCGCAGATTGGAGATCGTCCACGCGAAAGGCAGATTGTCGGCCGCGCCACGCTCGAACCCGCCATCGAACAGATAGGGCACGGGGTCCGATGAATCGGGATTGAGGAGCCCATAGTTCAGGACATAGGCCGTTGCGATCTCGCCGGACGAGACGAGGCGGTTCAGATATTTGCGCCACGGGAAGGCGATCTCGCGGTAATCGATCCCTGCAACGACATTCTCGAAAGCGCCCACGACGCCCGTGTCGGCAAGGCGGTTGAGATACGCATCCCGCCAAGGCGGAGCATTCTTCAGATAGGGGACGATCAGCGACGCGGTCGGGGCCGTCGAGGCCACTCCGACCAGGAGATCGATCGTCGCCGCGGCCGCGGCCGTCGTTGTCGTTGGCGTGCTCCGCAGGAACAGATCGGCATAGCGGACGACCGACTCGTAATCCTTGCGGGCATTCGCGTCATTAATCGCCCAGATCAGCGGCTGCGACAGATGCTTGTTCAAATCCGACGCGAGTCGGTACAGCGGCGCCGCGATGGCAGCATTTCCGGCCGCTTCTTCGGCCTGTGCCAGAATGGTCAGGGCAGCGGTGTTAAGCGGACTTTTGACCAGTGCCTCGCGAGCCAGGACGATAGCCGCGGCCGGATCGGGTGGAGTGGCGGTCAGAAACCCGGATGCCTGGCGAAGCAAGCCAGCCGTGCTGTCCCCCCTCATGAAAGCGCCGGGGTCGTCGGCCCGATCGGGCGATCCGCGGCTGAGCAGGATGACGCCCAGCCAGATGACGAGCGTCAACACGACGATGACCCCGCCCTGAACAGCCGTCTTCAACCAATTGTTGCGGGAAGATCCGGGTCGCTTCGATCGACCCGAACGGCGACGTGACGAGGGCTGGCTGACGTCCATCAATCCTGCACTACCGAATGACTCGGACGCGGCGCAGCATCGGGGCTTTCGCCGCAACAATCAACGTCCCCACCTGACGCGCACGCGGCGGCCCCTGACAGTCATCCGGGCGCAGGCGCAGCAACTTCGATGGCGGATCTGCTGTGGTTGTGCCCTGTGACGTCATCCTTTAGCGTCCACGGCATGAGACCGCTGGTCAACTGGCTTCGCCGCATCGGAGGAAGCGCCTGTATCGGGGCGATCGTCGTGCTGTCGCTTCTTCCCGCCCAGGAAATGGCGAGGACAGGTGCTCCGAAGGGTTTCGAACATTTTATCGCCTATTGCGGAACGGCAGCCGTGCTGAGCCTCGGCCTCTCCCGGCGGGAGGTGTTGCTCCGCGCTGCGCTTCTCTGTGCGCTCTCTGTGCTCATGGAGGCGCTTCAGGCATTTTCGCCAGGCCGGTCGCCAAAAATGTCCGATGTCGTCGCCAGTTCGCTGGGTGGACTTGCCGGCGCGATGCTCGGTCTGGCGATCAATGCCGTCATGGCGAGGCGCGGAACCTCGGCCTGACCGAAGCCGGCCCGCCGATCCGTCCTAGATCTTCAACCCCGTAAGGTCCCGAAGCATCGCGCGCTTGGCCGCAGGTCCATCCGCGCCAACCAACTCCCGTTCGAACTCCAGCACCTTCGCCCCGACGAGGAAGCGGTACCAGAAGCCCTGCAGGAAATGGTAGATGAGTCCCTCGCGCCCGTCCAGGAAACCGCCCTGGACCGACATGCGCATCATGAAATAGCCGAATGGTCCCAGCCAGAACGGCAGGCGATTATAGACCGATTCCTTCGCCCAGCGCTTGAACGCCGCCTGCCTTGAAGCACTCTCGGCCGACATGCCGGTGTCCCGCGCGAACAGACCATGGCGCTGGTTGATGATCTCAACCGCCTCGCGCGTCGCATACTTATTGTGCTTGTCGATGAAGAAGGTGAGATCCTTGAGGTTCCAGTCGGAAAAATCCTTGTCGAATGTCTCGGTGCGCCCGCCCTGGACAATGACGTGTTCATCCATCCAGCGATCCTCGACGCGACCCTGCCCCCTCCGCCAGATCCGGAGCAGCGTCACCGGATAGCGCCCGCCATGCCTGATCCAGCGGCCGAGGAAAACGTGACGCCGCTTCAGGTTGATACCAGCGACATCGGCAGGCATCCGGGGAAGCTTGCTCAATATTTCGTCGACCAGCTCGGGCTCCAGCACCTCATCAGCATCGAGACGCATGATCCAGTCCGACCTTGTGTCGGTGTTCTCGAGCGCCCAGTTGAACTGGGCCGCCTGGTTGAGGAAGGGATGCTCGAAAACCTCGGCACCGGCAGCACGTGCGATCTCCTGTGTCCGGTCATGTGATCCCGAATCGACCACGACCACTCTCGCACCGAGCGGCGCGATCGACGCGAGGCAGCGCTCGAGATGAAGCTCCTCGTCGAACGTCAGAATGATAACCGTCAACGACAGCGGCATCGTCGGCATCTCCGGCAATGGTCCGGCCCGTACTCGGTCCCGGCGGTTCAACAGGCGGCGTCGATCATGAGCGGGCGGACTGCAGGTTAGCGCGACACCGCGGAACCGGCGCCACTCTGCGCGGCCAAGGCGAGCTGCGCCTCGAGGAAGCCAGCGCCCGTCGCCTGCAATGCGGCGAGTCGCTGCTCGACAGGTGCCCAATCGATCTCGGTACCGACCAGCCGCGCAACCACATCCTGCTGATCGCCAGTCACGAAGCGGTGCTCGAGGCCGACCAGTCCCAGAAGGTTGAGGGCGCGTTCGTTCAGGCTCTTCTTGGTGCCCGGGAGGCCAACGACCAGGAAAGGCTTCCTCATAAGGATCGCGAACACGGTCCCATGGAACGAATTGGTGAGGACGAAGCGGGAAGCCTTGATCGTAGCTAGCCAGCCATAGGGAGACGGGTAGATCGTTCGCCCGATCTCGGCCCAGCGCCGGTGCACGTTGTAGGGGGACACGACCTCGGCACCGAGGATCTTGCTCACCTGATCGGCGACTTCGCGGATCCCCTGGCCTGTCCGCAGCGTGTAGCAGAAGGTCCTTTCCTTCTCGATGGGCTCGGACTTCGCGATCAGCGGCTCGAAATCGCCCAGCAAGAGCGTGGGATCCGGAACGCAGGTCACCTCGCGGCCGCTCAGCCGGCGGGCAATCTCGGCGCCGCTCTCTTCCCGCGCGGAAATGCCGTCGAGTGAGCGGATCAGCGTTCGGACCTGAGGCTCAAACTGCGGATCGATGCTGTTCTTGCCGAAGCTTGCGGCATAGGAGATGCGCCGCGTTCCCGGCTTGACGGCGAGATCGGCGAAATAGACCGGATCGAGGCCATATTGCTGCGACGGATTCCATATCTGATCGCTGCCGACGGAGATCACGTCGAAGGGTTTGGCCTGGCTCGCCAGCATGGCGTCGACTTCGGCCTTCGTATGCAGTCTCTTGCCCGTGATGCCGAGCGCGTCCTGGCGGAACCGCTCGAAGGCGCGGGCCTGCTCCTTGTTGCCGAACAGCCGGCGCTGCAGCGTCGACAGCTTCAGATAGGCGATCTTGGCATTGACCTTGGCACGCCGCGGATCCCAGATCCGGCTGAATTCGCCCCCCTCCTCCACATAGGAAGGATGGTAATTGATGAACTGAGCGTCATGCCCGCGCGTGATCAACCACTGCCGCAAGCCATAGGCCTGCATGAGGGCGCCGAAATTCTCGGAAAAATGGTAGGTGAGGAGGCCAATGCGCATCAGGTCTCTCAGATATCCAGAATTGCCGAGCCGAAGGTCGGCCCCGGCCCACGGAAGGGTAGGTGACGCTAGCGACGTTGAGACGCCGCATCCCGCAAAGCTGCCAGAAGGTCACGCGCCACGGCGTCGATGGCAAATCGCTGTCTGAAACCGTCCAGAGCCTTCTGCCGCATCTCTGCCTTCTGATCGTCCGACATTGCAAGCCAGCTCGCCATGAGCCGGTGGATGCCGTCGGCGGTCACTTCGCTGACAAGTCCACCGCCGCTTGCTTCGACTTCCTGCCAGATATTGACCTGGTTGGTCGTCAGCACCGGCGTGCCGCAGGCCATGGCCTCGGCGACGACGATGCCGAAATTCTCCTGATGCGAAGGCAGGACAAACACCTCGGCGGCGCGAATCGCGCCCCATTTCACGTCCCCGGTCAGCATTCCCGGCCAGTGGATCCGGTCGGCGATGCCCAGTTTCGCGGCCAGTTGCTTGAGCTCCGCGACCCAGCCCGTCTGGTCGGGCCCTGCCATCACCAGATCGACGCCGGGATGAGCGGCCGCGAGCCGGGCAAACGCCGTTATCGCGAGGTCACAGCCCTTCTTGGGATGGATACGGCTGAGAAACAGGAAGTACCGCCGGTTCGCGAGTTCCGGCGCAAATCGATGCCAGGCCGCCAGCTGATTCTGGGCATCGTCGACCGGTCCCGCCGTGCCGTAGGCGACGACCCGTTCCCGATAGCCATAGCCACGAAAAACTCCGCGCGCGAGCCGCCTCTCCTCCTCCGACGTGAACAGAACCTCGTTCGCATCCCGGAGCGCCCGCCCCTGCCAGAGCAGCCAGAACGTCTGCTTGGCGACATGCTTCAGTGGATAGGTCTTCTTGAACCAGGGATCCATCATCCCGTGTGGAAACAGGACGTAGGGAACGCGCCCTCGGCTCAGCCCGGCGTGACCGCCGATCGAGCTGTAGTGCCAAAGACCGTGGACCACAGCCGCATCGAAGCGGTGGCCGTTCGCCGCGATCCATTGCGGAAGTTTAGCGGTGTACTTGATCTTGCCGATGCCCGGGCCGAGCGCGTGGACCTTGTAGGGCAGTCCTGCTGCTTCGGCCATATCGGGCGTGTCGAGCGAAACGACCTCGGTGTCCACGCCCATCGGCGTCAGCGCTGCGGTGGAGAGCTTCATGCCCTCGATCGGCCCGCCGGCCTTCGGATTGACGCTCGCAATAACGCGCAAGACTCTCATTGCCCGCCCACTTCGCTTGTCACGGTCGAGATGATCACATGCAATCGCCGCGGCGGCGCGATTGCGGCGCTCGCGTCGGTGGCTGCTGACGTTCATCGGCCATGGCGGCCGGCATCAGTTGGTCTCGAGATAACGCAATTGCGTTTCGCACGGGGTGAAACCGCGCGGCGGCACCGCTGCACTCAAGCAATGTCTCGCTGAGGCTCCCGACCTGTCGGAAAAGCCGGGCCAAACCGCGCGGCCGCTCGGCCGGTACTGCGACCGCTGTCAACCACATTGCTTAACGCCCGACCGCTAGAGCCGGAAATCCGGCTTGCCCCTCTCACGCATTATCGACATGTTATGGACCAAAAGTGTGCGGTGCAACATAAATGTGGTGACGCGACATTAGTCCTTTGCCATACAAGACAGCGTGCCGAAAGGCGGCGCTGTCGCTGGTGACGGACTCGTGCTTTGCGCCGGTTTTCGACAGTGTGCCGCATATGACGCGCGGGAAGAGCCTGCTCTGTGCCGGACCAGACGCAGGGCAATGTGCATGTTAATTGAATTGGCCAACAACGCTGTTTGATCAGGATCGTCTTCCGATGCAACTCTACTACTTCAAGAGCAAGAACTTCGGCGACGAACTGAATATGTGGATGTGGGACAGGCTCTTCGGCTCATCCCTCGAGCGGCGGCCTGACGCGTATCTATCCGGAATCGGCACAATTCTCTCGGACAAGATGCCGCTCGGAAAGGAGTGGTTCGTGTTCGGTAGCGGCGTCGGGTATCGACCGAAGCCGCAGGATTTCGGCGGGCCGAAATGGACGGTTCTGGCGGTGCGCGGACCGCTGACGGCAGAGATTCTCGATATCGACCGCAAACTGGCGGTAACGGATTCAGCAATCCTTCTTGCGGCGCTGGAAGAATGCGCCCCCATGCCCGACAGCGAGCGGTCCGGCATCGCCTTCATGCCGCATCTCACCGTGAACCGTTTCGGCGTCTACCGCGCTGCGTGCCGGGAACTCGGTATCGACTATATCGATCCGCACGCCGGATCGGTCGAGATCATCCAGCAGCTGCGCCGCTCCCGTCTCGTCATCGCCGACGCGATGCACGCTGCGATCGTCTCCGACACCTTGCGCGTGCCGTGGGTTCCGGTCGCCAGCTCCAACGCCATCAGCTCGTTCAAGTGGATCGACTGGGCGAGTTCCATGGATCTTGCCTACCAGCCGCAGAAGCTCCCGGCGCCCAGCCGCTCGCAGCAGATGAAGGACAGCACCGCCTTCCTATTCGGCAAAAAGTTTCTCCTCAGCGACAACTCCCCGGCGGCAGCCATTCGCGATTTCAGGATGCGCCAAAGCCTTTCGACGAACCCCTATTTCGATGCCTATGTTCGGGGTACGGAGGCGCTTGCGCGCTCGCTGCGGCCGAAACGCCCCGCACCGGCGGCCGGCAAGCCGAAGACTTCCCCGACCGCCCCGAACGCTTCGCCCTCATCCGGAGGTCCGGACCTCACCAGGATGGTCGCGGCGCTGGACGCCGCATCGAAGCGCCGTCCCTTCCTGAGCAGCGACGCGGTGTTCCAGAGCCGCCTGGGTGCGATGATGGACAAGGTCGAGTTCCTCAAGCGAACTCTGGAAAGCTGAGACACTTCGGCGGGATGGGTTCGTGCATCCTGCCGCTTTGCGCGGTCTGCCGTTGACAGGGCCGCGGCAGTCACTTCGTCTGAATTCCGGCAAACGATCGGGGCAACACGGCCGATGAACCAGTGGCAGATCATGATGTGGGAGCCGTCGGTTTCGCCCCACAAGATGGACCTCTACCTGGCTCTCAAGAACTCGGGCCAAGTCTCTGGAATCACCTACGTGGCCCAGTCCGATCTCTCCGAGGCCAGGCGCACGCTGGGCTGGGAACTGGCCGGGCGGGGCGAGATGGACTGCATCATCGGCCCATCGGATTCTGAAGTCAGAACGCTGATCGAGAAGGCGTCGCCCGAAACGGTTCACATCTTCTCGGGCATTCGATGGGTGCCGTCCATCGTCAGCGCGCTCGATGCCGTCCTCAAGGCGCAGCGCAGATTCGGGCTGATGAGCGAACCACGTGCATTCGAGGGCATTTCGGGGCTGGCCCGGCTCGGCCAGTCCTGGCTGTCGGAAGGCCCTGTCCGCCGGCATGCCGATTTCGTGCTGGGAATCGGGCGCCATGGGCCAGGCTGGTTCCGGATGGCCGGCTACAAGCGATCGACCATCTACCCCTTCGCCTACTTCCTCCCCGACAGAGCCTATGCGGCGGGTCGCCCGCCATCGGGGAACCAGCGCGTTCGCGTGACCTATCTCGGCCGGACGGTGACAGAGAAGGGCATCCGCGTCTTCCTCGACGCGCTCGCTCATGTGCGCTCACCGATCAGCGTGACGGTGGCCGGCACCGGCCGGGATGCCGCGGCAGTGGAAGCCTATGCTGCCGGGCACGGCGACGATTTCAGCTACCGCGGCGCAATACCGATGGGCGATGTCCCTGATCTCCTCCTGAACACGGATATACTGGTCCAGCCGTCGCTGACGCTCGATGACGGCTGGGGCGCTGTCGTGAGCGAGGCGCTCTTTGCGGGTGCCTATGTCATCACGTCGGATCGCGTCGGCGCCTCGATCTGCCTCGACGCCCCGTGGCGCGGCGCGGTCATCGAACGGGTGACGCCGCAAAAGGTGGCCGCGGCGATCGACAGCGCCATCGAGACGCGCCAACTCGAGCAGGATGTCGCCTCGCGGCGGTCCGCCTGGGCAAGCGCGCATCTCACGGGCGCCGTCGGCGCCACTTTCATTCTCGATCTGTTCAACCGCATCTATGCGGGATCGCCTGTCGAACCGGTCCCGTTTCTCGAGGACCGGCGGATCGCGCCGCTAGTCTGACAGCCCCGACAGACCACCTTCCGGCGCGTTGTCTCTCAACGTCACGTTGCCGCCCGTAGCAGTGACCGCTACGGCACCCTTGCCGTCTGCGAGTTCGTTACGCTCGACGATCGTGCCATCCACGAGCGGAAAGTCGCTTCGTGTCGCCGAGACCTCGAGCTTGACCATCGGCCCGAGCCGATTGCCGCGGACGATCGTGCCGAATGTGAGCACGCGGTCCAGCGGACTCTTCGTTCGCGACCAGGCGCCCACTTTCAGCACCGTTGGCGTGAAGCCGTTGGCGCTCTCGATGACATTGTCCAGGACCTGCGCGTACCAGCTCGGCTGCGGATTGCGGTACTCCCCGCCATTGATGATGATCCCGATCGAGCGCCTCATGCGGTTGCCCGCGAAGATGGTATCCATCGATCCGCCATAAGTCTGCAGCGCACCGGTATCCTCGAAGGTATTACCGACAATCACATAGTTTTCTTGGGCAGGAACGATCGAGATCACGGATGTCGAGTCGAGCGGCACCGCCAGATCGCGATCGATATCCACGGCACCACCGCGAAAGGCAGCGACGCGCGCATATTGTCCCGCCCCCTCGCCCGCGACCACATAGAAGGCCGCCTCGCTCCAGTCCCCCGAGCTCGACGTCACGCCACCTGCGCCGATGCGAACGGACCTGGGCGTCGTCGATATGGCTGGCCCGTAATAGAAACCGCCGGGACCATCGGTCGTCAGAGGCTCCCTGTCGCCGCCGAACATCAGCCTGAACGTGTTGTTCCTGACGAGGATGTTCTGGGAGCGGGGCTCGTCGCCGGCCAGCGTGTTCAATCCACCGCCGGAAGCCTGGAGGTCGGCCCCGAAGATCTCATTGTCTTCCATCAACACCCTGTTGCTGCGGCTGATAGAATACCAGCCGCGCCGCCCGTTGCCGACGTGGTTTCCGGACACCACCGCATCTGTTGCGTCAACGAGGAATATCGACCTCATCGAGGTGACGATGTCGCAATCGCTCACCCGGATGTTGTGCCCTGTGAGAAGAAGGGCTGGAGCGCCCCTCCCCTCCGTCATCATCAGGTCGAGCCTCTTCTGAAGCTCCTCTGGACTCGGCCGCTTCATGAACGCGGATGCCCGGATCCTTACGCGTTCTATGGTGACACCATGTTCGGGACCCGCCGCGTCGCCGACGGCGCCGGCACGAACCAGTCCGAGATGGCGCCGCGCAACAATCGACAGGTCACGCAATGCAAAGCGAGCGCCGGCGTTGATCAGCGGATCGGGGGGCATGTCGAGATCGGCGAGCAGAAGAATGGTCCTGTCCATGCCCTCGCCCGCGAGGGCAACGCCGTCGGGAACCTGGATGGTTCTTGAAAGGAGAAACGTCCCCTGAGGAAACGCCACTGTGTTGCCCTTCGCGGCAGCAGCTGCGAGCGCAGCGTCGACTGCATCGCTCGCATCGGTCTTGCCATCTCCAACAGCGCCGAAATCCGCGATGCTGATTGTTGTTTCGGCGAGGGGTTTCCCGGACGCGGCGATGGTTACTGCGCCGGCGTTCCGCCAGATCGTACCGCCCGCATCGCCATTGCTGAGGTTGAGCGCATAGGTCCCAGGCGCAATATCGGACGGCACCGCGAACGAGGCGTCCCAGACATCGAATCGTGAAGGCGCGAGCCGCACGACCGCGGCGCCCTCACGAGAAAGCTCAAGCCGGGCGTCGGCACTCCGCGCAATATTTCGCCCCACGACACGAATCCAGCCGCCCTGCGAAGCAACCCGGCCACGGTCGGACTGGCTCCAATAGACAGTCGGAGCGTTCAGTACACCCTTCGCGACGCCGTCCTGCGCACGGATCGAAAACCCGTACGTCCCGCTCGGAAGGTCTTGCGGAACGGCGAACACGAGGGATCGCGCATCGGAACGAATGACCCGCGCTTCGCGGCTCTCGCCGGATGCCGGGCTCGCGTCTTTCCCTGGAATCGGCCAGATGGCGACGTTCGTCGTCGAGGCCAGTCCCGCGCCAGCAACGAAGACCGAGTCGCCGGGACCGACAGGGTCGCTGACATGAAAGATGGTGGGCTCCGCAGATGCGAGCCCGGTACCGAGCATGACGAGGATGGCGGCGTGCACCGCATTCAGAGAGAATCCCGCCATGCGCCGTTCTCCATTGCCGATGACCCGGTGCGTCATCGTGCATCCCTATGTGGCGAAAAGGCGCCGCCGGCCGTAGCGGGAGCCCGTCGGCGGGCAGTCGGTCAACTCGCTGCAGCGAGCTGCGCGACCACAGGTATCGTCGAGCTTGACCTCGAACAGCGTCCGCTTCACCATAGTGCACTGCAAAATCCATCCGCTGGATTGATCGCACGCGCCCGATGCCCGCCCTGCGACTGGGTGAGCCGGCTTGCAAGAGAACACGATGGTCAAATGCTGATCGCGTCCAAAGGACAGCCGCCGCGGCCCTCGATCGACAAGGGCCTTTTCATCAGCATCATCCTGCTCATGACCGTGGCGACCTTCAAGGGCGCCGACGGCATTCGAAGCGGCTACGATGACGCCATCGTCGCAATGGTCACCCACCCAATCGCCGGCATGCTCAGGAACTATGGACAATACATCCTGTTTCCTCTGCTGGGGGTAACCTTTGCGTACGAATTCTTCATCAAGAACACCCTGAGATTCAAGTTCGATTTCCTATCTTTCCTTATAATAATGCTTCCAGTCTACGTCTTCGCTAGAGTCGTGGTCCAATACCCGGATACGGCCTCGAAATATGGATTGGGCGCAGTGATCATCATGGCGATCTGCGCCTATTTCGCCTCATGCCGGAGCCGCCTTTCAGGTCATGAAATGATCTTCAGCGTCGTCATGGCGCTGGCCGCCTTCTCTGTGGGCCTCGTCGCCTTGAATGTCCTCAGCTACGCCACCGGCTACGGGTTCCTTAATCGCAATCCGCGCTTTTATGGATCCTCGACCCATCCGAACTTCCTCGGGGTCCAGATGGCGGTCTGCCTGATGTCGCTCTTCGCCCTCTGGTCGATCGGCGGTCGGTGGCCGAGAATTGTTGCTGCCGTCTGCATGCTCGCCTGCCTTTTCCTGATTGTGCTGACCGGTTCGCGCACGGCGATCATCGTCGTCCTCTTCGGTGCTTACGGCGCGTTCTGGCAGAATTTCAGCCCGCGACTGAAGGCGGTAGCGGCGTTGTTTGCCATTGTCGCCGTCGTCGGCGCGCTGTCGTCGGAATCGATCCTCTCGCTCGACGCCTACAACAGGGGCAGCGATGGCAATACGCGCAGCGAAGCCTGGAGCTACCTCTATGACCGCGTTTCCGAGAAGCCATTGCTCGGCTTCGGGATCATGGAAGGTTACTCGGAGAACAGCATCCTGAGAGGATGGGCCACTTTCGGCATCATGTTCCCGATCCTGCTCATGACTGTTACGCTGCTGGCAGCCTACCAATACGCAGGAACCTCACGGCTGCCGATCGCGTCGCGACCTTATGCCGGCATCCCGAAAGGGATTCTCTGGGGACTCCTCGCGGGCAGCGTCTTCGAGGGATATCTGGCCGACGCCTTCTCGTTCAGCTGGATCGTGTTCGTCGTTGCCATGATCCTTTCGTCCGATGTGCCTCGCACAATGACCGAGAGCGCGAGGCGGACGCTGATCGGAGCGCTCGGTCGCCCAGCAGCGGGTCGTCCGCCTGTGGGGCGCATGCCGCCGATGGGCGTAAGGCGGCCTGGAGTCCGTCAGTTCACCAGATGATCAGGGCAACCATCAGAGGCGGCCACGGCCGCGGATCACCGATCTTGCACTGACCGGGTAGAAGCGATGGGTGCGGTGCGTCAATTGGCCTGCGCTGCACCGAAGAGGGCTTCGGAACTGTGCCCCCGCCGTCATAGCCGCGCATAGACCCGCAGGCCATAATCGACCGTCGGTCGCGTCTGTCCGTCCTTTTAAGCATAGAGGCGCGGCGCGGAACGACATGATCCGAACCTCGTCATCTTAGTTGCGGAGCCGCTCGACGTGAACCTCAAGGCGATCCTCAGCCATCCGACCGCACGCAGGCTCATCAACGGGTTCGGAGCCGGCCTGCTGGGCAAGGTGTGGATCCTGATTGTCCAGATCGTCCTGGTGCCGGCGCTCACCTACTCCTGGGGTGGAGCGGGCTATGGCGTCTGGCTGATGGTGACAGCCATACCGACTTTCATCGCACTGTCCGACTTCGGTCTGGGGCAGGCCGTGGCAGTTAGGATGACGCAGGCTGTCGCGCGGGGCCAGCACAATGAGGCGCTCAAGGCGTTCCAGTCGGCCTGGCTCTTTCTCACGGCAATGACGGCGACCATCTGCGTCGCGGTGGCGACCGGAGCCATCATCTGGCAGCTTGGTCACCCGGATACCGCGACCGCATCGTCGCCCTTCACACCGCGCGAGATCTCGATCGCGATCGCGCTTTCGGCCTGCTACGCCTTTCTCAGCCTGCAACTGAGCATCCAGCGAGGTATCTTTCAGGCAACCCACAAGTTCGCGGTCAGCGCGCTGATCGTGGACACATTGTTCCTCGTCAACGGCCTGACGGTCGCCTCGATCGCCCTTCTGGGCGGCGGGATCATCGGCGCTGCCCTCGGACAGTTGAGCTGCCAGGTGCTTGGCCTTGTCGTGGCAACGTCCCTTGCCCGCAAATTCGAGCCCTGGGCTCGGCAGGGCATCAAGCACGCCGACATGGCGACGCTCAAGTCGTTGCTGAAGCCCTCGCTCGGTGCGCTCTCACTGACCCTGTCCAACTCGCTGGGGCTTCAGGGCGTCGTCCTGACAATCGGCTGGTTTCTCGGGCCCGCAGCCGCGGCCGCCTTCAGCACTTCGCGCATGCTGACGCGTATCCCGCTCCAGTTCTCCGGTCTCTTGACCCGGGCCAGCATCCCCGAACTGATCCACGTCAAGATGTCCGGCAACACGCGCCTCTGGCGGAGACTGCTCCGACTGAACATCGCGCTCAGCCTTGCCATCATGGCGCCGGTGGCGATCGGCCTGACCGTGTTCGGCCCGCAGATTCTCCAGCAGATGTCACACGGCAAGCTGAGCTCGTCCCATCTGACATTTGCCCTGCTCGGACTGGCCGCATCGTTCTGCTCGGCATGGATGGCGCTCGGCAGCCAACTGTTGTCCGAGAATCGCCAGTCGTCTTTCGGGCACATCGCGCTGACGGTTTACCTGGCGAGTGCCGCCACGCCCTTCTTCTTCCGCGGCGACATCACGCCGACGCTCTGCGCGCTGGTGGTGGCAGATCTCGTCATTCTTCTCCGCGTCTTTCAGCAGATCAGGCAGTCGATGCCGGAGGCGAAGCCGAGCGACGTGACCTCGGAAGCGAAGGCGGAGGCCTAGCGCGGCGGGCGTTCCTGACCCAGCCGCGATCCGCTTTCTGGCCCGAGCCAAGCGAGCTCGGCCACCCGGGCATCCATTGACGACACCGGCCAGACTTTCGGGCTGGCAACAGGATCATCAGCGCCAGATGAGAGGCCGCCGGATCCTCGGCGAGCATGCGACGCTGATAGGGATTGAGGTCCGATCGCCTGATGCCGACCATTGCCTTGCTGCGATGCAGCAAGATATAGTGCCCTGCGGGAGCGTTGACAGAGCAGTACCGCCCTGCGAGGTGTTCCGCGCGTTTCATGGGTCGTCCAGCCGCCGCAGATGACAGCCGCGATGTCGGTCGTCGGCGGCGTGTTTATCAGGGTGCGGCGCTCTCAGCCGTGTTCGGCTCGACAGACAGGTTGCAGGGGGCAGAGTTGGCGGTACGGTCCGGCGCTGGTAGTCCAGAAGGTGCCGAGAGGCATGAAAATGCCGCTGCAGCGAGCACCAGGACGTTTCGATCGGAGCAGCTCGCGCCATGTCGCGGCCAATGACGTCAGATTTCTCGTCCCTGAAATATCGCAATCTCAGTTCCAGGTCGCAGTTGCTGCGACGTCTGGTCTGGTCGCTCGCGTGGTCGCTTCTGTTTCGCCCCACGCCGCGGTGGGCGCTGCATGGATGGCGACGCTTCCTCCTCAGATGCTTCGGCGCCGAAATCGGAGCCGGATGCCGCATAGCGCCGTCATGCTTCGTCTGGGCGCCATGGAACCTGCAAATGGGCGAGTACTCCGCGCTCGGCGACAATGTCGACTGCTACTCGATGGACCGCATCTCCATCGGTTCGAAGGTGGCGGTCAGCCAGCGCGCATTCCTGTGCACTGGAAGCCACGACACACGATCGTTGCGCCGACCGCTGACGACGGCCCCTATCCGGCTGGGGGATCACGTCTGGGTGGCCGCGGAGGCCATGGTCATGCCCGGCGTCGAGATCGGTGAAGGCACGGTTGTCGGCGCCCGTTCCGTCGTGACGACGACATTGCCGGCCTGGATGATCTGCGCCGGCCAGCCTTGCCGAGTACTGAAGCCAAGAGAAATTACGATGGAAGCCTGACGCCACGCCCAGGCCGCCGATGCACCATCCAGGTTGAGGATACCCCATGTCGTATATTTCCCGTCTCGGAAGCGCCTTTTCGAAGTCGTCAATGTTTGCTTCCGAGTTCTTCCTCGACCTGTACATGTATGCCCACTACTGCGGAATTTCTCCGTTTCAGGATCGCCGCAACAAGACATACTACAAGTTGATCATCGAGACACATGCAATCGAGAAAGGGCTTTCGCTCGCTAATCCTCGGATGCTGTTCGGCCGGAAGAAGATCACGGAGATCATGAAGGCGGCTCGCCGCTATGGCATCGGTTCGAACGATCTGCCGATCCTGATGGCGACCGGGGCGCTGCAGGACTATCTGGCGCTGCATCGCAGCGCAGGCCTGTCAGATCCGCTTCTCGACAGCATCGACGCATTCCTGAAGGACCGGGCCACCGCGTCCGCTGTCCTGGGCTCTGGCGGCCTGAGGCACTATCCGGACGGCATGCCGTCGCCCTCGCCCGAAAAGGCCGCCTTGCTGACGTCGCGGTTCAGCTGCCGCATGTTCTCTCCGGAGCCTCTGGATGCTGAAACGGTCAAGGAGATCGTGCGGATCGCCCAGACCGCCCCATCGCAGTGCAACCGCCAGGCGACGAAGATCCACTTCTACAGCAATCGGGAACGGATCGGGCAGCTGCTCGCTCTTCAGGCGGGATCAGCCGGCTTTGCCGAGACGGTCACGGGATTGGTCGTGGTGGCTTTCGATCTCGCGGCCTGGGGCGGAGCCCAGCAGCGCAATCAGGGCTATGTGGATGCCTCGCTTTTCGCGATGAACCTGATGCTCGCTGCGCATGCCATGGGCGCCGCGAGCTGCCCGCTCAATCTCGCCGTTCCCCATTCGACCGAACGTCAGATCAAGATCGTCGGGGAGATTCCGAAGGACCAGCGGCTGGTCATGATGATCGCGCTGGGACGGCCGGCAGACGGGCCGTTGAAGTCGGCGGCTTCGCCGCGCCGCACCATTGACGAGATTCTGACGATCAGGGATCAGGCCGTCGCGGCGGCTTGATCCTTCGTCATCCCCCGGTTGCACAACGCTTTCGGGTCCCGCTCGTCGTCGAGTCTAGGTTCGCAAAGAAGCAACCAGTTTCGCAGCCGGCGCGCTGCCGTTGGCAGGGACTGACCGTTTCGACGGGGAAGAATGGCGCGAGTCGCCCTATCGCCCTCGGGCAATATCGCCAGCCATCCAAGGACGGGCGGGACCACAGATCCGTACGTGGTCGCGATGTAACTTGATCAGATGCGCAGGCGCCTCCCGGCGCTGCAACGCTGGCTGAACGCAGGAACGGATGAAGCCTGAGCCTCGCGCTTGGCTACTGGGAGCGCCCTGCTTCTCCGCAGGTGCGTGCGAACCTCAAGGAGGTATGGCAGCCGGATGCGCCATATCGGGCAAGGCGCCGACCCAGCGGACTCCGTCGTACGATGGCGGTCCCGGTCGGCAGCAGCCGCAGAAGCCTGACGCAGAGCGAACCCCGGCGCGCGTCGCGAACGTCCGGGCCTTCACTCGGGTGCCGCGCAACTCAACAAGCAAGGTCGCCGCGCTGGCGGACTGACCACCGACATCAATGGATCTCCGCTCTACGCGGAGATCCGTCTTGCGGTCGAGCCTTACTGGCTGACCGGAATGAAAGGAGTATCGTCGTCCTGCGACGCAGCGATGATGATCGCTGCAGCGCCACCAATGACGACGCCGCCACCGATGACCATGGTCGGGGTCAGGCCGAGACCGACGGGCGTCTGGGCCGCAACCTGGCTCGACTGCGCGCAGGCGCCCGAATCGACCACCGTGGTGATCGAGTTGGCGGCCAGCGACTTCTCGCAGCCGTCGGCATAGGCGAGCATCGCCTTGCCGCCCTTGGAAACCATAACACGGCTGCCGGGCAGAACCTCGGTAGCCGTGGAAACCTTCTGGAAGCCCTTGCCGCTGTCCACCAGGACAGGGCCAGAGACGTCAGAAAGCGTCGCCGCAGGGCCGGCAAGCGCCGAACCTGTAGCGATGACGACGGCCACAGCCGACGCCAAAGCGACACGCATCATCTCAACCTCCGTAAGAAGCCGGCCCAACGGTCAAACCGCCCCGCAGCGCCCCATTTACACGTTAATCAGTACCATCTCGCACTTGCGAGAACAAGATCGCCCGGCTCAATTTGGACGATGCAATCTTGTGGTGATCAAAATATCGCACACGGCCATGCGCTAGTCGAGAAGCATTGAGAGACGCAACTCAACTATCCGGCTTTCGCGAGTAGTACTTGCGGCAACAGATGATATGTCCACCGTATAAAACCACGGATGCGCCATTGGTTTGCGGAAGTGTCCTGAGGGCTCGAGCAATTGCAGCGCGACCCCGGCACGCCGCTTTCGGAGCACAAGGCGCCGTCGGCATGGCTAGCCGTCAATATGGACGAGGCTCATCCCTCGACCTTGCGACGAAGCCAAACATGCCGATAGTCATGGCGCCTGCGATCGGCAGATCTTTCGTCGATACCCGGTTCGCCTGTGGGGGCCACAGGGTGCGCCTCCACGAGTCGCGCCGAGGCGTCGATCACCCGAACCGACAGTCCCGAAAGCGACTGGCTCTGGTTGCGATCGGGATGGAGCCATTTCAGCAGCCAGTTGCGATGATCATGAACCCTCGCTGCATCGGCGCCGGCGCCCAGTCCAAGCGTGCGATGGGCGTCGCCTTCGTCACCGAACAGCGCCACGAGGAGATAGAGGCTTGCGATCTGTTGCAGCGCAGCATGGTCGAGGCCGGTTCGGGCAGCTGCCATCTTCAGGGTCGTACCGCAGCCGGCAGCGACGCGAATCACCGTCAGCACACCGGCGGGGAGTTCCAGTCGCCGAATGTTGCGGGCAATGCCCGGAGAGCGATAGAGGCGCACGGCCGCGTCCAGAGCGTCTTCCGGCGGGCGAAGCCGCGACAGTCCGCGCGCAATGAGGACCGTCCCGGAGGGGGAAACGGACATCTGCCGCGCGCCGCCTTCGCCTGTCCGATTCCGGATTGCCACCGCTGGTCTCCATCGCCTCCGCAAGCGCGCAGACTAGCGAAGCAATTCGCGTTTGGCCAACCCTTCTCCGTCAGCGCGGTCAGGCCGCAGGAAGCGACTTCTGGTTATCCTTGCCGTAGCCGTAATAGTCATAGCCGTAATAGGCATAGCCGTAGCCGGCCTTCTGGGAATTGAACTTCGTCAGGATGCCGCCGAGCAGCTGGCTGTTGGTCATCGAGAGCCGCTTGGTGGCCGCCTTGATCGTCTCGATCGGCGTTTCGCCAGCCGCGCAGACGATCAGCGTACCGTCAGCAACGCTCGAAAGCAGCAACGCGTCGGCGAGTCCCATGACGGGTGCGCTGTCGACGATCACCAGGTCGAACTGGTCGCGCAGCTCGGTCAGCAGCGTCAGCATCCTTGGACCGGACAGCAGCTCTGCCGGGTTCGGCGGGATCGGACCCGATGTCAGCACCGAGACATTGGCTACGCTGGTGTCGCGCAGGAGGCTTTCGGCGTCGGCACCACCCGTCAGATAGTTGCTGAGGCCGGCGGTGTTGTCGACGCCGACGATCTTGTGGAGCGACGGATTGCGCAGGTCTGCATCGATGACCAGGATCTTCATGCCGATCTGGCCGAACATGCGGGCCAGCGTCGTGACGGTCGTCGTCTTGCCCTCGGACGGACGAGCCGACGTGACCATGAAGTTGCGCGGAACGCCTCGGTCTGTCGAGAACTGGAGCGCCGTCCGGGCGCTGCGATAGGCCTCGGATACAGCGGAGTGCGGGTCCTCGAGCACGGCCTGCACCGGCTGGTCCGGCGGCAGAACAGGGATGAGGCCGAGCACGGGAATGCCGAGGATCGACTCCATCTGGTCGGGCGTCTTGATCGTGTTGTCGAAGAATTCGAGACCGAAGGCTGCGCCGAGCCCGAGCAGCAGGCCGACAAAGGTTGCGAGCGCCATGTTGAGCGCAAGCTTGGGCGTATAGGGAGCGCCCGGCAGGCTAGCCTGGTCGACAATGGACAGGCCGTTTGCCGCCACGCCGCCGATGACGCTGATTTCCTTGTAGCGCTGCAGAAGGCCGTCATAGAGCGTACGGTTGGTGTCGGCCTCGCGCTGGAGCATCGTGTATTCGACGCTGCGGTTGCGTGTGTCGATCAGCTCGGCCCGAGTCTCGTCGAGATCGGCGGAAATCGCCTGTTCCCTCTGGACAGCGAGCTCGTAAGCGGAGCGGATCGACGTCTTCGTCCGCTCGACCTCCTCGGCGATCTGCTTGTCGACATCGTCGATCCGGGCCTTCAGAGCCACCATCATCGGAAAGCCGGGCTTGAAGGTCAGCTGCTTGGACTGATAGTCGGCGACGAGCTCAGACCGGCTCGCGCGGAGCTGGTTGATGATGCTCGGCGAGCCCGAATTGTTGTTGCCCCCCTCCAGTCCTTGCGGAATCTGGGCATAGTCGGTCGCGTCCTTGACCTGAACCCAGAGCTGCTCGGCATTGGCGCGGTCGATCGATGCCTTGCCGAGAGCCGTGTTCAGGTCTTCGAGCTTCTGCGACAGGATGGATTTCTGGTCGTCGAGCGTGACCAGCTTTTCCCTGTCCGCATATGCCACGACCTTACGCTCGGAATCCTCCAGCTTCTGCTTCACCTGAGCAAGCTGGTCCTCGAGGAACAGCCGCGCATAGGTGGTCGCGTCGAATCGGCGGTCCAGATTGGCCTTGATGAAGCCCGACGCGACGGCATTCGCGATCGTCTGGGCGCGGCGTGGATCTGCATCGCTGTAGGAAATGGTGAGCAGTCGCGACTGCTTGACAGTCTTCGCGGATGTGTTGCGAAGCACCGTATCGACCGCGACCTTCTTGCGGTACTCGATCGGCAGCGCCTGGGCGCTGTCGTCTCCCCCGAACGGGAGCATCGAGAGGAACCGGTCGACCAGCGAGCGGCGCACCGGCGAGACGAAGGTCGGGTCATCAGCCAGCTTCAGCTCGTCGACGACCCGCTCGGCGAGCGAGCGGCTTCCGATCAGTTCGACGAACGTGGCGAGTTCCGTCTGGTCGCTGCCTCCGGCCCTTCCGTCAAGCGACTGGTCCTCCATGACCTTCACGGTCTCGCCCGAGGTCTCCAGCGTGACGCTCGCCATGTAGAGCGGCGTCGCCGTCAGCGTGAGAATGAGCCCGATCGCGATACATGCAGCCACGATGGCGCCGATCACGAGCCGATGCTTGATCACCATGCGCAGAAGGCGCGTGAGATCCAGGCTGATGCGCTCGACCTGGGAGTCGACGGGCGGCGGCCCATAAAGATTGGCCGACACGGCCTGCGACGGACGCGCCGGCGTCGCCGTCGCGCTCCAAGTCGTCACCGCGTTTTCCGACTTCGGATCACCACTCATGATGTCCTCCAAACACGGACCTGTTTCTCACAGGCCCGAGACTGTAGCGACGAAGGACGCCGCGGGCATTGCCGAAAGGAAGTCCGCCCAGGCGCTGCGGACGCCGGACACCGGCACGACGATCTGGTCGCCGCCATAGATGGTCGGGTCAGTCGCCCGGCCATTGCGGATGTCGGCTACGTTGAATCGGGCGGCCATGCGCTTGCCGTCGACCTGCCGGAAGACGACGACGTTCGAGGTGTCGGCCGTCCGGGGCAGACCGCCCGCGAGTGCGATATAATCGAGCAGCGTCCCGCCCGCCTGGGTCACGGGGAAGACACCGGGCTTGGTCACGGCGCCCTCGACCGTCACCCGCTGGCTATTGAAGCCGGTCACCTTCACCGACACCTGCGGCTGCTGCAGATAGGTGGCGGACAGCTTGGCCGTCAGTTCCTTCTGTACGTCCTGCGCAGTCCGACCCGCGGCGCGAATCGAACCGACCAGAGGCAGGCCCAAATTGCCGTCGGAACCGACCTGGAAATCGCCGGAGAGATCCGGAACCTGGAATACCAGGATGTTCACCGTATCAAGCGGGCCGAGCCGGTATTGCATCCCGGTCGTGGTGTTGAAGGTCGGCGCAGGAAGGCTGCCGCTGGCCAACGCTCCGGGAACCACCTGCGGACCGGCCGAACGGACCGGCGCGGTGCTGTATGCCACGCGTTCATTCGACGGCGTCGAAACCGATGAACAGGCCGAAAGAGCGAGTGCGAAAAGGGTGATCGCGAGTGAAATCCGGAAGGGCACTGAAACTCCTATCGCGCCAAGCCACGTCGCGCCCGGCCTTTCGGCAAGCAATTGGGTGACGGAGAAATACACCAGGCTTAACGAATGATGCAATGCGGGATCATCTCGCAGCGCAACAATCAATCATCCGTTGCTTATCGGTCGTATCGGCCCCGCCGCTTGCGGCCGAAACCAAGGCGCGACAACCATCCCTCCCCCTCGGCGCTCTTGCGCGAATCCTGGGCGCCGGGCGGAGGAGGCCAACGGTCGGGCGGCAGATTGTCCAGAATCGCCTGCGGCCGCGTCGTTGTCATATGCATCGCCTCCGCCTCGCCGAGCCGCTCGGCGATCATGTCCCGGGCGCGGGAAAGATTGGGTGGGCGGCCGGTCAGATTATGGGCATCCGTCGCCAGAATATGGGCGAGACCCTCGCCGATCATCTTGTCGGCCCAGTATTTGACGCGCCGGCCGAACTGCCCCGTCACGGAACCCGCCGTGATCTGCATCGGCACCCCCATCTGGACGAGTTTTTCCATCACGCCATAGTGGCTTTCTATCCAGGAAAGGCGTTCGGGATGCGTCAGGACGGGGACGTAGCCCGCTGCCATGATGTTGAAGAGATTGTCCTCGATTCGTGGCGGCGGCACGTGATGGGGCGGCTCGAATAGGAAATAGCGTGTGTTGTTCAGCGAGGGAATGCGCCCGGACTTAAGTCCGGAGATCAACTCTACGTCCATATGCACGTCCGCCCCGACGACGAGGCGCATGGCGATCCCTTCTTCTGCGAAAAGCGATTCGAGCCGAGCAATACCCGCTTCGATGATCGCCCGGTCGTTGTTGTACACGCCCGGCATGATATGCGGCGTGCATGCGGTCACCGTGATGCCATCCGCTGCCGACGCCCTGGCCATTTCGAGGGAAAGCGAAATGTCGGCCGCGCCGTCGTCTATCCCCGGAAGGAGATGGCAGTGAAGGTCTATCAATCAGCACGCTCCCGAAGTCCCTGAACCAGCCGGCGCGCGCACGCTCCAGCAAAGCCCGATCCTATGACTGCATGATAGACGAAACTGATCTTGAATTGCGGTCTTTCTGTGCGCTGCAATATCACGGCAGCACGAGCAGCGGTCTGACACGCGGCGCGAAGGCCCTGGCGCGGGCGATGGCACCGGGCAGGACGCTGCGGGCCTCCTCGGCATTCATGCCCGCCAGGACGCTGCCATCGTAGAGCGTGGCGAGGATGTACCAGTCGAAGAGGCCGAAGGTCCCGACGTCATTGTCGTCATTATAGAGCGACCACCGGAGTTCGGCGTTGTCGTTGGCCGGTCCCAGCGCCTGGGTCAACTCCTCCGCCAGACAGCTTGTGAAGATCTTCGGCCCCCGATCGGCAAGGATGAACACATAGGCCTTGTCGAGGACCCCGGTGGTCCTGTTCCAGAGGATCGTAGAGCAGCGAGCGCGTTCCAGAAACTTCGTCTGCGGGCTGCGGGGGACGGCGTCGGCGATGACCTGACGATAGTTGGCGCGATTGACCAGGAAGATGAAAAGCCTCGCCTTCTCCGGCTGTGGCTCCATCTTGATCTCGAGGTTCGGAACGGTCCGGTCAAGCAGCGCCACGAAGCGGGACACTTCAGCCGCCTGCCCAGCAATGCCGCTGTTGTCGAGAACGTATACACCGACCGGATCGGTGAACTTGTTGACGAAACCGGCGCTGCCGTCCTGTGGCAACGGCCCCTCCCGGCCGAAGACCGTGAGCATGAATCCACGCATGATCTCGCTGTCGGAATAGTCGTCTGGCGCCTTCGGTCCGGCATGTGCTCCGAGCGAAAATAGGAAAGCGAAGACGAGAACGACGACAGTCTCCAGGCCGGCCCGAAGGCGACGAGAAACCGGCGGCAATGATGGCCGCACTCTCTTTGTCCGCATCATGAAACTGGCCATTGTCCTTCCTGTACCGGCACGCCCTATCGGCTTATCCGCTTCGAGGATCGCGACGGTCAAGCTGGCCGTCTCTCCCGCTATTGACCACCCCGCATGACGCGACTAGGTTCCGCGCACTTTGAAGGCGCAGTGAGCCCGTAGCTCAGCCGGTAGAGCACGTGACTTTTAATCATGGGGTCATGGGTTCGAATCCCATCGGGCTCACCACTCCACAAGTGTCGTTCGCAGAGACAATCCGTTCAGGCGGTGCCGGCGCCTCGCCTCTCGACACTGATGTCCGTTTGGGGCAATGCTGCGACGCACAAGTTCCATTGCAGTGAAGGGTTGTTCCGATGACCGAGTTTTCGCTCGCCGATCGTCGTGTTTATGTCGCAGGCCATCGCGGCATGGTCGGGTCGGCGATCGTCCGCAGGCTCGAGAATGACGGCGTTGAGGTCGTAACGGCGACGCGCGAGCAGGCGGATCTGCGCGATCCCGCTGCGGTGAAGGCGTTTCTGGCGGACACGAAGCCCGATGTCGTCGTCGTGGCTGCGGCCAAGGTCGGCGGCATCCTCGCCAACGACACCTATCCGGCTGACTTCCTTTACGAGAACCTGATGATCGAGGCGAACCTCGTCGATGGTTCCTTCAAGTCGGGCGTCGAGAAGCTGCTCTTCCTCGGCTCATCCTGCATCTATCCGAAGGTCTCGCCGCAGCCCATCCCTGAAGACGCGCTGTTGACGGGGCCTCTCGAAAGCACGAACGAGTGGTATGCCATCGCCAAGATTGCCGGCATCAAGCTCTGCCAAGCCTATCGCAAGCAGCATGGCGTCGACTACATCTCTGCGATGCCGTCAAATCTCTTTGGACCGAACGACTATTTCGATCCGCAGAAGAGCCACGTGATTCCGGCGCTGCTGCGCCGCTTCCACGAGGCCGAGGGGCGCGGCGATGCCTCGGTCACCTGCTGGGGCACCGGCACGCCGCGGCGCGAGTTCCTCTATGTCGACGATCTCGCCGACGCCTGTGTCTTCCTGCTGAAATCCTATTCCGGATACGAGCACGTCAATGTCGGCACGGGTGACGACATCACGATCCGCGAGCTGGCGGAGTCCGTGAAGAAGGTCACCGGCTTCAAGGGCGAGATCCTGTGGGATACTTCCAAGCCTGACGGGACCATGCTCAAGCGCATGGATGTCTCGCGCATCAACGCGCTCGGCTGGAAGGCGACCACGCCGTTCGAGACAGGGCTGGAGAAGGCGTATCGCTGGTTCCTGGAGAACCCGATCCGCACCTGATCGCGCAAGCCCGTCAGCCGCGCGGCCGGGAGCTGGGATCCGAGCCGGCGATCAGCCGGGCGAGCGAATAGGGCATCCAGAGAGGCAGTCGTCGATAGGGGTGGCCGGGAGGCAGGCGCTTGCGGAGCCTGCGGGCCCGGCGCGCCTCGTCTCTCGCGCTCTCCGCGTCGAGCGGGAGCGGATAGACGCTCACGATGGGGTCGTGCGGGCGAAGCTTGGCCGTCGTCATCGGGTCGGTGTTTCCTGTCCTTGAGATGTGTTTCCCGCCGCGGGCCGGTAGATTCCGGCCCGTTGTTGAGTTAGGCGCCCGGCTCGCCAGCTGGCCCACCGGACTTCGAACGCCGCTGCGAAATATCTGCAAGGACGTGGACGACCACATCGCCCATGGCCTTCAACCAGAGTTCGAGATCAGCACGGTTCGGTCCCCTCTCGGGAAGGTCCAGCCCGAACCGCGGCTGGAAAGAGACGTGGCCGTCGGCCGCATCGAGGCGAACCTTGCCGAGCGCCGCCGGCAAGCCCTTCACCACGATATCCAGCCCATCTTCGACCTTGCGCAGTTCAATGCGGTTGCCGGTTCTGCGAAGCGCCTCGTCGAGCAGATTTTCGGCCGCAAGCTGGTCGATGATCTGATGCAGTCGACGCAGGGCGGACTCGCTCGGCCCCTCCATCCGGGCCGGCAAGGCCTCCGCCTCGCTGGCTAACGTCTCTTCCTCGAGCTCATCGAACTCCTCGAGTTCTTCAAACTCCTCGAACTCCTCGAGCAGGTCGTCCGCCTCCTCGTCCGCAGCTACCGGCTCCGGTTCTTTCTCTGTCTCTTGCGCCTTACGCCGACCGAAGCTCGGAAGTTTCAGCTTCGACAACAGGCCACCAGAGAACAGACCGCCGCCCTGCGCTGGCTTGGTAGGCGTGTCGTCGGTCGCTGCCTTCTCGTCTTCGAACGGGTCTTGCGGTTCGTCGGATTCGGCCTGGCGGGCGAGATCCTCGCCATCCTCGAAATCCTCGTCGATCCAGTCCTCGCCGTCCTCTTCCCGCTCTTCCTCGTCGCGAAAATCCGTCGGCGATTCGAGCGGAGGAGCCGGCGGCATGACCGTGCGGGGCTCGGCCGCATCGTCTGGCTTTGGGATGGAGGCAGAAGGCGTCGCCGCCACAACCGCAGCCTCGATGGAAGGCGGCAGCTCCGCGAGGCCTCCGGGCACCAATGGTGGCTCGCCCCCCGAGGGACTGGCGGTTCTCGAAGTGCCTGGAAGCGCGGGAGCGCCTGCCTCAGGCGGGCTGGCCGGCGTGGCGACAGCCGTCGGGCCGACGGTACGGTCAATTGACGGTGCGCGTGGCGGCGGTGGCGGCGGCACGAACAGGATCGGACCGCCGGGCAGTTCCGCTTCATGCTGCTGTGGCGCTGCCCCTGTCGCAGGCTCGGGCACCGGCGTCCTTGCCGGCGGCGGTTCCGGAGCGACATGCGACGAGGGTAATGAGGCGGAGGCGGCAACTGCCGGTGCGCCGATCTTCCCGCCCGTGGCAGACGCAATCGGCGTGTCTGGCGCGGCCTTCTGAAAACTGGAGGCGACAGGGCGCGGAGACACTGCTTCAGCGTCGGTGGTTTTCGAGGCTTGGGAAACGGGCGGCGGCGAATCCGCAGGCACCGGCTTCGGATCCCCCCTGTCCGCGAAGGACCTGGGGGGCATACTCGGGGCAGCGGGTGGTCTGGTTCCCGGCAGGGGGCGATCGGTTCGACCGCGGTCCTGTTTTTCCTCAGGCTGCGCGGCGACCGTATTGATGAGAGATGTCAGGCGGTCGTCGAGGAGAATCAGCAGCCGCGCCGCCTCGTTTGCGTTCAGGTCCCGGATCAGCGCATCCATCGATGCGTGCAGCATCGAGTGGATTCTCCGCAGTTCCTGGAGGTGCGCTTCAGAGACGTTCAGATCTGACACTTGGGATGCGGCTCCGGACGGACATGATCATGCACTCTCAGCGACAGTGACAGACACCCAATCCGCACCGATCGCCATCATACCGAGTACCCGACCTGCCCGGTGAACCTATTGCAATGCGGGAGACGTTTCGCAACATCCAATCGCCACGCGTGGTTCCGGCTCCGGATTTTTCCGCCGACTGTGCCCCGCGCGCCCGCGCCCGCCTTGCAGGGCGAATGGCTTTCGAGTGGCTGCGCTCCCTTCAACGCTTCCATGAGTTGCGCTAATCAGGCCCGCGAGCGCCTCGGTCGATCCCAAGCCCTCCATCTGCCCCGCGCCGCTTGAACTGGAGTTCGCATGAACGTTTTGATCACTGGGACGGCGGGTTTCATCGGGTTCCACGTCGCGCGTCGGATGCTGGCCGAGGGTCATCGGGTCGTCGGTTTCGACGCCTTCACGCCCTACTACGACCCGACATTGAAGCGCGCCCGCAACCAGATCCTGGAGCAGTCGCCGCTCTTCACGTCCGTGGAGGCGCAGCTCGAGAATCGGGACGAACTAGCGAGGACGTTCGACGTCGCCGAGCCCGAGATCGTGATCCACCTCGCGGCGCAGGCCGGAGTGCGTTACGCGCTCGAGGATCCCGAAGCCTATGTGAGCTCCAACGTGGTCGGCTCGCACAATCTGCTCGAACTGGCCCGCGCCGCGCGGCCCCGTCACCTGATGCTGGCCTCGACCTCGTCGGTCTATGGCGGGAACGAGAAGCAGCCCTTCCGCGAGATCGACCCGGCCGATCACCCGCTTTCGCTCTACGCCGCGACGAAGAAGTCGATGGAGGCGATGTCGCATTCCTACGCGCATCTCTTCGATCTGCCGACCACATGCTTCCGCTTCTTCACGGTGTATGGACCATGGGGACGACCGGACATGGCGCTGTTCAAGTTCGTTGCCGCCGGCCTCGCCGGCGAACCGATCCAGCTCTTCGGCAATGGGCAGATGCAGCGCGACTTCACCTATGTCGAGGATCTGGTCACAGCCATCACGGCGCTTTCGGAAAAGCCTCCCGTGAAAGGTAAGCGGCTCGGCCCCCACGACTCGCTGTCGCCCGTCGCTCCATGGCGCACGGTCAATATCGGCGGCGGGAACCCGGTTCAGCTCCTCGAATTCGTGCGTGTCATCGCGGAGACGCTGGGGGTCGAAATCGACATGGAACCGATGGCAATGCAGCCCGGCGACATGCGCTCGACGCATGCGGACGCATCGCTGCTGGCCGGCCTGATCGGACCGATGCAGTTCACGCCGATCGCCAATGGCGTCCGGGCATTCGTGGACTGGTACCGGTCATTCTACGGAAGCGTAGATTGAAGCCAGAAAGCTCAGCCGACCACGCGCGCCAGCACCCTCGCGATGCCATAGGGCAGCCAGGGCGGCAGTCGCCGATACGGATGACCTTTCGGCAGCATCAATTTCTGCCTGCGCGCATTGCGAGCCTCGAACTGGGCGCGCTTGGCGCTCATCGGCAACGGATATTGGCTTACCGCGGGATCGAACGGCCGCAAGTCGCCCATGCTAAGCTCCGGAGATGCAAAGGCCGGCCCCCGTGCCACCTTTTGGGGCCTACTCTAGGTCGGGGAAGGTGAAGAACCGATGATCGAATTGTTACAAAAGGTTGCCGCGAGGCACCCGGAATGCTGCAACGCACTGCGTCCGGTCCGGCAGGCTGCCTCACGGTGACACCGTTTCATCTCGAGGCGCGGCTCTGGTTGCTGCTGGCGGCGATCGCGATCGACGCCATCGCCGGCGATCCCGACTTCATCTGGCGCCGGATACCGCATCCCGTCGCCTGGTTCGGGGCACTGATCGGCTGGGCCGATCGGAAGCTCAACGCGGTCCCGCCGTCGGGCTCAGACAGGTTGCGCCGCGTTCTCGGCATGATGACGATCATCGTTCTCACCACCCTCGCCTTCGCAGCCGGTCTCCTCATCGAGCGGTTCCTCGCCAGCATCGAATGGGGCTTGCTGCTGCTGCCGCTCATCGCGTCGATCTTCCTCGCCAGCCGCAGTCTCCATGACCACGTCCGGGCGGTGCGCGACGCCTTTGACGAGGGTGGGCTGGTCGCAGCACGGCGATCGGTCGCGATGATCGTCGGCCGCGACCCGGACAGCCTCGACGAAGCCGGCGTCTGCCGGGCCGCGATCGAGTCGACGGCCGAGAATTTCTCCGACGGCTTCGTGGCGCCGGCGCTGTGGTTTGCGCTGCTCGGGCTGCCGGGACTCTTCGCCTACAAGATGATCAACACGGCCGATTCGATGATCGGCCATCTCTCCGAGCGCCATCGCGCGTTCGGCTGGGCCTCAGCGCGGCTGGACGACCTCGTCAACCTTCCGGCCAGCCGCCTCGCGGGCGCGCTGATCGTCATGGCGGCCCCGTTCGTCGGCACATCGATCCGCGACAGCTTCGTCGTCATGCTCGACGATGCGCGCAAGCATCGTTCGCCGAATGCCGGCTGGCCCGAGGCCGCGATGGCCGGTGCGCTCGGCCTCGCCCTCGCCGGGCCGCGCCGCTATGCCGGCCACATGGTGGAGGATCCCTTCCTCAACGCGGGCGGCCGGCGCGATGCGGCGCCCGGCGACATCGCAAAGGCGCTGAAGGTACTGAAGGTTGCCACCGCCCTCACCGGCGTTCTGGTGGTGATCACAGCCCTCTGGCTGCAATCCTCATGATCGCGTCGATATCGAGATGCGTCGCGAGATGGTCGGCCAGCGCGTCGAGCGCCGCGTCGATCGCGACCTCATAGCCGAAGGCTGAGTTCGGCGCGCCGCATTCCGCGAGATAGGCATGGCGAAAGTCGTCGCCGGCGAAGAGGCCATGCACATAAGAGCCCCTCACCCGCCCGTCGGCGGAAGACGCCCCCTCCCCGCCCTCCGGGCCGAGCAGCCACGGGCGCTGGCGATCCGGCCCTTCGCTGCGACCGAGATGGATCTCGTAGCCTTCGACGGCATGACCCGACGCATCGTGCCCCGCGAAGGGCCGCACGGCCTTGTCAGGGGTAAGAACTGTGTCGACGGCAAGGAGGCGCAGGCCCTCTACCGCACCCGGCGGACCTTCCATCCCCTCCGGATCGGCGATGCTGCGGCCGAGCATCTGGTAGCCGCCGCAAAGGCCGACCACGCGGCCGCCACGCCGGCGGTGAGCGAGGATGTCGATGTCCCAGCCCTGTCGCCGCAGGAAGGCGAGGTCGGCGATCGTCGACTTCGATCCCGGCAAGAGCACGAGATCGGCGACCGGGATGGCGTCGCCCGGGGCGACCAGCACCAGTTCGACGCCCTCCTCCTGGGCCAGTGGATCGAGATCGTCGAAATTCGCGATGCGCGGCAGGCGCGGCACGGCGATCACGACGCCGCCGCCCGCCCGCCGCTCATGTCGCGCGAGGTCGAGAATGTCCTCGGCGGGCAGCTTTCCGGCATCGGCGAACCACGGCACGACGCCGAGGGCGGCCCAGCCGGTCGCAGCCACAATGGCGCGCTCGCCTTCGTCGAACAGCGAGGGATCGCCGCGGAAGCGGTTCACGATGAAGCCCTCTATCCGGTCGCGGTCGGCACGCGGCAGCACCGCGCGTGTTCCCACGAGGCTCGCGATGACGCCGCCGCGATCAATGTCGCCGACGAGGACCACCGGCAGGTTGGCAGCCTCGGCGAAGCCCATATTGGCGATGTCGCCGCCGCGGAGGTTGATCTCGGCCGGGCTCCCTGCCCCCTCGACGAGCACGATGTCGGCATCGGCGGCGACGAGCGCGTAGCTTTCCAGCACCTTCGGCAGCAGCTCCTGCTTGCGGCTGCCGAACTCCCGCGCCCGCATCGTACCGATGCGGCGTCCCTGCAGGATCACCTGCGACCCAGTCTCGCTCTCCGGCTTCAGCAAGACCGGATTCATATGAACGCTGGGCGGCCGGCCAGCGGCGCGCGCCTGCAGCGCCTGCGCCCTTCCGATCTCGCCCCCGTCCGCCGTGACGGCGGCGTTGTTCGACATGTTCTGAGGCTTGAAGGGCGCGACACGGAGGCCACGGCGCGCGAGAAGCCGAGCCAGACCGGCGACGATGGTCGACTTGCCGACATTGGAGCCGGTGCCCTGGAACATCACGGCGGGGGTCATGCGAGGCTCCGCGCCACGTCCCTCAAAACTCGATGCCCTTCTGCGCCTTCACGCCCGAACGGAACGGATGCTTGATCATCTCCATCTCGGTGACGAGATCCGCGATCTCGATCAGCCCGTCGGGAGCGTTGCGACCCGTGATGACGACATGGACATGCGGCGGCTTCTCGGTGGTCAGGAAGTTGAGCACCTCCTGAAGTGGTAGATAGTCGTAGCGCAGGACGATGTTGAGTTCGTCGAGTAGCACGAGATGGTGCTCGCCGGCCCGGATCAGGTCCTTCGCCGTCTCAAAGGCCCGCCGCGCCGCCGCGATGTCGCGCTGGCGGTCCTGAGTCTCCCAGGTGAAGCCCTCGCCCATGGCATTGATGGAGACGAGATCGCCGAAGCGTTCGAGGGCGAAGCGCTCACCCGTCTCCCAGGCGCCCTTGACGAACTGGATCACGGCGACCGGCAGCCCGTAGCCGAGGCTGCGGAACACCATGCCGAAGGCCGCCGTCGACTTCCCCTTTCCCTTGCCGGTGTGGACGATGATGAGCCCCTTCTCGACCGTCTTGGTCGCGAGGATCTTGTCGCGCACCGCCTTCTTCTTGCGCATCTTCTCGGCGTGGCGGGCGTCGGGGTCCACCGAAGCTCCGGCTGCGGCTTCGATCTCGTCCTCGCTCATGCATCCTCCCTGATGGGCTCGCCGACGGCCGCCGAAAGCTCGGCCAGACGTCGCGCCGTACTGTTTCTTCGCGGCGACCAGAGACCGCGTGCGAGGCAATCCTCGAAGCGGCGGAGCATCGCCGCGAAGGCGGCGGGGTTCGCCTCGGCGATGAAGGTCGCGACATGCTCGTCCGCCAGATAGGCGTCGAACAGCGCATCGAAATGGTGGTCGCCGACGGCATGGGTCGTCGCCGCGTAGCCGGCGAGATAGTCGACCGTCGCGGCCATTTCGGCCGCGCCGCGGAAGCCGTGCCGCATCACGCCGTCGATCCACTTCGGATTGCTAGCCCGGCCACGCACGACACGGCCGATCTCTTCCGTCAGAGGCCGGATGACCGGCTGCTCGGCCAGCGCGTGATCGCCATGATAGAGGCGCGGCACGGCTCCCGAGAGATGTTCGGCAGCCAGCGCCAGACCGCCCTGATGCTGGTGATATTCGTCGCTGTCGAGGATGTCGTGCTCGCGATTGTCCTGGTTCTGCAAGACGAGATCAATGCCGGCGAGCCGCGAGCGCAGCGCCTCGGCGGCATCGGCGCCCTCCTGGCCGCTGCCATAGGCGTAGCCGCTGGCGCCGAGGAACGCTTCGGCGAGATCGCGCCGACCCTCCCAGGCGCCGAGCGCCATCATCGCCTCGATGCCCGAGCCATAGGCGCCAGGCGCGGCGCCGAAGATGCGGGCCGCAGCCTCGCCGCTCCTCCGGGCCGCCGCGATCGGATTGGCGTCGTCGGGCTCGTCGCGCGCCGCCACGGCGCGGATCGCGGAATCCATCAGGTCGATCTGCTCCGGGAAGGCATCGCGGAACAGCCCGGAAATGCGGAGTGTGACATCAACACGCGGCCGCTTGAGCTCGCCGAGCGTCAGCACGCGGAAGCCGGTCACACGCCCCGTTCCCGGCTCCCAGACCGGCTCCGCGCCGATCAGTGCCAGCACTTCGGCGATGTCGTCGCCGCCGGTGCGCATGTTCGAGGTGCCCCACACCGTGAGGGCTACGGAGCGCGGCCATTCGCCCTCGTCCTGGAGATAGCGCATCACCAGCGCCTCGGCCGCCTTTCGTCCGATCCGCCACGCTGCCTCGGTCGGTACGGCGCGGATGTCCACCGTGTAGAAGTTCCGCCCCGTCGGGAGAGCGTCGGGCCGGCCGCGGGAGGGCGAGCCCGCCGGCCCCGGTGGCACGAAGCGACCATCCAGCGCGGCCAGCAGCGCGCTCATCTCGTCGGCGCCCGAGCGATCGAGCGCCGGGACCAGTTCCGCGACCACGAAATCGAGCACCGCGCGCGTCGCCGTTCCGGTCTCCCGCGGCAGCGTTCCGGCGAGTGCGCCCTCAATGCTTCGCAGCGCGAAAATCTCGATCCGCTCGGCCGTATCGCCCTCCGTGCGCCAGGGGGCGTCGTCCAGCACTGCAAGACTCTCAGGCTTCCGCCCTCTCCACGGCGCAGCGCGATCAGGCAGCAACGGGTCGAAGCCGGCAAGGCCGAGATCGTCGGCGATCGCGCGCACCAGCGACGCATCGGCCGGTCGGCCGCCGGTGCGGGGGATTCGGGCGATGGCGGCCAGCGTCGCGGTGCGTGCGGCTGCGGCCGGCGTCGCACCGAGCACATGCAATCCGTCGCGGATCTGCATTTCCTTGATGTCGCAGAGATGCGCATCGATCGCCCGCAGCGCCTCACCAACGTCGGTCCCGCCGATCGAAAGATCACGGTCGATGCCATGTCGCGCGGCGCGGTCGAGGATTTCGCGCTCCAGATCGTCGCGCCTGCGCGGATCGGCACCGAGGGCCAGATGATATTCGTCGATCAGCGTTTCGAGCTCGGCGAACGGGCCATGCGCCTCGGCCCGCGCCAGCGGCGGCATCAGATGATCGACGATGACAGCCGCGCTGCGCCGCTTCGCCTGCGCACCCTCGCCCGGGTCGTTGACGATGAAGGGATAGACGAGCGGCATCGGCCCCAGCACCGCCTCCGGCCAGCATTCCGCCGAAAGACCGACCGCCTTTCCGGGCAGCCATTCGAGATTGCCGTGCTTGCCGAGTTGCACCATCGCCTGCGACCGAAAGCTCCCGCGAAGCCATGCGTAGAAGGCGAGATAGTGATGCGGCGGCGGCAGATTCGGATCGTGGTAGCTCGCCTTCTCGTCGAGCCCGTAACCCCGGGTCGGCTGCACGCCGACGACCAGCTTGCCGAACCGGAGCATGGCCAGCGGGAAGCCGCCATTGGCGAAGAACGGATCAGCCTCCGGCGCACCCCAGTGATCCGCCAATCGCGAGCGCAGCGCAGCCGGCAAGGCGTCGTGAAACGCCAGATAGTCCGAGAGCGGCAGGAAAGCGGCTCCGCTCAGGCCTCCGTCGCCGCGCGCCCCCCGCTCCGCCGCCGCGAGCATCGCCATCAGCCCCGCGCAGTCGGGCGGAAATGCGCCGACCTCGTAGCCCTCGCCGCCAAGCGCGCTCACGATCCTGAGGCAGCTTTCGCCGGTATCGAGGCCGACGGCGTTGCCGAAACGGCCATCGCGGCCGGGATAGTTGGAGAGGATGACGGCGATCCGCCGCTCGGCCGGCTTCGTCTGGGAAAGATCGACCATTGCCGCGGCCTGCGCGGCGACGAAATCGATGCGCTCTGCATCGGCGCGATAGGCGACGATGCGGCTGTCGATCAGAGGATCGGCCGGCAGTTCCTCCTTGAACGAAACGGCGCGCGTCAGGATACGCCCGTCTACCTCCGGCAGGACAACGTTCATGATCATGTCGCGCGGCGAGAGTCCGCGCGCCGACTGCGCCCAGGCCTCGCGGGTCGTGCCGGCGAAGACGACCTGAAGCACAGGGCGACCCGGCGTATCCAGCACGGTCGGCGCGGCGCGGCGGCCGGGCGCAGAGAGAGCGAAGGCCGTGCCGTTGATGACAACGGCAGGCGGTGTCTCGCGCATGGCTTCGGCGAGAAAGGCGGCCGCCTCGCCGTTCTTCGGGCTCGTGACATGGATCGCCCGGACCGCCAGCCCCTTTGCCTCGAGTGCTGCGGCGAGGGCGTCGACTGGCTCGATCGAGCCGCCCTCAAGGAGCGCGCGGTAGAAGACGATCACGGCCAGCGGCCGGCGGCCGATGGTGGCACTCTCGTAGTGGATGCCGGCGACCGGCAATGGCTCGGCGGGTCCCGGCCTCTCGCCTTGACCGACGAGATGGCGGAGCAGCGCCAGGGCGCGATCGCTGTTCGCCGGGCCGCCCGCCACCGCCGCGTCCCAGAAGGCCCGGCAGTCACCCTCGTCGACGGTCGACCAGGCGGCGAGGCTGTCGTCCCAGCGCGCATCGGCAGGCACGACGATGAGCTTCGGCCCGCCGCCACGCGCGAGCGCCCGCAGGACCTCGAGCCCATAAGGCCAGTAGCCCGCGCCGCCGATCAGCCGCAGGACGACCAGCTTCGCCGAAGCGAGGGTCTTCTCGGCGTAGAGATCGACAGAATAGGGATGGCCGAGCCGCATGAAGTTGACGAGCCGAAGGCTCGGGCCACCGGGCGCACGACGCGCGGCGGCGGCGAAGGCCGCGAGCTCGGAATCGGCCGACGAGATCAGCACGATGTCGCCGGGCGACTGGCCGAGATCGACGGCAGCCGCGCCGTCGTCGATCCGCTCCGTCTCTCCGGCGACGAGATGCATGGCTCAGCCGAGCGCCGCTTCGACCGCGGCGCGGTCGAGCCCGCGCTCGCCGATCACGACCAGCCTTCCGGCCGCGCCCCCGGTCGCGAAATAGGTCTCGACGCGCGGACCGACGGCCTGGACGATGGCCGGCATCGGCTTGCCGGCAACGCTGGCGCGACCCTTGATCCGAAGCACGCCGGGGATGGCCATCGCGCGGGCGACCCGCGCCTGAAGTCCTTCCAGGGTCTCGGCCGAGGGTGAGGCCACGACGAAGCTGTCGAAATCGTCGTGGTCGTGCTCCTCGCCTTCGAAGTCGTGGTGGCTCTTGCGCTCGAAAGCGTCATCCTCGGCGGCGGCGCCGATTCCGAGCAGGATCTCCGGCGCCAGCACGCCGCGTTCGGAGCGAACGCTGCGCGCCGCCGGACGCGCCTCGCGCCGAACGACGGCCTCCACCTCCGCCAGCGCCGCGGCATCGACGAGATCGGCCTTGGAGAGCACGACGAGATCGGCACAGGAGAGCTGGTCCTCGAACAGTTCCTCGATCGGATCCTCATGATCGAGCGAGGGATCCTCGGCCCGCTGCGCCGCGACGGCGGCTTCGTCATGCGCGAAGCGCCCACCCGCGACCGCGGCGGCGTCGACCACCGTGACCACGCCGTCGATGGTGACCCGGTGCCGCACCGAGGGCCATGTGAAGGCGCGCACGAGCGGCTGCGGCAGCGCGAGGCCCGAGGTCTCGATAACGATGTGGTCCGGCGCCGGATCGCGCGCCAGCAGCATTTCCATGGTCGGCAGGAAATCGTCGGCGACGGTGCAGCAGATGCAGCCATTGGTGAGCTCGACGACCGTATCGGGCCGGCATTCGTCGTCGCCGCAATCGGACAGCAATTCGCCGTCAAAGCCCATGTCCCCGAACTCGTTGACGATGAGCGCGATGCGGCGACCATTGGAGCGCGCGATCAGATTGCGGATAAGGGTCGTCTTGCCGGCTCCGAGGAAGCCGGTGACGATGGTCGCGGGAATGCGTTCGGTCATAGCGTGACCTCCGGTGCGGGCTTGAGGCGAAGCGGCTGTCCGGCCGCGACGAGGATGACGTCGGTCACGGCCGACGCGATCTTCTGGTTGAGGCGGCCCTGCGCGTCGGCGAACCGCCGCGCAAGCGCGTTGATCGGCACGATGCCGGCGCCGACTTCGTTGGTGACGAGGACGACCGGTCCCGTCGCGCCGGCGACAGCAGTGGCGAGAGCCGCGGCTTCGGCGTCGGGATCGCGGCCCGCCTCGATGAGATTGGAGAGCCAGAGCGTCAGGCAGTCGACGAGGACCACCTGGCCGGTCGAGGCGCTGCGGGACAGCGCTCCAATGACGTCCAGAGGCTCCTCGATCGTCGTCCATCCGCGGCCGGCGCGATCGGCGCGATGCGCGGCGACACGTGCCGCCATCTCGTCGTCCCGCGCCTCGGCCGTCGCGATATAGAGAGGGACGAGGCCGGTGCCGAGCGCGAGCCGCTCGGCAAAGCGGCTTTTGCCCGAGCGCGCCGCGCCGATCACGAGCGCGCTTCTGCGCTGGCTTTCCGTCGTCATGATCGCCGGTCGGCTAGCCGCCCGTAAAGCCAGCCCGATGCGGCGCCGGCCAGCGACCATAGCAGCGCGCTCGCCACCAGCGAGGCGGCGACGAACTCGGCGCCCAGCGCGGCCGGATAGGCCGCTTCCAGCGTCGGCGGCTCCGGCGCGCCGATCACATGCGGCAGGACCGCGAGGAGGACCCCGGCCAGCTTCGACCACCAGGCCGGCGACAGAAGGACCAGACCGAGGCCGATCGCCGAGGCCAGGGCCGTACCGAGCCACCAGACCTGCCGCGATGTGATCTCGGCGGCGGCCGTCCCCGGCAACTCCGGCGACAGGCCGAGCGAGGGAAGAAGACCCGCGGCGAAGAAGCCGGCAACGCCGAAGGCGAGGCCGCGACCAGCGGTGATCGGGCCACCCTTCGCCGCCATGACACCGAGAATCATCGCCGAAACGGCGACGCCCATCAGGAGATTGGCGACAAGCGTATAGGCCGAGCGCTCGAAGCCGTCGGCAGGCTCCCAGGCATCTTCCTCGTGATGATGCTCAGCCGTGCCTGCGGCATGGTCATGTGGCAGGGAGTCGGCCGGCATGGCAGCCGCTTCGCCAGCCCGCTCATAGACTTCCCCCTGCAGGATGAGCGGCTCGGTCGTGAAGAACTGGACGGCGGTCAGAACGACGCCCACGAGTAATCCCGCGCCGAAGGCGCTCAAGATGATCGATTTCAGCATGATACCCTCGTCAGTGGCAGGGCAGGCCGAAAGCGTGCCTCGTGTCGTGCGTCGCGTTGTGGATGAGGCTCGGTGCCGCGAAGCCCGTCGCAAGAAAGAGGCAGAGCCCGAAGGCGAGCGCCACGGCGCCCGCGATGATGCGGGTCGAATGCGCCGGCGCAGAAGATCCCGGACGAAGTGCAGGAGAGAGAGTCGATGCAGCCATGTCAGCTCCTTGGCCGTCCCACCGACGGCTGGGTTCGAGTCACGAGCGCTGGCTGGTCTCCTGGCTTGCGGGTCGATGCTCCCTCGTCGCCTTCCCGGTTTCCCAGTGGCATCTCGCGAGGTCGCTCACCGCTCACAGTTGCGGGGGCAGCTCCGGCATCCGAGCCCCGTCAGGGTCGCTCGTGACCGGATTCCCATTTCATCCCCCAAGGATCTCCAATCCCGCGGGGGAACCAACGCTGGAAGAACCGTAAGCCTCGCGGAAGCCCGGCGCAAGCGGCGTCGCCGAATAGCCAATCGACCGGGCTATTCGGCCGGCGTCACGGCGCCGCGGCCGCGGAACTTTGCCCAGCGGCGCGCAAGCCGCACGTCCCATTTGCGCCGAAACCGGCGGATGCGCGGAAAATCATGCGAGAGAATGATCAGCCCGACGGGCAGCATCCAGATGCCGAGCACGGGAAGAAAAGAGAACACGCCGCCGGCGATGAAGGCACCGCCGATGCCGATGCGCGTCATCCGGCTCTCGGGGAGCTTGATCGACTTCCTGCCGAAGCGGATCGATGGCATGGCGCTGGCTGAACTTTCTGGCTCTCGAATGAGAAACGACTTTAGCGGAACGCCCCGACTCCCCGCAAGCGCGGCGCCCTCGCCCCCCGAACGGACCGGCGAAGTCGGGCATTCTGCGGCTGTCAGATGCGGCGGAGGGATCGGAGTGGCTGGGGAACCTGGATTCGAACCAAGACTAGCGGAGTCAGAGTCCGCTGTTCTACCATTAAACTATTCCCCACCAGACCGGTTGATTTCGCTCACGAATTTCGCCTACGCGAAAATCAGGCGGCGCCCCGGTCGGCGACGACGCACCACATAGGCCGTTTGCCCGCGGTGGTCAAGCACCCCGCCGCGACCGTCCTGGCCTGTGGACAGCCTTCGGCGCGACCGCCAACCGGGTCGCGCCACAGAGAAAAGAGAGCCAACGGCATCGTTCGACGCCGCTCCCGCCGGCGCGCATCGCATCCGCGATACCGGGCCGGCCTGTGGATCATCCGCCGCGCCGGCAAATTAGGGCTTTGCAATCGGGGAAGGGCTTTGCTATAGCGACGCCCGCGGCACAAGATGTGCTGTTCCGCGATAGCTCAGTTGGTAGAGCAGGTGACTGTTAATCACCGGGTCGTTGGTTCGAGTCCAACTCGCGGAGCCAGATTCTTCAAGGGGTTGAGCCGAATGGTTCAACCCCTTGTTCATTTTTGCCGCCTGCCGGGCGGCGCAGCGTCCGATCGCAGTTGCCGTCCATGCGCCCTCGCCTCGTGCGCCCCGCTTCACTCGGATCGCGTCTTTTCCATCCAATTCTCGCAGGCGCGACCCTTCGCGCCCGGGCGCTCGCCTGTCTCGGTGCGATCATCGGGATCGCTCTCACAGGGCTCGTCGCAGCTCTGGTGACGGGCCATGGCGCCCATCTGCCATTGATCGTCGCGCCGATCGGCGCCTCGGCCGTGCTCGTCTTCGCGGTGCCGGCAAGCCCGCTCGCCCAGCCCTGGCCCGTCATCGGCGGCAACACGCTTTCCGCGCTGGTCGGCGTCGCGGTTGCCCGCCTCGTCCATGACCCGGTGATCGCCAGCGGTCTCGCGGTCGGGCTCGCGATCGCCGTCATGTCGCTGACCCGCTCGCTGCATCCACCAGGCGGCGCAGCAGCGCTGACAGCTGTGATCGGCGGCTCCGCCGTCGCTTCGGCCGGCTTCCTCTTTGCCTTCCTCCCGGTCGCGCTCGATTCGATTCTCCTCGTGGCGCTCGGCTGGTGTTTCCACAGGCTGCTGCGGCAGAGCTACCCGCATGTGCCCGCCCCTGCCCCGGTCAACACCCATCGGACGGCCGATCCGCCACCCGCCCTTCGCGTAGGCTTCCGCGAGGCCGATATCGACGGCGCCCTCGCCGACATGGGTGAGACCTTCGATATCGACCGTGCCGACCTCGCCCGGCTGCTTCGACGCGTGGAGGAACAGGCGCTGCTGAGGCGCGGCGGACCGCTCAGCTGCGCCGACATCATGTCGAGGGACGTCGTTACGGTCGCGCCAAACGCGACCACGGAGACGGCGCGCGCGCTGCTGCTCGATCACAACATCCGGCTTCTGCCAGTTGTCGACGAGGACGGGCGGCTGGTTGGGACCATAGGCCTGCGGGAACTGGCAGAAGGGCCGGGCCTGGTCCGCGACGGGATGATGCCGGCCCTGACCGCCGCAGCCGACGCTCCGGCGCTCGGCCTCGTCCAGCGCCTCTCCGACGGGCGTAGCCATGCGGTTGTGATCGTCGGCACGAACGGCCAGGTGGAGGGCCTCGTGACGCAGACGGACCTACTCGCAGCGCTCGCGCGGATCGCCTGAGTCTCAGTCCTGGGTGCGCGCCGGCAGCCACTGCTTGGGCATCCGGCAGGCAACCGTATAGGCGGGGTCGAACACGTTGCCGATATCGTAGCGGACGACCTGGCCCATGAGATGGCTGGCTGCGGCGCTCGAGAGACCGTAATCCGCCATCAGCCAGTTCAGCATGTCGGTCGTCGCGTGCTGCAAAGCCTGCTCCAGCGGGCGTGCATTGCCGATCGAGAAGATCGCCTCGGCCGTCTCGCCGCGCGGCCAAACCAGATGCCTGTTCTTGACGACGCAGAGGCGGACCTCGATCTCGAAGGTCGTCTCGATGCCCGTGCCGACGATCTCGCCGTCGCCCTGGACGGCATGCCCGTCGCCGAGGCTGAACAGCGCGCCGGGCACCGCGACGGGGAACCAGACGGTCGTCCCCGGTCCAAGCCTCCGATAGTCCATGTTGCCGCCGTTCTCCGCGCTGGTGGCATTGGAGAAGGCCTGGCCGAGCGACGGTGCGACGCCGAAACAGCCGATCATGGGCTGAAGCGGAAGCGTCATGTGGTCGAGACCGGCAGGTGGACTTTCGAGTCGCGCGGTCAGAGTCTGTCGGTCGATCAGCCAGGTCACGATCTCGCGCGGCGGCAGCGCCGCGACCGCGGCCGGATCGACGACGTTCGGTGCGAGGCCGGTCGCGGTCCAACCCGTACCGCGCGTCGGCGTCATGCGCAGGATCTCGACGGCGAGCGCGTCGCCCGGCTCGGCACCCTCGACGAAGATCGGGGCATTGACCGGATTGGGCGGGCCCGACCGACGCACGCCGTCCCTGTCGATCCCGATTGCATCCAGAGTCTCGATGATCACCGTATCGCCGTCGGCGCAGCGAAATTCGGGCTCGTGCGAGCCGAGCGTGTTGTGCCAGCGGGTGGGCGTGAAACGGTGAACGGTCATGGACATTCCGTCTTGGTGATGAACGCCCGCCCCTGAAGCGGCGCGGCGCGATGGCGAAGACTATGACGGATTGCGACGCGGGAGGTAGAGGCGAGGCTAGGCGACCTGCACTGGTCGCCACCGGCCGGCGCCCCAAGCGCCGCGCAGCTGGGGAGCGCGGGAGAAAGTGCTTGTTTCGACCAGACCGCTCGGCTAGACCCGGCGACGGAGAGGTGGCCGAGTGGCCGAAGGCGCTCCCCTGCTAAGGGAGTAGACGGCTTAAAACCGTCTCGAGGGTTCGAATCCCTTCCTCTCCGCCATTTTTTCTGCCTAAGTTATTGAGATCGCGACGCATTCGGTAAATGCCGAAGCAGCGTTTGCGTTTCAAATCCATCAAACTAAGGCTAGGCTGGCACCAGCTGCGGGACGAGCTGCTGTGCTTCGCCGCGAACAATCAGCCACGTGTTGTGAAGCTTGCAAGTCATCATGCTTTCACCCGTGGCCAATTATGGCGCCGATCGGCGGCTGTTAGTCAGACGTTTTTGGGAGCGTTGGCCTCTGCAAGTCCTGCGAAGCTGTCTCTGCCGCTGGATCTTCAATCGCTGGCACAGCACGCCCATCCGTCCTGCGACGTCCGGTCGAGCGCGGCATCGAGATCAGCTTCGGCACTGTCCAAAACTCCAGCGACGGACTTTCCAGCCCCGACGGTCGCATTCTCGCGGCCAACGTTCCGGACATCGCGCTGTTCGGCGCGACACCTTCCAGAAATCACCAGTCAGCTGTCGAGACTGCGTGTCCTCAGGCAGACACCTATCCCATGCGTGCGCTTGTCGTCGAACAGAAGCTCGACGCCGCCTTGTTCGAAGGCGGCGATGAGCAGCGCCTCGGAACTGCGATGCAACTGGTGGCGGTGAGACTCGAAATCCTTGATGGTGCTTCGGGACACGCCGGAGGCCGAGGCGAGCTGATCCTGGGTCCAGCAGAGGAGGCCACGGGCCGCACGGCACTGCGCCGGATGAAGAAGCATCGGTCGCGCTCTCGCTTTCGATTTGCGAAGTCAACCATATTGGGCGACATTGCGCAATGTCGTCCGTCCCCCGCTCCATGGAGTCGTGCCCCCGGTGCAAGGCAGTGCCTTCCTCGTCTGGCTGATCGGTTTGCCCTTCCTCGCAGCTCTCGCCTCGCTGTGCCTGCCGGCCAGATCGCGGAACGCAGAGGCGTGGCTCGCCGGCGCGACGATGCTGGCGCTGCTGTTCCTTGTCGCTTTCGCCTATCCAGGCGTGGCGGACGGCGCGGCGCCTCGGCGTGACATCGACTGGATCCCCGAGCTCGGCCTGAGCCTCGTGCTGCGGATGGACGGCTTCGCATGGGTGTTCTCGGTGCTCATCACCGGGATCGGGCTGCTCGTGGTGCTCTACACCCGCTATTACATGTCACCGGAAGACCCGGTAGCGCGCTTTTACGCGTTCTTCCTTGCCTTCGCCGGATCGATGCTGGGCGTGGTGACGTCGGGCAACATCGTCCAACTCGTCGTCTTCTGGGAGATGACGAGTGTCTTCTCCTTCCTCCTGATTGGCTATTGGTACCACAACGCCCCGGCCCGCGACGGCGCTCGCATGGCGCTGACCGTGACGGGGCTCGGCGGGCTCGCGCTGCTCGCCGGCGTTCTGCTGATCGGCCACGTCGTCGGCAGCTACGACCTCGACGCCGTCCTCGCATCGGGCAACGCGATCCGCGCAAGCAACCTCTACCTGCCGATCCTGATCCTCGTCCTTCTCGGGGCTTTCACAAAAAGCGCGCAGTTCCCGTTCCAGTTCTGGCTGCCGAACGCCATGGCGGCCCCTACCCCGGTCTCGGCCTATCTGCATTCGGCGACCATGGTGAAGGCCGGCGTGTTCCTGCTCGCCCGCTTCTGGCCACTCCTGGCAGGGACGCCCGAATGGTTCTGGCTCGTCGGCCTCGCCGGCCTTGCGACGCTTCTACTCGGCGCGTTCTTCGCCATCTTCGAGCAGGACATCAAAGGCCTGCTCGCCTATTCGACCATCAGCCATCTCGGCCTGATCACGCTGCTGCTCAGCCTCGGCAGTCCGCTCGGGCTGGTCGCGGCCATCTTCCACATGATGAATCATGCGACGTTCAAGGCGTCGCTCTTCATGGCGGCCGGCATCATCGACCATGAGGTCGGCACCCGTGACATGCGCCGCCTCGGCGGGCTGTTCACCTTCATGCCAATCACGGCGACGCTCGCCATGGTCGCGAGCGCTGCCATGGCCGGCGTGCCGCTGCTCAACGGTTTCCTCTCGAAGGAGATGTTCTTCGCCGAGACCGTCGAAACGCATACGCCCTCGATCCTCGACACTCTCACGCCCTATGTCGCTGTTCTCGCCGGCACCTTCGCCGTCACCTACTCGCTCCGCTTCATCCACAGCGTCTTCTTCGGCCCGATCCCGGCCGATATGCCGCGCACCGCGCATGAGCCCCCCTTCTTCATGCGGCTACCGGTGCTGCTTCTCGTCCTGATCTGCCTGATCGTCGGCATCGTGCCCGGCCCAACGATCGGGCCGTTCCTGCACAGCGCCGTGCTGTCCGTGCTCGGCGACGCGACGCCCTATTACAGCCTCTCGGTCTGGCACGGTTTCAATCTGCCGCTTCTGATGAGCACGATCGCGCTGGTTGCCGGCTGCCTCTTCTACCTCATGCTCAAGACCTATCTCGCGACCAGCGAGGAAGGTCCGCCCTTCATCCGCCGCCTGCGCGGCGAGCGCATCTTCGAGCGGGTGATGGTCTCGGTCGCCTGGCGCTGGGCGCGAATGCTCGAGATCTGGCTCGGCACGCGGCGGCTGCAGCCGCAGCTTCTGCTCGTGATATCGGTCGCCGTCGCGGCTGCGCTCGTCGTTCTGCTGCGGGGCGGGCTCGGGCTGCCGTCGCCCTGGAGCGGCAACGTGGACGTTCTCTTCACGGCACTATGGGCGATCGGCATCGTCTGCGCCATCGGCGCCGCCTACCAGGCCAAGTACCACCGCCTCGTCGCGCTGGTGCTGATGAGCGGCGCCGGCCTCGTCACCTGCGTCACCTTCGTCTGGCTGTCGGCGCCCGACCTCGCCCTGACCCAACTCCTCGTCGAGGTGGTCACGACGGTGCTGATCCTGCTCGGGCTGCGCTGGCTGCCGAAGCGCAGCGAGGAGGTCCGGCATCCTCCGTCCATCCGTGCCACCTTGCGCCGGTATCGCGACCTCGGCATTGCCGTCGCGAGCGGCACCGGCATGACGCTCGTCGCCTATGCGGTCATGACCCGCCTGCCCCCGCAGACAATCGCCGACTATTTCCTCGAACGCGCCTATTCAGAGGGCGGTGGTCGCAACGTCGTCAACGTCATCCTGGTCGATTTCCGCGGCTTCGATACCTTCGGCGAGATCGCCGTGCTCGGCATCGTGGCGCTCACCGTCTTCGCCCTGCTCCGCCGGTTCCGCCCGGCGCCCGACAGCGTCGACTCGCCATTCCAGCAGCGGCAGCAGATCGGCCCTCAGGACGAGTCGACCACCGGCGGCGACGGCAGCATCGCCAGCGACTACCTGCTCGTTCCCTCCGTCACCATGCGGTGGCTGTTCCCGGTGATCATCGTCTTCGCGGCCTATCTCTTCATGCGCGGCCACGACCTGCCGGGTGGCGGCTTCGCAGCCGGCATCGCGATGGCCACCGCCTTCATCCTGCAATACATGGCGTCCGGCGTGCGCGTCGTGGAGGAGCAGCTGCGCGTCCTTCCCGTGCGCTGGATCGGCTCGGGCCTCCTTGTCGCCGCCGCGACGGGGATGGGCTCTTGGCTCTTCGGCTATCCCTTCCTCACCTCGCATTCGCGCTACCTTGACTTGCCCATCCTCGGCAAGGTCCCTGCCGCGACCGCGCTCCTGTTCGACCTCGGCGTGTTCTCGCTCGTCGTGGGCGCCACGGTGCTGATGCTGATCGCACTCGCTCACCAGTCGATCCGCAAGTTGCGCGCCGCGCGGATGCCGCTTTCCCAGAAGGCGGAGGCGCCGTGATGGAACTTGCGCTCGCGATCGGGATCGGCGTGCTCATCGGCTCCGGGGTCTGGCTGGTGCTGCGCCCGCGTACCTATCAGGTGATCATCGGCCTCTCGCTGGCGGGCTATGGGGTGAACCTGTTCATCTTCTCGATGGGCCGGCTGCGGGTGAACGCCCCGCCGGTCCTCGACACCGGCCGCCCTGTCGACCCGTCGCTCTACACCGACCCGCTGCCGCAGGCCCTGGTGCTGACTGCGATCGTGATCGGCTTCGCGACGACGGCGCTCTTCCTCGTCGTTCTCCTTGTCTCGCGCGGGCTGACGGGAAGCGATCACGTCGACGGCAGGGAGCCATGACGATGCGGCTCGCCGACCACCTCCTGATCGTGCCGATCGTGCTGCCGCTCGTCACCGGCGCGCTGCTGCTGCTTTTCGACGAGCGCCGCCACATCCTGAAGGCGACGATCGGAACACTCTCGACACTCGTGCTGGCCGGCGTCGCGATTGCGCTCCTCTTGATGACGAACGACGGTGCTGGCCCAGCTTCGGCGGCCTATCTGCTCGGCGACTGGCCGGCGCCCTTCGGCATCGTGCTGGTCCTCGACCGGTTGTCGGCGATGATGCTGGTGACGTCCAGCCTGCTCGGCGTCGCGGCGCTGCTCTTCGCGTTGGCGCGCTGGCACAAGAGTGGCCCGCATTTCCACAGCCTGTTCCAGTTCCTGCTGATGGGCCTCAGCGGCGCCTTCCTTACTGGGGACCTGTTCAACCTGTTCGTCTTCTTCGAGGTAATGCTCGCCGCGTCCTATGCGCTGCTGCTGCATGGCTCCGGCGCCGTGCGAGTCCGCGCCGGGCTGCATTACATTGCCATCAATCTCGTCGCCTCGTTCCTCTTCCTGATCGGCGTCAGCCTGATCTACAGCGTCACCGGCACGCTCAACATGGCCGACCTCGCCGGCCGGATCGCCGGCCTGTCGCCGGACCATCGCGGCCTGCTCGAGGCCGGGACGGCGATCCTCGGCATCGCCTTCCTCGTCAAGGCCGGTATGTGGCCGCTGTGCTTCTGGCTGCCGGGCGCCTACGCAGCGGCGGCCGCGCCGGTCGCGGCAGTCTTCGCGGTGCTGAGCAAGGTCGGCGTCTATGCCGTCTTCCGCCTTTCGCCGCTTTTGCTCGGCGTCGGCGCGGGGTCCTCGGCCGGCCTTCCGGATCGCGTGCTCCTCGTCGGCGGCCTCGCGACGGTGGCGTTTGGCATGATCGGCGTGCTGGCCTCGCAGGCTCTGGCGCGGCTCGCCGCCTTCAGCGTCATCGTCTCGAGCGGGACGCTGCTCGCCGCAGCCGGCATGGCCGATGTCGCGACCACGGCCGGGGCGCTTTTCTATCTGGTGAGCTCGACCTTCACGATCGGCGCCCTCTTCCTCCTCGTGGAGCTGGTCGAGCGAACCCGGGATCCGGCCGCGCAGGTGCTCGCGGTCACATCGGAAGTCTATGGCGACGACGAAGGCGAGGAGGTCGCGGAGGTTGGCATCGCCATTCCTGCGACGCTCGCCATCCTCGGCACCTGCTTCGCGCTTTGCGGCATTCTCGTCGCGGGACTGCCGCCCTTCTCCGGCTTCGTCGGCAAGTTCGCGCTGCTCTCGGCTGTGGTGGGGGCGGGTGACGACGGCGAGATCCGGCCGGCGTCCTGGGCGTTCCTCACCCTCGTCATCCTCTCTGGCCTCTTCGCGATGGTCGCCATGATCCGCGCCGGCATCCACATCTTCTGGGCGCCGGCGGAGGCAATCGTGCCGCGGGTGCGGGTGATCGAATTCGCACCGGTCGCGCTCCTGCTCGGGCTGTGCGCGGCGATGACCGTCGGTGCCGGGCCACTGATGCGCTACGCCACCGCCACGGCCGAGGCGCTGCACGCACCGGCGGCCTATATCGACAGCGTCCGAAATACGGCGCGGGTAACCGCGGGAGACCCACGATGACGCGCTGGTTGCCTTATCCGGGCCTGACCGCCGCGCTGCTGGTGATGTGGCTGCTCCTCAACGGCGTATCCACCGGCCATCTCCTGCTCGGCAGCATCCTCGCGATCGGCGCCGCACGAACTATGGCCGCGTTGCAGCCCACCAAGCCACGCGTGCGGCGTTGGGACAGCGTTTTCCGACTTGTGGCGATCGTCAGCGTCGACGTCGTCCGCTCCAACATCGCCGTCAGCCGCATCATCATCGAGGGCCCCGACCGGCCTGGCCAACCCGGCTTCCTGGTGGTTCCGCTCGCGCTCAGGGACCGGACGGCCCTCGCCGCCCTCGCCTGCATCCTTACCGCGACTCCCGGAACGGCCTGGCTCGAATACCGCTCGCGCCGCGATACGCTCCTGCTGCATGTGCTCGATATCGGCGAGGAGCAGGACTGGATCGATCTCATCAAGAGGCGCTACGAGCCGCTGCTGCTGGAGATATTCGAATGAGCGCCACGATCCTCGCCTGGTCCATCGGTCTCGCGCAGTTGCTGCTCATCGCGGCGATGGCCTGCTGCCTCTACCGGCTGGTGCTGGGCCCACGGGCGCAGGATCGGGTGCTCGCCCTCGACGCGCTCTATATCTGCGCGATGCTGCTGCTGCTGACCATTGGCATGCTGAGCGGCGGAACCCTTTATTTCGAGGCGGCACTGGTCATCGCCCTGCTCGGCTTCGTGTCGACCGCGGCGCTGGCAAAGTTCCTGATGCGCGGGGAGGTCATCGAATGAACGCTGCTGCCGACTTGCCGCTCTGGGCGGCCATCCTCGTGTCGTTCTTCGTCGTCTTCGGCGCCGCGCTGACGCTGCTCGGCACAATCGGGCTGGTGCGAATGCGCACATTCTACGCCCGCGTGCATGCGCCGACGCTGGGCACGACGCTCGGTACCGGTGGCGTCCTCGCCGCCTCAATGATCCTGTCCTCGATGCTTCAGTCGCGGCTGGTGCTGCACGAGATCATGATCGCCGTCTTCGTGACCGTGACAACGCCGGTCACGCTGATGCTCCTCGGCCGCGCCGCGCTGTATCGCGACCGCATTGAGAAGCAGGAGGGAATACCTCCGTTCGAGAACGACCCCTGAGAAGCGTCGGCGCGAGTTTGGCTCTCACGCCAGCAGCCCGATGCGGCACGGGTGAGACCGCCCCCCTCCGGCGATAAGCCAATTGACATGATGGCGCCGCCCATCTGCCGTCTTCACGACGGTGCTCTCAGCGCTGATGGCGCGAGACCAGAGCAAGCATGTCGCCTCGTCGCGGATGCCCTAGGGCAGGTCCATGAGCCGGTTGCACGCGCCGGCCGCTCCACGCCCTTGATCCGATCTCGACCGCTGGCGGCACCACGGCCGTCGTTGCCCGGCTCTTCGCGCGTTCGTCCAGTGTCTGAAGGGAAAACGCTCGCGTGGATGCTGTGCCGTCCCGCCCGAACAAGCCGCAAACCGGATGGGTCGCCGCGTCTTTTGCGGCGACGGTCCTTCAGTTCGGTCGCAGCCGTCATTCCACCGGCCTGATCACTTCGTGGCTGGGGGCGCTTTGGTGCTCGTGGCGCGGATGAACCGATCGCGGAACGCGCTCATCGGCCAGACGGGCGCGTCACCGTCCGGAACGAGGCCGCTGCTCCATCCCCAGTCACCGAACGCCGCCACAATGTCCGGGGGGCCGATCAGGTGAACGGGCACGTCCCGGCTCTGAATTCCGGCGACGAAAGGGGCCGGCTGGTGGTCGCCGAGAATGACCATCAGCTGCGGCCTGCGCGCGTGGCGCTCGGCATAGGACAGGATCGTCTGCAGCGAATAGTCGATCGCCTGCCGGTACTGATCGCGCACGCGATCCTGGTCCCGCCAGACGATTTCGGGCGGATCGCCCGAATCTGCCCACCGGTCGAAGACGGTACCGTCTCCCACCTCGCTCCAGGGGATCAGCGGCGGAACGGGGACCCAGGGAGCGTGCGAGGAGAGCAGCACAATTTGCGCGAATAGTGGGCCGGCCCCGGATCCGCGCGGGATCAGGCGGTCGAAGGCATCGAGGGTGTACTGGTCCGGCATCGTCACGAAGTTGAACGGCCGCCCGCGATAGCCGAGATCGGCGGCCGCGAGGATGGTCTCGAATCCCTGCTCCGGCCCCTCCGGCCAGGCCATGGTGATGCCGGGCATTACGGCGGCCGTGCGGAAGCCCGATGCGGCAGCGAGGTGATAGAGGCTGGCCCGACGGCTTGCGAGCAGCGCGCGATATCGCGTCTGGTTCGAGATCATCAGCCCGGATTCGAGCGTGCTGTGGGCGAGCCAGCTCTGGCCGCCCTCGACGGGCGAGGTCAGCCAGCCAGACCGCATCACGACGCCGGCCGCGGCGAGACGCCGCTCGGCCTCTCGGAGCGTCGCGAGATGGGTCGGAGAATAGAGCGGGTTGTCGAAGCTGGAGCGACCATAGCTCTCGACGAACACGATGAGTACGTCACGGCGGGCGAGGCGGTCGAAGAGAGCCGTTGCCCCGGCGAAGGGATCGCTCGCGGCATCGGCGCGGAAGCGGACGAGATCGGCGCGCGTCGCCGCATAGGTATCGAGGCGATCGGCCATGAGGCGGCTCGCCGATACCGTGAGCGGGAAGCGAAGCGGAAGCGCGCCGGCGCCCCCGGCAACCACGATGACCGCGACAAGGCCGGCCGCGGCCAACGTGATCCGTGCGGGAGCGAGCCCCGACCAGCAGCCGCTTGCCCACCACAGGAGCGCGGCGAGGCTCGCGAGCACCAGAATGGCGCCGGCCAGCGTCGCCAGCGCCAGCCATGCTCCCAACGCGCTGCTCGCCAGCCTGATGCCGGCTTCGACGAGATGGAGGTCGACGGCCGGGTTGAACGGCCTGGCGAAGGCCAGGATCGTGCCGATATCGGCGAGCTTAAGGACCGCGAGGGACATGAGCGCGGCGACCAGAACCGCGCGCAGCAGCAGGGACCAGATCGAGCCCGGCGGACAGGCCGCGAGGATCAACAGGATGGCCGGGAGTTCCAGCGGGAGCTGAAACGCCGCTGCGGCCGTGACGCCTTCAGGCGAGTTCGGCGCGATGAGCACGAGGTTGAAAACGAGAGCGGCGAAGGCGAGCGCGACGAGCCCTGGCCGGCGCAGCCCGGTCACGATGTCCGCCTCCGGGCGAGCCAGACGATGTCGATGGCAAACGACCAGCCGAGCGCCAGCGTCGCCGCCGCCGCCAGCAAGGCGGCGGGCGGACCGCTCACGGCAGGCGCGTTGAGGACGATCAGGGCCGCAATCTGGACGACACAGATCGCCTTGCGGCGAAAGGCTTCGGGCAGTGAGCCGTTCAGCCACGGCACCGCGAGTCCGGCTGCGACATAGACATAGCGCATCGCGCCGAGCACGAGGACCCAGGACCCGAGCTTGCCGGAATCGAGCACCAGCAAGGCGAGGATGAGCCCGAGGGCCGCGTCCACCTCCATGTCGAAGCGCGCGCCGAATGACGATGCGAGGCCGCTGCGCCGCGCCAGCCATCCGTCGATCCCGTCGAGCGCCAGCGCGATCGTGGCGACGCTGACGACGAGCCAGGCGTCGACGTTTCCAATCGGCTCCGGCACCGCCAAAGGCGCGACGAGCGACGACGCGAGCGCGGCGCGGCTGAGCGTGACGATGTTGCAGAGGCCGAGGCGCGCATGAGGATAGCCGCTGCGCAAACCCGCGACCGCCAGGCCGGCCATCAAAGCGAACAGGCTGATCCCGAGCGGAATGCCGGCAGGCTCGAGACGCTGCGCGATCGCCGCCGTCAGCGCCGCCATGAGCAGGGTCCAGGCGAAAAGCCGCGCCGCCGCCCCCGAAGGCGACGGCGCATCGAAGACGCGGCAGAACCGGGACAGCCGGCCGAGCGCGGTTGCGGCAATGCTCATGAGCCGAGAGTTAGCGCGCACGCTGTGATGTCAAGCCGTGTGGTCGGCTCGCTGCACACAGGGCTCGGCCCCTGTGCCACACCATCGGCAGCCGCAGATCGCAACAACAGGTCGGGCTTGCGCCAGCAGCGTTACCGGGGAAGCGCTCACGACCAAGGCACTATCCAGTCCCCGCATACCGACTAGAGCAACCGCTGGGGATCGAGCGCAAGATAGACGACGGGACGACTTGGTTGACCAAGGCGATGAGGCAGCGGCTGAACGAGAAGGGTGCTCGGAACCGACCTGGCCTTACGACGATCGCGGTGATGCTGGACAACATCGAACGTCCTGACGTGCATCGGCGCCGGCGCGGCCGAGCGAGTTGACGCGACGATCGGGGGCGCGGTAAAGCCGAGGCCCGGAGGCCGTTCGGTAGCAAGCCGGCAGAAGTGCGTTTCGCGGCAGCGAGCGCCGAGCCTGAAATGCTGACGCGTTCAAGGCTCGGATGGGTGGCCGAGTGGTTTAAGGCAGCGGTCTTGAAAACCGCCGAGGGTGCAAGCCCTCCGTGGGTTCGAATCCCACCCCATCCGCCAATTTCAGGCCACACGGAGAGCCCCCAGTTGCCGACAGCTGAGGCTTCGTGTCCGCCCTCACGCGAGACCGCGACGGGCGCCGTCATCGCCACTCCGAACTCTGCGGCACTCTTCCAGAGATCTTAGTTCCAGTTGTGCTGATCTTAACCAGCGGCCGAGTAGTTGGCTGAAAGCGCATTAGCCTGCCGCGTGTCAGACAAAGCTAATTCCATTCAGTTGCTTCGTTCATAGCCTTCACATTGGTCACGCCAAAAAGGAACAGGGATGCAGCCTGGTCCGCTAGCGCAGAGCGCGGGGACGGTTGAAGCGGTGTCAGTCGCCCGGCCGATCGCCGTGTCGCTGAACGATGTCGGCATCAGTTTCGTCATCGCCGGCCGGGCTGACTACAAGGCCGTCAGCCCCACGTCGCTCAACGTGAACGACGGCGAATTCGTCGCGATCGTCGGTCCGACCGGCTGCGGCAAGTCCACGCTGCTGAACGTGGCGGCCGGGCTGCTGCGGCCCTCACAAGGCAGCGTTCGCATCTTCGGCGAGCCCCTGCATGGGCTAAATGGCAAGGCGGGTTATCTGTTCCAGCAGGATGCCCTGATGCCGTGGAAGACCGCGCTCGACAATGTCGCGATTGGGCTCGAGGTGAAGGGCGTCCGGCGCAAAGAGGCGCTGGAGGAAGCGCAGGAATGGCTGGGGAAGATCGGTCTCGCGCGCTTCGGTGACCGCTACCCGCATCAGATGTCCGGCGGCCAGCGCAAGCGCGTGGGCCTCGCACAGGTTCTCGTGCGGCAGCCGAAGATCCTGCTCATGGACGAACCGTTCGGGCCGCTCGATGCACAGACCCGCCAGATCATGGGCGCTCTGCTCCTTGGACTGTGGGCCGAGGATCGCAAGGCGGTCCTCTTCGTCACGCATGACCTCGAAGAGGCGATCGCCCTCTCCGACCGCGTCGTGATCATGTCGGCCGGACCCGAGTCACGCATCATCGGCAATTTTCCTGTTCCGCTTGCTCGACCGCGCGATGCCGCAGAGATACGCCTTGATCCGGCCTTCCACGCGATCCACCGGGCCATCTGGAACGAACTCAGGGCCGAGGTCGCCAAGGCCTATGAAGACGGGCTGCGCCCGACGAGCAAGACGCCATGAAGCTGCATCCTGCAAAGCTCCTCCTGCTGCAGATCCTGGTAGCGTTCCTGGCGCTCCTCGTCTGGCAATTCGGCGCAACGGTTTCGATCGGTGGTCGCGAGCTTCTGCCGGAGTTCTTCTTCTCCAGGCCCCTGGACGTCTTTTCGCGGGTCGTCTCGCTGTTCGTCACCGGCACGATCTGGAAGCACCTCTGGATTACGCTGACCGAGACCGTGCTCGCTTTCGTCATCGGCTCGGTCGGCGGGGTCGTGGTCGGTTTCTGGTTCGCCCGCAAGCCGAAAGTCGCAGCCGTTTTCGACCCGTATGTGAAGATGGCGAACGCCTTGCCGCGCGTCGTGCTGGCGCCGATCTTCATGCTGTGGTTTGGCCTCGGCATCTGGTCGAAGGTGGCGCTCGGCGTGACGCTGGTGTTCTTCATCGTGTTCTTCAACGTCTATCAGGGCGTGAAGGAGGTGAGCCCGGTCGTGCTTGCCAATGCGCGCATGATGGGGATGAATGAGCGCCAACTGTTCCGAAACGTCTATTGGCCGTCGGCGATGTCGTGGATGTTCTCTTCGCTCCACACCGCGGTCGGCTTCGCCCTCGTCGGCGCGGTGGTCGGCGAATATCTCGGATCGGCCGCCGGCCTCGGCTATCTCATACATCAAGCCGAGGGAGTCTTCGACGTGACCGGCGTCTTCGCCGGCATGGTCATTCTGGCCGCGTTCGTTCTCCTCATCGACTGGCTGGTGACGCGGGTCGAGCGGCGCCTCCTTATCTGGCGCCCGCAGGCGGCCAGCAACGAGACCTGAGCAATCTGACAAAGAGGGAGGAATATCCATGAAGGTCCAGGCGTTGCTTCTGGCCGCGAGCCTCGTCCTGCAGGGGCTTGGCGCACTGCCGGGCCTAGATGTGGCCGAAGCCGCCGAGGTCGAGAAGCCGAATGTCACCATCGGTGTCGGCGGCAAGCCGCTTCTCTACTATCTCCCGCTGACGCTCGCAGAGCGGCTGGGCTCCTTCAAGGACGAGGGGCTCAATGTCGCGATCAATGATTTCGGTGGCGGCGCCAAGTCGCTGCAGGCGCTGATCGGCGGCTCCGTGGACGGTGTGACCGGAGCCTATGAGCACACCATCCGGATGCAGCAGAAGAAGCAGGATATCCGCGCGGTCATCGATCTTGGCCGCTATCCTGGAATCGTGCTCGCGGTGCGCAAGTCGGAAGCCGACAAGCTGAAAACGGTCGCGAATCTCAAAGGCGCCAAGATCGGCGTCACCGCGCCGGGCTCGTCGACGCACATCCTCGTCCAGTATGCCTTTGCCAAGGCCGGGCTGAAGTCCGACGATGCGTCGTTCATCGGCGTCGGCAGCGGCCCTTCGGCCGTAGCCGCCATGCAAAGGGGCGAGATTGACGCGATCGCGCATCTGGATCCGGTCATATCGAAGCTGCAGGATCTCGGCCTCATCGACGTGCTGATCGACACCCGCACGACGGAGGGGACGGAGCAACTCTTCGGCGGGATGAACCCTGCCGCGGTGGTCTACTTCAAGGAGAGCTTCATCAAGGCGAACCCGAAGACGGTTCAGGCCTTCACCAACGCCTTCTACCGCACGCTGAAATGGCTGGAGACGGCGACACCGGAAGAGGTCGCCGCGACCGTTCCCGAGGAGTACTGGCTGGGCGACAAGGACCTTTACATCAAGGCTTTCATCGCCTCACGGGAATCCTATTCGACGGACGGCGCCATCGACGAGGCCAGCATGAAGAGTGCGCTCAACCTCATCGCCACGACGGATCCGAGCTTCAACGCGTCGAGCATCGATTTCTCCAAGACCTTCGACGACTCGTTCCTGGTCAAGGCAAGAGACCGATAGTCGCCCAAGCCGTCACTATGTTGGCCACAGCGCCCAACGGCGACGGTCTGACTCATCGTAGAGTTCGAGCCGGACCGGCCTTAGAATTTGTGACGCACGCCCGACCTCTGCGGCCGGACGTGCTGGCTTTTCGTCCAAATGACGAGAGGATCGCCTATCCTCGTTATTTCGGGAGCGAGCGGTCCATGCCCCAGAGATGGTAGGCGCTCTCGCCCGTCTCGGCCTTGTCGAGGCCGGACATCTGGATCGCGTCCGGCACGCGGAGGATGCCGAAGGCGTCGAGTATTTTCAGCAGGACGAGGGTGATCACCGAGGCGTAGACCGCGACGATCGCGACTGCGAGCACCTGAATGCCGAGTTGGCCAACGCTCGCTTCGACCTTGTTGATATGCGAGCTCGCCAGCACGCCGATCAGGATTGCGCCGGTCATGCCGCCGACGCCATGCGCGCGCCAGACCTCCAGCGTGTCGTCGATGCCGAGCGCCTTCTGAACATGCTTGGCGTGATAGCAGGCGGTCGCGCCGAGGGCACCGATGGCCAGCGCCGCCATCGGCTCGACATAGCCGGAGGCCGGGGTGATCGTCGCGAGGCCGGCTACGGCGCCGACGAGGACGCCCGAGAAGGACGCCCGCCCGCTCTCGCGCCATTCCCAGAACATCCACACCAGCATGGCGATCGAACCGGCCAGCATCGTGTTGGTGAAGGCATAGGCCGCCAGCGCGTCCGCGGCATAGGCGCCGCCGGCGTTGAAGCCGAACCAGCCGAACCAGAGTAGCCCGGCGCCAAGCGCCACGAGCGGCAGGCTGGCCGGCGAGGATTCCGGCTCGCCCGCCGGCATCTTGCGCTTGCCGAGATATTTCGCGGTTGCGAGCGCGGAGAAGCCGGCCGCCGTGTGGATGACGATTCCGCCGGCGAAATCGACGACGCCGAGCTTCGCCAGAAAACCACCGCCCCAGATCCAGTGCGCCGCCGGGAGATAGACGATGATCGTCCACAGCGCGATGAACAGAAGATAGGCGCCGAAGCGGAAGCGGCCGACAAAGGCTCCGGTCATCAGCGCCGGCGTGATGATGGCGAACATCATCTGATAGGCGAAGACCAGCATGAACGGCACGGATGCCGCATAGGTCGGATTGGGCTCGATCCCGACATGATACATGCCGAAATAGGTCCCGATGCTGCCGATGACGCCGCCGATATCTGGGCCGAAGGCGAGGCTGAACCCGCCGAAGACCCAGATGAGGCCGACCACGCCGATGCAGACGAAGTTCTGGATCATGATCGACAGCATGTCGCGCTGCCGCACGAGCCCGCCATAGAACAAGGCCAAAGCGGGCGTCATCATGCACACGAGCGCCGTGCACATGAGGACGAAGGCGGTGTCACCGGCACTGATGGCTTGCATCGGGTTTCCCTCCGTTCACGCGTGGTCTCCGACCGTGTCGGCGAAGCACGCAATGGGCAATTCGGATGCCTTCCCGATGATCGGCCATCGGGAAGGCGTTGGCTTCGACGGCAGTATCAAGCCTGCCCTCGGCGTCAGCTCCCTGCGACCGCGGCCCCCGGCTTCGCGCGGCCCACCATGTGGCCGGCGACCGGCTGGTGGGGATGGGGCGCCAGCAGCTTCTTCGGTGCGATGAACAGGTACATCGTCAGCACGTAGGGGGCGGTGAAGGACGGAATTCCCATCGGCGAAACGATGACGTCGAGCGCACCCTGCACGAACACCGTCACCACGGTCGCAAGCAAGGCGTAGATCGCCACCCGCGGCGACTTCTCCAGGAAGATCAAACCCACAGCCATGGCCGTCAGCACCGGGCTGAAGCCATAGAGGCCCTGGCTGACCACGACGGGATCGGCGCCCATCCCGATCGAGACGACCATTGCGACCAGCGAGCCGAGCGCCGCGGCAATACCGGCGGGGACAGATGCAATGAAGATTCCGAGAAGTATGATGACGCCAGAGATCTCGCTGCCGAGCAGATAGACCTGGCCGATATTGCGGAAGAAAATCTGGACCAGCTCGATCGGCGCCGGGATCGGCTGCAGCCCCTGGAGATAGTCGGTGGCGAGCTTCGGCGCATCGCCCGTCACATCAAGCGCCCCGAACGAATAGGCGCCCGCGACCATCAGCCACCCGGTCAGCACAAAGGGACCCGTCGATCCCGGTATGCCCCACTTTGCAGTCAGCGTCGCGCTGAAAGCCGCAGTGATCACCGTGCTCGCAGCCGAGCCGACAACCACATAGACCCATAGCTGGGGAGAGGCAGCAATGAAGGTCGGCAGTGCGGCGCCGACAAGGACGCCGTTGAAACCGAAGAGGCCGGACTCAATCGATTTCTCGTCGCATTCGAGCAAGCGCGCGGTCAACGTCGCGACAACGACGCCGACGGCCGATCCAATTGTGGTGGCCCAGACGCCGGACGCGTAGGACGCGTAGGCCATCGCGACGAAGAACAGGGCGCCCGTGACCGCGTTCTCCATGAAGAAGACCTGGCTTGTCCCCTTGAGACAGTCCGTCGCGAAACTGCGCTTGAGCTCGGCCATGGATATCTCTTTCAATCAGCGCCAGAGAAATTCGGTGGGGAGGGTGCGCCCGCGGGCTTCCTCCCGGACGATTGTCCAGAAGCGGCGGACTTCGCGGCGGACGTCGTAGCTCTCGATGCCGACGGCTCGCAGCATGAGGCCGGCGCCGTTCGGCAGGCGGCTGACGCCCGAAAGCGCTCTCGCCTCGCCTTCCGGAAAACGGTTCTCGTACCGTTCGACGATCCGCGATGCGACAGCCTCAGGGGTGATGCAGAGGATATTGGCGAAGGCGTCGAAGCCCTTCATGACCGCGGGATGATCGATCATTGCGTCGCCCTTCTCGATCAGGAGCTTTTCGGCAAAGAGCTTCCTGCCATCGGGACGGCGGATCGATATCGCCATCGAAAGCAGATCGAGGCCAAACCGCTCCTCGACGTGATGATGCTTGCGGCCGGCAAGGACCATTTCGCCGTAGAGCACCGTCGCATCCTCGGCGACGACCAGATCCGTCTGACTGATGAAGCGGGAGTCGCGGTAGAGGATCGTGAAATCGGGCAGGTATTCGAGATAGGCGCCGCTCTCGACCGCGATCGTCTGATGCTGGGAGGCGTAGTTCGCATCCATCTGATGGACGCGATTGGCGCTCTGCGATGTCACATGGGCCGACGCGCCCGCCTCGACCCGGATGTCGATCCGGTATCTGTCGCCCTGCAGGATGCCGCCACCAATCGAGATGATCGAGCAGATCGGGAGCTCGGGCATGGCCTCGTCGAAATAGAGGGCACGCTGCACGAGCAGAGGCGCCACGCGATAGAGATCGCAAAGCACCGAGCGACCGCCACGGAGTGCAAAGCCGAGTCGAAGCTCGCCGACTTTGCCGGGCGCCGCCGCGCGCATCTGCGCCGGCTCGCCCTGATAGCCGCTGACCTCGCGCGCCGCATCGAGGCGTCCGAGCTGCTCGTGAAGTGCCATCGTGTCAGGCGCTCGCAGTCGCGGGCTCTTTGACCTTCACGTCGAAGAGCGCCATGTCGAGGATCATGCGGATGAGATCGTCAATGCCCTCGCCAGTCTTGCAGTTGGTGAAGAGGAACGGCTTCTTGCCGCGCATCAGCTTGGAGTCACGGTCCATGACTTCGAGGCTGGCGCCGACATAGGGAGCCAGATCCTTCTTGTTGATCACGAGGATGTCGGACTGACAGACCCCGGCCCCATTCTTCCGCGGGATCTTGTCGCCCGCCGCGACATCGATGACGTAGATGTAGAAGTCGGCCAGCGCGGGGCTGAAGGTCAGCGTGAGATTGTCGCCACCCGACTCGATCAGGATGACGTCGCTGTCGGGGTACTTCTCCTCGAGTTCCTCGACCGCCGCGATGTTCATCGACGGGTCTTCGCGCACCGCCGTATGCGGGCATGCGCCGGTTTCCACGCCGACGATCTTCTCCTCGACCAGGATGCCGTTCAGCGTACGCCGAACCTGCTTGGCGTCCTCCGTCGTCACGACGTCGTTGGTGATGATCAGCGGCTTGATGCCGAGATCGATCAGGCGGGGCGTGATGGTCTCGATGACCGCGGTCTTGCCGGAGCCGACGGGTCCGCCGATGCCGATACGGGTGATCTTCTTCATGAGCTGCTCTCCTTGCCGCCGCTCTGTTCAGTTCATGAACAGGCGGACATGCGTGGTCGTGTGATGAGCGACGAGGACATCGAAGATGGGCGCGAAAGACGACATCTCCTCGAGCGTGAGATCGCGCGCCCCGCAATAGTCGTCCTCGACCCGGGCCTGGGCGCGGAAGAGGATACGCTGCGTTTCGAGATGATCGATGCGCATCAGGCGCAGCGCGGCCGAGAGGATCATCGACCCGACGCCATACTGGTGCATCACGAACGCCTCGCGCTCGCTGGCGCCCAGGTGAGCGAGCGCGACCGCCTGGCCCACCGGATAGCAGCCCGGCGTCAGGCCGGACCGGATATCGGCAAGCCACCGCTCCAGGGCCGGCGACGGCGTGATCTTCAGGGTGAGTTCCGCGAATTTCTTGCCGACCCGGGTCAGCATCATCTGCTGCTCTTCACCGACACGGCGGCAGAAAAGCTCTTGGTCAGCATGCCTGATGGCATCGCCGTCTCCGGCCAACGCGGCGCGATGAGCATGCAGGAGCGCGACGCCGTCCATCCGCGCTGTTTGGCGCAGCATCATCTCGACATATCGATGAAGGCTCTCGGCGTCCTTCACCACGCCGGTCTGCAGCGCGGATTCGAGGCCGTTGGAGAAGGCGAAGGAGCCGATCGGCAAAGTGGAATCCGAGAGCTGCAACAGCCGCGCAAGATGCGCCATCCCGCCCGTCGCCCCACCTCCGCCGATTCCGGCGTCCGCCATCATTTGCCCCTCGAATGCGAATGGCCATGCGGATGCGCGTGGCCGTGCTCGTGCTCGTGGGCATGATCTTGCTCGTGGGGGTGGGCATGATCATGGGAGTGGGAGTGGGAGTGGGAATGCGCATGAGCGTCATCGCGGACGCTGTGATGGTGGTGCGGAACCGCATCCGCGCCGGCGAAGAGAAGGCGGGCCTCCTTGGCGTCCAGCTTGGCGACGATTTCCTCGCCGGGGGCGAAACGCGTCGTCACATGCTGGTAGGCATGGGTGCGCATGACCGACGCCATGACCTTCTGGTCCACGGATAGCGGCACATAGACGGTCGTCCCCTTGATCACGGCCGGCCAATGCTGGTTGCCGAGACCGTGGCCGAGCTCGAAGCTGGTGCGCAGGATCTCGGCCGGCGACAGCTTCTCGATGCCCTCAAGCTCGATCACCAGCACTTCCTTGAGTGCGATGCGCGCGGCGACGATGACATTGTTCGCCTCGTCGTAGTGGAGCACGTCGCCATCATGCAGCTGTTCCGCTCGCGGGAGCGAGATCGCGAGTTCGATGCCACCCTCGCTCGCCTTGCGCAGCCGGTTCTTGGGAGCCTCCCACTGCTCCAGGACGAGCGGATCGACCAGGGCACGCCTTGCTCGCTCCTGCCAGACCGGTTCGGAGAGGTTGCCAAGCTTGGTTTCGACGAGAATCACGATGTACCTCCGGGTGCGCCGACGTCAGGCGCGGCGAAACTGCGCCGCCGTCTGAAGTCCGAGCAGAGTGACGCCGTAGCCCATGACCAGGCTGGCGATGACGTAGAGAAGCGAAAGGCCGAACTCGCCCGGCGACGCCATCTCCGAATAGGCGCCGAAGGCAAAGGTCGAGAATGTCGACATGCCGCCGCAGAATCCGGTCGAGATCAGCAGCGCGACATTGTCGGACGTCCGCCGCACCTGATGGAGACCGAAGACGAGGCCGAGCAGAAACGAGGCCAGCATGTTTGCGGCGAAAATGTCGACCGGGAAAGCCGCGCTGTAGCGGCCGAGCGCAAGCACCAGAAGCTCACGCACGACAGCGCCGGCTCCTCCACCCACGAACACGAGCACGGAAGCCGTCGTCATGGCCCGACCCCCTGGCTCCGCGCCAGCGCAACGCCGGCAGCGGCCGCCAGCAGCCCCCCGCCGACGGAGCAGACGAGGTAGACCACTGCCAGCGCATGCCCATTGGCGCGGGATGTCTGAACGGCATCGAGCTGCATGGTGCTGAAGGTGGTGTAGCCGCCGAGCAGACCCGTCAGCAGAAGAGAGGTGACGACGGTGCCGTAACGATGCTCCCAGCCGATCGCCAGGAGCGTCGAAAGATAGGCAATCACGAGAGCGCCCGACAGGTTGATGGTCAGCGTGCTGAACTTGAAGGCCGTGCCCAGAAGCCGGTCGATCACGCGCCCCAGTTGCCAGCGCAGCAGCGATCCGAGCCCCCCACCCACCCCGATCAACAGGAAATCGTTCGCATCCATCGGCATGCCTTGTGACGCCGCTGCGGGGCTCATCGCCCGCAGCGGCGATGCGATGCCTCAGCTGAAGAAGTACAGCTGGCTCAGCGGGATACGCCTCGCCGGTTCGATCGTGGCGTGCTTGCCGTCGACGGTAACCGCGAAGGTCTCGGGATTGACCTCGATCTTCGGCATGGCCGAGTTGCGAACCATCGCGCTCTTGGTGACCGTCCGCGTGCCGTAGACCGGGACGACCTGCGACTTCAGCTCGTATCGATCGACGATGCCCTCATCGATCGCCGCGCGCGAGGTGAAGGTCATACGCGTCCTCGCCAGCGCCGAGCCCTGCGCGCCGAACATCGGGCGGTACATCACAGGCTGCGGGGTCGGAAGCGAGGCGTTCGGATCGCCCATCAGCGACCAGGAGATCATGCCGCCCTTGATGACCATCTTCGGCTTCGCACCGAAGAAGGCCGGCTCCCAGAGGATCAGGTCGGCCATCTTGCCGACCTCGATCGAGCCGATGACATGGCTGACACCCTGCGCGATCGCAGGGTTGATGGTCACCTTGGCGACGAAGCGCAGGACGCGCTCATTGTCATTGCCGGAGCTGTCGCCCTCATAGGCGCCGAAGCGCTGCTTCATGAGATCGGCGGTCTGCATGCTCCGCATCCAGTTCTCGCCGATGCGTCCCATCGCCTGGCTGTCGCTGGAAAGGATGGAGATCGCGCCGAGATCGTGCAGCACATTCTCCGCCGCAATGGTCTCGGCCCGGACGCGGCTTTCGGCGAAGGCGACGTCCGTCGGAATCTTCGGCGAGAGATTGTGACAGATCATCGTCATGTCGAACAACTCGGCCTGCGAGTTGATGCCATAGGGCAGCGTCGGATTGGTCGAGCTCGGCAAGACGTTGGAGAGGCTGGCGACACGGATGATGTCCGGGGCATGGCCGCCGCCGGCGCCTTCGGTGTGGTAGGTGTGGATCGTCCGGCCCTCGAAGGCGGCGATCGTGTTCTCGACGAAGCCGGCTTCGTTCAGGGTATCGGTGTGGATGCAGACCTGGACGTCGTAATTGTCGGCGACAGTCAGCGCGTTTCGGATCGCGCCCGGCGTCGAGCCCCAGTCCTCGTGGATCTTGAAGCCCGCAGCACCGGCGCGCAGCTGCTCCTCAAGCGGAACCGGCGCCGAGCCGTTGCCCTTGCCCAGCACGCCGGCATTCACCGGCCAGCCGTCGAAGGAGCGGAGCATCATCTCGATGTTCCACGTGCCGGGGGTGATGGTGGTGCCGTTGGTGCCGTCGGTGGGGCCGATGCCGCCGCCGAACACGGTGGTGATGCCGTTCGACAGAGCCGCCTGGGCCTGCTGGGGCGAGATGTAATGAACGTGGGCGTCGATCCCGCCGGCCGTCAGGATGAGATGCTCGCCCGAGATCGCATCCGTCCCCGGTCCGAGCGCGAGCCCTGTCGTCACGCCCGACATGATCGAAGGATTGCCGGCCTTGCCGATGCCGCAGACGAGGCCGTTCTTGATGCCGACATCCGCCTTGATGACACCCTGGATGGCATCAAGGATGGTCACATTCGTGATGACGAGGTCTGGCGCGCCCGCGGCGCTCGTCAGCTCGTTGTCATAGCCCATGCCGTCGCGGAGCGTCTTGCCGCCGCCATACACGGCCTCCTCGCCATAGACGCGGAGATCCTTCTCGATCTCGATATAGAGATCGGTATCAGCGAGCCTGATCTTGTCGCCGGTCGTCGGACCGTAGAGATCGGAATACTGCTGCCGCGAGATCTTTGCCATCTCAAAGCTCCAATGCCAGAATTGATCAGGTGGCGCGTTACGACTTGTTCTTGAACCCGTAACGGGTCACCCGCTCCAGCGCGTCGGCGAGACGGGGGCGGTAGTCGTTGTAGTTCTCGTCGCCTACCCAGCCGTCGACGAGGCCGTTGAAGCCGATGATGCGCTGCTTGCCCTGGAACGGGACGAGGACCACTTCCTTCTCGTCGCCGGGCTCGAAGCGCAGAGCCGTCGTCGCGGGGATGTTCAACCGCTTGCCGAAGGCCTGGGCGCGGTCGAACTCGAGCGAAGCGTTCACCTCGAAGAAGTGAAAATGCGAGCCGACCTGGATCGGCCGGTCGCCCGTGTTGCGCACCTTCAGGGTCGTGGTCGGATAGCCGGCGTTGATCTCGATGTCGCCGTCCGCGAGAACGAGCCCGCCAACGGGCACCTTCCTTGGCTCTGCAGTCATGATGGCCCCCTCGGCAGCTACTTGATGGGATCGTGAACGGTCACCAGACGGCTGCCATCCGTGAAGACGGCCTCGACCTGGACATAGGGGATCATCTCGGGGACACCCTCCATCACGTCGTCGCGCGTGATGGCTTTGCTGGCGAGTTCCATCACTTCTTCAACCGTCTTGCCAGCGCGCGCGCCTTCGAGCGCAGCAACGGAGATCAGTGAGACAGTCTCCGGATGATTGAGCTTAAGCCCCTGGTCTTTCCGCTTCTGCGCGATCTGCGCAAGCATGTAGATCAGAAGCTTATCCGTTTCCCTCGGAGTAAAGTGCATCGGATGTTCCTCGGCAATTGCATGCGTCAACCACGCCGGCGCCCCGCACCAGCTGAAGCTTCGTACGCAATCAGAAGTTACACGAGGAGGTTTCGCGGCACCATCCCCAATCGCTCCGGGAGACCATATATCGGGGTGAAGAATAAGTTCGTTGCGATGCATCGATCTTACGCATTGCTGTGGGCGGGGCGCTTCCCCCGAAGGGTCAGAATGGCCCGGAAACGGCGGTCCAGCTTGAATTTGACCACGCCGAAAAGCGTGCCCTGCCGTCGCCATCGCGGGCAAGGCCTCCGGATCGGCCCTTTTCGCGATCCGGAAGCCGTCACCGCCCCTTCTTTCCCGAAGCGCATGCAACGGCCACCGGACGATTCGGAAGCCGATCAATCACCACCTTGAAGGACAGTCTCGCCGATAACTGAACATGCCCGAAGGGCCAGGTCTGGCCACCGCCCACGACCGCCTTGCATAAGGGCGCATCTCAAATGCGATGCTGGGGGAAGTCAGTGATTCGCGAGCGCGATAGTCTTGTCGATACCGACGAGTTGCGGGCGTTCGACATCGTGGCGACGAAGAAGAGTTTCAGCCTTGCGGCCGTCGAGATCGGCTGCTCTCAATCGACGGTTAGCCAGCGAATTGCGCGCCTCGAGAAGAGGATCAATCGCAGGCTCATCGAGCGGACGACGCGACAGGTTCAGCTGACCCAAGACGGCGAGGCGATGCTGATCTATGCACGCTCTATCCTCGCCCTTTCGGAGGAAGCGCGCATCCGTCTGTCCCGACCGGAGCTGAAAGGCTTCCTCAAGGTCGGCATCGAGGACGAGTTCGCAACCACCCAGTTGCCGCAAGTCCTCGGCATCTTCCGGGCGCAGTTTCCCGATTTCGGCCTGAAATTCATCACGGGCCGCAACGAACACCTGCGCGACGTCCTGCGTTCGCGCGAGGTCGATATTATACTCGGTAAGAGCCATGCAGATTCGGCGAGTACCGCGCTCTGGCAAGAGCAGTTGATCTGGATCGCCCACCCCTCGCTGCAGCTCCGCGCCGCTGATCCCGTGCCGCTCATCTCCTACATCAATCCCAGCATCACCCGGAGCATCGCGGAATCGGCCCTCCTCGCAGGACGCCGCCAGTGGATCGAGGTTGCCGAATGCAGCAACCTGCTCGGCAAGCTTGCAGCGGCGCGCTCGGGCCTCGGCGTGATGGCGATCGGCCGCAGCTTCAGGAAGCCGTATCTCAGCGAGGTGCCCGAGACATTCGCCCTCCCCGCTCTCGGCAAGCTCTCCTATGTCATCGAGAGCAATTCTGCGCATTCGGACGCGGCCACGGGCGCCTTTCATGCGATCCTGAGCGAACTCGCGGTTCGAACCGCAGGCAAAGCCAGCCACGACTGACGTGGCGACGCGGCGTGGCTCGCGCGCTCCGTCACAGGAGAGATACGATCAGGATCCCGCCGATCGTGAGCAGCGTATTGGAGACGGCATAGGGGATCGTATAGCCCAGCGTCGGGACCTGACTTTTCGCCTGGTCGGTGAGCAGCCCCAGCGCCGCAGTCGAGGCGCTCGCCCCCGCGCAGCAGCCGAGCACGACCGCGTCATCGAAGCGGAAGACGTATTTCCCCAGGACCATGGCGAGGATGAGGGGGAGGCTGGTGACGAGCATGCCCCACAGGAACAGGCTCATTCCCACGTCGCGGACACCTGAAACGAAGCTCGGCCCGGCATTGATGCCGATGACCGCGATGAAGAGATTGAGCCCCACGGCGTTCATGAACCAGACGACGGGATTCGGCACATTGCCGAATGTCGGGTGAACGGAGCGCAGCCATCCTGACGCGATGCCGGCGAGCAGTACGCCGCCGGCGATGGAGAGCGTGAGCGGAACGCCCCCGAGCGTCAGGACGGGCACGCCGATCAACGCTCCGACGACGATCATCATGAACATCGCCGGGACGTCGGTTTCTTCCCGGGAGAAATCGGCACGGCCTATGGCGCCCGTCGAGGCGCGGATGCGCTGCGGTCGGCCGACGACAGTCAGGACGTCGCCGCGATGAACGGTCGTCTGCGGCAGGATTGGTATGTCATCGCCCATGGCGCCGCGACGGATGCGCGTCAGGAAGATGCCGTGCGTCGGCTCCATCTGCGCCAGTTCGGCCAGTGTCTTGCCGTCGAACGCGCGCCGCGTGACGACGATGTCGACGCCCCCGAGCGGAATGGCCAGCATCTCCCGATCCTCGACCTCTTCGGCACCGGCAGCGAACATGCGGCGGAGCGTCGACCTCGTCCCTGCGACGCTGACGATGTCGCCGGCCTTCAGAACAGTTCCCTCATGCGCGGCCAGAAGCTGCTCGCCGCGGCGGATCTGGTCGAGGAAGCAGCGGCCGGGAGAGCCCATCGTCTCAACCTCGTCCACCCGCTTGCCAACCTGCGGACTGTCATCGAGCAGGCGATAGGTGCGCATGATGTAATGGTGCCATGCGCTTCCGGAGCTGTTCCCTGTCCCGCCCATCCGCTTCTCATAGGCGCGGCAAGCCGCCGGGAGGTCGATGCGCAACAATCGCGGGCCGAGCTGAGAGAGTATGAGGATCGGGCCGATGGTGCCGAAGATGTAGGTCATGGCGAAGGCGGTGGACAGCGAGCCGACCATGGCCCGCGCCGCGTCCGGCGAGAGGCCGAGCCCCTGGATGGCGCTGGTCGAAAGGCCGAGCGCCGCCGAGGACGTGGCAGCGCCCGAGAACAGGCCGGCGCCGTAGCCGACATCATAGCCCGCGAGCCTTGCGACGCCGTAAGCCGTGCCCAGCATCATGGCGCAGACGATGACAGCGAACAGCGCCTGCGGGGCGCCGTCCTGGGCGACGCCGCGGACGAATTGCGGGCCGACGCGGTAGCCGATTGCAAACAGGAAGAGCAGAAAGAAGACGGTCGCGACGTTACTCGATATCTGGATATCGAACTGGCCGACGATCAGCCCGGCGATCAAGGTGGCGGCGACGGTCCCGATGCTCAGCCCGCGATAGCTGAGGGTGCCGACAGGATAGCCGATCGCAACCGCGAGAAAGAGCGCGATCGCCGGGTTGTTGCGCAGCGCTGTCACCAGCCAGTCGAGGATCTCCTGGGAAACGATCATCCGGCCTCCTGAACCATCAGGACAAGAGCGGGCGTCATGATGGCCCGCCCCGAGATCACGCAGTCGCCATGAAGCGGGCATTTTCCGCGCGCAGGCGATCCATGTGGTGGATTTCCGCCAGAACGTCACCGTGGAGTTTCGCGAGGGCCGCGCTCCCTGCGCCGGGATCAGGTGCCGAGAGCGTTTCCCGTGCGGTGGGGGTCATGGCGATATAGGCGCCAAGCGCGGCCAGTGCCTTGCCCTCACCAGTCGGCCCGGTCGGTGTTCCGGTGCTGGTCGCATAGATGGAGACATGATCGCAAATGCGCTCCGCGGCCGCCACCAGCGGCACCCAGGCGGCCGCCTCGTCGGAAGCCGGCGGGGGCTCGGCGAGCTGTGGTTCGAGCCGGCGCCGCATTCCGGCCAGCGCCCGATAGGCAGCACGCCGCCTCTCAGGCAGCTTCGGCTCGATGACATAGGCCGCGATCTGGCGCCTCGCTTCGGCGAAGGCAGCCGCGAATATGTCGGCCTTTGCCTTTGGCCAGAGGAAGTAACCGAAAACGAGGACGATCACGCCGCCGATGGCGGTATCGACGATCCGCTGGGTGCCGTAGTCCACGTTGAACGGACCGGGCGCGAGCGCACTGACGAGAATGAGAACGAGCGGCGTCAGCACGACCGCCTGCAAGGCGTAGGATTTCTGCATCGCCCAGGGAACGAGGCCCGCGAGGATCGCGATCGGAAGCCCGACCCATCCCGTCTTCGGCATCACCGCGAGGATCAGCGCACCGATCGCGGCACCGACCACTGTCCCGGCGATGCGCAAGGCGGCGCGCGCGAATACGGAGCCGAGATCGGGCTTCATGAGAAGGCTGACGGTCAAAGGGACCCAGAACCAGTGCTCTGCGCCATCGACGAAGCGGACGGAATAGGCGAGGCCGAGACAGAGCGCCAGCTTCGCCGCGTCGGTGGCGGCGGTCGGCGCGGGCCTCAGCCGGTCGGCAAGCGGCCTGGAAGCCGCTCGATGCGCCGGCGAACGCCGCCCGGAGTCCGGCTCGCCCCTCGCGTCGGACGGGTTGGCCAGAGATGCAGCGAGTTGATCGATCGCGGCGCCCAGCGCGTCGTTGCCTGCCGCGATTGCGGCGTTGCGCTCGCGCGGCGCCCGAAGCCGCTGCGCGGCAGCCGCGAGGCCGGCAGCCTCTGGCGCCGCCATGATCGACAGGAAGGCAGCGTCGCATCGGGCGAGCACAGCCGCGAGATGGTCAGCCTCCGCGCGGCCTCCAGACGTTGATGAACGAGCAGCGCGCAGCATGGCCGATCCGAGATCGTCGAGGCGTGCCGTCGCGACCCGGCGCGCCGCTTCAACCGAGTCCGTGCCCGTGGTTCCCGCCAGCAACCCGCCGCGACACGCCGCAAGATCGGCCAAAGCCGACACGAGGTCGTCGACGATCGCCTTCCGGCTCCTCTCTCCGGTGAACGCCGCCTCGATGACGAAAAGGAGGGCGTAGAAGCCGAGGCCCGCAAGATAGAACAGGGAGGGCTGCCAGAACGGGCCGATGTCCGGAATGCCGATTGCGATGCTGGCGGTGAGCAGCGCCTGCATCGTGCCGAGCGACAGGACGGCTCCGAAACCGGCGACAACACCGGCAACGCCGCCCAACGCCGCCATGATCAGGACGATCGCTGCCAGGGGCAGCCCGTCGAGATATCCCGCAAGAAAGCCGGCCGCACCGATCGCGGTTGCGCCGATGACGACGGGTAGACGTCCGCGCACGTCGCCGGAGCGTTCCGCCGATGAAGCCATCAGGGCGCCAAATGAAATCCACATCGCAGAGACGACATGGTCGACGGCAAAGCCACCCACCCACGGAAGTCCGATGGTGATCGCTGCCCGGATCGAATGCCCGACATCCCAGCGTGCGTCATGCATTGCGGCAAGCCGGCGGAGCCAGCGTCCCGGCTGCGCCCGATCGGCGGCGGTCATTCCACTCTCGCTCTGGTGCATGGCTTCGGCCATGTCGGGGTTCTCCTCGGCTTCGGGCCGTCCCGGTGGCACGACACCTCCACGCAGCGTCCATCGTCGCCGATCAATGATCGCCGAAACCCGTCCGCCTCCAATTGCTGGATACAGTGCAATCAGCGCTTTGTAAATAAATCCAGAATCAGCACTTACCACCCATGTATACTATAACTATCAGACTTATTATCCTAACCTCTGTCTGGCCGCATCATTTATCGATATCCGTGATATATGCAGATGAATTTATATACTCATAATATTGCTATGAACATTGTGCCAAATGCCAACACATCACCCCCGGCAGGCCCAAGCAGAGCGACTTCGTCGAGGTGTGATCGTCCTGGATCGAGACGCGACTCGACTGCATCCGGTCACGGTAGTCGGCTCAAGACGGCTGGGCCGGCGCCTCGGCGTTGCTCCGCAGGGCTTTCAGACGCTTCGCGAATCGGTCGAGCGTGAGGAAGACGACCGGCGTCGTGACGAGCGTCAGGATCTGGCTGACGACGAGGCCGCCGACGATGGCATAGCCGAGCGGCTGGCGCAGTTCCGAGCCGGTGCCGCTCCCGAGCATCAGCGGCACGCCGCCGAGCAGCGCCGCCATGGTCGTCATCATGATCGGCCGGAAGCGCATCAGGCAGGCCTCCCGGATCGCCGCCTCGGGCGACAGACCCCGCTCCTTCTCGCCGGCGAGTGCGAAATCGACGATCATGATGCCGTTCTTCTTGACGATGCCGATCAGGAGAATGACGCCGATGAGGCCGATCACGCTGAAATCGAAGCCGAAGGCCCAGAGCATGAGCAGAGCCCCGAGACCGGCCGACGGCAGCGTCGAGAGGATGGTCAGCGGATGGATCGTGCTCTCGTAGAGCACACCGAGTATCACGTAGATCACCGCCAGCGCGGCGAGGACGAGGAGGGGCTCGCTGGCGAGCGAGGACTGGAACGCGGCGGCGTTGCCCTGGAACGATGTCTGGATGGTGGCCGGCAGGCCGAGGCCGGCTTCCGCCCGGCCGATCGCCGCCACCGCATCGCTGAGCGCGACGCCCGGAGCCGTGTTGAACGACAGCGTCACGGAGGGTAGCTGGCTCTGGTGATTGATGGCGAGAGTGCTCGTCTTCGCGCTCGTCCATCTTGCCAGCACGCTGAGCGGGACCTGCTTGCCGGTAATCGGCGACGGCACATAGATCCGGTCGAGGACCGCCGGGCTGTTCTGGATCGCCGGCGTAACCTCGAGGATCACGTGGTAGCTGTTGAGCTCCGTGAAATACTGCGTGACCTGCCTCTGTCCGAAGGCATCGTCGAGGACATTGTCGATGACCGTGGGCGAGATGCCGAAGCGCGCCGCCTGCGAGCGATCGATCGTGAGGCTGAGCGAGGCGCCCGCGTCCTGCTGGTCGCTGGCGACCTCGGTCAGTTCCGGCAGCTTGCGCAGCGCGTCGAGGAGGCGAGGCGCGAAGGCATAGAGCTCGGCGCTGTCGCCGTCCTGGAGCGTATACTGGTACTGCGCCGCCGAGGCCCTGCCGCCCACGGTCACATCCTGCACGGACTGCATGGTGAGACGGATGCCCTGGACCGCGAGCAGCTTCGGCTGCAGCCGCCGGATGATCTCGCTCGCCGAGGCCTGGCGCTGGTCGCGCGGCTTCAGCGTGATGAACATGCGCGCCGAGTTGACCGTCTGGCCCGGCGTGGCGCCGACCGCCATGCCGATGCTCGCGACATCCGGATCCGCGGCGACGACGCGTGCCAGAGCCAGTTGGCGATCCTTCATATCCGCGAAGGAGATGTCCTCTGCCGCCTGCGAGACGCCGAGAATGAGACCGGTATCCTGCAGGGGGAAGAAGCCCTTCGGGATCGCGACGAAGGCGGCCCCGGTCGCGACCAGTGTCGCGAGAAAGATGCCGAGGACGATGCGCTGATGGCCCAGCGCCCAGTCGAGCACGCCGGCATAGAAGCGAAGCATGGCCTCGAAGAAGCGCTCGGACGCGCGGAAGAAGCGCCCTTCCGCGCCGGGGCGCTTCGCCTTGAGGAACAGCGCGCAAAGCGTCGGGGTGAGTGTCAGCGAGACGACGGCGGAGATGGCGATCGTCGCCGTCACCGTCACCGCGAACTCGCGGAACAGGCGTCCGACGATACCGCCCATGAAGAGCAGCGGAATGAAGACGGCCATCAGCGACAGGCTGATGGAGAGGATCGTGAAGCCGATCTCGGACGCCCCCTTCAGGGCGGCGTCGAGCGGACTGGCCCCACCCTCCATATGGCGGTCGATGTTCTCCAGCATCACCACGGCGTCGTCGACCACGAAGCCGACAGCGATGCTGAGGCCCATCAGGGAGAGATTGTCGAGGCTGAAGCCGCAAAGCAGCATGACCGCGAAGCTTGCAATGATGGCGAGCGGCACCGCCAGGCCCGGGATCACGGTCGCACGGATGCTGCGAAGGAAGGCGAAGATCACCGCGACCACCAGCACCACCGTGATGATCAGTGTCCGCTGCACATCGTCGATCGAAGCGCGGATGGTGCCGGTGCGGTCGCTGAGGATGCGCACATCGACCGCCCGCGGCATCGCGGCTTCCAGTTGCGGCAGCATGGCCTTGATCGCGTCGACAGTCGCGATGACATTGGCGCCCGGCTGCTTGTAGACGGGCAGCAGGATCGCCGGCCTCTCGTCGGCCCAGGCCGCAAGTTCCGAGTTCTCGGCAGCCGCCACGGCGAGGCCGATATCCGAGATGCGCACGGGCGCCTGGTTGCGATAGGCGATGACCTGGTCGTTCCAGGGTTCGGCGGCGAGGATCTGGTCGTTGTCGGTGATCGTGAAGCTGCGAAGCGGCCCCTGAACCGTGCCCTTCGGACCATTCGTCGTCGTCTGGACGAGGGCGCCGCGGACATCTTCCAGCGAAAGGCCCATCGCCGCGATCCGCTCAGGGTCGACCTGCACCCTGACGGACGGCTTCTGCTGGCCGAGCACATTGACCTGCGAGACGCCGGGCACCTGGCTCAGCCGCTGCACCAGGACGTTCTCGGCGTAGTCGTCGACGGTGATGATCGGCAGCGTCGCGGATGAAACCGCGAGCACCATGATCGGCGCGTCGGCGGGGTTGACCTTGCGGTAGGTCGGCGGCGCCGGGAGGCCGGTCGGCAGTTGCCCGGCCGCGGCGTTGATCGCGGTGATCACGTCTTCCGCCGCGCCGTCGATGGGACGGTCGAGGTCGAACTGCAGTGTGATCGCGCTGTTGCCGAGCGTGCTGACCGAGGTCATCTGCGCGAGGCCGGAGATCTGGCCAAGCTGTCGCTCGAGTGGCTGCGTCACCGAAGAGGCGATCGTCTCGGGGCTCGCGCCAGGCAAGGATGTCGTCACCTGGATGGTGGGGAACTCGACCTCTGGCAGCGGAGCCACGGGCAGCTGCGGATAGGCGGCGATGCCGGCGACCAGGAGTGCGGCCATCAGCAGCGACGTACCGACAGGATGGCGGATGAACCATGAGGAGAGCGACATCACCCCTCCCCCGTGCCTGTCGTCTTGCCCGCGCCGGACGGAGCGGCTGGCTGCTGCGATCCCGCTGCGGCAGGGCTATCCACGGCGCTGACGCCCGGCGCCAGGCGGAACTGCCCGGAGGTAGCGACGCGGTCGCCGGGGGCGAGGCCGGACGTGATGACCGCCACGCCGCCGCCGATGGTCCCCGCCGTGACGGACTGCGCCGTGACCCGGTTGTCGGAACCGACGCGATAGACGAAAAGTCCGCCCTCGCCACGCTGAATGGCCGACGACGGCACCGTGGTCGCTCCGCGTGCCACGTCGAGTGTGACGCGGAGATCGAGGAACTGGCCCGGCCAGAGCGCAAGATCGCCATTGTCGAACAGGGCGCGGACCTTGAGCGTCCCGCTCGCCGGGTCGATGGCGTTGTCGATCACCGTGAGCTTGCCGGCGGCGATGACACTGCCATCTGCCTTGGAAACGGCGTCGGCGACGACCGTCCCGCGGGCGAGCGCGGCGGTGAGCGCCGGGCGGGAGGCCTCCGGCATCGGCGCGATGATCGTGATCGGCTTCAGCTGTGTGAGCACGACGATCGCCGTCGCGTCGGCGCCGCGCACGACATTGCCCTCGTCGACGAGCCGGAGCCCGGTACGTCCGTCGATCGGCGCCTCGATCCGCGTATAGGAAAGATTGGTCTCGGCGGCACTGATCGCCGCCTCGTCTCCGGTGATGCCCGCCTGATACTGGGCGACGAGGCTCTTCTGCGTGTCGAGATTTTCCTCGGTGCTGAACCCGTTCTTCTGGAGCGTCGCGTAACGGGTGAGGATCAGCTGCGCATTGGCGAGCCCGGCCTGATCCTGCTGCAGCTTGGCCTTGGCGGCATCGAGAACGGCCTGGTACGGACGCGGATCGATCAGGGCGAGCAGCTGCCCCTTCCTGACGTCCTGTCCCTCCGTGAACGCGATCTGCTGGATCGTGCCGTCCACGCGGCTGGTGATCCTGACGCTCGCGTTGGGCGTGACGGTTCCCGGCCCCGTCAGGTAGAGCGGAACATCCTTCTTCTCGGCAGTGCCGATCGTCACCGGAACTGCCGCCGGCGGCTCGGCGACAGCCGGGGCCGACCTCGGCCGGACCACCACCACAGCGGTGAGCGCCACTAGACCGATGACAACGAAAAGCGCCGCCGGGCCGAGCCGCCGCCCCCGGCGCGACGACCCGGCCTTATCGCCATTCGGCCCTGGTCCGGGCTCCAATCCCATATCCGTCATGTCGGTCGCCGCTGTCGCCCACCGATGGTTGGCAACACCTTGCTCGCCCGGCGATCGAAGGGTCTTTCCAAATCACAGCACGATAGAAGCGCCGGGGGCGTGCCGCCGCTGGCTCGAAAGCGCCGATTTCGTTGCGCAACCGGTTGGCGCGGCCGGGACGCCGCCTTGCCCCGCGGAACGCGAGCGCCGGCGCGCTTGAGCGTCACGACAACGAGTCCTATCGCTAAACGTGCATCAATGGCATGATACTACTTATGCGAATCCGTGGCGGGCGGCAGGTGGCCGTCGGGGCCGGCCGGGGAGATGCCTGCGATGCGTCGTGCGAGATCGGCGAAGTCCGCCGCAATGGCTCTTGGTCTGATCTGCGTCGCTTTCCTGCTCTCGGTCACGATGCGCGCCCAGCAAGCGCAGGAGGACACCGGCGCTCAGGGGCTCGAGGCGACCTACCACGCGCTTTGGACGGCGCGCGCCCTCGACAATTCACCTCCATCGAGCCACCTCTTTCTTCCGACGATCACGGAGAGGCCGTCGCCGCAACGGGAGGTCAAATGGGGCCTGACGGTTGCGACACCCGGCGGAAGCTATGTCTACACGTCCTTTCCTCCGCTGGGCTTCCTCCTGCCGGAACTCGCTCTGGGATGGCGGGCCGGATCGATCAGTTTCAGCGAGTTGGTCTATTTCAATTTCGTGGTCGGGCTGATCGCAGCGTTCGCCATGGCGGGCCTCGCCCGCGCCGCGGTGCTGTCGATCCTCGACGACAGCGAGGAGAGCGCCGTCACCGGCTGGATCGTCTTCGGCCTTGCCGGCGTCCTCTACCTGTTTCTTCGCGAATCTCTTGGAAGTCATGGCGGGGTCTACTGGCCGCACTCCCTGGCCCAGTTGCCGCTGATCCTGGGGTCCTGGTGCGCGTTCGGGATCTTTCAGGGCCGGCGGATTGTGCGCAACATTGTCGGCCTCGGCCTGGCCTGCCTGATCTACCCGTCGCTCGAGTGGACAGGCTTCATATTCGGCTCCGGCGTGTTCCTTGCCCTCGCCTCCATGCTCTACACGAGCTTGAGGACGGGCCAGCCCGCGGCCCCGTCGCGCGGGCAGATCATCGTCGCTCTATCCGTCGTGCTGGCGGCAACTGTGGCGGCGGGGCTCGGGATCATCCTCCACTATGTTCTCGCGGTCGGCCTCGGCCCGCTGATGGAGGCCTTCGCGAGCCGGGCCTCTGCTCGCACCTTCCGCCTTTCCGCAGCGATGCGTCTGCCGCTCGGCTACTTCATTTCATTCGGCGCGCTCGTGCCTCTGGCGCTGCTCGCCCTGCACTTCGCCATCAAGCGCAGATGGTTCTTCGACAATCGGCCGGTCTGGCTCCTGCTCTTTGTCACGGCGTTTCCCCTCCTCGAGAATGTCGTGATGATGCAGCACGCATCCGAGTTTTCGTTCGATCGACTGAAGGGCGCCGTGCCTCTGCTGCTCATCTCGATGCTGGTGCTGACTGCGGAGCGGCTGGCGCGCAATGTGCTCGTCGTGACAGGCCTGGCTGGGCTCGTCATCGCGAGCAATCTTCAGATCTGGTCCTGGGATCTGCTGTTCTACCGGCCGTGGGGCGATGCGGTACGGGACAACGAGACGATCGTCAGGCAATTCAAGCAGGATCCATTGGCGGAATGTGCCGTTCATGGATCATTGGGGCCGGTGCGCGGCTATCTCAATCTCCTCCTCGATCGCGACATCCATGAAAAGACGGACGAAAAGACCCTGATCTCGGTCGCAAGCCGCCAGCGGGACTGCGGCGCCGTCCTGATCAAGACGGAGAATGTCTTCACCGACCTGCCCCGTGTGCAGTGGATCGCCGTCTATGACGCGAAGGGACAGCTGCTGCGCACCTATTCGGGTAGCTGATGCCGCAGAGGCGAATCGCCGGTTGGCCTAGCTGCGCCGCCCGCGAGGGCGCCGCGTTGCGGTTTTCGCAGGCTCCAGCGTGATCCAGGCCGGCGCATGGTCGCTCGCCTTTTCCCAGCCGCGCACAGCCCGGTCGACGCCGGCCGTCGCGAGTCGGGGCACGAGATCGGGACTGAGAAGGAGATGGTCAATCCGTAGTCCCGCGTCGCGCCCGTATGCGTTCCGGAGATAATCCCAGAAGGTGTAGATCGTCTCGCCGGGATGGAGGTGCCGCAGCGCATCGGTCCAGCCATCGGCGACGAGATCGTGAAACGCGGCGCGCATCTCGGGCCGAAACAGCGCGTCATCGGTCCATCGCTCCGGCTTGTAGACGTCGAGGTCGGTCGGCATGACATTGAAATCGCCGGCCAGCACGACCGGAGCACCGCTCGCGAGCAGCCCGGCCGCATGCGATCTCAACCTGTCGAACCACCGCGTCTTGTAGTCGAATTTCGGTCCGGGTGCCGGATTGCCGTTCGGCAGATAGAGGCAGCCGACCAGGACGCCGTTCACGGCCGCCTCGATGTATCGACTCTGTTTGTCCTCGTCGTCGCCGGGCAGACCACGCCGTGTCTCGATGGGTACCCTGCCCTTCGCCAGAATAGCGACGCCGTTCCACGCCCGCTGTCCCTGCCAAACCGCGCCATAGCCGGCGACTTCGAGCGCGCGGCCGGGAAAGCGCTCGTCCGGCGCCTTCAGCTCCTGCAGGCAGACGATGTCGGGCGCGGCCTCTGCCAGCCAGCGCAGCAGAACCGGCAGCCTTCCGTTGATCCCGTTGACGTTGAAGGTTGCGATCTTCATCGCACGAAAACGCGGCTGCGGCGGGAGCGATCCCGACGCGGCGTTCGCTGCCGATCTGCCTAGTTCAACGGTGGCAGGAACTCGCTCCTGAACCGCAGCGCATTGGCCATCAGAATGGTGCGGCGCTCGGCGAGGACATCCGGCGTCGGCGGTGTCGGCGGCGTGGTCCGCGTCGGGAGCGGCTCGCCGACCAGCTTGAAGAACTCCTCCTGCCCGGCCGGCAGGCACAGGCAGAGGAAGCGGGCCGGCGTCGGCGAGACGACGCGGAAGCCGTGTGGGGCGTTGGCCGGAATGCTGATGGTCTGTCCGGCTGCCACACGGTGGACCTCGCCGCGGAAGGTCACCTCGAGTTCGCCTTCAAGGATGTGAAACATCTCCTCAAAGTCATGCCGGTGCGGCGGCGGACCGCCGGCAGGCACCAGCATGTCGATCAGCGTGTAGCGGCCGTCCGTCTGCTCGCCCGAAATGAGGATCGTGTAGGTGCCCGCGCCTATGCCGAGATGGGCGAGGCCGGGATCGTCGGCGGCGACGATGGTCGCGCTGCGCGAGAGATCGTCGGCGGGAAGCGGCGGAAACGTATCGGTCATGATCGGACGTCCTTTCGGTTTCAGGCGAGGGTGAGATCGGCGACGGCCTTGCCGGGGCCATGGCCGGTGCGGTTGCGCTCCACCGCGCTCGGGATGTCTTCGAGCGGGACAGTCTCGGAGATCGTCACCTTCAGAGCACCGGAGGCGGCCGCGGCGCCGATGGCGGCGAGCCGATCGCTGTCGGGCTGCATCATGAACCAGAGCCCGCGGCGGCCGTCGCCGCGCGGCGCGGCGATGTCGGGACGGACGGCACTGACGACGGCGCCACCGTCACGAAGCAGCTCCCAGGAGCGATCCGGCGCATCGCCGCCGGCGAGGTCGATCACGAGATCGACCGACCCGACGACGCTCTCGAACCGCTCGGCCGTCCGGTCGATCAGCCTGTCGACGCCCAGGGCGCGCAGATGCGGAAGGCTGGCGGTCGATCCTGTCGCCACCACCGTGAGCCCGAGCGACTTCGCCATCTGCACCAGCAGCGTGCCGACCCCGCCAGAGGCGCCGTGCACCAGCACCGTCTGTCCGGACCTGGGCACGCCGGCCGCATGCAGCATCTGCCACGCCGTCAGCCCGGCGACCGGAAGCGCCGCGGCGACGATGTCAGAAAGCCCGGCGGGGGTCGACGCGAGCCGATCTTCCGGAACGGCGACGAAATCGGCATAGGCCCCCGACCCGGGAGCGGCGAGGCCGAACACGCGATCTCCTATGGAGAAGCGGCTTTCCCCTGCGACAGCGACGATTTCGCCGGCAAGCTCCATCCCGACAAGCTGGGGAAAGGCCACCGGCTTGGTGTCCTTGAGGAAGCCCTCGCGGATCTTCCAGTCGATGCCGTTGATGCCGGCGGCGCGAACGCGGACGACGGCGACGCCGGGCGCGGGCGTCGGAATCGGGGCGGGAGCGAATTCGAGAGCTTCGGTGCCGCCGAACCGGGTGAGGACGATGCTGCGATTGCTCATGTCGTTTTCTCCTTTCGACACGCCCAACCTAGTGTGTTTCAATCCTGGCATTCAGATGCCGAATTCGGGACCGGGTGGACCACTTTTGGAACAGATGGACTTCGACGCTCTCGCCGATTTCGTTCTCGTCGCCACGCATGGCGGCCTCGGGCGAGCGGCGCGCGGCAGCGGCCGATCCAAGGCCACCCTGTCACGGAAGCTGGCAGAGCTGGAGAATGCGCTTCAGGTTCGGCTGATCGAGCGCGGACCGCAGTCGCTGCGCCTGACCGAGGCCGGCGCGGCCCTGTTCGCGCGAGCACGAGGGCCGCTCGCCGATCTCGCGCAGGCCGGCGATGACATCCGCAACGGCGGCGGCGAACTCGCCGGCCTGCTGCGGATCAGCGCTCCCGTCCTCTTCTCTCAAGTCGCGCTCAGCCGCGCAGCGGCGGCGTTTTCGCGGCTGCACCCGCGCCTCGAGATCGAGATTACCGCGGAGGATCGTTTCGTCGATCCTGTCGAGGAAGGCTACGATCTCGTCATCCGCACCAATCCGAAGCCGAACGAGAGCATGGTCGGGCGACGGCTCGTCACGGACGAACTGGTTCTCGCGGCCGTCCCGGAGATCGCAAGGCCGGCCTCCGGCAGCGCGGTTCCCGCCGTCCTCATGAGCCGCGCCGGTGAAATCCGCCCATGGCTCGTGATGACGGATGGGGGCGAGGCGAGCTTCATGCCCCGGCCGGTCCTCCGTCTGTCGTCGATGCTCATGGTCTACGAGGCCGCAAAGGCTGGCGGCGGCGCGGCGGTGCTGCCCATCTCGCTGACGGCGCGTGACATCGCGGCAGGCCGCCTCGTCTCATGGGGCAGCGTCCTCAATCGTCCGGTCGAGGTCTGGATCCTGCACGCCTCGCAGCGCCTCTCGAGTCCGAAAGTGACGCGCTTCGTGTCGTTCCTGGCCGACCAGTTCCGCGATGGCCGGTTCGAAGTCTGAGCGCGGGCTACGCCGGCTGGAAGCCGCTCAGAACCTTGAGATGGTGATGATGATGGGCGTGATCGTCGCCATGGCTGTGCGACGACACCTCCTCGACGATCGGGATCAGGCTGGTCGAGCCGTGCATGATTCCACGTTCGGAGAACAGGGCCTCGGCATAGGCCGAGACGGCGCCGACCTCTCCGCGCATGATCGTGACTTCGACCGAGGTCGTGTGGCCGAGCGGAACCGATAGCGCGGCGATCGTCTGGTCGTGACGGTCGAGCCGCCCCTGCGGCACGCGCAGCGCGAGGCCGCGCACGGATTGGTCGACGGTGCAGCTGACGACCGCGAAGCAGGCGGCATGCGCCGGCGCCTCGGGCCTCGCCGCGAGACCGCGCCGCACGAGATCGCGGATCGCTTCCGACCGGCTCGCGGCCCCGGTGCTCCCGACATAGGCGTCGAGCGCGGCAGCGAGGTCGTCGTCGATGGCGATGGTCGTGCGTTGCATCGGCTCCTCCCGTTTGTGCGGAAGGTTAGGCCAGCCCCGGCGGCGCGGCAATTGCGCAGGCGCCGGCGGATGCGGACGGGACCAACAAGAAAAACCCGGCGCCAGGGAGGCACCGGGTTTCGGAGTTGCGAGGACGCTGGAGCGTCACGCGGCCTTCTTGTTGACGGTCTGCCCGGCGAGGCGGCTCAGCAGTTCGTCGGCCTTCTTCTCCTCCTGGAGCGTCTGGTCGAGGAGCGTCGCCGCGTCCTTCATGCCGAGCTGCGTCGCCCAGGTCTTCAGCGTGCCATAGCGCGCGATCTCGTAGTGCTCGACAGCCTGCGCGGCCGCGGTGAGGCCGGCGTCGAGCGCCTCGGAGCCCGCGAACTCCTCCATCACCTCCTTGCCCTCCTCGATGATGCCGAGAATGGCGTCGCAGGTCTTGCCGCGCGCCGGCTTCTCCAGCATCTCAAAGATCTGCTGCAGCCGCTCGACCTGACCTTCGGTCTCTTCGCGGTGGTTTAGGAACGCCTGTTTCAGTTCCGGCGACTCGGCGCTGCGCGCCATCTTCGGAAGCGCCTTCAGGATCTGCTTCTCCGCGTAGAAGATATCCTTGAGCGTCTCGACAAACAGCGTCTCGAGATTCTGCTGAACCATGTCACATCTCCGTCTTGTGGGGTACGCATTCAAGTAATTGGGAAGGTATTCGTTCCCGCTCGGACGCCTCATTGCGAGTTCGAGGCGGGAGGCTCCTGAAACGACACGGGGCCACCGCTCGGACCCGAATCCGTCGTGGCTCCACTCGGCTTCGAGGCCCCCTGATCCGACGGCGAAGCCGGAGCCGACGTCGGCGAGGTGTGACCCTGCGATGTCCCGGGTTGACCCGAGGACGGCTTCACGCCGCCCGAGCCGACGCCGGATATCGATCCGGCCGACTTGGGTTGCTCCGACTTGATGTGCTCCGACTTCGCTCCCTCAGACTTCAGACCCTCCGACTTGGTCCCATCCGACCCAGGGCTCTTCAGATTGTCGTTCTCCGACTTGGTCCCTTCGGATTTGCCATCCCGGGCCTTGTGGTCGTCGGAGCCATGGGGCTTCGAGGGGAAGCCGCTGCGGTCGGCATAGTCGCGCGGACGGCCGCGGCGGCCATGCGTGTCGGCGAGCGCCTTGCGCACCGCGAGATCGATCAGCGTGAGCCCGGCGGTCATGGCGAGCGCGGCGCCGACATTGCTGCGCTTGCGGTTGTCCGAACCGAGCGCAACGCCGAGCACCGCCAGATCGAGCATGTCGCCGACGACGCGACTGGTCATGCCGGTCTGCCTTTCGGTCGAGAGCGTGAGCACACCCGACGCGATCTCGCGCGCGCCGAACACGCGCATGAGCCCTTCCCTGCCCTTCAGCCCGAGCGTGCGGGTGAGGACGTGCGGGACGAAAAGCTGTGTCAGCCCGAGGCCTATGCTGAACCAGCCGAGCCCCTTGGCGAGGCGATCGGCAGCCGGCACCGCCGAAGGCCCGCTCGCGAGAATCTTGGGATCGCCTTCCGGGCGCGTGAGATTGGCTAGACTGCGCATGATGACCTCTCTCAGGGCTTCAGAACGACCTTGATGCAGCTGTCCTGCTTGTCGCGGAACACGCGGTACATCTCGGGTCCGTCCTCGAGACCGACGGTGTGGGTGATGACGAAGGAAGGATCGATCTCGCCTTCGGCGATGCGGCGCATGAGGTCGTCGGTCCAGCGCCGCACATGCGTCTGGCCCATGCGGAAGGTGAGACCCTTGTTCATCGCCGCGCCGAGCGGAATCTTGTCGGCGAGGCCGGCATAAACGCCTGGAACCGAGACGATGCCGGCCGGGCGGCAGCAATAGATGATCTCGCGCAGCACATGCGCCCGATCGCTTCCCGGCATCAGCAGCTGCATGCCCCGGTCCATGATCGTATCGGGCAACGAAAGGTCGACATGGCTCTCGGTGCCGACGGCATCAATGCACTTTTCGGGACCTTTCCCGCCGGTCAGCTCGTTGAGCCGCTCGACGACGCTCTCCTCGCCTCGGTTGATGGCGATCGCGCCAGCGGCCTCGGCCATCCCGAGCCGCTCAGGGAGATAGTCGATCGCGATCACCTGTCGCGCGCCGAGCAGGATCGCGGCGCGGATCGCCATCTGGCCGACGGGCCCGCAGCCCCAGACGGCCACCGTGTCCTCGGGCTCGATGTCGCATTGCGCGGCCGCCTGCCAGCCGGTCGGCAGGATGTCGCTGAGGAACAGCACCTGCTCGTCGGCAAGCCCGTCGGGCACCTTCACATGCGTGGTATCGGCGAAGGGAACGCGGAGATACTCCGCCTGCCCGCCCGGATAGCCGCCGGTGAGATGCGTGTAGCCGAAGAGACCGGCTGTGGTGTGGCCGAAAGCCTTTTCGGCGAGATCCTTGCGGCGATTGGTGCGCTCGCAGACAGAAAAGTTGCCGCGGCGGCACTGTTCGCACGCGCCGCAGGTGATCGTGAAGGGGACGACGATGCGATCGCCGACCTTGAGGCTGTCACCGACGCCCGAGCCGACCTCGACCACCTCGCCCATCGACTCGTGCCCCATGATGTCGCCGGGCAGCATCGCGGGAATGAGATTGTGAAAGAGATGCAGGTCGGAACCGCAGATGGCGCAACTCGACACCTTGATGATCGCGTCGCGCGGCGCCTCGATCTCGGGATCGCTGACGGTGTCGCAGCGTATGTCTTCCTTGCCATGCCAGACGAGGGCTCTCACGGGCGTTCTCCGAATCCGCATTGGATCTGTCCGCTGCCGAACCGACTTCGCCGGGGCTTGTTCCCGTCCCGTTTCCGCAAACCTGTCTCGCTTGCCTTCTCGCCGGGCCTCGTCCAGAGAGATGACATCGGCAGCGGGAGCGGAACGGCGGATGGCGACGATGTCTCCCGACGAGGACGAGGCGAGGACGGATCGGCATGAAGAGGCCGCCGTCGATGATCGGCTCGGCACCCTGCTCGAAGCGATCGAGGGCGAGCGAGTGCCCGAGCGTCTCCTGAAGCTCGCGGAGATGCTTCAGAACGAGCTTTCGATCCGCCGCCAGCGGCGTCGGCCGAACTAAGCCCCTCTGCTACGGAACTCTCACGTCGGCGGCGCATTCCCACTGCGGGGCAGTCGGCGGGAGTGATCCACGTGAACCTCAACCTGATGGACGGTCAGAATGGCGAGGTCGACTCGGTCGTCGCGCTGATTCCGGCGTTGCGCGCCTTCGCGCGCTCGTTCTGCCGCAATCCGAACGACGCCGACGACCTGGTGCAGGAAACCCTGGTCAAGGCGATCGCCAACATCCACAAATATGAGGAAGGCACGCGCCTCAAGTCGTGGCTTTTCACGATCATGCGCAACACCTTCTACACGCGAATCCGCATGTCGAAGCGCGAGGCGCCGGGCGACGCGGATTGCGTCTCCGGGCAGCCGATCGTGCTGGCGACGCAGGAGTGGACGCTGCGAGGGCGGGAGGTCGAAGCCGCCATCGAACGGCTTTCACCGTCGCATCGCGAAGTTCTGGTCCTGATCGGCATGCACGGTGTCTCCTATGAAGAGGCCGCGGAGGTCTGTGGCTGCGCCATCGGCACGGTGAAAAGCCGCCTCAACCGCGCCCGCGGCGCCGTTCTGGAGATGCTTGGCGAACGGTCGGCCGGCGCACTCGTCGAATCGTCGGACTGGCTCGCGAGCGAGGCGTCGTCTTCCGGGCGGATATCCCCCCGCTAGTCCGCCGGCATAGATAGGCTCGGCTGAAACGGGCAACCGGGCGACCGGTCGCCCTTTCCATGTCTACTTGACCTGCTCGGCCAGCCGGCCCGCCATTTCCTGATGCATCTGCAGCACGGGCAGCGTCTTGGCGGCAAAGCCGCGGAAGGTACCGTTCGGCCCGGTTGTCGAGAACTGTGTGAAGAGCTCCACCGCTTCCTTATGCGCCTCGATCTGCTGCTGGACATAGATCCTGTCGAAATCGTCGCCGGCATTCCGAAGCTGCTGCAGCAGCGCTTCATGGGCGGCATCCGTCGTCATCGGCAGCTTCATGACGCCGGCGACCTGTCGCAGTTCCTCATCGGCCTTGGAGTGATCGGTCACCATCTGCTGGCCGAAGGCTCGAACATCGGCATTCTTGGCCTTCTCGCTGGCGATCCGCCCCGCCTCGATTTCGTAGAGCCCAGCGATCGTCGCCTTCATGGCGAAAGCCTCGGATTCCGGCTGGACATCGGATCTGCTTGCGCCGCCGCTGTCATTGGCGGTCTGCGCGAACAACGGCGCCGGCGCCACGATCAGCGTCAGCGCGAGGGCTGCGGCCCTCATGGGGCCGGTCATGGCGGCTAAGGGTGTTCTGGTCATCGCGGCATCTCCGTTTCGCCTGGATACCGACCGAACCCCAATGCTCGCCGCCTGTTCCTCGTCATCCATGAGGAACACCCGCCCCGCTCGACGGTTCTGGTGAGGGGCGGGAGCGGAGCAGGCCATGAAGAAACCAAGCCAGCCGACTGACAAGATTGACGAACCGGCAGCGAAGCGAGACGCGGCGCCGCAATTCGCGCCGAACCAGGGTGATGCCAGGAATAGCGGTCTCGACAGCGCTGCGCCCCGTGTCACGGGAGATGGCGAGAGCATCGCCAAGGACTGGGACGCCCATACCGAGCCCGATCCGTCCTTGCCGAAGCGGCCGAAATAGCCGCGACGAACGGCGGAACGGACGCTGCGTCACATCACGCTTCGTCCTGCGCGAGCGGGGCTTCGAGATGGTCTCGCTCAGGTCCGGCCTCGTATTCGGCCTTGCGCTCCTGGAACGCCGCGAGTGATCCATCGAGCGAGGCGAGCATCTGGCGCGCGCGGATGGCGGCGTTGCCGTGGCCGCGGCGCTCCAGATCGGTCGCGATCCCCGCTTGCCGCTTGCGCTCGGTCACCAGCGCCTCGATAGACCTCAAGAGCGACGCATAGCGCTCCTGCGCCTCGAACCCGTCCATCGGATGGTCTCCAGCCATTGTTCATCATTCCGGAACAAGCGGCGACGGCGAAGGTTTCGTCAGGACCCCCGAAAATCTGGAGAACGAAAAATGGTCACCGCCGAAGACCGGCTGATGCAATGGCTGCGCGACGCCCATGCGATGGAGGAGCAGGCCGTGACCATGCTCGACGCGCTGGCGAAGCGGATCGAAAATTATGCCGATGTCCGCGCAAAGGTCGAAGAACATCTGGCCGTGACGCGGGAGCAGTCGCGCCGTCTCGAATCCTGCATCACCGCGCGTGGTGGTGACACGTCGACGATCAAGGATCTCGCCGGCAAGGTGACGGCCATGAGTCAGGGGATCGGCGGCATGTTCGCTGCCGACGAGATCGTCAAGGGTGCGATGGCGCTCTACACCTTCGAACACATGGAGATCGCGTCCTACCGCGTTCTCGTCGCTGCCGCCGAAGAGGTCGGCGACACGGCGACCGCCGCCGTGCTGCAGGCGATCCTGGACGAGGAGATCGAGGCGGCGCACTGGGTCGGCGAGATGTTGCCCGACATCACGGTGCGCTACCTGAAGCGGGACGAAGCGACCGGAATCGAAGCCAAGCGCTGACGGAGCCGCACGTCTTCGCAGACAATGAAAAGGCCGCCGGGACATTTGCTGCGGCCTTTTCCTTCGCCCGAGGCGGCTCCGCGGCCCCCTGCACGGCTCGACGGTCAATCGGGAAGCTTATAGGCGATGACATAGTCGCCGGGCTTGGTGCCGACCGACCCGTGCCCGCCCGCGACGATGAGGACATACTGCTTGCCACCCTCTGTGTAGGTCATTGGCGTCGCCTGGCCGCCGGCCGGCAGCCGCGCTTCCCACAGCACACGCCCTGTCGTGACGTCGTAGGCGCGCAGGAAGTCGTCGACCGCCGCGCCTAGGAAAGCGACGCCGCCCCGTGTCAGCAGCGGACCGCCGATACCGGGAACGCCGAGCTTGAAGGGAAGCGGCAGCGGTGTCATGTCGGTGACGGTGCCGTTCTTGTGCTGCCAGGCCGTCTTGCCGGTGACGAGATCGACGCCGGCGACATAGCCCCAGGGCGGCGCCTGGCAGGGAATGCCGAGCGGGCTGAGAAACGGCCCCATATAGACACCGTAGTCCGCGCCCTCGTTGCGGTTGAGCCCCTGCTCGCTCGCTTTCTCGTCGCCCTTCGGCGGCATCTCGGCGGCGGGGACCAGCTGCGAGGTGAAGGCGAGATAGGTCGGCATGCCGAACATGATCTGCCGCTCGGGATCGACCGCGACGCTGCCCCAGTTGAAGGTGCCAAAATTGCCAGGATAGACGATCGTCCCCTCCAGCGAAGGCGGCGTGTAGCGGCCCTCGTAGCGATACTGGTGGAAGGCGATCCGGCAGGCGAGCTGGTCGAACAGCGTCATGCCCCACATGTTCTTCTCGGTCAGCGGCGGCGGCGAGAAAGTCAGGCTCGAGACCGGTTGCGTCGGTGCCGTGAAGTCGCCGGGGATGGCGCCGCCGGGCGCCGGCTCCTCGTGGATCGGCAGGATCGGCTCGCCGTTGCGGCGGTCGAGCACATAGATGTCGCCCTGCTTCGTCGGACCGACGAGCGCGGGGATCACCGTCCCGTCCGCCTTGCGCATGTCGAACAGCACCGGCTGGGCGGGGACGTCCATGTCCCAGAGATCGTGGTGAACGGTCTGGCGCACCCAGCGCACCTGCCCCGTCGCGATATCGAGCGCGACGATCGAGGACGAGAATCTCTCCACCGCCTCGCTGCGGCCGATCCCGATCTGGTCGGGCACCTGGTTGCCGAGAGGGATGTAGACGAGCCCGAGATCGGGATCTGCGCTGAAGACCGACCAGGAGTTGGGCGAGTTCGTCGTATAGGTCTGGCCCGGCGGCAGCGGCGCCGTCTGGTCTGGATTGCCCGAATCCCAGTTCCACAACAGCGCGCCTGTCCGGATGTCGAAGGCACGGATGACGCCCGACTGCGCCTTCAGCGAATAATTATCGTTGACCGCACCGCCGACGATGATCCGGTCGCCGACGGCGACGGGCGGCGAGGTCGAGTAATAGAACCCGGCCGGGTCGTATCGCATGCCCTGGCCGAGATTGAGGGCGCCCCGGTCGGCGAAGCTCTCGCAGACGGCGCCGTTCCTTGCATCGAGCGCGATCAGCCGCGCGTCGGAGGTCGGCAGGTAGACGCGCGTTGCGCAGGGAGCGTCGGCAGATAGATCAGGATCGGACCAATAGGTCACGCCGCGGCAGGTCTGGTGCTGGCGATCCGGATTGAGTCCGGCATTGGGGTCGAATTTCCACTTCTCCCGCCCGGTCGCGGCATCGATTGCGATCGCCCAGTTGTGCGGCGTGCAGAGATAGAGCGTATCGCCGATCTTGAGCGGGGTGACCTGATAGGTCGTCTCGGTGACGTCGTCCGGCAGCTTGACGTCGCCCGTCTGGTACTGCCAGGCGACCTTGAGGCTGTTCACGTTGGCGGGCGTGATCTGGTCCAGAGGCGAGAAGCGCTGGCCATATTGCGTGCGCCCGTACTGGTGCCATTCGCCATCCGGGATGGCGTTTCCGAGATTGGCGTCGGCGACCTTCGCTTCGGGCAGTGTGCCGGCGACGTCATGCGGATCGATCGTCATGGAATAGACGGCGGTGAGGATTGCGACCACAAGCGGGATCGCGATCGGCCAGGCCGGCGCGCGGCGGCCCGGAACCGGACCGGCATTGAGACGGCGGCGGACCCAGGGTGTCACCAGCCAAAGGCCGACGACGATGATCACGCCGCCCCGTGGCGCCAGTTGCCACCAGTCGAGCCCCACCTCCCAGATCGCCCAGCCGAGAGCGGCGAGCGTCATCAGACCGTAGAGCCCGAGCGCCAGAGGCCTGCGACGGTGAACGAGGAAAGCCGTGCCGAGAAACCCCACGCCGAGCAGCGCGTAGGCGGGACTGCCGCCGAGGGTAACAAGAAAGACGCCGCCGGCGAGCAGCGCGAGTCCGATCAGGGCGAGGATGGCGGTCGTGACGAGAAGCAGCATGGGTCGGGCGTTCCGATCTCTCGCGAGCGTTATTGCGACCGGTCGATCGCATGCGGCGCGGGAGCTCCGGGCCGGTCACTGTCGGTGGCACGCGCCAGGACAAACCCGGCGATCACGACGATGATCACCCCCACCAGCGCGAGCGAGGCGATGCGGCCGGCACTCATGCGGAAACTCCCGGCGGTTGAAATCGAGGAACAATCGACACCAGCGATCGTTCCGCCCGATTTCGCCGAGCCGGCGATTCCGCCGGAAGACGCGTCTGCCAGCAGGAAGCGGAAGCTTGTCGTCGGGACGAAACATGTTAACGTCCGGCGTGCATCGCCGTGGGATCTCGCGATGCCAAATCCGAGGCCGATCGGGAGTTCTCATCGGCCGTCTTCCCGAGAGGCAGGCAGGTTCGGTCTGCCGGTTGGTCTGGACGGGGCCTCACCAACGCATTGTCATGAGTGGCTGTTTCGCGGGGTTCTTGGCGCGGTGCGCACGGACCGAGCCTCGCGGGAACATCACGATGCGTCAGGATATTGCGTGGACACTGCTTCGACATGGCCTCAGGGCCACGGAGCCATGGCACAAGCCGTCAGGGCGTTCGACTGGGCCAGCACGCCGCTTGGTGCCTCCTCGCACTGGGCCGCCGAGCTGAAGCTCGCCGCCGGCAGTGTGCTCGACAACGCCCTCCCCGCCATGCTCGCCTGGGGACCGGGCCGCACGACCATCGTGAATGACGGCTTCGAAGCGCTGTTCGGCGCCGGCGCCTCCGGGCTCGGCCGGACGTTGGCCGAGGTTTGGCAGAAGGCTTGGCCGGTGATCGAGTCCGCCGCTGACAGCGTCCTCGCAGGGCGGCCAAGCATCGTCGAGGATGTTGCGCTCGGCGATCTCCAGGCGGGACGTGTCACGCAGCCGCGCTACACCGTAGCGCTCAGCCCGGCCCGGGCTCTCGATGGCGCCATCGTCGGCCTCGTCGCGACCCTTGCCCGGCAGGCGGCACCATCCACCCCCGATGCGGAAGCCGGCTTCCGCGAGTTGATGGCCGGATTCGCGCAGGCCTTCTGGGAGACCGACGCCGACGGGATTCCAATCTGGAGTCCGACCTGGCACGCCTTCACCGGGCTCAGCAATGCCGCGCCGACGGTCGATGCCTGGCTGTCCGCCGTCCATCCCGAAGACCGCGAAGACGCAGGCGAGCGATGGCGGCAGGCCCTCGTGACCGGCGAGAATGTCGATATCGAGTTCAGGCTCTCCCGTTCGGACGGCGGGTGGTCCTGGACCAATGTCCGGGCCGTGCCGATCAGAAGCGCGGACGGCACGATCCGCAAATGGTTCGGCGTCAATCTCGACGTGACACGTCGCAAGGCCGCCGAGGTGGCGCTGCGCGAGCGCGAGGCCGAGCTTGCGCGCGTGCAGCGGATCGGCGGCATCGGCGGCATCAAGGTCGACGTGCGGCACGGGCTGGTCGGCGAGCGTTCGCCCGAATATCGCCGCCTGCACGGCATGCCTGGCGAGAAAGTCCGCGAGTCGCATGCCGAATGGCTGAGCCGCCTCCATCCCGAAGACCGGGTGGCGGCCGAGCAGCGCTTTCTCGATGCAATCGCGGGCGACGCAGGGTCCTACGAGAACGAATACCGTATCATCCGCCAGAGCGATGGGGCGGTGCGCTGGATCTTTGCCCGCGCCGATATCGAGCGCGACGCCGACGGCAACGCGTTGCGCGTGGTCGGCGCGCATATCGACATCACCGAGCGCAAGCGCATCGAGAGCGAATTGCGCGACAGCGAGGAACGGCTGCGGCGCACCTTCGATGCGCTGCCGGTCGGCGTCGGGGTGATGGACCGGACTGGCCATATGTCCCGCCTCAATCCGATGATGCGGCGCTTCCTGCCCGATGCGATCATTCCCTCCCGCAGTCCTGAGCGCCAATGGCGCTGGCGACCGCCGATCGAGGACGGATTGCCTGTCCGTCCGGAGAACTTCCCGGCGGCGCGGGCGCTTCGCGGCGAAGACGTCGTTCCCGGCCTCGAAATGCTCTATCGCGACGACAGCGGTGGCGAGGTCTGGACGCGCATATCGGCCGTGCCGCTGCGCGACGCGGCCGGAGCCGTGAGCGGCGCGGTGATGGTCGTGGCCGATATCGACGACGCCAAGCGGGCCGAAGAGACGCTGCGCGAGAGCGAGGAGCTTCTGCGCCGCTTCGGCGAGGCGACGCAGGACGTGCTGTGGATCCGCGATGCGGAAACGCTGCAATGGCAGTATCTGACGCCGGCATTTGAGCAGATCTACGGGCTCGGCGTCGGCGAGGCGCTGGAAGGCGACAACTTCCGCACATGGACGGACCTGATCGTGCCCGAGGATCGCCCGATGGCGCTCGGCTTCATCGCGCGCGCCCGGAACGGCGAGCAGGTCGCGTTCGAATACCGTATCCGCCGCCCCTTCGACGGCGGCATCCGCTGGCTGCGCAACACGGATTTTCCGATGTTCGGCCGCGACGGGAAGGTCGAAAGCATCGGCGGTATCGGCCAGGACTTCACCGAGAAGAAGCTCTTCGAGGAGCGCCTGCGCGGCGAGGAGGAGCGGCTGCGCCTCGCGCTCGAAACGGGGCGGCTTGCGACGTGGGACTGGCACCTCGTGACCGACGAAGTCGAATGGTCCGACGAACATTATCGCCAGCAGGGCTATCGCGTTGGCGAAGTCGCGCCGAGCTACGAGGCATGGCGGGCGCGGGTTCACCCGGAGGACCTCGACGCGGCCGAGGCGGCGCTGATCGCCGCGCGCGATGGGCGCCACCCGTTTTCCTGTGAGTTCCGCACGCTGCATCCGGATGGCACCGTGCGCTGGCTCGATGCCCAGGGGCGCTTCTTCTACGACACCGACGGCACGCCCCTGAGGATGATCGGCGTGATGAGGGACGTCACCGAGCGGCGGCACTGGCAGGAGCGATTGCAGATACTCGTCGGCGAATTGCAGCATCGCACCCGCAACCTGCTTCGGATCGTGCGCTCCGTTGTCGATCGCACCATCGCCGGCAGCGCGAATCTCGAGACGTTCCGCGAGAGCTTTCTCGACCGGCTGGACGCCCTCGCCCGCATCCAAGGCCTCCTGTCGCGGCTCGGCGACCATGACCGCGTCACCTTCGATGACCTCCTCTCCGCCGAACTGTCGGCGATGGACGACGGCTCAGGCCGCGTCCTGCTGGAAGGCCCGCGGGGCGTCCGGCTGAGATCGAGCACCGTGCAAATCCTCGCGATGGCATTGCATGAGCTGGCCACCAACGCGATGAAGTACGGCGCGCTGCGGCATCCGGGCGCGAAGCTCTCGATTCGCTGGAGGATGGGCGAGACCGACGCGCGCGGACGACCTTGCCTCGACATCGAGTGGCTCGAAAGCGGCGTGCCGATGATGACGCAGGACCTGAAGGCGCTCGGGCGCGGCCAGGGGCGCGAACTGATCGAGCGGGCGCTGCCATACCAGCTCGATGCGGAGACACGATACGAGCTTCGTCCGGACGGGATCCGCTGCGCGATCTCTCTGCCGGTGTCCGCCAGCAGTCTGAAGAGGGAGGAGGACCATGCGTGAGAAATCGCTGTCCGGCTTGCGGATTCTCGTGGCGGAGGACGAGTTCATGATCGCCACCGATCTCGCCCGCGAACTCACCGACGCGGGCGCCACCGTCCTCGGACCGACCGCATCTCTGGACAAGACGTTGCATCTGATCCGCTGCGAAGCGTCGATCGACGCGTCGATCCTCGACATCAACCTGCAGGGCGACATGGTCTTTCCGGCGGCGGACCTGTTGCGCGAACGGGGCGTGCCTTTCCTCTTCGCGACCGGATATGACGGGTCGATCATCCCGCGCCGCTTCGAAGGCGTCCGCCGCTTCGACAAGCCGGCGGGCGACGGGGTCATCGCTCTGGCGCTTCGCGATGCCATCGCCGGCTGATTTCGCCCCAAGGGCGGATAGGGGCGGGAACAATCCGTCGGCCCCATCGTTTCCGCTGGATCGACCGAAATCGCGGAAAGGGCGAGGAACATGGCTGATCGGAGCAAGGAAGACGACACAGGGCCGTCTTGTGAAGCCGCCGACGATCCTGCACCCGCCCGAATGCTGGAACTCGCCCGCAGGCTCGACCTCGCCATCGCCCTTCGCTGGCGCCGCCAGAACGGGACCCGAAAGGCCATGTCGTCGAATGTCAGGACGTTGATGTGACAACTGTCATGCGGGTACTCGTCGTCGAAGACGATTATCTCATCGCCGACGACATCGCACAGGCGCTGGAAAGGGCCGGCACCGTCGTGCTTGGCCCGGTGCCCAGTATCGCCGAGGCGGCGCGGATCATCCGGCGCGAGGAGATGGAGATCGCGGTGCTCGATCTCAATGTGCGCGACGAGCTCGTCTTTCCAGTCGCTGACGAGTTGAAGAATCTGGCGACGCCGCTGGTGTTCTTCTCGGCCTATGACGAGGTGGCGATCCCCTCCCGCTTCGCCGACGCCGCCCGCATCAGCAAGTCGTCGGGGCTGGACAAGCTGGTGGGCGCGGTCTTCGAGCAGCACCAGATCGCCGTCGCCCGCAACGCCGGCGCACCGCGGATCACCGATCTCGTTCCCGAGCTGCGCGTCTTCGCCCGCAGCCTCGCACCGACGAAGGCAGAAGCGGACGAACTCGTGGCGGGTGCGCTGGAGATGGCGCTCGCCTCCATCGACGCGACCTTCACGCCCTGGCAGGGACGCCCGCGCGAGGAACTGATGCGCCTCGTGCAGCTCTGCCATGACCAGCGGAGCGGCTCCAGGCCGTAGCGGTGCCATGGCCTTCGAGCTGAAATCGGAGGAGTTTCCCTGGCAGCCGACGCGCTCCACCTTTCATCTCTGCGTCGATGCCCAACGCCTGTTCCTTCAGGACGGGCCTTGGCCGACACCTTGGCTCGAGGCGGTCCTGCCGGCGATCGCGCGGGTCGCCGAGCATGCGCCGGAGCGCAACATCTTCTCGCGCTTCGTCCCGCCGGAGCGACCCGAAGACGTCGGCGGCACCTGGCGGGCATATTACAGGCGCTGGCGCCAGGCGACCTTGGGGCTGATCGATCCCGCCCTTCTGGAGCTGGCATCGCCGCTCGATCTCATCGCCCGGGCCGGAACGGTGATCGACAAACCGGTCTATTCGGCCTTTGTGGGCACGGGCCTCGCGGGATTTCTGGCCGAGCACCGCGCCGACGGTCTCATCGTCACCGGCGCCGAGACCGACGTATGCGTGCTGGCGACGGTGCTTGATGCCGTCGATCTCGGCTATCCGATCTATATCGTGACGGACGCGATCTGCGGCTCGACGGATTCGTCGCATGACGCCGTCCTGACGCTTTACCGCACACGCTTCTTCCAGCAGATCCAGACCCTCACCGCCGATCAGCTTCTGGCGCTCTGGCCCCGCTGAAGCGCGTCCGTTCGACGGGAACGAATCCCCCTCCACCGCCCTTGTGTCCGCGGCATCACCAACCAGCAGCGGCGGACATCATGGAACTTTCGGGCAAGGTCGCGTTCATCACCGGGGGCGGCTCCGGCATCGGGCGGGCTGCGGCGCTCAGGCTGGCCGAAGCGGGCGCCGACATAGCCGTTCTCACGCGCTCGCGCGAAGAGGCGGAGGAAACCGCGGAGGCCGCCCGCGCGAGCGGCGTTCGAGCGATCGCCCTGACCGGCGACATCTCGGTCGCCGACGAGATCGGCGCAGCGATCGGACGGGTCGTCGGCGAATTGGGCCGTCTCGACATCGTCTTCGCCAATGCCGGCGTCAACGGTGTCTGGGCGCCGCTGCATGAACTTGCGCCCGAGGAATGGGACAAGACGATCGCCATCAACCTTCGCGGCACGTTCCTGACCATGCATTACGCGGTGCCGCACATGCTGGCCGAGGGCGGCTCCATCATCATCACCTCGTCGATCAACGGCACGCGGACCTTCACCTCCGCCGGCGCGTCGGCCTATGCCACGAGCAAGGCGGGCCAACTGGCGCTCGGCCAGATGGCGGCGCTCGAGCTCGCGAAGCACCGCATCCGCGTCAACGTCATCTGCCCCGGCGCGATCGGCACCGAGATCGACGACAACACCGACCAGCGCAACACCGACGCCGCGCGGGTCCCCGCCGACTATCCGGAAGGACAGGTGCCGCTCACGCGCGGCAAGCCGGGCACCAGCGAGGACGTCGCCGATCTCGTCCGATTCCTCGCCTCCGACGCCTCGCGGCACATCACCGGGACGCCGGTCTGGATCGACGGCGGGCAGTCGCTCCTCGTCTAGCCTCTCCTCTCCGCCTGCTGCGGAGCCTCCCTGAAGCGTCTTGTCGCGCTGCGGCGCAACGCGTCGCCGACATGACATCGAAGCTTCAAAGAGGCATGATAGTCGTTGCAGGTAGACGGCTTAGCATCCGGTCTGGTCGGATGGGGGCGCCCGGGGCGTCGGCCGCAAACGGAGAGGCAAGAATGAAGACCAACGGGATGCGTTTGACGGTATCGGTGCTGGCCCTCGTGGCCTCGGGGAGCATGGCTCTTGCCGACAGCATGGACGATCTGGTCGCGGCCGCGAAGAAGGAGGGATCGCTGACGACGATCGCCCTGCCGCATGACTGGTGCGGCTATGGCGACGTGATCGCCGGCTTCAAGGCCAAGTACGGCCTCGAGGTGAACGAGCTCAATCCCGACGCCGGCTCGGGCGACGAGATCGAGGCGATCAAGGCCAACAAGGGCAATACCGGCCCGCAGGCCCCGGACGTCATCGACGTCGGCCTGTCCTTCGGCCCCTCGGCCAAGGCCGAAGGCCTGCTTCAGCCCTACAAGGTCTCGACCTGGGACACTATTCCCGACGCCGCCAAGGATGCCGACGGCTACTGGTACGGCGACTATTACGGCGTGCTCGCCTTCGAGGTGAACACCGACATCGTCAAGAACGTGCCGAAGGACTGGCCGGACCTGCTCGCCGACGACCTCGCCAATTCCGTCGCTCTCGCCGGTGACCCGCGCTCCGCCAACCAGGCGATCCAGGCCGTCTACGCGGCCGGCCTCTCGGCTGCCAAGGGCGACGCGTCCAAGGCCGGCGAGGAAGGCCTCAAATTCTTCGCCGAGCTCAACAAGAAGGGCAATTTCGTCCCGGTCACCGGCAAGGCCGCCAGCCTCGCCCAGGGCGCGACCCCGGTCGTGCTGCGCTGGGACTACAACGCCCTCGCCGACCGCGACACGCTGAAGGGCAACCCGCCGGTCGAGGTCGTGATCCCGGCCACGGGCGTCGTCGCCGGCGTCTATGTCCAGGCGATCAGCGCCTATGCGCCGCATCCGAACGCCGCCAAGCTCTGGATGGAGTATCTCTATTCGGACGAGGGTCAGCTCGGCTGGCTGAAGGGCTATTGCCACCCGATCCGCTTCAACGACCTCGCCAAGAACGGCAAGATCCCGGCCGATCTGCTCGCCAAGCTGCCGCCGGCGGAAGCCTATGAGAAGGCCGTGTTCCCGACGCTCGAGGAGCAGGGCGCTGCCAAGGAAGTCATCTCCAAGCAGTGGGACACCGTCGTCGGCGCCGACGTCGCGAAGTAAGCTGCTAGGATCCCGGCTTCGGCCGGGAAGAGAGACACGAGGGCGCGGCCGGCGAGGCCGCGCCCTCGATCCGGATGATGACCGGCGGCGCCGGGAGGCCGGCCCCTGAACGGCGAGGATCGATGACCGCAACGCTTGCGACCGCAACCGACGCCCCGCGCCGACGGCTCTCGCTGTCCTGGCTCGGCGTCGTCCCGTTCGTCCTGTTCTCCCTGATGTTCCTGCTGCTGCCGGCGGCCAATCTGGTCATCGGCGCCTTCCAGGATCCGACCGGCGCCTTCACGCTCGCCAACATCGCCAATCTCTTCCAGCCGTCCATCATCCGGTCTTACACGATCAGCCTCCAGATCAGCGCGGCCTCGGCCTTTGGCGGCATGCTGTTCGGTTTCCTGCTGGCGCTGGCCGCGATTCTCGGCCACCTGCCCCGCTGGGTGCGGCCGACCCTGATGACCTTCTCCGGCGTCGCCTCGCAGTTTGCCGGCGTACCGCTCGCCTTCGCCTTCCTGGCGACGCTAGGACGCACCGGGCTGGTGACCGCGCTGCTGATGAACATCTTCGGCATCAACATCTACCGTTCCGGCTTCAATCTCCTGTCCTTCTGGGGACTGACGCTGGTCTATCTCTATTTCCAGATCCCGCTGATGGTGCTTGTGATCTCGCCGGCCGTCGACGGGCTGAAAAAGGAATGGCGCGAGGCGGCCTCGACGCTGGGCGCGACGAGCGCACAGTACTGGCGCATGGTCGCCCTGCCCGTCCTGTGGCCGAGCATGCTCGGCGCCTTCCTGCTGCTCTTCGCCAACGCCTTCGGTGCGATCGCCACCGCCTATGCGCTGACCGGGTCCTCGCTCAACATCGTCACCATCCTGCTCTATGCGCAGATCCGCGGCGATGTGCTGCACGATCCCAATCTCGGTTATGCGCTGGCGCTCGGCATGATCCTCATCACCGGCCTCTCGAACGGGGCCTATATCTGGCTGACGTCGCGCAGCGCACGGTGGACACGATGAAGCAGTCCCGTCTGATCCCCTGGCTGGGCTTCATCTTCGGCGCGATCTACTTCCTCGTGCCGCTCATCGCGACCTTCGAATTCTCGCTGCGCATGCAGCGCGGCACCTATTCCTTCGAGGCCTATCGCGTCGTTCTCGGCGATCCCGGGTTTCAGGCGAGCTTCGGCTATTCGGCGCTGATCGCCCTGCTCACGATCATCGTCGGCGTGGCCCTCGTGGTGCCGACAGCCTATCTCGTCCAGCTGAAGCTGCCGCGCCTTCGGCCCGTCGTCGAGTTCATGACGCTGCTGCCGCTGGTCGTGCCCGCCATCGTGATCGTGTTCGGCTATCTGAGGATGTACAATTCCTCGTCCTTCCTGCCGTTGACGTCGACGGCGCGCGGCACGGACCTGCTGCTGATCTTCGCCTATGTGACCTTGGCACTGCCCTACATGTATCGCTCGGTCGACACGGCGATGCGCTCGATCGACATCCGCACGCTCACCGAGGCGGCCCAGAGCCTCGGCAGCTCCTGGCTCAGGATCATGCTTCAGGTGATCCTGCCCAATGTCCGCGTCGGCGTCCTGTCAGGCGCGTTCCTCACCTTCGCGATCGTGATCGGCGAGTTCACGATGGCGAGCCTTCTGAACCGGCCGGCCTTCGGGCCCTATATGCAGCTGATCGGCGCCAACCGGGCCTATGAGCCGGCGGCGCTCGCCATCATCGCCTTCGTTGTGACATGGGCCTGCATGGGCCTCATCCAGCTGGTCGCGAATCTCTCGCCCGGCTCGAAACGCTGAGCCTTCAAGCAGGACGCACGGACCACTCCATGGCCTTCCTCTCGATCAATCGCCTCACCAAGACCTTCGGCAGCAACACGACGGTGAAGGGCGTCGATCTCGAGGTCGCTCGCGGTGAGTTCCTGACGCTTCTGGGCCCCTCCGGCTGCGGCAAGACGACGATCCTGCGCATGGTCGCCGGCTTCGAGATGCCGAGCAGCGGCACGATCCGTATCGAGGACAAGGACGTCACCAATCTGAAGCCGCATCAGCGCAAGATCGGCATGGTCTTCCAGGCCTATGCGCTGTTCCCCAACATGACGGTGCGCGACAACATCGCCTTCGGCCTAAAAGTGGCGCATCGCAGCGGCAGCGAGATCGACGCGCGCGTCAGGGAGATGCTCGATCTCATCAAGCTGCCGCAGCTCGCCGACCGATACCCCTATCAGCTGTCGGGCGGCCAGCAGCAGCGCGTCGCCCTCGCCCGCGCCCTCGCCATCAAGCCGCAGATCCTCCTGCTCGACGAGCCGCTCTCCGCGCTCGACGCCAAGATCCGCGTGTCGCTGCGCGAGGAGATCCGCGCCCTGCAGCGCCAGCTCGGCATCACGACCATCTTCGTGACGCATGACCAGGAAGAGGCGCTGTCGATGTCCGATCGCATCTGCGTTATGAGCGAGGGGCGCATCGAGCAGCTCGGCACGCCCTTCGAGATCTACAACTATCCGAAGACCCGTTTCGTCGCCTCGTTCGTCGGCACGCTCAACATCCTGCGTGGCAAGGTGACCGACAGCGCCGCCGGCAGGGTTCAGATCGACGGCCAGGAGGTCGTCACCAATCGCGGCCTCAACGGCGCCTCGACCGGTGACGAGGTCGCGGTCGCGCTGCGGCCCGAGGCGCTCTCGATCGGCCGCGCCAACGGCTCCAGCAACAATCTCGACGGCGTGATCGACGAGGTGCATTTCCTGGGTTCGGTGGTGCGCATTCGCGTTCGCTTCAGCGACACCGCCGTTTCGCTCGACACCTTCAACCGCCCCAACGCGGCCCCGCCGGAGCGGGGCCAGCCGATCACCGTCAATTTCGGCCGCGAGGATATTCTCGTCCTCGAGGGGCCGGCCTACTGAGGACCGGCGCCCCGGGAACTTGCGATCGACTCAGGCCGCGACGCGGCTGCGGCCGAGCAGCCTTTCGATCTCGTCCATGACATCCGCCGGAAGGGGGCCGAAGGCGAGCGCGCCGGCATTCTCCTCCGCCTGCCGCACGGTGCGAATGCCGGGTATCGGCAACGTGGCGGGGGATCGGGCCCAGAGCCAGCCGATGGCGCCCTGCGCCAGCGTGCGGCCGCCGGTCGTCAGGCATCCGCGGATGGCGTCGAGGCGCGCCGAGAACTCCGGCGAGACGCGCCCGTCCTTGAAATAGGTCAGCCACTCCAGCGAGGCGGAGCGCACGTCGTTCGCGGCCAGCCGGTCGCCCGGCGCGAAACGGCCGCTGAGAAGCCCCATCGCCAGCGGCCCGCGATCGATCGAGACGAGAGCCGCCTTCTCGATGACGGCGATCATCGCGTCGGCCGGATCGAGCACGTTCATGTTGTGCTGGATGCTGACGAAGCCGTCGAGCCCGGCAAAGGCGGCCGCGCGTTCGGGATCGTCGGTGCTCCAGCCGAAGGCGTCGATCTTGCCCGCCTCGCGCATCCGCGAGAGCTGCTCGAACACCGCCTCCGCTTCCGAGATCGGCAGTCCGCCGAGATGAAGCTGCAGGAGGTCGATCTTCTCGCGGCGGAGATTTCTCAGCGACATCTCGACGATGCGCGTGATGAACTCTGGCGCGACATTGTCCGCCTCCGCCTGCTTGGTCGCCGGGTTGGTGACATGGCCGAACTTGGTGGCGATCACCACGTCTTTGCGCCCTTCCAGCGCCCGGCCGATCACCGCCTCCGAATGGCCGCCGCCATAGTTGCTGGCGGTATCGAAGAAGCGGATGCCCAGATCGAGGGCGCGGTGAATGGCGGCGATCGACTCGTCGTCATCCACCGCGCCCCAGCCGAGCGGCACGTCGCCGGCGAAGAACGGGCCGCCAATCGCCCAGCCACCGAAGCCGAGCGCGGGTATTTCGAGGCCGTCCCAGAGCGAACGCATGAGCATCGCGAAACTCCTTGTCGAGGCTTGATCAGTGCAGGAATGAAAGGGAGATGCCGGCGCGACGGAACCATGTCGGCGGCGATGACGAGAGGATTGCTCCCGCAGGGGGACTTGCGCAATCGCCAGTTCCGCATGATGCATTTCAGAAATGAAAGACCTCGACTGGAACGATCTCTCGCTCTTTCTCGCCGTCGCGCGCGACGGCGGGCTCGGCCCGGCGGCGCGTCGCACCGGGACCAGCGCCGCGACGCTCGGTCGGCGCATCACGGCGCTGGAAAAGTGGCTCGGCCTCCGGCTGTTCGATCGTGGACGGCTCGGTTACGACCTGACCGAAGCAGGCCGAACGCTGCTCGGCCAGGCGGAGGATGTCGAGCAGGCGGTCGGCGCGATCCAGCGCTGGCGGGCCAACGAGACCAGCCGGCGCGCCGTGCGCATTTCCGCCGGGACCTGGATGACGTCCTTCCTTGCCGGCCATATCGCGGCGCTGCACGCGCCGGGCGATGGCTGGACCATCGAATTCGTCACAGCCAATGCGCGGCTCGATATCGCCCGCCGAGCCGCCGATATCGGCATCCGCAACCGCCGGCCGGACGGAATCGGGCTGGCCGGGCGGCGTGTCGCCACCGTCTGCTTCGCTGCTTATGCGCTTGCCGGCCAGGAGGGTGACGACCTCCCCTGGATCGCACTCGCGGGCGAGGCGGCGATCACCCCGTCCGCCGAATGGCTGGCTCGCCGGCCGGACGCGCGGATCGGCTTTCGCTGCACCGATGCGCGCACGCTGCTTGACCTCGCGCGCGCCGGCGCCGGCCGCGCTGTTCTGCCCTGCCTCATCGGCGACGCCGAACCGGCGCTGCGGCGCATCGGACCGCCGATCGCCGAACTTGCCTCGGAACAATGGCTGGTGACCCACCACGACGACCGCCACGACCCGGCGGTGCATGCCGCGGCCGAGCGCATCTCGAAGCTCATCCGCGCCCATCGCCCGCTCTTCGCGGGCGAGCAGCCGCAGGAGATGTGAGCGTCAGGCCGACTTGGCGATGCGGTCGAAGGCGACAAGGCGCTCGAGAAGCGCCGGCAGTTCGGCGATCGGCACCATGTTCGGCCCGTCCGAGGGGGCACGGTCCGGATCCTCATGCGTCTCGATGAAGACGGCCGCCACGCCGACCGCGACCGCGGCACGCGCGAGCACGGGCACGAATTCCCGCTGCCCGCCGGTAGACCCGCCGTGCCCGCCCGGCTGCTGCACCGAATGGGTGGCGTCGAACACGACCGGCGCACCAAGCGCGGCCATGATCGGCAGCGCGCGCATGTCGGTGACGAGCGTGTTGTAGCCGAAGCTCGCGCCGCGCTCGGTCAGCAGCACGTTGGGATTGCCGCTCGCCGTGATCTTGTCGACGACGTTCTTCATGTCCCAGGGGGCGAGGAACTGGCCCTTCTTCACATTGACGACGCGGCCGGTTTCGGCCGCGGCGACGAGGAGGTCCGTCTGGCGGCTGAGGAAGGCCGGAATCTGCAGGATGTCCACGACCTCGGCGACGGGCGCGCACTGCTCCCGCTCGTGGATGTCGGTCAGGATCGGCAGGCCAAGTTCGCGGCGCAGATCGGCGAAGATCGGCAACGCAGCGTCGAGCCCGGCGCCGCGCTTGCCCGAAAGGCTGGTGCGGTTCGCCTTGTCGAAGGAGGTCTTGTAGACGAGCCCGATGCCAAGCGCGGACGCGATCTCCTTGAGACGGCCGGCCATGTCGAAGGCATGCTGCCGGCTCTCGAGCTGGCAGGGACCGGCGATCAGCGTCAGCGGCAGGTCGTTGCCGAAGGTAACCGGGCCGGCGCCGCCGTCGACTCTGACATGGGCATTGGGAGAAAGGGACATTCGGAAAGCCTCGTGGAACGGACGCAGCCTTCCATACACGCCGAGGCGTATGGTGGCGACCCCGGCGTGACTCGAACACGCAACCACTCGCTTAGAAGGCGAGTGCTCTATCCGGTTGAGCTACGGGGCCGGATCAGGAGCGGCGGCCGGCGCGCGGCAAGCCTTGCGCCTCAGTGCGTCCAGGGCTGCAGGCGGCCGTACCGGAAATTGTCGGAATAGGAAATCTTCTTGCGCGTCGCCTCGTGCGGCTCGAACACGCGATAGGGAATGCCGTTCTTCTCGGCGTAGGCGATCGCCTCTTCCAGCGTCTCGAAGCTGAGCTTGATCTGCCGCTTCATGTCGGCCGAAGAGGTGTAGCCCATCAGAGGCTCGACCGCGAGCGGCACCTCGGGCTCGTAGGTCAGCATCCAGCGCTCGGTCTTGGCCTGACCGGACTGCATGGCGTTGCGCGCCGGCTTGAAGATACGTGCAACCATGTCTTCGCTCTGTTCCCAGCTACCGCCCACACCGTCGATGGTCGGGGCAGCAAGATTCGAACTTGCGACCCTCTGGTCCCAAACCAGATGCGCTACCAGACTGCGCTATGCCCCGCGACCGACGTCGGGCTTCGATTAGCATTTCAACGCCGCGCACCGCAAGCGCGGCAAGGCCGTGCAACGCCGTCGAAGACCAGCGCGACAAGGTCGCGCCGAAGCGCGTTCGCAGCCCCCGTCAGCGCTGCGGGATCGCCACCCGGTCGCCTTCCGAGATTCCGAGCGCGTCGGCCCGCCCGCCGTTGATCTCGAACACATAGCGGACCGGCGCGCCGCTCGGGATGAGCCTGTCGGACAGCGGCGTCGCGTTGTGCTCGATCCGCTTGATGACGCCGGTTGCGTCGATGAACAGCATGTCGAGCGGCAGATAGGTGTTGCGCATCCAGAAGCCGACGGTCTGGTCCGTCTCGAAGTCGAACAGCATGCCGTGATCCTTCGGCATGTCCTTGCGATACATGAGCCCCCGGCTGCGCTCATCCGGCGTCGTGGCCCACTCGATCGAGAAGGAGTGCTTTCCCGCCGGGGTCGTCACGACGAGCTTGTCCCCCGTCGCCGCGGCATGTCCAAGGGATGGCGAGAGGGTAGCGACGAGCGCAAGAAAAGCAGCGAGGACGAGGGCGAACCCGCCCGGCCGGCGAAAGGCGACGGCGATCATCGTCAATGCGACGAAGAGGGGCCGCCCGCGGCGCCGTCCGGCCTGATCTCGGCGGCCATCAGGCCCTTGTCGCCCGGCCCGAAACGCACGAGCACGGTCTGACCCGGGCGAAGCTCCATGAGGCCGAAGCGCCGCAGGGTTTCCATGTGGACGAAGATGTCCTCGGTCCCCTCGCCGCGCGAAACAAAACCGTAGCCCTTCACGCGGTTGAACCATTTGACGACGCAGCGCTCGAGGCCGCTGGTCGCCGTCACCACCTGATGGGTGCGCGGCGGACCGGCCTGGGCCGGGTGCACGGCGGTCGACTCGTCCATCGAGAGGATGCGGAAGGCCTGCAGGCCCCGCGCGCCCTTCACGGCCTCGCAGACGATTCGAGCGCCTTCATAGGCGGTCTGGAAACCGTCGCGCCGGAGGCAGGTGACATGCAGCAGCACGTCCTTGCTGCCATCGTCGGGAACGATGAAGCCGTAGCCCTTGGAGGCGTCGAACCACTTGATCGCTCCGACAACCTCGAAGAGGTCCAGCCCGGCAGCATCCTCGCCCGTATCGAGCGACGCCGACGAACCGGCGTTAATCTTGGACCCCATAGGCTTCGGCCCCCAGTCCGGCCGCTCCTGGCGGCCGCAAGTTTACGCACGCATGTCCGGCAACCACAAAAGCGATTCGCTGTTCGAAGCGCCAGTCACCGATTCCTTGCCAAGAGAATAAGCATGCCCGATTCTCCTGACCAGTGACCTTGAGGCCACAAGCCCGGAAATCCGCGCCGGTTCCCAGAGACCATCCCGTTTGTCGATCGCAACCCTTCGCCATATGGTGCGGGCAGCCGGCAGACGGGATCGTTCACGCCTGCCGGAAAGACCCAACCCCGGGAGGCACGCCGCCGATGAAATACCTTCACACCATGGTCCGCGTCACGAATGTCGACGAATCGCTCGACTTCTACTGCAACAAGTTCGGCCTCAAGGAGGTTCGCCGCATCGAGAACGAGAAGGGCCGCTACACGCTCATCTTCCTCGCCGCCCCCGGCGACGAGAGCGCGCAGGTGGAGCTGACCTACAACTGGGATCCCGAGGTCTACGGCGAAGGGCGCAATTTCGGCCACCTCGCCTACCGCGTCGACAACATCTACGAGCTCTGCGACCGCCTGCTGAAGGCCGGCGTCACCATCAACCGTCCGCCCCGCGACGGCCACATGGCCTTCATCCGCTCGCCCGACAACATCTCGATCGAACTGATCCAGGCCGGCGACGCGCTGCCGCCGCAGGAGCCCTGGGCGTCGATGCCAAACACCGGCAAGTGGTAAGCCTCGTCCACAGGCCCTGTTGAAGGCGCGGCGAGGCTGCTTGTCACCTTCGACAATCGCCTCTATAAGCCGCGCCGACGCGCCCTTCGTCTATCGGTCAGGACGCCACCCTTTCACGGTGGAGAGAGGGGTTCGATTCCCCTAGGGCGCGCCAGCTTCCCCACTTTCGAGCAATCGGCCACCGATCGCCTCCGCGGCGATCCCTGCGTCGATCACCGCCGCCGCCATCGGCTATCGCCGGGCGAGCACACGGCTGCCGCACAATTCGCGCGAGCGTGATCACGCTGCGACAAATTGGTGCGATCAGCGTTTGTCGTCAGACAAGTTTCGTGCATTATCGGCCTCTGTTCGATGTCTTGTCGGACAGGCGCCGCGGTTCGTGGCGTCGACCGTGCCTTGGAGGGGGCACGATCGACCAGGGCCGACGGTTGCCCTGCCCGCCGAGCAAGAGGAAGCGGACAGGACGATCCTGCGCCCGCGCGGCACAGCGTGTGGCTCGAATGCTTCGACGCGAAGCCAAGAACGATAACCGCGAACAAGATCAAGGAGATGGAACAAGGCCGTCACGCGCCGCCCGTCGGCGTCGACAGTTGAGAATGCCGCCACCCCACGAAGGGTCGCGGAACGGGAGAGTGGAGGAAGCCCATGACGAGATCGAAATCCGGCGCCGCCATCCGTGGCGCCGTTGTCACCGCATTCATGACGTCGATGATTTCGCCGGCCTTTGCCGCGCCGCCGGTCGATCTGAGCAAGTGGTCGCCCGACTATGTGAAGTCGGTGGCGGGCACCAAGGAGTTCGATACCGCGGCCGATTGCGCGAAGGTCACGCCGCTCGACTACAAGGGCCGCGTGACGCTCTGGTATCAGGGCGTCTTCGAGGGCGACCCGGATATCCTCAGGCAGAACTACAAGGAATTCTTCGAGGCCTTCCGGAAGACGTATCCGAACATCGTTCTCGAAGAACAGGGCATCACCTACAACGATCTGCTCGACAAGTTCCGCACCGCGCTGATCGGCAATGCGGCGCCGATGGTCGTGCGCCTGCAGATTCTCGGCGGAACGGAATTCGCCTCGAAGGGCTATCTCCAGCCGCTGAAGCCGGAAGACATTGGCTATTCCAGCGAGGACTTCTGGCCGGGCGCGATGAAGGCGGTCACCTGGGACGGCGTGACCTATGGCGTGCCGACCAACAACGAGACGATGGGCTTCATCTGGAACGCCGACATCTTCAAGCGCGCCGGCCTCGATCCCGAGAAGCCGCCGGCGACCTGGGACGACGTCGTCAAATACTCGAAGCAGATTCACGACAAGCTCGGCGTTTCCGGATACGGCCTCGTCGCGCGCAAGAATGCCGGCAACACGCCCTATCGCTTCATGCCGCAGCTCTGGGCCTATGGCGGCGGCGTGTTCGACGAAGCCTCGGCCGATCCGACCTACAAGGAGGTCCAGCTCGGCAGCCCGCAGAGCAAGGCCGCGCTGCAGGCTTCCTACGACATGTATGTCCGCGACAAGTCGGTGCCGGTTTCGGCGCTCACCAACCAGCAGGCCGACAATCAGCCGCTCTTCCTGGCCGGCCAGCTCGCCATGATGATCTCGCATCCCTCCGACTACAACGTCATGCTCGATCTCAAGAAGAAGGCGACGGGAGCGGATGCGGAGAAGGCGCAGACGGTCATCGACAACATGCGCTATGGCCTCATTCCCGCCGGCCCTGACGGCAAGCGCGCCGTCGTCTTCGGCGGCTCGAACATCCACATCCTGAAGCCCGAATATGTCGACGGCGGCAAGGTCGACGAGCCGGCCGCCAAGGCGCTCATCTGCATGTGGACCAGCCCGGAATGGTCGCTGAAGCTCGCCTGGGTCGGCTCCAACCCCGGCAATCTCAACGGCTTCCTGACGGGCTGGATGAAGACCCGCCTCGAGACGACGCCGTTCCTCGACGTCACCACCTCGATGCTGCCCTACGGGATTCCCTTCCCGGCCCTGCCGGAATCGCCCGAGATCATGAACATCATCGTTCCGGACATGCTGCAGAACGCATTGACCGGCGCGATGACAGTCGACCAGGCCGCCGACGACGCGGCCAAGAAGGTCGAGGACCTCAAGGCGGGCGGCGGGCTCTAGGCCCCACGACCGACGCAAGATCGACCGGCCACGCTGACCCAGCGTGGCCGGGCCGTCCCCATCCTGCAGAGGTGCGCCACCGTGACCATCGCGACCGGCCGGGCCCAGCCTTCCCGCCAGACGAGATCAGCCGAGCCCGGAGCGCTGCGGCAGATCTGGCAGCATCGCATCGACTATGCCTATGTGCTGCCGTCGATCGTCGTCATGCTGATCGTCATCGCCTATCCGATCTACTATACGATCGACCTTTCCTTCTTCAAGACGCCGCCCAGCCTCCAGCTCCGCGACAAGATCTTCGTGGGCATGGAGAACTACGGGGCCATCCTGCAGAGCGATGTCTTCTGGCGCGTCACCTGGAATACCGTTGTCTGGACGGTGGCCTCGACGATCATCGCGTTCATTCTTGGATTCGGCGCCGCGCTGGCACTGCATCGCGATTTCATTGGTCGAGGCGTGCTGCGCGCGGTCCTGATCGTCCCTTGGGTGATCAGCGCCGTCGCCGCCTCCTATATCTGGAAGTGGATCTACCACTCCGATTTCGGCGTCATCGGCGCAGTCATGGTCGAACTCGGCCTCGCCGACCGGCCGCCCAACTTCATCGACAACGTCAATACGGTCCTGCCGGCGCTGATCGTCGTCAATATCTGGCGCGAGTTCCCCTTCGCCATGATCATGATGATGGCCGGCCTCCAGACCGTGCCCGACCAGCTGCTGCGCGCCGCCAAGGTCGATGGCGCCAACGCCTGGCAGCGGTTCTGGCACGTGACCTTCCCGCATTTGAGCAATGTCTCGACCGTCACGATCCTTCTGCTCGCGGTCGCGAACTTCAACTCCTTCATCATCCCCTGGATCATGACCGGCGGTGGCCCGTCCAACGCCTCGCATATCTGGATCACCCATATCTACGAGCTCGCCTTCGGGCGGCAGCGCTGGGGCGTCGCGTCCGCCTATTCGGTGCTGCTGTTCATCATCCTGATGACGCTCGGATATTTCTATGTCCGCGCGCTCGGGGGCAACGAATCGAAGGATCGGGGCACATGAGCACGACAAGCGAGACCCTCGCCGCGCCCCGCCGCGGACGGAAGCGCATCGACGGCTGGCGCTGGGCGGGCCGCATCTTCCTCGTGCTGATGCTCGTCTACACCGCGGCGCCCATGGCGTGGATGCTGCTGACCTCGATCAAATCCGGCTTCGCGGCGATGCAGTTTCCCCCGCAATGGTGGCCGGAGGAGCCGACACTGGCCAGCTATGCCAAGCTGCTCGACCCGCAGAACAGCGTCGGCGCGGATTTCCTGCGCTTCTTCTGGAACAGCCTGTTCGTCTCGACCATGACGACCATCCTCGCCGTGATCGTGGCGGTGCCGGCGGCCTATGCCTTCTCGCGCTTCAGCTTTCCGGGCCGCAAGTTCCTGTTCTTCGCCGTGCTGCTTCGGAACATGTTCCCGGCCGTCATCTTCCTGGTGCCGCTCTTCATCCTGATGCGCGTGCTGGGTCTCGTGAATACGCACGGATCGCTGATCCTGACCTATCTCACCTTCGGCTTGCCGCTGGCGATCTGGCTGCTCAAGGGCTTCTACGACAACATCCCGGTGCAGCTGGAGCAGGCGGCGCGGATCGACGGGGCGACGCGCTTCCAGGCCTTCCTGCTCATCGTGATGCCACTCTCCGTCCCCGGCATCATTGCGACGGCGATCTACAGCTTCATCGCCGCCTGGAACGAATACATCTATGCCTACACATTCCTCAGCAAGAACGACCAGCTGACGCTGCCGGTCGGCATCCAGCGGTTCTTCTCCGAGAACACGACCGATTTTCCGGGCCTGATGGCGGCGAGCTTCCTGATGAGCGTGCCGGTGGTCTTGCTCTTCCTCGTCCTCCAGCGTTATTTCGTTCGCGCGCTCACCGAGGGCGCCGTCAAGCACTAGTCGAGGAGTTACCGATGGCCCACGTGGTCCTCAAAGATCTCGTCAAGACCTACGGCAGCTTCCATGCGGTCAACCATGTGTCTCTGACGGTGAACGACGGCGAGTTCGTCGCGCTGGTCGGGCCGTCGGGCTGCGGCAAGACGACGACGCTGAACCTCGTCGCCGGGCTGATCCCGGTGACATCGGGCGAGATCATGATCGGCGACCGCATCGTCAACGATCTCGATCCCAAGGATCGCGACATCGCGATGGTCTTCCAGAACTACGCGCTCTATCCGCAGAAATCCGTCTACAAGAACCTCGCCTTTCCCTTGCAGATGCGGAAGCTGTCGAAGGAGGAGATCGACCGCAAGGTGCGCGACGCGGCGCGCGTGCTCGACATGACGCATCTTCTGGAAAGGAAGCCGCGCGAGCTCTCAGGCGGCCAGCAGCAGCGCGTCGCGCTCGGCCGCGCTCTCGTCCGCGATCCGGCCGTGTTTCTCATGGACGAGCCGCTGTCCAATCTCGACGCCAAGCTTCGCGTGCAGATGCGCTCCGAGATCAAGCGTTTCCATCAGGATCTCAACGCCACCATCATCTATGTGACGCACGACCAGCTGGAAGCCGTGACCATGGCGGACCGGATGGCGGTCATGAATGGCGGCTTCCTGCAGCAATATGATGCGCCGGCCGAGGTGTTCGCCAACCCCGTCAACATGTTCGTCGCGAGCTTCGTCGGCAGCCCGGCGATGAGCCTCGTGCCGCTCGAGGCGTCGGGAGCGGGCGATTCGGCGGTGCTCACCAGCGCCGAAGGGTGGACGCTGCCGCTCTCGGCGGAAAACGCGCGCAAGGTAGAGAGGGCGACGAGCCGCAAGATCGTCCTCGGCGCGCGCCATTCCACGATCCGGCTGCACAAGTCGGCCACGCCGGGCGCGGTTCCCGCCAAGGTCTATACGGTGGAGCCGACCGGCGACATCACCTTCGTCCAGGCCTTCCTCTCCGGCTCGATCGTGAACATCAGCGTGCCCGCCAGCGTTCACGTCGCTCCCGACGAGATGATCTTCCTGGAGTTCGACCAGGGACGCATCCACCTTTTCGACGGCGAGACCGAGATGGCGCTGAAGGCGGCCTGAGCCGCGGCCCTCAGCGCCGGCGCAGCGACAGCGGCAGGCCGAGATCGTCGAAGAGGCCTGCCGTCTCGCCGACCCGTGCGCGCTCCCGCGTCAGGATCTCGAGCTTGGTCACCACCCCGCCCGGCGCGGAGAAGCCGCCCGTGCGGCCGCCAGCGGCGAGCACGCGGTGGCACGGCACGATGATCGGGAACGGGTTGCGCCCGAGGGCCACGCCGACGGCTCGCGCGGCGCCGGGCGCCCCGGCCCGCTCCGCCAGCGCGCCATAGGTGATCGTTTGTCCGGGGCCGACGGTGCGCAGCGCCTGATAGACCGCGACGGAGAACCGGTCGAGACCCGACATGTCGAGCGGCGCTTCTCGCAGATCCTCGCGCCCGCCCTCCAGCAGCGAGCGCATGCCCGCGGCGGCGGCGGCGACCGCGCCTGTCGGCTCGCCGGGCTCGGCCTCGGGGAACATGCGGCGCAGAAGCTGCAGCGTGGTCGCAGGATCGCGCTCCGGCAGCAGCGTCCTCCGAATTCCGTCCGCCCCCCAGACGATGGCGGAGCGGCCGAGCGGCGTATCGAAAAGGGCAAATCGGATTGTCATCGCGGCGATCCTAGCATGATCGGAAATTCTGGCGACCATTTGCGCCGCGAGAGGAGGCGGTTGCGTTTGGGCGGACGGCTCTTCATCATGGCGACGTTCCGGCAAATGCGTCTCAGGCGCGACGCCGGCGCAGGACCAACCGCGGGAGGGAACGGATGGTGCATGCGATCAGGGCTCCGGGCAGCGGCCTGGCACGCCGGCATCTGGGATTCTCGGCCATTCTCGCCGCGGCCGCGGCGCTCGCCGCCTGCACGTCGGAAAATGCCATCGAGAGCGCCGCGGTTCCCGCAGCGCCGGCCGTTCCGATGTTCACCTCCGACGAGCTGGTCGGCAAATGGGGCCTCGGCTCGTTCCGCAACGAGGCCGACCTCGCGCGGACGGCCAACGAGGCGCGCCGCTACTGCTCCAACCCCTATGTCATCACCAAGGGTCCGAATGGCGGCGTGATGATGTATCTCGCCGACCAGACGCAACCGTCGGAAGTGTTCGTGAAGAACGCCGGCGGCCGCATCTATATCGGACCGCCCGGCCCGCCCGGCACGGCCAAGGACCGGCAGGTGACGTCCTTCCAGAACGGCGTGCTTGTCGCTGCCTGGGTCGATCCGACGGTCACGGCGCGCTACGGCACGATGGTCTTCGTGCGCTGCGACGCACCGGCCGCTCCGCTCGCCCCGACCGCATCCGCCGCGCCGGCGGCCGGCTCGGCCTTGACCCTGCCGCCTGCCTCGGCGACCACGACCCGCTGAGCCGACACCGCATTCAGGCATCCACGAGGCACGCATGCGAAAGACGACACGACCCTCCTCGCCCGGATCGCTCGCCAGGACGCTGATCGCCGCCGTCATCGGCACGATCGCCGCGACCGCTGCGGCGCAATCGGCGACGACCGACGCCCGGGCTCCCCTGCAGATCGGCGACCAGCCCGGACTGGTGCCGACGCCGGAGCAGTCCCTGCTGCCGCCCGAATTCCGGATGCAGCCCGTCTATTTCCGTACGACGGAGAAGCCGGGCACCATCATCATCAACACCGACGAGCGGTTCCTCTATCTCGTCCAGGGCGACAACCGCGCGCTGCGCTACGGCGTCGGCGTCGGACGCGACGGGTTCCAGTGGTCTGGCCTGCTGAAGGTCTCGCGCAAGACCGAGTGGCCCGACTGGCGCCCGCCGCCGGAGATGATCAAGCGCCAGCCCTACCTGCCCCGCTTCATGGCCGGCGGCGAGGGCAACCCGATGGGCGCACGCGCACTCTATCTCGGCGACACCGTCTATCGCATCCACGGCACCAACCAGCCGCAGACCATCGGTCATGCGCTGTCGTCGGGCTGCTTCCGCATGGTGAATGCCGACGTGATGGATCTCTACGAGCGGGTGCCGGTCGGCACGAAAGTCGTCGTGCTGCAGCGCGCCAAGCTCTGATCAGCGGTTCGGAAGGGCGCGCGCCGCTGGTGCGCGCCTCTGGCCGGCGCGTCGCGCCCGCCGCAACAGTCAACGGCCCGCCGGCAAGGCGGCGCCGACAACGGGGAACCGACATGTCCATCCGATCCGCCCTGACCCTCTTCGCCTCGGCCGCGGCGCTCGCAGCCGGCATCTCCGCCGCCGGCGCCGCAACGCTCGACGACGTCAAGGCCCGTGGCACGCTCAATTGCGGCGTCAACACCGGCCTTCTCGGTTTCGGCCAGCAGGACGCGAGCGGCGCCTGGTCCGGATTCGACGTCGATTTCTGCAAGGCGGTCGCGGCCGCGATCTTTGGCGATCCCGCCAAGGTCACCTATGTGCCGCTCTCGGCGACCGACCGTTTCGAGGCGCTGAAGTCGGGGAAGATCGATCTTCTGTCGCGCAACTCGACATGGACGCTCGGCCGCGAGGCGGATCTGGACATCGCGTTCGCCGGAGTCACCTATTACGACGGCCAGGGCTTCATGGTGAAGCGCGCGAGCGGCAAGACGTCGGCGCTGGAACTCGACGGCGCGACGGTCTGCGTTCAGACCGGCACGACGACGGAGCCGAATTTCATCGACTTCTTCAACACCAACAACATGAAGTTCACCGCCGTGCCGGCGGCGAGTTCCGACGAGGCTCTCGAGGCCTACAAGGCCGGCAAATGCGACACGATCACCTCCGACGTGTCCCAGCTCTACGCCGAGAAGGCGAGCCTCCAGGATCCCGCCGACAGCATCATCCTGCCCGACGTGATCTCCAAGGAGCCGCTCGGCCCGGCGGTCCGCGAGGGCGATCCCGCATGGCGTCTCTTCATTCAGTGGGTGAACTTCGCCCTCATCAACGCTGAAGAGATTGGGCTTTCGTCGGACCGGATTGACGAGGCCAAGGCCTCGACGAAGCCCGAGGTGAAGCGGCTCGTCGGAACCGAGGGCGATTTCGGCACGAAGCTCGGCGTCCCGAACGACTGGGTCGTCGCCGTCGTCAAGGCCGTCGGAAATTACGGCGAGATCTACGAGCGCAATCTCGGCGTCAATTCGAAGCTCGGCATCCCGCGGGGCCTCAACCAGATCTGGAGCAAGGGCGGCATCCAGTATGCGCCGCCGATCCGCTGACGGCGGGCCAGGCGTATCGCCGCCCAATTCGGACGCGCGCTCTGTGCACTAACGCACGGTCCTTGCGGAACATCAGGGGAACGGATAGGTTGTTCGTGTTTTGTACCGGATGATTCTGGCGCGCGGACCCCGAAATGCTCACGAGAAAACAATATGAGCTTCTCCTCTTCATCCAGGAGCGTCTGAAGGAAGCGGGCGTTCCCCCGTCCTTCGACGAGATGAAGGACGCTCTCGATCTGAGGTCCAAGTCGGGCATCCATCGCCTGATCAAGGCGCTGGAGGAGCGCGGCTTCATCCGCCGCCTGCCCAACAGGGCACGAGCGCTGGAGGTTGTCCGCCTGCCGGAGGCTATGTCGCCCGGCCTTGCTCGCCCGAAGAAAGCCGGCTTCGCGCCGAGCGTCATCGAGGGCAGCCTCGGGCGCATGCGTGGCGTCGAGACGCCGGAAGCCGCCAACGATCCGGTCGTCGTGCCGGTCATGGGCCGCATCGCGGCCGGCGTGCCGATCTCCGCGATCCAGACCCAGAGCCACGCCATCACCGTGCCGCCGGAAATGCTGGGGCCGGGCGAGCATTTCGCGCTCGAAGTGCGCGGCGATTCGATGATCGAGGCCGGCATCCTCGACGGCGATACCGTGCTCATCCGCAAGACGGAGAACGCCGATAGCGGCGACATCATCGTCGCGCTGGTCGACGAGGAAGAGGCGACGCTGAAGCGGCTGCGGCGCCGTGGCGCGTCGGTCGCGCTCGAGGCGGCCAATCCCGCCTATGAGACCCGCATCTTCGGCCCCGACCGCGTCCGCATCCAGGGCCGCCTCGTCGGCCTCATGCGCCGGTACTAGGGCAGAGGGCAGAGCAGCCTTTCGATCGGCGATCCCGGCGCGCGTTGGCCGGGTCGCATCGCTGATCGCGCCGATCGGACGAGCGCGCCCGGCCGTTCGCAGCTGCCATCGGGCTCGGCATGCGCTTTCGTCGGGGCTTGCCCCGACGCCCTGCCCTTACCGGCAGTTCTTCGCCGCGACCTTGGTCGGGCTGAGATCGAGCTGCACCAGCTTTCCCTTGAGCGCGAAGTCGCCATAGTCGAGCTTCATGCGCCGCGTGATGCCGTTCTCGTAGATGATGAAAGACAGCTCGTAGGAGGGCTTCTGCTCGCCGTCCGATTTCTCGTCGGTGAAATAGCTGATCGTCACCGGCCAGGAGCGGATATTGGCGAGGCCGGCGCCCCGCGCCGTCGCCTCGTCGCCCAGATCGTCGGTGCCGGCATTCTCCGCGCCGATCACGGCCGAGGTCGCATAGGACTTCTTGCCCTGGTCCGAGCCGTCATAGAGGTCGATCTGCATGAAATGCTTGCCCGCGCGCGCCGCGTCGATGATCGCGGCGAGATGCTGGTTGGGGAAGCTGAAGTTCTGCGGGATCGTGAAATGCGCCGGCTTCGGCTTCGCGATGGTCACCTGCACGTCGCCGGCGCCGCGCGCGGCCGAACCCGAGCTATCCTCCGAGATCGTGCCGTCGACGAAGCTCTTGGTCGAGAAGTTGAAGGTCTTGCCGGCAACATCCTCGAAGGTCGTCGTCGCAACGTCGGTCAGCCGTGCATTGCCGTCCTCGTCGCTGATGCGCGTCACGAAGCGGAGCCGCGTCGTATAGCCGTCGCAGGCCGAGCCGGCGAAATCATAGACCATGCGTCCTTCGGCGTCGCTCACGGTGTCCGAGGAACTGTCTTGGTCGAGCGTCAGGTCGTAGACGGCGCGGTGGGCGACCATCGCGGTGACGCTGCCCGTCGCGGCGAGCGCCGTGCCGGCCGCGCCCGCGAGGGCCGCGAAAAGGGCGGCGGAGCAAAGGGTCCTGGCCGTCATGCGCTGAAGCACCGAAGCGGGCATCGTCTGGGGCACTCCTCCGTCGTCACCGCGACATCATCCCATTTCAATCTCGAAAGGCTGCAAAGTCCACGACGATTCGCGACGATGCCCGGGATGATGAACCGCTTATTGCCTTGCAGCACGGCCGAAATCGGGCGAAACCAGCGCGGTTCCCTTCTGATCCGTTCCTGCCGGAGTCCGTGCCCATGAGCGCCATCGAAGCCCGCCTCGCCTCGCTCGGCATCACGCTGCCGCAGCCGGCCGCGCCAGCCGCCAACTATGTTCCCTTCGTCGAAAGCCGGGGAATGCTCTACATCTCCGGCCAGATCCCGGTCGGCCCGAACGGTGTCGATTATGTCGGCAAGCTCGGCGAGGAGTTCGGCATCGAGGAAGGCCGGGCCGCGGCCAGGCTTTGCGCGATCAACATCCTGGCGCAGGCGCGCGCCGCCCTCGGCGATCTCGACCGCGTCGCGCGGATTGTGAAGCTCACCGGCTTCGTGAACGGCACGCCCGCCTTCACCGATCAGCCGAAGGTCGTCAACGGCGCGTCGGATTTCATGGTCGAGATCTTCGACGAGAAGGGCCGCCACGCCCGTTCGGCGGTCGGCGTCGGTGGCCTACCCTTCGGCGTCGCCGTCGAGGTGGAAGCGATCATCGAGATCGCCTGAGGACGCACCGTATGGCTCCCGCCTGGCTGACCGCGCGTCCGATCGCCCATCGCGGCTACCACGATGCCGCCGCAGGCCGCGTGGAGAACACGCTCTCGGCCGTCCGCGCGGCGGTGGAGCATCGCTTCGCGATCGAGGTCGACCTGCAGCTTTCGGCGGACGGCGCGGTGGTCGTCTTCCATGACGATACGGTCGACCGGGTCCTCGAGGGGACCGGCCGTGTCGACGGCTTCAGTCTTTCGGCCCTCAAGTCGCTCGATTTCCGCAGCGGCAGCGACCGCGTGCCGACGCTCGGCGAACTGCTCGCGACGGTCGCCGGCGCGGTACCGCTGGTGCTGGAGCTGAAGAGCGATTTCTCGGGCAACCGGAAGCTGGAAGAGGCGGCGGCGCCGATCCTCGCCGGCTATGACGGTCCCGTGGTGGTCATGTCCTTCGATCCCGACTCCATGGCCGCCATGCAGCGGCTCACGCCGCAGATCCCGCGCGGCATCGTCGCCGACCGCTACACCGATCTGAACGACTGGGGCTTCCTGCCGGCGACGAAGCGGCGGCGGCTGCGGCACGTCCTCGATGTGCCGCGGGTCGGCGCCGCCTTCGTCTCCTACGACATCCACGGCCTGCCGACCCTCGCGACTTCGGTGCTGCGGGCCATCGGACGACCGCTGATCACCTGGACCATCCGCACGCCGGCCGACCGCGAGAAGGCGCGCCGGGTCGCCGATCAGATCACCTTCGAGGGCTTCGATCCCGACGCCTGAGCGCGGCCCTTCCAAAAGCCGCCCCGACGCCTAGATTTGCAGTCGGCCTCCCGCCGCAGGATGACCCGTGCCGATGAGCGCAACCCACGCGCGCCTCACCGTTCTCTCATCGTTGACCGAGATCGAGCGTGCCGCCTGGGACGGCTGCGCCAATCCGGGATGGGATTCCGTTCGCCCGCTCGGCGAGGATGTCGGCGCGACCCTGCGGGCGCTTCGCGCAGACAGCGGCGGTGGCGACCCGCTGCCTCAGCCCTACAACCCCTTCATCGCGCATGATTTCCTGCGCTGCCTGGAAGCAGCCGGCTGCGCCGTGGCGCGCTCCGGATGGCAGGCGCGCCATCTCGTGCTCGAAGATGCAGCCGGCGTGCCCGAGGCGGTCGTGCCCTGCTACGAGAAGACCCATTCGATGGGGGAATATGTCTTCGACCACGGCTGGGCCGATGCGTATGAGCGCGCGGGCGGCAGCTACTATCCGAAGCTCCAGGTCTCGGTGCCGTTCACGCCGGCGACCGGCCGCCGCCTGCTGACCCGTCCCGATGCGAGCCCGGTCGCGCGCGAGACCCTCGCGGCGGGCCTTTGCGAACTCGCGCGGCGCGCCGGGGCCTCTTCCGTCCACGCGACGTTTCTCGTCGAAGAGGACGCGGCGGTTCTCGAAGGCGCCGGATTCCTCGGGCGTGCCGACCAGCAGTTCCAGTTCGACAATCCGGGCTATCGCGACTTCCAGGATTTTCTCGACGCGCTCACCTCGCAGAAGCGCAAGACGATCCGTCGCGAGCGCCGCGACGCGCTGGCGGGTGGCATCGAGGTCGAGATCGTCACCGGCCGCGACATCGACGAGGCGGCCTGGGACGCCTTCTTCGATTTCTATCATGACACTGGCGCGCGAAAGTGGGGCCGGCCCTATCTCAACCGCCGCTTCTTCTCGCTGCTCGGCGCCGCGATGGCCGACCGCGTGTTGCTCATCTTCGCGCGGCGCGGCGGCAGGCGGATCGCCGGCGCGCTCAACCTCATCGGCTCCGACGCGCTTTACGGCCGCTACTGGGGCGCCGTTGAGGAGGTGCCGTTCCTGCATTTCGAGATCTGCTATCATCAGGCCGTCGAATGGGCGATCGCGCATCGCCTGCCGCGGGTCGAGGCGGGTGCGCAGGGCGAGCACAAGCTGGCGCGCGGCTATCGGCCCGTGATCACCCGCTCGGCGCACTGGATCGCCGACCGAAACTTCCGTGCCGCCGTCGCCGATTATCTGAGGCGCGAGCGGGAGGCCGTTGCGGCAGAGCACGCCTTTCTGGACGAGCATTCACCCTTCAAGGCAAGCGACGCATGAACGGCATCAACATCCTTCTCGCCGGCCTCGCCATTGTCGCGGCGACGGAGCGGAAGCCCCGCCGCGTCGCCATGGGCCTTGCCGGCTACGCGGCGCTGGTCGGGCTGTTCCTGGTTCTCTTCGGCGATCTTGCCCGTTCGGCCCTACTCGCGATCATTCTCGGCGTGACGATCGCCGGCGCCTCGGGCGTCAAGCATCACCACAGCGGCATGAAGCTCGCCGTCGCCGATCTCGCCCTCACTTTCGCCGGCACGATCCCCTTCATGCTGAAGCAGTATCGCGCCACCGCCGCGCTGACGATCGCCGCCGCCGTACTGCTAGCCATCGCCGCCATCGCCGCGATGGCGCTGGCGGCCGGGCCGGTGCTGCCCTTCTCCGAGCGCGCCGCGCTGTTCGCGCTCGGCATCGCGCTCCTCTTCGCGACCTTCTACGCGACCGGCGGCGCCGAGCGCTGGCGTCGCGACGTCACGGCCCGCTCAGGCCTTTTCTCCTTCTTCATGGCGTCGCTGGCCGATATCGCCAGCTGGTGGCCGACGGGCGGGCTACGCATGCTCGATGTGGGCGACGTTCCCCTGCCGCTCTCCCCGCCCCTGCCGGCGCGCGGCGCGGTCCGGCCCGACATCATCGTGATCCAGCACGAGTCGGTCTTCGATCCGCGCAGCTATGGGCTCACCGTCGACGAGCGCGTCGCCGATTTCCTGACGCCGCCCGGCGCCCATTCGGGCCGCCTGCATGTCGATATCTATGGCGGCGGCTCGTGGCAGACCGAGTTCAGCCTGCTCACGGGCCTCTCGTCCGCGAGCTTTGGACCGGACAGCTATTTCCTCTTCAGCAAGGGTGCCGGCCGCTTCGCGCATTCGCTGCCGTCGGAGCTCGCGGCGCTCGGCTATCGCTCGATGCTGGCGACCAGCTGCCGCCGGAACTTCCTCAGCTACGACGCCTTCTATGGCGGGCTCGGCGTCGAGGAGCGCGTGTTCTCCGACGACTACCCCGCCCCCTTCGATCTCGAAGCCTTCGAGGCGACGAATTCCGACGCGGACTTCTTCCCCGCGACGCTCGGTGCCCTCTCTGCTTCCCTCGATCGCGATCCGGCGCCGCGTTTCGCCATGGTGCTCACCAATTACAATCACGGGCCGCACGAGACGCGGCTCGTCCCCGCCGGCACCTATGAGGAAGAGCGCCGAATCGCCGAAAGCGTGCTGCCGGATGCCACCTATGGCGAATATTATGCGCGCCTCTGCGAGACGGCCGACAGCTATGCCGCCTTCCGCGCCGCCCTGCTCGCCCGCCATCCGGAAAGGCCGATGCTCATCGTCCGCTATGGCGACCACCAGCCGACCATGTCGCGGGCGATCGAGCGGGCACAGAACCTACGACCCGACGATCCGCGCCAGTTCGAGACCTTCTTCGCCATCGAGGCGCTGAATTTCGAGGCCGATTTCGAGGGGCTGCCGGAGCGGCTCGACATCGCACAGCTCGGCACGGTGGCGCTGAAGGCCGCCGGCCTGCCGCTCGACGCGGTCTCCGCGACGCGGCTCGACCTCATCGAGGAACTCGGCGACCGCTACGTCGCGACGCCGTCCGAGCGCAAGCGCCGCTTCCACCGCACGCTGGTCGAGGCGGGCCTCATCGACCTCGCCCCGGCGCGCAATCGGCCCGCGCCATCGCCCCGCCGCGCTTGATGCGGCGGGTCTCGCCCGCTACCAAGGTCGCGACCGAGGGAGGCCCCGATGACCGCCTATGACGACGGCAACATCTTCGCGAAGATCCTGCGCGGCGAAATCCCGTCGCATCGCGTCTACGAGGACGACGACACCGTCGCCTTCATGGACGTGATGCCGCAATCGCCCGGCCATCTTCTGGTCCTCCCCAAGGCGCCGTCGCGCAATCTGCTTGACGCCGATCCGGCGGTCCTCGCGAAGCTCCTGCCGGTCGTGCAGAAGCTGGCGCGCGCGGCCAAGACAGCCTTCGAGGCGGACGGTGTCTTCATCGCGCAGTTCAACGAGGCGCCGGCCGGACAGACCGTGTTCCACCTGCATGTGCATGTGATCCCGCGCTATGACGGGATCGCCCTCGCGCCGCATTCCGGCACGATGGAAAAGCCGGATGTCCTGGCGGAGCAGGCCGCGAAGCTCAAGGCGGCGCTCGCGGCCGGCTGAGACGTCAGGTTGCCGCAGGCCCGGCGACATGGGCCTGCGCGAAGGTCGCCATGCCCGTATGGATTAGCGCCGCGGCCTTCACGAGGCCGGCCGCGAGTGCCGCGCCGGTTCCCTCGCCGAGCCGCATGCCGAGATCGAGCAGCGGCCGCTTGCCCATCAGTTTGAGCAGCTTCGCATGGGCCGGCTCGGCCGAGAGATGGCCGAACTGGCAGTGATCGAGCGCCGAGGGGTCGAGCCGGTAGAGAACCGCCGCCGCAGCCGTCGCGACATAGCCGTCGACGATCACCGGAATGCGGCTCATCCGCGCGGCGAGGATCGCGCCGACGATCGCGGCGAGTTCCCGCCCGCCGAGCCGGCGCAGCGCCTCGAGCGGATCCGCGAGGGAGCCCTCGTTGAGCGCCAGCGCCTGATCGACAATCGCGGCCTTGTGCGCGACCCCTTCGGCATCGAGGCCGGTTCCTGGGCCGACCCAGTCCGCGCCCTTGCCGCCGAAAAGGCCTGCCGCGAGCGCCGCGGCCACCGTCGTGTTGCCGATCCCCATCTCGCCGAGGATGAGGAGATCGATGCCGTCGGCCGTCGCCTCCATGCCGAAGGCCATGGTCGCCGCGCAGCCCGGCTCGTCGAGCGCCGGCTCGATGGTGATGTCACCGGTCGGCACGTCGAGCGCGAGGTCGAACACCTTGAGCCCGAGGTCGTGCGCGATGCAGATCTGGTTGATCGCCGCGCCGCCGGCCGCGAAATTCTCGACCATCTGTTGCGTCACGCTGGCCGGATAGGCGGAGACGCCGCGGGCAGCGACGCCGTGATTGCCGGCAAAGATGGCGACGAGCGGCCGTAGCACCGCCGGCTGCGCCCTGCCCTGCCAGGCGCCCAGCCATTCCGCGAGCTCTTCCATGCGGCCGAGCGAGCCGGCGGGCTTCGTCAGCTCGGCGTCGCGGGCGCGGATGGCGGCGACCGCGGCCGCGTCGGGACCGGGCATCGAGCCGAGAAGCGCACGGAAATCGTCGAAGGGAAGGCCGGTGGCGGAGCGGGGCATGGCGGAACTCTGTCTCGGGGGCGACCCATGAACTGGCCGGTCGCAGGCGGGCGATCTATAACCCTCGTCGGGCCGCGCGCAAGGCGGCGGGAAATGACGGCGGGCCATGGCAGCGGTGATGGCGGCGGACGGACGGGGGCGGTGATGGACGCGACGGAGCGAAAGTTCGGGAGATTTCCAAGGGACGTCGCCGTCTCGCTCGCCTTCCTGACGCGCATCCCGGCAGAGCGGCTCGGTCTTGCGCGGACGGATGGAGCGGATCTGCGCGGCGCCGTCCGCTCCTTTCCCGTCGCGGGCGGCTTGATCGGGCTCGCCGGCGGCGTCCTCCTTCTCGTAGTCTCGGCGCTGAAGCTGCCGCCAATGGCCGCCGCTCTCGTGGTGCTGGCCGGCCTCGCGCTGCTGACGGGCGCGCTGCATGAGGACGGACTCGCCGATACCGCCGACGGCCTCGGCGGCGGCTCCGATATGGCCTCGCGGCTCTCGATCATGCGCGACAGCCGCATCGGCAGCTATGGCGCGCTCGCGCTCATCCTGTCGGTGGGCCTGCGCGCCAGCCTGATCGCGGCCTTTCTGCCCGAGGCGCCGCTCGCCGGCCTCTTCGCGCTGGTGACGGCCGAATCGCTCGGCCGCGCCGCCATCGTGCACAACTGGGCCGAGCTGCCCCCTGCCCGCCCGGACGGACTCGCGGGCGGCGTCGGACGGCCGGATCAGGAGACGCTGCGCATGGCCCTGGTCGCGGCGATCGTCATCGGCCTCGTGGCCGGAACCCTCGCCGCCGGCCCCATCGCGGCCATCGTCGCGCTCGCCGCGGCGGCGCTGGTCGCGACCAGCTTCGCGAGCTTCTCGCTGCATCGGCTCGGCGGCCACACCGGCGATACGCTCGGCGCCGTCGAACAACTGACCGCAATTGCCGTGCTCCTGGCGCTCACCGCTTTTCGATGAAGTCACCCTGCGTCCGCATCTGCACGATGGATCCCGATTTCGGCCTCTGCGAGGGCTGCGGCCGCACGCTCGAAGAGATCGCCGGCTGGATGCGCATGAGCGACGCGGAGCGGCAGGCGCTGATGGCGGTCCTGGCGGAGCGCCTCGCCGCCAAGCGCGAGGCGGAGCTCAGGCTTCCGCCAGTGCGAGGCGCGCCTGCCGGTTGGCGATCACGCTGACGATCACCAGCTGGCAGAAATGGTAGAGCATCAGCGGCGCGATGATGAGGCCGAGCGAAGGATTGGCGCCGAAAATGATCGGCGCCAGGGGAACGCCGGTCGCCAGTGACTTCTTCGACGCGCAGAAGAGGCAGGCGACCGTGTCGGCCCGGTCGAAGCGCAGCAGCCGGCACGGGATCATCATTAGGTAATAGATGATGAAGAACAGCGCGATGACGCCGACGATGATCTCGATGATGAGCGTCGCGTCGTGGCCCTGCCAGACGCCCTCGACCATCGAATCCGAGAACGAGTTGTAGACGATCGCCAGGATGATGGCGCGGTCGGCGAGCTTGATCTGCTTGTTGTTGCGCGTCGCCCAGCCGGCGAGCCAATGGCGCGCGATCTGGCCGATGACGATCGGCAGCAGCACGAGCAGCACGATCTTGCCGATGACGGGCAGGAGCGGCATCGAAAGCCCGCTGGTCGCCAGGAACCACGCCATCAGCAGCGGCGTCGCAAAAACGCCGATCAGGCTCGACAGCGTCGCGTTGAAGATCGCCGCCGGCACATTGCCATGCGCGAGCGAGGTCATCGCCACCGAAGACGAGACGGTCGAGGGCAGCGCGGCGATGTAGAAGAAGCCGATCCAGACCGCCTCCGGCACCATGCCCTTCAGAGGCGTCCCGAGCAGCAGCACGATGATCGGAAACAGCACGAAGGTGCAGAGCTGCACGCATAGATGCATGCGCCAGTGCTTGACGCCGGCCTTCATCTTCTCCGGCGCCAGCGTCAGGCCATAGAGGAAGAAGATGACGCCGACGCCATAGGTGGCGACGTCGTTCATGTGCAGGATGCCGCCGGTCGCGCCTGGTCCTGGAAGAATGATGGCGAAGGCGACGACGGCCACCAGCGCGAGAAGGAAGCCGTCGATCGTGAAGCCGCGAATGGTCATCGCCAGGGATCCGGATGGGGAAGCGGAAGTGAGCGGTCGGCAGCCGCGCTGCGCGCGGCGCCCGTCCTCAATAGCGTGCAGCGCGGCAGGGATAAAGGGCGATGCCGGCGAAGCCTCTCAGGCGGCGATCGCCGCAGCTTCGCTCACCGCCGCCATGGCCGCGCGCATGACCTCGGTGCCGGCGCCGCGCTTCGCCCCGTCGACCGTCAGGATCTGGCGGAAGCGTCGCGCGCCGGGCCGGCCGTGGAACAGGCCGAGCATGTGCCGCGTGATCCGGTGGAGCGGCAGGCCGCGGGCCGTCTCCCGCTCGGCATGGCGGATCATCGCCTCCATCACCGCCATCGGATCGGCATCCTCGGCCGCGCCATGGAAGAGGCGGTCGACCGAGGCGAGCAGCGCGGGCTCGTGATAGGCCGCGCGTCCGAGCATCACCCCGTCGACGCCGTCCAGCGCGGCCACCGCCTCGTCGAGCGTCTTCAGCCCGCCATTGAGGCCGACGAAGATATGTGGCAGCCGCGCCTTCAGCCGCCGAACGCGGTCGTAGTCGAGCGACGGGATGTCGCGATTCTCTTTCGGCGACAGGCCCTGCAGCCACGCCTTGCGCGCATGCACCCAGAGGGCATCGGCACCGGCCGCGAGAACCCTGTCCGCGAACTCGTCCAGCGCCGCCTCGGGGTCCTGGTCGTCGACGCCGATGCGGCACTTCACCGTCACCGGCACGCCGACGACGGCCTTCATGGCCGCGACGCAATCGGCGACCCGCGCTGGCTCGCGCATCAGGCAGGCGCCAAAGGTACCCGACTGCACGCGGTCGGACGGGCAGCCGCAGTTGAGATTGATCTCGTCATAGCCGAAATCGGCCCCGATCCGCGCCGCCGCGGCAAGCTTGGCGGGTTCGGAGCCGCCGAGCTGCAACGCGACGGGATGCTCCGCCGCGTCGAAGCCGAGCAGCTTGTCCCGATCCCCGTGAATGACCGCGTCGGCGACGACCATCTCCGTATAGAGCAGCGCCCGCGCCGACAGCTGGCGATGGAAGAACCGGCACTGGCGGTCCGTCCAGTCCATCATGGGCGCCACACTGAAGCGAGAGGCGTATCTAACATCTTGTTTTTTCATGATTATTTCATGATGCGCTTAGGCTGCAATGGGTATGCCAACGTAATATTTCGGACACTCTCTATCACGCTCTGAGACCGAAGCAGATACTGATCGACAAACGCCCTCTCGGCCTCGCCATAGACGAACTGTTTCGCGTTGATGAGCGATGACTGGTTGTTCGCCTTCACCACGGTACGTGCCGGCATTTTCTCGAAGTGATCGATGATGTCAGGAGCGTTGCTGGCAATGAAAAGGCGGGTCGGCGACAGTGGGATCGAGATCGCGGTGCGGGGTCCATATAGGTCCCCCACCCGCTCGAACGGATCGTCTCCGAGTAGCAGGCGCCTAGACGCAGCGGAGACATCATTCACCATCCATTCCAAGTGGATGATACGGTCGATTGCCTTTTCGCTACCTATGAGGCTGACGAGGACCTTCAGGCCTGCATTGGCGACACGCGCCGGTGCGTTTTTGACGGCCCATTCGTACAGCGTCGCTTCTGGCGCGTTCCCCCTGGCCGCGTCGTACGCTGGTGTGTCTTGCGACAGGTCGCGGGTAATTCCCTCTGCAACCTCAGTCTTCACCTTTTCAACGATATGCGGCACCCGGATCAAAGAAGCGTTCAGATAGACCGTCCACCAATAGCGATCTCGAACGCTTAGTCCCCGCGGCCCGGTGCTGATTAGTCTCTCCAGAACGGGCTGCGCCTCGGTTTCTATCTTGCCGAGAATTCGGATTTCGATCTGCTGCGCTTCCTCGTCATTCACCTGCTCAAGCGCGTACAGGCCCGGCACGTATGCCGTCGCCGCGGCTGTAACCGGTTTGCTGACCAGCTTGCCATTGTACGGGATGCGACCCCACTGGGTGATCTTACCCTCATCGTTGGCCCACTTACTCAGGTGAAACTGAGGGACATAGTGATGGTCGCGTTCTTTGCTCAAATCAAACCGACTGAAGCATGTGTTTCACGACGAGAGTATACATCATCACGGCGTTGGTCGCTGGTCACAAGGGCGGTTGTGCCACGCCCCAGCACCCTGTGTTCCAGCCCGCTTCGGCGGGCTGTTCGTGTCCCGGAGTGACTGCACGTTTCGTTGAATCTTTTTTCGTGATCGGCCTTCTTGTTTGCCCAATTTGTGCCAGAGCCCTTAGCGGCAAAAAACATCAATGATTTCAAAAATATATTTTCACGCTTTCCAGTCCATCATGGGCGCCACGGAGGACCTGTACGGGTCGTCGGTCATCGCTTGATCGTGCTGGTTCCGGCGCCGAGCGCCGGCGCGCCGCATTGGTTTCACGGTAATCGGCCCAGCCTATAGCTTGTGGTGCGCCGATATCCAAGGCTCGGCATCAGGGCCTTGAGCATCAGAGGCTCTGGTGAAAGAGACTCGGGCATCTGAGGCTCGAAGCCGTCCTGTGCGTCGGAAGCCGCGCGGCTGGACGGCCCACTCCCCCGTCGCAGGCTGAGCGGAGCGCGCCGGGAGCGGACGCCGCCCCCTGTGGACGCACCCGTCGGCGCTCGCGGAACGGCTTGACAGCGGACCACCGGATCGCTCTATTGCAACTGGTCGTCTGGTCCGACCAGTCGGGGCGTTCATGGCACCACAGAGACATCTTCGCGATCCGGAACACTTGGCGCAGCTCCCGATTCTCGGTGAGGCGATCGTCAAGCGTCCGATCACGAATGCCATCGCCGACAAGATCGCGGGCCTCATCGCCTCTGGCATCCTCCAGGTTGGTGACGCGCTGCCGAGCGAGCGCGAACTGTCCGTCACGCTCAATGTCAGCCGCGACGCCGTGCGCGGCGGCATCCGCATTCTTGCCGCGCAAGGCATTCTCGAGATTTCGCAGGGTGCCCGCACCCGCGTCGCCCGCGCCGATGTCGGTTCGGTCACGGTCGGCTTCGCGACAGCACGGGCGATCGACGCCTATGACCTCGACGCGGTGCATGCGGCGCGGCTGCTCGTCGAGCGGCAGGTCGTGTCCGATGCGGCCGGGCGTATTGATGCGCGGCGGATCGCCGTGCTCGAGTCGCTCCTCGCCGCGCAGAAGGCCGCGCTCGACGATCCCGTCCGCTTCCTGATCAGCGACCGCGAATTCCACGTCGCGATCTATCAGGCCTCGTCGAACCGGCTTTTGGCCGACTTCAGCACCGATCTCTACGCCTACATGATGGAATACCGCCGTGAGGCCGTCGCCCGGCCCGGCGCCATCGCCACCAGCTATGCCGATCACGTCGCCATCGTCGATGCGCTCAAAGCGCATGACGGGGAGGCCTCCGCCGCGGCCTTCGCCGTCCATACCGGGCGGATCTACGCGACGACCCATCTCCTCATGCAGGGAGACACGGCGCCAGCGGATTGAGGATCGCCGGCGCCCCGCAACCACAGTTCAGTTCACGCAAACTCGGCCGCTTCGGCCGAACAATGGGAGGATATGAATGGACCGCAGGACATTTCTTCAGCTCGCCTCGGGCACCGCGATCGCGCTCGGAACCGGCGTCGCCGGCATGCGCGGCGCGCTGGCACAGGGCAAGGACATCGTCTATCTGACGCCCGGGCTCGACCTGCCGTTCTGGCGCTATCTGTCGAAGGGCGTCGAGGCCGCCGCCAAGAAGGGCGGCTACGGCTTCCAAGCGCTGGATTCGCACAACAGCGCCCAGACGCAGCTCCAGAACGCCCAGGATTCGATCGCGCGCGGCGTCGCCGGCATCGTGATCTCGCCGACCGACTCCTCGACCGCGCCGAGCGTGCTCCAGCTCGCCAAGCGCGCGAACATTCCGGTCGTGATCGCCGATATCGGCACCAATTCGGGTGACTACGAGTCCTTCATCATCTCCGACAACTATCGCGGCGCCCATGACGTCGGCACGGCGCTCGCCGCCGCGCTGAAGAAGAAGGGCTGGGAGAACGGCTCGGTCGGCATCGTCGCCATCTCGCAGGCGCGCAAGAACGGCCAGGCCCGCACCAAGGGCTTCCTCGACGGCCTCAAGGAAGGCGGCTTCACCGGCAAGGACGCCGGCATGCAGCAGATGCAGAGCTACACCGCGGACGAGACCTTCAAGTTCGTCCAGGACATGCTCACCGCCAATCCGGACATGCGCGGCCTGTTCGTGCAGACCGACCAGCCGGCCATCGGCGCGCTCCGCGCCATCAAGGCCGCCCGCCGCAATGGCGAGGTGATGGTCGCCGCCTTCGACGGCATCCCGGATTTCGTCGAGCTGCTGAAGTCGGGCGACCTCGTCGTCTCCGGCATGCAGCAGCCCTACCTGATGGGTGTCCGCTCTGGCGAGGCCATGATCGACGCGCTCTCCGGCAAGAAGCCGGAGAAGGAGATCACCGTGCCGATCCTCGCCGTCACCAGCGAGAACATCGAGCAGGAACTGCCGACGGTGAAGGAAACCGTCTTCGCCAACGAGCTCTGAGGCCAAGCGACACCGCCAAGTGGCACCGCGGGTCCGCCCGCGGTGCCACCCTCACCGTTCAGGCCGTCCTCCAGGAGCGATCCTTGGCTCTACCCGTTCCCGATCCCTCGCCCGAAACGGCGGACGCGATGCTTCTGCGCATGCGCGGCATCACGAAGACGTTCGACCGGACCCGCGCGCTGCAGGGTGCCGATTTCGAACTCGTCGAAGGCGAGATCCACGGCCTTCTCGGCGCAAACGGCGCCGGCAAGTCGACGCTGTCGAAGATCATCTCCGGCCACTATGCGCTCGACAGCGGCGAGATGACCTATCGCGGCCGCGACATCCGCCTGCGCGGAACCCGCGACGCGCTGAACATCGGCATCGCGATCGTGATGCAGGAGACGAGCCTCGTCCCCGATCTGACCGTTCTCGAGAACATCTTCCTACCCGAGCTCGGCCGTCCCGGCCGGCTCGACTACCGCGCATTGCGGCGCAGCGGCGAGGAAATCCTCGAGTCGCTCGGCCAGCAGGATGCCCTCCCCTTCGACATCGAGGTGCGCAAGCTTTCCTCCGCGCAGAAGCAGCTCGTCGAGATCGCCAAGGCGCTCAGCGTCCGCGCCAAGCTGCTGATCTTCGACGAACCCACCGCTTCGCTCAGCCCCGGCGAGGTCGAGCGGCTGTTCGACGTGATGAGCCGTCTGCGCGCCTCCGGCCGCGGCCTCGTCTTCGTCTCGCATCGCCTGGAAGAGGTGTTCGCCCTCACCGACCGCGTCACGGTGCTGCGCGAAGGCCGCACCGTCATGGATGCGCGCGAGACCTCTGGCCTCACCCAGGCCGAGCTGATCCGCGCCATGGTCGGAGCCGAACTCGGCGCGATCTACACCGAGCGGCACGAGGACCACAAAGCCACCGGCCCGGTCGCGCTGGAGGTTTCGCATCTCAGTTCCGCGCCGCTGGTGCACGACGTCTCGTTCAAGGTGCACAAGGGCGAGATCCTCGGCCTCGGCGGCCTCGTCGGCGCCGGCCGCTCCGAGACGGCGGAGGCGATCTTCGGGTTGCGTCCGCGCACGGGCGGCACCGTCCTCCTCAACGGCAAGCCGCTCCGGGCCGACAGCCCCAAGACGGCGATCCGCTCGGGCCTCGGCTTCGTCGCCGAGGACCGGCGGACGCAGAACATCGTCCCCGATCTCTCGGTGAAGGAGAACCTGCTGCTCGCCCATCTCGGCGCGCATCGTGGCTTCTTCTGCGGCTATGGCGCACGCACGAAGCGCGTCGACGAGCTTCTCGCGCGGCTCGATCTGCCCGGCGACCGGATGCTCGACGCTTCCATGCTGAACTTCTCGGGCGGCATGCAGCAGAAGATCATCATGGCCCGCTGGCTGCTGCTCGGGCCCAACGTGCTCATCCTCGACGAGCCAACCAAGGGCGTCGACATCGGCACCCGCGCCAGCATCTATGCGATGCTGCGCGACATCGCGGCCGAGGGCGTCGCCCTCGTCATCATCTCGTCGGACTTCGAGGAACTGCTCGGCCTCGCCGACCGTGTCGTCGTGGTCAGCGACGGCCGCTCGACCGCCGATCTGCCGAGCGCGGTGCTCGACGAGGAGAAGCTGACGCTGCTCGCCGCGCCGCGCACCTCGATGGCCCGCAACACGGCGCTCCTCAACGATCTCACGCGCCAGTATGGCGGCGCGGGCTTCTGGGCGCTGATCGAGGACGAGAGCCTCATCTGCCTCAACGCCGTCGTGAAGGACCAGGACCTCGATCCCGGCTTCAAGGCCGGCGAGGCGCGGCGCCTTGCCGAGACGCGGGTCCCGCTAGCCCTGTTCCGCCGCGAGGCCCGTTTCGTCCGCGAGGCCTCGGGCGGCCGCGAGACGCTCGTCGTTCCCGTGACGAGCCCGCGCGGCCACGATCTCGGCTGGGTCGGGCTCAGCCTCCGCGAGGGCACGGCGCTGCCGGCGCCCGAAACCATCAAATCGTCGATCGACAACATGGCGGCGACGCTGTGACGCGCCACCAGTCCCAGGTGAATTCCGAGGAACGTCCTTCCATGGCAACGTCCCATTCCGAACGAAGCGTCCAGCCCTCGCTGGCCAAGAAGCTGACGCGGCGGCTCGAAGTCCGCATGGCGCTGTTGACGCTCGCGATCGCCGCGATCCTGTCGCTGCTGTCGCCCTATTTCCTGACGCATTCCAACGTCTTCAACATGCTCGACCAGTCGGTCGTGATCGGCATCATCTCGGTCGGCATGACCTTCGTGATCCTGACCGGCGGCATCGACCTTTCGGTCGGCTCGGTCGCGGGCCTGACGGGCATCATCCTCGGCCTCGCGCTGCAACAGATGCCGATCGTGCCGGCCATCGGCCTCGCCGTCCTCTGCGGCGCCTTCATCGGCCTCGTGTCGGGCATCCTGATCAACGTCTTCGGACTCGCCGCCTTCGTCGTCACGCTGGGCGTCATGGCCATCGCGCGCAGCCTCGCCTACATCTTCTCGGGCCAGACCGCCATCTCCAACATCCCGGAGGGCATGCAGAACATCGTCTATACGAGCGTTCTCGGCATCCCCACCAATGTCCTGTTCCTGATCGTCCTCTACCTGCTCGCCTGGGCCTATCTCACCTATACCAAGGGCGGGCGGACGATCTACGCGGTCGGCTCCAACAAGGAAGCGGCGCGGGCGGCGGGGCTCAACACGCTCTTCTACTCGATCCTGCCCTATGTCCTGTCGTCGGCGCTGTCGGCGGTTGCGATCACCTTCTCGATCAGCCAGCTGCTCTCGGCCGATCCGCTGATGGGCAACCAGATGGAGCTCGACGCCATCGCCGCGGTCGTGATCGGCGGCGCCAGCCTCTATGGCGGCCGCGGCTCGATGATCGGCACGCTGTTCGGCGTGTTCATCATGGTCATGATCCGCAACGGCCTCAACCTCATGGGCGTCTCGCCCTTCTGGCAGGGCTCGGCCATCGGCACGATCATCATCGTCGCGCTGCTCGTGGAGCGCTTCGTCTCGGCGCGGGTGAGCCGATGACGGCCGCCCCCTCCCTCGCGATCCGCCTGTTCGGCACCGAGGAGCCGGTCGCGCCGCTCCGCATCCTGAAGGCCGGCGCGCTGACGGCCGAGTTCGACGCCGGCAATCTCCGCCACATCCGCTTCGGCGGCGTCGAGATCATCCGCGCGATCTCGTTCATCGTCCGCGACCGCAACTGGGGCACCTACAATCCCTCGCTCGCCAATCTCGTCTTCGACGAGCGGCCGGACGGCTTCACGATCACCTATGACGCACTCGCCGGCGACGGCCAGCAGTCGTTCCGCTTCTCCGCGCGCATCGAGGGCGACAGCGCCGGCCGGCTCGATTTCTCGGCCAGGGGCCATGCCGAGACGGATTTCCTCACCAACCGCACAGGCTTCGTGGTCCTGCATCCGATCGTCGGCGTGTCGGGCCGGCCGGTGACCATCGAGCATGCCGACGGCGTCATCGAGGACGGCCGCTTCCCCGATGTCATCGATCCGGTGCAGCCGATCATGAACATCCGCGCGCTGACGCATGAGGCGGCGCCGGGTGTCTCGGTCACCTGCCGGATGGAGGGCGATGTCTACGAGATGGAGGACCAGCGCAACTGGACCGACGCCTCGTACAAGACCTATGTCCGGCCGCTCGCCCTGCCCTGGCCCTATACGATTGCCAGCGGCGACGGCGTCGAGCAGGCCGTCCGCCTCAGCGTCGACGGAACGGCGCCCGCCGCGACCTCCGGCGCCAGCGCGACGTCGGTCACAATCGGCGAGGTGATCGGCACCGTCCCCCCGCTCGGGCTCGGCCTCGACCCGAGCGAGATTGCCGATACGCTCGCCCGCGCCGACACCCTGCGCTCCGTCGGCGCGAAGGTGCTGGTCGGCTATTACGATCCCGCAAAGGGCCATGACCGCGCGACCCTCGCCGGCATCGCCGAGGTCGCAAAGGCGCTCGGCGCCGAAGCCTGGCTGGAGGCGGTGATCGTCTCCGTCGAAGGCTTCGCGGAGGAACTCGCCGCGCTCGGCCGCACCGTCGCCGAACTCGGATCGCCCTTTTCGACCGTGCTCGTCTCGCCGGCGCCCGATCTCAAATGCACCCTGCCCGGCAGCGTCTGGCCGCCGGCGCCGCCGCCGCGCGCCATGTTCGAAGCCGCGCGGCAGGCCTTCCCCGGCGTGCGGCTCGGCGGCGGCATGTTCAGCCTCTTCACCGAAATGAACCGCAAGCGGCCGCCTGTCGACCTCATCGACATCGTGTCCTTCACGACGACGGCGATGCTGCATGCGGGCGACGACGCCTCGATCGTTGAGGGCCTCGAATCCCTGCCCGCCATCGCGCTTTCGGCCCGGACCATCGCCGGCGAAAAGCCCTATGCCGTCGGCCCGAGCGCCATCGGCATGCGCATGAACCCCTATGGCGAGGCGCCCTTCGCCAATCCGGGCAATATCCGCCAGGCGATGAATTTCAACGATCCGCGCCACCGCGGCCTGCTTGGAGCCGCCTGGGCGCTCGGCTATGTCGCGCGCTTCGCGGAAGGCGGCGCCGAAACGGTCACGCTCGGCGGCACGACGGGCGCTTTCGGTGTCGTGTCGGTTCCGCAGGATTGGCCTCAGCCCTGGTATGAGGGGCGAGGCGGTCTCTTCCCGATATTCCATGTCCTGCGCGGACTTGCCCGTCTCGCCGGCCGCCCGCTTCGGCCGGTCACCGCCTCTCCGGCCATCGAGGGCCTCGCGGCGGATACGCCGGAGGGCGTCGAGCTCTGGCTCGCCAACCGCACGGGCGAAACGCAGACGCTCTCTTTGCCGCGTCCCGCGCGCGATGCCGTCGTGCTCGATGCCGACAGTTTCGTCGCTGCGGCGGCGGATGCCGATGCGCTCGACACCCTCGGCCGTGCATCCGCGACAAGTTCCATCGCGCTCGGCCCCTATGCCGTCGCCCGCCTCCGCCTTTCCTGAAGCAACCGTCCCCCAAGGATCCTTCCCATGCATGTCCTGATCATCGGAGCCGCCGGCATGGTCGGCCGCAAGCTCACCGAGCGGCTGGTGGCCGATGGCGGCCTCGGCGGCAAGGAGATTGCGCGCCTCACGCTCGCCGACATGTTCGAGCCTGCCGCGCCGGCCGGTTTCTCCGGCAAGGTCTCGACCCTCGTTGCCGATCTCTCCGAACCCGGCACCGCCGCGCGGCTGGTCGCCGACCGGCCGGACGTGATCTTCCATCTCGCCGCCATCGTCTCCGGCGAGGCGGAAGCCGATTTCGACAAGGGCTACCGGATCAATCTCGACGGGACGCGCTATCTCTTCGACGCCGTCCGCCTCGAAGGCCAGAAGGCGCCCTATCGCCCGCGCCTCGTCTTCACCTCGTCGATCGCGGTGTTCGGCGCGCCCTTCCCGGACGCCATCGCCGACGACTTCTTCACGACGCCGCTGACGAGCTACGGCGCGCAGAAGGCCATCGGCGAATTGCTGCTGGCCGACTACACCCGGCGCGGCTTCTTCGATGGCGTCGGCATCCGCCTGCCCACGATCTGCATCCGTCCGGGCAAGCCCAACAAGGCCGCGTCCGGCTTCTTCTCCAACATCCTGCGCGAGCCGCTCGCCGGCCAGGAGGCCGTGCTGCCGGTCTCGACCGATGTGCGCCACTGGCATGCCTCGCCCCGCGCCGCGGTCGGCTTCCTGAAGCATGCGGCGACCATCGACGGGGAGACCGTCGGACCGCGCCGCAACCTCACCATGCCGGGCCTCTCGGCGACCGTCGGCGAGCAGATCGAGGCGCTGCGTCGGGTCGCCGGCGAGAAGGCCGTGAAGCTGATCCGTCACGAGGAGGATCCGACCATCGTGCGGATCGTCGCCGGCTGGCCGCGCAACTTTGATCCCGCGCGGGCGCTGTCGCTCGGCTTCAAGGCCGACGCCTCGTTCGACGAGATCATCCGCATCCATATCGACGACGAACTCGGCGGCAAGATCGGGGCCTAAGCCCCGTCGGGAGTCATGCGATGACCGCGAACGCCCATCCCTTCTCGCTTTCCGGCCGCGTCGCCGCCGTCACCGGCGGCGGCAGCGGCATCGGCCTTGCGAGCGCCGAGGCGCTCGCGGCGGCCGGGGCCCGCGTCGCGATCATCGATCGCTCCGAAGTCGCGGCCGAGACGCTGGCGCGGATCGGCGACGGCGCCCTCTCCGTCACCGCCGACGTTTCGGACGAGCCCTCGCTCGAGGCCGCCATCGCGCGGATCGTCGAGGCGTGCGGCGGCCTCGACATCCTGGTCAACAGCGCCGGCACGGCGATCCGCCGGCCCGCCGTCGAACTCGCGCTCGCCGACTGGCAGAAGGTCGTCGACGTCAACATGACCGGCACCTTCCTCGCCTGCCGGATCGCCGCGCGCGCCATGATCGCGAGCGGCCGCGGCGGCGCGATCGTCAATGTCTCGTCGATAATGGGCTTCTCGGGCGGCGGCCTCTACCCGAACATCTCCTATCAGACGACGAAGGGCGCGATCGTCAACCTGACCCGCGCCCTTGCCGTCGAATGGGCGGGCCACGGCATCCGCGTCAACGCCGTCGCACCGACCTATGTCCGCACGCCCTTCATCGCGCCGCTGACCGCCGATCCCGCGCTCGTCGAGAAGATCGAGGCGATGACGCCGATGCGCCGCCTCGCCGATCCCGAGGAAGTCGCCTCGGCGATCCTCTTCCTGGCCGGGCCGGGTGCGTCCATGATCACCGGCCACACGCTGCCCGTCGATGGCGGCTTCCTCGCGCAATAGCGCAAAGCTTCGGAGTTACACATGACCGCAACAGGCAGGATCGCGCTCGTGACGGGCGCCGGAACGGGCATCGGACGGGCCGTCGCGCTCGCGCTTTCCGCCGCCGGCTACAGCCTCGCCGTCACCGGCCGCCGCGTCGAGCCGCTCGAGCAGCTCGCCCGCGAGGCGTCGGGTGAGGTGCTGGTGGCGCCGTCCGACCTGACCGACCCGGCATCGGTCGATGCGCTGTTCGGCGCGGTCAAGGAGCGGTTCGGCCGCCTCGACGTGCTGTTCAACAACGCCGGCGTGAACGCGCCGCCCGTTAACATCGAGGACCTCGCCTTCGAGCAGTGGAAGGCCGTCATCGACACCAATGTCACCGGCGTCTTCCTCTGCACGCGCGCCGCCTTCCGCCTCATGAAGGACCAGTCGCCGCGCGGCGGCCGCATCATCAATAACGGCTCGATCTCCGCCGACCGGCCTCGCCCGAATTCCGCGCCCTACACGGCCTCGAAGCATGCCGTTCTCGGCCTCACCAAGTCGACCGCTCTCGACGGGCGCAAATACGACATCGCCTGCGGCCAGATCGACATCGGCAACACCGAGACGCCGATGGCGGCCAAGATGAAGAGCGGCGTGCTTCAGCCCGACCTCTCGACCAAGATCGAGCCGACCTTCGACGTGCGCCATGTCGCCGATGCGGTCGTTCACATGGCTGGCCTGCCGCTCGATACCAACATCCTGCAGATGACGATCATGGCGACCAAGATGCCGCTGATCGGCCGCGGCTGACCGCGCCGCCGCCGGTCATGTCCGGCGGCGCAGCGCGTCCACCTGCTCGGACGTCAGCGGACGGATGCGGCGGCCTTCCAGCATAAGGTGGAGCTTGGCCGTCTCTTCCAGTTCCTCGGTCGCGTACTGCGCCTCGCGCAGCGTCGCGCCGGAAACGACCGGACCGTGATTGGCGAGAAGGACGGCGCTGTGCGCCTTGGCCTTCTCGCCGACCGCCAGAGCCAGGCTCTCGTCGCCCGGGGGGTAATAGGGGATGAGCGGCAGCGAGCCGACCCGCATCACGTAATAGGCGGTGAGCGGCGGCAGCACGTCCTCGGGATCGACATCGGCGAGGATGCTCACCGCGACCGAATAGGTCGAATGGAGATGCACCACCGCGCCCGCGCCCGGCCGCTCGCAATACATGCAGCGATGCAGGAACGCTTCCTTGGTCGGCTTGTCGCCGTCGATCTGCACGCCCTCGGCCGAGAAGCGCGACAGCCGCGCCGGGTCGAGATCGCCGAGCGACGCGTTGGTCGGCGTCATGAGCAGTTCGCCGTTCGGCAGCCGCGCGCTGATATTGCCCGTCGAGCCGAAGGTCAGCCCCCGCTCGAAGATCGAGGCGCCCACCCGGCAGATCTCGTCCCGAAGTCGCGTTGCGTCGCTCAAGATCGCGGTCATTCGAGGAAGCTCCATGCCTTCAGGAAGAAGTCGTCGGCGCCGAAATTGCCGGATTTGAGCGCCAGCGCCACCGGCTTCGCATCGCCGAGGCTGAGCGTCCACGGCACGCCCGGGTCGATCTCCGGACCGATGGCGAGCGCCGCGACGCCGAGCGCCTGCACGACGGCGCCCGAGGTCTCGCCGCCGGCGACGAGGAAGCGGGTATAGCCCCGGTCGCGCAGGCTCGTGGCGACCGCGGCGAAGAGGTGCTCGACCAGTTCCCCGGCCCGCTCGCGGCCGAGCTTTTCCTGCGCGCGGGCGACCGCCGCCGGCTCGTCGCTCGCATAGACCAGAGCGGGACCTTCGCCTGCCGCCTCGATGAAGGCGAGAACCGTCCCGGCCGTGTCCGTCCCCTCCGCGATCGCGAGCGGATCGACCTTGAGGGCCGGCATGCCTGCGTCGATCGCCGCCGCCACCTGCCGCCGCGTCGCCGCCGAGCAGGATCCCGCGAGAACGACCGGCCGTCCGGCCGGCGCCGCGAGGCGGGCCGGAGCGCCGCTGCCTTCGATCAGCCCCGCGCGGCGGAAATTCGCCGGCAGGCCGATCGCGATGCCCGAGCCGCCGGTAATGAGCGGCAGCCCTGCCGCGGCCTCGCCGATGGCGCGGAGATCGTCATCCTCGATCGCATCGACGATCAGCATGCGCGGCCCCTCGGCCTCCGCCGCGGCGAAGGCGGCGCGGATCGCATCCGGACCCTTGGCGACGGTCTCGCGCGCCACGAGCCCGACCGGAACGGAGGTCTGCGCCTGCAGCACGCGGACGAGATTGGCGTCGCGCATCGGCGTCAGCGGATGATCCTTCATCGGGCTGTCGGAGAGCAGCAGGTCACCGACGAAGAGATGGCCGCGATAGACGGTGCGCTTGTTGGCCGGGAAGGCGGGGCAGGCGATGGTGACCGCCGCGCCGAGTTCACCCATCAGCGCCTCTGCCACCGGCCCGATATTGCCCTCGGCGGTCGAATCGAAGGTCGAGCAATATTTGAAGATGATCTGCCGCGCGCCATGGGCGCGGAGCCACCGTGCGGCCTCCAGCGACAGCGCGACCGCCTCGCCCGCGGGGATGGTGCGCGATTTCAGCGCGACGACCACCGCCTCGGCCTCCCCTGGGTCGAAGGTCGCCGGCGGCGTGCCCACCACCTGCACCGTCTTCATGCCTTCGCGCGCCAGCATGAGGGCGAGATCCGTCGCGCCGGTCAGATCGTCGGCTACAGCGCCGAGCAGCATGGCATTCTCCTCTTCTCAGGCCGTTTCGCCGGCCTCGAGCACATATCCGGTATCGATGATTTCCGGCGCGTCGGGCCGGTCGCCTTGGCCGACCAGCGCCGCGGCGGCGCGTTCGCCGATCAGCATGCGGTTGGTGCGCACCGTCGAGAGCCGAAGCGGCAGCGCGGCGGCGATGTCGAGGCCGTTGAAGCCGAACAGCGCGATGTCGTCGCGCGGCGCGAGCCCCGCGGCGAGGCAATGGAAATAGCCGCCGACGGCCATGTCGTCGTTGGAGAAGACGACCACGTCGGGCCGCGCGCCGCTCGCCATCAGCGCCGCCAGCATCTCGCGACCGGCGAGCGTCGAACTCGGTCCGGCGATGCGGCGTTCGCCGACCAGCGAGAGCCCGCCCTCGGCGAGCGTCTCGACGAGCCCGTCATAGCGCAGGCGCGCGCGGCGATCGCGGTCCCAGTCATGGCCGACATAGGCGAAGCGGCGATAGCCGCGCGCGATCAGGTGGCGCGCGATATCCCGCCCCGCCCGGCGATGCGACAGCCCGACCGCGACATCGATCGGCGCCGTGTCGATGTCCATGATCTCCGCGACGCGGATCCTCCCCGCTATCAGCATTGCCCGCGTCGCGGCGGTATGCTCGAAGCCGGCGAGGATCATCGCCGCCGGTTGCCAGGCGAGCAGCGAGCGGACGACCCGCTCCTCCTCGTCTCGGTCATAATCGGTGACGCCGACGACCGGCTGGTGGCCGCTTGGGGCCAGCGCGGCGTGGATGCCGCGCAGCACGTCGGCAAAGACGATGTTGGAGACCGACGGTAGCACGACGCCGACCAGCGCCGAGCCGGACGAGGCCAGCGCGCCTGCGAGGCGGTTCGGCACATAGCCCGTCTCGGCGACGGCGCGCAGCACGCGCTCGCGCGTCGCCGGAGCGATCGGCCCCTTGTTGCGCACGACGCGGGAGACGGTGATCTCGCTGACGCCCGAGAGCCGAGCGACATCGGCGAGCAGCGCGCGATTGCCCTGATCCCTCCCCTCGCCCGACATGCACGACCTCCTTCGCGCGATGACAGCGCTAACACAAATGGTTTGCATCATCTCGGCGGCTATGGCAAGGGATAATGACAGCGCTGTCATAGCCGCAGGGAGAAAGCCGATGGTCACGCCAGTGGATGTCGCCGTCGTCGGCCTCGGATCGATGGGGCTCGGCATGGCCGGGTCGCTGATCCGCGCCGGGCTCTCCGTCAGGGGCTGCGATCTCTCCGACACCGCCCGCGACCGGCTTCGGGACTTGGGCGGTCATGCCGCTGCGACGCCCGCCGAGGCGGCGCGCGGCGCTTCTGCCCTCCTCGTCGTCGTCGTCAATGCGGCGCAGACCGAGGCGGTACTGTTCGGAGAAAACGGCGCTGCCGCTGCTCTTTCGGCCGGCGCCGTCGTCATCGCCTCGGCTACCATGGCGCCCGCCGATGCGCGCCGGATCGCCGCTCGCGTGGAGGCGACGGGCCTCCACTATCTCGACGCGCCGATCAGCGGCGGCGCCACGCGGGCGGCCAGCGGCGAACTCACCGTCATGGCCTCGGGCTCGCCCGCCGCCTTCGCCGCCGCCGAGCCCGTGCTCGGCGCGATCGCCGCGCGGGTCCATGCGCTCGGAGCGGAAGCCGGCGTCGGCTCCTCTTTCAAGATCGTCAACCAGTTGCTCGCCGGTATCCATATCGCCGCGGCCTGCGAGGCGATGGCCTTCGCGAAGAGCCTCGATCTCGATCTTTCCCGCGTGTTTGAGGTCATCACGCAGTCGGCCGGCAACAGTTGGATGTTCGAGAATCGCGTGCCGCATATCCTTGCGGGCGACTACAGCCCGAAGAGCGCCGTCTCGATCTTCACCAAGGATCTCGGCATCGTCTCGGATATCGGCCGAAGCGGCAGCTTCCCGCTTCCGGTCGCGAGCGCGGCGCTGCAGCTCTTCTTGGCCACGGCGGCCGCCGGCATGGCGCAGGACGACGACGCGTCCGTCGCGCGGCTCTACGCCATGATCGCCGGGCTCGACCTCCCCTCAAAGGCCTGATCTGGAGACCGCCCGATGCCGCGCTTCGCCGCGAACCTCACCATGATGTTCAACGAGCATGCCTTTCTCGACCGGTTCGGGGCGGCGGCCGAAGCCGGCTTCGACGCCGTCGAGTTTCTCTTTCCATACGAGTTTCCGGCCGAGGTGATCGCGGAGAAGCTGACCGGGAATGGCCTGCGGGCCGTGCTCTTCAACATGCCGCCCGGCGACTGGGCCAGGGGAGAGCGCGGCATCGCCGCGCTCGCGGGGCGCGAGGACGAGTTCCGCGCAGGCGTCGAGAAAGCCCTTGTCTATGCGAAGACGCTCGGCGTTCCGCGCCTGCATCTGATGGCCGGCATCGCGAGCCGCGCGGATGGCGCGGCGCTGGCGCGCTATCGCGACGCCCTCGCCTTCGCCGCCGATGCCGTCGGCGCCGAGGGGCTCGATCTCCTGATCGAGCCCCTCAACCGCCGCGACATGCCGGGCTATCTCCTCGACGACTTCGACTTCGCCGCCGGGCTGATCGAGGCACTCGGCCGGCCGAACCTCAAGCTCCAGTTCGACATCTATCACCGGCAGATCCTGCACGGCGACGTGCTGAAGGGGCTCGAGGCCATGATGCCGATCATCGGCCACGTCCAGACCGCATCGGTGCCGCTGCGCAACGAGCCCGGAACGGGCGAGCTCGACGATTTCCGCATCTTCGCGGCCCTCGACGCGCTCGGCTATGGCGGCCATGTCGGCTGCGAATACCGGCCAGCCGCCGGAACGCTGGCCGGCCTCGACTGGCGCCGCCGACTGCCAAGCTGACGGCGGATCGCGTCAGGCCTTGTAGATGGCCTGCATCGCGTCGTGCAGCTTCAGCGCCAGCTCCGAGGATGCATAGCGGTCGGTGACCACCTCGATATAGACGCCGCTCGTCGCCGTCCGCGCCTTGTCCATCGCCGCGTCGAATTCGGCGCAGGTCGTGACGCGGAGCGCGAGCCAGTCCTCGCAGCCCAAGGCATGCGGCAGCTCGGTGTAGTTCCAGGGCGCGAGGTCGTTGTAGGCGATCTCCGGGTCCTTGCAGAGCAGGCGCTCGATCAGATAGCCGTCATTGTTGAGCACGAAGATCACCGGCTTCAGGCCGAGACGCCCGAACTGGCCGATCTCCTGAACAGTGAGCTGGTGCGAACCCTCGCCGGTGACGAGCACGGTGCGCCGGTCGGGCGCCGCCACGGCGGCACCGACGGCGGCCGGCGTCGCCCAGCCGATCGACCCCCACAGCGTCTGGTTCTGGAAATAGGCGCCCTCGGGCAGCCATGCGAAGGCGAGCCCCATCGAGGCCGTGCCCGTTTCCGCGATGACGATGTCGCCCGGTGCAAGGAAGGCGGCCCAGCGCGGATAAAGCGCCGCCGCGTCGATCGGATCGGAACCCGCTCCCTTCACCGGCCCCAGCGATCCCGGCGTCCGGCGCGGCCAGTCGCGATGCGCGAGCCGTGCGGAGAGCGCGTCCAGAAGATCGGCCAGTTCCACGTTCGCATGCGTCTTGCTGCCGATCCGGACATGGTGATGGCCGACGATAATGGTGCGGTCCGGGTCGAGCTTGGCCGTGAACACGCCGCTGTCGAAATCGGTCATCGGCGCGCCGATGTCGATGACGAGGTCGGCACCCTCCACCTGCGCGCGGACCTCCGGCTCGAGCAGCGCGCCGTCATACATGCCGATATAGTTCGGATGGCGCTCGTCGAGCACCGACTTGCCGGAAAACACCGTGGCGAAGGGCAGGCCCGATCCTTCCACCAGTCGCGCAAGCGCATCGGCATGTCCGGCCCGGCCGACCAGCATGCCGGCGACGATGACGGCCGACTTCGCATTGTCGAGCGCGGCGACGATCGCATCGGTCACAGTGGCGAGCGCGGCGGCGTCGCTCGGCGGCATCGGGATCGGCTGCGCGGTGCCGAGCACCGGCTTCAGCGCGAGGTCCGCCGGGAAGCCCATATAGACCGGCCTGCGGTGATAGAGCGCGGCATGGATCAGCCGCTCCGTCTCCTGCGCGACATTCTCCGGCGTCAGCACGGCATGGGCCACGACGACCGGTTCGCTCATGCGGCGAAAGAGATCGAACTCGCCATTGCCGAGCGAGTGATGCACCAGCTTGCGCCCCTTGAGCGTCGCCGTGTTGGGCATGCCCACGAGATGGAAGACCGGCAGATGCTCGGCATAGCAGCCGGCGATGCCGTTGATCGCGCTGAGCTCGCCGACGCCATAGGTCGTGCAGACCGCGCCGACGCCCTTCACGCGCGCATAGCCGTCTGCGGCATAGGCGGCGTTCAACTCGTTCGTGCATCCGATCCAGCGGATATCGGCGGAATTGGCGATCGCATCGTTGACGGGGAACGAATAGTCCCCCGGAACGCCGAAGACATCGTCGATGCCGATGTCCTTGAGGCGCATGAGGACGTGTTCGATCACGGAAAGGGTCACTGCGATCTCCGGGGAGGATGCGAGGAAACGGGCGGCGCGGATGGTGCCAGCCCGCCGCGCCGGCCGGAAGGGCCTTTCTCACCGGCCACGGCATCGCGCGCGGCTATGGCAAACGAGCCGTGCAGCCGCGCTTGCTCACGCCGCGGCGTCGCGATTCTCGGTTCTTTCGCCGACCAGCGCGGCGAGCCGCCTCGCATCGTCTGGAGCGTGCAACTTGTCGGTATTGTCGAAGAAGACGAACACGTCGCGCGGCCGCGCCAGTGCCTCCTTCGCTCCGGCGAATTCCCCGTCGCCCATCGGCCGTCCTTCGGCCCAGGCCGTGACGCGAGCCGCCCATTGCTCGATTGCCGCATCCTCGTAGCGCGAGCGATAGAGCTCCGTGGAGCCGTGAAGCCGGCAATAGGCGAAGTCCGCCGTCAGATCCATCAGACGCGGCCATTTCACGGTGTCGGCGCAGACGAGCGCCACGCCATGAGTACGAAGCAGCTCGATGAATGCGGGATCGCGGAAGCTGTCATGGCGGATCTCCAGCGCATGGCGGAGAGGTCCGGACACCTTTGCCGCCACGCTGGCGCGCCCGCCGACCCGCTGGTCATGCCGGGCGGCGAAGGCCGCCGCGCCGTCCATGTCCTTCGGTAACGTCTCAAGAAACGTGCCGATGATCTTGGGATCGAAAGAGAAGTTCGGCGGCAGCTGCCATAGCAGCACACTAAGTTTGGCCCCGAGCTCCAGAAGGCCCGAGGCAAGGAAATTGGCGAGCGGCGCCTCGATGTCGCGCAGCCGCTTCACATGGGTGATGAAGCGCGAACCCTTCACCGCGAAGACGAAATCCTCCGGCGTCTCCTCCGCCCAGCGGGCGAAGCTCTCGGGCCGCTGCAGCCCATAGAAGGTGCCGTTGATCTCCAGCGCGTTGAACTGTCCGGCCGCGAAGGAAAGCTCGCGCTTCTGCGGCAACCCCTCCGGATAGAAATGTCCCCGCCAGGGCGCATAGGTCCAGCCGGAAACACCGATCCTTGCCGCGCCGCGCCGTCGCTTCATGGGCCTGTCCCTGTCGCTGCCGCCTTCGTCCGTCGGCAGCCGAACCGCGGCGCCGCGGCGAGGTTCCGCTCCGGCCGGTCGCCACCCAGAAGGGGCGGCTGATCCACCGCAATGACGAGCACGGCCAAACCGATCAGACGAGAAGGGAGCAATGGACCGGCTGCCGACAGGTCGGAGCCGGCGAAGCGGAGGCGATGGAATGATCCAGGACTGGCAGGCTCTGATCGAGAACAGGAATGTTGGCGTCCGGACCCTGAGACAGGGTGCGCCGGACGTCATGAAAGCCTTCTCGGAGATGTCGCGCGCCGCCCATGGCGGCACGGCGCTCGACGGCAAGACCAAGGAACTCATAGCGCTTGCGATCAGCGTCGCCGTGCGCTGCCAGCCCTGCATCGCCTATCACACCGAGGGCGCCATCAAGGCCGGCGCGACGCGCGAGGAAATCGCCGAGACCCTGGCCATGGCCGTCTATATGGGCGCCGGCCCGTCCGTCATGTACGCCGCGCAGGCACTGGAAGCCCATGACCAACTGGCGGCAGGGGAATGACCCACCCCTGCCCGCCTCGTCGGAACCGCCACGCGCGGCCTCGCGCCCGGACCGGATGCCCCGTGAAGCGAGCCGGCTTCGCAGGGCCGGACTTCAGGACGGCCGCCCCGTTGTCTTGCCCCCCTTCAGGAACTCGCGGTTGACGCAATTCGTCAGACGGCCCTCGTTCACATAGGCGAGGATGACCTCGACGGCCTTACGCTGCATGTCCTTCATCGCATCGGGGCTGTAGAAGGCGGCGTGCGGCGTCAGGATCAGCCGCCCGTCCAGCCAGCTCTCGCGGCTCGTCCAGGCCTTCACCAGCGGATGATCGGCATCCGCCGGCTCCTTCGGCAGCACATCGAGCCCGGCGCCGGCGACGCGGCCGTCGACCAGCGCCTCGTGCAGCGCGTCGAGGTCGACGATCGGCCCGCGCGCCGTGTTGACGAGGATGAGGCCGGGTTTCGCCGCGGCGAATGCGGCCCTGCCCAGCAGGCCGCGCGTTTCCTCGTTGAGGGGGGCATGAACGCTGACGATATCGCTCGTCGCCATCAGCTCGACGAGGCTGTGCACGCGCTCGTAGCCGACCGACAGCTCCGTGCCGTTTGGCAGATAGGGATCGTAAAACACGACCCGCATGTCGAACGCCGCCGCCCGGCGCGCGGCGGCGAGGCCGATCCTGCCGAGCCCCACGACGCCGAACGTCGCCCCCTTGTGGCGGCGGATCAGCGGCGCCGCGGCGAAGCGCCAGTTCGCAACCGGGTCCCGTCGCAGCACATCGCCATAGGTGGCGGTGCCGCGCGTCAGCGACAGCATCAGGGCGATCGCATGATCGGCGACCTCGGTCGTTCCGTAGTCGGGCACGTTGCAGACAGGCACACCTCGCGCGCCCCACCCCGCGAGGTCGAGATTGTCGTAGCCGACACCCTCGCGCACGACGATGCGGCAGTTTTCGAAATCGGCGATGTCGGCGGGGAGGAGATGCGTGGCCGAACAGTTGATCACGGCATCGGCGGCGCGGCTCCGCTCCGGCGCGATGCGATAGGACGGATCGGTCGGGATCGGGTCGATGTCGAACGTGACCGTCTCGCCGAACAGGCGGGTCAGTTCTTCGCTCTGCGGCGGATACCAATTAACTTTGAAAATACGCATGATTATGTTTCCAAAACCCCTGTGATCAACATTTGCGTCAACAAGATTGTTAACAGTAGGCGATATGCATGAGCAAGAGTCCCTTGGCCCCTCACCTGCAGCGGCGCGAGCGCCGGGTGCTCACCGACGATGTCGCGGACTCGATCCGCGAGGCGATCCTCTCGGGCCGACTGAAGGGCGGAGATCGGCTGATCGAGGACGAACTCGCCGAAAGCCTCAATGTCAGCCGAGGCCCTATCCGCCAGGCGATCTTCCGCCTGGAACAGGAGGGACTGGTCGTTCACGAGACCCATCGTGGCGCGACCGTGGCACGGGTCTCGGTCGAGGACGCCGCGGAAATCTACAGCCTGCGCCGCGCCCTCGAGGCGCTTGCCGTGACCTCGGCCTGCGAGCGGGCGACCGAGGTCGATTTTGCGCCGCTTGAGGCAATTCTGACGCTCTTTCAATCGGTTCCCCGCGCGTCCATGACACGCCGGCGGGTGGCCGAGCTCGATATTGACTTCCATGACGCGCTGTTTCGCGCCGCCCATCACGGCCGCCTCTACCGCGCCTGGGAAGCACTACGCTCGCAGATCTTCGTCTTCCTTCTGCTCCGCGACGGACTGCCGAACGACTACCTCGTCTCCTGGTATCGTGACCACGCGCGCCTGCTCCAGCTCGTCAAGGACCGGGACAAAGCCGCGGCGGCGGCCTGCATCGAGGAGCATATCGGCGGAGCCTACGAGCGCCTGGAGGCACATATGGCGGAGCGCGACACCCTGCAGATCGAGGCCGGCTGAACCGGCGGCGCGAGCTTGACACCCCCGCACTGCTTGATAGCGTCGATTGTTAACAATCAACTGAGGTTGGACTGAGCCGCCCTCACCTTTAGGGTGGGGCGGGCTTACGGCGACGAACCGATAAGTATACTTTGCGCCTGTCGCGTGGGGGACGATCATGAAGATCACCAGGATCGAGACGCTGTGGTTCGAGGCCCTGCCGCAGGCTGAATGGGCCAAGCTCAACGCGAAAGCCCGGCAGGCACTGCCAAATAATCTCTGGGTCCGCATCCACACGGATACTGGACTGATCGGCATCGGCGAAACCTATTATCTGCCGCGCGCCGTCTCCTCCGTCATCCACGACGTCTTCGCCCCGCTCCTCATCGGCCGCGATCCCCGCGACATCGAAAATCACTGGCAGAATATGTTTGCGCTGGTGAATTTCTGCGGTGCCTATGGTGCCGAGATGCGCGCGATCTCGGCGGCCGATGTCGCGCTCTGGGATCTCTTCGGCCAGCATGCCGGCGAGCCCATCTATACCCTGCTCGGTGGACGCAGCCGCGATCGCATCCGCGCCTACAACACCTGCGTGGGCTTTGGAAAATACGACGATCTCACCGCCTGGCTGAATGGCAGGGCCGGCGAGCTCGCGAGCGATCTCCTCGCCCAGGGGATCACGGCCATGAAGATCTGGCCGTTCGACCAATTCGCGCCGACGCTTTCCGGACCGGTCGACATACGCAAGCCGATGGTCATCTGGGGCGCCCAGTCGGCCGCCGGCCCGCGCGGCCACGCGCTGTCGAACGACGAGCTCAAGGCCGGCGTCGCGATCATCGAGGATATCCGCCGCGCCGTCGGCGACCGGATGGAGATCGCGATCGAAGGTCATGCGCGCTGGGACGTCGGCACGGCCGTCAAGATCGCGCGTGCCATCGAGCCTCTCGACATCCTCTGGCTCGAGGAAATCATGCCGCCGGACAATGTCGAGCCTTATGTAAGGCTCAAGCAGACGACAAATATCCCGATCTGCCAGAGCGAACGCGTCTTCACGCGATTCGGCTTCCGTCCCTGGATCGAGCGAGGCGCCACCGACATCGTCATGCCTGATCTTTCATGGGGTGGCGGTTTGACGGAGGGGCGCAAGATCGCCGCCATGGCCGACACCTATTTCCTCCCCGTGACCTGCCACGACACGATCGGCCCCGTCGCCTTGTGGGCGGCGACGCACCTGATGCACCACATCCCCAACGCGATGATCATGGAAACCGTGCGCGGCTATGTTGACGGCTGGTACGACGACGTCGTCACCGACCGCATCGAGATCCGCGACGGCCATATCCTGTTGCCCGATCGGCCGGGCCTCGGCACGAGGCTGCGGGAGGATCTCTTCACGCGGCCGAACGCCCGCGTCGAGACAACGACCGAAGAGACGCTGAAGCGGTGGTGAGATGATGCGGCCGGTCGTCATCGCGTCACGCGGGGAGCGCGAGGGAACCGACCCAGTCGATATCTGCGGTGATGCATCGTAACGGTAACGTCGATCGATTGCTGACACGCGCCTCTTGGCTCGAATGTCCTGTCCGATTGTCCGGCACAGCCCGAGCTTCGCGTGCCCAGACTGTTCTCAGGAACAATGTCCTCCGGCGTGCGGAGAGTGCGGACTTTGCGATCAGTGCGAGGATCGCTTTGAAAGCTTGGTCAGGCCAGCGCCTTTACGGGCAGGCGGAACGGCGCGCCGAGTCGATTGAAGGCATTCATCGCGGCAATGGCGACGGTGAGATCGACAAGGTCCTTTGGCTCGAATGCAGCTGCAGCCGCCGCATAAGCTTCGTCTGACGCATGTGTGTCACTGACCAACGTCACCTCTTCGGCCCAGGCCAGCGCAGCGCGATACTGTTCTGGGAAAAGATGAGGCACTTCTGCCCAGACCGGCACTAGCGCGACCTTGTCGATGGACATCGTCTTAAGTAGGTCCCGCGTGTGAAGGTCGATGCAATGGGCACAGCCGTTGATCTGCGAGACCCGCAGGAAGACGAGATGTATGAGTTGCTCCGTCAGGTTGGTGCCCGTGGTGATATAGTGATGGATGCCGAACAGCGCCTTTGCGCCCTGCGGTGCAACCTCGTGCCAGATCAGCCGTGTGGTATCGCTCATGTTTATTTCCTTCTTCTGGGGCGCCGTTCAGCGACGCTCGCAGACTTGACGAGGCATCACGGATGACTGTGACGTGCCCAGGAAATTTCTCGCGGGTGGCCGGATGCATGTCACAGTTGGGCACGCTGCCTCGTCTTGTGGCGTGACCACACAGAAGAGACGGAGACATCAGTGCCAGCGGACGTTATCGGAGGTGCCGCGGATCAGCGAAGGGGACGGAGCGATCAACGCACTGCCGATTTTCAGGCAGAACGCAGTCGATTGCTGCGCCTTGCCTACCGAATGCTCGGTTCACTGAGCGACGCCGAGGATGTCGTACAGGATGCGTGGCTGCGTTGGGAGCGGACCGCGGGTGATATAGAGTTCCCCACCACCTATCTGACCCGCATAGTTACCCGCTTGTGCCTCGACCAGATAAAATCGGCACGCGCGCAACGCGAGATCTACGTCGGGCAATGGCTGCCCGATCCGCTGATGGGGTCTGCCGAGCCCGACGAAACGGTCTCCGACGATATCACCGTTGCGCTGATGCTGGCGATGGAGCGCCTGTCTCCGCTGGAGCGCGCGGCTTTCCTTCTCCACGACGTGTTCGACATGCCCCTTCCTGAGGTGGCAGTCACCTTGGGGCGCGAGCCTGCCGCCGTCCGCCAGCTCGCATCACGTGCCCGTAAGCATGTTCAGGCGGCGCGGCTTCGCTTCGCCCTGGAGCCAGCCGAAGCGGACCGGATCGCACGCGCTTTCTTCACCGCCGCGCGCGATGGCAACACCGCACAACTCGCTGAACTGCTGGCGCAGGATGTCGAGATCCATGCGGACGGCGGCGGCAAGGTGCTTGCCCTACGCAATGTGGTACGCGGAATCGACCGCGCGCTACGCTTGTTCGTCGGGTCCCGCCGGAAGAATCTGCATGCGCCGACCTTGTTGCGCACTGTGATGATCGACGGCCTGCCAGGCTATATCAGCGTCGACGGTAGCGGCCTTCTGCAGACTACAGCGCTCGATATTCGCGATGGCACGATCGCCGCAATCTATATTGTCAAGAACCCCGACAAATTGGCTCACCTTTCGTCCGCCATAGTAGCGGGCGACGCGGAAAATTGAGTGGCGGCTAAGCCCCAGCCGCTAACCGAGATATGGGGCAACTCTCGCCAATGAAAGCCCGCTGGTTCACGTCGCTGCGCGATTTTCCTCTGGGAGTCGATGTTCCCTGTCGTTAGTGCGGAACTGCACAAATTGATGATCAGCTGCAAGCCAAAGAGCGGCCACGAAGCAAAGGCGAAAACGACCGCCTAAACTAAACCATTGCCGCCGCTCGTATCCGTCACTCCCACTCGATTGTCTGAATTCCCCATAAGTCTTTGAAAATTCGATGGTAAGCGCCCATTCTGACGGCCATTCTCCGACCGTGAGGCCGTCAAAATGCTACGCTCTTGATTTCATTTAGAAAACGGCCAGAAAAAATATTTTCGCGGTTCCAGCATCTATCGGCTTCGATTGCCTCTCCGGGCACCTCTCCGGGCCAAAAGCGGCGTCGGCGCAGGCCCCCTAAAAGTACCGTCAGCGACATAGCAAAGTTCTTCCTTATGCGCGAGAATCTACTCGACGGACTTCTCGATGAACCCGAGCGTATTGGCGTTTTCTACCAACGTCCGCACCTTTGCCCGGTCGAGCCCCGATGGAACTTCGGCGTCGATCTCTAGCTTCAGCTTCACCGAACTCCCCGGTAGCGTCGTGAGCTGCTCGACGATCGCTTCGACAATCTGATGGATCTCGCGCGCTGGTCGTTCCGAAGAGATCATCACGCTGCCGGTGAAGCGAGTTGGCTTCCTCTCGGGAGGCGGAGGCTGGGGCGTACCGCCGTCTGGCTGCGACCCTGTATCCGGAGACGTCTCGCCTGGGCCTTGCGCACCCCCGCCACTACCAGGCTGCACCGGAACCGGTCGATGGGCCTCGGCCACAGCTGGCTTAACAATGACACTGTCGCTGTCGATCACGACTGCCGCGTTCGCGGCGCGCTCGATGGCAAGACCCAGATAGATGTCCGACTTCTCGTCCCATCGTTCGGCATAGGCGAAGGGCCCCGGGATCATCCCGCTCACGGACGCCTGCACAGCCTTGATCAGAACCTCCTGGTTCTTCAGGCGTGGCAGGTAGATGTAGCGATTGAGATACTCCCGCAGATCCTTGAGCGAGAGATGCGGCTTGCCGTTCCAGATGTACTTCTGGAGGTCTCGATCGAGGCGCGTCGGCCCCAATTCCGTCAGCAACCCTTCCTCGGCCACGAGCTTCTTGCTAGCCCGCGCCAGCAGCCCGTCCTGAGCCGGGATCTTGCCCGAGACCCATTCGACATCGGCTTGCGCGCTTTCCTGCGCCGGATAGTGAAGATAGCACCACGCCTCTTTCAGGCGTGTCTTCATCGTCTCGTTCGATTCAGCCAGCTTGGCCTTGGCCAGCGCGCTGTCGCTCTGCGTCAGGTTGAGCCGCTCGGTGTCGCGGACAATCTCGCCCCAGGCGAGCGACGCTCGCACCGCGTCTTTCAGATTGTCGAGCTGGCGAGAATCCGCGGCAATGAACACCAGCATGTTGCGATAGACGCGCGGCGTGCTGCCGCGCTGCATCAGGATGTCCTTGGCTTCGACCAGCGCCTCGGAACCCTCGCGGCCATTATGCGGATGCGCGACGCCCAGGACGACTGCCCGCACGCCTCCAGCTTCGTCCGGCACTTCCGCCGACGAGGCCGGCGCCACCTGAACGGCATCGAAGTGCCCACGATCAGCAAGGCTGTTCACATACTTGCTCAGCTCGGCGTCGATCGTCATCAGGACGAGCGCGGTCTCGATTTGCGCTGCCTTGTCAGCTGCAATGCGGTTGAGGCTCGCCGACATCGAGTACCAGTAGCGCCCGAGATCGGCGTGCATGAACTTGGCCTGGTTGGTAAGCCGTCGCAGTGCGTCGCCGAAGATCGCGGGCCGCTCGCCCGGCTGCACGACGCCGAGGTTGATCTGCTTGTCGTCGAGACCGGTGTTCTGCTGCTGGTGCGTCGGTGCCGTCCCCATGAAGATCGCGCGCGCCACGCGCCGAGTCGCGGAGTAGCGGTTCAGGTTGGGGGCCGACTGGTCAATCTTGTAAGGCGTGGACGCTGTGCCATCGACATCACCGGCGATGATCGACTGCCAGGTCACGTCGAGATAATGGAGCAGCTCAGGCTCAACCCGCGGCGAGCTCACCGCGACGCTGCCCGGCATGATCATCACCGACGGGTCGCCGTTCATCCAGAGTTCGTGGATCGCCTGCGCCATGAGGCGCAGCACGCCGCGCGTGCGCTGGAACTTCTCCAGCGATCCCCAGCTCGTGTAGAGTTGGTCGAACAGCTCGGGATGGATCGGATAGGCCTTCTCCAGCTTGCGCCGATAGTCCTCGTCGGCGCAGCCCTGCGGGAAATCGTTGGCGTTCTCCCGATAGAGCTTGGCGAACTGCTTCAGCGTGTTGTCCCGGTGATGGAACTTGTCGCCCGGAATCTCCTTGAACAGCCGACGCCGCACGATCTCGTAGCTCTCCTCCTGGCTGGCGGGCCGCCATGAGGATTCGACACGGCTGAAGGTCTGCTTGAGACGCGCGAGCGCCTCCTGGCCGCCCTCGCCGCCAACCTCGATCTGCGACGCCGGCAAGGATGCGACCAGCAGCGTTCCGGGGCTCGCCTTGACCGCTTCGGTGAGCGACTGGACGAACGACAGGTTCGCATCGAACGAACCCGAGGGCAGCCCTTCGACCCGATAGATCTGACGCAGATACGCCACCCACTCGTCGATCAGGATCAGGCATGGGGCGTACTTCTTGAAGATTGTCTCGAGCAGGTGGGAGCCTGGCGCAATGCCGTTGGCATCATTCTCGGCGATCATGTCGAAGGCTTCGGCGCCGCCGAGCTGATACGCCAGTTCACCCCAGGTCGTCCGGATCTTGCGGCCACCCTCGGCATTGAGGACGTCCTGCGGCCCGCGTGAAGTGCCAACCAGCACCGCGCGCTTGATGTTCTTGGGCACGGTCAGCTCGTGCCTTTCGAGCAGCTGATCGAGGCCCGACAGGTCCTGGACCGGCGTCGGTCCCGCCATGTGATAGAGGGCCAGCATCGAGTGCGTCTTGCCGCCGCCGAAGTTGGTTTGCAGTTCGACGACCGGATCGCCGCCGCTGCCCGACAGCCGCTTGGCCGCGCCAACCAGAAGCGCACTCAGCCCCTCGGTCAGATAGGTGCGGCTGTAGAACTGGCGCGGATCGCGATACTCGGCCGGCGCGCTGCCCGAATGCACCTTGGCGAGGTCGGCCGCGAACTCAGCCTGCTGGAATTCCCCGGTGGCAACATCCTGGTGCGGCTCGACCACCTCGCGCCAGGGAAGCAAGCCCGCCACCGTCTCGACTGAGATTTCCAGGCGCTGGGTTTTCCGGCGCTCCTCATTGCGCTGAAGCTCGGTGAACTTTGTGCGCAGGATGGTGTCGCGCATCTTCGAGAGCTGCTCGGCGGTCTCGCCGGCGCTGATCGCCTCCATCAGGCGACGCATGGAATCGAGCGCGCGCTCCGCGTCGTCGTAACTGAAAGTCTCATTGTGCGAGAGCTTGTTGCGGACGTCACTCAGCTCGTTGACGAGCGAGCGCTCAGCCCGCCCCAGCACCGCTTTGAAGGCTTCGCTCCAGAAGCGGTCCATCGCGTTGAACAGCGCGGCCTGGTCCCAGCCGACCTCGCCGTTGCTGTTGGGGCGCAGGCTCGGGAGCTTCTCCAAAACCTGGACCTGCCAATGCCCCTTCAGCGAGCTTTCCAGCCGCTTCTCGACGAATGGAATGAGGGCTGCGGGCAGCAGCTCCATGCCCTCGAAAACATACTGGCGCGTGCTCTTGGCCACTGTCCCGTTCCCCCTCAGATATCCAGGCGGATCTGACGATCCCCGCTCGTGTCGTGGATGGCCGCGGCCTGCCGTGTCAGCTCCGTCCAGTCGGCGATCAGCGCGTTGTAGGCCGTGGCCTCCTTCGCATCCTTCCGCTTGTTGGCACTGATGTCGTAGAGGCAGTAGGCAAGGTCCTTCACAGCCTCGGCCTTCGCGTCGATTTTCTTCAGCAGAACGGCAGTCTCATGCGAAATGCCGTCCTTCTCGTATTTGCGGACGAGATGCTGAAGGCACTCCCATACCGTGAGGTGACCGTCGGCTTCGGGCCCCCAATCATCGTCGAGTTCATCGCGGGCCAGTATGCGCACCTTGCCGGCAGCGCTCTCGACGATCCCGGCGTGCTTCACGCTCTCGACAGAGATGCCGCGTGCACGCGCGAGGTTATCGGCGGCGCCATAGTCACCCTTCGCCATGCCGTGCTGTTCGAACCAGGTGATTGCAAAGCGCGTGTCAGCATCGAACTCGCCCTGGATGCCACCCAGATATTCGTCCAGCTCACGATTGATGAGCTGAAGCGCGGTCTTCACGCTCATTGGGCTGTCGTCGGACTCCAGCACTGCCTTGTAGCGCGAGAAGACGCCCATGCCCGGGCCGATCGCCGACTGGGGCATGTCCGCCGGAGCAATGTTGGCAGCCTGAAGCTCGGCAATAGCCGGGGGCAGCTCGCGCTTCAGCGCACGGATGAACTCAGCGCGTGTAACGACTTCGGCTGCCGCCTCCTTTTTGCGGCAAACAAGGACGACAGAGTTGGCGAGGGCGTTGGAACCCGACGCCCTCGTGCGATTCGCCAACTCGGTGCGCACCGGCCAAGTACCAACCACCGAGTAGCCAGCGTCCATGATTGCCTGAAGGAAGGTTGCCCACCCCGTTGAGCTGATGCCCTCTTGCTCGACTTCACTTTGCTTAAAGGCATAGTAGATGGCCGCTGGATAGTCGGGGCTTGAGTGGCCGCACATGCGGCCAATCGCTGAGGTCATGCCGGTCAGAAAGAAGGCTTCAGCCGCATCTGCGCCGCCGTGACGCATCCGATCAGCAACCAGTTCCTCCATCTTGGGAACGGCGATCGTGTTCAATTGATCTGGAAATGTTGTCCGAAGGGTACCGCGAAGCCACGAGTAGAAGAAGTCGGAGATATCTGCATAGGGAATGCTGTCGTAGTAAGGAGGATCGGTCGAAATGACTGAACCTGCCGGATATTCCACACTTTGAGCATCAACTTGGCGAATTTCGCCACTCGTCGCGCTCGGCAGCTCACGGACAACGCGTACTATCCAGTCCAAGGATGTAAGAAAATTGCCTGAGGACTTTGAAAATGGATTCGCTTCGGCAAAATCCCAAACCATTGGAATTGCTTGCCTCGCAAAGACGTGCCCCACCCCTAAGTTCTTAGGGTCAGACCTCCATGTGCACAGATTGGACCAATAATCAGCTGACTTACTAACGCAGAAGCCGAGGTAAACTGAGACCGCATCTGCATATCCTTGCGCCCCAAGCCCACCCAAGCGCAGTGGTTCAGCATCAGCCGGCAAGCCTGCGGCCACTGCATCAGCCAAAATCTGCGCACGAACTTCTTCAACCAGATCGGAAAACGAGTTCAGCGCAACGAGCTGCCGACTCGAGAACAGATCGCCGAAGGTTTCAAAGCCGTATCCGAGAACTCCGACATACTGGCTATGGTTCGGCAAGGCGATTCCGGGTGCCCTTTGCCGTTCCACGTCAACGGCAACAGTCTCTTGGTCGGCCGTTGGCGATACAAAGACACGCCCATTTTTGCCCTCTGTTGCGACGGCAATAAGCATTTGCCCCATTCCGCCAGATTGAGCGATTTTTTTGACATATTCAGACGTAATCGCGGAATCAGAAAGCAAACAACGGAAGTTTGCACCACGTCCAGCTTTTGTGCCCTCCTTGGCCTTCGCAATCTCCGCCTTTGTCCCAGCATTGTGGGCAACAAACGCTATGGCCTTTTTGGTCCGGTCAACTTTCGGCTCAATCCAAGCTTCCTTGCCGGGCTTTGAACTCAACATGAAGCTTGTGGTGATTGGCACATGGACATCTGCATATGCTGGGTCGGGACTCGGCACCGTCCGCGCCCATATCCAAGCAATCGCGGTACCTTTGCCGCTACCATATTCCTTCGGCAGGTCCACCTGGGGGTAGAGATGCCCGATGCGCTCCCACGCCTTCTCGCGCATCCATTCGCCGTAGTACTTCACATCCTCGGCCAGCCCTTCGGCGTTGCGATAGAACGACCGTTCCTTTGCGCCGGGGTGGATGGGGGGCATGTCCTTAAACTTCGGCGGGATCTCGATCATCGCCTTGCCGATCATCACCGCCACCGGGTTCAGATCGGAGCCGTAGGCAGGCAGGCCTAGCCGCTGCGCCTCCAGCGGGATCGATCCGCCGCCCGAGAAGGGGTCATAGACCGGCGGCAGCACGCCGCCGCAGCTACGCCGGATTTCTGCGCGCGCGCGCTCCAGAACTTCTTCGTTTGTCGAGTTCTCCCAAAGCACCAATTCTTCGATGATCTCGAATAGACGCTTGCGCTCGATGTCGGCCGCGCAATCTTTGAGGGTCGGTTCCGGCGTGTCTGGCACATTCCCCTGAACGTCCGGCCTTCGATCGCGCCACGCCTTGAGGCGGATGGCCAGGTCTGCCTCTGCCTTCTCGCGGATCTTCGGATCGTCGAGCAGCTTGTCAGCATACTCAGAGGGGTCATCGACGAGCTGCGCGAACAGCACCGCACGGCACGCAGCAAGCGGCCGCCGCGCCCACCACAGATGCAGCGTGGACGGATGTCCGTGCCGGATCGACTTCTCCCGCGCGGACGCCGCGTTGATCGCTTCCAACGGGATGGCGACCTCGATGAGCTTCTTCTTGTAGGTTTGAGACACGGCTTACTCCGGAAATTCGATGAACGTGGGCAGAGCGACAAGCTCGGGTCCGCGCGGCGGGGCGTTTTTGCGCCAACCGCCTTTGATGGTTTGCAATTTCGAGATCGCGAAACGATCCTTGGCATCCAGCGGCAAGAGTTGCTGCACATGCCAAAACACCGCCCAGTGCCCCTTGTTGTCCGCGATGTACTGGCCGGTCGTCGGGGGGCGATGCTCCATGCCCAGCGAGTGTCGCCCGTTATGGGTTTCTTCGCTTCCGACATACCAACCGATCCATGACACCATCGAAGTGACCTTGGCCGGATCGTCCTCATGCGAGGGGTAGATCAAGACTGGAACGGGTTTGCCGTCACAGCGCTGATCGATGTCACGGAAGAGTTCGAATTTCCGCGAGCCGAAAGCAACGAAGCCCTTCGCTGCAGCGATCACTTGGCCGGACTCAAGGTGCTCCAAGGGAACGGGGGCGAGGATTGCGAAATCGGTCATCTTGGAACCTCCGTTCACGCTGAGTCTCCGCCCACTTCCGAGAGCACTAGCCTGTATGTTGCGGGGTGAATGGTGATCTCGCCGCCATCGCGTAGTGCGCGCAGGCGAGCACCCGTCATTTCGACGGGTTCACCTTCCGGGTTGACGAGAATGAATGAGTAGGCGTCGGGCTTCTGGTCCAGCAGGCCCCAGACGTCCGCCTCGATCTGAAGCGGCTCGCGTTCCAGGCAGTGCTCCTTCGGATAATAGTGCCGCTGCACCTCGCCACTCGCTGAGCGACGCTCCCACGGGAAGCGCGCGCCGTTGGCGCGACCGATCCAGCTGCCATTCGAATGGTAGAAGCGATCCTCGCCATCAGGCTTGTAGCCGAGCGCCAACGCGAAGCGGGCGATGACGCTGGGCCGCGCTGGCTTCTGCGGCGGGCGCGGACGGCTGCCGGTCTCCGGCTCCAACAAACGGCCTTCGGCCTCCTGGGGCGGTGCCTCTAGTTCCGGCGGGTTCGTGGGATCCTCGTCCTCGGACAAGTCCTCGTCGATCACCGACCCGGCCTCGCCATCGTCCGACGCCGCCTGCTGAGAGTGCTCGGCCGGCTCATCGACCGCGTCGCCTCCCACAGGGGCAGCCGTAGGCGGAACCCCCAGCACAGGCGCGACCGTCGTCTGCTCTGGGCCGAGCGTGAAGTTCTCTTCGAGATAGTCCTTGATGTCAGCAGGTGACCGCTCGAACGCATAGGCCAGCGCGGCACGAATATCGGCGTTCAGGCCCTTGCCGATCTCTTCAGGCACGCGCTTGGCAAGCTTCGCCTTCGACAGCGGGCTGACGAACAGCTTGCCGTCCAGCCACAGAATATCCGTGAGCCGCGCCGTGCCAGCCGGCACGCCGTCCAGATAAGGGATCACTTCCAGCTTCGGGGCGGCGACCCAGCTTGTCGCCGCGATCGCCGCTGCGACCGTGCGCACGCGCTCGGTTTCGGCCGGGTCGGCCAGTTCGATCCGCACAAGCTGCGTGCCGAAGGCCGTGAGCCAGGCTCGCCGGTCTTCCAGACCCGGGAACAGGGGCGGCTGGTTGAAGCGCTCCTCGACGAGATCGGACAATGCCTGAAGCGACGCGAATGGCGGATTGCGCACCGTTTCGGCCGAGAGCTGCCGGAAATCGGCTGTCTTGCGCTTCACCCAGTCGTGGAGATGCCCGTAGGTGAACAGGCTTTGCATGCTGAGCCCATAGGCGAGCGCGTCGGTTTCGACCCATTCGCCGGACATGTTCACCCAATGCCCGCACTCTTCCCAGATGCGGGTCGGGTATCGGGACATGAGTGTCCGCACACGGCGCGCGTCATCAGGCGAGAGCGCCTTGCCGGAGGGAAGAGCACCTAGCCATTGCAACGCCAGATCCGCGGACGGCCGCTCAGCAACACCGATACGGCGCCACAGACTGAGATCGAGCACCGATGCCCGGATCACCGCACCGCCCGGAACATCCTCTTCATCCCCAGCCAGGAATACCCCGCCCGACGTCACCCAGGTCCCGTCCTGTGCGAGGATCAGCTTCTCTGCCTTGAACGCGTCCTTGATGCTCTGGGCGTCAGGCGTGGAAGCGGCATCGAGCATCTGGTCGAGGCGGCGATACCATTTCTCGACCTCATGGGCCGGCGCCTTATCCGACTTCGCCAGCGCGCGTAGCCGGTCGAGCAATCGACCTGGCCCGCTCGGCGCGCTGCGGACGCCGAGCAGATCGAGCAGCGGCCGCGTCGTCTCCCGGTCGAGGAGACCGTGAACGAATGGCTCGACATCCATGAGCGATTCCGTCTCCGGCGTCCTCCGGAGCAGATCGGCAGGGACATGGATCATGTCGCGCGTATCGGGAAGGCAGGGCTTCGACCTGAGCTTCAGCAACCAGTCCGCCAGCAGGGACTCTGACGTCAGCGAACGGGTCGACCCTGTGGTCGCGACCTGCGACAGGCGCGCACTTGAGGCACGGGACCAGTAGCTGTCCCGCTGCTCCAAAACCCGCCCGGCGACCTTGGCCCAAATCCGTGGGTCGGACTTCGACAGCGCCTCCCAGTGCCGCCAGTATTCGGCCGGGAAATCCCAATCCTCAACGACGAACTGGCTCGTCACATAGGGGTAATAGAGCGCGCTGCGAAGGCCGCGCTTTTTGGCCTCGGCGTCGACCTGCTGGCGCCCATAGACGTTTGTCCGCTTTGCAGTCAGCGGCGCGAAGGTCTGCAGACCGGAACGGCCGGACGAGACCCACCGCAGCCAATCCTCACGCGAACAGGAGGTGAAGCTGGCCACATAATCGGGATGCAGGAGCTGGGTCTGCCGAGCAGTCTCCGGCAATAGGTCATCGAGGGCGCCGTCTTGGTCGTACAGGATCGCCTTGGCGATCGGCCGAAGCTTCAAATCGGCGCACGCGTAGCGGAATGCTTCGCCCGCAGACGCGCCAAGCTTTGCCGCGATCTGGGCCAGTTGCACGCACTCGGCCAGCTTGATGCCACTTGATCCAAAGAAATCGGCGGCGACCCGTTCGATCACGGCGTTGACGTCGCTCGTGTCGTCGAGGCCGATTTTCTTGAGCACCGCAAACGCGGCTTGGGTCGGATCAGTTCGGCCATCGCCGTCGCCCTTGTCCCGGCGTTGCTCCGCCAGAAAGCGGGTCCAGTTCTGATTTAGGACGATCAGATGCCCCGCCAGAAACTCCCAGTCATCATCCGACTGGAGCAGCTTCTTCTCCCCGAGCCGCACCACCTCAGACGCCGAATAGAGCACTTCCTTGCCCTGGACGGGAACGATGCGGAGTCGCTCCGGTTGATAGCTTTGCCACCCCGTCACCTCGGGCGCGATGTACGTCCAAAGGTTCAGAAGATGCCGCCATGTGGACGGCCGAGGCAGGTGGCTTGTGCGGAGGCGGGCGAGAAGGTCGCTCTTCGAAAACTCCTCGACCAGGTTCCAGTGAGCCAGCTTGGTCCGGTCGGCAGCCGAGACATGCCGACACAAGGCGGGGCGCGACTTCTCATCCAACAGAGCCATCGCCTGCTCCGCCGGCCAGATATCGAAGATCGGCAGCGGGATCATGATCGCCGCGTCGGCGGCAACCAGCTTGCCGTCATCGGTCAGCAGGATCGGCCGATCCTCGACCGAATCGGCGAACGCCAGCTCGACGATGGCCGCGCAAGAGCCCTCAAGCGTGCTGGCCTCTCGGTCAACGTCAGGCAGCAGGCCATAGGCCGCAGCTCGATCCAGAACACCGGTCTTGGATTGTTCGAGCCATTCCACCATCGCCTTGGCCGCGAGTTCGCCGGCACGTTTCAGAAGCCAGCGGTTTGTCGGCGAGGTCTCTGGGTCCTTAATCTTGAGGCGGGCGGGATCCTGAATGAACGGAGCGTTGCAGGCGAACGGGAGCGGCGTCTCAACACCCGTTGGCAGCACGACATAGAGCCGGCCCTTCGCGCCCAGGACGATCTCGACCCGGCAGGGCGGAAAGTCGCCGCCGTCCTCGGCACCAAGCATCCGTTCCTTACGGATTTCGTCCAGCGCATCAGCGGGGAACGCTTCTTCGGCCGACCGGACCAGGAGAAAGGCGTCATCGCCCTTGTCGTCCAGCGACATCCACTCGCTCTCGGCGACAGGGCCTGGTCCAAGGCTTTGCCAGTGGACCACCCGATCACCGATCTGAAGACGCCGAATTTTCTTGAAGAACAGCAGCGAAACCGGGCTCTTCAGCCATTCATCGAGGTTCTTCTCAACCTCGCGGCAGAGAAGAGGGTTGGCGATCGCCACCTCGACGCGCGTGACCCCCTGCGTCGTGCGACGACCGTCAATCCAATGCGGCTCGGTGAACCGGTTACGCTCGAAGGCAACGGACAATGTGGGGGTGAACAGCTCGACGCGATCACCCAGGCTGAACGTGCTTTTGAAGCCGATCCCTCGGAACCCGATGGTGTGAAGCGCACGTTTGTTCGAGTAGCCGAAGCGGCAGATCGAGGCGAAGTGCGCTTCGACAAAGTCTTCGCCATTGTGCTCAAACACGAAACGCTGGTCGTCGATCGAAACCCGGGCCTCGGTCGCGCCGGCATCGTCGGCATTCTGCAGCAGCTCGGACAGGATATGGCGCGGGCTCTGCACCTGCTTGAACAGCTGGTGCCACGGCCCGGCAAGCTCGGGGTCGGCCTCAAGCTGATTCCAGCGCTTCGACGCGCCGTCCCTGATCGGATGGAAGTAAGCCGGTGGCTCAGCCACTACAGGCGCGGATTGGCGCTCCACACTCATGATGGCGGCACCGCGCGTTCGAGCAGACGCCGCAGGTCAAACTGGATCGCTGTCTCCAGGAAGGACGGCTCCCGCTCAATCAGCGGCCCGCGCACATATCGCGGCTCGTGCGCAAACCCGCCGTTGACGGCCACGACCGCGAGGATGAACTTTTCGGGCTCATGCAGCGAGGTAATGATTTCCTGGCGCGTGATCATCACAGAATCCGCGCCGTCGATCCGGCCCTTGACCTCGATGAAGCGAAGGTGCCCGGACTTCGGATTGTGCGAGGCGATGTCGTAGCCAATCTTTTGGGCGGAAACGTCGAGCGGTTCGTGCCCAAGCGCTCGCTCGGCCGCCATCACAGCCTGCATGGCCGCGAGCTCGATCTCTCTCCGCGCCGCCGGATCTTCGGCAAAATGATTGGGCACCGTCGGATTCTGCCGGGCACTGAGGAGCCCGCGCGGAATGACGACCATGCCGCCGCGCACTCGCGGCGGCTGCGATGAGATGAACCGCTCCCGTTCGAGCTGATCCATCCGCCGCTTCTGCCGCTCCGCCAGATCCTCGGCGCGCCGCTGGGCGTTCTGCCAGCTCAGCCGCGTCTTCTTGCCGGCCTTCTCCTCTTCCTTCAGTTCGAAGGCCCTCGAGTCCCAGTAATTGATTTCCTTCTTGAGGCGGGCACGTACCTCCTGCTCGACCTTCTCGATTTCAGGAATTCGGCGCGCCTTCACCTCCGCGACATGTCCTTGCGCCAGCTCCACAGTGGCGAAGCGGATCGCCGTCCTCTCAAGCTCGGTGGTCAGCCAGTCCTCGTCCAGGAGATCACGAACTTGGTGGACTTCCTCTGGCGCGGCGGGCCGGAGATTGAGATGAGGCGCGATGCCCGCGTTGCTGGCGTTCCCCGCTTTGTCGATCGCGGCAAACTGCAAGCGCTGGGAGATGATATGCGGCTTCCCGGCACTCGTCGTGCGGGCGTCCTGGACGGTGTGCTCCAGCAGGAAAACGGCAGACAGCGCCTCGCCAGCATCGGTCTCGTCGACCAGAATCGCGCCCTGTCGCATGATCTGCTCGTACTGCTCCCGGATGAGGCTGATCACAGCCTCCAGCAGCGGATGCCCTGGGCAGATGAACGCGGCGACCGGCTGTTGATTGATATTGCTCTTCTCGAAGCAGACCCTCTCGTACTGCTTCTGGATGGGCGCGCCTGTGCCGATCTGGCGATCGCGCTCCCTGATCCGCACTGGCACGTGCGTGATTTCCCAGCGACCCTCTTCACGGCGCTTGAGACGGCCGCCCAAATGCTGGAACGCCTCGACGAAGAAGCTCTGAATGTGGTGCGGCTGCAGGCGCAACGCTTCGGCCCGCTCCATCTCGAGCCGCAGCTCTTCGACCTTGGCCTGGGGCATGGTGTCGTTTGTCAGCGCGCGTCGACGCAGAAGTTCCAAAAGATGCGTCTGATCGACCGCGCCATCGACTTGGCGGAACAAGCGCGCCCTCACCTCCTCCTGCTCGCCATACTGGATTGCCTGGAACAAGAGGTCCTTCAGCGCGGTCCCTTCGAAGAGTTCGCCGAGCACATCATAGACGCGCCCACCGAGAGCCTCCCGCGCCGCCTCAAGCTTCTCGAGCAGACGTCCATAGACTTCGCCCTCACGCGTGTCGGCCGCCACAAGATTCCAGAGGTGGCAAACTTCGGTCTGCCCGATGCGATGGATGCGGCCGAAGCGCTGCTCGATCTTGTTGGGGTTCCAAGGCAGGTCGTAGTTGACCATCAAGTGGCCGCGCTGGAGGTTCACGCCTTCGCCCGCCGCATCGTTGGCGATGAGCACCAGCAGGTCCTTGTCCTGCATGAAGCGCTCGATCACCTTCCTGCGCTCCTCGCGAGAAACCCCGCCATGGATGACGTCCACGGCTTCGGGGCTTCCGAGACGCGCGCGCACCTTGTCGAGAAGGTAGTGGAGCGTGTCCTTGGGCTCGGTGAAGATGATCAGCTTCCGGCGATTTCCAGCGCCGTCGATCATGAGATCGTCGTCGAGAATGCGGTTCAGCTGGGTCCACTTCGTGTCGACACCGGAGCGCAGGACGCCGAGCGCCATCGACTCTAGCCCCTTGAGCGTGTCGACTTCGAGAGCCAGCTGCTCGACAGTCTCTGCCGTCGTCGCGCCGGTCGAAATCAGCTCTTCGAGCTCATCGATCTCCTCCTGTCCGTACTCGTCGATGTTGCCGAGAACATCGGAGCTCACCGACGGCTCGCCGATACCGGCACGCCGTCCCTTGGCCGCGAGCCTTGCTTCGCCCAGCTCGGTCTCGAGGCGTTCACGGCGACGTTTCAGCGACTGGTAGATGGCAGCCGGTGAGGAAGCGAGGCGACGCTGAAGAATCTGTAGGGCGAATCCGACATTATTGCGCTTCTTGCCATCTCCCTCGGCAAACCGCTGAACCCGGTTCATCTCGGTTCGCACATATTCGGTAACGGCGGCGTAGAGCGCGGCCTCGCCTTCCGAGAGCTGGTATTTGACCGTGCGGGCTCGGCGCTCGGGAAAGAGCGGCCGACCGTCAAACCTCAGCAGCTCTTCCTTCGTCAGGCGCCGCATCATGTCTTCCGTATCGGCATAATGGACGCCATCACGGAAACGCCCCTCGAACCGGTCACCGTCGAGCAGCGCCATGAAGAGCTGAAAGTCCTCTTCCTTGCCGTTATGCGGCGTCGCCGACATGAGCAGCAGATGCCGGCAGACCTGGCCGAGCTTCTGACCAACCTGATATCGCCGCGTGTATTTGACCTCGCCACCGAAATAGGTTGCCGACATCCGGTGGGCTTCGTCGCAGATGACGAGGTCCCACTCACGGGCGCTCATGAGCTTTTCTTGCAGGCCTTCGTTGCGGGCCAGCACGTCGAGGCGGACGATGAGGCGGTCGCGGTCGTTGAACGGGTTCCCCGAACGAGACGTCTCGATCATGTCACGCGTCAGAATGTCGAACTCGAGATTGAACTTCTGACCCAGTTCGTCTTGCCACTGCTCGACCAGGCTGCCGGGGGCGACGACAAGGCAGCGTTCCAGATCGCTGCGTGCGATCAGCTCCTTTATCAGCAAGCCGGCCATGATTGTTTTGCCGGCGCCAGGGTCGTCCGCGAGAAGGAAGCGCAGAGGCTGCCGCGGCAGCATCTCGCCATATACAGCCGAGATCTGATGAGGCAGCGGATCGACGAGGCTGGTGTGGATGGCCAGATAAGGATCGAAAAAATGGGCAAGCTTGATGCGGTTGGCTTCGGTCACCAATCGCAGCAGCGCACCATCCGCGTCGAACGACCACGGCCGCCCGTCCTGCTCAACCTCAAGACGATGCTCGTCGTCCCTGTAGAGAACAGATTCCGCGACCGAGCCGTTGTGGTCGCGGTAGACGACATTGATCGCCTGATCTCCGATCCAGTCCACAGACACGATCTGCACGGGCTGCGCAGACGCGATGCCGCGAACGGAGGCGCCGTTCTTGATGCTTTCGAGCTTGGCGGTCATCAGCCGGCGCTCCCCCACAATATCGTCATATCAGAAGCTCCGCTTTGTTGAGCGCAGCCTCGGTTTCCTTGCGGTTTAGCGCGACAATATGCTGTGTGCGAGCACTCTGCTTTGCGGCGTCCCCAAGCAGGCCAAGTCGCTTCAGAACATAGAAAAGCATCGCATACCGAACGGACAGCACACCATTGCCTTGGTCCAGCCCATAGTCCTTGGCGACCACCTTCTTCTGACTTTCCGTCAAATCCGGATGGGGTCCGATGACTACATCGAAGAAGTTGTTCCAGAGCCAATCTTGCTCGCCGGTCGCCCCAGGCTTGCCCTTACCCCGCACCTCGAGGATCCGTGGCAGCAGGAAGTCTTTGAACCTGTTCTCGAGGTGGCAATAGGCACGCGCATGCCACCGGAAGCCGTCGAAACCGAAGGCATGCGGTGTGATTCGGCGCCAGATGGGATCTGGTCGAACCTTGTTCATCGACTGATAGAAGATTTCCAGCGACTCCCTCTCTCGCACCGCGTCGAGCACACGGCGCAAGACCTGGATGTCGATGTCCCGTTTTGGGGTTAGCGCCACATCCGCATTCGGCAGAGTGGCGATCCAAGAATCGTGAGTTGGCACCGTGCCTTCGGCGACCGATCGAAGCTGCGCAAGATAGACATACGGGTCGGGATCAAGAAAACGCAGGACGAACTTGTCGGCCGCTACATACCGTTTCCCACGCGTGTCGTAGTCCACGTTTCCAGGCGCGCGCTCCTGATAGAGGGTTAGGTCTTTCGACGCTTGAGGAACGGAAACGCCGAAGAATTCAACGAGATCGGCGCGATTGATCGACCCCTCCCAGAACAGCCGGAACTCGATGAACTCGAGGCGGCGCTCCACCCCCCACTTTAAGGCCGCTGCAGCCGCTCTCATTGCATTCCGCCTCCGCCGCCCGTGAGCATTAAAACTATATGGACAGATCCATATGATGCGTGTAATTATTAGTCCCATCAGGGCGACGGGTCAATGGTCAATGAGGACCCAGATTTCGGGAGCAAGCGATGCCAAAACGCGGACCCAATAGTGAAGTCACCAGCAAACGGGCGGCCAGCGCCGCAGCGAAAGTCCTGCGCGACCCGAAGAGCAGCAAAGCCGCGAAGACTGCCGCTGCCTCAGCGCTGACTCAGCGCTCGAACCGCAAGTGATTTCTGAGAGGTTGGCGGTCATGGCAGGCGCAAATCGATCCACCCTTGTCGTTCACGGTCGTCTCGCCATGCGGGAGCGCCGGCTGGCGGCTGGCCGTGACCGTCGTCACGGCCTTCAGATCATGTCGTTCGAGCAGGCCGCCGTCCGACTGGCTGGCGGCTTCGTTCGCCCTATCGACGAAGAGAGCCTGCGTGCGGCCATCCAGGCCGTCCTGCCCGCCACGCCGATGGGCGAACTTGAAGGCATCAAAGCTCTTCCCGGCATGATCGGCGCGGCGGCCGACACGCTCCACAAAGTCTGGCGCGCGGGGGTCGATCTTGCCGCATGCGCGGGCGTCCATCCGCGTCTCGCCGCCATCGCGCGCCTAGAATCGGCCGTCCTCGACCAGCTTCCGCCCGGGATGATGCGGCCTCACGACATCGTTGCAGCCGCGACCGCCCGCATCGCTCATGCGCCAGCCGTCCTCGGACCAATGGAAATCGTCGGTCTTACCGAACTCTCGCCCTGCTGGCGGCCACTGCTCCAGGACCTAACTGCCCATATCCCGGTGCAGTGGACGGCCGGCCCGAGAAGCGTTCCCGCCTGGCTTGACGGCATCGGCGTCACGGTCGCGCATGCACCGGCGCAAACGCCAGGGACCAGAGCCGTCAGCGCCGCGACCGCCTATCATGAGGCCATCGAGGCGATGCGCTGGGCGCGCAGCCTGCTCGCCAATGGCGTCTCGCCCTCGGATATCGCCATCGCGACCGCATCGCCAGCCGACTATGACGATCATTTCCTGACCCTGCGCGCCGACGCCAATATCGACCTGCACTTCGTCCACGGCGTCCGCACGGTCACCACCCGCGAGGGCCAGACGGCCGCAGCGCTGGCCGACATCGTGGTCCGTGGCCTGTCGCAATCGCGGCTGCGTCGCCTCGCGGCGCTCTGCCGTGACAGCGCGCCATTCGAGACCCTGCCTGAAGGCTGGCTGCGTGTCCTGCCGACCGATGCGCCGCTCTCGACGCTGGGCGCCTGGAACCGCCTCCTGAGCCGGTTGGCACCCGAAGACTGGCCCGACGGCGCCGACCATGTTCCGGCGCTGCGCACGGCGGTCGAGACCCTTGTGAAAGGATCGGAGGCCGCCAGCGAGATCGGAGAAGCCTTCCTCAAGGGCCGCGCGCTCGCGATCTGGCGCAAGGCTCTGCTCGCCGGCCCCGCCGCCTCGATCGACGCCACGCTGGAAACCCTGAAGCAGGACGACGGGCTGGAAGCATGCGTCTGCGTCGCTTGGATGCCGGCCAGCGCGCTCGCGGCGTCGCCCCGCCGCTTCGTGCGGCTCCTCGGGCTTAATTCCTCGCGCTGGCCGCGCGGGATCGCCGAAGACCGACTGATCCCGGACCATATCATCCCGACTCCGGTGCTCGATCCGCTGCCGGTCAACCTCGCCGACCGCCGCGACTTCGAGACGATCCTCGCCACGACGGCCGACACCGTCGTTCTGTCGCGCGCCCGGCGCGACAGCGACGGGCGTCTCCTGGGTCGCAGCCCTCTGCTCGCCGGGCGTGGTGACGAAGCCTATCTGCGCCGCAACGCGACGCCGGCGCACGCCTTCAGCGAAACAGACCGCCTCATGGCCCGGCCTCAGGAGTTCGCAGCCGATCCGCAAGCGGTCGGTGCGCAGGGCTGCTGGCGCGACTGGCGGCAGGCCGAGATTACTCCCCATGACGGGCTCGTGCGGGCAGATCATCCGCTCGTTCTCGCCATCCTCGGCCGCACCCAGTCGGCCAGCTCGCTGCGCCGCCTGCTGCGCAATCCGCTGAGTTTCGTGTGGGTCTATGCGTTCGGATGGCGTGAACCGCAGAGCAGCGCTGAACCGCTCGTGCTCGACGCGCTCGGGATCGGCGATCTCGTCCACTTGGTTCTCGACCGCGCCTTGCGCGACCTCGAAACCGGAGATGGTCTAGCCTCCGCCGACGCCGAGACCGTCGAAGCCGCGGTGGCGCGGGCCGCGCAAGCCGTCGCCGCCGATTGGGAAAGCGAGCGTCCGGTTCCGCCGGCCGTCATCTGGAGCCGCACGATCGACGACGCCCGCGTGATGGCGGGCCGAGCCCTTTCCTATGGTGAAGATGTCCTGCCGGGCGCACGCTCCTACGGAGAGGTGCCCTTCGGTGGATCGGAGCCAAAATCCGACGCGGAAACGCCTTGGGATGCGCGCAAGCCGGTCACGATTCCCGGCACGGGCTTCAACATCGCCGGTTATATTGATCGGCTCGACATCTCGGGCGACGGCAAACGTGCGCTGGTGCGCGACTACAAGACAGGCCGCCCCCCGCGGAGCGGCATCCGGCTGAACGGCGGGCGGGAGCTTCAACGCTGCCTCTATGCTTTCGCGGTGAAGGCGCTCCTCGGCGACGACGTCGCCATCAGCGCCTCGCTGCTCTATCCGCGCGAGCCCGTAGATCTTCAGCTCGACGATCCCGAAGCCGTGCTGGCCGACATCACAGGCTATCTGCGCGCGGCAAGGGCGAGTCTCGCCGGCGGTGCGGCACTGCCTGGCCCGGACACCGGCGGCGACTATGACGACCTCGCCTTCGCCCTGCCGGCCAACGCGGGCGCCACCTATTGCAAACGCAAAATGCCGGCAGCCACGGAGCGGCTTGGCGAGGTCGCTCAGGTCTGGGAGGCGGAATGATGAGCAGCGTGTCCAAGGTGCTGAAGGACGACGGCGCGCGCCGCGATGCGATCAGCCTGCATGATCGCTCGATCTTGGTCGAGGCCGGCGCAGGTTCGGGCAAGACTGCCGTCATGGCTGGCCGCATCGCCGCGATGCTGGCCGAAGGCGTCGCGCCGCGTTCCATCGCCGCCGTCACCTTCACCGAACTCGCCGCGAGCGAGCTACTGTCGCGTGTCCGCGAGTTCGTCGCAGATCTCTCGGCCGGCACGATCGCGACCGAGCTGCGCGTGGCGCTGCCCGATGGGCTGTCCCAAGCCCATCGCGACAATCTCGCCGCCGCCAGCGCCGCGATCGACGAGATCACGTGCTCGACCATCCACGGCTTCTGCCAGCGCCTCATTAAGCCCTATCCCGCGGAGGCCAACATCGATCCCGGCGCAGGGGTCATGGATCGCAACCAGGCCGACCTCACCTTCCTTGAGATTGTCGATGTCTGGCTGCGCGAACGCCTGTCCGGCGGTCAGGGCGGTATCCTGGCCGAGATGGTGCTGCACAGCCCCGGCGAGACCGTGGCGCTCATCCACAAGATCGCCGAGAATCTGCGCCGTCGCCCCACGCTCGCGGCCCCGGCCGTCTCCCCGATTGACGGCCACCTGACGGCGTTCCGGCAGGCCGCTGCGGATTTCAAAGGCTTCATGGATGGTGTGACTGCGGCCGAGCCGGAAACGGCGGCGATCGTCGAGCGGCTGGCCGAGATGGCGACCGCCTTGGCCAACGGTCCCGATCCCGCAACGCCTGCGGGCCTCGTCCGCCTCCTGACCTTGCGGCCACATCCGGACCTTTGCACCAAAGCAGGGGCCTTCGCCTCCTACCGCAAGAAGGGCAAATGGGCCGCCGCGGCGAAAGAGGTCGGCCTCTCCAAGGCCGACGGCGATCGGCTGAACGACGCCGCCGAGGTCCACTACACCGCCTGCTGCGGCGCCTGGGTCTCGCTTGTGCAGGCCGCCGCCAGCCACGCCCTGGCGGCGCTTATCGACGAAGCGCGTCCGATCCTGCAGCGCTATCGCGACCACAAGCGCGCCAGCGCCCAGCTCGATTTCGACGATCTGATTTTCGCCGCGCGCGACCTGCTGCGCGACCATGACGACGTTCGCCGAGCGCTCGGGCAGCGTTTCGCCCACGTCCTCGTCGACGAGTTCCAGGACACCGATCCCCTGCAAACCGAGATCTTCTGGCGCCTTTGCGGCGAACCGGCCGATGGCGATGACGACTGGACCGGGTTCCGCATCCGGCCGGGCGCGCTCTTCCTGGTCGGCGACCCCAAGCAGGCGATCTATCGCTTCCGGGGCGCCGATGTCGGCGCCTATGTGCAGGCGCGCGACGCCTTCCGCGACCAGGACCCCGGCAGCCTCCTGTCGATCTCCACCAATTTCCGCTCCTGCGCCTCGATCCTCACCTTCGTCAACGAGCGCTTCGAGGTCGCGCTCTCAGCCGATGGGCAGCCCGGCTTCACCGCGCTCGACCCGTTCCATGACGATCGCGGCGGCCTGTGCGTGGCGGCCCTCGACATCGCCGTGGCCGATGAAAACGGCAAGGCCAGCGCCGAGCAGCAGCGCGATGCCGAGGCCGACGCCATCGCCGATCTGTGCGCCCGGCTGATCGAAAGCCACCCAATCATCGACCGTCGCAGCGGCGCCGAGCGCCCCTGCCAGCCGGGCGACATCGCCTTGCTGGCGCCAACCGGCGCGGAGCTGTGGCGCTATGAGGAAGCCTTGGAACGCCGCGGCATCCCTGTCGCGACCCAAGCCGGCAAGGGGCTGTTCCGCCGCCAGGAGGTCCAGGATCTGATCGCGCTGACCCGCGTTCTGGCCGACCGCCGCGACACCCTGGCGCTCGGCGCATTGCTGCGCGGCCCTCTGGTCGGCCTCACCGAAGAAAACCTGCTGGATATCATCTGGGGACTTCCGCGCTCGGAGGAACAGCCGGATCGGATTCCGCGCCTGGATCTCAGCATCGATCCCGCCGTCATCGCGCACCCGCTCGCGCGCGACGTCATCGAGCGGCTGCAATCGCTCTCCCGGCGCGGCAACAGCACGACCCCGCATGAGTTGCTGTCGCAGGCCGTGGACGTGATGCGCGTCCGTCCGCTCCTCCTCGAGCGCCATCGCGGCCAGGCCGAGCGCGCGCTCGCCAATGTCGATCTCTATCTCAGCCTGTCGACCGGCTACGCCGTGCGCGGTTTGCGCGCCTTCGCCGAGGCGATGACAGCGGCGTGGTCCGACGAGGCCCGCGCCGTCGAGGGACGGCCCGATGCCCAGGAGGAAGCGGTCGCGCTCTTCACCATGCACGCGGCCAAGGGGCTGGAATGGCCGATCGTCATTCCGGTCAACACCATGACAGGCGTCATGGCGCCCGACAGCGCCGTCATCGACCGCCAGGCCGAGACCTTCTACTGCCCGGTCCTGGGCGTCACGCCTGAGGGCTACGAAACCGCCCGCCAAGCGGAAAAGGAGGAGCTGGACCGCGAACGCATCCGGCTCTGGTATGTCGCAGCCACCCGCGCTCGCGAACTCCTCGTCCTTCCCCGGCTCGACGCCACACCGTCGAAATCAGCCTGGATCGGCCTCGTCGATCTGTCGCTCGCCGGCTTGCCCGGACTGGACGTCTCTCACCTGCCTGTCGGCCTCACGGCGGCGGGTGCCGGCGCGGGCAACACCCAAACGCGCGCTAGCTTCGCCGCCGAAGCCGAAGCCATCGCGGCTGCGCAGACGCGGTTGACCCGGCTTGCGCCCAGTCGCGATGAAAGCGCCGCCCAGACCGTCGTACGGGAAGAAGAAGGCGCGCTCTGGACGGGGGCGGCCGACGAGCAGCCTCCCGAATTGGAAGCCGCGACTCTCGTGCAGGGCGGCCGCGAACGTGGGCTGATCCTCCATAAGCTCATGGAAGAGGTTCTGACCGGCGAAGTCCTTGAGACGGAGGCTGCCCTCATCGAACGGGCAGCCGAGCTTATCCGCGCTCTTGGCCATTCTCCGGTCGCCGACCCGGCGACGGGGCTGTCTGCTGAGGAACTTGCTGCCTGTGTCGCCCGGACCTTGGCCTTGCCCGACATCGTGGCCTTGCGGCCGGGTCTTCTGGCCGAATTTCCCGTTTATGCCGCACAAGCAGCCGACGGCGTGGAGGCCGTAACGGCCGGGATAGCCGATGCCCTGACCCTGACAGCCGAAGGTCGCCCTGCCGTCGTCGTCGACTGGAAAAGCGATGTGACGCCGGCACCGGAAGCGCTCGATCACTATCGCGCGCAAGTGCGGGCCTATCTCGGCATAACTGGCGCCGAGCATGGACTGATCGTGCTGATGTCCTCCGGCACTGTCATTCCAGTCCTCCCGACGCAGCCGACCGCGAGCAAGGCGGCCTGAGCCCATGTCGTCTCTAGCTTGGATCGATTTCGATGAAGCCGAGCGGCAACGGGCGCAGCGCATCATGGCGCTCTTTCAGGAGCGCGAGACCCGCGATGAGCTGGGGCTGGGAGCGATCCGCGATTCCATCGCCGATCATCTCTTTCCAGGTACGAGCACGATCCAGACACGCCTGCGATACATGCTGTTCATTCCCTGGCTCTATCGAGAGCTGGAAAAGCGCGAAGCCCCCGAGGCGCAGCTTCGCATCGAAGCACGCGACACTGAGATCCGGCTTGCCGACGCCCTGAAAGCGGGCGGTGAGTCTAACGGCATCATCGGCCGAGATGCAGGACCACGGCTCCAGCGATTGCCGAGTTCCGTCTATTGGGCCGGGCTGGGCGCGTGGGGCATCCGGGTTTTTCCTGGCTCGCTCGACAGCCTATTCGTCGCCTTGCGAGGCCGCGGCCGTTCGCGGAGAGCATCCAGCGGCGAAGACGCCCTAGCCGATGCCGAGGCACTTAGCGTCTGGAATCCGGCCTTGCCGCCGATGCCCGGCGACCTGCTCGAGCGCGCTGTCTTCCGCCTGACCACAGATGAGGCGCAATTCCTCATCGACCGTCTGGTCGCCAGCCAGCCCACCGCGCTGCTCACGATGCTCGCCCGCGAAGGGATCGACGCGGACTGCGACTATATCTGGACGCATCCCCATCTGTCGGCGTTCCCATCCGCCGCGCGCCGCCTCGTGCGGCATGGCGAAATCTTCTCGCAAGTGATGCACGGTGCCGCGCTTCTCTACAACCTCGCGCTCAGCGAGCTGCGGCAGCGCGACGACTGGATCGACGAATATCGCGGTCGGCTCGAAGCGTGGAGCGACGAACTCGACGCCGGCGCGGTCCGAGCGTGGTCGCTCGATGACTTCTGGTATGTCGTAGAGCATCCGGCGCATGCTGTCCGACCCGCCGCAAAACGGTTCGTGAGCGAGTGGCGCGATCTGGTTCTGACCGAGACGGCGCAGCTGATCTCGGCGCCTGCGGCGCGGCGGCTGATCGAAGAACGCGAACGCCGGCTCAAGACCAGCCAATCACGCTACGCCAATCACGCTGTCCGCGACCGTTGGACCGGCGCATCGGGCGCTGATCGCCTCAGCTTCCGCTGGGCACAGGCCAAATCCCATCTGCGGGATCTCGCCCATGCTGAATAGACGCAGCCTCGACCCCGAACAGCGAACGCTCTACGGCGCGAATCTTCAGCCGCCGGCGGGATATGTCTTCGACGCGGCGGTCGCCACGACGTTCTCGCTCGACTTCGAGACCGCGCTCGCCGTCCCGGTCAGTCTGGTGCTCTTCGCTGCCGAGAACCGGGACGACATTCTCGCTCATCCTCTGGCACTGCTCGAGGGTGCCGAGCGCATCGCCGGCCGCCTCGTCATCTTCACCGACGCTGGCCATATCCAGGCGAGCGCCCGGCCGCATTCCCGCCTTTGCTCGCTACTCGAACGCATCATCGTCGAGGTCGCTGCCCCCCAAGGCGGGGCCTTCCACCCCAAAATGTGGGCGCTGCGCTTCACTCCACTACGGCCCGAAGACCCGGTCCGCCTGCGTCTGCTCATTCTCTCCCGAAACCTGACGCGCGACCGCTCGTGGGACATCGCCGCCACCCTCGACGGCGTGATCACCAGGCAGCCCAAAGCAGTCAATCGCCCGGTCGCCGACTTCCTTCGCCAGCTCCCCGACCTCGCGACCGTAGGTGTTCCCGACGGAACGAAGACGCTTGTCGATGACCTGGCCGAAGACATGCGCCGCGCCGAATGGAGCCTGCCGGAACCGTTCCAGAGCGTCTCCTTCGCGGTGAACGGCCTCGGCGGAAAGCCATGGCGCCCGGAACCCTGCGTTCGGCTGGGCGTCGTGTCGCCCTTCTGCGACGATCAAACCTTGTCGATGCTCGCCGGCCTGGCCAGCGCCGAAAAACCCATCTTCATCGGGCGATCCGACGAACTCGCCCAGGTGCCCGGGGCCACGCTCGATGGCTTTGCCCGCGTGGCCGTGCTCGACGAGATGGCGGCCACGGAAGATGGTGAGGAAGAAGACGCAGCGGCCCTGCAAGGGCTCCATGCCAAAGCGTTCATCGCCGAACGCGGCTGGGACACTGAGATCACGGTCGGCTCAGGAAACGCGACGCGGCCGGCTTTGCTGACCGGCAGCAATGTCGAGATCTTCACGACCCTGACCGGCAAGCGGTCGCGGGTCGGAAGCGTCGAGGAAATCCTTGGCGACAAAGGATTCGGCCGGCTGACGCGGCCGTTCGTCCGCGACGAGACGAGCGCCGCCGATGTCGCACAACGAGCCGCCGAGGCGCGTTTGGACCAGGCCCGGCGCGAGATTTGCCGCAGCGGCCTCACGCTCCGCTGCGAGCGCGGCGAGCCCGCCGCCGATGGCTCGCCAGTCTGGCGGGTCTGGCTGGTCCCGTCCGAACAGCTTCCGCTTGCCGGGGTCGGCGTCTTGCGTGTTTGGCCGATCACGCGGGGCGAAGGGCATGCACGCGATGTGCTGGAGCCGCTTCGGCAGGGACAACCCGCCGACCTTGGCGCAATGCCGTTAGTCGACCTCACGCGATTCCTCGCTTGTCACCTGACGGACGAGACGGAAGACGTCTCGATCCTGTTCAGCACCGGGCTCATGATGGAGGGACTGCCGGCCGAGCGTCACGCAGCCATCCTGCGCTGGGTGATCGACAGCAAGGACGCCTTCTTCCGCTATGTCCGTCTGCTCCTCTCCGAATTGGGCGATCCCTTCGCAGCCGCCCTTGCAGCGCAGGACGGGGCGGGTCAGGGCGCCTGGCGCGTGGCAAGCGATGACGCGCCCATCCTCGAGGAGATGGTTCGGGCCTTCTGCCGGGGCGGGGATCAGCTTCGCGCCATCGAACGACTGATCACACGGCTGGAAACCGGCGACGGTGACGATACCGATCCGGTTCCGGCCGAGTTCCGCGCTCTCTGGAACACATTCCGAATTGCACTCGCCACGCAGGATGCCGCGCATGCCGAATGAACGGTTTCGCGCCGACGCGGCGCTCTCTCCTCTCAAGGTCTTTCAGCGGCGGACCGTCGACTACGTCTTCGATCGGCTCTACGGCCAGAACGATCCTGTCCGCCAGTTCCTGGTCGCCGACGAAGTTGGCCTCGGCAAGACGATGGTGGCGCGCGGGGTCATCGCCCGCATGATCGAACACCTGTGGGACAGCACCAAGCGGATCGACATCCTCTACATCTGCTCGAACCAGGCGATCGCCGCCCAGAACCTCAACCGGCTGAACGTCCTCGGGCGGCGCGAGCTGGCCCTGCCAACCCGCATGACGCTCGTTCCTCTGCAACTACGCGACCAGGCGGGCCTCGACGCCAACAAGGTGAACTTCATCAGCCTGACGCCAGGCACGACCTTCGATCTGCGCTCATCGACAGGCGTGACGCAGGAACGCGCCTTGCTGCTCCATCTCCTGCGTGACCTCGTTACGCGCCCGCGCGGCCTGCACAACCTGTTGCAAGTCACGGCTGGCGTCGAGGGCTGGAACCGCGCCGTGGACAATCTCACCCTCGAAGGCGTCGACAAGCGCATCATCGAGCGGTTGCGCCGCGACGTGCAGGCCGATCGCGATCTCTTCGAGGAACTCGAACGGGTTTGCGAACTCTTCCCGCGGCGCCGGGACGCCTATCCCGTAGAAATGACACAGCCCCGCAACAGCCTGGTCGCCCGGCTCCGCGCCAAGCTGTCTCACGCCTGCGTCGATGCGCTCCAACCCGACCTCATCATCATGGACGAGTTCCAGCGGTTCCGGGATCTGCTGCATGGCGACAGCGACGCGGCGATCCTCGCACGCGAGCTTTTCGACTACTCTGGAGGGGACGGGCACGCCGCCCGCACCCTGCTGCTCTCCGCCACACCCTACCGGATGCTCACGCTCGCCGGCGATGAGCCCGACGAAGGCGACCACTATCAGGATTTTCTTGAGACCTTGAGTTTCCTCTACGGTCGCGAAAACGGTCCGGAGGTAGCCGCCACTCTGGCGCAGGAAATGCGCGCCTTTCGTGGTCTCCTACATGCCCTGCCGCAGTCGCATGCCTCTGCTGTCGAAACTCGCCAGGCTATCGAACAGCGCCTGCGCAAAGTGATTGCTCGAACCGAGCGGGTCGCATCCACAGTCGAGCGCGACTCCATGATGAGCGAACCCGCCATCACGGTCTCGATCGCGCCCGCCGACCTCGTGCAGGCATCGGCCTTGTCGCAAGTGGCGCGCACGCTCGATGCCCCAGAAATCATAGAATACTGGAAATCGGCACCTTACCTGCTCAACTTCATGCGCCACTACAGCCTGAAGCAACTTCTAACGAGCGAAGCGGCGGCGCCTTCGGCGACCCTCCGCGACGCCATTCGGGCGGCGCGGCCGGCAATGCTCGATCACGAGGCTATCAACACCTATGCGCCGTTGAAGCCGGCCAATGGCCGCATGCGCGCAATCATGGACGACATCTTCGGCCAGAACCTCGAGCAAAATCTCTGGATACCCGCAGCCATGCCCTACTACGGCGACGCACGATCTGGCGCGCCGCTGACCAAGGCGCTGATATTTTCGTCCTGGTCGATGGTGCCCGATGCGGTCGCGGCCCTGCTGTCCTACGAGGCTGAACGCCGCATGGGAGTCGGGGCATCCGGCAGGCGCTATTTCGAGCAGCATCGTCTGCGCCCCTTGCAGTTCCGACAGGATCAGGGCCGGCTCGTGGGTCTGCGCGCGCTGCTGCTGATCTATCCATCGCCAGCTCTGGCCGAGTTAGCCGATCCGCTCGCAGTTTTCAGTGAGACCGAGACTGCCTTGTCGCAGGAGGGTATGCGCGCCGCCATAAGCGATCGCCTCAAGCCCGCTGTTGAGGCCCTGAGCAAAGGGGCGGTGTCGCAGCCGGACGCCAACAGCGCCGAGTGGGCCGCTCCCGCAGTGATCGATGACCTGCTGGGCGCGCGATCCCGCGTTTGGCTGGAGGCGCCCCACGGCATGCGCGCCCTGGCGAGCGAAGACGCCTTTCAGGATCATGTCGCCGAGCTGGCGGCAGCGGTGAAGGCACACGACATCGGCGCTTCGTCCGCCGATCTCTCGGATCTGCTGGTTGACGTGGCGCTCGGCAGCCCAGCCGTCTGCGCGCTTCGCGCCCTCAAGCGGATCGCACCGGAGCTGTCGTGGGACGACCCACGTTTGCTCAGCGGCGCCGCTGAAGTCGCCTGGTCGTTCCGGGCACTGTTCAACCAGCATGATGCGGTCGCCTTGCTACGGCGGGATACCGACGATCACTACTGGCGTCGCGTGCTGGTCTATTGCTCCGAACACAATCTCCAGGCCGTCCTCGACGAATACGCCCACTACCTTGTCGATGCCGAGGGCCTTGGCGCGCGCCCTCCCGAAGAGCGCGCGATGGGTGTCGCCCGCGCCATGGCCCAGGCCCTGGCTATCCGCCCGTCGCAGATCGACGTCGACGACGTGCATGTCGATGGCGAGACCCTCTCCATCAGCAAATTCCAGATGCGCGGGCGCTTCGCTATGCGGCTCGCCGACTACAAGGACGAAGACGGTGCCGTCGCGCGGCTCGGAGGCGTGCGCGATGCGTTCAACTCGCCGTTCCGGCCATTCATTCTCGCCACCACGTCCGTCGGCCAGGAGGGACTGGATTTCCATCCCTATTGCTATCGCGTCTATCACTGGAACCTGCCCGGCAATCCGGTGGACCTCGAACAGCGTGAAGGCCGCGTCCACCGCTTCAAGGGCCACGCCGTGCGCCTCAACCTCGCCGAGCGCCAAGCTGCTGTGGTCCGGGGAAGTGGGAAAGCTCCTGACGATCCGTGGAAGTTGATGTTTGAACGCGCGCGATCCGAAGCGCCGATCGACAGTGATATCATCCCATACTGGATCTACGAAGGTTCCGTGCGGATCGAACGGCGAGTGCCGATGTTGCCGTTCAGTCGGGAGGTCGCGCGTCTCGCCTGGCTGAAACGCAGTCTCACCGTTTATCGTCTGGCATTCGGACAGCCACGCCAGGACGACCTAATTGACTACCTGCAAAATCTGGCGGGCGAGGGCATGGAAGCCAGTCTGCTCAGCGACTTGCAAATCCGCCTCGAGCCCGACCTATCTGATAAATCACGACGATAACCGAGCAAAAGCGGCTGCCCGCAATCGCACACTATCCACCGATTTCCGCGCCATGCTGCCTTCGGCTGCTTCATGAACGCGATGATGCACGTCTGAATCCCATCTCGCGTCATTGGGCCATCCCGTCGGAAACCACATTTTCTTCAAGAGCAGCGAGTCAGAGGCCATCCGAAGGATCGGCAGATTTGTAGTCAACACCCCGCTGATTGGTATTGTCAGCGGCGTAATATGGGAATCGAGGGGAAAGCCTTCCCCTGCGGCCGAGCCAAAGTCTCTGCCGACCCCTTCTGCGGGGAGCCCCCCGCAACGCCCCCCCTAGAGTGAGAGTGCAGGCCGGGTGTTCCGTGACGGGTTGAAGGCTGGGAGAGAGGCTTCCGGCGCCCGTCGCGGAGACCCGCGATGTCGAAACGTGATCCACGCGGCCGGCCGAGCGCCGACCGGACGAGCCTGTATGACGAAATCACCGGCAAGATCCTAGCCGAACTGGAGGCCGGACGGTTGCCCTGGGTCCAGCCCTGGGGGACGGCCGCGGCCAAGGCGCCACTCGCCATGCCGACCAACGCCGCAACCGGGCGCGGCTACTCAGGCGTCAATGTGCTGATCCTCTGGGGCGCGGTAATCTCTCTTGGCTTCCCGAGCCAGGGCTGGCTCACCTTCCGCCAGGCCTTGTCGCTCGGCGGCAATGTCCGGAAGGGCGAGCGCGGCACCACCGTCGTCTATGCCGACCGCTTCGTGCCGGACGATGAACGCCGTCGTGCGCAAGAGACCGGCGACGAGGCACAGGCGATCCCGTTCCTGAAGCGGTTCACGGTCTTCAACGTCGCTCAGTGTGACGGCCTGCCTGAGGACCTCGTGGCCGCCGTGCCGGCGCCCGAACCCGGGCTGATCGAGCCCACAGTCGACGCACTGATCCGGGCGAGCGGGATCGACTTTCGCATCGGCGGCGACCGGGCTTACTACGCGCCGGCACCTGACTACGTAATGGTGCCGCCGCCCCAGGCCTTCTTCGAGCCCATCAACTGGCATCGCACCGCGCTGCATGAATGCGCCCATGCCAGCGGCGCCGCCCATCGGCTGGCGCGCGATCTCACAGGATCGTTCGGCTCCAAGAAATACGCGTTCGAGGAGCTGGTGGCCGAAATCGCCTCGGCCTTCTGCTGCGCCGCCCTCGGCATCGCCCCGACCGTCCGCCACGCCGACTACGTCGGATCCTGGGCAGAGGTCCTGCGCGAGGACAATCGCGCCATCGTCCGTGCAGCCAGTCAGGCAAGCAAGGCAGCGGACTGGTTGCTGGCCTTCGCCCCAAATGCGGGCGAACCGGGTCAGGCAATTGCCACCACCCCCGAGGCCGCACGCCAGGCGGCCTGACCCACTCGCTACCACTTCAAGCATCGGCGCAGTCCCGTCTTTCCGCCTCTACGGCGTTCCGGCTTTCCGGAAGCGATGAGAGGAAGAGGGCTGCGCCGATTTTCGTGACGGGTTGGAGGTCGGGAGAGAGGCTCCCGGCCGCCCGTCGCGGAGACCTGTCATGGCCACTGCCATTCAGAAGATCACCCTGTCGCCGTCGCGCGACATCCCCTTCAACAAGCTCACGCTCTCGCAGGCGAACGTCCGGCGCATCAAAGCCGGCATTTCGATCGAGGAACTGGCCGAGGACATCGCGCGCCGCGGTCTCCTGCAGAGCCTCAACGTCCGGCCCGTCCTCGATGCCGACGGCGCAGAGACCGGCCTGTACGAAATCCCGGCCGGCGGGCGTCGCTACCGGGCGCTCGAGCGTCTGGTGAAGCAGAAGCGCCTCGCCAAGACTGCTCCCGTGCCGTGCGTGGTGCGCGATCCCGCGACGCCGATCCTGGCCGAAGACGACTCCCTCGCGGAGAACCTTCAGCGTGCCCCGCTCCACCCGCTAGATCAGTTCCGGGCGTTCCAGGCGCTGCGCGACAAGGGACAGTCCGAGGAAGACATCGCCGCGGCTTTCTTCACCTCCGCCCATGTGGTGAAGCAGCGTCTGCGCCTTGCCGGCGTCTCACCGAAGCTTCTCGACATCTATGCCGAGGACGGCATGACACTGGAGCAGCTGATGGCCTTCACGGTCAGCGCCGACCATCAAAGGCAGGAACAGGTCTGGGAGACGATCGCAGGCTCCTGGTCCAAGGAGCCTTATCAGATCCGCCGGATGCTGACCGAGAAGACGGTGCGCGCGTCGGACCGCCGCGCCATGTTCGTCGGGCTCGATGCCTATGAAGCCGCTGGCGGCACGGTCCTGCGCGATCTCTTCCAACAGGACGATGGCGGCTGGCTCGCCGATGTCGCCCTGCTCGATGCCCTGGTTGCCGCCAAGCTGAAGACAGAGGCCGAGGCCATCGCGGCCGAAGGCTGGAAGTGGATCGAGGTCGCTACCGACTTCCCTTACGGTCACACCCACGGTCTGCGCCAGATCGAGGGCGTCGCCGCCGAACGATCGGCTGACGAGCAGGCCACGATCGACGCACTCAACGCCGAGTATCAACGGCTCGAGGCCGAGTATGAAGATGCGGACGAACTGCCCGACGAGGTCGATGCGCGGCTCGGCGAGATCGGGGCCCTACTTGGCGGGCTCGACAACCGGCCGGTGATCTTTGATCCGAGCGACATCACCCGTGCAGGCGTCTTCGTGAGCATCGGCGCGGACGGCAGGCCCGTGGCCGACCGCGGCTATGTTCGCCCGGACGACGAGGCGCCCCTCGTCCTGCCCGATGCCGAGACCGATGGCGCTACGGCGACGACCAGCGGCCAAGCCGGCGAACCCGGACCGAGTGGCACATCCCGCACCGTCATCACGGTCGGCGGGCAGCCGATAGAAAGCGAGGACGACGAGGACGACGTGATCAAGCCGTTGCCCGAGCGCCTGGTGATCGAATTGACCGCCCATCGCACGCTTGCGCTGCGCGACGCCGTGGCGAGCAACCCGCAGATCGCGTTGACGGCGCTGCTGCACAAGCTCGTCATCGACACGTTCCAGCGCACCAACACCGGGGGCGGATGCCTCGAAGCGTCCGTGCGGCACGTCTTCTTCCCAGCGCAGGCCGCCGACCTCAAGGACAGCCCCTCCGCACGCGCGATCGCGGAGCGTCAGGACGCCTGGAAGGCCGATCTTCCGCAGGACGATCGGGCGCTCTGGGACTGGCTGTCGGCACTCGACGATGCGAGCCGACTCTCGCTGCTCGCTCATTGCGTGAGCTTCGGCGTCAACGCACTTTACGAGAAGCCGAACCCCTACGGGGGGAACGGCGTGTCCCAGCACGGGCTCCAACGCCGTCTCACCCAGGCCGACCGGCTCGCGCGGGCGACTGGTCTCGACATGGTGGAGGCCGGATGGCGTCCTTCGGTCGACAATTATCTCGGCCGGGTGCCGAAGCGTCGCATCGTCGAGGCCGTGCGTGAGGGCGCGGGAGACCGGGCGGCGCAGCTCATCGAGCATCTGAAGAAGGCTGAGATGGCCAAGGAAGCCGAACGCCTTCTCGCCGACGCCCGGTGGCTCCCCGAGCCGCTGCGGCTCGCTGAGACGCACACATCGTCCGAAGCGGGCGAACCCGAAGCTCAGGCAAGCTCCATGGATCTTCCGGCGTTTCTGTCTGGCGACGAGGAAGCCTCGGACGAGGATGCGGAGCCGCTCCCGGCCATTGCCGCCGAGTAGCCGATCCAGGCGGGACCGCTCCGGCGGTCCCGCATCTTTCCTCACACGCCCGTTCCATCAGCCCGGTCGCCACGCCGGGCTTTTCCATGTTCGTGGGAGACTGTCATGGCAGACTATTTCACGCACTTCTCGTGCCTGCTCGACGTCGGCACGCCACAAAATGCCGCGCGTGCGCTCGATCTCTACAATGCCTTGTCCGAGGCTGGCGCGTCAGAAGAACCGCCGTCGGAGGGCTTCCTTCTCTCCATCCAGCGGGAGCACGGCGGCTCGCAGCTCTGGTTACGGGATGACGTCTCCGGCGATCCCGAACGGCTGATCCAGTTCGTGAAACTCTGCGCGGCGGAATTCAGCCTGAAAGGCCGTTGGGGCTTCCAATACGCCAATACCTGCTCGCGGCCCCGGCTCGGTGCGTTTGGCGGCGGCGCGCACGTCCTCGACCTCGGGACGGGCGAGACCGTCGGATGGATCGACACCGATGGCTGGCTCGCCGCAACGGTGGATGGAGGTGATTCCGATGCCTGAGATCATCGAAACCATCGTCTATCGCCTCGACGAACTTTCCGAGGCGGCGAAGGGCGCCGCGCGCCAATGGTACCGCGAGGGCGGCTTCGATTATGACTGGTTCGAGTTCGTCTATGACGACTTCGAACGTATCTGCGCGATCCTCGGCATCAGCCTCAGGACGCGCTCCGTCCGGCTGTTCGGCGGCGGCACCCGCTCGAAACCCTGCATCTGGTTTTCGGGCTTCTGGAGCCAGGGCGATGGGGCCTGCTTCGAGGGCGACTACAGGCATACGAGATCCGCCGCCCGCCGAAGCCTTCGAGCATGCGCCTGCGATCGGCGGCATCGTTGAGGTTCGGCGCTTTGGCCGAGCCGATGAGCCGCGCCCGACGCTTGTTCTCGCGAGCCGGTCAGACCTCGAACTCGGCCAGCAGATCAAGGCGCCGGGGGCCACCTGGCTGGACCATCGGCTGGTGGAAGCGGACCCTATACCGCTGTCGATGGGGGGCTTCGGCCGCGAGGTGCGCGACGCTCTGCAAGCGCGGGCTGAGCATCTCGCAGACCAAGGCCTCGGTCGCCGCCAAGGCCAGCGGATCATCCTGCAACGCGACCTCCTCGCCACGCTGCGGCGGCGCGAACTGGATGCGGTCGGGGCGCGCCTCTCCGCCGAGACCGGTCTGGCGCACATGAAACCGACCGCCGGTGATCAGGTCGCGGGCACCTATCGCCAGCGTCTCGACCTCTCCTCCGGCCGCTTCGCGATGATCGACAACGGCCTCGGCTTCCAGCTCGTGCCCTGGTCCCGCGAGATCGAGCGCAAGCTCGGCCAGCATGTCGCGGGCGCCGTGAAGGACGGCGGCGGCATCGAATGGGGCCTCGGTCGCAAGCGCGGGCTCGCCCTCTAGCCAACAAGGAAGAAAGGACTCCGCCGCCGATGTCTGCGACGAAAATCCTCTGGGGCCAGATCACCACCGTGTTCCTCATCGTGCTGCTCACGACCTGGGGCGCGACCCAATGGACTGCCTGGCGGCTTGGCTTTCAGGCGCAGCTCGGCACGCCCTGGTTCGAGCTGGCGGGTTGGCCGGTCTACTACCCCCCCGCCTTCTTCTGGTGGTGGTATTTCTACGACGCCTATGCCCCTCCGATCTTTGTCGAAGGCGCGGTGATCGCCGCCTCAGGCGGCTTCATCTCCATCGCCGTCGCCATCGCAATGTCGGTATGGCGTGCCCGTGAGGCGAAGAACGTCGAGACCTACGGCTCGGCCCGCTGGGCTGAACTCCGGGAGGTGAGGGCAGCGGGCCTGCTCGGACCCGATGGCGTCGTCCTCGGCAAGCTCGGCGACGCCTATCTCCGGCACGACGGGCCTGAGCATGTCCTGTGCTTCGCGCCGACCCGATCGGGCAAGGGTGTCGGCCTCGTCGTTCCCACGCTCCTCACCTGGCCGGGCTCCGCTATCGTCCACGACATCAAGGGCGAGAACTGGCAGCTGACCGCCGGCTTCCGCGCCAGGCACGGCCGCGTCCTGCTGTTCGATCCCACCAACGCCAAGTCGGCCGCTTACAACCCGCTTCTGGAAGTGCGTCGCGGCGAGTGGGAAGTCCGCGACGTGCAAAACGTCGCCGACGTGCTCGTCGACCCCGAGGGCTCACTCGACAAGCGCAATCACTGGGAGAAGACGAGCCATTCTTTGCTCGTCGGCGCCATCCTGCATGTGCTGTACGCGGAAGAGGAGAAGACGCTCGCCGGTGTCGCCGCCTTCCTGTCGGATCCGCGCCGCCCGATCGAGGCGACGCTGAAGGCGATGATGACCACGCCGCATCTCGGCCCTGGCAGCCCTCATCCCGTGGTGGCGTCGACGGCGCGCGAACTCCTCAACAAGAGCGACAACGAGCGCTCAGGCGTCCTGTCCACCGCCATGTCCTTCTTGGGCCTCTATCGCGACCCGGTGGTGGCGGAAGTGACGCGCCGCTGCGACTGGCGGATCGCCGACCTCATCGCCGATGAAAGGCCAGCAACGCTCTACCTCGTGGTTCCGCCATCCGACATCTCCCGGACGAAGCCGTTGATCCGGCTCGTGCTCAACCAGATCGGCCGACGCCTGACCGAGGATCTGCATGCGCGAGACCGGCGGCATCGCGTGCTGATGATGCTCGACGAGTTCCCGGCGCTCGGCAGCCTCGACTTCTTCGAGAGCGCGCTCGCCTTCATGGCGGGTTACGGCCTGAAGTCATTCCTCATCGCCCAGTCATTGAACCAGATCGAGAAGGCCTATGGCCCGAATAACGCGATCCTCGACAACTGCCATGTGCGCGTGAGCTTCGCCACCAATGACGAACGCACCGCCAAGCGCGTCAGCGACGCGCTCGGCACCGCGACCGAGATGAAGGCGATGCGGAACTATGCCGGGCATCGGCTCAGCCCCTGGCTGGGTCATCTGATGGTCTCGCGCTCGGAGACGGCGCGGCCGCTCCTCACGCCCGGCGAGGTGATGCAGCTGCCCGCGACAGACGAGATCGTCATGGCCGCCGGTGTCCATCCCATCCGAGCCAAGAAGGCCCGTTACTTCGAGGATCGCCGCTTCAAGGAGCGCGTCCTGCCATCGCCGGACCCGGCGAAATGCGGGCGTTCGACCCGAAAGGACGCCTGGTCCGAGTTGAAGCCGCAGCGGCCGGACGCAGACCTCGCGGCCCAGCTCGACAAGGCGGAAGATGCCGCCAATGGCGGGCTGCGGCGCGAGCCGGAGCTGCCCGACCATGTCGCGATCGCCAAGGAAACAACCGGACCTGCCGCGGCCGACGAGTTTTCCATCATGCTGGACGATGAGCCGGAAGACGCAGCGCGGCAGCGGCAGGCGCTGCGGCAGCAGATGCGCGGCGTCGCGCGACAGGTGGCGCTCGATCCTAATGATGGCATCGATTTGTGAGGCGGCCATGCGCGACCGGATGAACGTCTATTTCCCGCCCGAGATGCTCCGCCAGATCGCCGATCTCGCCGACCGCAAGAAGCTCTCCCGCTCCGCGATCGTCGAAGCGGCGGTTGCGTCGTTCCTGTCACCCGATGGCGCCGACAAGCGCGAGGCCGCGTTCGCGCGCCGCCTTGATCGGCTGTCGCGTCAGGTCCAGCGTCTCGAGCGCGACCTCGGCGTCACCGCAGAAACCCTCGCCCTGTTCGTCCGGTTCTGGCTGACGATCACGCCGCCTTTGCCGAACGATGCTCAGGCGTCAGCACAGGCCAAAGGGCGGGAACGCTATGAAGGCTTCATCGAGACGCTGGGGAGGCGCCTGCAGAAGGGGCAAAGCTTCTTGAGGGAGATTCCGGACGATATCAGCGGGGTGGACGCACAAGATGGCTAAGGTACCGTTCGGAACGGCTCATCCCAGGCGTTCAAGAAGCGTTCGGTAATCCTCAATGCCATGCTCTCGCATCGCCTCAATGGCTTCGACGCGAGTCCTTCGACCCAATTCAGTATCCTCGACGAAGCGCGTGCCCCTCAGTGCGGCGACATGAGCTGTATCCAGCCCATGATATTCCGCGCCGGCAATGACGGTCGCGAGGTACCAATCGAAAGGCCGCAATGTGTTGTCCAACGAGGTGCCAAGATAGCTGCTCGCCGGAACGCTGCTTCCCTCGATGGCGAAGGTGTCGTCGCGCCGGTAGCCATAGCCGACCCCCTCGTGCCGGTCCAACTGCTCTCGTTCGGCCAGATCAATCTCGAAAATGACTCCGGGCACGGCCGAATTCGGGTCGGTCACCAAGGTCGCTTTTCCTGAGCCGTCCTTACTCGCCTTCGAAAACGCAAGACTCCAGGCGCGTGCAACTCCCGTCCCTACGACCCTCGCAGACGGGCAGCGGCCAAGCAGGCGGGCCGGCAACATGTTGGAGCCATACGCGAAGTAGAGAAATGTCATTCGCCATTGCTCCCTTCGACATTCCCTCCATCGCGCTGTTGATTGGCCGAGCGGCCGGATTCCGCTACCGTCAGCGCGCAGCGCTCCGCTCGTTCGCGGACCATCGCGGCAAGACTTTCGATCGACGTCCGATCGAAGCCAGGGCGGACCAAATCGGCCGCAACCTCGCCTGTTCTCGCGATCACGCCCTTGCTGATCTCCGCGACCCGCCTGCGTATCAGCGGCAGGCCGACACCCGCGTCCGCCGCGAACGCTGCCCACCCCCTCGCGTCCAGTTCGGCAAGCGTCGCCCGTTTCCCAATCTTCATGGCGAATTTCGGCGAGAGATCGGGGTAGGCAACCGTTGCCAGCAAGTCGTAGAGCGGGGCGAGGCGTGGACCTTCGGCGTCATAGAGGATCGAGAAATTCTTGCCGTGGGCGTCGGCGTTCCCGGCGATCACATTGAAGATCACGGCATCGAGGAGCTTCAGCACATCCACAGCGGGCCTTGCGGCAACGCGGCGGAGCAGCGCGAAGCAATCCTTGAACGTAGGGCCGCCCTCGCTGGCGTACTTGGTCTCCGGCGGCACGCCGAGCGCTTGGCAGAAATCCTCCTGATGGATCCGGCGCACGAAGCCATCGTCGCCGGTGGCGCGGTCATAGCGCTGGACCAGCAGAAATGTTCGATCCTTGACGGTGCGCGCTTCCACCGGCGCGACATCGAGACCAATGGCGGCGGCAAGACGCATCACGAAGGCCTCGTTCTCGGTCGTGGCCGCAAACCGCGATATCGGAGGCTTCAGAATATGCGTCGTCGGCTGGCCCGGCGCAGGCAACGCCACAGCTTCATCCAGCAGAACCACCGGCACCTTCGATTGCGCGCCGGCGAGCGAGAGACGGAGGCCTTCCTCGCCTGCGAGCAGTGGGCGGACGGGCAGCGCGTCCAGAACCCGGATCAACCCTGCATCGTCAATCGGGGTTGGCCGTTGATCGGGGACAAGAGGGGCCGGACCTTCGCCGGGCGGCAGAAGCTGGAGCGCGCCCGCCACATCGCCGCCGAGGCGATCAAGAAGGGCGAAATCATTGGCGCGCGACACGCCAAGTGCCTGAGCCGCGGCATCGCGCTGGCTTTCCTCCGGCAGAAGACCGCCGAAAAACGGGCGGCACTCGCGACGGGTGAACGGCTCCGCCCGCTTGGGCAGCGAGGCGGACAAGGGCTGCGTCGCCTCATCACTCAGCCATTCCGGCGCGTAGGCAAAGCCGAGTTCACCGTGCTTGTCCTGCGTCAGCTGGCCTACCAGGCGCCCGTCCCACCAGATATCGAGGGTGCGCGTCATGCCTTGCGCGCTCCTTTGGTGTCGGGCGGCGGTGTGATATCGAGTGAGCATCCGAGCGCCGCCAGGACCTGAAGCGTCTTGCCGATCTGCGCGGTCGGCTTGCCGGCCTCGAGATCGACGATGAAGCGCAGGCCGACGCCCGCTGCACCCGCAAGCTCGTCCTGCCGCAGGCCAGCGGCCTTGCGGGTGGTTCGGACGATGTCGCCGATCTCGGCGGTGGTGAGGTTGCGTCTGGCCATGATATTTACCGAACGGGAAAGTATCATGGATTCCTGAAGAATGTCTATCAGAATTTCCCGCTCGGGAAAGCCTGCGCTTGGGGGTGGCTCCCGCACCTGAATTATTCCCGCTCGGGAAAATGGACTCATCGGAAGCCTCAGACGCTGCCGTGGCTCGACGCCGGTCCGCCGATCACCTGTCTTTCTTCGCCACAGTACGATGACCCCTTGAGCGTTGTTGCAACGCCCCAATTCCTGCCTTTCTTACTCATCCCCGATCCAGGGTCGCGCGTCGCGCGAGCCCGCAAGCGAAAGGGGACGACGTGGCGGTCAACCATCAGCAATCGGAAGCAGCCTCCCGCGGTGCACGCATGTTGCGCACCGCGCTGGGGCCTGCGGTCGCCCGATTCCTGGAAGACCCCGCGATCGTCGAGGTCATGCTCAACCCAGATGGGCGGCTCTGGATCGACCGGCTCTCTGACGGCCTGTCCGATACGGGAGAGCGACTTTCGGCAGCCGATGGCGAACGCATCATCCGCCTCGTCGCCCATCATGTCGGCGCCGAGGTGCATGACCGTAGCCCGCGCGTCTCGGCCGAGCTCCCCGAAACCGGCGAGCGCTTCGAAGGCCTGCTGCCGCCGGTCGTAACGGCACCGGTCTTCGCGATCCGCAAGCCCGCGGTCGCCGTCTTCACGCTCGACGACTATGTCGCCGCCGGCATCATGACGGCGGAGCAGGCCGTCATCCTCCGGCAGGCGGTCGCAGCGCGCGCCAACATCCTCGTCGCCGGCGGAACCAGCACCGGCAAGACCACGCTGACCAACGCCCTGCTGGCCGAGGTCGCGAAGACTACTGACCGCGTCATCGTCATCGAAGACACCCGCGAGCTGCAATGCAGGGCGCAGAACATCGTCGCCATGCGCACCAAGGACGGTGTCGCGACGCTGTCAGACCTGGTGCGCTCCTCGCTGCGGCTGCGGCCGGATCGGATCCCGATCGGTGAAGTGCGTGGGGCCGAGGCGCTCGATCTCCTGAAGGCCTGGGGCACCGGCCATCCCGGCGGGATCGGCACGATCCACGCCGGCACCGCACTCGGCGCGCTGCGCCGCCTCGAGCAGCTCATCCAGGAAGCTGTCGTCACCGTCCCCCGGGCGCTCATCGCCGAGACCATCGATCTGGTGGCCGTGCTCTCCGGCCGCGGCGCTGCGCGGCGTCTTGCCGAACTCGCCCGCGTCGAAGGGCTCGGGACGGACACCGACTACCGCCTTTCCCCCGCAACCCAGCCTCCCGACCCACAAGGAGAACCCGCATGATCCGACATATCGCGCGCGGCCATCAGCGCCTCGCGACCGCCGCCACGGCGTTGACCCTGAGCTTTCTTCTGGCGCCCGCCGCCCATGCATCGGGCTCCTCGATGCCCTGGGAAGCGCCACTGCAGTCCATCCTCCAGTCGATCGAGGGGCCAGTCGCCAAGATCATCGCGGTGATCATCATCATCGTCACCGGCCTGACGCTGGCATTCGGCGACACGAGCGGAGGATTTCGGCGCCTCATCCAGATCGTCTTCGGCCTGTCGATCGCCTTCGCGGCCTCCAGCTTCTTCCTGTCGTTCTTCTCGTTCGGCGGCGGGGCGCTCGTCTGATGGCGGGCCTCCTGAATCATCCCGATGAGGTCGCGGGCTTCTCGGTTCCGGTCCACCGCGCGCTGACCGAGCACATCCTGCTGGGCGGCGCACCGCGCAGCATCGCCATCATGAACGGCACACTCGCCGGCGCTGTCGGTCTCGGCTTGAGGCTATGGCTGGTCGGTCTCCTCATCTGGGCGATCGGCCATTTCGCCGCCGTCTGGGCAGCCAAGCGCGATCCGCTCTTTGTCGAAGTCGGCCGCCGGCATCTGCGTATTCCGGGCCATCTCACGGTCTGAGGCGTGGCCATGATGAACCTCGCCGAATACCGCCGCACCGCAACCCGCCTCGCTGATTTCCTGCCCTGGGCGGCGCTGGTCGGCGAAGGCGTCGTGCTCAACAAGGATGGCAGCTTCCAGCGCACCGCGCGCTTTCGCGGTCCCGATCTCGACTCAGCTGTGGCCGCCGAACTGGTGGCCGTCGCCAGTCGCCTCAACAACGCCTTCCGGCGTTTGGGGTCGGGCTGGGCGATCTTCGTCGAAGCGCAGCGTCACGAAGCCGCCTCCTATCCGGCAAGCCGCTTCGCGGACGCCGCCTCCGCCCTCGTCGATGCGGAGCGCAAGGCTGACTTCGAGGAAGCAGGCGCGCATTACGAGTCGAGCTACTTCCTGACTTTCCTGTATCTCCCGCCCGCCGAGGACGCCGCGCGGGCCGAACTCTGGCTCTACGAGGGTCGCCAACAGTCCGGCGTCGATCCCCATGAAGCCCTCGCGGCCTTCATTGACCGCACCAACCGTGTCCTCCAGCTCGTCGATGGCTTCATGCCGGAATGCCGTTGGCTCGATGACGCCGAGACCCTGACTTACCTGCACGCGACCATCTCAACGAAGCGCCACCGCGTCCGCGTGCCCGAAACGCCGATCTACCTCGATGCGCTTCTCGCCGACGAGCCGCTGACCGGCGGCCTCGAGCCGCAGCTCGGCGCGGCCCATTTGCGCGTGCTGACGATCAACGGCTTTCCGACGGCGACGACCCCAGGAATTCTCGACGATCTCAACCGGCTTGCCTTTCCCTATCGCTGGTCCACGCGGGCGATCCTTCTCGACAAGACGGACGCCACGAAGCTGCTGACGCGGATCCGGCGGCAGTGGTTCGCCAAGCGCAAATCCATCGCCGCGATCCTCAAGGAAGTGATGACCAACGAGGCATCGGCGCTCGTCGACACGGATGCTGCGAACAAGGCGGCCGATGCCGACATGGCCTTGCAGGAACTAGGAGCGGACTATGCCGGTCAGGCCTATGTGACCGCCACCGTCACCGTCTGGGACGCCGATCCGCGCACCGCCGACGAGAAGCTGCGCCTCGTCGAAAAGGTGATCCAGGGCCGCGACTTCACCGCGATGTCCGAGACCATCAACGCCGTCGATGCCTGGCTCGGGTCGCTGCCCGGCCACGTCTACGCCAACGTGCGGCAGCCACCGATCTCCACCCTGAACCTCGCCCACATGATTCCGCTCTCGGCGGTCTGGGCCGGGCCGGAACGGGACGAACATTTCGGTGCGCCGCCACTGCTTTACGGCAAGACGGAGGGCAGCACGCCGTTTCGCTTTTCGCTGCATGTCGGCGACGTCGGCCACACGCTGGTGGTCGGACCGACAGGCGCGGGCAAGTCTGTGTTGCTCGCGCTCATCGCGCTTCAGTTCCGGCGCTATCCGGACGCCCAAGTCTTCGCCTTCGACTTCGGCGGCTCGATCCGCGCGGCAGCGCTCGCGATGGGAGGCGATTGGCACGACCTCGGTGGCAGCCTGACGGACGGCGCTACGGCGTCTGTGTCCCTTCAGCCGCTCGCCCGCATTCATGAGACTCATGAGCGTGCCTGGGCAGCAGACTGGGTCGCGGCGATCCTTGCCCGCGAGGGCGTCACGATCACGCCGGAGGTCAAGGAACATCTCTGGACCACGCTGACCTCGCTTGCCTCCGCACCGATCCCGGAGCGCACGTTGACGGGCCTCGCCGTCCTTCTCCAGTCGAACGATCTCAAGCAGGCGCTGCGACCCTATTGCGTGGGCGGTGCCTATGGACGGCTGCTGGATGCCGAAGGCGAGCAGCTGGGGGACGCTGCAGTCCAGGCCTTTGAAACCGAGGGGCTGATCGGCGGCGGCGCGGCGCCGGCGGTCCTCGCCTATCTCTTCCATCGGATCGGCGACCGTTTGGATGGACGGCCCACGCTCCTGATTGTCGACGAAGGCTGGCTCGCGCTCGACGACGAGGGCTTCGCGGCGCAACTGCGCGAATGGCTGAAGACGCTGCGCAAGAAGAACGCGTCCGTTGTCTTCGCCACGCAGTCGTTGGCCGACATCGATGGGAGCGCGATCGCTCCGGCCATCATCGAAAGCTGCCAGACCCGCCTGTTGCTGCCGAACGAACGCGCGATCGAACCGCAGATCACCGCGATCTACCGGCGCTTCGGCTTGAACGACCGGCAAATCGAAATCCTCAGCCAGGCCACGCCCAAGCGCGACTATTACTGCCAGTCGCGGCGCGGCAACCGGCTGTTCGAGCTGGGGCTCTCCGAAGTCGCCCTCGCGCTCTGCGCGGCATCTTCGAAAACCGATCAGGCCGCGATCGAGGCGATCCTCGCCGAGCATGGCCGCGACGGCTTCCTGCCCGCCTGGCTGCGCGCCCGCGATGTCGGATGGGCTGCCGATCTCATCCCCGACCTCACCAACCTGGAGCCCAAGCCATGATGATCCGACGCTCTCGCGCGGCGCTGTTCGCCGCAACCATCCTGTCGCTGCCCGTCGCCTTCTCGCCGGTGTTCGTCACCCCGGCAGCGGCGCAGTGGATCGTCTATGATCCGACCAACTACGTCCAAAATGTCCTATCGGCCGCGCGGGCGCTCGAGCAGATCAACAACCAGATCCAGAGCCTCCAGAACGAAGCGCAGATGCTGATCAACCAGGCCCGCAACCTCGCGAGCCTGCCCTATTCCTCCCTTCAGCAGCTCCAGCAATCGGTGCAGCGCACGCAAGCGCTGCTGGGTCAGGCACAGCGCATCGCCTTCGACGTGCAGCAGATCGATCAGGCCTTCCAAAGCCAGTACGGCAACATCTCGCTGTCGACTTCGGATCAGAGGCTCGTCTCCGATGCCCGATCGCGCTGGCAGAACACGGTCGGCGGCCTTCAGGACGCGCTGCGCGTGCAGGCCGGTGTCGTCGGCAACATCGACACCAACCGCGCCGAGATGGCGGCTCTGATCGGGCAGAGCCAGGGTGCGACCGGCGCGCTTCAGGCAACCCAGGCTGGCAACCAGTTGCTCGCATTGCAGGCGCAACAACTCGCAGACCTGGTCGCCGAGGTCGCTGCAAACGGCCGGGCGCAGGCACTTGTCGATGCCGAGCGCGCCGCAGCCGCCGAACAAGGCCGTGAACAGCGCCGCCGGTTCCTGACGCCCGGCTCCGGCTATCAGCCCGGCAACGCCCGGATGTTCCCGAACGGCAACTGAGGGCAGCGGGATGGACAGCAAAACGCTGGCTCGGGTGAGCGCAATCATCTTCGTCTCCGTCGCTATCACGGCAACGGCAATCGAAATGACCCGGAAGGAGGAAAAGCCAGCGGTTCGCCCGACGCCCGTTCTTGAGGAGGCGCCGGACCCGTTGCGCGAGGGCCAGCGCCGCTGCCAGCAGATGGGGGAAGCCGCGGCCAGGGACAGCGAGTGTCTGCGCATCTGGGCCGAAACTCGCGACCGTTTCCTTGGCACCCGCACCGCGCCGCAACGCGCCGACGAAGGGCGTTGAACCATGGGCGGCAGCGGCGTCATCGACAATTTCCTCGGGGTCTTCACCTCCTACATCGACAGCGGGTTCGGTCTGCTCGGCGGCGAGGTAGCGTTCATCGCGACGACGCTGATCGTCATCGACGTCACGCTGGCCGCCCTGTTCTGGAGCTGGGGCGCGGACGACGACATCATCGCGCGTCTGGTGAAGAAGACGCTGTTTGTGGGCGTCTTCGCCTACATCATCGGCAACTGGAACAACCTCGCGCGGATCGTCTTCGAAAGCTTCGCCGGCCTCGGACTGCAGGCGTCTGGCACGGGGTTTTCCATCCAGGACCTGATGCGTCCGGGCCGGGTTGCGCAGACGGGCCTCGATGCCGCGAGGCCGCTGCTCGAATCCATCTCAAACCTGATGGGCTGGATCGCCTTCTTCGAAAACTTCATCCAGATCGCCTGCTTGCTCTTCGCCTGGGCGCTGGTGCTGCTCGCCTTCTTCATCCTCGCCATCCAGCTCTTCATCACGCTGATCGAGTTCAAGCTGACCACGTTGGCCGGCTTCGTCCTGATCCCGTTCGGCCTGTTCGGAAAGACCGCCTTCATGGCCGAACGCGTGCTGGGCAATGTCATCTCGTCTGGGATCAAGGTGCTGGTGCTCGCCGTCATCATCGGCATCGGCTCGACTCTGTTCAGCCAGTTCACGGCAGGCTTCGGCGGGCAGCCACCGACGATCGACGACGCAATGGCCGTCGTATTGGCGGCGCTGTCGCTTCTCGGTCTCGGCATCTTCGGTCCGGGTATCGCCAACGGCATCGTTTCCGGCGGCCCGCAACTTGGCGCAGGCTCCGCCATCGGCACCGGCCTCGTCGCGGGCGGCGCAGCCATGGCTGCCGGCGGCGCGGCCGGGCTCGCCCTGCGCGGTGGCGCCAGCGCCATTTCCGGCGGCGCCGCCGCCGTGCGCGGTGGAGCCAGCGCGGCGGGAGCCGCCTCCGCAGCCTACAGTCTCGGTTCCCTCGGCCAGTCGGGCGCCGCCGGCGTCGCTTCAGGCCTCGGTGGCGTCGCACGAGCGGCCGGCGGCGCGGCAGCCTCTCCGCTGCGCCGGGCGGCGCAAAGCGTTCGCTCGAGCTTCACCGACGGCGTCAAAAGCGGCTTCGGCGCCACCGGCGGCACCTCGAGCATGGGAACGGTCGCGAATGATGCCGGTTCGGCCGCACCGGCAGCCACAGGCTCGGCCGCCAGCCCGCCGGCGTGGGCGCAGCGCATGCGGCGTGGGCAGACCATGAGCCACGGCGTCACGCTCGCGGCACACGCGATCCGATCGGGCGACAGCCATGGCGGCGGCTCTTCCATCAATCTCTCCGGAGGCGACCGCACATGAGCTTCTTCAAGCGACCCGCAACCCACTATGGCAAGACGCCTGAGCCCGAGACGCCGTATCAGCGCGCCGCGCAGATCTGGGACGATCGGATCGGCTCGGCGCGTGTCCAGGCCCGAAACTGGCGGCTCATGGCCTTCGGCTGCCTGATTCTCTCCGCCGGCTTCGCCGCTGCGCTGGTCTGGCAGTCGGCGCGAGGGACCATCGTCCCGTGGGTGGTCCAGGTCGACAATCTCGGCCAGGCGCAGGCGGTCGCGCCAGCGCAGGCCGACTACCGCCCGACCGACCCGCAAGTGGCCTGGCATCTGGCGCGGTTTATCGAGCAGGTCCGCTCGATCCCCGCAGACGCCATCGTCGTGCGGCAGAATTGGCTTCGCGCCTACGAGTTCACGACCGATCGCGGCGCGGCGGCCCTCAACGACTTCGCCCGCGCCAACGATCCGTTCACCCGCGTCGGGAAGCAGCAGGTATCGATCGAGGTGTCGAGCGTGATCCGCGCGTCGCCTGATAGCTTCCGCGTCGCCTGGACCGAACGCCAGTACGAGAACGGCCAGCTCTCCACGACACAGCGCTGGACGGCCATCCTGACCATCGTAATCCAACCCCCGCGCGATGCAGAGCGGCTGCGGGCCAATCCGCTCGGGATCTACGTCAACGCCATCAACTGGTCGCGGGAGATGGGGCAATGAGAGATCATCTCCGCCGACCCGCGAGCCGTGGCGTCCGCCTATCAGGCTCTGCGCTTTTACTGATTTCCGGATTGACGCTGGCCGGCTGCGCGACCAACCAACCGCCGCAGATCAGTTATGACGCCGATGTACCGCCGCTTCCCCCGGTGCCGGCTGCCGTCACGGAGGCGCCCCCTAGGCCGCTTCACACACCGCCCGCCTGGACACCCGCGCGCGGTGGTGCTGCCGCAGGGACCCCAGCGGGCCGCGTTGAGAATGCCAATGCCGCCGCGCGCGTCGAGCCACGTCGCGAGGGCTACTTCAACTCGATCCAGATCTATCCCTGGAGCGAGGGCGCGCTCTATCAAGTCTATGCCGCTCCCGGGCAGATCACCAACATCGCGCTGGAACCCGGCGAAAGCCTGACTGGCGCCGGCCCGATTGCTGCGGGTGACACGGCGCGCTGGATCATCGGTGACACCGAGAGCGGCTCGGGCATCACGCGCCGCGTCCATGTTCTCGTAAAGCCGACACGGCCAGACATCACGACTAATCTGGTCATCACCACTGACCGGCGCATCTACATGATCGAGCTGCGCTCGGGCGAACGCCCCTATATGCCGGCCGTCGCCTGGGCCTATCCGCCGTCGCCCGCCTCGCAGAGACAGGCGGTGCCCGCAACGCCAGTGATCCCGGCCGTTGCGGTACGGAACTATCGTTACGGCCTCACGGGAGACACGCCGCCGTGGCGGCCAATCTCGGTCTACGACGACGGGCGTCGCGTCTATGTCGAGTTTCCGCGCGGGATCGTTCAGGGCGAGATGCCACCGCTCTTCGTGATCGGCGCCGATGGCGAACCGCAGATTGCCAACAGCCGGATTCACCAGAACATCCTGATCGTCGACCGCTTGTTCGGCGCCGCCGAGCTCCGTCTCGGCAGCGGCGAGCGCCAGCAGACGGTCCGGATCGTTCGCACCGATGGGAGGCACGCGTCATGAGCGAGCGCGACACGCAGAGCGGTGCCGACGCACCGCTGGTTGGCACACAGCCCGGCGACGCCGCTGCGCCCATGCGGCTGCGCGGCGAACCGCCCCGGGTCACCCGACTGTCGCGCAAGGTGCTGGGCGGTGTCAGCCTCGTCGCCGCCCTCGGGATCGGTGGTGCGCTCATCTATGCGCTTCAGACACGCAACATCGGCCCTGGCAGTGAGGAGCTCTACTCCACGCAGAACCGGCGAACCGCGGATGGGCTCGCCGGCCTACCACGCAACTATACCGGTCCGGTGCTCGGGCCTCCGCTGCCCGGGGATCTGGGGCGCCCCATCCTCGATGCGCAGAATCGTGGTCAGCCCGTCACGCCGCCGATGGCGGCAGCGCCCACCGTCGATCCGGTCGAGCAGCGCAGGCGCGCGGAAGAAGAAGCTGCCCGAACGAGCCACGTCTTCTTCCAGACGGAGGCGCGCGTCGCAGCTCCGATTGCGACAGTTGGCGGACCGGGCAGCCCGAGCCTCGCCGGGCTGGGCCTTCCGGGCCAGCAAGGCGCACCGACGGCGCAGGATCGCCAGCTCGCATTCCTGAATGCGGGCGTGGACCGCCGCACCGTCTCGCCCGATCGCGTGATGGCTCCGGCATCGCCCTATGTGCTTCAGACCGGCGCCGTCATCGCCGCGGCCCTCATCACGGGCATCCGATCCGACCTGCCGGGCCAGATCACCGCGCAGGTCACGGAGCATGTCTACGACAGCCCCACCGGGCGCATCCTGCTCGTCCCGCAGGGCACGCGGCTGATCGGCGAGTACAGCAACGACGTCGGCTTCGGTCAGCGCCGGGTGCTGCTGGTCTGGAAGCGGCTCATTCTGCCGAACGGCCGTTCGATTGTCCTGGAACGTCAACCCGGAGCCGACGCGCAAGGCTATGCGGGTCTGCAGGATGGCGTCGATTATCACTGGTGGGATCTCGCCAAGGCTGCCGGCCTGTCGACCCTGCTGTCGGTCGGCGCCGAACTCGCTGTTGACGATCAGGATCGGCTGCTCCGAGCGATCCGCAACGGTGCACAAGACACGATCAACCACGCCGGCCAGCAGATCATCCGTCGGCAGCTCAATGTCGCGCCGACCCTGACGATCAGACCGGGGTTCCCCGTGCGTGTCATCGTCACCCGCGACCTCGTGCTCGAACCTTATGGAGGGTTGTGATGACCAAGCTGAAGCTCGGCCCGATCATCGACGACAAGCCGGTGAAAGTGACGATTGAACTCCCTGCGCAGTTGCATCGCGACCTCGTCGCCTACGCCGCAGCACTCGGCCGCGAACAAGGCCAGACCATCGGCGACCCGACAAAGCTGATCGTGCCCATGCTCGAGCGCTTCATTGCAACCGATCGGGGGTTCGCCCGCGCGCGCCGCGATAGCGGTCAGCACGCACCTCGCGCCGCAGCTCATGGCGGATGAGGCGCTGGCGGACGAACCTCGCCTGGTCCTTCTCTGAGAAGGACTTCGACAATGTCAGCAGATGTTCGAGATCCCTGTGGAGAGTCCCACGCGAATGGACCGCGCCATAGCGAAGCATGGCGTCCTCAATCGGACGGAAGGTGACGCCGGATAGGCCAGAACGGACATGAGCGCTGCCCGCGATGGTGACGCCGCCGCCGTGGGCGACGATCTGCATCAACGACTCTCGCGTCACAGACAACTGCTCGACGTGCAGTGCATTACGCGGAACCTGGAGTTGCCGCTCGAGATACGCCTTCGCGAAATCGCCCGTCACCAGGTCAGTCACCACGAAGAGGCGACCGCGCAGCTCGCACCATCGAATTGCCTTCTGGTCGGCGAGCGGGTCACCTTCCGGCATGGCCAGGTAGACGGGTTCTTCCCACAGATGGGTGATGGCATAGCCCTGCCCAGGCGAAGCCTCGGCTACAACACCGATATCCAACTGCCCGCGCCGCACGGCCGCGATGAGGTCAGGCGTGCTCGCTTCGCTGAAGCGCAGGCGGGTGCCCGGCCTGTCGCACCGAAAGGCGCCGAAGAGTTCCGGCAGAAACCCCATGGTCAGTGGCCCGAAGACGCCAACCGTGAGATATCGCCCTTTCGCCGCCCCGGTCCGCGCGCGTGCGAGTGCCGAACCGATCTGATGTGCGCCGGGGCTGGCTTGGTGCAGAAACTGCCTGCCAATGTCCGTCAGGTCGACGCCGGCAGGATGACGGCGGAAGAGCTGGGCCCCGATCTCATCCTCGACATCGCGGATGCGGCGGCTGATCGCCGACTGCTCGACGCCGAGATCTTGTGCCGCGCGCCGGAAGCTCCCCCTTTCCGCGGCAGCGATGATATAGCGCACATGGCGCAGCTCGATCTTCGATCTCGGCACGATGGTTCCCCATTATGCAAAGGTCTTTGCAAACGTCGCCCCGTCAGCCCCCGAGAACTGTTCCGATCAGATTATGGGTCGTCTCCGTCTCCTCGCTACCGCCGCCCACGAAATCCTTAAGCGTTGCACCCGCTATTGTTGATACGGCGCTTGCGAACGTCCGGATCGCGTCTTGGTCGGTGCGACCAGTAAATGGTGCGTGATCTGAACAGCGCAATTACGGCGCGGGACGCCTGCGGCGAGTCGTGCAGACTCTGTGGGCTGACGGATGTCCGGCCGCGCTGTCAGGACTGAAAATGCCCCGCCGATTTCTACGCCAGAGCCCGAAATTGCCGCACGCCACTCGGGAGGGACTTCCGGCATCGGCACCTATCGTTCTCAATCGCCAGCGACAGCCGCGAAGGAGATTAGTTATGGGTCAGAGCGAGCCTTTGGAGATCAGGAGGACCATCCGGCGGCACCAACTGCGCGAGATGGTGCCCCTGGCCGACAGCACAATCTACGAGATGGAGCAGCGCGGTGAATTTCCACGCCGCTTCGCGCTGTCGCCGCGCTGCATCGTCTGGGATCTCGCAGAGGTCCACGCCTGGTTGCTGGCGCGGCGCGCGAAGCCGATCCAGCGCGCACAGCACCCCGACGTGACCAAGCGCAAGTCCCGCCCGGTCAAAGGGCAGGATCGAGCGCGATAGGCGGCATGACTGTCGGCAGCAGCGTGGGAACATACTTCCGGCCCTCGACCCACGCATCGACGGTGTCGGCCCATTCCTGCATCATGTGACGACGCTGAACCTCATATTCCGCCTTGTTGTACACGCCGCGAGATGAACGCCCGTCCTCGTGCGCCAGGCACTTTTCGATCCAGTCGCGGTTGAAGCCCAACTCATTGAGCAGCGTCGAGCCTGTGCGGCGCAGATCATGCACGGTGAATGGCTCCAGCGGCAGCCCTTCCTTCTTGGCCTGTTCGACGACAGCGTAGGTGACCCGGTTGAAGGTCGCCCGCGACATCGGCGCGTCCGCGTCGTAACGGGACGGCAGCAGATACCTTGAATTGCCAGCGCAGGTCTTGAGCGCGATCATGATGTCTAGGGTCTGCCGGCACAGGTAGACATTGTGCGGCTTCGACCGCTTCATGCGCTCCTTCGGGATCGTCCAAACGGCGTTCTCGAAATCCACCTCATCCCAGACCGCGTCCTGCAATTCGCTCTTCCGGACCATGGTGAGGAGGTAGAGCTTCATGCCGAGACGGATCGTCGGCAGCGTCGCGACATGCTCGAGCTGCTTGAGCATGATGCGGATCTCGGTCGGCGACAGCGCCCTGTCCTTCGGCGTAAAGGTGGCGATCGAGGCAGGACCAACGTCATCGGCCGGGTTCGCGACCTTTTCGCCGTGGAGAATGGCGAAGGCGTAGATCTGCTTCAGGATATCCCGCACATGGATGGCCGTCGCCGGCGCGCCCCGTTCCACGATCTTGGCGCAGTGGGCGCGCAGGTCGTCAGGCGTGATCTCGGTCAGCAAACGGTTTCGCCAGACGGGCTTGAGTTCACGCTCGAAGATCGCGCGGCGCATGGCTCGTGTGCTGTCGGCCATCGGGGCGCCCGTCAGCCACTTCTCGCCGAACTCGCCGAAGCTCTTAGCCTCCTTGATCCGGCGCTTCTCCCGCTGCTTCTCGATGGCGGGGGACCGCCCCTCGGCGATCATCCGTTTCGCGTCCAGGCACAGTTCGCGCGCCCGGGCAAGTGTGATCCCATCTCGGGCATACTTGCCGAGATGGACCGTCTCCCGCCTGCCGTTCAGCCGGTAGTCGAGCCGGAACGAGATGCCGCCTGTCGGAGCGACGCGCACATACATGCCGTCACGATCGGTCACCTTGTACATTTTGGCTTTTGGTTTCAGGTACTTGAGTACTGCGTCCGTCAACATTTGGGCCTCCTCGCGGAAAAAGGACCGTCACGCGGTTTTTGGAGGCGTCAGGCGGAGAAATATGATTAATTTCAGCGTATTAGGCTGAAAAAAGTACCGTCATTTGCCTCGGTCGCTCTGACGGTACTTTCGATTTTCCGGATGATCAACGGGGGGCGGGTCCGTCACCAGACCCGACAGACGCGTTCTATGCCCACCGATAGACCTCGATAGGCCTCGGCTCAATTATTTTTGCTTTTCAGTGTGTTAGAGCGTATTCTGGCGTAGTTTCGGATACCCTCGGATGGGCAAAAATTATTCCCACTCGATGGTTCCCGGAGGCTTCGAGGTCACGTCGTATACGACGCGGTTGATGCCCTTGACCTCGTTGATGATGCGGGTTGCCGCGTTGGCGAGGAAGGTCATGTCGAAGTGGTAGAAGTCGGCCGTCATGCCGTCGACCGAGGTGACCGCGCGCAACGCGCAGACGGAATCGTAAGTGCGGCCGTCGCCCATGACGCCAACGGTCTGAACCGGGAGCAGCACCGCGAAAGCCTGCCAGATCGTGTCGTAGAGGCCAGCCTTGCGGATCTCGTCGAGATAGATCGCATCGGCCTTGCGGAGGATGTCGAGCTTCTCGCGCGTGATGCCGCCGGGGCAGCGAATGGCAAGGCCGGGACCGGGGAAGGGGTGGCGGCCGACGAAGAAATCCGGCAGGCCGAGTTCGCGCCCGAGCGCGCGCACCTCGTCCTTGAAAAGCTCGCGCAGCGGCTCGACCAGCTTCATGTTCATGCGCGCCGGCAGGCCGCCGACATTGTGGTGCGACTTGATCGTCACGGAAGGGCCGCCCGAGAACGAGACGCTCTCGATGACGTCGGGGTAGAGCGTCCCCTGAGCAAGGAACTGCGGTGCGCCGCGCCCGTCGGCGGCGATCTTCCTCGCCTCCGCCTCGAACACATCAATGAACAGTCGGCCGATGATCTTGCGCTTCGTCTCGGGGTCGCTGACTCCCTCGAGCTCACCGATGAAGAGATCGGACGCGTCGACATGGACGAGCGGGATGTTGAAATGCTCGCGGAACAGCGAAACGACCTGCTCGCTCTCGCCGAGCCGCATCAGTCCGTGATCGACATAGACGCAGGTGAGCTGCTCGCCGATCGCCTCATGGATGAGCACGGCCGCGACGGCGGAATCGACACCGCCTGACAGCGCGCAGAGCACCCTGCCCTCGCCCACCTGCGCGCGGATCTTCGCGATCATTTCGGCGCGGTAGGCGGCCATGGTCCAATCGGATTTGAGGCCGACGACATGATGCACGAAATTGGCGAGAAGCTTGCCGCCATCCGGCGTATGCAGCACCTCGGGATGGAACTGGACGCCGTAGAGGCGCCGGCGCTCGTCGGCGATCGCGGCGAAGGGTGCGCCCTCCGACACGGCGATGACCTCGAAGCCCTGCGGAATGGCCGTGATCCTGTCGCCATGGCTCATCCAGACCTGATGGCGGCTCCCCGGCTCCCACAGCCCCTCGAAGAGCGCCGAATTCCTCTTCACCTCGATGAAAGCACGGCCGAACTCGCGGTGATGGCCCGTCTCGACCGCGCCGCCGAGCTGCGCACTCATGGTCTGCTCGCCATAGCAGATGCCGAGCACGGGAATTTCGGCTTCGAAAATCGCATCCGGCGCCCGCGGCGAGCCGATATCGACGGTGCTTGCCGGGCTGCCTGAGAGGATGACGCCCTTCGGTTTCAGCCGCTCGAACGCCTCCTCCGCCTTCTGGAACGGATGGATCTCACAATAGACGCCAGTCTCCCGAAGCCGCCGCGCGATGAGCTGCGTCACCTGGGACCCGAAATCGACGATGAGAATGGTGTCGGTCATGAGCGTTCCGGTCGAGGAGTGGATGGCTTCCGGTTAAGGGATCGGCGCGGCGACTGCAATTGAAACACGAAGGCCGGCGCGGGGCCGGCCTTCGCGGAAGTGATTTCAGGGCGACGTCGTCGACGCACCCGGCGCAGCGGGCTGGGGCGCTGCCGGCGCGCCCGCCCAGCTCGGGAACGCGGCGCAACCCTCCGGCGCCGAGATCGGGCCGAAGCGCTCCTTGAGCTTGTCGCAGGCGAACTGGCGCGCCTGATCGGGCATGTATTTGTTGATGGCGACGCCGAAGCGGTCATTCGGGTCAGCGGCGGCGAAGACATAATAGGCCCAGTAGCCGCCGACGACGATGATCGCGAGGACGATGAGCCGGACAAGCCCGCGCATGAGGAACTCCGTTTCTGGAAGTCGATAGTGCCCCGCCCTTCTAGAAGGGCGACGGCATGGTGTCGAGGCGAGCTTCAGCTGCGCAGTGTCATCACCGAGACGAAGAAGCCGTCGGTACCGCTTCGAAGCGGCGTCATCATCAGCCCCTGCGGCAGCAAGGTGACGGCCTCTCCGAGGACCACCATGGCCTCGGCCTCATAGGCGGCGACGACCGAAGCCGGATCGACGACCGAGAAGCCCGGATGCCGATCGAGGAAGGCGGCGATCTGGTCGCCATTTTCCGATGGCAGCAGCGAGCAGGTGATGTAGGCGAGACGGCCGCCGGGCCTGACGTAGCGCGCCGCCTGGTCGAGCACTGCGACCTGGTCCTTGATCCGCTCGGCGAGACTGCCCGGCCGGATGCGCCATTTTGCGTCGGGATTGCGCCGCCAGGTGCCGGTCCCGGTGCAGGGCGCATCGACGAGGACGAGATCCATCCGGTGCTCGAGGTCGTCGAGGACATCCGTGTTCGGCTTCGGCGCGCGCACCTGCACGTTGCGGATGCCGGCGCGGGCGAGGCGGTCGTGGATCGGGGCGAGCCGCCGGCGATCGGAATCATAGGCGAAGATCTGGCCGTGATTGCCCATGGCCGCGGCCATGGCGAGCGTCTTGCCGCCACCGCCGGCGCAGATGTCGAGCACCTGCATGCCCGGCCGCGCGCCGGCAAACTCCGCTGCGAGCTGGCTGCCGAGATCCTGGATCTCGATATGGCCCTTCAGGAAGCTCTCGGTGGAGGCGATATGCGGCTCGCCGCGCTCCGGCTCGACGGGAAGGCGCAGGCAGAGCGGCGCCAGCGCCGGACGCTCGGGCTGCCGGCCGAGCTCGGACGCAAGCTCGCGGGCGGCGCGGTCGGCGTCGCATTTGAGCGTGTTGACGCGCAGGTCGAGCGGCGCCACCTCGGCCATCGCCCGCATTTCGGCGACGGTCGTCTCGCCGAGAACGCGGCCGAGTTCATCCGCCAGCCATTCCGGATAATCGCCGCGCACAGGGTCCGGCGCGGCGGCGAGCCGATCCTCGGCGAGCGCGGCGCGCTCCTCGGCCGATAGCGGCTCCGGCGCGAACCGTTCTCCTGAGATCTGGCGCTCGATCCCGGCGACGTCGAGCCCGCGATGGGTGCGCATGAGGCCGAGCATCACGGCACGCCCGTCCTCGCCGCCGGCTGCCCAAGCGGCGGAAGCGCGGTGGCGAAGCGCATCGAAGACGAGATCGCCGATCGCCCGGCGGTCCTTCGATCCGGCGAAGCGATGCGCCAGTCCCCAGTCCTTCAGCGCATCGGCGACGGGACGGCGTCGCGAAAACACATCGTCGAGAACCTCGATGGCAGCGGAGATGCGGGCAACTGGCGTCATTCGGTCAAATAATCCCTGCCGCCGTCACCACGGATAGGCGGCCATCACGAGGAGCCCGCCGACCACGAGGCCGTGCACGAGCACATGGTTGATCTCCTGGGCTTGGGCCGGACCCGCGAGCTTCCAGAAATCATGCACCATCGCCGTCGCGGCGATGACGAAGAGCGCCATGGCGAGGAAGGTCGCCCGCGGCGCCAAGCCGGCGACCGCCGCGGCGCCGAGAGCGATCTCGATCACCCCGCCGGCGATGGCTACGAAAAGCGGCAGCGGGATCTTCTTCGCGGCGAGAAGACCGGAGACGGGCTGGCGCGCCATCAGGAGCCGCACCCCGATGACCACGAAGAGAAAGCCGACGATGACACGTCCGGCGAACGCCAGTGCGGTTGTCTCCAGCATTCGTCCCCCCGCCGAACCCTAGATCAGCCGGACCGCGAGATCGATCCAGAGCGCCACCACTATCAGAAAGCCCGCGGCGAAGCTCGCATGGCGGAGCATCAGGGCGTTGGAAAAGATCGCAACGAGATGCACGGCGCGCGTCGCCACGAACAGCCAGGCCAGAGCCAGTTCCAGGATCGAGACGCCGTCGATCAGGAAGAGAAAGCCGATCACGACGAAGAAAAGGACCGGCAACTCGAACTGGTTGGCCACTGCGCGGCGGCCGGCGGCGGATTCGGGCGGCTCGCTGCCCGGCGCGAAATCCGTGTCGCGGACAGCCCCGGAACGGACCGCACCGGAGCGCGCCATGCCGAGCCGGACATAGGCGAGGAAGATGAGCGCGGCCTGAACAATGGCCGGCCAAAAAATGACAGTTTTCAACATAATTCAATCACCCGATGCCCGGATAGTTCGGGCTCTCGCGCGTGATCGTCACGTCATGCGTATGGCTCTCGCGCAGACCCGCGGTCGAAATGCGGATGAAGCGCGCCCGTTCCCGGAAGGTCTCGAGATTCTCCGCGCCGACATAGCCCATGGCGGCGCGCAGACCGCCGGCGAGCTGATGGAGGACGCCGCCGACCGGACCCTTGTAGGGGACCTGCCCTTCGATGCCCTCCGGCACGAGCTTCAGGGTGTCGCGCACCTCGGCCTGGAAGTAGCGGTCGGCCGAGCCGCGGGCCATCGCGCCGACCGATCCCATGCCGCGATAGGCTTTGAACGAGCGGCCCTGATGGAGATAGACCTCGCCGGGGCTCTCCTCGGTGCCGGCCAGGAGAGAACCGATCATCGCGCAGCGGGCACCGGCCGCGAGCGCCTTGGCGAGATCGCCCGAATATTTGATGCCGCCATCGGCGATGACGGGAACATCGGCGCCCTCGGCGGCGGCGACCGCCTCCATGATCGCGGTCAGCTGCGGCACGCCGACGCCGGCGACGACGCGCGTCGTGCAGATCGAGCCGGGGCCGATGCCGATCTTCACCGCATCGGCACCCGCGTCGATCAGCGCGCGGGTACCATCCGCGGTGGCGACGTTGCCGGCGATGATCTGGACGCGGTTGGAGAGCTTCTTCACCCGCTCGACGGCGTCGAGCACGCGCTGCGAATGACCATGGGCGGTGTCGACCACGATGAGGTCGACGCCGGCATCGATGAGCCGCTCCGACCGCTCGATCCCCTGCTCGCCCACCGTCGTCGCGGCGGCGACGCGCAGCCGCCCCTGCTCGTCCTTGGCGGCGTTCGGGTGGAGCTGCGTCTTCTCCATGTCCTTGACGGTGATGAGGCCGACGCAGCGATAGGCTTCGTCGACGACGAGCAGCTTCTCGATACGATGCTTGTGCAGCAGGCGCTTCGCCTCAGCCTGGCTGACGCCTTCCTTCACCGTGATGAGATTCTCGCGCGTCATCAGCTCGTAGACGCGCTGGCCGGGATTGGAGGCGAAGCGGACGTCGCGATTGGTGAGGATGCCGACGAGGCGGCCGGGCGTCGCGGTCCCCTCCACGACCGGAATGCCGGAGATCCGATGCGCCTTCATCAGCGCCAGCGCCTCGGCGAGCGTGGCGTCGGGCCCGATGGTCAGCGGGTTCACGACCATGCCCGATTCGAACTTCTTGACCTGACGGACTTCCTCGGCCTGCTGCTCGGGCGAGAGATTGCGGTGAATGACGCCGAGGCCGCCGGCCTGCGCCATCGCGATGGCGAGGCGGGCCTCGGTGACGGTGTCCATCGCCGAGGAGATGATCGGGATGTTGAGCTCGATCTGGCGGGTCAGACGGGTGCGGATATCGACCTCGCCCGGCATGACAAAGGAATGTCCGGGCTGAAGCAGCACGTCGTCGAAGGTCAGCGCCTCGCGGCCGGTGGAGAGTTCGACGATCTGGGCCATGCCAACGCTTCCCTTCGAGATGCAGCGAACCGGCCGGCGGCTCGGCGAGCCATCGGCGGGCGGGGGAGGAAAATGAGGTTGGCGCGTGCCATTAGCATGACAGACCTGCGCTGGGAAGCGCGCAGGTGGCGCCAATTGCGCAGTGCTGCCATGCGGCGCGCGGATGCGGCCGCGCGGGCGGGCCTCAGCGAACGACGGTGAGCCGTTCGGCGGCGCGGGTGATGCCGGTATAGAGCCAGCGGCTGCCATGGTCGCGGAAGGCCCAGCTCTCGTCGAAGAGGACGATGTCGTCCCATTGCGAGCCCTGGGCCTTGTGGACGGTCAGCGCATAGCCGTAGTCGAATTCGTCGGAGGCGCGGCGCTGGGCATAGGCGAGGCTCTCGCCGCCATTCTCGAAGAAGTCGGGATGCACGGCGACCTTGACCGCCTTGTTCCCGGGATCCTCCTCCGGCACGACGTCGAGCCTCAGCAACGTCTTGCGCGGCGCACCGAGCCGGCTCACCGTCCAGGTGCCACCGTTGAGCAGACCCTTCTGCTTGTCGTTCCTGAGACAGACGAGCTTGTCGCCGACGGCCGGCATCGGCGAGAGCAGGCCCTTCAGCTCGCGGATGCGCTGGTTGTAGGCGCGGCGCGTCTTGTTCGTCCCGACAAGCACCTGGTCGCTTTCGAGGATCTGCGCCGCGTCGATGTCGCGGCGGCCGATGATGCGGCTTTCCCCATAGCTGCCAAGGGCGAGCGGCCTCCCCTCGCGCACATCCATCGAGAGGCGGATGATCGGATTGTCCTGAGCCTGGCGGTGCACCTCGGTCAGCATCGCGTCGGGCTCGGCCTCGGTGAAGAAGCCGCCGCCCTTGACCGGCGGCAGCTGCGCCGGATCGCCGAGCACGAGAACGGGCGTCCCGAAGGAGAGGAGATCGCGGCCGAGTTCCTCGTCCACCATCGAGCATTCGTCGATGATGATCAGCTCCACCTCGGAAGCGGCGCTGTCGTGATTGATCGCGAAGACCGGCTGCTCCTCGTCCTCGCCGGCGCGCGGCCGATAGATGAGGCTGTGGATGGTGCCGGCGCCCTCGCAGCCCTTGGAGCGCAGCACATGCGCCGCCTTGCCGGTGAAGGCCGCGAAGGCGACCTTGCCGTCGATGTCCTCGGCGATGTGCTTGGCGAGCGTCGTCTTGCCGGTCCCGGCGAAGCCGAACAGGCGGAACACCGGCGAATCGCCGCGACGCAGCCACTCGGCGACGGCGCGGAGAGCATCTTCCTGCTGCGGCGACCAGCGCATGGGAGCGGCCTCTTCACCAATGACGGACGATCGGGCGGCGCGGCCCGGCGCCGCGCGAAGCGGTCAACTACCCGATTCCGGCGCCCGGGTGACAGCAAAATGTGGCATCGGCGCAACATCCGGAAGGACAACGGCGATCATGGCCGAACCAAGGCGGTCCTGCCTTCGTTTAGGCCTATGCGTCGACCAGACAGGATCGACGCCGCCCCGCTCGCCGGCCGGCCGGACATGTTGCCGATTTGCCATCCACCCGCATTTTCGCGGGCGACCGGCCGGTTGGTTACCATTCCTATGATATGGCGAACGAAAATGGCGGAGATGGTCGTCGCGCACGCTGCGCCGGCGCCAATCCGGATCAGGAAGTCCATGCTTAGTCGAAAGGGTCAGGCTTTGAACGAAACGAAGCCTCGCGAGACGACTGGAAGGCTCAGCCGTCGCAGTTTCATGATCGGTTTGCCGATCGCTCTGGCCGGGTGCCAATCCGTCGACATGTCGTCCCCGGTCGCGACGCCCGTCGCCGGCCCGGTCCTCGACCAGGGATGGGCGCAGATGTACGCCGCGATCGATACGGAGCCGTTCCCGGTTCCGGCGGTCAACATCTCGAAGATGGACACCCAGTTCCTGCGCCAGGTGGTGAACGTGCCGCCGGAAATCGCGGCCGAGCCGGGCACCATCGTCATCGATCCCTACAATCATTTCCTCTATCTCGTCTTCGAGAACGGCACCGCCATCCGCTACGGCGTCGGCGTCGGCCGGCAGGGCTTCGCCTGGTCGGGCGATGCGAGCATCCGCGCCAAGCGCGAATGGCCGATGTGGCATCCCCCGAAGGAAATGCAGGCACGCGATCCGGAAGCCGCCAAGTGGCCCGACGGCATGCCGGGCGGGCCCGGCAATCCGCTCGGCGCGCGCGCGATGTATCTCTATCAGGGCAAGGTCGACACGCTCTATCGCATCCACGGCACGACGCAGCCCTGGTCGATCGGCAAGTCGCTGTCCTCCGGCTGTATCCGCCTGATCAACCAGGACATCATCGACCTCTACAGCCGCGTGCCGCTCGGCACCCGCGTGCGCGTGCTCGGCGACGCCCAGCCCGATCCGCAGGCGGTCTACAACAGCCAGGGCGGCGCGGTTCCCGACCCGACACCGCCGCGCACCTCGGCGAACGGCTTGCCGCCCTATCGCAATGCCGGCTGACCGACGCTCACAGCGTTAACGCATCATGGGCCTCCGCTTGCGGAGGCCCTTCTTTTTTCAGGGCTTTCGACGATCGGCGGTTGATCCGCGCCGGCGATGGCTCCACCTTGGCCGAGGATCCCCGCAGCGCGACAGAAGAGGACCGTCGACCCTTGCCCCACTACACGCCGCTGATCGCGACGATCGTTGTTGGCCTCGTCCTGGCCTTCATACTCGGGGTCATCGCGCATCGGCTGAAGATATCCCCCCTCGTGGGATATCTGCTTGCGGGCGTACTGGTCGGGCCGTCGACTCCGGGTTTCGTCGCAGACCAGAAGCTCGCCAACGAACTCGCGGAGATCGGCGTCATCCTGCTGATGTTCGGCGTCGGGCTGCATTTCTCGCTGAAGGACCTGATGTCGGTGAAGGCGATCGCCGTGCCCGGCGCGGTGGTGCAGATCGGCGTTGCCACCGCGCTCGGCATCGCGCTCGGCTGGACCGTCGGATGGCCGATCGCCGGCGGCCTCGTGTTCGGCCTCGCCCTGTCCGTCGCCAGTACGGTCGTGCTGCTGCGCGCCTTGCAGGAGCGGCGGCTCATGGAGACCGATCGCGGCCGCATCGCCGTCGGATGGCTCATCGTCGAGGATCTCGCGATGGTGCTGACGCTGGTGATGCTGCCGGCGCTGGCGGAGATTCTGACCGGCGGCAATGTCCCCGCCTCGGGCCTTGCCGGGTCGAGCGGCTTCGGCCTCGTCGGCATCCTGGCGCTCACGATCGGCAAGGTCGTGGCCTTCGTCGCCTTCATGCTGATCGTCGGCCGCCGGATCATCCCCTGGGCGCTGCACTACGTTGCCCACACCGGATCGCGCGAACTGTTCCGCCTCGCGGTGCTCGCGATCGCGCTCGGCGTGGCGTTCGGCGCAGCCGTCCTCTTCGGCGTCTCCTTCGCGCTCGGCGCCTTCTTCGCCGGCATGATCCTCAGCGAATCGCAATTGTCGCAGCGCGCCGCCGAGGAGACTCTGCCGCTGCGCGACGCCTTCGCCGTGCTGTTCTTCGTCTCGGTCGGCATGCTGTTCGACCCGCATATCGTGATGAAAGAGCCGCTGCTCCTCATCGGGACGCTGGCGATCATCCTGATCGGCAAGTCGATCGCGGCGTTCCTGATCGTGAAGGCGTTCCGCTATCCGACCTCGACGGCGCTGACGATCTCGGCCAGCCTTGCGCAGATCGGCGAATTCTCCTTCATCCTGGCCGCGCTCGGGGTCGATCTCGGCCTGCTCAGCGAGACGGGCCGCGACCTGATCCTTGCTGGAGCAATCCTCTCCATCCTTTTGAACCCGCTGATGTTCACGCTGGCGCGGCTCCTCATCGCCCGGGCCGCCAAGGCCGAGCCGGCGGCTGCGGGCCCGGCCATGGCGGCACCGGCTCCGCACGCGGAAGAGGAGCTGAAGCCGACGACGCTGTCAGGCCATTCCGTCGTGATCGGCTATGGCCGCGTCGGCCACATCGTCGCCGAGGGATTGCGAAAGGCCAGCCGGCCCTATCTCGTGATCGACAACGACGAGGCGCGGGCCCGCGAGGCGCGCGCCGACGGCGCCGAAGTGATCTCGGGCAATGCCGTCTCCGCCGAGATCATGACCGCCGCCAATGTCGCGGGCGCGTCGCATCTGCTGGTCGCCGTGCCCGATGCCTTCGAGGCCGGCCAGATCGTTTCCAAGGCGCGCGCGCTCAACACCCGCATGCAGATCATCGCGCGCGGCAGGTCCGACGCGGAGGTCAAGCATCTGGTCGATCGCGGCGCCAATTTCGCGATCATGGGCGAGCGGGAGATCGCGCTCGGCATGCTCGCCTCCGTCTCGGGCGATCCGGCGCCGCGTCCCACAATGGTTGTCGTTGGCGCCGACGCCGCGGCGACGGGGGCAGTTTGACGTTTCACCGGCAGGACGGTGCCCTGGCGTCTTCACGCTGACAGGACCAGCCTGTAGGCTCCCGCTGCGCAAGAGCAGGGCCGCCGCGGGGAAAGACGAGTGCCGACGAAGAACCCGACCGCGCCGGTGGGCCGAAGACGCGCCCCCGGGCTCGTGATCCTGACACTCGTCATCGCCGCGTTGGCCGGATGTGCCTCGCGCCCTTCGGGCACGCTGCAACCGGTCGCTCCGGAGCCGTCGGTCGCGAGCACCGTCGACATGCTCGTCGCCACCAGCCGTCAGGCGGACCCGGCGCCGGGCGTCCTCTTCAACGGCGAGCGCGGCCGCGGCCTGTCGCTCGCGGATATCACGGTCTCGATCCCCAACCAGCGGGCCGTCGGCACGGTCAACTGGCCGCGCTCCGTGCCCGGCAATCCCGCCCGCGACTTCGTGGTGACCTCGGTCGATCCGCTGCCGGCCAAGGCGATCGGCTCCTGGTTCGGCGCGCTGAAGGGCAAGCCGCGGCCGGTGCTGATCTTCGTCCACGGCTTCAACACGCCGTTCGACGCCTCGGTGTTCCGCTTCGCGCAGATCATGCACGACAGCGGCGAGAAGGCGGCGCCGGTGCTCTTCTCCTGGCCCTCGCGCGGACGGCTGCTCGACTATGCCTATGACCGCGAGAGCGCGAATTTCTCGCGCAGCGACCTCGCCTTCGTCATCCGCGCGGCGGCACGCAGCCCGGCCGTCTCCGAGGTGACGGTGATGGCGCATTCGATGGGCGGCTGGCTCGCGGTCGAAGCGCTGCGGCAGATCGCGCTCGAGGACGGGCGCATCCCCTCGAAGGTCGACAATCTCATCCTCGCCTCGCCCGACCTCGACGTGGACGTGTTCCGCCGCCAAGTCGAGGAAATGGGGAAGGATCGGCCGCATATGACGATCTTCGTCTCGGCGAACGATCGGGCGCTGCGCGCCTCGCGGCTCATCGCCGGCGGCGTCACGCGGGTCGGCGCGATCGATCTCACGCGCGAGCCCTATCTCTCGGCATTCGAGAAGGCGACGGGCGTCACGGTCATCGACCTCACCTTGCTCAACAACGGCGACCGCCTCAACCACTCGAAATTCGCAACGAGTCCCGAGATCGTGCAGCTGCTGGGCGGGCGGATCGCGGCGGGACAGCTGATCTCGGACGCCGATGCACCCGGCGCGAAGCTCGGCACCTCGGCGCAGGAGGCCGGGCAAGCGATCGGCTCGGTCGCCGGCGTCGTCCTCTCGGCGCCGGTCCTCGTCTTCGAGAGCCGCCGGTAGCCGCCCTTCAGGCCTGGCGGTCGCCGAGCCAGTCCTCGACATAGAAGCGGATCAGCGCGATTCGACCGACCGCCATCAGCGGCATGGCGAGCGCGACGCCGAGCGTTCCGAACAGCGTTCCGAACAGCACGATGCCGATCAGCGTCCAGGCGGAGGGCACGTCGGCCGCGCGCTTCTGGATCATCGGGCCGATGATGTAGCCCTCGATCGTCTGGATGACGGTGTAGATGCCGACCGCCCAGATCAGCATCGGGGTGCCGAGCGGCATGGCCACGAGCGCGATCGGGATGGCGGCGACGATGGGCCCGAGATAGGGGATGAAGTTGAGCAGGCCCGCCTGGATGCCGAGAATGAAGGCGCCCGGCACGCCGAGCAGATAGAGCGACAGCCAGACCACGACGCCCATCAGCAGCATGCGCACCGCCTGTCCCAGCAGCCAGGCGCGCAGCACCGAGCCCATTTCGTCGAGGACGGAGCGGACGCGCGGACGCGCGCGCGGCGGCACCAGGACAAGCGCGCTGTCGCGATAGCCGGCCGGATCGAAGGCCAGCGTGACGCCGACGAAGATGATGACGATCGTGGTGGTGAGCACGCTCGTCGCCGTGCCGACCGCCACCGTCGCGTGGCCGAAAAGCTGGCCCATGTCGGGCAGCAGGCCCTGGAAATTGCGGCCGCCCTCCGGCCCGAGCGAGTCGATGCCGAAGGCGAGAAGACGCTCCTGCAGCACGTCGATCTGCGCATCGATGATGGCGATCAGTGCGCGCACCTGCTCCGGCAGCTTCGCGGCGCCCCGCAGCAGGGCGAGAACCGTGATCGCCGTCAGGATCACGATGACGATGCTGAGCCGCCACGTCCGGCCGATCGGCAGGATCGGCCGCAGCCCGCGGGCACAGGCGTCGAGAAAGGCCGCGAAGAGCACGCCGGCGAAGACGACGAAGAGGCTCGAGGCCGTGAACCAGAGGAAGGCGAGGCCGAGACCGACCCCCAGGACCACCAGAAGTCCGACGGCGATGGCCCGCCAGCCGCCGCGCTCGAGCAAGGCGAATTTGGGCGGCGTCTCGGGCATGGCGGGCCTATCGGTGGGAGGATGTGGGCCCCGGCGCCGTGGCAGAAGCCCTGCCCGCTGCCGGGACGATCAGGATCGACGATCGCGGCGCCGCGGGCAACCGCCCGTCAGGCCGCCGCGGGTTCGCCCACAGGCGGCGTTGGTTCGGAGGCTTTCGGCGCGCCCTCGCCTTCCTTCGCGCGGAAGAAGGTGACGTAGAGCGTCGGCAGGAACACGAGCGTCAGGAGCGTCGCGACCAGGAGGCCGCCCATGATCGCGAAGGCCATGGGGCCCCAGAAGATGGTCGGCGCGATCGGGATCATGCCGAGGATCGTCGAGATCGCCGTCAGCATGATCGGCCGGAAGCGCGACACCGTCGCGTTGACGACCGCGTCCCAGACCGGCTGTCCGCTCCGCCGTTCCGATTCGATCTGCTCGATGAGGATGACGGCATTCTTCGCGATGAGCCCCATCAGCGACAGGATGCCGAGGATGGCGACGAAGCCGAGCGGGCGGTTGAAGATGAACAGCGCGCCGACGACGCCGATGAGCCCGAGCGGCACCACGCTCATGACGAGCAGCAGCCGCACGAAGCTCTGGAGCTGCACCATCAGGAAGGTGATCATCAGGAACAGCATGAACGGCACGACGACCATGACGGAGGCCTGCGAGGAGGCGCTCTCCTCGACCGTGCCGCCCACGGCGATCTGATAGCCGGCGGGAAGCGAGGCCGAGAGCTCGGCGATCTTCGGCGCCAGCCCGTCCACGACGGCTTCGGGCGAGCTTTCGGGCGCCACATCGGCCTGGACCGTCAGCGTCGGGACGCGGTCTCGCCGCCAGATCAGCGGATATTCCTGGCTGAACTCGAATCGCGCGACCTGCGAGAGCGGCACCGTGCGGCCATTGGCGAGCGGCACCTGCAGCGTCTGGAGGTTGGACAGCGAGAGGCGGTCGGCGCTCGTGGCACGCGCGACGACGTCGACCAGATAGATGTCGTCGCGGACCTGCGTGACCGTGGTGCCGGAAACGACGGAATTCAGCGCCGAGGCGAGCGAGGCCGACGAAAGGCCGAGCAGCCGCGCCTCGTCCTGGTCGATGCGGACGCGCACCATGCGCGCCGGCTCCATCCAGTCATAATTGACGCGCAGCGCATCGCGGTCGGACGAAACGATGCCGGCGAGCTTCTGCGCGATCGCGCGGACCTGTTCGACCTCCGGGCCGCTGACGCGATACTGCACCGGCCAGCCGACCGGCGGACCGAGCTCGAGCGGCGAGACGCGCGTCACGGCGCCCGGGAAATCATCGGCCAGCAGCTTCTCGAGCTTGTCTTGCAGGCGCAGCCGGGCAGGAACGTCCTTCGCGATGACGACCGCCTGCGAGAAGAACGGATTGGCGAGCTCGACATTCAGCGGCAGGTAGAAGCGGATCGCGCCGCGGCCGACATAGGTGCTCCACTGCGCGACGTCGGGGTCGGACGCGAGGAAGGCGTCGAGCCGCGCCGAGGCGTCGGCGCTGGCCTCGATCGACGCATTCTGCGGCAGGCGGAGGTCAACGAGCAGCTCGGCCCGGTCCGAGGACGGGAAGAACTGGCGCGGCACATGCGGCAGCGTGATGAGCGCCACCACGAAGGCGGCGACCGCGATGCCGATCGTCACCCAGCGCATGCGCATCGCGGTGATGAGCACGGCACGGAAGCCCGCGACGATGCGGCTCGGCCTGGCGTCGGCCTTCTTCGGCTCCGGCTTCTTCAGAAGCACGGCGGCGATGAGCGGCGAGAAGGTGACGGCGCCGATCCACGAGACGACGAGGGCGATGCCGACCACGGCGAAAATCGAGAAGGTGTACTCGCCGGCCGAGCTCTGCGCGAAGCCGATCGGCACGAAGCCGGCGGCGGTCACGAGCGTCCCGGTCAGCATGGCGAGCGCCAGCGTCTTGAAGGTGTTGGATGCCGCCTCTTCCTTGCTCTCGCCCGCGGCAAGCCGCGACGAGATGGAATCGACCGTCGTCATCGCGTCGTCGACGAGCAGGCTGAGCGCGATGATCAGCGCGCCGAGCGAGATACGCTGAAGATCGATGCCCGTCGCGTCCATGACGACGAAGACCATCGCCAGCGACAGCGGGATGGCGAGCGCCACAACGGTGCCGGCGCGGATGCCGAGGCTGACGAAGCTGACGACGGCGATGATCGCGATCGCCTGCCAGAGCGAGGTGGTGAATTCGCCGATCGCGACGTCCACAACCTCGGCCTGGTCGGCGACGAGGTTCGGCTCGATGCCGATCGGCAGCTCGGCGGTGATCGCCTGCATGGACGAGCGGATATTGGCGCCGAGCGCGAGCACGTCGCCGCCATCCTTCATCGAGATGGCGAGGCCGATCGCCGGCTTGCCGTTGACGCGGAACATCGGCTGCGGCGGATCGGCATAGCCGCGATGCACCTCGGCGATGTCGCGCAGGCGGATCAGCCGCCCGTTCGAGACGAAATTGATGTTGAGCAGGTCCTGCTCGGATTCGAAGGCGCCGGAGACGCGGACGGCGATGCGCTCGTCGCCCGTCTCGATCGTGCCGGCGGGGCTGACGACGTTCTGCGCCTGCAGCGCCGCGATCAACTGGCCGCGGTCGATGCCGAGACCGGCGAGCTGTTCCGTCGAGAACTCGACGAAGATGCGCTCGTCCTGCGCGCCGAGGATCTCGATCTTCGAGACATCGGGCAGAGAGAGCAGCTTCGAGCGGATATTCTCCACATAGTCGCGCAGTTCGCGCTGCGTGAACCCGTCGGCGGTGAAGCCGTAGATGGTGCCGAAGGTATCGCCGAAATCGTCGTTGAAGACCGGGCCCACGACGCCCTGCGGCAGCGACCCGCGAATGTCCCCGATGCCCTTGCGTACCTCGTACCAGATGTCGGGAACCTCGGCCGAGGTGATCTCGTCCTTGAGGTTCACGAACAGCGTCGTCCGCCCGGCGGTGGTCTCGCTGCGGACGTCGTCGACCTCCGGGATCTCCTGGATCTTGCGCTCCAGCCGTTCCGTCACCTGCTGCAGCGTGTCGTCGAGCGTGGCGCCCGGCCACGCGGCGCCGACGATCATCGTCTTGATGGTGATCGCCGGATCCTCGGCGCGGCCGAGATGGATGAAGGCCGTCACCCCGGCGACGATGAAGGCCACCATCCAGTAGACGATGAACTGGCGATGCGAGAGCGCCCAGGCCGAGAGATTGAGGCCTTTCATGGCGTCGTCCCGGACGGGACCGTCGCGGCGACGGTGCGCACGACCTGGCCCGGATGCAACGCCTGCACGCCGGCGGTCACCACGACCTCGCCGGGCGTGATGCCGTCCGCGACGATCACGGTGCCCGGATCGTGGCGGACGAGCTCGATATTGCGCAGCGCCACGGTCGAATCGGCCGGATTGACGACGAAAACCGCCGGCTTGCCTTCGGACGTGGTCAGTGCGGTGGCCGGCAGGGCCATGACGGGCCCATCGCTGACCTTGACCGTGCCGCTGACCGTCGATCCGAGAAGCATCGCGGCCGGCGGCTCGTTGATGCCGACGCGGACCGCGAAATTGCGGGTCTGCGCGTCGGCCTGGGGAGCGACTTCCCGGACGCGCCCGATCGCCGTCACCGACGGGTCGGAGGTGAGGCGGATCGTGATCTCCGAATCGGGCGGCGTCGTGCGCAACACCTGCGGCGGCACGTCGAACACGGCGTCGCGGCCGTCCTGCTGCGCGAGGCGGACGATCATCTGACCGGCCTGGACGACCTCGCCCGGCTCGGCGCCGCGCGCGGTCACGGAGCCGTCGACATCGGCGTAGAGCTCGGTGAAGCCGACACGGTCCTGCGCGATCTGGAGCTGCGCCTCGGCATCGTCCAGCTGCGAGCGGGCGGCACGCAGCGCCTGATTGGCCTGGTCCCAGTTGGCCCGCGTCGTGAATCCGCTGGCGAGCAGGCGGTCCTGCCGCTCGAAAGCGTTCTCGGACGTGACGAGTTGCCCCTCGGCGGCGGCGACGGCTGCCTGCGCCGAACGCAGCGCGTTGAGTTCGTTGGCGGGATCGAGCTTGGCCAGAAGCTGACCGGCCTTGACGCGGTCGCCCACATTGACCGGACGCTCGATCATGCGCCCGCCGATGCGGAAGGCCATCGCCGCCTCGTTGCGCGCCTGAACCTGGCCGGTGAGGACGACGGTCTCGACGGCTGGAGCACGCTCGACCGTGATGGTCCGCACGGGCCGCGGCGCCGCTGCCTGCTTCTCTTCCTCGCGGCCGCAGGCCGAGAGCAGCGGCAGCGCCAGCGCCATCACGGCGACGCCTGCGAGGCGCCGCTTACCCCATGCGGTGCTCATGTCTCTGTCTCTCACGACTTTGCCCCCGCCTTGCATTGCGCGGCAGTGAGGCACGCCAGCCCCCGCCTTGCAAGCCGTCTGCGGCAGAGCGCCGCCGGTACGGGAAGTCGCCCTTCGGCCGCGGACCGGCTTTTCGCGCGGACCCTATCCACTCCGCCGTCCGAAGTGATGAGCCGCTCGTCCCGGACCTGTGCGCAGTATCCCAATCCGCCGCGACCTGACCCTGTCGGCTCGCCTCTTCTTGTCAGCGACGGAAAAGTGTCGTCATCCTCGCGCGAGCGCCGCCGGCGAGACCGGCGGCATGGAAAGGCGCTGGCGCCGACCCGGGGGAGCGATCCGCGCGATGGCCCGCAGCATGCGGAACTGGATGAGGCGACACGCGCGATCGGCCGGCCGTTTCGCTGCGTTTCTCGCGCTCTGGTGCATCCTCATGGGCCTCGATCCGAAGGATCTCATTGTCGGCCTGTGCGCGGCAGCGTTCGGCACGCTGGCGGCGGGCGCCCTCCTGCCCGATTCGGCACGGCGACCCTCGGCGCGGGGGCTGATGCGCTTCACCGCGGCCTTCCTGAAGCAATCGCTCCTCGCGGGGATCGACGTCGCCAAGCGGGCCTTCTCGCCGCGGTTGCCGCTGGCGCCCGGCTTCGTCGCGTTCCGCCCTTCCCTGCCGGCAGGGCTCTATCGCGACGCCTTCGTCAGCATATCGGCCATGATGCCGGGAACATTGCCGGTCGGCGGCGATGGGAAGGACGGGGTCGTCGTCCATTGCCTCGACGAGCACCAGCCTGTGCTGCGCGAGATGGCGAAGGACGAGGCACGGCTGCGCGCCGTCTTTTCGGGGGGCGGAAAGCATGGCTGAGGCGCTCACGCTCGCCGCGATCGCGGTTCTCGCGGCGGTCGCGGTGGGACTCGTCCGCGTTCTCCGCGGCCCCTCCCGGCTTGACCGGATGATGGCCGTGCAACTCCTCGGATCGGGCGGCGTCGCCGTGCTGGCGCTGCTGGCGGTGGCGAGTGCGACGGAGGCGATCCTCGACGTGGCGCTGACGCTGGCGCTGCTCGCCGCCTTCGCCTCGGTGGCGCTCGCCCGCGCGCTCGGGCAGGCCCGCGCGGATGGCGAGGAGGCAGGGCGATGAACGCGCTTGTCGGACTCTTCAGCACGGTCGCCATCGCGGCCGGCATCGTCTTCTTTGTCGCCGGGACGACCGGCTTGCTGCGCTTCCCCGATGCGCTGACGCGTCTGCATGCGCTCACCAAGGCCGACAATCTCGGCCTCGGCCTGATCGTGCTCGGCCTGCTGCCGCTCTCGGGAAGCCTCGGCGCCGCCCTGAAGCTCGTCGTGATCTGGGCGCTCGTGCAGTTCGCCGGCGCGACGGTGGCGCAGATGATCGGCGCCCTGGCGGCGGGCGAGCATCCGCCCTCCGGGGGGCGCAGGCGGCGATGACGGCGCTCGTCCTCGATGGCGGCATCGCCCTGCTCACGATCGGCATCGCCGCCTGGACGATCCGCGCGGGCGACGATTTCGCCGCCGTCGTCGGCTTCATCGCCTATGGTCTCGTTCTAACGCTCGCCTGGACGCGGCTCGGCGCCTACGACGTCGCGCTGACGGAGGCGGCCATCGGCGGCGGCGCGACCGGCGTCATCCTGATGCGGGCCGGCGCGCGGGTGAAGCCGGCGCCGGCGAGCCGCCCGTCCAGGCTTGCGCGGATCATCGTCGGCGCTCTCTCGGCGGCCGTCGCGGCCGGCCTTGCGGCGGTGGTCCTGCTGCCGCCGCAGCCGGCGCCGAGCCTCGCCCTGGACGTTCGCGAGCATCTCGCCTCGACCGGGCTCGGCAATCCGATCGGCGGCGTCCTGATGGCCTATCGCGCCGCCGACACCTTCCTCGAGACGGTGGTGGTCCTGCTGGCGCTGTTCGGCGTCTGGTCGCTCGGCCGCGACGCGCATTGGGGCGGACGCCCGGGACCTGCCCCGCGGCCGGGGATCGGCGGCCCGCTGCCGCTCTTCGCGCGCATCCTCGTCCCCGCCGGCATCGTCATCGGCATCTACATCGTCTGGGTCGGCGCCGACGCTCCGGGCGGCAAATTCCAGGGCGCGACGATCCTCGCAGCCATGGCGATCCTCGCCGGCATGGCCGGCCTCGTGGCTGCGCCGGCGACATCCGGGCGGCGACTGCGCTGGCTGCTCGCCGCCGGGCCGATCGTCTTCGTCGGCATCGGCCTTGCCGGCATCCCGCTCGCCGGGGCTTTCCTCGCCTATCCGCCCGGCTTCGAAAAACCGCTGATCCTGGTTATCGAGGTGGCGCTGACCGTCTCGCTCGCCGCCATGCTGGCGCTGATCGTCGCCGGCCCGCCGGAGCGGTCTCCATGAGCCTCGCCCCGTTCGACGCCGCCACCCTGTTCGGGCTGATGGGAGCGATCCTCGTCGGCCTCGGGCTCTATGGCGTCGTCCTGCTCGAAAGCTTCCTGCGGCGGCTGCTCGCCTTCAATCTCCTCGGCGGCGGCGTCTTCATCCTGTTCGGCGTCGTCGCCCGCCGCGGCGCCGGGGCGGGCTTCAGCGGCGATCCGGTGCCGCAGGCGCTGGTGATCACCGGCATCGTCGTCGCCTTCTGCGCCACCGCGCTCGCAATCACGCTGATCGAGCGGCTCGGCGAGGAGGACGGCGACGACGCGTCCGGAGGCGGCTCGTGAACGCCGCGATGCTCGCGACGACCCCGGGCGGCGGACTGCTCGTCGCCGCGATCACCGTGCCGGTGATCGGCATCCTGCTGCTCTGGCTGGTCCGCCCGCGCGACGTCGAGACCGTGGCGCTGGCCGCCCTCCTCGCCAATCTCGGCGTCGCTCTCGCGGTCCTCGAGAAGGTGGCGGCGGGCGCCGCTCCGCTCGTCTATCTCATCGGCGGCTGGCAGCCGCCGCTCGGCCTCGCGCTCCGCGCCGACGGCATCGCCGCCGTCTTCATGGCCATGGCCGCCATCGTGCTGGTGCCGGTCGCGGTCTATGCCCGCGGGCAGTTCGGCGCGCCCGGCGAGCGGCGGCCGATGGTCTTCTGGACCATGCTGCTCGCCATCACCGCCGCGCTGAACCTGATCTTTCTCGGCGAGGACCTCTTCAATCTCTATGTGGCGCTCGAACTGCTGACCTTCGCGGCCGTGCCGCTGGTCAGCCTCGACGGCAGCCGCGAGACGCTGAAGGCGGCGCTGCGCTATCTCGTGTTCGCGCTCGCGGGGTCGGTTCTCTACCTGCTCGGCGTCGCGATCATCTACGGCGCCTATGGCACGCTCGATCTCGGCGGCCTCGCCGCGCTGCGCGGGCCGGACGGCGCGCTGCTCGTCGCGGTCGGCCTCATGACCGCGGGGCTCGCGGCGAAGACCGCGCTCTTCCCGCTGCATCTCTGGCTGCCGCCCGCCCATGCCGGCGCGCCGCCGGCGGCGAGCGCCGTCCTGTCGGCTCTGGTGGTGAAAGGCTCGTTCTTCATCGCGCTGAGGCTCTGGTTCGACCTCCTGCCGCCGGAGCGGGCGGTGGCGGGATCGACGCTGCTCGGCGTGTTCGGCGCCGCAGCCGTCGTCGTCGGATCGGCCATGGCGCTGCGCCAGGCGCGGCTGAAGCTGCTCGTCGCCTATTCGACCGTCGCGCAGCTCGGCTATCTGTTCCTCGTCTTCCCGCTCGGCCTCGGCAGCGGCGCCGCGCCGTTCGAGAGCACCGCCTGGACGGCGGGCGCGCTGCAACTGATGGCCCACGCCTTCGCCAAGGCGGCGATGTTCATGGCGGCCGGCCTCGTCTACGAGGCCATCGGCCATGACAGGATCGCCGAATTCCGCGGTCTCGGCCGCATCGCGCCGCTCACCGTGCTCACCATGACGCTCGCCTCGATCTCGCTGATGGGGCTGCCGCCGTCCGGCGGCTTCTCCGCCAAGTGGCTGATGCTGACGGCGGCCTTCGGCGAGGGGGCGTGGTGGTGGGTGCTGGTGATCGCCGCCGGCGGCCTGCTCGCGGCCGGCTATGTCTTCCGCATCCTCGTGCCGGCCTTCACGCCGCCCGAAGAGCCGGCCGCGCGCAAGAAGCCGGTCGTCGTCACGCGCGAAGCGGCGGCGCTGGCGCTCGCGCTCGCCGCCATCCTCATCGGCTTCCTGCCGCTCGCGCCCTGGCCGCTTCTCGCCGTCGGCCGCATCGCCGCGGGGGCGCCATGACGCCGGACGCCGCCCTCTCGCCGCTTGCCCCGCTCCTGCTCGCGCTCGCCAGCCTCTTTCCGCTGGCACTTCTCGCTCTGACGCTTGCTGCACCCGGCTTCCGGCCGAGGCTCGCCGGCCTGCTCTGGCTGGCGCCGCTGCCGGGGCTCGCGGCGGCGCTCCTCGCGACCGGAGGCGCCGTCGCCCTCCCCGCGCCGCTTGCGCTTGGGCTCGCGCTCGACGAGCCCGGCGCGCTGCTGCTCGGTTCCGCCGCGCTCATCTGGTGCGCCGCCGGCATCGCAGCGCCGGCCTGGTGGGGCGAGCGGCTGCGCAGCCTGCCCTATCAGGCCTGGTGGCTGGCGACGCTCGCCGGCAGCATGACGGTCTTCATCGCCGCCGATCTCGTCACCTTCTATCTCGCCTTCTCGCTGGTGAGCCTCGCCGGCTACGGCCTCGTGACGCGCGACGGGACGCCCGCGGCGCTGAAGGCCGGCCGCGTCTATTTCGCCCTGGCCGTCACGGGCGAGGCGTTCCTGCTCTCCGGCTTCGTGCTGCTGGCGCTCGGCGCCGGCGGGGAAACGCGGATCGCGGCGATCGTCGCGGCGCTGCCATCCGCGCCACTCGTGACGCCCGCCCTCGTCCTCGTCCTTCTCGGCCTTGCCGCGAAGCTCGGCCTGGTGCCGCTGCACCTGTGGATGCCGCCGAGCTATGGCGCCGCGCCCTACCCCGCCGCCGCCGTCCTCTCCGGCGCGGCGGTGAAGGCCGGAGTGATCGGCCTCGTGCGCTTCCTGCCCTTCGGGACACCGCTCGAGACGCTCGGCATGGCGCTCGCGGTCGCCGGCTTCTTCTCGGCCTTCTTCGGCGTCGCGGTCGGCCTGACGCAGCGCCACCCCAAGCACGTCCTCGCTTATTCCAGCATCAGCCAGATGGGAGTCATCGCCGCGGTGGCCGGGCTCTCGCTCGCCGCCGGTCGCGCCGTAGCCCCGACCGAGATCGCCTTCTATGGCCTGCACCACGTCTTCGCCAAGGGCGGCCTCTTCCTCGCGCTCGCCGCACTGTCCATGAACGGTGGCCGTGGCCGGGCGGCTCTCTTCTGGCCGGCGGCGATCGTGGCGCTCGGCATCGCCGGCCTGCCGCTGACGGGCGGCGCGCTCGCCAAACTCGCCATCAAGGACGCTCTCGGCAGCGGCTGGCCCAAGACGCTCGGCAGTGTCTCGGCGGTCGCGAGCACCGTGCTGATGCTGCATTTCCTGACGCTCGCGAGCGTGGCCCGGTCCCGCGACGCCTCAGCCATTGCGCCGGTCGCGATCCGCGCCGCCTGGTGGGGTACGGCGCTGGCCTCGCTCGTCCTGCCCTGGCTGCTGTTCCCCATGGTCGGCGGCAGCATCGCCGAAGCCCTCGCGCCGTCATCGCTCCTCGAACTCGCATGGCCGGTCATGGCTGGCGCCGCGCTCTTCGCGCTGCTGCGCCTCTGGCGGAACCGGCCGAGCCTGCCGCCCGGCGACATCCTCGCGATCATCCGGCAGGGGGAGCCCTGGCTTGGCAGGCTCTCGAACGGTGTCGCGGCGATCGAGGGCTTCCTCACCGACTGGACGGTGGCGGGCGCGGTGCTGCTGCTGCTCGCCATCGCGCTGGCCGGCGCGATGCTCTGACGTCTCGCGCGATCAGGCGCCGATGCGGTTCAGGATGTCGCCGAGCGAAGACCCGCCGGGACCCATGCCGGGCCGGCGCATGCTCGGCGCCGCCGTCCTCCGCGCAAGCGCGGCGCGGGCCTGGCTCGGGCTGTAGCCGAACTCGGCGCGGAAGGCACGGCTGAAGGCGGAGGCGTCCGGGAAGCCGACCCGCTCGGCGATCGCCACGATGGCGCTCGTCTCCAGCGGATCGAGAAGCGCACGATGCGCGGCGAGCAGCCGCTGGCGGCGGATATAGGCCGTGACGCCGCCGAGCGGCTCGAACAGGCGATACAGCCGGGAGCGCGACACGCCCAGCATGCGGCCGAGCTGCACCGGACCGAACGCGAAGGCGCCGAGATGCTGGTTGACGATGCGCCGGGCGCGATCGACCAGTGAGGCTGCCAGAACGTCGTTGGCCGCCTCAAGGCGGTCGGCACTCGGCAGCAGGCAGGCGCCGATCATTTCGCGCGTCGCTTCGATCACCGCCGGAAATGCCTCCGGCGGCAATTCCGGCAACCGGCGCGACAGGCTGAGAACGTAGTCCGCGAGGAGCGCGGAGAGCGGACCGGACGGAATCATGTTGTCGAGCCGGTCGAGCGTCGCGGCGCCACTGCGGAAGAGATCGCGCGGCACATAGAGACTGACGACGGTCTCGGCGCCGTTGCCATACCCCTCGAAGGGACGGGCGAGCGAGCGGAGGAAGAGCTCGGGCTCTGCGGACCGCGCCCGGTCCGGGATCACCAGTACGAGACACCAGTGATCGAGCGGATGGCGATCGAGATGATGCCAGACCCGCTCGCCGCCAGGCATGCGGGCCCGCGCCAGCGCCATGCTGCCGAGGTTCCAGACCTCCTGCTCCGCGTCGAAGCCATCGTCGGTGTCGGTGGGGAGTTCGATGTCGATCGCAGCCGACATGAAGTCCCGCCACGCCTCGAACTGCTCGGCGAGCGCGAGTTCCTTCGTGACGATCCGAATCGGCTCGACCTTGCCAGATGGCAGCGTCGACGAAACTTCCCCTAAGGGAACGGCCATGCCCATGGTGCGAACCCCCGATGCCCGCGACCTCCGGCGACACTACACCCGCTGCGACAAAGTCGCAAAAAAGGCCGAAGAGCACGCCGGAATCGCGTCCGGCATAGCGCGTGTCATGCGGACAGGCGAGGCATCGTGTAGTTTTGCACAATCGGAGCGGATGGGAGCCGGCATGGCCAGGAACACGCGACCCCGGACGAAACCCGCGGACGCCGAGAAGGCGGACAGTGCAGCGCCGGAAGGCCGCGACGCCGGCAGCGCGCCGGCCGAGGGACCCATCCTCATCGATCTCGCTCTCCAGGGCGGCGGCTCGCATGGCGCCTTCACCTGGGGCGTGCTGGATCGCCTGCTGCAGGACGAGCGCTTCACGATCGACGGCGTTTCGGGAACATCGGCCGGGGCCATGAACGCGGCCGTGATGGCGGCCGGCTTCGCGAAGGGCGGCGTCGCCGGCGCCCGCGCGGCTCTCGATGCCTATTGGCGCAGCGTCGCCGATGCGGCGCAGTTCAGCCCGTTCCAGCGCGGCCCGCTCGACGTGCTCCTCGGCCGCTGGACCCTCGATCACTCGCCGCTGTTCGTGACGATGGACATGATGTCCCGTCTGTTCTCGCCCTATGACTTCAATCCCACGGGCCGCAATCCGCTGCGCGGCCTGCTGGAGGAGGCGATCGATTTCGAGGCGCTGAAGGTCTCGCCCATCCGCGTCTTCATCACCGCCACCAATGTGCGCACCGGGCGCGGCCGCGTCTTCCGCAATGCCGAGATCACGCCCGACGTCCTGCTCGCCTCGGCCTGCCTGCCGACCCTGTTCCAGGCGGTGGAAATCGACGGCGAGAGCTACTGGGACGGCGGCTATTCCGGCAACCCGACCATCACGCCGCTGGTGCGCGAGTGCCAGTCGAACGACACGATCCTCATACCGATCAATCCGGTCGAGCGGCGCGGAACGCCCGAAACCGCGCGCGACATCATGAACCGCCTGAACGAGGTCTCGTTCAACGCGGTGCTGCTGAAGGAGCTGCGCATGATCGCCATGCTGCGGCAGGTCGCCGATCCCGGCCACAGCGAAGGCGCGCAATGGGCGAGGATGCGTATCCACATGGTGCGCAACGAGATCATGTCGACGCTCGGCTATTCCTCCAAGCTGAACGCCGAATGGCCGTTCCTCTCCATGCTGCGCGAGGAGGGCTCCAAGTCCGCATCCGACTTCCTCGCGATCAACGGCGACGAGATCGGCAAGCGCTCGACGCTCGATCTCGATCGCCTGCTGGAGGGCGTGTGATGGGCCTCGCGCTGGGGCTGGTCGGCATTCTCTGCGGGCTCGGCCTGCTGGTCTTCCTCGCCTATCGCGGCTGGAGCGTCCTGCTGCTGGCCCCCGCCGCGGCGCTCATCGCGGCGCTCTTCTCGGGCGAGCCCCTGCTGGCGCACTGGACGCAGACCTTCATGGGAAGCGCCGCACTGTTCATCGGCCAGTTCTTCCCGCTCTTCCTGCTCGGCGCGTTGTTCGGCAAGCTCATGGAGGACAGCGGCGCCGTCGCCACCATCGCCGAATTCATGACCGAGAAGCTCGGCACGGGACGCGCGGTTCTGGCCGTCGTCCTCGCCGGCGCCATCGTCACCTATGGCGGCGTCAGCCTCTTCGTCGCTCTGTTCGTGATCGCGCCGATGGCCGAGGCGCTGTTCCGGTCGGCGGACATACCGCGCCGGCTGATGGCTCCCGCGATCGCGCTGGGCACCTTCACCTTCACCATGATGGCCCTGCCCGGCACACCGGCGATCCAGAACGCGATCCCGATGCCGTTCTTCGGCACGACGCCCTTCGCAGCGCCCGGCCTCGGCATCATCGCCTCGGCGATCATGCTCGGTTTCGGCCTCTGGTGGCTCGCGATGCAGGAGGGCAAGGCACGGCGCGCGGGAGAGGGTTTCGGCGGTGTCGTCGGCGCCGCCGCCCCAGACCTCGCCGATCCGGTCCTGCGCGAGAGGGCGACGACGGCGCGCGAATTCGATCCGGCCGAGATCGCCCATGGCCATCAGAGCGCGGACCACCCGCCGATCGCCATCGCCGCGCTGCCGCTCGTGCTCGTCATTCTCGTCAATCTGCTGATGTCCTTCGTCGTCCTGCCGCGGCTCGATTTCGCCTTCCTCGCCGAGCCGCGCTGGGGCGGCATTTCGCTGGCGGCTGTGAGCGGCGTCTGGTCGGTCGCGGTGGCGCTGTTCGTGGCGATCGTCGCGACGGTGGCTCTCAACAGGCGCCGCCTGCCGAAGCTGCGCGAGACCATGGATGCCGGCGCCAATGCCTCGGTGCTGCCCATCATGGGCGTCGCGAGCCTTGTCGGCTTCGGCGCGGTGGTCGCCGCCCTCCCCGCCTTCGCGCTGGTGCGCGACTGGGTGCTGTCGATCGGCGGCGGCCCGCTCGTCTCGATGGCGGTGGCGACCAACATCCTCGCCGCGCTCACCGGCTCGGCGTCCGGCGGCCTCACCATCGCGCTCGACGCGCTGGGCGGCACCTATCTCAAGCTCGCGGCCGAACTCGGCATCGATCCGTCGCTGCTGCACCGCGTCGCCGTCATGAGCGCGGGCACGCTCGACAGCCTGCCGCATAGCGGCGCAGTGGTGACGCTGCTCGCCGTCTGCGGCGTGACGCCGAAGGACAGCTACCGCGACATCGTCATGGTGGCGATCGTCGGCGCGATCCTGGCGCTGATCGCCGTGATCCTGCTCGGCTCGCTGTTCGGATCGTTCTGAGGAGCGCTTTCCTCAGTGATGCAGGATCTGGCTGAGGAACAGCTTGGTCCGCTCGTGCTGCGGATTGGTGAAGAAGGTCTCCGGGTCGGCCTGCTCGATGATCTGTCCGCCATCCATGAAGATGACGCGGTTGGCGACCTGACGCGCGAAGCCCATTTCGTGCGTCACGCAGATCATGGTCATGCCCTCCATGGCGAGGCCGACCATCACGTCGAGCACTTCCTTGATCATCTCGGGATCGAGCGCCGAGGTCGGCTCGTCGAACAGCATGACGCGCGGATTCATGCAGAGCGAACGCGCGATGGCGACGCGCTGCTGCTGGCCGCCCGAGAGCTGGCCCGGATATTTCGCCGCCTGCTCGGGGATCTTCACCCGCCGCAGATAGTGCATCGCCACCTCTTCCGCCTCGGCCTTCGGCATCTTGCGGACATGGATGAGCGCCAGCGTGCAGTTCTCGAGGATCGTCAGATGCGGAAACAGGTTGAAGTGCTGGAACACCATGCCGACCTCGCGCCGCACCTCGTCGATGCGCTTCAGATCGTTGGTGAGCTCGATGCCGTCGACGACGATCTTGCCCTTCTGGTGTTCCTCCAGGCGGTTGATGCAGCGGATCATCGTCGACTTGCCCGAGCCCGAAGGCCCGGCCACGACGATGCGCTCGCCGCGCATCACCTTGAGGTTGATGTCGCGCAGCACGTGGAATTCGCCGAACCACTTGTTGACGTCGACCATCTCGACGGCGGTGTCGGTGGCCGAGACGGTGAGCCGCGGCGGCTTGGCCTCGATTTCGGACGAGAGGGTCTCGGACATGGAATCCCCTTGTGACAGCCTTATCGGCGGCGGCCTCTGTCGAGCCGCCTTTCGGTGAACGCGGCATAGCGGGACATCGCGAAGCAGAATGCCCAGAACACCATGGCCGCAAAGATATAGCCGGTGATGCCGGTGACGGGCGATGCCCATTTGGCGTCGTTGGCGGAGGCCTGGATCTGCCCGAGCAGATCGAAGAGGCCGATGATCGCCACCAGCGTCGTGTCCTTGAAGAGCGAGATGAACGATCCGACGATGCCGGGAATGACCAGCCTCAGGGCCTGCGGCAGGATCACGAGGCGCATCCGCTGCCAGAAACCGAGGCCGAGCGCCATCGCGCCTTCGTATTGCCCGCGCGGGATCGCCTGCAGGCCGCCGCGGATCACCTCCGCCAGATAGGCCGCCTCGAACAGCGCCACGCCGACCAGCGCGCGCAGCAGCTTGTCGAAGGTGACGCCGTCGGGAAGGAAGAGCGGCAGCATCACCGAGGCCATGAAGAGCACGGTGATCAGCGGCACGCCGCGCCAGAACTCGATGAAGGCGATCGACGCCGTCCGCACGACCGGCATGCTGGAGCGCCGTCCGAGCGCCAGCCCCACGGCGAGCGGCAGCGACGCCACCATGCCGGTGACGGCGACGACGAGCGTGACCAGCAAGCCGCCCCAGTTCGACGTCTCGACCGGAACGAGCCCGAAATCGAAGCCGGTGACGAGGAAGACGACGGCGAGCCCGCCGATGACGACGGCGATGCCGGATCCCGACTGTGCCGCCGGGCTGCCCGTCAGCCAGCTGACGAAACCCATGGCCAGCAGCACCGCCCCGGCGACCAGCGCGAATTCGATGGCAAAGCGGAGCGGTCCCGGCGCCACGATCTCGGCGGGCAGGAAACTGCCGCGATAGCCGAGGCCGCCGCCCGTCAACAGCACGAAGGCCGCGAGCGGATAGGCCGTCAGGAGCAGGATGGCGTTGAGACGCTTCCACGGCACGCGCGGGATCAGCATCGGCACCAGCATCAGGACGAGCAGCAGGAAGACGATGTCGACGCGCCAGCGCTCCGGGATCGGATAGCGGCCGTAGATGAACTGCGGCAGATAGGCCTTCACATAGGCCCAGCACGCTCCGGTCGCCTGCGCGCAGGCGGCGCGGTCGTCGCCGGTCCAGACCGCGTCGACGATCGTGAAGCGGATCACCGGCACCAGGCACCAGACGATGAACGCCGCGGCGAGGATCGTCAGGACGGTGTTGAAGGGGCTGGAAAAGAGGTTGGTCCGCGCCCAGCCGACGGCGCCGACCGTGCTCGGCGGCGCCGGTCGCTCGGCGATGATCTGTTCGCGCACGTAGCTGGCGGGGGCGGCGGTGTCGCTCATCGACTCACCGCTCCACCAGCGCGACGCGCCGGTTCCAGACGTTCATGACATAGGAGGTCAGGAGGCTGAGGCCGAGATAGAAGATCATCCAGATGCTGACCATCTCGACGGCCTGGCCGGTCTGGTTGAGCACCGTGCCGCCGACCGAGACGAGATCGGGATAGGCGACCGCGACGGCCAGCGACGAGTTCTTGGTCAGGTTCAGATACTGGTTGGTGAGCGGCGGGATGATCACGCGCATCGCCTGCGGCACGATCACGTAGCGCAGCGTCTGGCCCTGGCGCAGGCCGAGCGAATGCGCCGCCTCCGTCTGGCCTTCGTTGACCGCGCGGATGCCGGCGCGGACGACTTCCGCGATATAGGCCGCGGTGTAGATCGACAGCGCAATCAGCAGCCCGAAGAATTCGGGGATGACCGTGAGGCCCGAGCCGGCCTGGAAGCCCCGCCGCAGCAGCGGTCCCTGTTCGTTGAAGACCGGAACGTCGAAGGAAATCGGCCGTCCGGCGAGGAAGAACACGACGAGCGGCAGGCCGACGACGAGCGCGAGGCTGATCCAGCCGGACGGCGGCGCCTGGCCCGTCGCGTCGAGGCGCTTCCGCCCCCAGCGCACGACGATCAGCGCGGCCAGAATGCCGATGAGCAGCGCCGCGCCGACCAGCGCCGCGCCGTCGGCGAAGACGGGCCGGGGAATGTGCAGGCCGCCGATATTGATGTGGAAGACGCCGAGAAAGGACCATTTCTCGCGCATGCCCGGCACCGAGCGGAGCACGGCGAAATACCAGAAGAAGAGTTGCAGCAGCAGCGGGATGTTGCGGATGATCTCGACATAGGCGGTCGCGATGCGGGCGACCAGCCAGTTGGACGAGAGACGGGCGACGCCGACGAGGAAGCCGAGCGCGGTGGCGAGCAGGATTCCGAGGCCAGCGACGAGCAGCGTATTGAGCAGGCCGACAAGCAGCGCCCGCCCATAGGACCGCGCCTCGTTGTAGTCGATCAGCGCCTGGACGATGCCGAAGCCGGCCGTGCGGTCCAGGAAGCCGAAGCCCGAGGCGATGTTGGCCTTCTGGAGATTGCGCGCCGTGTTCTCGATGATGTCGTAGGCAAGCCAGCCGAGCACCACGAGAAAGGCGATCTGGAAGAGAACGCCCCTGACCTCGGGATTGTTGATGAAGCCGGCCGCTCGTCCGGCCTTCCGGCCCGCATCCTGTCCGCCTGATGCCATATCCCCTCTCGGGCCGGAACCCGGCCGCTCTGGCGATTGCGCCCCATCCGCGCGGCCGGGTCTTGCTGCCCGGTATCGGCGCCGGATGTCGGCCGCGGGCGTCGCCGCCCGCGGCCTTCATACGATAGGCGTCAGCGGATCGGCGGCGCGTACTGGATGCCGCCCTTCGACCAGAGATTGTTCAGACCGCGCGCGATGCCGAGCTTGGTCGAGGGACCGACATTGGCGTCGAACAGTTCGCCGTAGTTGCCGACATCCTTGATGACATTGTAGGCCCAGTCGTTGGTAAGGCCGATCGCGCTGCCGAAGTCGCCCTCGACGCCGACGAAGCGCTTGATCTCCGGATTGTCGGAGGTCTTCTTCTCGTCGATGTTGGCCTTGGTGAGACCGAGTTCCTCGGCGTTGAGCAGCGCGAACAGCGTCCACTTCACAACCGTGAACCACTTGTCGTCGCCCTGGCGAACCGCCGGTCCGAGCGGCTCCTTGGAGATGATCTCCGGCAGGATCATGTGCTCGTCGGGGCTCTGCAGCTTGAGGCGCTCCGCATAAAGGCCGGAGGCGTCGGTCGTGTAGGCGTCGCAGCGGCCGGCCTCGTAGGCCTGAAGCACTTCCTCGTTCTTCTCGAACGCCACGACCTCGTAGGGCATGTTGTGCGAGCGGAAATAGTCGGCGAGGTTGAGCTCGGTCGTCGTGCCAGTCTGCGTGCAGACCTTGGCGCCCGACAGTTCGAGCGCCGAGGAAACGCCGAGCGACTTCCTGACCATGAAGCCCTGGCCGTCATAATAGGTCACGCCGGCAAACATCAGGCCGAGCGAGGAATCGCGCGACATGGTCCAGGTCGTGTTGCGCGACAGCAGATCGATCTCGCCAGACTGAAGCGCCGTGAAGCGCTCCTTGGCGTTGAGCGGCACGAACTTGACCTTGGTCGGATCGTTGAAGATGGCCGAGGCGACGGCGCGGCAGAAATCGACGTCGAGACCGCTCCACTCGCCCTTTTCGTCCGGGGCGCCGAAGCCGATCAGGCTCGGGTTGACGCCGCACTGCAGGACGCCACGCGCCTTGACGTCTTCCAGCGTGCCGGCACCAGCGGCGGAGGCGCCGGCCACCATGGCGGCACCAGCGACGATGGATGCGATGAGTTTCTTCATTGTCTGCAGCCCTCTGTTCTTGTCGGGTCTTTTGACCCTCGACGCCGAAGCGCGGGTCGCCGTCTCATTCTCGGGGAAGCGATCCGCCGAGCGAACCTCTCCATTCCCGCCGCCGCACTGGCAGGCGCATCGCAGCACAACCAGCGCGGGGAGCCTTCGTGCCCCGGACGACGTTTGACCCCGGTATCACAGGCGATTATGGCAAGCGGGTCAAGTGCGGAACGCCGCTTCGTGCCCGGTTTGCGCACATTCGAGCGGCACGATGAAATCCGCGCCAGTCGATGAGCGCTCCGGAGAACAAACATGGTGGCATCGGGCCGCAGGCAGGAAAACCGCCGGCTCCTGACGAAGATCGCGCAGGGCGGCCGGGATCCGGCGCTCACCGGCCCCTTCGTCAATCCGCCCGTCGTTCACGCCTCGACGGTGCTGTTCGGCGACGTCGACAGCATGCGTCCGGGCGGGCAGCCCTATGTCTATGGCCGCATCGGCACGCCGACGACGGAAGCGCTCGAATCCGCCATCACGGAGCTCGAGGGCGCGGAGAGCACGGTGATCTGCCCCTCCGGCCTGGGCGCGATCTCGGCGGCGCTGCTGGCGCTGCTGTCGAGCGGCGACCATCTCCTGATGGCCGACAATGTCTATGATCCGGCCCGCACGCTCGCCACGACGCTTCTCGCCCGCATGGGCGTCGAGACTACCTTCTTCGATCCGACGATCGGCGCGGGCATCGAGAGCCTGATGCGCGAGACGACGCGCGTGGTCTATCTGGAAAGCCCAGGCTCGCTCACCTTCGAGATGACCGACATTCCGGCAATCGCGAGCGTGGCTCATGCCCGCGGCGCACTCGTCGTGGCCGACAACACCTGGGCGACGCCCTATTTCTGCCGCCCGCTGGCGCTCGGCGCCGATGTGTCGCTGATGGCCGGGACGAAATATATCGGCGGACACTCGGACGTCATGATCGGCACCGTCGCCGCCGCGCCCTCGGCCTTCGCCAGAATCCGCGAGGCCTATGTCACCCTCGGCCTCTGCGTCGGGCCGGACGATATCTTCCTCGCGCTCCGGGGCCTGCGGACGCTCGGCGTTCGTCTCGAACACCACATGCGCTCCGGCCTTGCCGTCGCCCGCCACCTCGCCGGCCGGCCGGAAGTGGCCGCCGTGCTCCACCCCGCCCTCCCCGATCACCCCGGCCATGCGCTGTTCGAGCGCGACATGGACGGCGCCTCGGGCCTCTTCGGCGTGGTGCTGGACGGCTGGAGCCGCGAGAAGACGAACGCCTTCCTGGAGGCGCTGTCGATCTTCTCGCTCGGCTATTCCTGGGGCGGCTTCGAGAGCCTCGCGATCCCGGCACGGCTGAACCGCACCGCGACGCGTTGGGACGCCGCCGGGCCGCTCATCCGCCTGCATGTCGGGCTCGAGGACACGGAAGACCTGATCGCCGATCTCGACGCCGCCTTCGCGCGGGTCGACAATCTCGCCTGATCAGGCCGCCTCGCGCCGCTCGCGGCGGATGAACCAGACATTGCGCAGATAGATGAACAGGCCGCCGGCCTGTCCGGCGATGAACACCGGATCCTTGCGATAGATCGCATAGACGAGCAGCAGCGCGCCGCCGAGGATCGAGAAGGTCCAGAACGAGGCGGGCACGACGCTGCGCCGGGCCTTCTCGCTCGCCACCCACTGCACGACGAAGCGCATGGTGAAGAGCACCTGCGCCGCGAAGCCGAGCATCACCCAGGCGTCGAGCTGCTGCACGAACACGGCATGCAGCCAGCCGCCGAGCGTGTTGAAGATGTCAGCCATCGATGGAAATCTCCGTGGGGCTGGGGATCCGCTTGCGCCGCCGCTTCAGCCACCAGACGCCGATGAGGTCGAGCGCGCCCTGAAGGCCGCGGTCGAGAATGCCGTATTTCGACTGGCCGTGCCGGCGGTTGCGGTCGACCACATCGATATGCGTGACGCGGTAGCCCTCGCGGATGGCGAGCGCCGGCAGATAGCGGTGCCATCCGTCGAAATAGGGAAAGAGCAGGAACATCTCGCGGCGCAGGGCCTTCAGCCCGCAGCCGGAATCGCGCGTGCCGTCCTGGAGGATCGCGCCGCGCACCTTGTTGGCGACGCGCGAGGCGATGCGCTTCGCGCCGGAATCGGTCCGCTTCAGCCGCTGGCCCGCGGCGATGCCCATCATCGGCCCGCCTGCCACCAGCGCGTCGATCAGTGCCGGCATGAAGGCCGGGTCGTTCTGCCCGTCGCCGTCGATCGTGACGACGATCGGCGCCCGCGCGGCGAGAAGACCGGTGCGCACAGCGGCGCTCTGGCCGCAGGATTGCGCATGACGGACGAGCCGCAGCCAGGGACGCTCCCGCATCAGGGCGAGGATGGCGCGGTCGGTGCCGTCGTCCGATCCGTCGTCGACGACGATGACCTCGAAGGCGCGGGCGCCGAGCGCAACGCGGATTTCCTCGATCAGCTCGGGCAGGTTCTCGGATTCGTTCTTGCCCGGAATGACGACCGATACCGATGGCGGGCCCGCGTCAGGCGCCATCGCTCGGCTCTGTCCGGTGAGTAAGTCTTGCATCGGCGCCGTCTCCAAGCGAAGCCAGCGCCGGGATATAGCGCGGCCGGCCGGCCATCGCGTCGACGAGGCCGGCCAATGCCGTCACGGTCCGCGCGGGGCTTCGCCATGCGCCGCGGATCGTTCCGAGGCGCGCCGTTATAGTGCCCGAGCGGCCACGGCGGAAGGCCCAACCGGCGCGCGCAAAGACCGCAGCCAGCCACATCGTGAAGCCGAAGCCCAGCAGCAGGCCGGCGGTGACGTCGGAGGGATAATGCGCGCCGACCACGACGCGGCTTGCGCCGATCAGGAGGCCGAACAGCAGCAGTGCGATCCGCCAGCGCGTGAAGACCAGCAGGCCGAGCGCGATCAGCGCCCCGCCGGTGACCGAATGGCCGGAGGGGAAGCTCTGGAACGCCCAGTCGAAGCGCAGCGGCTGCAAGGTCAGCGCTCCGAATTCGTCGAAGGTCGGCGGCCGGCCCCGGCCGATCGGCTGCTTGACGATGTTGACGAGGAGCCCGACGCCGCCGATCGAGGCGAAGACGAAGGCGGCGATCGCCCCGACCTCCGCCCAGAAGGCCCGAACGAAACGCGGCACGCGCCCCCAGTTGCCGAAGAGGAGGAACAGGAAGAACAGCCCGGCCGGCCACAGTTCCCACTGCGACTTGCCCGCGTCCGAGATGATCTCGAAGATGCCGTGGATGAAGGGCGGCACGGCCCGCGCGCGGGCGACCGAGAGCGCGTCGAAGGCGAAGCCGACCGCAAGGACGATCAGGAAACAGGAAATCCAGATCGCGATCCACTCCGCCGCCGAAAGGCGCGGCGCAGGCCGCTGACGCGCGCCGACGCGGAGCGCCCGCGCGCGAATCGCCGCGACATTGGCGGAGAAGCGATTGCCGAGCGCCCTGGCCCCGGTCGGCTCCCTGGACCTGGTCGGCTCCGGCCCCGTCACTTCGCAGCTCCCGAAGCCGTGAAGACGTGCATTTCGAGGAACCGCCCGCCATTGATGTTGTAGCCGCCGACCACCGCCCTCTCCTTTGGCGCAAGGCCGAGATCGTCGGCGCGCGAATTGAACATCGGCAACTGGCGCTTCTCGACGAAGGCCACGCGGCAGCCGCCCTCGGCGAGGAAGCTGGCGGCGCGCTCGCCGTCGACGAGCGCGATCGACGTTCCCCCGAGGAAGACGAGGCTCGGCTCCTCGAAACCGGCACTCGCGAAGGCGGGCCTCGCACAGGAAGCCGCGGCGTCGCCGGCGGCGACGAGCCGCTCGCTGAGACGCGTCTGCTGCAGGCCTGGAAGGACCTGACCGAAGGCGCCCCAATAGGCCACGACCGCCGCGAGACCGGCGACGAAGGCACTCGCAACCGTCGAGACGCGGAAGAGGCCGGCCGAGACGAGGCCGACGCCCGCCGCGACGACAAGGATGAGGACGCCGGCCACCGAAACCGGATCCCCGAGCAGCAGCGCGATCGCGACGCCGACGATGGCGAGCGCGAGCGGCATCAGGACTGGCGCCAGCGCAAGGAAACGCATGAACCAGTGGCGGCTCTCGCGGTGGATCACGCCGCGGTCGATCGCATCCGCCGTCACCATCGCCATCAGGGGAAAGAGCGGCAGCACGTAATGCGGCAGCTTGGTGGGCACCGCCTCGACGGCCAGCCAGTAGGGGATGACCGAGGCCGCTGCATAGAGAAGCGCCGGCTGCCGCAGCCGGTCGAGGATCGAACCAAGCCCCGCCAGGAAATAGGCGGCGAGCGGCCAGAAGGTGAAGACGAAGATCAGCGCATAGGCGCCGGGCGGCGCGCCATGCGATTCCTGGACGCTCACGACCTTCTGGAAGAGGTCCTTGCCTAGCGCCTCCTGGTAGAAGGCGCCGCCGCTCGCCAGCCCGATGGCGATGAACCAGGGCGCGACCACGATCACCATCCAGACGAGGCCGGGCAGCGGCGCGAGCCGCTTCAGCCAGGCGAACGACCCCTTGGCGATCGACAGGACGACGACCGGGCAGACGATGGCGCCCATCCCGACCGGGCCCTTGAGCAGGATCGACGCTCCCAGAGCGGTCCAGAAGATCGCCGCGAGCCGCAGCGAACGGTCGTGGACCGGCGACAGGAAGGCCCGGGCGAGCGCGCCATGCGCCGCAGTGATCGTCACCAGCAGCATCATGTCGGTCTTGGCGAGCCGCGCCTCGACGCCGAGCAGGATGGTCGTCGCGACCAGCATGCCGGCGAGCAGCGCCGCGCGCGGTCGTCCGAAGGCGATGGTCACCCACCAGGTCAGCATGGCCGCCGCGATGCCGCCGATGATCGACGGCAGGCGATAGATGTAGATCGGCGCGTCGGGCCCGCTGCCGGTCAGGAACACCGCAGCCGATTGCAGCCAGTAGATGCCGATCGGCTTCTTGTATCGGGCCTCGTCCTGGAAGCGGATGTCGAGATAGTTGCCGCTCTCGACCATCTGGTGCGTCGCCTGCGCGAAGCGCGGCTCGTCGCGATCGATCGGCGGCAGCGTCGTGAAGCCGGGCAGGAAAGCGAGGAAGGCGACGATGGCGATCGCGGCCAGACTGGCGGCCGGCGAAGCGGCGAGCCTGTCGACCAGCGTCTCGATGGCGCGAGCGATGCGCCGGAGGCGCTCACCGTCTGCCGCTGTGGGCGTCACCGTGCTGCTCACGCGAACCTTGCCGTTGCCTCTTCCGCCTCCGCCCTTGAAGCGGGATACAGGGAAGAACGCGGCGCAGCAACACTCGTCGCGCCGGCAGGTCCCTCTCTCCCCGGCATCACGGTCGCTCCCCGGGACCGTTCTCCACAAGGGGGGACGGATAGACGCGCATCACAACCTCGCCGCGATGCGCGTGCTATGCCATCCCCCATGGATGGACTTATCGCCCTCGGAATCCTGCTGCTGCTCGCGCTGCCGGTCATTACGGTGGTGTCCTTCTTCATGCTGATCGGCACCCGCCGGCGCCTGTCGGAGGTCGAGAAGCGGCTGATCGCGATGGAGCTTCGGGCGGCCGGCGGGCAGATAATCGCCGCTGCACCGGCCGCTCCGGAGGAGACGACGGCCCCTTCGGCCGAAGCCGCGCAGCCAGAGACCATGGACGCGGCAGCGGCGGTGAACGAAACGCCGGAGACATGGACGGAGGCGGTCGACGAAACGCCTTCCGCGCCGCCCGGGCCGCCTGCCCCGCCTCGGCCGGCGAAGCCGCGCGAGAGCCTCGAGCAGCGTCTCGGCGCGCGCTGGGCGGTCTGGGTCGGCGGCCTCGCACTGGCGCTCGGCGCCATCTTCCTCGTCCGCTACTCGATCGACGCCGGACTAATCGGACCGGGGGTCCGGATCGCCCTCGCCGCGGCCTTCTCGCTCGCCCTGCTCGCCGGCGGCGAATGGTTGCGCCGCTCGCCGCGCGTCACCGCCTTCTCGGCCATTCCCGCCGCCAACATTCCCGGCATCCTGACCGCCGCCGGAACGGTGGGCCTCTTCGCGACCGCCTATGGCGCCTATGCGCTCTACGGGATGATCGGCCCCGCCGCCGCCTTCGTGCTGCTCGCCGCGATCGGTCTCGCCACCATGGCGGCGGCGGCGCTGCACGGCCCCTGGCTGTCGGGCCTCGGTCTCGTCGGCGCGCATGCCGCGCCGCTGCTCGTCACCTCGACGAAGCCCGACTTCGCCATCCTCGCCCTCTACCTCACCATCGTGACCGCCGCCGCCTTCGGCCTCGCGCGGCTGCGGCGCTGGCGCTGGCTGGCGGTGGCGGCGTCCGTGGCGGCGCTCGCCTGGGGCTTCTTCGTGCTCTTCATCGGCGGCGACCCGGTCGTCGAAGCGGCCTATGCCATCGCCTTCATGATCCTCGCGCTGCTCGCGCTCGTCGTCGACGCCCATGATGTAGATGAAAGCCCCGCGCGGCCGGATTTCCTGGCGACGCTGGTTCTCGCCGGCACGGCGGCGCTGCTGCTGACGGGCGCGATTGCGGATGATTTCGGGGCGACCGGCGTCTTCGCGGCACTGATCGGCGGCGCGCTGCTGCTGGCCGCCGCCTGGCGCTATGACGCGGCGGCTCTGCTCTCCGGCGTCGCGGCGCTGCTGCTGCTCGGCCTCACCTATTTCTGGCCGGCCGCCGCGCAGGTCGCCGCCGCGCCGACGACCTATGTCGCCGATGCCGTCGCCGCCTGGTTCCCGCTGCCCGACGCCGTCGCGTTCTTCGCCAATACGGCGGCGATCGGCGGTGCGGCGCTGATCGGCGTTGCGCTGCTGCATCCGCGCCGCCGGCCCGCGCCCGTCGCCTTCGCCGTGGCCGCGCTCGCCGGCGCCGCAGCGGCAGGCCCGCTGCTCGCGCTCGCCGTCGCCTATCTCCGGATCTCCGGCTTCACCTCGAACCTCGTCCTCGCCGCGATCGCCTTCGCGCTCGCCGGCCTTTACGCCGCGCTCGCAAGCCGGTCGGTGGCGCGGGAAGCGGATGATCCGACGGCCTCGATCGCGACAGGCATGTATGCCGCCGGCGCGGTCGGCGGCGTCGCCTTCGGCCTCACCATGGCGCTTAACGGCGGCATGCTGACGACCGCGCTGGCGCTGGCGAGCCTCGGAACCGCCTGGGTGGAGACGCGCCGGCCGATCCCGGCGCTGCGCTATGCCGTGCTCGTCATGGCCGCGGCCGTGTTCGGCCGCATCGTCTGGGACCCCTATGTCTTCGACGTGAGGAGCGGCGGCGCCGTCTATGGCTCCATCCTCGCCGGCTACGGCATCCCGACGCTCGCCTTCGCCGGCGCCGCCATGCTGCTGCACCGCCGCGCAGGCGACCGGCCCGCGCTGGCCGCAGAGGGCATCGCGATCACGCTGTTCGCGCTGATGGTCGTGTTCGAGATCCATGCCGTGACCTTCGGCGGTGACCTCCTCACGCCGTCGACCCGCCTTGGCGAACAGGGCCTCCTGACGGCGGCTGCCTTCGCCTTCTCGCTCGGGCTGGCCCGGATCGGCCGCAAGCGTTCGAGCCCGGTCTTCGCCGCGGCGGCGATCATCTTCCGCGCGCTCGGCCTCGCCAATGCCGTGCTCTCGCTCGGCGTCGCGCTCAATCCGCTGGTGACGGGCGACGCGGTCGCGGGCTCGGCCCTGCTCAACGAGATCGTGCTCGCCTACTGGCTGCCGGCGATCCTCGCGGGGCTTCTCGCCCTCCAGCCCCTGCCGGCCGGCGCGACGGCCGTGCGGCGCTGGCTCCGTGTCGCGACGGGCCTCGTCGCGCTCGCGCTCGCCTTTGGCGGCGTCTCGCTGGAAATCCGCTTCCTCTTCGCCACCGGCCCCGATCTCTCGGCGGGCGGCGTCGGCGCGGCCGAGTCCTACACCTATTCCGCCGTCTGGCTCGCGATGGGCCTCGGACTGCTGCTCGCCGGTCTCTTCGCCGATGCCAAGGCGATCCGCATCGCCTCGGCGGCGCTCATCCTCATCGCGGTGCTCAAGGTCTTCCTGATCGACATGAGCAATCTCGAAGGCGTCTGGCGCGCCCTCTCCTTCATGGGCCTCGGCCTCGTGCTGATCGGCATCGGGCTTCTCTATCAGCGGCTGCTCTTCGGGCGGCGACCGGCCGATGCCCTTCCCGACAGCTGACCGGAACCCTGCCGGGGGCGGCGCGTTCCCCTGAAGAACAGGGAGAACGCTCATGTCCGATCCGACCCAGCCTTATCCGCTTCCCGGCCAGCCGGGCGAGGGCGTACCGCCCGGGCAGCCGATGCCGCCGATGCACGATCCGATCCCGTCGCCGGAGCCGACCCGCCAGCCGCCGGACATCCCGGGCAACGTACCGCGCGAACTGCCGCAGCAGGAGCCGCAGGAGCTTCCGCCCACCAATCCCAAGGGCGGGCGCACGCCCTATCCGGTCAATGATCCGCCGATCGAGGACCAGCCAGGATCGGAGCCGGACTATGTGCCGCCGCTGCAACCCGAGCCGCCGGTGATGTGAGGCGGTACAATCCGCTTGACGCTTCGGGACGGCTTGGCCATGACAAGTCCGAGCCCGGCATGAAAGACAGCGACCGCACAGCGCCCATCCTGATCGTCGGCCCGTCCTGGGTCGGCGACATGGTCATGGCCGCGAGCCTGGTCGCAGCGCTGAAGAAGCGTCATCCCGGCCGGGCGGTCGACATGCTCGCCCCGCCCTCCTCTCTTCCCATCGCGGGCCTCATCGCCGGCGTCGAGCGGACCATCCCCCTCGCGCTCGGTCATGGCGAGCTCGGCCTTCTCGACCGCTGGAAGATCGGCCGCGCCCTCCGCGAGCATCGCTACGGCACGGCGATCATCCTCCCGCGTGCGTTCAAGGCGGCCATCCCGCCCTTCGCCGCCGGTATTCCCGAGCGCATCGGCTATGCCGCCGAGGGGCGATCCATTCTCCTGACCGACGCCCGCCGTGACAGCGATCGCAAGACGGCCCGCACCATCGACCGTTTCGTCGCGCTCGCGGGCCCGGCCGGAGATCCGCCGCCCTCTCCCCGCCCCGTGCTGCGCATGCCGCACCACGACCGGAGCGAGCTCGAGGCGAAACTCGGGCTCGACCTGTCGCTGCCGTCGATCGCGTTCTGTCCGGGCGCCGAATACGGGCCGGCGAAACGCTGGCCGGCGGAGAAATTCGCGGCGCTCGCCGGCATCGCCCATCGCGGCGGCTACCGCGTGCGCCTGTTCGGCGGGCCGAAAGACAAGCCGATCACCGCCGAGATCGCCGCGAAGGCCGGTGTGCCGCTCGACGACCTCGCCGGTCGCACCAGCCTCGTCGATGCCGCGGTCCTGCTCGGTCTCTCCGATGTCATTGTCAGCAACGATACCGGCCTGATGCATGTCGCGGGCGCCCTCGACCGGCCGCTGGTGGTGCTCTACGGCTCGAGCTCCGAGAAGATGACGCCGCCGACGGCGCCGAATGCCGAGTCGCTGTCGCTCGAGCTCTCGTGCCGGCCCTGCTTCCAGCGCACCTGTCCGCTCGGCACGCTCGCCTGCCTCGAAGGCATCGAGCCGCAGTCCGTCTTCGCCGCCGTGCGCCGCGTCGCCGCCGCGGCTCTTTCCATGCCGGGGCAGCTTGGGCTATCCACGCGGCGGCCGTCGGGCATTTGACCGCGGCAGGCGGGACGGACGCATGGCGAAGACGGCAAGGAACGGGCGCGACACGATCCTGGTGACGGGCGGCGCGGGCTTCATCGGCTCCAACATCGCGCGGGCGCTGGCCGCCGATGGCTGGCGCGTCGTCGTGTCCGACTGGTTCGGGACGGGCGGAAAGTGGAAGAACCTCGCCGGCGTCCTCCTCGACGACGTTCTCAGGCCCGAAGAGACCGCACACTGGCTCACGGCGAACCACGGCCGCGTCGAGGCCGTCGTCCACATGGGCGCCATTTCGGCGACGACCGAGCCGGATGTCGACCTCATCGTCGCGCGGAACATCCGCGCCACCTTCGACCTCTGGGACATCGCCGCGCGCGAGGGCATCCGCTTCGTCTACGCCTCGTCGGCGGCGACCTATGGCGATGGCAGCGCCGGCTTCGTGGACGATGCCTCGGCCGAGCACCTCGCGAAGCTGCGGCCGCTCAACGCCTATGGCTGGTCGAAGCTCGTCGCCGACCGACGCTTCGTGGACGACGTCGTCGCCGGGCGGGCGACGCCGCCGCAATGGGCGGGCTTGCGCTTCTTCAACGTCTACGGACCTCACGAGACGCACAAGGACGACATGCGGTCGGTCATCCACAAGATCTGGCCGCTCGCCGCCGCCGGCGAGACGGTCACGCTCTTCCGATCGCATGACCCGGCCTATGAGGATGGCGGCCAGCTGCGCGACTTCATCCATGTCGACGACTGCGTGGCGGTCGTGCGCTGGCTGATCGAGACGCCGACCGTCAGCGGCATCTTCAATGTCGGCACCGGTGTCGCCCGCTCCTTCGCCGATCTCGCCCGCGCGGTCTTCGCCGCCGTCGGCCGCGAGCCGCGGATCGAGTATGTCGACATGCCGGAACGGATCCGCGGCGCCTACCAGTATTTCACGCAGTCGGACCAGACCAAGCTGCGCGCGGCGGGCTATCAGGGCCAGTTCACCACGCTCGAGGACGGCGTCGCGCGCTACATCGCCGCGCTCGAGGCGGCGAAGGCGTGACGACCGCCCGGCGACCGGCCGCCTTCCTCGACCGCGACGGCGTCATCAATATCGACCATGGCTATGTCGTCCGGGCCGAGGACCTCGCCTTCGTCGAAGGCGCTCCGGCGGCGATCCGGCGGCTGAACGAGGCCGGCTATCTCGTCGTCGTGGTCACGAACCAGTCGGGCGTCGCGCGCGGCTATTTCACGGAAGCCGACGTCGGCCGGTTTCACGACCATCTCAGAGCCGAACTCGCGGCCCATGGCGCGCGGATCGACGCGATCTACACCGCCCCGCATCATCCGGAGGCGACGATCGCGGCCTATCGCGCCGATCATCCGGACCGCAAGCCGCGGCCGGGCATGCTGCTCAAGGCTTTTGCGGAGCTTCCGATCGAGACGCGTGGCTCGTTCCTCGTCGGCGACAAGGCCAGCGACGTCGAGGCGGCACGCGCCGCCGGCATCCCCGGCCATCTCTTCCCCGGCGGTGATCTTGACGCCTTCATCGCCGGCGTGCTCGCTCTCGCCACAACGAATCCGGTCTTCGGGGAGGATCGATGAGCCCGACCAGGACGCTCGCCCGCATCGCCGTCATCGGCGATGTGATGGTCGACCGCTATATCACCGGCTCGGTCAGCCGCATCTCGCCCGAGGCGCCGGTGCCGGTGCTGCTGCACGGGGCGGAGCGGATCGTCGCGGGCGGCGCCGCCAATGTCGCCGCCAATGCCGCGGCGCTGGGCGCCGCCGTCGCCCTGGTCGGCCTCGTCGGTCATGACCAGCCGGCCGAGCAGCTGCGCGGCGTCCTCTCGGACCACCCCTCGATCGATCTTTCCGGCCTCGTGATCGACCCGGCCCGGCCGACCGTGACCAAGACCCGCGTCATGAGCGGACACCAGCAGATCGTGCGCATCGACGCCGAGCTGAGCGCGCCGGCGGCCGGTCATGTGGCAGAAGAGCTTGTCGCCCGCGGCCGCGTCGCGATCCGCGGCGCCTCGGTCGTCGTGCTTTCGGATTACGCCAAGGGCGTTCTGACCGACGCCGTCATCGGGGCGCTGATCGCGGAGGCGCAGGCGCAGGGCGTGCCCGTGATCGTCGATCCGAAGCGGCGGACCTTCGAGGCCTATCGCGGCGCGACGCTGGTGACGCCCAACCGCAAGGAGCTGTTCGAGGCGACGGGCCTCGCCGACGACACCGACGAGGAAGCGGCCCGCGCCGCCGAAGCCGCCGCCCGGCAGTTCGGCGGCGATGTCATGGTCACGCGCGCCGAGAAGGGCATGACGCTCTGGCGCCGGGGCGGCGACGTGAAGCATGTGCCGGCCCATGCCCGCGAGGTCTTCGACGTCTCGGGCGCCGGCGACACGGCGCTGGCCGCCCTCGCCGTCTCGCTGGCCGACGGACGCGAGATCGAGACGGCGATGGAGATCGCCAACGCCGCCGCCGCGATTGCCGTCTCGAAGCTCGGAACGGCAATCGTCACCCGCGGCGAACTCGAAGCCGCGCTCAACCGGCAGATCGCCGATGCCGTGCCGCCGGGCGCGCTGGTCAGCCGCGAGGAGGCCGTCGCCATCGCCGCCGCCTGGCGGGCGGCGGGCGAGACAGTCGTCTTCACCAACGGCGTGTTCGACCTCGTCCATCCCGGTCACATCAGCCTGATCGAGCAGGCGGCCCTCGAGGGGGACCGCCTCATCGTCGGCCTCAACTCGGACGCGTCGGTGAAGCGGCTGAAGGGCGAGAGCCGGCCGCTGCAGGACGAGAGCGCCCGCGCCCGCGTGCTCGGCGCGATGCGCGACGTCGATCTCGTGGTGCTCTTTGGCGAGGACACGCCGGGCGAACTGATCGAGGCGATCCGGCCCGGCGTGCTGGTCAAGGGCTCGGACTACAAGCCCGACCAGGTGGTCGGCGCCGATTTCGTCATCGCCTCGGGCGGCCGCCTGGTGCTGGCCGATCTCGTCGCCGGACGGTCGACGACGGCGCTCGTCAAAGCGGCGCGAACGTGAAGACGCTTGCCCCCGCGCGGGACTGGGCGACCCGCCTCGCCTTCCCGCTCTGGTCGTCGACCGGCTTCGACGCCAGTCTCGGCCTCTATCACGAGCGGCTCGATCTCGACCGCCGGCCGATCGGGGCGAGCCCACGCCGGCTGATGGTGCAGGCCCGGCAGATCGCGACCTTCGCCCGCGCCACGCTCGCGGGCTGGCACCGTCCCGGCCCGGAGGCCGACGCGCTCGACCGCGCCATACGCCTCTATCACCGCCGCGACGACGCGCCGGGGTGGATCTTCTCCGTCTCGCCGACGGGCGCACCGGATCGCGACGTGCGCGATCTCTATACCCACGCCTTCATCCTCTACGCGCTCGCCTGGCATCACCGCGTCACCGGCGATCCGGGACTGATCCGCCTCGCCGACGAGACGCTCGGCGAAATGGACGCGATCTTCGCCGCCCCGCATGGCGGTTTCAGCGACGCCGTGCCGGCCGCCGACGCGATCCGCCGCCAGAACCCGCATATGCATCTCCTCGAGGCGCTGCTGGCGCTCTACGAGGCCTCGGGTGGCGAACGCTTCATGGCGAGGGCCGAACATCTCATCGCGCTCGCGACCGATCGCTTCATCGCCGCCGATGGCGGCGCGCTGATCGAGGATTTCAGCCTCGACTGGCAACCGCTGGCCGCGCCGGGCGGCAACCGCGTCGAGCCGGGACATCTCTATGAATGGGCCTGGCTGCTCGGCGAATTTGTGCGCCTCGGCGGCACGGTCGAGGACGGGCTGCGCGAGCGGCTGATCCAGTTCGCAACCCGCACCGGCGTCGATCCCGAGAGCGGGCGGATCGTCGACGCCGTCAACGATCACGGCGGCATCATCGCTGCCTCGACCCGCTCCTGGCCGCATGCCGAGGGCGTGAAGGCCTTCGCCGCCGCCGCGATGCGGGGGAGCGACGGGGCGGAGGCTTCCGCCGACCGCCTGCTGGGCTATCTCATGACGACATTCGCGCCCGACCGCCTCGTGGGCGGCTGGATCGACCGCTTCGATGCGGAAGGCCGGCCACTGGTCGACCATATGCCGGCCAGCACGCTCTATCACATCGCCGGCGCGATCTTCGAAGCGGAACTTGCTTTCGGATCAGACACTTCCGGCCGTTGACGGAATCAGTTTGCGAAGTTCGCCGAACACATCCGCAGGCGCGTGATCGGCGAGACAGGGCGGTCCCTCGCCGAAATCGGGCTTCAGCGCGCAGCGGCTCTTTTCGCAGGGGACGCAGGGAAGCCGCCCGACGAATTCGCGCGTCCGCGCGCCGACGAGGCCGGTGAGGCCCGGATTGGTCGGGCCATAGAGGCCGATGGTCGGCAGGTCGAGCGCCGCGGCGAGATGGCCGAGACCGGTGTCGACCGTGACGACGCCCGTCGCACCGGCAAGGGCCGGAATGAGTACCTCGAGCCGGCCGGGGGGCAGAAGGCGCACGCTGCCGATTCCCGCCGCGATGGCGGCGACCCGCTCCTCCTCGCGTGGTCCATGCGCGAAGAGCACGGTCTCCAGCCCCAGTTCCCCCGCGCGCTCCGCCACGGCCCGCCACCCCTCGACCGTCCAGGTCTTGGTGGGCCAGGTCGTGCCGTGAATGAGGACCACATAGGGTCTCTGAGGCGCATCGCCCGCGATCGCCACGCGGTCGAGGCCTGCATCGGGCGGGGTCGCCGGCATCGGATAGCCGAGGGACGCCGCGAAAAGGCGGCGGATGCGGACCGCCATGTGCTCGACCTCGGGGATGTCGTGGCCGACATGATAGGTCAGCGCCGCCATCCCCTCGCGGGCGGTGGCGCGGCTGAAGCCGTGCCGCCGGGCGCCGCGCGCGAGGCGGGCGGCCAGCGCGCTCTTCATCAGGCCCTGCGCGTCGATGATGACATCATAGCGCCGCGCCGAAAGCAGGCGCCGCGCGGCGCGAAGATCCGCGAACGCCGCCAGCGGTTTCTTCTTCATGCGCCGGATCGGCAGCGGGATGACCGTTTCGACCGCCGGATGCAGCCGCGCCAGCGGCGCGAAGGATTCGTCGACCAGCCAGTCGATCGCGATGCCCGGCACCGCCCGGGCGGCATCGGTGAGCGCCGGGAAGCTGTGGACGACATCGCCGAGCGAGGAGAGCTTCACCAGAAGGACGCGCATGCCGCGAGCCTATCGCCGAAGCGCCGGGGCTTGGCAAGATGCAGCCCCGGCAGGATCACCCGGTGATCGGGATCGGATCGGCGAGCGCGCGGCGATGGGCGACGGCGGCGATGAGCACGACCGCGGCGCCGAACTGGTGCGTCAGCGCGAGGTCGATCGGCACCACCATCAGCAGCGTCATGACGCCGATGCCGGCCTGCGCGATGACGAGCAGCGCCAGGAAGCGCGCCCGCCGCGCCGCCCGCGAGCCGGGCGCAACGCGAAACGCCTGGAAGGCGTGGATGAAGGCGGCGACGAGCAGCAGATAGGCGACCATGCGGTGGTCGAACTGCACGGTCATCACGTCCTCGAACACGCTGCGCCAGGCAGGTTCATACGCGTAGACGCGGCTCGGGATCAGCGCGCCGTCCATGAGCGGCCAGGTGTTGTAGGTGAAGCCGGCATCGAGGCCGGCGACGAGACCGCCGAGGAAGATCTGGACGAACACGAGGACGACCAGAAAGGTCGCCATGCCCTTCAGCGGAGCGACCCTGTCGCGGGCGTCGCCGTCATCGGCACCGAGCCCGCGCCGGATCCACACCGTCGCCGCGAGGATGACGCAGGCGAGCGTCAGATGGGTCGCGAGGCGGTACTGGCTGACATCGACGCGGTTCACGAGACCGCTTGCCACCATCCACCAGCCGACCGCGCCCTGAAGCCCGCCGAGCACGAAGAGCCCGACGAGAGGCGGCACGAGCTTCCGCTCGATCCGCCCGGTCACCCAGAAGAAGACCAGCGGCAGGAAGAAGACGGCGCCGATGAGCCGGCCGAGCAGGCGATGTGCCCACTCCCACCAGAAGATCGACTTGAAGGCGTCGAGCGACATGCCCTTGTTGATCTGCTGGTATTGCGGGATCTGGCGGTACTTGTCGAACTCCTCCTGCCATTCGGCGGCATTGAGCGGCGGGACGACGCCGTGGATCGGCTTCCATTCGGTGATCGACAGGCCGGAATTCGTGAGCCGCGTGGCGCCGCCGACGACGATCATGGCGACGATCATGAGGATCACGACGCCGAGCCAGGTGCGGATCATGGCGCGGTCGCGCCGACGGTCCCGCACGGCTGCGGGCGCGATGGAACCGGGCATCGGGATGCTGTCCGTCATGTCAAACCTTCGCCGGCCCCCCGGCACGAGCGACTTAGCGCCCCCTCGCCCCGGCGACAACCGGCACCTCGTCGCATGGCCCCTCCGGCAAAGGGCTTGCCGTGTACCGGACCGGCGTCTAGCTAGTCGGCAATCGGAACCGAGGAGAGACCATGCCGGAACGGCTGCGCAAATTCATCGGCATGATCGCGCTGGTGCTGTTCGTGGTGGTCTACGCGCTCGTCGTCGTGACCATTCCGATCCAGAACATTCCGCCGGCGCTGTTCTGGCCGGCCTATGCCCTGGCCGGGCTGGCCTGGGTGCCGCCGGCCGGCCTCATCATAAGATGGATGCAGAAACCGTCGCGGCCACGGGCGTGAAGCTGCGCAGACGCTTGACGCTCCGCTCCAGCGCATAGGGAACGCCGGAGAGGAAGAGGTCGATATAGCGGATCGCCTGATAGCCGCCATTGACCGAAATGCGTGGCAGGGCATGCAGCCGGTCGCCGGCGCCGTCGAGGACACCGCGGCGCGTGGTGACCGCGGTTGCGAAGCCGAGCTCGCGCGCCAGCGCGAACTCGCGCTCGTCGGCGGTGTGCGGCGAGCCGTAGGGGAACGCGAAGTGGCGCGCCTCGACCCCCGCCATTTCCTGAAGCCGGGCCCGGCTCTCGCTCATCTCGCGGCGCGCCCGGGCCGCGTCCAGCCTCGCGAGCGCGTAATGCCCGACCGTATGGGCCCCGATTGTCGCCAACGGATCCGCGGCAAGCTGACGCACCTCGCGCCAGTCCATGATGAGTTCGTCGCCGAGCGCAGCCGCGTCGATGCCGTGCGAGGCGGCGATGCGGGCGACGATCCGGCGCTGTTCGTCCTCGCAGCAGTCGCCCAGCGCCTGGATGATCGCCTCGAGGGCCGCATGCTTCTCGCGCCGGCTGCGCGCGGGGACATCGAGGTCGCGCGAGCCGAACCGCGCGGTGATGCGCTCGTTGGCGGCAACGACTGCGCCCACCACGTCCCACCAGGGAAGCGCCGTACGGTCGACCAGCCCAGACGCGACATAGACGGTAAACGGCGCCCCGGCCGCCTTCAGGATCGGGAAGGCCTCGGTAAGATTGTTGCGGTATCCGTCGTCGAAAGTCAGGACGACGAACCGCCGTCCGGACGATCCGCCAGCGAGCCGCCGCGCCGCCTCGTCGAGATCGACGATGTCGATGTCGCGCTGCCTCAGCCTGCGGATGACGGCGGCGAGGAAGTCGGGAGTGACGTCGAGATGCGGATTGGGTCGGAATCGTCCGGCACCGGGGCGGCGGACGTGATGAAACATCAGGATCGCGCCGACACCCTCCGTCATGGGCCCGACGAGCCGGTGCGCATTGCTCCAGTAAAGGGCGTTCAGCGCCGTCTTGAGTCCGATCGTGGTCAGTTCATTCATGGTCGGTCGGGTGTCCGGCTGGCCAGGGAGCCCGGAGCATGCGTGCCGCGAGCTTCGCTTCACGATGATGTTAACATCGCGTTGACGGCTTATGCCGCCACTCGCTCAAGTTTTAGGAAAGTTTGGTAAATGGCGCGGTCCGACGCCCCGGCCGTCGCCGCATTCGTCCCGGCCGTGGCGGATCGCTTCGAGCGGCTCGTCGTCGGGGTCCATTCCGACATCGCCCCGATGGAGGCGGAATGGCGAGCTCTCGCCTCCGAAGAAGGCGTCAGCGTCTACCAGTCCTTCGACTGGGTCGCCGCCTGGCTGGAAGCCGCGGCGCCGGCGCAGGCGATCCGCCCGGCGATCGTGGCTGTGCGCGCCGAGGGGCGTCTCGTCATGATCTGGCCCCTCGGGGTCGAGCGCGTCGGACCGGTCCGCATCGCCCGCCCGCTCGGCGGCGAGCACGCCAATATCCGCATGCCGATCGTCGCGGCCGACTGGCGCTGCGAGGCCGGCGATGCCGCCGTCGACCGGCTGCTACGGCGCATCGCCGCCAGCATACGGGGCGTCGACCTCTTCGACTTCGACGCGCTGCCGCTCGATCATGAAGCGGCGCCGCTGTTCCTCGCCCGTCACTCCGCGGCCCTGCCCGCGCGCTGCAATGTCGGCACGATCCGCCTCGCCGGGGATTTCGCCGCCGTGCTCGCCGAGCATCGCGGCGCGAAGAAGACCAAGAAGCATCGCTGGCAGAAGAATGCGCTCGCGCCGGTCGGCGGCTACCAGTTGCGCCGCGCCTCCTCGCGCGAGGAGGCCGACGCGATGCTCGACGCCTTCCTCGCCGAGAAGGCCGCATGGTTCCGCCGCAACGGCCTCGACGACAGCTTCGCGGCGCCCGGCATCGTGGCGTTCTTCCGCGCCCTGATCGCGCGTCGATGGGACGAAGGCCGCGAAGGCGTCATCGACATCGACGCGATCGAATTCGCCGGCGGCATCCATGCGATCCTCGGCAGCGGCACGGCGAATGGCCGCCAGAGCGGCTACTTCCTCGCGACGACGGACGACGAGTGGCGGCGGATCAGCCCCGGCGAGCTTCTGATCCACGACGTGATCGAAGCCGCCTGCGCGCGGGGGACGACGCTGTTCGACCTCGGCCGCGGCGACGAGCGCTACAAGTCCTCCTGGCTCGACCGCACGGAAACGCATGTCCGTCTCATCCGGCCGGTGACGCTGATCGGCCATGCGGCCGCGCTCGCCATCGCGCTCCGTGATCGTGCCGAGAAGAAGATCCGCGACGACGAACGGCTGTGGTCGCTGGTCGGAAAGTTTCGCCGCAGCCGCGGCGCGGCACGGACCACGCAGCCGCCGGTCTCCGAGGACTGAGCGTCGCTCAGGCCGCCTCGGTCTCCGGATCGGGCTCGGGAGCCTCGTCGCCGGGAGGCGGCTCGGCGATCAGCAGCATCACCTCGCCCGCCGCAACGGAGGCGAACGCCGCCTCCGACGCGGCCGGACCGACCTCGCCCTCGGCCGCCTCGGCGACCAGGACGACCACGCCGGCGGACGGCGCCAGGCGGAGCGCCAGCGCTTCGTCCGCGTCGAGCAGGATGTGGTCATAGGTGGCGTCGAGCGCGTCGAGGATCGTGGCAAGGCCCTCGTCCGCGGCCGCATCGTCGGGGAGAGGGTTGCTGCCGGCCGGAATGATGTGGGCCCGCGAGGAGCGGTCGCGGAAGATCGCCTGCGCGAAGGATGCTTCGCCGGCAAAGAGATCGGAGAAGCCGGTCAGCCGCTCGCCGCCCGGCGCCATCGCGGCCCCGTCGGCGCCATCGGCGTGGAGATCGACGAGCAGCACCCTGCCCCCACGCCGCGACAGCTGCCGCGCCAGGGCGACCGCCGCCAGCGGACGGCCACCGGCCGGCGTTCCGGCCATGGTGACCACGATACGCCGCGCCTTGAGGCTGGCGATGCGGTCGACGAGCGCCCGCAGCGAATCCTGGAAATCGGCGGGCAGCATGTCGGGCCGCGCGAAGGACGGCGCCGCGGGCATCAGACGGCGCACATCGCCACCTTCGGACCAGCGCACGGGCGCGTCGACCGCGGCAGGCACGGGCGTGGCGGCGACCGGTTCCGAAGGTACGGCGGCGGCGACGACCGGCTGCGGCATGACGACAAGCTGCGGCTGGACGGGAAGCTCGACCGCGATCCGGCGGAGCGCCCGGCCGCTCATCAGCTCGCGAACGAGGACGAAGGCAATCGCCAGGAGCAGCAGCGCGACGGTAGCCGCGGCGGTGATCGGGATCTTCTTCGGGAAGGACGGCTCCAGCGGCACGGCGGCGCGCGAGATCACGCGCGCATTGGCGGGGAGATAATCGCCGTCCTGCCGCGAGGAGGCTTCGCGATAGCGGCGGAGATAGCCTTCGAGCAGGTCGCGCTCGGCCGAGGCCTCGCGCTCCAGCGCGCGCAGCTGCACCTCGGCATCGTTCGAGACGGCCGTCTGCGCCTTCGCCTTGGCGATGTCGCCGGCGATCTCGGCCTCGCGCGCCTTGGCGGTCGCGACCTCGCCTTCGAGGCTGGCGACGACCTGACGGGCCGCCTGGCGGATCTGCGCGTCGAGATCCGCGAGTTGCGCATTCAATTCGCGGATGCGCGGATGATTGGGCAGGAGGGTCGCCGACAGCTGCGCCACCTGGGCGCGGAGCGAGACCTGCTGCTCGCGCAGCCGCTGGATGAGCGAGGAATCGAGCACCTCGGGAATGTCGAAGTCGGTGCCGTTGGCGAGCGCAGTGCGGACCGATGCCGCCTTGGCATCGGCGGAGGCACGCGCAGCCTCGAGCCGGGCCATCTCGGCATTGAGATCGGACAGCTTCTGCTGCGGCAGCGACTGGTTGTTGTTCTGGCCGCCCATGAACAGGCCGTTCGACGCCCGGAAGGTCTCGACCTTCGCTTCGGCGGCCTTCACACGGCCGCGCAGCGCCTCGATCTGGGAATCGAGCCACCGCGTCGCATCGGCATCGGCCTGACGCTTCGCGTCTCGCTGCAGGGTGAGATATTCCTCGGCGACCGCGTTGGCGACCCGCGCCGAAAGCTCCGGATTCGACGAAGAGAACGCGATGGTGATGACGCGGGTCTTGTCGACGGAGTAGACCTCGAGCTTCTCGGCGAAGCGCTCGAGCACGCGCTCCTGGCGGTTCTGGTCCGAAGCCTTCACGAGGCCGATCCGGGCAAGCAGGCCGCGGAAGAAATCCGCCGTCGGCGTCGCGTAGAATTCCGGCAGCTGGTCGAGATCGAGCTTGTCGACCACCGTCACCGCGAGATCGCGGGAATCGATGAGCTGAACCTGGCTCGCGACGCCCTCGGCATCGAGAAGGGCCCGCGATTCCTCGGTATCGCCGCCACTCTGCGTGAACGAGGATTCGCCCTTCTCGATGATGAGCTTGGTCTCGGCCGTATAGCGCGGCGTCACGAAACCGAGCCCGACATAGAGCGCCACCGCGAACAGGATGAAGGCCGGAATCAAGAGCGGCAAGGCTCGACCGAGCGCGCGCATCAGCGCGCCCATGTCGAGCTCAACGTCGTCGACCTGCCCTACCCGTCCGTCGCTCATCGCAGCATGGTCCCGCCTGCACGTCGCGGCATCCTGCAGAATTAGGGTAACCGCGCGGTTAATGCCGACGCCCGCCCGCTGAGGGCGCGATAACCATGTTGCGGCGATTTTACCGGGAATTAACCACGACGGGGGACAGTCCGGTCAGTCTTTCCCTCATGCCGGACCGCTGCCGATGCGTCTCGTGGTTCTCCTGCTCGGGCTGTTCAGCGCCTTGCTGCTCGGCGGCTGCGCGAGCTCCTATCCGCCCAAGGACCCCGCCACCTATACGGCGCTGATCGCTCCCTACAAGCTCGACAGCGGCGACCGGCTGCGGATCGTGGTCTTCGGCCAGGCGGACCTTTCCAACACCTATCTGATCGACCAAGCCGGCTATATTTCCATGCCGCTCATCGGAGCCGTCGCCGCGCGCGGCCGCACCGCGCAGGAGCTGGAAGGCGAGATCGCCGGCAAGCTCAAGGGCGGGCGCTTCGTGCGCGATCCCGATGTCTCGGTCGAGGTCGACCGCTACCGGCCGTTCTTCATCATGGGTGAGGTCACCAATGCCGGCCAGTATCCCTATGTCTCGGGCATGACGGTGCAGACCGCGGTCGCGATCGCCGGCGGGTTCACCCCGCGCGCGCAGAAGAGCGATGTCGACGTCACGCGCCAGGTCAACGGCAAGGTCACGACGCTGCGCCTGATGCCGACGCAACCGGTCAACCCCGGCGATACGATCAATGTCCGCGAACGCTTCTTCTGACGATCATGCCGCAGCACGCTCCGGGGGCAGCGAGCCGGCAGCTTCGCATCGTTCACTGCTTCCGATCGCCGGTCGGAGGTCTCTTCCGTCACGTCCGCGATCTCGTCCGCGCACAGACGGCTGCCGGGCATGAGGTCGGCATCGTCTGCGACGCTTCGACGGGGGGCGCGCGCGAGGACGAACTGTTCGAGGAGGTCCTGCCTTTTCTCCGGCTCGGCCTGCAGCGCATCCCGATGCAGCGGCAGATCACGCCGACCGACATCACGACGCTGACGCGGCTCTATCGCCGCATCGGCGCTCTCGATCCCGACGTCATCCATACCCACGGCGCCAAGGGCGGCGTCTATGGACGGGCGATCGGCACCCTCTTGCGGGTCTCTGGTAAGCGCGTGGCCCGCATCTACTGTCCGCATGGCGGAAGCCTGCACTATGACGCCCGTTCGACGGCCGGGAAGATTTTTTTCGGCCTCGAACGGGTCATGGAGTGGATGACGGACGGTTTCGTCTTCGTCAGCCGCTACGAGGCCGAGGCCTTCGCCGCCAAGGTCGGAATCTCGCAAAAGCCCTTCCGCATCGCCTTCAACGGCATCGCCGACGAAGAGTTCGAGCCGTTGCCGGAGCCGCGCGCGCCACGCGCCGACTTTCTCTATATCGGCATGATGCGCGATCTGAAGGGGCCGGACCTCTTCATCGAGGCGCTGGCGCGGCTGCGCGACCGGCGCGGCGTGGCGCCGACGGCGCATCTCGTCGGCGACGGCCCCGACACCGAACGCTACAAGGCGCTCGCCATGCGCCTCGGCCTCGGAGAGCTCGCCTTCCACCCGGCGATGCCGGCGCGGCGCGCCTTTGCGATGGCGAAGCGGATCGTCGTGCCGTCGCGAGCCGAATCGATGCCCTATATCGTCCTCGAAGCCCTCGCCGCCGGGCTTCCCATGGTCGCCACCAATGTCGGCGGCATCCCGGAGATCTTCGGCGCCGCGTCCGATCGCCTCGTGCCGCCGGGCGACCCCGCCGCGCTCGCGAGCGCGATGGAACGGCTCATCGACCATCCGGACGAGGCCGCCGAAGAAGCCGCGCTGCTCCGCGGCTCGATCGCCGACCGGTTCTCGATCGCGGCCATGGCGGCGACGGTCGACGAGGTCTACACCCTCGCGCTCGGCCGCTGAACCACGATCGGCGCCGCCGGGTCGTGCCTCCCCGCCACGGCAAAGCTTTTGTTAGCTCCGGCCTGATAAGGCTCGCCTGATCCAATCCGGCCTCGCGTGTGCGTATGATGGCGGCAGGAAACGACGGGCATCTCGACAGTCCGGCCGCGGCCTCCGCGCCGGGGCTGGAGGCGCTCGCCGTCGCGGACAGCCTTTCGGCGCGACCCTTGCCCGCCGTGGCGCTGGCGGGCATCGTCCATGCCGCCGAGCTCGCCGGGCTCGTCTTCATCGGCATCGTGCTGCGCCATGTCGTGGGCCAGGAAAGCGGCCAGGGCCTCGCCGCCGCAGGATGGCTCGGATGGGCCGGCATCCTGCTCGCGCCGCTCGTCGCGACCAGCCTCGCGCATTCGGGCGGCTGCTACCGCCTTTCGGCGCTGCGCGATCCCGTGCGCCCTCTCGGAAAGCTGCTCGCGATCTGGATGGGCGTCGTCATCGTCTTCGCCGGCCTCGCCTTCCTCGGTAGCCTCGGCAGCGAAACGGCCCCGCGCTGGATGCTGGCGACAAGCATAGCCGGCTTCGTATTCCTGCTGATCGAGCGAATTCTGCTGGCCCGCCTGATGGCCCGCTTCGCGCGCGAGGGCCGGCTGGACCGCCGCGCGGTGATCGTCGGCGGCGGCGAAGAGGCAAGGGCGCTGATCGAGACGCTCGCGGCCGAGAGCCCCGATGTCAGGATCTGCGGCGTCTTCGACGATCGCAGCGAGGACCGTGCGCCGGGGGCGGCAGGCGGTCCTCCGCGGCTCGGCACGATCGCGGAACTCGTCAGCTTCGCCCGCAAGGCCCATGTCGATACCGTGATCGTCTCGCTGCCGCAGACGGCTGAACAGCGGCTGCTCGAGATCCTGCGCGCGCTCTGGGTTCTTCCGGTCGACATCCGCCTGTCGGCGATGAGCGCGCGTCTGCGCTTCCGCCCGCGGGCCTATTCCTATATCGGCTCGATCCCGTTCCTCGACCTCGCCGACCGCCCGATCGCCGGCTGGGACGCGGTCGCGAAGCGGGGCTTCGACCTGCTGGTCGGGACAGTCGCGCTGGTCCTGCTTTCGCCGGTCATGCTGGCGACGGCGCTGGCGATCCGCCTCGACAGCCCGGGCCCGGTCTTCTTCCGGCAGAAACGCTACGGCTTCAACAACGAGGTCATCTCGGTACTGAAGTTCCGCTCGATGTATCACCATCTGAGCGATCCGAACGCCAAGGTCGTGGTCACGCGCGGCGATCCCCGCGTCACCCGCGTCGGACGGTTCATCCGCCGCGCCTCGATCGACGAGCTGCCGCAGCTCTTCAACGTGCTCGCCGGAACGCTGTCGATCGTCGGCCCCCGACCCCATGCGGTCAATGCCCATACCGCCGACCAGCTCTGGGACGAGGTGGTAGACGGCTATTTCGCGCGTCATCGCGTCAAGCCCGGCATCACCGGCTGGGCGCAGATCAATGGCTGGCGCGGCGAGATCGACGTTCCGGAAAAGATCCAGCGCCGCGTCGAGTTCGACCTCGAATATATCGAGCGCTGGTCGGTGCCGTTCGATCTCTACATCGTGCTGATGACGCCGCTGCGCCTGCTGACGGGGGAGAACGCCTATTGAGCGCGCCGGCCCTCCCCGCCCCGATCGGGCTGCCGACCTGGATGATCGCCAACGCGACGATCGCCGTGCTCGTGTTCCTGTCCGGCTTCGTGATGGTGGAACCCGCCCCCTCCGACCTGCTGCTCTGCCTGGTCGTTGCCGTCTGGGCATTCGTCGGACTGCGCTTCTCGCGCTCCATGGCGCCGATGATCGTGCTGATGGCGCTCTACTGCGCCGGTGGCTTCCTCTCCTTCACCCAGCTGCAGGAGTTCCAGAAGCCGATCACCTATATGGCGACGACAGTCTTTCTCGCCATCTCGTCGATCTTCTACTGCGCAGTCATCCAGTCGGACACCGAGAGGCGCCTCGCGATCATCGAGAAGAGCTATGTCGCCGCTGCGGTCATCTGCTCGCTCGTCGGTATTCTCGGCTATTTCGGCGCCATTCCTCACGCCGATCTCTTCACGCTCTATGACCGGGCGAAGGGCGCCTTCAAGGATCCCAACGTCTTTGGCCCCTTCATCGTGCTGCCGCTCGTGGTCCTGGCCCGCTCCATCCTGACGCGGCCGCTGCGGAAGTCCGGCCTCGCCGTCGTCGCGTCGCTGATTCTCTTTCTCGGCCTGTTCCTTTCCTTCTCCCGCGCCGCATGGGGCCTCGCCGTCCTCGCGCTGCTGGTCATGACGCTGCTCGCCTTCGCTACCGAGCCGCGCGCCTCGCGAAGGCTTCGCATGATCCTGATGCTCGTCGCGGGCGTCATGGCCGTCGCCTTCCTGCTGGCCGTCGCCGTGTCGATCCCGGCGGTGCAGGAACTCGTCGTGCAGCGCGTCAAGCTGGTGCAGGACTACGACGCCTCGCGACTCGGCCGCTTCGAGCGCCACATCATCGGGTTCTTCATGATCCAGGAGCACCCGCTCGGACTGGGGCCGTTCCAGTTCGGCCTCACGCTCGGCGAGGACGAGCACAATATGTGGCTGAAGGGATTCACGGTCTACGGCTGGCTGGGCGGCTTCGCCTATATCGCCCTGGTCGTCTGGACGCTGGTGATCGCCACGCCGCTCGTCTTCCTCAAGCGGCCATGGACGCCTTTCGTCCAGTGCGTCTACGCGGTGTTCGTAGGCCATCTGATGGTCCACAACGTGATCGACAACGATCACTGGCGCCATCTTTTCCTGCTCTACGGCCTGCTCTGGGGCGCCTATGCCGTGGAACGCGCCGGCTTCAGGGCCCCGCTTCCCGTGGTCCCGGTCGCGGCGCCGCCTGAACCGGCTCATCGCCGCCCGATCCGCATTTTCGGACCCATCGCGCTGCCGCGATCGGAGTGAGACTACCGTCACGGTCTCTTTCGATCGGAAATAAACCGTTCAGCGCGGGAACCATCCTGGGGCGTGGCCGTTGCGCCAACAGGCTTTCGTTCCAAGGAGGCGCTTATGCTGAACGACTTCGACTCCGCTCCCATCCTGCGCGCTGCGACGACGCTGGGGGACATGCCCGGCGATAGACCGATGTCCGCAGCGGACGAGCCGATGACCATTCAGGCGCTGCGCGAGGAGCGCGGCCTCGGCGTCGTGGAACTCGCGGGCATCGCCGGAATCCTGCCCGATCACCTGCGGGCGATCGAGGCCGGCGTTGACCCCACCCTGCCGGAGCGCCAGGCGCTGGCCGCGGCCCTCAACGTTCCCGTCGAGCGGATCGCCTGACGGGCAGACTTCCCTCCCCCTCAGACTTCGAGGGCCCGGCGCGAGCCGGGCCCTTTTTTCATGCCGCGCAACTGCGAGGACCGCGTTCCCGGCATGAACGCACAAAAAGAAACGGCCCGGCGATGAGCCGGGCCGTTCTTGTATCGCGCGTCGAGCGGTGGATCAGAACTTGTAGTTCAGACCGACCTTGACGACGTTCGTGGTGTTCTTGACGTCAACGCCGAAGCCGACGTCGTCGTAGTTGTACACGGCCTTGCCGAGGTCGTAGTAGTCATACTCGGCGAAACCGGTGATGTTCTTCGTGAAGGCCTTCTCGAGGCCGGCGCCGAGCGTCCAGCCCGAAGCCCACTTGTTGGTCGACCAGTCGCTCGTGACAGCGCCGTTATAGGCGGTCAGCTGACCCTGGGTGTTGCCGTAGGCCACACCGCCCTTGACGTAGGGCAGCCAGGTGTCGATCGCATAGCCGACGCGAACGGTCGTCGAACCCAGCCAGTCCATGTTGATGTTGGCGCCGTAACCATCGATGATCGAGGTGCCGCTGGTCAGGTTGGTGTAGGCGAAGTCGGTCTGAACGCCGAGGACGATCTGGTTGATCTGGTAGTTATACCCGATCTGAACGCCGCCGATGGCAGCCTGGGCGTTGCCGAAGGCATCGTTCCAGACGTCGGTGCCGAAGTCGCCCCAGGCGCCGCCGAGATGCACACCGGCGTAGAAACCGGTCCAGTCGAACGCAGCCGGTGCAACCACGGGGGCGATCGGAGCAGGCTCCATCGTCAGGTCAGCAGCGGAAGCCGCGGCAGTCAGGGCCAGGACGCCCGCGCCAGCAAGAAGAATACGCTTCATCGGAAATCTCCAATCTTTACTCATCGGGCCTACTCAACCCCCGCGCGATTGCGGCCTCGTCAGGAACATACGCGCATCCTGTTTTGCTACAAGCGGCTTTCGCGATGGTTAGCGCTTCGGTCGAAAAGTGTTGCCAAAACGCTTCACAGTCACTGGGCAAGTATAGCTAACAAAAAGCTAAGACCGGACTGGGGGTATCTTCATCCGACCCAACCCGGCTTCTGACGTCCAAAACGGGCAAAAATGAGATGGGTTCCAGACAGCGACGCGGCAAGGGCGGCCGACGCCGCCGCTGCGCCTCCGATGCGCTCAAAACGCTCCCTCAAAGCAGCTCTATCGCACTGCAATGCGCGTCCGAAACGGCAGAACTCTGCGAATTCGAACAAGTTCTGTGCTGTTCGCGCAACAGCCATTCGATTAGTGAGCAGAGGACAGCGCTTTCTGCACGGTTCGGCGGCCTTCTCGGTTGCGACGCGGCAAGCCAATTCGCGCCGCCCATCACGACCATCCGGCGCCGCCGGCGAGTCGCACAGCCTCGTCCGGGGCCGGGATGGCCATGCAACGGCACCGCCTCCGGGGAATGGTTAACCGGGACGTCCGTCCTCACGCCGCCGTGAACGAATATTTCACCAAGCGCCGTCGCCCGCTCGCGAATGCTTATACGGCTCGATCGGGATCTGTCGCGGACGACATGATCGCGCCCGGCAAAGCGAATTGGGAGTTCGAAGGGATAGTCTGAGATTGAAGGAATGGTCGGAGTGGCCGGATTTGAACCGACGACCACTTGTCCCCCAGACAAGTGCGCTACCAGGCTGCGCTACACTCCGCCATCAGGCATGCCGGCCGCACAGGGCGTTGAGCGGAAAGGGGGGATCCGCACCGGACGCGCCGCTGTTAGCATGGTTCGAAGCGGTTTGTCACCGGCTATCGATCACTGTCCACGACCGCGCGCTCGATGGAGCCCGCGCCCCCTTCCAGGACCGGAAAGCGGCTCAACGCGCCTGATCGAGGATGCGCTTGCATTCCAGGAGTTCGACCAGCGCCGCCTGCAGCCGCTCGATGTCGCTGCCGGAAAGAAGCGGCTCGGCCGACGCAGCCGGCGCCGGTGCCGGTCGGGCCGCCATCGGGGCGTCGTCGTCCTCGAGCGGCGGCGCGAATCCGCGCAGCGCCCCTTCGAAAGGCGGCTGGCGGGGCGGCTCGCTCCGGCGGGGCTCGACCGGCCTTGCGGGATGAGTCGCCTGGGGCGGCAGATAGACATCCGCCTCTTCCGGCTCTTCGGGCGGCGCGGCCGGGATGCGCGACATCGGCAGCGGTCCGAAATCGACATTGCGCGACTCGGTGGCTCGCGGCGGCTCGGGCTCCATCTGCGGGGCGCGATAGGACGGCGGCGGCTCGCTGCGCCCGCCGAAGACCGGCTCGCGGCGACGATCAAGGAAGCCGCCGACCTGGGGAGCGGGTCCGCGCGGCGCGTGATGCTCGTCCACGAGGATTCCTTCGGGGACGTCGCCTTCGAAGTCAGGTTCGAATCGATGGCCGGGTGGGGCGGGATCAAGCGCACCGCCGAGGCCCGCCGCTACGACATGCCGGGCGCCCTGTTCCTTCAGGATGCGCTGGACGCCCTTGATCGTATAGCCCTCGCCATAGAGCAGCTTCCGGATCCCCCGCAGCAGTTCGACGTCGTCAGGACGATAATAGCGGCGGCCGCCGCCGCGCTTCATGGGCCGAATCTGCGAGAAGCGCGTTTCCCAGAAGCGCAGCACATGCTGCGGCAGGTCGAGCTCCTCGGCCACCTCGCTGATCGTCCGGAATGCATCGGGACCCTTGGACAAGGCCGAACCCTCGGACATTCAGTTGCAGGGACGGCGCCAGGCGCCGCGACTCACTCCTCCTCCGAATGGGAGGCATCCCCATTCGGCAGCAAGGTACCGTTGATCCGCGCCTTCAGCACATTGCTCGGCTTGAAGACCATGACGCGACGCGGCGAAATGGGCACTTCCTCGCCCGTCTTCGGATTGCGGCCGACGCGCTCGCTCTTGGAGCGGACCACGAAGGAGCCGAACGACGACAGCTTGACCGGTTCGCCGCGGACGATGCACGCGCTGATTTCGTCGAGCACGAGTTCCACCAGTTCCGCGGATTCGGTTCGCGAGAGACCGACCTTCTGGTAGACGGCCTCGCAAAGATCGGCACGCGTCACCGTCTTGCCTGCCATGGTCCGCTTCTTCCTCTCTCCGGGCGCCATGGGCGCCTTCCCCCAACGCAAGACCCTATTGCCAGCGAAGGGGGCGGTCAACGTCCTTGATCGTAAGGCTTGGACAAACAAGCGATATTCCGGAAGCGCCGGCTACCAGCGCAGCAGGGCCGAGCCCCATGTGAAGCCGCCGCCCATCGCTTCGAGCAGGATCAGATCGCCACGCTTGATGCGCCCGTCCTCGCGTGCGACGGCAAGAGCCAGCGGGATCGACGCCGCCGAGGTGTTGCCGTGGTCGGCGACCGTGCGCACGACCTTCTCGCTGGCAATCCCGAGCTTCTTGGCGCTGCCGTCGATGATCCGGATATTGGCCTGGTGGGGCACGAACCAGTCGACGTCGTCGGCGCCATAGCCGGTCGCATGGAAGGCGTCCTCGATGACGTCGGTGATCATGCCGACGGCGTGCTTGAAGACCTCGCGGCCCTCCATGCGCAGATGACCCACCGTTCCGGTCGAGGACGGCCCGCCATCGACATAGAGCTTTTCGCGGTGGCGCCCGTCGGACCTCAGATGCGTCGTCAGCACGCCGCGATCCTCGCGCGTGCCATCCTGCACGGAAGCACCGAGCACCACGGCGCCGGCCCCGTCGCCGAACAGGACGCAGGTCGTACGGTCGGTCCAGTCGAGAATGCGGGAAAAGGTCTCGGCGCCGATCACGAGCACATGCTTGGCCTGGCTGGCGCGGATGAAGGCATCGGCCGTCGACAGCGCGAAGACGAAGCCCGAGCAGACGGCCTGCAGGTCGAAGGCCGAGCCGTGCTCCATGCCGAGCTTGCGCTGCACCGTGACGGCGGTCGAGGGGAAGGTATCGTCGGGCGTCGCCGTCGCGACGATGACCATGTCGATCGCGCCGATCGAAAGGCCGGCATCGGCGAGGGCCGCCACCGCCGCGGCGGTCGCTAGATCGGAGGTGAGCTCGCCCTCGGCCGCGATGTGGCGGGCCCGGATGCCGGTGCGCTGCACGATCCATTCGTCGGACGTCTCGACCATGGTCGAGAGCTCGGCATTGGTGAGCTTGCGTTCGGGCAGATAGCTGCCGCAGCCAAGGACAACCGATCGAATGAAGCTCACTTGGCGTCCCTTGCTTTCACTTGGCGTTCCATTGCTCCCGATGCGTCCAGCGCCGGCATCTCGGCCTCACTCGCCCTCTGCGAGGCTCGCCTCGGCGATTTCGCGCACGAATCCGTCGCGGTGATAATCCCCGAGATCCTGGCGAATCTTGGAGAGAAGCCCGTTCTTGACCATGCTGTAGCCGACCTCGATGGCATTGGCATAGCCGACGCCGTCCGTCCCGCCATGGCTCTTGATGACGATTCCATTGAGGCCGAGCAGCACGGCCCCGTTGGAAGCGCGCGGGTCAAGCTTCTGGCGAAGCTCGCGGAAGGCGCCGCGGGCGAAGAGATAACCGATGCGGCCCATGATGGTTCGGCCCATCGCATCGCGCAGATGCGCGGCAATCTGGCGCGCCGTTCCCTCGGCCGTCTTCAGCGCGATGTTGCCGGCGAAGGCGTCGGTCACAACGACATCGGCGGTGCCGCGGCCGATATCGTCGCCCTCGACGAAGCCGACATAGTTCAGATGGTCGAAATTCGCTTCCTTGAGGATCTGGCCCGCGACCCGGACCTCCTCGAGGCCCTTCATCTCCTCGACGCCGATATTGAGCAGGCCGACCGACGGCCGCGAGACATCGAGCAGGGCGCGCGCCATGGCGCCGCCCATCATCGCGAAATCGACGAGCTGCTGGGCATCGGCATTGATGGTCGCGCCGACATCCAGCACGACGCTTTCGCCGCGCAGCGTCGGCCAGAGCGCCGCCAGCGCCGGCCTCTCGATGCCGGCCATGGTGCGCAGGCAGAACTTCGACATCGCCATCAGCGCGCCGGTATTGCCGGCCGAGAGGGCAACGTCCGCCTCCCCCTTCTTGACCGCTTCCAGCGCGCGCCACATCGACGACTTCCAGCGGCCCTTGCGCAGCGCCTGGCTCGGCTTGTCGTCCATCTGCACCGTCACGTCGCAATGCGTGAAGGTCGATACGGCCTTGAGGCGGGGATAGGATTCGAGCAGCGGCTCGACGGCCGCGCTCTCGCCGAACAGCTGGAAGCTGACATCGGGCCGGCGCACCAGCGCGATATCCGCGCCCGCCAGCACGATCGACGGCCCCTTGTCGCCGCCCATGGCATCGATCGCAATTTTCACCATGGCCGTCGTCCGGTGCCCTTCATGCGCAGTCCAGCGCCCGCGCCGATGTCGCGGCGGCGCTGGAAAATACCCTTTTCGAGAGGCGACACAACCCCGGCCCTCAGTCCTTGGCGTCGCGCCTCAGCCCGGCGAGCGCCGCGAAGGGCGACGCAGACGGATCGGACGCCTCGCCGATCTCGGCGGCGAGGTCCGCTCCCGGCGCGCGGGGATAGGGGTCGATGCCGAGCGCCAGCTGCTCCGCGACGATCGCGCCGAGATCGATCACCGGCCCGGTGAGCGGATCCGGCGGATCATCCTCGTCGAAGGCGACGATCACCTCGGCCTCGGCGACCGTCTTCGGGTCGGCAGCCTTGTCCTGCGGCGGCAGGAAGGCGAGCTCGAAGGCATGGTCGAGATGCTGGGGCACCGGCTCCAGAGTGACCACGCAGGCCTGGACGAGATCGGCGATGAGCCGGCCCGAAACCTTGATGCCGACGCGCTGCCAGGGCGCGACGGTGAGCTCCGCGTCGAGCCGGTCGAGGGCGAGAAGGTCATACGCTTTCGCCAGCGCGGCACGCTCCTCGCCGGTCGCGTCGATGCGCTCCGAGAGCGCGCTATCGCCAAGTCGGCGGGTATCGAAGGGGCGCGACAGCGGCAGCGCATCCATCAGGCGGTCTCCGGAACGGGCAGGGCCGGGAAGCTCAGCGAGCCGGCGAGAATCCGATCGAGCGGCTGGCGCGCCAGATCGGCCGCCGACGCGACGACATAGGCGGCGATCCGCGGCACCGCCTCCCCGCCCCCGTCGGGAAAGAGATTGCGGGTGAGCGCGGCCTCGAGCGCGCCGAGATCGCCGGAGGAAAGCGCCGAATCATAGGCGGCCATGCGTCCGTAGAACGCCTCCGCCATCTTCTTCAGCTTCTTCGGGACGCCGATATCGCTGACGCCGAGTTCGCGCAGGCTCCGGTCCATATCCTTCAGGAAGATGTCGAACACCTCCTGGCCAAGGCGGCGGTTATCCTCGTTTTCGCCCTTGAGGCGATGAAACAGCAGGAAGCCGTGCAGGACGATCATGTCGAAGCGGCCATCCAGCGTGTCCGGCACCTTGTACGCGGCATAGAAGGCAGGCTGGCGGGCCTGCGCCACGATGGTGCCGTAAAGCGCATATGCTATGGCTTCGTTTCGGCGCCGCCTCGCGAACAGACGTTCAAACATCGGATCGATCTCCGGGATGCGTGTCGGCGGCCCCCTGCCAAACGATTTCCGTTCTCCCACCAGATGGGTCACGGCGGCGCGAAGGCAAAGGCGCCGGAGCGTGGCGGGCGTCGGAAGCCTTTGCGGCGGCGGTGCTCATTGTCACGAGCCCTAGCGCAGGCTAGGGAGATTGCCAACCCGTTCGTGGGGGCGGATGGACGCGGACAAGTCCGACAGGCTCGGATGACGGGAAGACGATGAGGGTTCAGGAGAGCAGCATGCGGTTTGGCGTGACGGATCAGCGGTTTGCCATCGGCCCGGCCGGCCGCGTCGGGGTCGTGCTGGTCGCGCTCGCCGCCGCCGGTGGACTGGCCGGCTGCAAGAGCACCAATATTTTGAACGGCGCCAACGAGACCTACCATTCAGGCTTCGTGATGCCCGCCAACGGCCTCGAGCAGATCCCGGTCGGCGCCAGCCAGGACCAGGTTCGTATCGTGCTCGGCACGCCGTCCACGACCAACGAGTTCGGCGGCGAGGTCTGGTACTACATCTCGCAGACCCGCTACAAACGCATGGAGTTCCAGAACTCCAAGATCATCGACCAGCGCGTGCTCGCCGTCTATTTCGACAAGAATCACGTCGTCGAGCGCGTCGCCGATTACGGCCTCAAGGACGGCCACGTCTTCGAGTTCATCACGCAGACGACGCCGACCGGCGGCAAGGACCAGGCCTTCCTGGAACAGGTGCTCACCGGCGCCCTCGGCGTCGGCGCCAGCAACCCGTTCGGCGGCGGCTGATCGGCCGGAGCCGCCGGCTCCCCTCGCGGATACGAAAATGCCCGGGACAAGCCCGGGCATTTTCATTCTTGGGCAAAAGGCGCCGCCCAGGAGGACCGCGCCTCGCTCGCGCTCAATGATGGGCGAGCACCGCGAGCAGCAGCAGCGCGACGATGTTCGTGATCTTGATCGCCGGGTTCACGGCCGGGCCGGCGGTATCCTTGTAGGGATCGCCGACGGTATCGCCGGTCACCGAGGCCTTGTGCGCGTCGGAACCCTTGAAGTGAGTCTGCCCGGACGCGTCGGTGAAGCCGTCCTCGAACGACTTCTTCGCATTGTCCCAGGCGCCGCCGCCGGACGTCATCGAGATGGCGACGAAGAGGCCCGTCACGATGACGCCGAGCAGCATCGCTCCCACGGCCGAGAAGGCTTCGCTCTTCCCCGCGATGGCGAGGATGATGAAGTAGACCACGATCGGCGCCAGAACCGGCAGCAGCGAGGGAATCACCATTTCGCGGATCGCCGCCTTGGTGAGGATGTCCACCGCCTTGCCATAGTCGGGCTTGTCGGTGCCGGCCATGATGCCCGGCTTCTCGCGGAACTGGCGCCGCACTTCCTCGACGATGGCGCCCGCCGCCCGGCCGACGGCGGTCATCGTGATGCCGCCGAAGATGTACGGGATCAGGCCGCCGAGCAGCAGGCCGACCACGACATAGGGGTTGGAGAGCGTGAAATCGGGAACGACGCCCTTGAAATACTGAAAGGCGGTCGCCCCCTCCTTGTTGGCTTCGGCGATGAAGTAGGAGAGATCGTAGTTGTAGGCTGCGAACAGCACGAGCGCGCCGAGACCGGCCGAGCCGATCGCGTAGCCCTTCGTGACCGCCTTGGTCGTGTTGCCGACCGCGTCCAGCGCGTCGGTCGACTTGCGCACCTCCTTGGGCAGGCCCGCCATCTCGGCGATGCCGCCGGCATTGTCGGTGACCGGGCCGAAGGCGTCGAGCGCGACCACCATGCCGGCGAGGCCGAGCATGGTAGAGACGGCGACGGCGGTGCCGAAGAGACCCGCCAGCGCATAGGTGACGATGATGCCGGCGACGATGACGATCGTCGGCAGAGCGGTCGCCTCCAGCGAGACGGCGAGGCCCTGGATGACGTTGGTGCCATGGCCGGTGACCGAGGCCTGGCTGATGGACCGCACCGGCCGATAGCCGATGCCGGTATAGTATTCGGTGATCCAGACGATCAGTCCGGTGACCACGAGGCCGACGACGCCGCAGAAGAAGAGGTTGGTGCCGTTGATCGTGGCGCCAGAGACGGTCGTCAGGTCGCCCCAGCCGGTGAAGAGCGTCGTCGCCACCGCGAGGCCGACGATCGAGAACAGCGCCGAGGCGATGAAGCCCTTGTAGAGCGCGCCCATGATCGACTGGCTCGGGCCGAGCTTGACGAAGAAGGTTCCGGCGATCGAGGTGAGGATGCAGACGGCGCCGATGCCCATCGGCAGGAGGATGATGCTGGGCAGCATCGGCGAGCCGGCGAAGAAGATCGCCGCCAGCACCATGGTCGCGACAAGCGTCACCGCATAGGTTTCGAAGAGGTCGGCCGCCATGCCGGCGCAGTCACCGACATTGTCGCCGACATTGTCGGCGATCGTGGCCGGGTTGCGCGGGTCATCCTCGGGAATGCCGGCCTCGACCTTTCCGACGAGATCGCCGCCGACATCGGCGCCCTTGGTGAAGATGCCACCGCCGAGGCGGGCGAAGATCGAGATCAGCGAGGCGCCAAAACCCAGTGCGACGAGGGCGTCGATCACGACGCGGTCGCCCGGCTGGTAACCGGAAAAGCCCGTCAGCACGAGGTAGTAGACCGAGACGCCGAGCAGCGCGAGGCCGGCCACGAGCATGCCGGTGATGGCGCCCGACTTGAAGGCGATGTCGAGGCCTTCCGCGAGGCTCTTGGTCGCCGCCTGCGCGGTGCGCACATTGGCGCGCACCGAGACGTTCATGCCGACGAAGCCCGCGATGGCCGACAGGATGGCACCGATCGCGAAGCCGATCGCGACCGTCAGCGACAGCAGGAGGGCGACGATGACGAAGATGACCACGCCGACGACGGCGATGGTTATGTACTGGCGGCGCAGATAGGCGCTGGCGCCCTCGCGGATCGCGGCGGCAATCTCCTGCATGCGCGCCGAGCCGGCGTCGGCGGCGAGCACGGACTGTGTCGCCCAGGCGCCATAGGCTAGCGCCACGAGCGCACAGAGTATGATCAGGTAAATCACGTCCTCTTCCCTCCCCTGTCCGGCCTAGATTATGCCGACGCAGGCGCGCCGGGCCGGCTTCGAATGCCGGGGAAGAGCACCGTTCCTCCCGTCTCTTTCCCAGCGGAACTAGAGTTGAGAACGGGTTTGGGCGGCGGTCAAGGGGAAGGCCGAGCGATTGTCCCGCGGGCCAGCGAGGCGAGCGCCAGCGCGGCGAGCGCGAGCGCGACCGTTGGGAAGACGATGCTGTTCACCGCGATCCATCCCGGACCGCCGATCAGCACCCCGGCAAAGAACGAGGCCAGCGCCGACATCGCGAAGATGAGGAAGTCGTTGAGGCCCTGGACGCGCCCGCGCTCCTCCGGACGATAGGTCTCGGTGAGCATCGCCGTCGCGCCGACGAAGCCGAAATTCCAGCCGATGCCGAGCAGGACGAGCGCGATCCAGAAATGCGCGAGCGTGATGCCGGCGATCGCCACGACCGAGCAGGCGCAGAGGATGAGAAGGCCGGCGATCACGATGGCATTCTTGCCAAAGCGTTCGATGAGGCGACCGGTGAAGTAGCTCGGCGCGAACATCGCGAGGACATGCCACTGGATGCCGAGGGCGGCGTCGTCCTGCGTCAGCCCGCAGCCCACCATCGCGATCGGCGCGGCGGTCATCACGAGGCTCATCATGGCATAGGAGGCCATGCCGCACAGCACGGCAGCGATGAAGCGCGGCTGGCGCATGATCACGAGGAGCGGCCGGCCGCGATCGTGACTGCTTCCGCGCGGGCGCGGCGGCACGAGATCGCGCACGCGGCTGACGATCAGCGCACCCACGACGGCGAGCACGGCGATGGAGGCATAGGCGCCGGCGAAGGGAATGGGGCTGAAGAGATCGCGGGTCAGGATGGCGGCCTGCGGACCGATGACGGCCGCGAGGATACCACCGGCCATCACGAGGCCGAGCGCACGGCTCCGCGCCATCTCGGTGCCGGCATCGACGGCCGCGAAGCGATATTGCTGCCCGAAGGCGGCGGACGCACCGATCAGGATCGAGGCCGCGGCGAACAGCCAGAACGAGCCCGCGACGATGGCGAGCGCCGTGAGCACGCCGCCGAGGATGCCGGGAACAGCGCCGAGGACGAGGCCGGCCCGCCGGCCGATGCGCGCCATCAGGATCGCCGCGGGGATGGTGGCGACGGCCGAGCCGAGCGTCAGCGCCGTCACCGGCACGGTCGCGAGCGACTTGTCGGGACCGAGCAGATAGACGCCGGCGAGGCCGCCGAAGGCGACGGCGATCGGCATCATCGAGCCGCCGAACGCGGTCGCCGCCGTCAGCACGATGGCGTTGCGCTTCACCGCGGCGTCGAGCGCGGCGCCTTCCAGCGGCTCAGAAGTGGTCATGCGACGCCCTCGCGAGATGGATGATCCGTCCCTCGCCGTCGACCACCTGCGGCGGGCCCGGCTCCGCGAGGATGGTGCCAATGCGGGTGACGGGAACGCCGACCGCCCCCGCCTCGGCCTCGAAGGCGGCAGCGCGGTCGGGCGGCACGGCGGCGAGGATCTCGTAGTCGTCGCCGCCGGAGAGGATGCTCACGAGCGCCGAAGGATCGGCGCCGACAAGCGCACGCGCCGCATCCGAGAGCGGTACGCGATCCGCCTCCAGCCGCGCGCCGACGCCGGAGGCCTTCAGCATATGGCCGAGATCTCCGACGAGCCCGTCCGACACGTCGAGCGCGGCATGGGCGTGCAGCCGCACCGCCTCGGCGAGGGCGAGACGTGGCCGCGGATGGAGATAGCGGTCGAGAAGATGCGCCTTCCCCTCCCCGGCGGCCGTGCCGTCGATGGTGCCGAGGCGCAGGCGGAGGCCGAGCGCAGCGTCGCCGATCGTGCCGCTGACATAGAGGGCATCGCCCGCCCGCGCGCCGGCGCGGCGCACCATGCCGCCATCCGGCACGGCGCCGATGGCCGTGATCGACAGCGTGAGCCCGCCGGCCGCGCGAACGGTGTCGCCGCCGAGAAGCGGGATGCCGTAGGCGGATTGGTCGCCGGCGAGCCCGGCCGCGAAATCGGCCATCCATGCGGGGGTCCAATCGCCCGGCAGAGCGAGGCCGAGCAGATAGCCGACAGGCCGCGCGCCCTTCGCCGCGAGATCGGACAGATTGACCCGAAGCGCCTTGCGGGCTATCGAGACGGCAGGGTCGTCGGGAAAGAAGTGAACGCCGGCCGCCACCATGTCCTTGGTGAGGACCAGTGTCTGGCCGGGCGGCGGCACGAAGGCCGCCGCGTCGTCGGTGAGATTCAGCGCGGCGGGATCGTCCGCCAGCGGTCGCAGGTAGCGGGCGATCAGATCGAACTCGCCCGGCCGCGCCGCATCCTCAGCCATTTCGGCCCCGGCTGTCGCCTTCGAACTCGGCCGGTCGCAGGCGGCGGGCGGTCGTGTCGAGCACGGCATTCACCAGCCGCAACTCGTCGCCGTCGCCGAAGAAGGCGCGCGCGACATCGACATATTCGGTGATCACGACCTTGCCCGGCACATCCTTGCGCCCGACGAGCTCATAGGCGCCGCAGCGCAGGATGGCGCGCAGCGTCACATCGATGCGCGACAGCGGCCAGTCTGCCGAAAGCGAGGTGTGGATCACCGGGTCGAGATTGCGCTGCTCGCGGACGACGCCGGCGATGATGTCGCGGAAGAAGGCGGCGTCGGCGTTGCGATACTGCTCGCCGTCCACTTCCTTCCCGAGGCGGAAATTCTCGAACTCGGCGACGACCTCGGTGAGCGAGGCGCCGCCGACATCCATCTGGTAGAGCGCCTGCACCGCGGCGAGGCGCGCGACGCCCCGCTGGTTGGCGGGCCGGATCATGCGGGGAACCGGCCCCGAGGCTGGCGCCTTGTCGGCTGGCGGCATGTCAGAGCCCGAATTTCTTGCGGAGCGCGATCATGGTCAGCGCCGCGTCGGCCGCCGCGCCACCCTTGTTCTTGTCGCTCGCCTTGGCGCGGGCCCAGGCCTGCTCGTCGTTCTCGACCGTCAGGATGCCGTTGCCGACGGCCAGCGCCTCGATCACCGCCATGTCCATGATGGCGCGGGCCGATTCGTTGGCGACGATGTCGTAATGCGTGGTCTCGCCGCGGATCACAGTGCCGAGCACGACGAAGCCGTCGTAATCGGCCTCGCCGTCCTCCATGGCCGCCAGCGCCATCGAAAGCGCGGCGGGAATCTCCAGCACGCCCGGAACGGAGATGCGCTCGAAGGTGGCGCCGGCCTTCGTGAGGGCCTGGCTCGCGCCCTCGAAGAGCGCATCGGCGATATCCTCGTAGAAGCGGGCCTCGATGACGAGGAGATGGGGGGCAGCGTCGCTCATGTCGGAAATGGCCTTGCTGGTCGGGATCGGGCGGCAGGTGAACCATGCGCCTCCGGCAGTGTAAAGCGAAAAGGCACGGCGCGCGCGCCATGCCGCGCCGCCGGCCGTGATCGCAATCCGCCCGGCCCGCCCGCCGCATTCGCGCGCTGCCCATGACGGCGGCTCGCAGCGCCGCATCATGAGGCTTGCGCCCGTCCGGGCGGCTTCCGAAACTGCCGCTTCGCCCTCCCGAAGTTGACGTGCCGACGAGGACTGCCCATGCCGCACATCGTGAATATCGACCAGGCGCTGGAGACCGTGCGCGCCTGGCGCGGCGTCGATCACGTCTTCTCGGATATCGATCCGGCCCGGACGGCGCATCTCGTGATCGACATGCAGAACGCGTTCCTCGAGGAGGGAGCCGAGCTGGAGGTGCCGCTTTCGCGCGACACGGTCGACAACATCAACCGCATCTCGTCCGCGATGCGCGCCAGGGGCGGGCTCAACATCTTCACGCGCATGTCGCTCGACGCCGATGTCGAGGAGCGCTGGACCATCTGGCTCGGCTATTTCTGCGACAAGCGCCGGTCGGACAATGTGAAGGCGATCCTGCGCCCCGGCACCCATGGCCGCGAGATCTACGCCGGGATCGAGGTCGCGGAGGGCGACATCGTCATGGACAAGAACCGCTATTCCTGCTTCGCGCCGGGCGCCTCGCCGCTGCAGTCGATCCTCGCCGAGCGCGGCATCGACACGCTCATCATCTCGGGCACCGTGACGAATTGCTGCTGCGAATCGACGGCCCGCGACGCGATGCAGATGAACTACCGGGTGATCTTCACCTCGGACGCGACCTCGGCGCTGAACGACGCCGACCACAACGCCTCGCTCACCAACATGGTGACCATCTTCGCCGACGTGATGTCGACGGACGAGGTGATCGGCTTCATCGAGAACCCCCTGCCTGTCTCCCTGTGAAGGCGGCGGCGGTCAGGCCTCGTTGAGACGCGCGACATAGCGGGCCATCTGGTCGACCTCGAGATGCACGCGGTCGCCGATCTGGCGCGCGCCCCAGGTCGTCACGTCGGCCTGAAGCGTGTGCGGGATGAGCAGGACCGAGAAGCGATCGCCGTCGACCCAGTTGACCGTGAGCGACGTGCCGTCCAGCGCCACCGAGCCCTTGGTGGCGATGAAGCGGGCATAGGCATGCGGTACCTCGAAGACGAAACGGGTCGTCTCGCCGAGATCCTCGCGGGCGACGATCGTGGCCAGCGCATCCACATGGCCGGACACCATATGGCCGCCGAGCTCGTCGCCGATCTTCAGCGAGCGCTCCAGATTGATGCGCGTGCCGGCGTCCCATTTCGCGACCTCGGTGAGTGCCAGCGTCTCCGGCGCCGCCTCGACGTCGAAACGCGTGCCGCCCTCGGCCTTCGGATCGAGCGAGATCACGGTGAGGCAAACGCCCGCGCAGGCGATCGAGGCGCCGATGGCGATCGTCGCCGGGTCGTAGACGCTGTCGATGGTGATGCGGTGCACGTCGTTGCGCCGCTCGACGGCGGTCACGGTGCCGACATCGGTGATGATCCCGGTGAACATGGTCAGGTGGTCCTTTCGAAGCGGATCAGGCGGTCCTCGCCGAGCGAAACGTCCTCGACGATGCGATAGCGCGGGCTGCGCTCGATGGCGGAGAGGGCTCCTCCGGCGAGCGCCCGCACGCCATCCGGGCCGATCACAACCGGCGCGCGGAACAGCACGACCTCGTCGGCCAGCCCCTGCCCCACGAAACTCGCCGCGATGCGGGCGCCGCCCTCGACCAGGAGCCGCGTGATGCCGCGCTCGGCGAGATGGCGCATGACGGCCCTGATATCGAGACCGCCGCTCCCGGTGCCGACCGTCAGGACGGTCACACCCGCCTCCTCGAGCCGCGCGACGGCCGAGGGCGGCGCTTCCGGGCCGACGAACAGCCAGAGCGGCACCTCGTGCGCGCCAGCGACGAGCGCCGAGCCCGGAGCGAGCCGGGCATCGGCGTCGAGCACGATGCGGATCGGCGAGAGATGGCGCAGGCCCGGGACGCGAACCGCGAGGCTCGGATCGTGGACGAGCGCCGTTTCGATGCCGATCAGCGAGGCGTCGCTCTCGATCCTCAACATCTGCAGGCGGCGAAAGGCCTCGGGCCCGGAAACGAGCATCCGCTCGCCGCTCTTGCGCCCGATCATGCCGTCGGCCGAAACGGCCAGCTTCAGCGTGACATGCGGCCGGCCGTCGCGCACGACGCTGACGAAGCCGGCATGGGCGCGGCGCGCCTCCTCGCCGAGCACGCCGGCGGTCACATCGATCCCCGCCTCGCGCAGCCGCGCATAGCCGGATCGGGTCCGGCGCGGATCGGGGTCGTCCATCGCGGAGACGAGGCGCGTGACACCCGCCGCGATCAACGCATCGGTTTCGGAATAGCCGTCGCCGTGGCGCATCATCGGCTCGAGCGTCGTGTAGAAGGTTGCGCCCCGCGCTGCCTCGCCGGCCTCGGTGAGCGCCGCGACGGTGGCAGGCGTGAGCCCGGCCGGCGATGTCACGCCGCGGCCAACGACGACAGGCTGGCCGCTGTCGAAACGAACGACGAGCGCGCCGACAGACGGGGCTGGGTGGGTGCGGCCCTGGTTGCGCCGCCCATGCCGCAGGGCAGCCGCCATCAGCCGCCGATCGGTCTCGGGATCGCTCGTGAGCCGCGCCGCGTCCGTCATGCTGCCCCCGGCGACGGCACGCGGGCCGCGGCGTCGCGACTATTTCCGATCGAGTTCCACCGGCTCCGGCGACGCGAGTTCGCTGAGGACGGTCGAGAAATCCTTCGCCTCGCGGAAGTTCCGGTAGACCGAGGCGAATCTCACATAGGCAACGTCGTCGAGCCCTTTCAATCCCTCCATGACCAGCACGCCGATCTGGTCGGAATTGACTTCGCTCTCGCCGCTGCTCTCGAGCTGGCGGACCACGCCGTTGATCATCCGCTCGACCCGCTCCGGCTCGACCGGACGTTTCCTGAGCGCGATCTCCACCGAGCGCATCAGCTTGTCGCGATCGAAGGGAACGCGGCGCCCGCTCTTCTTGAGCACGGTCAGCTCACGCAGCTGGACGCGCTCGAAGGTCGTGAAACGGCCGCCGCAGGTCGTGCAGACCCGGCGGCGGCGGATCGAGTTGCTGTCCTCCGACGGACGCGAATCCTTGACCTGCGTATCGTCGCTTCCGCAATAGGGACAGCGCATGGCGGACTTTCGTCAGGAATAGATCGGGAAGCGATCGGTGAGCGCGTGGACACGCTCCTTGACCGACGCCTCGACGAGCGGCGCGCTGCCGTCCTCGGACTGGGCGACCGCGCCCAGCACCTCGGCGATCAGACGGCCGACCTCCTGGAACTCGGCGACGCCGAAGCCGCGGGTGGTCGCCGCCGGCGTGCCGAGACGGATTCCCGAGGTCACGAACGGCTTCTCCGGATCATAGGGAATGCCGTTCTTGTTGCAGGTGAGCCCGGCGCGCACGAGCGCCTTCTCGGAGATGTTGCCGCGCAGGCCCTTCGGACGAAGATCGACCAGCATCAGGTGGTTATCGGTGCCGCCCGAGACGATGTCGAAGCCGGCAGCGCGCAACGTTTCCGCAAGCGCACGAGCGTTTTCGACGACGTTCTTCGCGTAGATCTTGAAGTCGGGACGCAGCGCCTCGCCGAAGGCCACCGCCTTGGCGGCGATCACATGCATCAGCGGCCCGCCCTGGAGGCCCGGGAAGACGGCCGAGTTGATCTTCTTGGCGATCGCCTCGTCATTGGTGAGGATGAGGCCGCCCCGCGGACCGCGCAGCGACTTGTGCGTCGTCGAGGTCACGACATGCGCATAGGGCATCGGCGAGGGATGCACGCCGCCGGCGACGAGGCCGGAGAAATGCGCCATGTCGACCATGAGATAGGCGCCGACCGAATCGGCGATCTCGCGGAAGCGCTTGAAATCCCAGACGCGCGAATAGGCGGTGCCGCCGGCGATGATCAGCTTCGGCTTCGACTCCTCGGCGATCCTCTGGATCTCCTCATAGTCGAGCAGCTGGTCCTCGCGGCGCACGCCATAGGGCGCCACCTTGAACCACTTGCCGGACATGTTGACCGACGACCCGTGCGTCAGGTGTCCGCCCGCCGCGAGGTCGAGGCCCATGAAGGTGTCGCCCGGCTCCAGGAGCGCCAGGAAGACCGCCTGGTTCATCTGGCTGCCGGAATTCGGCTGCACATTGGCGAAGCCGGCGCCGAACAGCTTCTTGGCGCGCTCGATGGCCAGCGTCTCGGCGATGTCGACGAATTCACAGCCGCCGTAGTAGCGCTTGCCCGGATAACCCTCGGCATATTTGTTGGTCATGATCGAGCCCTGCGCCTCGAGCACGGCGCGGGACACGATGTTCTCGGAAGCGATCAGCTCGATATCGCCCTGCTGGCGACCGAGCTCCTTCGCGATCGCATCGGCAATCTCGGGATCGGACTCCGCGAGACTGCGATTGAAGAAGTCGGCCGTGGTGGCCGGGCGCGCGCTATCGATCAGCGACATGGCGATGTTCCTTCTCCTCGGGCAGGCGGAAAGGACGCGCCGCACCGGACGGCGGCACGTACCATATCATGCGGTCGGCGCCAAGGCGCCAACCTATCGATGGTGGGTGTGCGAAGGCGACGCGCGCCCTACTGCAACGCGATCTGGCCGACGCCGTCGCGGTTGTAGATGTCGTTGCGGAAATAGACCGCGCCGTCCGGGGTCGCCCAGGCGGTGATATATTCGAGATAGACCGGAATCTCGGGCTTCAGGTTCACGTCGACCCGCTCGCCGGTCTTGAAGATCTCGTCGATGCGCGAGCGCGGGAACTCCGGATTATCGCGCAGCAGCCAGGCGATGACCTGGCGAACATTCTGCACACGCACGCAACCCGACGAGTCGAAGCGCTCGACATTGCCGAAGATGTCCTTCAGCGGCGTGTCGTGCATGTAGACGTCCTCGTCGTTGTGGAACGAGATGCGCACGGTGCCCAGCGAGTTGAAATCGCCCGGATCCTGCCGGAAGAGATAGCCCTTGGTCGCCTGGTCGGTGTTCCAGTCGATCGCCGTGGGCGGCACCTCGATGCCGGCATTGTCGTAGATGCGGATATGCTTCTTGGTCAGGTAGTCCGGCTGCTTCTGCATCAGCGGGATCAGGTCCTTGCGGATGATCGAGGCCGGCACCGTCCAGTAGGGGTTGAAGCTGATGCGATAGATCTTGGAGTTAAGGATCGGCGTCTCGCGGTCGATCTTGCCGACCACCGCCGTGTGGCGCGAGATGACCCGCAGCCCTTCCACCACCTCGATCGAGGCGGCCGGCACGTTGACCATGACGTAGCGATCGCCGAGCGGGCCGGACATGGCCTTGAGGCGCACCAGATTGGTCTGAAGCTGCGCCAGGCGAACATCCGCCGGCACGTTCATCATGCCAACCGTCGCGAAGCCAAGCACACCGTCGGCCGGCAGCCCGTGCCGCGCCTGGAACCGGCGCAGGGCAGCATCGACATAGGAATCGAAGGTCTCGGACGAGGGAATGCCGGGCGCGAGATCGCCGGAGACCGTGAGGCGCTGGCGCAGGATCACCACGGCCGGATCGCGCATGCCGAGGCTCAGCTTCTGATCGCCCGGAACCTGCGGCCAGCCGCCGGCAGCGACGATTTCATTATAGCGAGCAATGGCACCCTCGACGGCCATCGAGGTCGATGGCGAGAGGATCGGCTCGCTGGTGCGCACCGAGGCGACGCCGCCCGTGCCGGCATCGAAACCGTCCGAAGCCTCCTGGAACGAGCTCTGCAGCATCTGCTGGATCGGATCGACGCCCTGCGCGAAGGCCGAGCCGGCGCCGAGCGCCGACACGGCCGCGCCACCGGCGAGGAATTTCAGCATGTTGCGCCGCGAAAGACCGCGCAGCCCGGAAGTCATGCCATCGAAGGAGGGACGCTTGGAGGAACCGCTCATCAGTCCGATCTCTTCATTGCTGGAACCGGCGCTGCGCCAGGGTTTCGAGGCGCCTGCCCCGCTCCGCACCGCGACATCGGTTCTCGCGGATCACCATCCGCTTTGCTGCACATGCTAACGCGAAAGCACGCCCGACGCGCGCCCCACATCGTTCCGGCTTCGTTTTCACGCCAGTATGGCGCTTTCATGTCACGGGTTCGGCCGGAAGCCCGAGGTTTCCGGCGATGATGGCGGCCGATGGTTACCGCCGGGTTCACGCGCTCCACGCGGTTCGGCAGTCGCGACCGGATGACGTCAGCGGACTGAAAAGGCGAAGGCCCCGCCGCTGTTGCGACGGAGCCTGCCGGCCTGACCCAGGGGTGGGGATATGGGAAACTTCAGAGCCGGTAGAGGATCTGGTCGGTCCAGAAGCGCTCGAGGCGGTGGAGCGACTTGTTGATCAGCTGGAAGTCGTCGATCGCGATGCCGCCGACCTGCTGGATCGAGCGGATGTGGCGCTCGTAGAGATTGCCGACGATGTTGGCGATCTCCTGGCCCTTCGGCGTCAGGCTGACTCGGACCGAGCGGCGGTCCATCCGCGAGCGCTGGTGGTGGATGTAGCCCATCTCGACCAGCTTCTTGAGATTGTAGGAGACGTTCGAGCCGAGATAATAGCCGCGCGAGCGAAGTTCTCCGGCCGTCAGCTCCGAGTCGCCGATGTTGAACAGCAACAGCGCCTGGACGCTGTTCACGTCGGAACGGCCCGAACGGTCGAACTCGTCCTTGATCACATCGAGAAGGCGGCGATGAAGCCGCTCGACCAGCGTCAGCGCCTCCATGTATAGGGGCTTCAGCTCAGCCGGGGTCTGCGGTTGATTGAGCGAATCCACTGTCCGCTTCGCGTTGATCATCTCGAGGCCTCTCTGTTTCGTGGCGAGTATTCTTCCCGCCTCATGAGAAGGGACCTTAAGCGGCCGATTTGAAGATCAGCTTAAACATCACACTTAACAGCCACTTACCTCGGATTTGGGCATTCGAGACGAGTTTTAGCGTTAAAGACTGGTGTCCCGGCGGGGTTCCCGCTGCCGCTCAATCGGCCCTCGCTGCCTGGCGGCGCTCCATGAAGACGAGGCCGAGAAACACCGCGAGCGCCAGCACATGGAAGCCGACGATGATCGGATCGACGCCGAAGGTCTCCGCGAACGCGGTGTGGATCGCGATCTCGAACACCGCCGCATAGACCCAGAGCACGTTCCCCCAGGCGACCCGCATCCACAGTCCGACGGCGGCGACGAGATCGACCACCGCCAGATGGACGGTGACGAAGCGCCAGGCCGTCGTCATGGTCTCGAACGACCAGCCCGCCTCGTCGAAGATTCCGGCGATGTAGAGCCACTGGCGCAGGCCGAGCAAAAGCAGCAGGGCCGCGATGCCCCGCAGATAGATGGTGAGCGCCAGCGCCCACGGATTGTCGGGCTCGCTCGGAAGCTGGGTCACCTCATGGTCCATCATCCGCGATCCCTCGCTGCTGGCTCGTGTCGCTCGCCCCTGCCCTCTCCGGATAGTTGACGGCGGCACCGCCGTCAAAGCCGTGCGACCGACGCTGCAGCGCACTGGCGGTGCGCGCGCGCCTCCGATATCATTGCGTTCATGTCCACGCTTTCGGCGATTGCCAGAATCCGTCCGGCCTCCTCCGGGGCCGCCCTGCCCGCTGCGCTCCGCGCAACAACCGGCGCGTCCCGCGCCGCGACGAACGGGCGCTGAGCGACGAGACAGCCATGCCCTGGGGCGATATCGCCATCATCGCGGTCCTGATCGCGTTCAATGCCTTCTTCGCCATGTCCGAGATTGCCGTCGTCTCGTCGCGCCCGGCGCGGCTTCAGTCGATGGCTGCCGAGGGCGTGCCCGGCGCCAGCGCGGCGCTTCGCCTGTCGGAAGATCCGACTGGCTTCCTCTCGGCGGTCCAGATCGGCATCACGCTGGTCGCCATTCTCTCCGGCGCCTTCGGCGAAGCCGAACTCGCGGCGCCGCTGCGCATCTTCCTTGCCGACGCCTTCCCGGCGCTCGGCGCGCGGGCGGATACGATCGCGACCGTGACGGTCGTCGTCGGCCTCGCCTATTTCTCGCTCATCTGCGGCGAGCTGGTGCCGAAGCGGCTCAGCCTCACCAATCCGGAGCGCATCGCCTGCATCGTGGCGCGGCCGGTGAGTCTCCTCGCCCGCATCGCGCACCCGATCGTCTTCTTCCTGCGCATCTCGACCAACACGGTCATGCGCCTGCTCGGCAAGAACGAGAACGACGAGCGCGGCGTCACCGAGGAAGAGGTGAAGACCCTCATCGCCGAAGGCACGGAGAGCGGCGTCTTCCACAAGGCCGAGCGCGAGATGATCGAGGGCGTCATCCGCGTCGCCGACCGCTCGGTGCGCTCCATCATGGTCCCGCGCCCCGACGTGCTCTGGCTCGACGCCGACGACACGCCGGAAAATGTCGCTAGAGAGATTCTCGAAGGCGGCCATTCGCGCTTCCCGGTCAGCCGCGGCGACATCGACGCCGTGATCGGCATCGTCCATGCCAAGGACCTCCTGGAGCAGCTTCGCAAGGGCGAGCCGATCGACCTCGCCGCCGTCGTGCGCGAGCCGCTCTATGTCGACGAGCGCATGCCGATCCTCAACATGCTCGATCGTTTCCGGACCTCGAACGTGCACATGGCGATCGTCCTCGACGAATACGGCACCTTCCAGGGCGTCGTGACGCCGATGGATATCCTGACCGCCATCGCCGGCGACCTGCCCGAGCGGGCCGGCGACGACGAGCCCGACGCCGTGCAGCGCGAGGACGGCTCCTGGCTGATCGACGGCAGCGCCACGATCGACGTCGTCGAGCGCGTCCTGGGGCTGAAGTCGCTGGCGAGCGACGAGGACTATGCGACCGTCGCCGGCTTCATGCTGCACAAGTTCGGACATATCCCGGCACCGGGCGAGCATTTCGCCCATGACGGCTGGTGCTTCGAGGTCGTCGACCTCGACGGGCGTCGCATCGACAAGGTGCTGGTCTACAGGATCGAGGCGAAGCCGGCCGCGTGAGCCGTCATCGCCGCGGCAGCAGCCGGCCGCGGAAAGGAACTTCATCATGACAAGTGAACAGCGCTTCCAGCGCCACGACATGGACGCCATCCTCGGCGGCCGGCGCATGCGCCGCAACCGCCGGGCCGACTGGACGCGCCGGCTGGTGCGCGAGACCGTCCTGACCGTCGACGACCTGATCTGGCCGATCTTCCTCGTCGACGGCGATGGCGTGCGCCAGCCTGTGCCCTCCATGCCCGGCGTCGAGCGCTATTCGGTCGACCAGGCCGTGATCGAAGCCGAGAAGGCCGCGGCGCTCGGCATTCCGGCGATTGCTCTCTTCCCCTTCACCGAACCGACGCTTCGCGATCTCTCCGGCTCCGAATCGCTCAATCCGGACAATCTCGTCTGCCGCGCCTGCCGTGCCATCAAGGCGGCGGTTCCCGAAATCGGTCTCATCACCGACGTGGCCCTCGACCCCTATACGAGCCATGGCCATGACGGCGTCATGGACGGGCATGTGATCCTCAATGACGAGAGCGTCGCCCTGCTGGTCCGCCAGGCGCTCAACCAGGCGGCGGCCGGCGCCGACGTCATCGCGCCCTCCGACATGATGGACGGTCGCGTCGGCGCGATCCGCGACAGCCTGGACACCGCCGGGTTCGACGACGTGCAGATCATGGCCTACTCGGCCAAATACGCCTCGGCCTTCTACGGCCCGTTCCGCGACGCCATCGGCACCTCGAAGACCCTCGTCGGCGACAAGCGCACCTATCAGATGGACTTCGCCAACAGCGACGAGGCGCTGCGCGAGGTCGAGCTCGACATCGCCGAAGGCGCCGACATGATCATGGTCAAGCCCGGCCTGCCCTATCTCGACATCGTCCGCCGCGTGAAGGACAATTTCGCCATGCCGACCTTCGCCTATCAGGTGTCGGGCGAATACGCGATGATCCGGGCCGCGGAGCAGAACGGCTGGATCGACGGCGAGAGGGCGATGGTGGAGAGCCTGTGGGCCTTCAAGCGGGCCGGAGCGGACGGCATCCTCACTTATTTCGCGCCCTTCGTCGCGCCGCTGCTGAAGCGCTGACAGCGAGGCGGCGGCGGGAATGCGGCGGATCGTTCTCGCAGCGCTCGCCATCGTCGCGGCGCTGGGGCTGGCCGCCTGCAGCGATGTCGACCGCCAGCAGTCGATCGTCTGCGTCGCCATCGCCACAGCGATCGGACCCGACGGCCGTCCCGTCACGATCCGTTCGGTCGAGCCACTGAGCGGCGCCACCAATGCCGTGCGCGTGATCTTCACCGCCGAGGGCGACCCGCGCACGCTCTTCGCGGATTGCGCGTTCGCCGGCGGGTCGTTCAGCGCGGGGCGAACCGACATCCTGGCGGTCCGCGGCTTTTCCGGGCGGATGCCGGAATGGCGGCTCGGCCTCCTGAAGCGCTGGTTTCTGGAACAGCCTGGCGCCGTGCAGGCGGCCGTGTCGGAAGCGGGATGGGCCCCGCCGCGCTACGCCCTCCTCCCGATCGCCCTGCCCGCCTGGGCGGGCTATGCCGTGCAGCAGGTCGTCAACGCCCTCAACGTCGCCGCCTTCTACGTGCCGCTGGCTCTCGCCTATGCGCTCATCTACGGCCTCGTCGGGCGCCTCAACATGGCCTTCGGCGATTTCGCGATGATCGGCGGCTTCGGCGCGGTCTTCGGCGTCGTGACGGCGGCGACCGCCCATGTGCCCTCGCTCGTCACCGTGATGCTGGTCTCCCTCGCCGCCTCGGTCTCGCTCACCGCCCTTTTCGGCTATCTGACGGCGCGTACCGTCGTGATGCCGCTCCTGGCGCGACCGCCCCGCGCCTTCATCGTCGCCACCGTCGGGCTCGGCATCGTCGTTTCCGAGGGGGTACGCATCGCGCAGGGATCGCGCGAGATCTGGCTGCAGCCGATGCTCGGCGATCAGGTGCTCATCGCGGCGGGCCCGTTCCCCGTGGTCGTGACGGTGATGCGGATCGTCATTCTCGCGATGTCCGCGCTCGCGGTCGTCTGGCTGTTCGCGATCCTCGCGCGGTCGGCCTTCGGCAGGGCCTGGCGCGCGGTCGCCGAAGACGCGCTCGCGGCGCGGCTGTTCGGCATCGATGTCGCGGCGGTGACCGGCGTCACCTTCATCCTCGCCTCCAGCCTCGCCTCGCTGTCCGGCTCGATCCTGGCGCTCGGCTATGGCGGCACATCCTTCTCGGCGGGGTTGATGCTCGGCCTCAAGGCGCTCATCGCCTGCCTGATCGGTGGCGGCACGCCCCGCGGGGCCCTTGTCGGCGCGCTGCTGCTCGCAGCCATCGAGACCGGCTGGGCGGCGGTCTTCGGGCCCGGCGAGCGCGACATCGCCGTGCTGGCCATCATCACGCTTCTCTTCCTGCTGCGACCTGACGGACTGTTCGGCCGCAGGGCTGCGCTTGAGGAGGGACGGCCGATCCGTCTATCGTGACGGGTGCCGGAGGGCAGTCATGCATGCGCCAGCAGAGACGGCCGACGCCGTCGCCATTCCCACCATCGACGACATCCGCGACGCCGCCCGCGCCATCGAGGGCAGCGTGCTCAGGACACCGTTCCTCCCGGCGCCCCGGCTCGGCCAGCTCACCGGCGCCGAGGTCTTCGTCAAATACGAGAATCTCCAGGTCACCTCCGCCTTCAAGGAGCGCGGCGCGCTGGTAAAGCTCCTTTCGCTCGATGACGACGAGCGGCGGGCCGGCGTCGTCGCCATGTCGGCCGGCAACCACGCCCAGGCGGTCGCCTATCACGCCGCGCGACTCGGCATTCCGGCGACCATCGTGATGCCGGCCACGACCCCCTTCGTGAAGATCGAGGCGACCCGCTCCTTCGGCGCCCGCGTCGTGGTCGAGGGCGAGACGCTCGCCGAGTCGCAGGCCGTCGCCGCGCGGATCGCCGAGACGACGGGCGCAGTCTGGGTGCATCCCTATGACGATCGCCATGTCATCGCGGGCCAGGGCACGGTCGCGCTTGAGATGATCGAGAGCGGCATCCCGCTGGACTGCCTGGTCGTGCCGGTCGGCGGCGGCGGGCTCATCGGCGGCATGGCGATCGCCGCCAAGGCGCTGTCGCCGCGGCTCGAGGTCATCGGCGTCGAGACCGAGCTCTACCCTTCGATGCGGGCGGCACTCGACGGGACTTCGCAGGAATGCGGCGGCAACTCGCTCGCCGAAGGCATCGCCGTCAAGAATGTCGGGCGGCTCACGCTCGCCATCGCCCGGCAGTTCGTCGATGACGTCCTGCTCGTGCCGGAAAGCGCCATCGAACGCGCGGTGAACGCCTATCTCACGCTGCAGAAGACCATGGCCGAGGGCGCGGGCGCGGCCGGGCTCGCCGCGCTCCTCGCCTATCCGGAGCGCTTTGCCGGCAAGCGCATCGGGCTCGTGCTCTGCGGCGGCAATATCGACCCGCGCCTCGCCGCCTCGATCATGGTCCGCGAGCTCGCCCGCGCCGGCAAGATCGTCGCCGTGCGCCTCACCATTCCCGACCGGCCAGGCGTGCTCGGCGACATCGCGGCGACCATCGGCGCCTGCGGCGGCAACATCCTCGAAGTGCACCACAACCGCACGCTGCTCTCGGTGCCGGCCAAGGGCGCGATCGTCGACGTCACCATCGAGACGCATGGGCCGGCGCATACCGACGAGATCGAGCGGGCGCTCGAGGCGCGCCACTACCGCGTCGACCGCCTCGCGGCGCCGTAGGCCCGTGGCGATGGCCCACGCGCGCTATGGCGAGCTGACAGGCTCGCAATGCGGCTTGACGAATAGCCAATAAGGCTTTTGCCGGTAGGTGCCGACCTCGATCCGCCTGACGCCAGGCTGGTTGCTGAGCCGATCGAAGATCTCGGGCACGAAGGCGGAGATGGGCGTCCAGGTGTTTCTCTGGCTCGCGCCGGGATCGACCATGAGCACGAGATCGGCGAGGTCGATGGTCGCCATCGCCTCGTCGAGGCTGCGTGCCAGAAAATTGTAGTCGGTCGAGAGCTGGATGCCGGCCTTGGCGAGCGACAGTTGCACGGTCTCCGGAGTCAGCGGATCGTAGTTGGTCACGGAGAGACTCATAGCCCTCGCCGAACAGCTGGGGCTGCCGAGCCATTCGTCGCGCCGGAGCGCGACGATGGCGTCTTTCACCTTCGGAAGGAGCCGATTCGCCTCCGAGCCCTCGTCCGCGCGCGGAAAATAGGCGCCGCCGAGCGGCAACGCCACGATCTCGACGGCGAGCACGATCGCGAGCGCGGCTCTGAGGCTCGTCCGCGCAAGCTCGGGCCGAAGCGCGAGCGCGGCCGAGACGAGCCGCACGAAGGCCGCCACCGCCGCCAGCAGGAATGGCAGATAGAAGAAGCTGCCCTGGAAGACGGTCTTCTCGCGGGACACGGACATCGCGACGAAGACGACGACGAGGGTGGCCGTATAGGGCAGCACGCCGCGCTTCCGATAGGCGGGGAAGCGCACATAGACGAGCAGATCGATGACGAGCACCCAGAGGCCGACGCGCCGGAAATGACCGAGGGCCTGGTGGCCGCCGGGGCCGAACAGGTGGTAGTTGAGGTGGAACCAGCGATCCCCGGGGGTCGTCCATATGTCGGCATCGGTGATCAGCACGTCGTAGATGTAGCTGACGGTCTCGCCCGCCAGCAGGATCGCGAAGGGCAGGAGCATCGCGGCATAGAGCGCCACGCTGATCAACGCGCTCCCGATGACTTTCAGCCGGTCCTCCCGCACCAGTGCGCCCTGCGCCACGAGCGTCGCGAGCACCGCGAAACCGAGCGCCGGAATCGTCAGCACCACGGCGCTCGGCTTCATGATGGTGGCGAAGGCGGCGAGCGCGACGATGCCGACACGCCGCCGGACCGTCACCTGCCTGAAATCGATGGTGCAGATCGCCCATAGCGCCAGGGCGAAGACCAGCCCGGCGGCCATGTCGGGCCGAAACTCCGTCACCATCGCATGCGCGACCGGAACGAAGGCGAGCGTCGCGACAAGGAGGACCCTGTCGAACAGCGAACCGAGCGGCCGGGTCAGATAGGTGATGACCACGAAATAAAGCGCCAGCACCCAGCCATTGGCCAGATAAGGCGAGACATCACTCGGCCCGAAGGCCCAGTAGCCCGCCATGGCCGTGAGCGTGCTGACGATCGCATGCGGGGCCAAATGCCAAAAGGATGCGACGACGGAGAAGAGCCCGTTGCCCGGCGCGAAAGCGAGCCGGATATAGGCATCGGCCAGGTAGATGACGTCGTCATAGGTCGGCTCGCTTGCGAACCGGCCGGTGCGCTGGCTGTAAGCGAGATTGGCGAGGAAGACGACCGCGAATATGGCGGCGAAGGGAAGACTGCGCAGGCTCGCGCGAACCAGGGAGGGCCCCTCATACGCCGCGGTCTCAGCGTGGTCTCGCAATCTCGCCGTCAGAGCTGGCAGTCCTCATTGTGATGGTAGCTTCGGAGGCCGTTGCTGGCGCCGACCCTAGGTGGCTCCGATCGGCGCTGCGATGCAGCATATCGCCGCGAATCGTGAGCCTGAGGCGACGCGGACGGGAAGGCCGCCTTCAATCGTGCTTCGCTGCCCCCTCTTGGGCGCAATTCCAATTGATGAAGAGCCAGTAAGGCGAGCCGTAGTAGGTACCGATCTGAACCTTTCGCGTGCCCTGTTTATCGCTCAAGTGCCGGAAGATGTCGGGAATCATTGTCGATATCCGGATGAAGGTGTTGGCATGTCTCGCCTCGACCGGATCGACCGTCAAGACGACATCGGCGTCGTCGACCGCCGTCAGTGCTTCGTCCAAGCTGCGGGGAAAATAGGCATTGAGAGTATCCATTCTGAGCCCCCCGCGCGCGACAGCGTATCGGATCGCGACCGCCGGGAAGGGATCGAGGCTAGTGACAAGCACCGACATCAGCCTGTCCCGACAAGCCGAGCTCGTCGACCACTCGTTCCTGTTCAGAGCAAAAAGCGCATTGGCCACCTTGGGCATCAGCACTGCGGACTCGTTCTGATCGCGATATCGGGGCGTGTAGGCCCCGACCAGCGGGAGCAACAGCACGGAGAGCGTTAGGCCGACGCCTAGTACCCCCCTGATTGCGGAGGGCGCTCCATCCGGCCAGCGTTTCCTGCCTTCGACCGACATGCGCACGAAGGCGTTTGCCCCAGCGAGCAGAAGGGGAAGATAGAAGTAGCTTCCCTGAAAGATCGTCTTCTCGTTGGACATCGACATGGCGCAATAGACGATCGCCAGAGTCGCATACAGCGGGAGGATCTTCCGTTGGCGGTAGGATCGGATGCGCGCATAGACTACGAGGTCGGACGCGACTAGGACGAAGGCCAGAGGTCCAAACGGACCGAGCGCCTTTGTGGCGCCCTCCCCGAACGAGTGATAAGTCCAGTGGAACCAGCGGTCGCCCGGCGTCGTCCAGATGTCCGCATTCGAGAAGAGCACCTGCTCGATATAGCCGACCGTCGGCGCTCCGAGCAGGATCGCGAAGGGAACCAGGGCAACAACATACAGCCCGAGACTGGTCAGCGCGCCACGAACCAGCCGCGACCTGTCTGCGGAGGAAAACAGCCCCTGCGCGACGACGCTGATAACGAAAGCGATCCCGATCCCTGGGATCGCGACGATGATGCCGCTCGGCTTGGCCACGGTCGCCGCGATCGCGATTGCCACCAGGACCAGCTTCGCCCTAAAGTCCATAATCCGGAAGTCGGCGGCGCAGGTAGCCATCAGCGCAACGCCGAAGAGTAGGCCAGCCACCATGTCGGGCCGGAACTCCGTGACCATCACATGGGAGACGGGCACGAAAGCGAGGATCGCCACGAAGAGAATGCGCGGAATCTGCGCCCCGAGTGGCCGGCTTACATAGGTCGCCACCGCGATGTAGAGGGCGAGCCCCCAGGCATTGGCAAGATAGGCAGAGACGGGCTCAGGTCCGAAGATCCAGAAACCCAGCATCGCCGTCAGCGTGGAGGTTGGCGCATGCGGCGGGTTACTCCAGAAGGAGTCGACGAGCGCGGAGAGCCCGTCGCCGGCTCCGAAAGTCAGCCGATCGAAGGCGTCGGCAAGATACGACACGTCGTCATAGTACGGAACGGTCGCAAGCCGGCCCTCTCGAAAGCTGAAGGAGATGTTGGCGACGAAGGTCACGACAAAGATCGCAACATAGGGCAAAGCTGACGCCAGCCTTTCGAGGCGATTGGGAACGGCGCGGCGTCCCGCGTCCGAGATTTCGGATGTCATGTCATCCCCCGCTACGTCTCGGAATCCGTCGACACCCCTGCCCGCCGGACCTCATCGATGATGAAGAGCGGGCGGCGCTTGGTCTCGAGATAGAGGCGGCCGAGATATTCGCCGATGATACCGAGCACGAACAGCTGGATGCCGCCCACGAGGAAGATCGCCGAAAGGAGGCTCGCCCATCCGGCGACGGTGTGGCCGAGCATCCAGGCGACCAGCGACCAGAGAATGGCAAGGAACGAGACCAGCGCCGTCGCAATTCCCGTGAAGCTCGCGACGCGGAGCGGCAGGATCGAGAAGCTGGTGACCGCGTCGACGGCGAAGCGGATCATCTTCTTCAGCGGGTATCCGGTCGTGCCGGCATGGCGCGCCGCGCGATCATAGGCGACCGGCACCTGGCGGAAGCCGACCCAGGAGACGAGACCGCGCGTGAAGCGATACCGCTCCGGCATGGCATTGAGGATGTCGCAGACCCGGCGCGTCATCAGGCGGAAGTCACCCGTGTCGGCGGGAATGTCGACATCGGCGAGACGCCGCAGCACGCGATAGAACAGCTTGGCGCTGCCGAGCTTGAAGGCGGTTTCGCCCGCGCGGGTGCGGCGCTGGCCATAGACGACGTCGGCGCGCTCCGCCTCCATGACGCGGAACATCTCGGAGGCGAGTTCCGGCGGGTCCTGCAGGTCGGCGTCGATCACGAGGATATAGTCGCCGCGGCAGATCGTGAGGCCGGCGCACAGCGCCAGCTGATGACCGAAGTTGCGCGACAGCTTCACCGCCACCACATGGGGATCGCGGTCGGCGAGGTCGCGTGCCATCGCGAAGGTACGGTCGCGGGAACCGTCGTCGATGATGATGATTTCGAAACTGTCGCCGGCAACGGCGCGGGCGGCATCGGAGGCCCGCTGATGGAAGGCCTCCAAGCACCCCTCCTCGTTATAGGCGGGGGCGACGATCGAGAGGCGCGGTTGGGCTGCGGCTGTGATGGAGACCATACGGGAGCATCATTCGTGGCTTGTCGAAACGACCCCGACAACGCGGCCGGGATTGCGCTTTGGCGTGTGTGGTGGACGGCCGCGACGTTAAACTTCGGTGGTCTCGGACCATCGGGCGATCTAGCATCAGTGGATGATACGATGCAAGCTGCGGTAGTAGACGGGAGTAGTTGACGATGGCGATTTCTGAGCCGGACTTCTATGTAGCCGGCGAATTCTATGATCCGGCGCGCGAGCCCGAACTTTATGCGGGCGTTCTCGGGCGGCGGATGCTTGCGTTCATCGTCGACGTGGTGCTGATCGGTGTTTTCGATGTCATCGCCGCCCTGGTGGTGGTCGCCCTCGGACTCGTCACGTTCGGCGTCGGCTGGTTCCTTTTCGCGCTGCCGCTCTTCGCCATCGTCGGCGTGCTGTATGTGGCGCTGACGCTTGGCGGGCCGAAGGCGGCGACGCCCGGCATGCGCCTGATGGGGCTTACGATTCGCGCCTCCGACGGCAGCCGGATCGGGCCGATACTCGCCGGGATCCATGTCATCCTCTACTGGGCGTCGATCTCGCTGCTGACGCCGTTCATCCTGTTGATCGCCCTCTTTTCCAACCGCAAGCGCCTTCTGCACGACATGCTGATCGGCGCCGTCGTCCTCAACCGCGCGCCTCTCCAGGCGACCGGCCGCTGACCTTCTGATTTGCTCTTCCGGGAGATCGTGCCGGCGTATTATCGTCGGCGCGATGGGCCCATTGCCCGGCATGGCGGCTGATGACGCATCACCAGACAGAAACGCCCCAGTTCTTCCTGACGGCGCCCTCGCCCTGCCCCTATCTGCATGGGCAGATGGAGCGAAAGGTATTCACGCATCTCGTCGGTGCCCGGGCTTCGGCGCTCAACGAAATCCTCACCCAGGGCGGCTTCCGGCGCAGCCAGAACATCGCCTATCGCCCGGCCTGCGAAAGCTGCAAGGCCTGCGTGTCGGTGCGTGTCCCCGTCGATCGCTTCGTCCCCGGCCGCGGCTTCCGCCGGGTGGTCGAGCGCAATCGCGACCTCGTCGGCAGCCGCGTCGAGCCGGCCCCGACCTCGGAGCAGTATTCGCTCTTTCGCGACTATCTCGACGCGCGCCACTCCGAGGGCGGCATGGCCGACATGACCATGCTCGACTACGCGATGATGGTCGAGGACACCCATGTCGAGACGATGCTGGTGGAGTATCGGTTCCGCGGCCCGGACAGCGCCCTGACCGGCCGCGGCGACGGCGCGCTGATCGGCACGGCGCTGACCGACATCCTCTCCGACGGCCTGTCGATGGTCTATTCGTTCTACGAGCCGAGCTATGCCGAGCGGTCGCTCGGCAGCTTCATGATCCTCGACCACATCGCCCGCGCCCGGAAGATGGGCCTGCCTTACGTCTATCTCGGCTATTGGGTCGCCGGCTCGCGCAAGATGGCCTACAAGGCCCGCTACCAGCCGCAGGAGCATCTCGGCGCGCAGGGATGGGAGGCCGCGCCGCCGGCCTGAAACAAGCCCTATTCGCCCTCGGCAGCACCGAGGATTCGGGGATCGATCAGCGCCCAGAACGGCAGGAAATCGTCCGTGGCGATGAGGATGCTCGCCCGCTCAGCCAGCGTTTCCCAGCGATCGACCGCCCTCAGCACCGCCAGGATTCTGAGCAGATTCGGGTCGACCTTGGCATCGGCCAACGCCATGCCCGCGACCGCGCCATCGACCGCTGCCCGTCGCCGATCTTCGCAGGCCAGCTGCGCTTCGAGCCCGAGCCGGCGGGCGATTGCTTCCGCTTCGGCCCAGCCGAGCAGGTTGAAGGCGGTGTAGTGAAGCGGCAGCGTCCGCCGTTCCTCAAGCGGCTGTGCGCCATCACGGGCGAACTGCGCATTCGCGCGGACCGAAAGACGGCGAAAGCATCGGACGGTCTCGTCGAAATCGCCGATAAACAGCGATATCGCGAGCATCTCGGTATCATAATAGGTGCCGATATTGTTGCGCGAGACGCGCGCCTCCCGCCCCTGCGGGCTCGATCGCATCCAGTCGGCAAAGGCACCGAACCAGGTCCGCAGCGCTGCGATCTCGCCGGCTGAAAGATGGCCCGAGGCTGCGAGCAGTCGAATGGCATCCAGCAGCGCGCCGACGCGACGCCATTCGATGAGCCCCGCCCCCTGCCCCCGGTCACCGTCATGCCCGGGCCGCACCTGCGCATAGGCGAAATGCGGGTTCATCGCGGTCGCCGGGTCGAGGAACCAGCGCCGGACGAAAGCAGCCGCGAAGTCGGAATAGAGCGGCAGTCCCGTCACCGCGCCGGCGAGCGCGGCGCTGACGGTGCCCGCGAACATGTGGCGGAGGCGATCGCGATCGAAAGCCTCGATCGCCGGATGGCCGGACTGCGCCTCCGCGACGCGCTCGCCGTCGCGGTAGAGATAGGGTCTTCCGTCCGTCTTGGCCGGATCGGGCCAGGAATAGGGTGCCCGCGAGTGGTAGTCGTGCGGATCGCCGCTCTGCGCGATGGCGGTCTTGTCCAGAACGGACATGGTGCCGGCGACCATCGCGGCCTCGGCCGCCGCCACGATGGCAGCCTTGAGAGCCCCTGCAACGGTTCCCGGTTCTCCCGCCGCGACGCGCTCGATCGCTTCCGCGTCGAAGAGGATCGGTCCCTCGCTGTGGCGCGCAGCGATCAGCGCCCGGTCGAGGCCGTCGAGCTTGTCGATGATGCCTGCATTGCGGGCGCGCCAGCGGTCAACGCGCGCGCCCTCCCCGACCTCAAGTCCGGCTGTTCCGGAGGGAAGGCGAGCGACGCGGCCGACGACCAGATGCCGCGACGCGTCGGCGGGCGCGGCGATCTCGTCCAGATCCCAGCGGTCGATCGGTCCCATCACGGCCGGATGGTCGACCTTGAGGCGGGTCAGCAGATCGACCTTCGGCCTCAGACCGTAGCCGAGGCGATCGTCGAACCGGCCGAGCGCCAGTCTGTGCAGCCCGATCTGCGGCTCCTCCGTCGCGTCGTGCGGGATTCCTTCGCCGAGGAGCCGCTCGGGCTGATCGCCGATCCGGACCATGGGGACGACCAGATAGCGCAGCCGCGGATCGCGCCGGACCGCCTGTGCCAGCTCGGCGAACACGTCCTCGGTGAGGAAGATGTTCCCGTCGAAGGGCAGCACCACGTCGGCGATCGCCCGGCCACGATCGAGCGCGGCGTTGCGGGCGCCGTTGTTGTTCATGGCATAGAGATTCTTGGCGAGCCGCAGGCGGTAGGCGATGCGCCAGTTGTGCTCGCCCTCGTCCTCACCGAGCGCGGCGAGAAAATCCTCGTCGCGAAGCGCGCCGACATCCCAGCCGCAGCCCGCATAGGCATCCGGCTCGAAGGGGATGCGGAAGAAATCCTGCCCGCGCTCGGTGAGCAGCGCGACGAGATCGGCCTCGACGGCGGGATCGGTGATCCGGTTCAGCACCCAGTGCTTGGTGCAGTTCGCGAACTCCGGCTCATGATCGAGAATGAACCGGACATTGGTCAGCGTCTGCCCCGCGCTGTGGCGCGGCGGCAGGTCGTTGCCGAGGATGCGATAGAGCGCGAAGCGCGGCGGATGGCGAAGGCCGAGACGGATGCCGCCTTCCGACAGCGCCATACGCAGCAGGCTGCCGATGCGGCCGTCCCGCCCGGGCCGCTGCGGTCGCACCCTGTCGTCTGAGGTCGCGCTCATTCAGAGAGCCGGCGTTCCGAAGCTGTTGGTCTTCGGGAAGCGGTCCGGCGGCAGGCGGCCTGCCTGGCCGCGATCGGCGATGAAATCCTTCAGCTCCTCCATGCTGCGCGTGTAGGAGCGTCCCGAGGAATCCTGCCAGGTCAGGCCCTTCTCGCGCGAGAAGCTGCGGATATCCGAGGGTCCGCCGTCGCGATAGCGCTGCAGCCGGACGCCCTTGCCGCGTCCCATCTCCGGAATCTGCTCCATCGGGAAGGCGAGGAACTTGCGGTTGCGGCCGATGATCGCGACCATGTCGCCGCTGGCATCGACGCAGAAGCCGGCCTCGACCGTCCCCTCGACATTCAGCACCTGCTTGCCCTTGCGGGTATTGGCGACAACCTCCGTCTCGGCAACGACGAAACCGTAGCCTTCCGTCGAGGCGACGAGCAGCTTGCGGCCGGGCTTGTGAACAAAGACGGCGACGATGTCCTGCTCGTTGTCCATGTCGACCATCAGGCGGATCGGCTCGCCATGGCCGCGACCGCCCGGAAGCTTGTCGGCGCCGAGCGTGTAGAAGCGGCCGCCGGTCGAGAAGACGAGGATCTTGTCCGTCGTCTCGGCATGCAGCGCGAAGCGAAGGGCGTCGTCGGTCTTGAAGGTCAGCGTCGAAAGATCGGCGACATGGCCCTTGAGCGCCCGGATCCAGCCTTTTTCCGAAACGACGACCGTGATCGGCTCGCGCTCGATCATCGCCTGCTGGATATCCTCGACATCGTGGACAGGCGCGTCGGCGAAGGTCGTGCGCCGCTTGCCGAGCGGCGTCTCGGGACCGAAGGTCTTGCGGATTTCGCCGATCTGCCAGGCAATGGTCTTCCACTGCTTGCGCTCGGACGCCATCAGCGCCTCGATATCCGCAAGCTCCTTCGTCAGACCCGCGTGCTCGCGGCGCAGTTCCATCTCCTCGAGCTTGCGCAGCGAGCGCAGTCGCATGTTGAGGATTGCCTCGGCCTGCACGTCCGTCAGCTCGAAGGTGCGCATCAGCTCGACCTTCGGCTCGTCCTCCTCGCGGATGATCCGGATCACCTCGTCGAGATTGAGGAAGGCGATGATATAGCCGCCGAGCACCTCGAGGCGCTTGCGGATCTGATCGGCGCGGAAGGCGGAGCGCCGCAGCAGCACCTCGCGGCGGTGGTCCAGCCACTCGCGCAGCACCTCCGAAAGGCTCATGACCTTCGGCACGATGCCCTTCGACAGGACATTCATGTTGAGCGAGATGCGGCTCTCGAGGTCGCTGAGCTTGAACAGCGATTCCATCAGCAGCGCCGCGTCGACCGTCCGGGCACGCGGCTCGAGGACGACGCGGATGTCCTCGGCGGATTCGTCGCGCACATCGACGAGCAGCGGCACGCGCTTGTTCTGAACCAGTTCGGCCAGCTTCTCGATCAGGCGCGACTTCTGCACCTGATAAGGAATCTCCGTGACGACGATGAGATAGGTGCCGCGGCCCTGGTCCTCGATATGCCAGCGGGCGCGCACGCGGAAGCCGCCGCGGCCGGTCCGGTAGGCGTCGGCGATCGAAGCCGGCCCGTCGACGATGATGCCGCCAGTCGGGAAATCCGGGCCCTTCACATGCTGGAGAAGCTCCTCGATGCCAGCATCGGGCTTCTCGATCAGCGCCAGCGCGGCATCGCAGAGCTCGGCCACGTTGTGAGGCGGGATCGACGTCGCCATGCCGACCGCGATCCCGGAGGACCCGTTGGCGAGGAGATTGGGAAAGTTGCCCGGCAGGACGACAGGCTCGCGGTCCTCGCCGTCATAGGTTTCGCGGAAATCGACGGCGTTCTCGTCAATACCCTCCAGCAGGAGGGCGGCGACCTCGGTCATCCGCGTTTCGGTATAGCGCATCGCCGCGGCGCTATCGCCGTCGACATTGCCGAAATTGCCCTGTCCGTCGACCAGCGGGAAGCGGACCGCAAAGTCCTGGGCGAGTCGCACCAGTGCGTCATAGACGGACTGGTCGCCATGCGGATGATATTTACCAATGACGTCGCCGACGACGCGGGCGGACTTCTTGAATCCGGCGTCGGGATCGAGCCGCAGCTGCCGCATTGCATAGAGGATGCGGCGATGAACGGGCTTCAGACCGTCCCGCGCATCCGGCAGCGCGCGGTGCATGATGGTCGAGAGCGCATAGGCGAGGTAGCGCTGCTCGAGCGCCTCTCGCAGATTGATGCCCTCGATGTCGCCGCCGCCGGGCGGAATCAGCGCTTTACCCATGACCTGCCCGACTACCCCGCAAAGGCCACCAATTCAAGGCAGGCAGGCCTCCGCCAATCGTCGGATCAACCTTAAGGTGTCTCGACGTCTGCGGACCTTGCGCGCCGACAGGGGGCAGCCGCTAAAGCGGTCAACCCTCCGCGGCCTCCTCTGCGGCTTCCTTGGCTGCCTCCTTGGCGGCAGCCTCGCGCCTCTGCTTCTCGACCATGCGCACCGAGACGATCGACAGCTCGTAGAGAAGGATCGCGGGAACGGCGAGCGAGATCTGGCTGATCATGTCCGGCGGCGTGAGCACGGCCGCGATCACGAAGGCGATGACGATCGCGTAGCGGCGCTTCGTCTTCAGCATCTCGCTGGTGACGATGCCGGCGCGCCCGAGCAGCGTCAGGACGACCGGAAGCTGGAACACCGTCCCGAAGGCCAGGATCAGCGTCATGATCAGGCCGAGATACTCGTTGACCTTGAACAGCGCCTCGATCGACGCCTTGCCTTCTCCGCCCGTCTGCTGGAACGACAGGAAGAAGTGGAGCGCCAGCGGCAGGATCAGGAAATAGACCAGCGCCGCGCCGATGCAGAACAGAACCGGCGTCGCGATGAGATAGGGAATGAAGGCGTGCCGCTCGTGCTTGTAGAGGCCGGGCGCCGCGAACTTGTAGATCTGGATGGCGATGACCGGGAAGGCGATGAACACGGCGCCGAACAGCGCCAGCTTCATCTGGGTCAGGAAATATTCCTGCGGCGCCGTGTAGATGAGCTTCACGTCCTGCGCCGGACCCACCGCCCACTCATAAGGGATGACGAGGATGTTGTAGATCGTCCCGGCGAAATAGAAGCAGACCAGGAAGGCGACGAGGATCGCGCCGATCGCCCAGATGAGCCGTTGCCGCAGCTCGATCAGATGATCGATCAGCGGCATGCGGCTCGCTTCGATCTCGTCTTCCGGTGTCGACTTCTCGGTCATCGGCTACGCTCTTCGGCCGGCGGAAGAGCGGTGGGGACCGGCTCGGCCGCAGCGGGCTCCGTGGAGATCGGGCGGGGCGGCTCGACCGCCTGCGGAAGGGCCGGCGCCAGCGCGGCGGTCGTCAGCGGCAATTCAGGCGCGGCAGGGTCGGGCGTCGACGAGACAGTTGCCGGAGCAGCTATTGCTGCAGCCCCGTCCGTCATCGTCTTGCGGGCACGCGGCGTCGCAGCCTTCCGCGGCGCAGGCGTCGTTTCGCTGGGCGCATCCGCGAGGCTCACGGCATCGCCAGCGGGCTTCTTCGCCCGGCTCGCGCGCGGCTTCGGAGCGGCTGCCTCAGCGTCCACGACGTCGGCGACAACTTTCGGCGACGCCCGCTTGCGAGCCGGTTTCGGCGCCTCGGCAGGCTTCTCGGACTCAGAGGTCCCCGGCGCCGTTGCCGTGGCACCCGCCGCGACTGCCGTGGTCTCCGGCCCAACCGCAGCGATCTCCGGCGCGACCGCCGTCTTGGGCGCAGCCGGAATCGGAGCGCGGTCGACGGGCATCGGATCTGGAGCCGGCATCAGGTCATCGTCCGACATCGGCTGCGCGAGCTGGGTGGCAGGCGGGGGAACCGGCTCAGGCGCAGGTCGCGCCGCCGGCTCCGGCTTGGCGAGTGCCGCCGTAACCGGATCGAGGCTCTTCTTGATCTCGTTGAGTGGGTTGAGGCCGCGAAGCTCGTTGATCGAGTCCTTGACTCCGTCCAGTTCGGCCTCGCGCAGGGCCTCGTTGAACTGCGACTGGAACTCGCCTGCCGTACGGCGCACCTTCGCCATCATGCGCCCCGCCGCGCGAAGCATCGGCGGGAGATCCTTGGGACCGACGACCACGATCGCCACGACGGCGATCACGAGGATCTCGCTCCAGCCAATATCGAACATCGATTGCCAAGCCTGCCGACACGGCGGAAGGCGCCCGTCAACGACGTGGCGGCTCCCGCATGGATGCGACCTCCGCGGAGGTTAGCTGGTGCGCGTCTTCTCGTCGGTCGTCGGCGTCACCACCTCGGCCGACTTGTGATCGATGCTGCTCCCCGGACGCGAAGCCGTCTCGTCCTCGTCGGAGAGACCCTTCTTGAAGCTCTTCACGCCCTTGGCGACATCGCCCATGACGTCGGAAATCTTGCCCTTGCCGAACAGCAGCAGCACGATCACCAGCACGATCAGCCAGTGCCAGATGCTAAACGAACCCATGTAACCTCTCCGATGCGCCTCCTGCGGCGCGGCCGGTCTGGACTATCGCAGACACGTTTGCCCGCCGCAACATGACCCGAGCGCTAACCCGCATGTAGGGCTATTGTGAGGCCTTATCAAACACGAGAACGTCGCGCTCCTCGAGCGACAGGAAAACCGTGTCGCCCGGCTTGAAGGGCAGCGGGCCGCGGCTGCGAACCTTGACCGGCGTCTCGCTGCCGCCGACGGCCACGTCATAGAGATCGACCTCGCCCAGGAAACGGTGGCCAACCACCCGTCCGGGAACGCCTTCGGCGCCCGGCCGAACGCCCTGCGGACGGATGCCGACCGTCACTTCGGTGCCGTCCGCGCGGCCGCGCGCCGCGACGCTTCCGGCCGGCGTCTCGACGCGTCCATCGCGGACGACGCCGTCGAACTCGTTCATTTCCGAGAAGAATCGGGCGGCGTAGAGATCGACGGGCCGCTCGTAGAGATCGCGCGCCGTGCCGACCTGCAGCAGGCGACCCGCGCGCATCAGCGCGATGCGGTCGCTCATTCGCATCGCCTCCTCGGGGTCATGGGTAACGATGATGCAGGTCGCGCGCGTCTCGCGGATGATGGCGAGCGTCTCGTCGCGCACATGATCGCGCAGACGCTTGTCGAGGCCCGAAAACGGCTCGTCCATGAGAAGGACGCCCGGTCGCGGCGCGATGGCGCGGGCGAGCGCCACGCGCTGCTGCTCGCCGCCCGAAAGTTCATGGGGATAGGAGGCGGCGAAGCCGTCCAGGCCGACCCGCGCCAGCGCCAGATGGCCCTGCCGTTCCGCCTCGGCACGGGGCAACGACGCGAGACCGTAGATTACGTTCCTGAGGATCGTCATGTGCGGGAAGAGCGCATAGTCCTGGAACATGAGGCCGATGCCGCGCTTTTCCGGCGGCATCTGGACCTTGGGTCCTGCGATTTCCCGGCCGTTGACCGTCAATCGACCGCCTGTCGGCGTCTCGAGCCCGGCGGTCACGCGCAGAAGGGTCGTCTTGCCGCAGCCGGAGCGCCCAAGCAGGCTCACAACCTCGCCGGGCTCAACCTCGAGGTCGATGCCGCGCAGCGAGGCCTCGCCGCCATAGTGATGCGTGATGCCCTCGAAGCCGAGGCGGGAAGCGATGGCAACGCCGGCCGTGCCGCGCCGTCCCCAGGCCGTCCGTTCGAGCGTTTGCGTCGTCGTGCTCGTTGTCGTGCTCATGGGAGCCGTTTATCCCGAAGCGTGGCGCCGGTCGACCGTTTTGCGGGGCGAAGCGGCTCAGCCGTCCTCGCCGAGTCCCGAGGGGAGCAGGTCGGCGGGATCGAGAGGGTCCTCGTCCTCGGTCAGCGCCGCCGAATCCCGCGGTTCCGGAACCGTGAAGCCGGGCGGGATACGTCCGTCGAGCAAACCCGCGCCGCGAAGTTCCTCGAGGCCCGGCAGGTCGCCGACCGCCTCGAGGCCGAAATGGACGAGGAAAGCCTCGGTCGTGCCATAGGTGATCGGCCGGCCGGGAACGCGGCGGCGGCCGCGCATGCGCACCCAGCCTGTGTCGAGGAGCACGTCGAGCGTCCCCTTCGACGTCGTGACGCCGCGGATCTCCTCGATCTCGGCGCGGGTCACAGGCTGGTGGTAGGCGATGATCGCCATCGTCTCGAGCGCCGCCCGCGACAGCTTCTTCGGTTCCTCGGCCTCGCTCTGCAGGAGGAAGGCGAGATCGCCAGCTGTGCGGAACATCCACTTGCCTGCCACCTCGACGAGATTGACCCCGCGGCCTGAATAGGCGAGCTGCAACTCGCGCAGCAACGCCTTCACATCGCTGCCGTCGGGAAGCCGCTCGCCGATCTCGGCCGCCGACAGCGGCTCGGCGCTGGCGAAGAGAATCGCCTCCGCCATGCGGAGCGCCATCCGCCGCGCCTCGGGCGCAAGCGAGGTGATCGAGACCGGTTCAACCATCGTCGTCTCCGGCGCCCGCGTCGCGCAGAAGGATCGGCGCGAAGCTCCCTTCCTGGCGCAACGTCAGCTTGTTCTCGCGCACGAGTTCCAGCGCCGCCGCGAAGGCACTCGCCCGGACGCTTGTCCTCGTCTCGGCATTGGCGAGATAGGGCGAGAGGAAGACCTCCATTGGCGTCCACTCGGCGATATCGCCGATGAGCCGCTCCAGGAGCTCGCGCCCCTCCGCCAGCGACCACACCTGGCGCCGACGCACATGGACGATCGACACCATCTGGCGCTGGCGCTGCGAAGCATAGGCGGTCAGAAGGTCGTAAAGCGTGGCATTCCAGCGGGTTCGCCGGGAAATCTCGACCGCTTCCGGAGCGCCGCGCGCATGCACGTCGCGCCCGAGGCGGTCGCGGTTGACGAGCCGCGCCGCGGCGTCGCGCATCGCCTCCAGCCGCTGCAGGCGGAAGGCGAGAGCCTGCGCCAGTTCGGCGCCGCTCGGCTCCTCTCCCGATTGCGGCTCCGGAAGCAGCAGCCGCGATTTGAGATAGGCCAGCCAGGCGGCCATCACGAGATAGTCGGCCGCGAGTTCGAGCCGCAGCTTCCGCAGTTCCTCGATATAGGCGAGATACTGATCGGCAAGGGCGAGTATCGAGATGCGCGCGAGGTCTACCTTCTGCGTTCGTGCGAGCGTCAAAAGGAGGTCGAGCGGCCCCTCGAAGCCATCGACATCGACCGTCAGCGGAGGGCTCTCCTCAGCGGGGCGCCAATCCGGCCGTTCCCAGTCCTCGGCAGCCTTTAGCGTGTCGCGTGCCGGCTCGGCCATCGCCGTCCCTTCAGGCCGAAGGGGGCCAACCGGCCCGCTCGGCGAGGATCGCGAACTCGGCCTCGGCGCCCTCCCGGTCCAGAGGATGCGCCGAAACCCGCGATGCCAGCGCAGCGGTCGCGCGCTCGGCGGAGCGGCCGGCGAGTTCGGGGACGGCGGCGGCGACGCCGCGCATCTCGTCCATCAGACCGTTGCAGTGGAGGACGATATCGCATCCCGCGCCGATCACGGCCCGGGCCCGGTCGCCGGGTTCGCCGCCGAGCGCCTTCATGGAGAGATCGTCGCTCATCAGGAGGCCATCGAAGCCGATCTTCTCGCGAATGACGCCGCCGATCACGGCCTCGGAGACCGTCGCAGGCCGTCCGGGGTCGATCGCCTCGAAGACGATATGCGCGGTCATGCCCATCGGCAGGCCGGACAGCGCGCGGAAGGGGGCGAAATCGGTCTTCATGAGCGTGGCAAGCGACGCCGAGACGGCAGGCAGCTGATGATGGCTGTCGACCACGGCGCGGCCATGTCCGGGCATGTGCTTCATCACCGGCAGGACCCCGCCGGCCATCAATCCTTCAGCCGTCGCCGCGCCGAGCACGGCGACCATGTCGGGGTCATGACCATAGGAGCGGTCGCCGATCGCCTGATGCGTTTCGCTCGTCGCGACGTCGAGCACGGGAAGGCAATCGATGGTGATGCCGAGATCGGCGAGATCCGCCGCGATCAGCCGTGCCTGCAGCCAGGCCATCCGCCGTCCCGCCGCCTCGTCCTCGGCGAAGAGACGCCCCGCATGGCGCGCAGCCGGCCGGCCAGGCCAGTTCGGCGGTACGATGCGCTGCACGCGGCCGCCCTCCTGATCGATCAGGACCGGCCGGTCCGGATCGTCGAGGGCCTCGCGGAAGCTCGCGACGAGGTCGCAGACCTGCTCGGCCGTGCCGATATTGCGCTTGAAGAGGATCAGCCCCCAGGGCCGCTCGTCGCGGAAGAATGCGGTCTCGTCTGCGGTGAGGGTCGCCCCGGCGCAGCCGGAGATGAAGGCCTTTGCCGTCCCAGCCTTGGCCGTCATGCGAGAGGTCATGGTGCGCGCGCTCCTGGTTCCGGCGGCGCTCTGATTCGGCCGCGCCGACGGTCCATGAGAAGCGTTTGCCGCTTCGGCGGGCGAGCGCAACCCCGCCGAGCCCTGTGCGCCTCGCGGCGCACAGGAAGCAGTTCGTCAGTTCTTCTGGACGATGCAGTCGCCGCCGGCAGCCCTAAGCTGCTCGCAGAACCTGACGGCCTCGTCGCGGGTCGCCATAGGGCCGACGCGCGCCCGATAATAGACGCCCTTGGCGCCGAGATCGGCCTTGGCGATGTCGGGCGTCCGGCCGCCGAGCACGCTCGGGAACTTGTTCTGCAGATTCTTGAAGGCGGCGGCCGCCGCCTGCTCGCTGCGCTGCGACGTGACCTGGACCACGAACCCACCGGTTACCGGCGGCGCCGACGCTGCGGCCGGAGGCTCCGGAGCGACCGTCGGGGCGGCGGCGACCGCCGTCTCGGCCGGCTGCGGCGCCGCTGGCGGCTGGAGCTGCGAGTTGTCCTTCGCCGAGGCGACCGGAGCCGTGTCGCTCGACCCGGCGGGCGCCACGTCGTTGGCGGCCATCGAGGGCGGCGCATCGCTCGCCGGCAGAGGCGCATTGTCCGGCACAGTGGCGGTCGCTGTCGGAGCGGCGTCGCTCGCTCCGCGCGGCGCCGCCTCGCTGGAGACAATGGTGCCGTCCGGCTTCACGACGACGGTACGGACCTTGCGCGGCCCGGAATCGTCGGTCGCGTCCTCGGTGCCCGGCACCGCGGGTGCCGTCGACTGGTCGCCGGGGCCACCGGGGAGGATGATCCGCGAGATCTCGCGGCTGGCCTCGCTCTCGTTGGTCTGTGCGGTGTCGGTGGCCGCGCTCGTATCGGGAGGCGCGAGCTGGTCGGGCGAGCCCTGATTGGGATCGGCGCGATCGTAGATCAGCTTGTTCTGCTGCGTGTCCTGCTGCGCCGCCTGGGGCTGGACTTCCGGTTCGACCTTGGTCGGCCCCTCGTCCGCAGCGATGATCTGCGGCGTTCCGCTCGTGCCGCCGCCGCTGCGCCCCATCAGCGCGAAGGCGCCGATGCCGCCCACTATCACGACCGCACCAACGATGCCCGCCGTGATCAGCAGCTTCCGCGAGCGGCGTGGCTTCTCGTCCACGTAGCCGCCCTGGTCCGCATAGCCGGCGTCATCGTCGTCATAGGGCTCGAACTCGTCGTCCTCGAGATAATCCTCGTCGAAGTCGTCGTCGACATCCCGGCGTTCCGCCGCGACAGGCGGCTGCACGGGCGCCGCGGGGCGGCGTGCGACTTCGGGCGGAACGCGGCCACGACCGAAATCGGGCGATGCCACATAGGGTTCGCCCGCTTCCACGGGCGCGGAGGCGCGGGGAGGCGCTACCGGCGATGCCGCACGGATCGGCGGGGCCATCGGGTCCTGGGGGCGCGGCTGCGCTGCCGCCCGAGGCGGCTCCGTGCCGCGGGGGGTCACCGGGGCTGCCGACCGCGCCGGAGCCTCGGCCGGCCGGGCCGAAGGGTCGAACGAGGAATGCAGATCGTTCAGCAGCTCGGCCTCCAGATCGAACGAGAAGTCGCGCTGCTGGGAAGCACGCGGCTGTGCCGCGGCGCGGGGCGGTTCGGCCTGCGGCCGGTAACGCGACCCGAGAATCTCGTCGAAGCTCTCGTTGCCGGACACGATCCGGGCCAGTTCGACCAGCGGATCATCGTCAGGAAGCGTCGCCTCGTCGCGGCGCGGCTGGGGATCAGCCGCGGGACGGCGCGCCAGGGACTTGTCGAAGCGATCTGCCATCGCGCTCCATTCTCCGCCCGTCCATCAGGAAAACGGGCTTATCATCATGCCCGTAGATGCAGCGGTCAGCGCATCTCTTCGGGCGCGCTCACGCCGAGCACATCGAGACCGGATGACAGCACCAGCTTTATGGCGTGAACAAGGGCAAGCCGAGCCAAGGTCGATGCTGGCTGCTCAGGGTTAATAAAGCGTAATTGCGGCATATCCTTGCCCCGGTTCCACTGCTGGTGGAACTCGGCTGCGAGTTCGTAGAGATAGAAGGCGATGCGATGCGGCTCATGTGCTTCCGCCGCGCCCTCGATGATGCGGGGATACTCCGCGAGCCGCCGCTGGAGCCCCTGCTCGCCGCTGTCGTCGAGCAATGAAAGATCAGCGCCGGCAAGGCTTTCCGCCGAAAGGTTGATTCCCGGCATCTCGATTGCCGCGTTGCGAAGGATCGAGGCGGCACGGGCATGTCCGTACTGGACATAGAAGACCGGATTGTCCTTCGACTGCTCGGTCACCTTCTGGAAGTCGAAATCGAGCGGCGCGTCGCTCTTGCGATAGAGCATCATGAAGCGCACCGCGTCGCGCCCGACCTCCTCGACGACGTCGCGCAGCGTCACGAAGTCGCCCGAGCGCTTGGACATGCGCACCGGCTCGCCGGCCCGGAACAGCTTCACGAGCTGGCAGAGCAGCACCTCGACGCTCACGCTTCCGCCTGAGAGAGCCCGGCCAAGCGCCTGCAAACGCTTCACATAACCGCCATGGTCGGCGCCGAGAACATAGATCAGCCGCTCGAAGCCGCGGTCGACCTTGTCCTTCATATAGGCGACGTCGCCGGCGAAATAGGTGTAGCTCCCGTCCGACTTCATGAGAGGCCGGTCGATGTCATCGCCGACATCGGTGGCGCGGAAGAGCAGTTGTTCGCGGTCCTCCCAGTCCTCGGGAAGTTGGCCCTTCGGCGGCGGCAGCGTGCCGCGATAGACGAAGCCGCGCGCCGTGAGGTCATCGATGGTCGACGGAATCCGGTCTCCGAGCGACGCCTCCGAGAAGAACACGTCGTGATGGACGTTGAGCAGGGCGAGATCGTCGCGGATCATCGCCATCATCATATCGATCGCCGTCTTGCGCACGACCGGCAGCCATTCGGCCTCGCTCTGCGACAGGAGCGCAGCGCCGAACCGTTCCGCGAGCGCCGCGCCGACCGGCTTCAGATAGTCGCCGGGATAGAGCCCCTCCGGGATCGCGCCGATATCCTCGCCGAGGGCCTCGCGATAGCGCAGGAACGCGGACCGCGCGAGCACGTCCACCTGACCGCCGGCGTCATTGATGTAGTATTCCTTGGTGACCGCGAAGCCGGCCGCCCCGAGCAGGTTGGCGAGCGCATCCCCGACCACCGCGCCGCGGCAATGGCCGACATGCATGGGTCCGGTCGGATTGGCAGAGACATATTCCACATTGACCGGCCGCCCGCCGCCGATCGTCGAGCGGCCATAGCCGGCGCCGGCCTCGATCAGCGCCTTGAGCGCGCGGGCGCGATAGGCGGCCGACAGCGTGATGTTGATGAAGCCCGGCCCCGCCACGTCCGCGCCGGCGACGTCCTCGTCGTCGCGCAACCGGCCGGCGACGGCCTCGGCGAGGTCGCGCGGCTTCATGCCGAGCGGCTTGGCGAGCACCATGGCGGCGTTGGTGGCGAGATCGCCATGGGCCGCGTCACGCGGCGGCTCGACCACGATGCGCGAAAGATCCGTGCCCGCATGGCCGCCGGCGGCGAGGACGACCTCGACGGCCGAGGTGACGCGCGCGGTGAAATCGCGGAAAATGTTCATGATCGCGGTCGCTTTCGGATGGGCGCTCGAAAAGGATGGTGGCGCCTATCCCAAATCGGGCCAAGCGTCAAACAGGCGCTTGTGTTCGCGCAGCGCATAACGGTCGGTCATGCCGGCGAGAAAATCAGCGATCCGCCGGGCGCGGCGGGCGGGCTCGGCATCCTCCGCTCGCGGCTGCCACTCGTCCGGAAGGGCGGCCGGATCCTCGAAATAGCGTTCGAACAGTCGCTCGACGAGCCGCTCGGCGGCGCGCATGACGCTCATGACCCGCTCGTGCCGATAGACATGGCGCTTGAGATAGGCCTTCACCGCGCGATCAGCCTCCGCGAGAGACGGCGAGAACCCCACCGTCTGGCGACCGAGATGGCGCACCTCGTCGGCCGAGCGCGGATCGGCCGCGGCAATCGTCGCGAGGGATTGCTGGATCACATCCTCGATCATGCGCGTGATGACGCGACGGACGATCTCGTTGACGAGGCGCGGTCCGCTCACGCCGGGATGGAGGCGTGCCACCTCGTCCATGATGCCGGCGAGGAACGGCACCTCCGCGAGGCCGCGCACATCGAGCAAGCCGGCGCGGAGGCCGTCGTCGATGTCGTGGGCGTCATAGGCGATGTCGTCGGCGATCGCCGCGGCCTGGGCCTCTGCCGAGGCGAAGGTCGAAAGCGCGAGGTCCTGCTCCGCGGAATAGGCACGGATCGCCGCCGGCAAGTCGGCCGGATCGCCGTCCGGCGCCATCAGTGGCCCATTATGCTTCACGAGGCCTTCGAGCGTCTCCCAGGAAAGGTTGAGCCCGTCGAAATCGGGATAGCGCCGCTCGAGCCGCGTGACGACGCGCAGGCTCTGCGCATTGTGATCGAAGCCGCCATAGGGCGCCATCGCACGGTCGAGCGCCCGCTCGCCGGCATGCCCGAACGGCGTGTGGCCGAGATCGTGCGAGAGCGCCACCGCTTCGGCGAGGTCCTCGTCGAGCCGCAGGGCCCGCGCCAGCGCCCGCGCGATCTGCGCCACCTCGATCGTGTGGGTGAGGCGCGTCCGATAGTGGTCGCCCTCGTCATAGAGGAAGACCTGCGTCTTGTTGTTGAGGCGGCGGAAGGCGGTCGAATGGATGATGCGGTCGCGGTCACGCTGGAACGGAGTGCGCGTCGGGCTCGCCGGCTCGGGATGCAGCCGCCCGCGGCTCGCCGCCGGATCGATCGCATAGGCGGCCCGGCCCGCAGAGCCGAAACCGATCAGGCCGCCGAATTCGCCCTGCACGCCATCCTCCGCGCCCGGATGCGATTGACACGAAAAATCGCGTTCCTAACTATCGTGAACCGCCAGCCGGTGATAGGCCGGCAATGGAACATGACCATGACGACCGAAACCATGACCGACACCAGCGGCATCACCCTGTCCGACAGCGCGGTGAAGCGCATCGCGCGCATCCTTGCGAAGGAGAGCGAAGGCACGGCGCTGCGCATCAGCGTCTCGGGCGGCGGCTGCTCCGGCTTCCAGTACGGCTTCGACCTCGACAAGACGCGCAACGACGACGATCTCGTCATCGAGCGTGGCGGCGCCACCGTGCTGATCGACCAGGTGTCGATCCCCTACATGGAAGGCTCGGTGATCGATTTCGCCGACGACCTGATCGGCCAGAGCTTCCAGATCCGCAATCCGCTGGCGACCTCGTCCTGCGGCTGCGGCACGTCCTTCGCGATCTGACGGCGGCCTTCACGACTCATCGTCGTCGAAGGTGCCGACTCGCCGGAGCCCCCTGATCCAGGTTGCGCCCTCCTCCTTGATCACCGTGCGCGGTCGGACCCCGCCCTCCTCCGCCAGCGCCGCCGCGAGCGGCTCGGAATGCGTGACGACCCAGACCTGCGTGCGCTCCGCGGCCCTTGCGATGAGCCGGGCCAGCGGGCGGATCAACTCGGGATGGAGGCTCGCCTCCGGCTCATTGAGCGCGATGAAGCCCGGTAACCGGTAGCTGGTGAGCGCCGCCACCAGCGCGAGATAGGCAAGCGTCCCGTCCGAGAGTTCGTGCACGGCGAGCGTCCGCGGCAGGTCGGCGAGCCGCAGGCCGAGCGCCACCTGGCCCCGGCCGAACTCGAACGAGAGCCGCGCGCCGGGAAACGCATCCTCGATCGCGGCCTCGATATCCGGCGCCTCGCCGCGGATGATCCTCACCGTCGCGAGCGCAGCGGCGAGGTCCGATCCGTCCGAGGCGAGCGTCGGCGTCGTGATGGCGAGCGCCGGCACCCTGAGGGCCGAGGCGCGATCGGTGCGGAAATCGTGGTAGAAGCGCCAGTCGGTCAATGCCCGCCGCACGAGTTCCAGCTCGAGAAAGCGACCCTGGTCGCGGAACGCGGCCAGCGCCGTCTCCGACGGGATGAGCGCCTCGCTGTAGCTCTGGCGGGAACCGTCTTCGTCACGGAGCCAGGCCGACGGCCCGCCCCGCTTCATCAAGGTCACAGGCTTGCGGCCGAGCAGCGAGCGCAATTCCTCCGCCTTCGCCATGGGCTCGGCCGCCGTCAGCGCCGCCTCGTCGATCGGCGCCGGCGTCCCGATCTCGATCGCATAGTCGAGTTCGTCGAAGATCGCCCGCAACCTGATCCGCGCGAGGTCTCCGTCCCGCCGCTTGCCGGCCCAGAAGGCGGACTCGATCCCGCCTTCCTCCACCAGCGCCCGCGTGATCGTACCCGCCGCCGCGCGCTGGAGGAGCTCGAGCGCGCGGTAGAGATTGGACTTGCCGACGCCGTTGCGGCCGACAAGAACCGTCAGCCGTTCGACCGGCAGGTGGAGCTTTCGGATCGAGCGGTAGTTCTCGATCTCGATCGCGCGGAGCGGCAGCGCCATGCGGCCGTCAGAAGAGGACTACCGAGCGGATCGACTTGCCCTCGTGCATGAGGTCGAAGGCAGTGTTGATCTCGTCCAGCGGCATGGTGTGGGTGATCAGGTCGTCGATGTTGATCTTGCCGTCCATGTACCAGTCGACGATCTTCGGCACGTCGGTGCGGCCGCGCGCGCCGCCGAAGGCAGAACCGCGCCAGACGCGGCCGGTGACGAGCTGGAACGGACGCGTCGAGATCTCGGTCCCCGAGGGGGCCACGCCGATGATGATCGATTCGCCCCAGCCGCGATGGCAGCATTCGAGCGCCTGGCGCATCGTGTGAACATTGCCGATGCACTCGAACGAGAAGTCGGCGCCGCCGCCGGTCAGATCGACGATCGCCTGCACGACCTTGTCACGACCGACCTCGTCCGGATTGACGAAATGCGTCATGCCGAACTTCTTCGCCATCTCGACCTTGGCCGGGTTGAGATCGACGCCGATGATCTTGTCGGCGCCAACCATGCGGGCGCCCTGGATCACGTTCAGGCCGATGCCGCCGAGGCCGAAGACGACAACATTGGCCCCCGGCCAGACTTTGGCCGTGTAGATGACCGCACCGATGCCGGTCGTCACGCCGCAGCCGATGTAGCAGATCTTGTCGAAGGGAGCGTCCTCGCGGACCTTGGCAACGGCGATCTCAGGGAGAACGGTGAAGTTCGAGAAGGTCGAGGTCCCCATGTAGTGGAACACGGTCTCGCCGTCGCAGGAGAAGCGCGAGGTCGAGTCGGGCATCAGTCCCTGCCCCTGCGTCGATCGGATCGACGTACAGAGGTTGGAACGCCGCGACAGGCACGTCTTGCAGTTGCGGCACTCGGGCGTATAGAGCGGGATGACGTGGTCGCCGACCTTCACCGAGGTCACGCCCGCGCCCACCTCGCGCACGATTCCCGCGCCTTCGTGGCCGAGGATTGCGGGGAACTTCCCCTCCGAATCGAGGCCGGACAGCGTGTAGGCGTCGGTATGGCAGACGCCCGTCGCCATGATCTCGACCAGCACTTCCCCGGGCCGCGGCCCTTCGATCTCGATCGTTTCGATGGTGAGCGGCTTGTTGGCCTCCCAGGCCACGGCGGCGCGGGTTTTCATCCCTCGGTCCTCCCTCATGATCGCAGCGGCGCGATCGATCCCGTTTCCGGCCGACCTTATACGCCGCGGTGCCGGGCCGGAAAGAGGCGCGCGTCATGCCTCGCCTCCCGGTGCACAAAGGCGGTTGCCATGCGATAAAGGCCGCCTTCGAGGGAAGACATACATGACCGAGCCGCAGGCGTCCGGCGCAGCCACCGGGAAGAATCCGATCACGGCGCTGCGCGAGCGCATCGCCGCCCGGCCGAACTATCCCTGGTATGTCGTCGCCGTCACCTGCGTCGGCTCCTTCATGGGCCAGTTCGACGCCAGCGTCGTCCAGCTCGCGCTGCCGGATCTCGCGGTCCGATTCGAGACGCGCGAAACCGTGGTCAGCTGGGTGGCGCTAGCCTATGTCGTCGCGTTCTCCGCTGCCCTGCCGCCCTTCGGCCGCCTCTGCGAGATGTTCGGTCGCAAGCGCCTCTATCTGCTCGGCATGACGATCTTCCTCGTCACCTCGGCGCTCTGCGGCATGGCCGGGTCGCTCGGCGAGCTCATCGCCTTCCGCGTCGTGCAGGGCGTCGGCGCGGCGCTGCTCGGCGCCAACTCGATCGCCATTCTCGTCCATGCCGCCGGCAACGAACGCCGTCCGCGCGCCATGGGCTATTTCTCCGCCGCGCAGGCGGTCGGCGTCAGCCTCGGCCCGATCGTCGGCGGGCTGCTTCTGGGGTCGTTCGGCTGGCCTGCGATCTTCTGGGTGACTGTACCGGTGGGCATCGTCGGCGTCGCCGTCGGCTGGCTGGTCCTGCCGGACGATTCCCCCTCGCCTCGTGAGAATGGCTTCGACTGGCTCGGCATGGTGCTGCTCGGGCCAGCCATCGTTGCGCTCGTCGTCGTCCTCAACCACGCCGCCGACTGGGGCATCGCCTCGGCCCCGTCGCTTTCGCTCCTCGTCGCCGGCGTCGCGCTGCTGGCGCTCTTCATCTGGCGCGAGCGGGGCGCAAAGGCACCGATGATCGATCTGAAGTTGTTCGGCTCGCGCCCGTTCTCGCTCGGCGTCTTCGCCGTCATGCTGAGCTTCGCGCTGCTCTACGGCATGTTCTACCTGATGTCCTATGCGCTGATCCGCGGCCTGCACGAGCCGCCAACCCGCGCGGGACTCAGGATGTCGGCGATCCCGATCGCGCTCGGCATCGCGGCGCCGATCGCCGGCATGCTGGTGAAGCGCTACACGACGGCGACGCTCAGCCTCTTCGGCATGGCGCTCTCCACGACCGCGCTGCTCACCCTGTCGCTGATCGCCCTCGAACCGGTCCCCTCGCGTGCCATCGGCATGGTGGCACTCGCCGTCTTCGGTGCCGGCCTCGGCTTCTTCATGGCGCCGAACAACAGCGCCACCATGGGCACGGCGCCGAAGGGCCTTTCAGGCGAGGCGGGCGCGATGCTCAATCTCGCGCGCATGCTCGGCGTCAGCCTCGGCGTCGCCAGCGCCGCGTCCATGCTGCGCTTCCAGACGGCGCGGATCAGCGCGGAGACGCAGACGGACGTCTTCTTCTACGGCCATCCCATGCTGGGCGCCGTCGAATCGAGCTTCGGACTGATGTTCGGCATCGCGCTCGTTGCGACGGTTGCGACGCTGATCCGCCGCCGCCTCGCGCCTGAGGCCTGACGCCTGATCCTCAGGCCGGCGGCACGAAAGGCTGCGAGATCTCGACGAAGACCGGGAGCGCCTCGCAGCGGGCGGCGTGTGCCTCCAGCGCGGGATGATGACCGTAAAGGTCCGGGTGAACGTCGCTGACGAAGCGAAGCGCCGCCGCGAGCGCGATATCGGCGTGGCTCAGCCGCTCGCCGAAGAAATAGGACGTTGGCGCCGCGGCCCGCTCCTTCTCCAGCACGTCCAGCACATCGGCGATCTGCGCCTTGCAGCGCGCGACCCAGATGTCGGACTTCTCCTTGTGCAGCACGCCCTCGTAGAAGAGGATCACCGCCTTGTCGGCGAGACCGGTGGAGAGGGCGGCGAGACGCAGCGCGCGGCGGCGGTCAGGACCATGATCGGCGATCAGGCGCCTCTCCTCCTCCACCTGCTCGTCGAGCCAATCGAGGATCGCGCTGCTCTCGATCAGCGCCTCGCCGCTGTCGAGCACCAGCGTCGGCACGCGCCGGAGCGGGTTGTAGCGCGCGATCTTGTCGGCATCCCCGAAGCTCGACCACGGCCGATGCTCGAACGGCAGCTCGTAGAGCCGGAGCGCGATGCCAACGCGGCGGACGAAGGGGGAATCGTATTGGCCGATGAGGAACATGCGGTGAGCCCGTGCAAGACCGATCGCTGCATTCTGCCCCGATCGGGGCCAAAGTCATCGGATTTTCCGAAGACCCGGGATTATCCCGCCGAACGGGGGCCCGGCTCTACCCTCCGCCCCTCTCCTTCCTGAGCTTCGCCCAGTACTCCAGCCGCTTCCTGATCTCACGCTCGAAGCCGCGCTCGACGGGCTCGTAGAAGGTCTGCCGCCCGAGCGCCTCGGGGAAATAGTCCTGGCCGGAAAAGGCGTCCGGCTCGTCATGGTCGTAGCGATAGCCTGAGCCATAGCCCTCGGTCTTCATGAGCTTGGTCGGCGCGTTGAGGATCGTCTTCGGCGGCAGCAGCGAGCCGCCCTTCTTGGCGACGTCCGTCGCGGCCTTGAAAGCGGTGTAGACGGCATTCGATTTCGGCGCCGTCGCGAGATAGACGGCGACCTGCGCAAAGGCGAGCTCGCCCTCCGGGCTGCCGAGATAATCGTAGGCGTCCTTGGCGGCATTGGCGATCACCAGGGCCTGCGGATCGGCGAGGCCGATATCCTCGATCGCCATGCGCACCAGGCGGCGCCCGAGATAGAGCGGGTCCTCGCCGGCATCGAACATGCGGGCGAGATAATAGAGCGCCGCGTCGGGATCGGAGCCACGCACCGACTTGTGCAGGGCCGAGATCAGGTTGTAGTGCCCGTCCTGGCCCTTGTCGTAGATCGGCGCCCGCCGCTGCACGATCTCCTGCAGCGCCGCCGCGTCGAACACCTCGCCCGCCCGCGCCGCGCGCCACACTTCCTCGGCAAGCGTTAGGGCCGCGCGGCCGTCGCCGTCGGCCATGCGGACCAGCACCGCCCTCGCCTCCTCGTCGAGCGGCAGCGGGCGCTTCTCCTCCGCCTCCGCCCGTGTCAGCAACTGGCCGATCGACTGCGCGTCATGGGAATGAAAGACGAGCACGCGGGCGCGCGACAAGAGCGCCGCATTGAGCTCGAAGGACGGGTTTTCCGTCGTCGCGCCGACCAGCGTAACGGTGCCGTCCTCCATGACCGGGAGGAAGCTGTCCTGCTGCGCGCGGTTGAAGCGATGAATCTCGTCGACGAAGAGCAGCGTGCCGCGGCCCATCTGGCGGCGCGCGCGCGCCTGCTCGAAGGCCTTCTTGAGATCGGCGACGCCCGAGAACACCGCCGAGATCTGTTCGAAGTGAAGGTCGGTCTCGCCGGCGAGCAGCCGCGCCACCGTCGTCTTGCCGGTGCCCGGCGGTCCCCAGAAGATCATGGAGCCGAGCGAACCGGAATTCAGCATGCGGGTGAGCGCGCCGGTCTCGCCGACGAGATGGTCCTGTCCGACGACCTCGGCGAGACGGGTCGGCCGCATCCGGTCGGCCAACGGCCGCGGCGCCGCCTTCTCCAGCCCCGCCGCCTCGAACAGATTGCTCACCTCATCCTCCGATGGTGGATCGGATCAGCCGGCCGTCCCGCTCGATGGCCAGCCGCCACAGGTCGAACCGCTGGCGGGCGAGATCCTCCAGCGTGCGCGTCGCGTCGACCGGAACGCCATTGACCTCGACGATGACATCGCCGGCCTGGAAGCCGACACCCGCCGCGATCGAGCCCTCCGCGATCTTCTCGATCAGGACGCCCTTGCTGCGACGCCCCTTATAGCCGAGATCGGCGATCACGGCCGGCGAAAGATTGACGACCGTCGCCCCGGCGAAGGGCGACTCGATGCTGATCACCCGCTCGTCGCGCGGCGGCACTTCGGGCGCCGCCTGCAGCGCGATGGTCGCCTTCTCGGCCCGCCCGCCCCGGATGACGCCGAGTTCGACCGTGGAGCCGATGCCTTTCGTCACGAGGCGGTAATTGAGAGAGGGCGGATCGTCGACATCCACGGTATCGGCGCTGACGACGAGGTCGCCGGCTCTGAGGCCCGCCGTCTCGGCCGGGCTGCCATCGGCGACCGAAGCGACGAGCGCGCCGCGCGCCCGGTCGAGCCCGAGCCCAGCCGCGAGATCGGGCGTCACCTGCTGGAAGTCTGCCCCGATCCAGGGAAGTTGCACGCGCTTGCCGGTCAGCGCCGCGGCGACGACGACGCGTACCATGTTGCTGGGAATCGCGAAGCCGATACCGATCGACCCGCCGGAGCGCGAATAGATCGCCGTGTTGATGCCGACCAGCCGCCCCTCCATGTCGACGAGAGCGCCGCCCGAATTGCCAGGGTTAATGGCCGCGTCGGTCTGGATGTAGAACTGGTAGTCGGACGCGCCGATCTGCGTGCGGGCGAGCGCCGAGACGATGCCGCTCGTGACAGTCTGGCCGACGCCGAAGGGATCGCCGATCGCCAGTACCAGGTCGCCGACCGCGAGCGCATCGGAGTCGGCGAAGGCGATGGTCGGGAAATCGCCACTCCCGCCCTTGAGCCGAAGCACGGCGAGGTCCATCCGCTCGTCCTTCATGACGATGTCGGCCGCGAGTTCGCGCTTGTCGGCGAGCGCGACCTTTACCTCGTCGGCATTGGCGATCACGTGATAGTTGGTCACCACGACGCCCGACTTGTCGATGATGACGCCCGAGCCGAGCGACTGCTGCACGCGCGGTCGTGTCGCGAAACCGCCGCCGCCGAAGAACTGGCGGAAGAACGGATCGTCCATGAACGGCGAGACGCGCTGGCGCACCGTGCGCGAGGCATAGACATTGACCACGGCCGGCGAGACGCGCTTCACGAGCGGCGCGAAGGAATAGACCAGCGCCGCCTGCGAGGGCGGGACAACCGTCTCGGCCGCGCGGGCCGGAGCCGCTGTGGCGAGCGTCGCTACCGCCAGGGCCGTCATCACCAGTCGCCGCATGCGTTCCATCTCCTCGGTTTCAGGCTTTCGGCGACGATTCGCCATCAAATGAGGCGACGCCGTGGCCGCAGTGCTCCGTCGCCCCGGCGCGACGCCCGCTCCTCGCATGCCGCGCCGCCGCACTGCGGCCCTAGCGTCGCGCCGATCCCGTCTTGGCTTCGGCACCTTGCCGGTGGAGCATTTCCATTCGCCTGATTCGGCACTTGGCGCCGTTGTCCGCTTCTGGATAATAGCCGCGGGGCGAGAAGGATACCGATGCTCTGGGTTCTGCTCTTCATCGCCGGCCTCGTCTTGCTGCTCGCCGGCGTCATGCCGCTGATCCTGCGCGGTCCGCGGCTCGTCAACAGCGTCTTCACATCGCTCGGCCTGCTCGCGGTCATCGTCGGCGGCGGCGGCGCGATCCTGAAGCCGCGCCTGCCCGGCTTCGACATCGCCGCCCTGCCCTCGCCGCAGCCGATCGTCACCGAGCCCATCGCCGTCGATCCGCAGCCCGCCGAAACGGCCTTCCCGGATCCTGCGCCCGTTGCACCGCCTGCCGCGCAGCCGGCCGCCGATCCCGCCGCCTCCAAGGACGAATCGCAGCTCGCACCGAACAAGATGCCGGCCCCGGTCTCCGTGACAACGACCACCGTCGTCGGTACCGAGACCGATCCCCTCGCCGCGACCCCGCCGGCCGGAGCGCAGCAGCCGGCCTCACCCGATGCGACTGCCGCCGTTCCCGCGCCGCAGCCCGCACCGGAAGTTCCCGCGCCGCCACCCGCTCCGCCGCAGCCGAGCGAGGCCGAGAAGCTCGCCGCCCTCGCCGACAAGCAGTCGCGGGACGAGACTGCGTTCATCAAGGCGGTGGGCGACGCGCGGACGGCCTATGAGAAGGCCGGCGACGACGACCGCGTAGCGCTGCAGTCCTCGCGCGCTGCTGCCATCTGCGCCGCCGTCAAGAAGCCCGAGGTCAATGGCTGGGTCGGCGCGATCAGGGAAGTCGAACGCGATCCCGGCGGCCGCACGATCCTGTCCGTCGCACTGCCGGACGGCACGCTGGTAAAGACCTGGAACAACGCCATGTCCGATATCGAGGACAAGACGCTGATCCTTGCCGGGACGCCGCTCGCCGCCGCGGTCGGCAAGCTGGCGAAGGGCGATGCCATTCGCTTCTCGGGCACCTTCTTCGCCGACGAGCCGGACTGCTATCGCTCGAGCCGCCTGTCGCTCGACCAGTCGATGACGGAGCCGAGCTTCCTCTTCCGCTTCACGTCGCTGGAAAAGCTCTGATGTCCACGTTCGGCCGCCTCGCCGGCGCCATCGCCGGCGTCTCCGTCGCCGTCCTGCTCGTGGCCGCCCCCGCGCTCGCACGCGAGCCGGCGCCGCCCGCCTGGCCGGACACGACCGAAACTCGCCTCGCTGCGCTCGCCCTCATCCAGACGCTCAACGCGACGCTGCTTTCGACGCCTTCGGCAACGCTGACCCTCGATCGCTGGTGTGCCGACCATGCGCTGGCGCCCGCCGGCAGCAAGATCGTCGCGGAACGGGTCAAGGGCACGGAGAAGCCCGCCGACGCCGAGATCCGGTCCGCGCTGAGCGCTGGGCCCGACGAGCGCATCGTGCACCGCCGTGTTCGCCTCACCTGCGGCAGCCGCGTCCTGTCCGAGGCCGACAACTGGTACCGGCCCGGCCAACTCACCGAGGCCATGAACCGCGAGCTCGAGACGACGGACACCGCCTTCGGGCGCGTCGTGAAGCCGCTCGGCTTCTCGCGCACGACTCTCGATGCGCAGCTCGTCTGGCATCCGCTGCCAGGCGGCTGGGAGATGGCGGGCGGCGCAAAGCCAATCTCGCTTCCCAAGGATGGACCCGTCTTGGACATGCCTCGATTCGTGCTCGCGCATCGGGCGGTGCTCAAGAAGCCGGACGGCACGGCGTTCAGCCTCGTGGCCGAGAACTACACCAGCGAGATCCTCGCCTTCCCGCCACCGCTGGCGCCCCGACCCTGAGCGCTGCCTGACCAGTCGGCGGAGCGTTCCCACAAATGAAAAAGGCGGCCCGAAGGCCGCCTTTTTAATTCGATCCGATGACTGGACGATCAGGCCGCGACGGCCTCGCCCTCGGCCTCGGCGGCCGCGGTGCGCGCGCGATCAGCAGCGCCCTTCGCCTCGACGTCGCGATCGACAAACTCGATCACGGCGACGGCGGCGTTGTCGCCATAGCGGAAGCCGGCCTTGAGAACGCGGGTGTAGCCGCCGTTCCGCTCCTTGTAGCGCGGACCAAGCGTGTCGAAGAGCTTCTTCGCCGCCGCGACGTCGCGCAGCTCGGCAATCGCCTGACGACGCGCATGCAGGTCGCCCCGCTTGCCGAGCGTGACGAGCTTTTCGACGATCGGACGCAGGTCCTTCGCCTTCGGCAGCGTGGTGGTGATCTGCTCGTGGGTGATCAGCGCAGCGGCCATATTGGCGAACATCGCCTTGCGATGGCTGGCGGTGCGGCTGAACTTGCGGCCCGAATTACCGTGGCGCATGGCTCTCTCCTACAGAATTGACCGGCGGCTCACGCCGTGGGTGCGATCTCAATAATGGTCTTCGTAGCGCTTGGCGAGCTCTTCGATGTTCTCGGGCGGCCAGTTCGTGACCTCCATGCCGAGATGGAGACCCATCTGGGCGAGAACTTCCTTGATCTCGTTGAGCGACTTGCGACCAAAATTCGGAGTCCGGAGCATCTCGGCTTCGGTCTTCTGGATGAGGTCGCCGATATAGACGATGTTGTCGTTCTTCAGGCAGTTCGCCGAGCGCACCGAAAGCTCGAGCTCGTCCACCTTCTTGAGCAGCGCAGGGTTGAAGGCGAGCTCCGGAATGCTCTCCGTCGTCGTCTCCTTCTGCGGCTCCTCGAAATTGACGAAGATCGACAGCTGATCCTGCACGATTCGCGCCGCATAGGCGACGGCATCGTCAGGACGAAGCGAGCCGTCCGTCTCGACCGACAGCGTCAGCTTGTCATAATCGAGCACCTGGCCCTCGCGGGTGTTCTCGACCCGGTAGGAGACCTTCTTGACCGGCGAATAGATGCTGTCGACCGGGATGAGACCGATCGGCGCGTCCTCGGGCCGGTTACGGTCGGCCGGCACGTAACCCTTGCCGGTGTTGACCGTGAACTCCATGCGGATCTCTGCGCCCTCGTCGAGCGTGCAGAGCACGAGCTCGGGGTTGAGCACTTCGACATCGCCGACGGTCTGGATGTCGCCTGCGGTGACGACGCCCGGACCCTGCTTGCGCACCACCATCCGCTTCGGGCCATCGCCCTGCATCTTGATGGCGATTTCCTTGATGTTGAGGATGATGTCGGTCACATCCTCACGCACGCCCGCAATGGACGAGAACTCATGCAGCACGCCGTCGATCTGGACGGCCGTCACGGCCGCGCCCTGAAGCGACGACAGCAGAACCCGGCGCAGCGCATTGCCGAGCGTCAGGCCGAAGCCCCGCTCCAGAGGCTCCGCAACGACGGTCGCCAGGCGCTTGGGATCCGAGCCCGGCGTAACCTCGAGCTTGTTCGGCTTGATCAGCTCTTGCCAATTCTTGTGGATCACGACCGTATCCTTTCCATCTCAGGCGCCGCCGTTCGGACCGGCGGGCCGTCGCCCGGGTGAAGCCGCGGGCGCAATGCCGAAGCGCAAATGGCCGGCCCCCGTTTCCGGGCGCCGGCGAGAGCCGTCAGACGCGGCGACGCTTGCGCGGACGGCAGCCGTTATGGGCAATCGGCGTGACGTCGCGGATGGAGGTGATCGTGAAGCCGGCGGCCTGCAGCGCGCGCAGCGCCGACTCGCGGCCCGAACCCGGACCCGAAACCTCGACCTCGAGAGTCTTCATGCCGTGCTCGGCGGCCTTGCGGCTCGCATCCTCGGCAGCCATCTGCGCCGCATACGGCGTCGACTTGCGCGAGCCCTTGAAGCCCATCATGCCGGCGGACGACCAGGAGATCGTGTTCCCCTGCGCGTCGGTAATGGTGATCATGGTGTTGTTGAACGTCGAGTTCACATGCGCGACGCCGGAGGAGATGTTCTTGCGCTCGCGGCGGCGTACGCGCGTGGTGTCCTTAGCCATTCTCTATCCTTGGGTTCGATCTCGTCACCGCCGTAATGCCGGCGGCTCCACCGGGGGCATAGCGCCCCTTAGCTCGCGAAAATTACTTCTTCTTGCCTGCGATCGGCTTGGCCGGGCCCTTGCGGGTGCGCGCATTGGTATGCGTGCGCTGGCCACGGACCGGCAGGCCACGGCGATGACGCAGGCCGCGATACGCGCCGAGGTCCATGAGCCGCTTGATGTTCATGGCCACTTCGCGGCGCAGATCGCCTTCCACGACGTAGTCGCGGTCGATCGCTTCACGGATCTGAAGGACTTCGGCGTCCGAAAGCTCGTTGACGCGACGCGAGGGGTCGATGCCGACCTTCTCGACGATGTCCTTGGCGTTCTTCGCGCCGATGCCGTGGATGTACTGAAGCGCGATGACGACGCGCTTGTTCGTCGGGATATTGACGCCTGCGATACGGGCCATTGCCGTCTCCATGTAGGCCACCCTTACGGGCGGCAGTTATGTCCGCGTCCGGTGGAGGCCGGCCCTTGCGGACGTATTGTTAACGGCAAACAGCGCCGTTCCTGATCGAGGGACGGCGCCGGCCGGATTGAGGCGCGACCCTTATCGGCTCGCGACGACCTCGTCAAGAGGCGAGACCGTCTTTTTGATATCGGCCCAGACCTCGTCGATCGACCGCATCCCGTCGATCTCGATGAGGCGCCCGCGTTCCTTGTAGTAGGGAGCGATCGCCGCGGTGTCGCGACGGTAGGCTTCGAGCCGGGTCTTGAAGACCTCCGGATCGTCATCCTTGCGCACCGGCTCGCCGCGCGCCTTGGTCTCCTCGGCGCGCTTCACGATCCGGTCGATCAGCTTGTTCTGGTCGACCTTGAGCTCGACGACGACATCGAGCTTGAGCCCCTTCCCCGCCAGCATCGCCTCAAGCGCATCCGCCTGGGCAATCGTCCTGGGGAAACCGTCGAGGATGAACCCCTTGCGGGCATCCGGCTGGTCGATCCGGTCGGCGACGATACCGATCACCACATCGTCCGAGACGAGATTGCCGGCATCCATGATCGCCTTGGCGCGGAGGCCAACCGGCGTGCCGGCCGCGACTGCAGCCCGCAGCATGTCGCCAGTCGACAGCTGCGGGATGCCATATTCCTGCACGAGACGAGCAGACTGCGTGCCCTTACCAGCCCCCGGTGGTCCGAGCAGGATCAGTCTCATCGCCTCTTCCCCTTCAGCTTCGACCGCTTGACCAGACCCTCATACTGGTGAGCCAGCAGGTGCCCCTGGATCTGCGACACAGTATCCATCGTCACATTGACGACGATCAGGAGCGAGGTACCGCCGAAATAGAACGGCACATGCGTCGCCGAGATCAGGAACTCAGGCAGCAGACAGACGATCACCAGATAGGCAGCGCCGAGCACCGTGATTCGCGTCAGAACGTAGTCAATGTATTCTGCGGTGCGCTGGCCAGGCCGGATACCCGGCACGAAGCCACCATGCTTCTTCAGGTTGTCGGCCGTGTCCGAAGGGTTGAACACGATGGCTGTGTAGAAGAAGGCGAAGAACACGATCATGGCAGCATAGAGCGCCATGTAGAGGAGCGTGCCGTGGCCGAGCAGCGCGACGATCGTGTTGAACCAGCTCGGGCCCTGACCCTGCGTGAAGTTCGCGACGGTCGCGGGCAGAAGCAGCAGCGACGAGGCGAAGATCGGCGGAATCACACCGGCGGTGTTCAGCTTCAGTGGCAAATGTGAGGATTCGCCCTGGAAGATCCGGTTGCCGACCTGGCGCTTCGGGTACTGGATGATCAGGCGGCGCTGCGCCCGCTCCATGAACACGATGAACAGGATAGCGGCGACAGCGACAATCGCGACAAGCGCGATGACCCAGACCGGCATGGCGCCCTGACGCGTCAGGTCGAGCATACCCGCCAGCGCATGCGGCAGGTTCGCGACGATGCCGGCGAAGATGATCAGCGAGATGCCGTTGCCGATGCCGCGCGACGTGATCTGCTCGCCGAGCCACATCAGGAACATCGTGCCGCCCGTCAGCGTGATCACCGCGGTGATGCGGAAGAACAGGCCCGGATCGATGACGATGTTGGTTCCGCCCTCGAGACCCACGGCGATGCCATAGGCCTGCACGACGGCGAGAAGCACCGTGCCGTAGCGCGTGTACTGGTTGATGATCTTGCGGCCGGCCTCGCCTTCCTTCTTGAGGGCGTCGAGGCTCGGGACGATCGACGTCATCAGCTGGATGATGATCGACGCCGAGATGTAGGGCATGATTCCGAGCGCGAAGATCGCCATGCGACCGACGGCACCGCCCGAAAACATGTTGAACAGGCCGAGAATGCCGGACTGCTGATTGCTGAAGGCGCTCGCGAGCGCGTCCGGATTGATGCCCGGCAGCGGAATATACGTGCCGAGGCGGTAGACGATCAGCGCACCCAGCGTGAACCAGATGCGCTTCTTGAGCGCATCGGCCTTGGCGAAGGCGCCGAAATTGAGATTGGCCGCAAGTTGTTCAGCCGCAGAAGCCATTCGCCGCTCCGATCGGGCCCCGAGTCGGGGACCCCATGTCCCGAGAGGGACATAAACTGGGCTTTCGGAGACGCCGCATCAAGCGGCGTCCCGACAACGGATGCGCTCAGCGCGTCACTCGGCCGCGGCTTCGGCGGCCTTCGGAGCGAGAACCTTGAGCGAGCCGCCGAGCTTCTCGATCGCCTCGATCGCCGGCTTCGAAGCGCCCGCGACCTCGAAGGTCACAGCGGCCTTGAGCTCGCCCGAACCGAGGATCCGCACGCCGTCCTTGACGCGGCGGATGACGCCGGCGGCCTTCAGCGACTCGGCAGTGACGACGGCACCAGCCTCGAGCTTGCCCGCGTCGAGCGCGGCCTGGATACGGCCGAGGCCGACTTCGTTGAAGTCGAGCGCGAAGATGTTGTTGAAGCCGCGCTTCGGCAGGCGCCGATGCAGCGGCATCTGGCCGCCCTCGAAGCCCTTGATGGCGACGCCCGTGCGCGACTTCTGGCCCTTGACGCCACGGCCGCCGGTCTTGCCCTTGCCGGAGCCGATGCCACGGCCGACGCGGATGCGCGACTTGCGGGCGCCCGGGTTGTCGTTGATCTCGTTGAGCTTCATCGGACTGGTCCTTCTATGGCTCACGCCTCGTCCACAACGCGGACGAGATGGGCCACCTTGGCGATCATGCCGCGAACCGCAGGCGTGTCCTGCAGCGTCGAACGGCGACGGATCCGGTTGAGGCCGAGGCCGATCAGCGTTGCGCGCTGGTCGACCGGGCGGCGGATGGGGCTGGCGATCTGCTCAATGACGAGCGTCTTCTCATTGGCCATGGTCAGTTCCTCGACTTCCTCGCGGCCGATCAGGCCTCGGCGGCCACTTCGGCGTCGTTCCCGCCACGGCGGGACTGAAGCACGGAGACCTTGATGCCGCGGCGAGCCGCGACGGAGCGCGGGCTGTCCTCAGCCGCGAGAGCGGCGAAGGTGGCACGCACCATGTTGTAGGGGTTCGACGAGCCCATCGACTTCGCCACCACGTCCTGGACGCCGAGCGTCTCGAACACGGCGCGCATCGGGCCGCCGGCGATGATGCCGGTGCCGGGAGGGGCGGCGCGCAGGAAGACGCGGCCGGCGCCATGGCGGCCGAACACGTCGTGATGCAGGGTGCGTCCGTCACGAAGCGGAACGCGGACGAGCGAGCGCTTGGCAGCCTCGGTCGCCTTGCGGATCGCCTCCGGCACTTCGCGCGCCTTGCCATGGCCGAAACCGACCCGGCCCTTCTGGTCGCCGACGACGACGAGGGCGGCGAAACCGAACCGCCGGCCGCCCTTCACCACCTTCGCGACGCGATTGATGTGAACGAGCTTGTCGACGAATTCGCTGTCGCGCTCTTCCCGCTGCTCTCTGGCCATCGAAATCCCAATCGTCCTGTTGTTCCGTTAGACGCGCCCCGAAGGTCGCATCAGAATTCGAGCCCGCCCTCGCGCGCTCCGTCGGCCAGCGCCTTGACGCGGCCATGGAAGAGATACGGACCGCGGTCGAACACGACCGCCGTCACGCCGGCCGCCTTGGCACGCTCCGCGACCAGCTTGCCGACCGCCTCGGCCGCCGCCTTGTCGGCACCGGTCTTCAGCGAGTTGCGCAGGTCCTTCTCGAGCGTCGAGGCGGACGCGAGGGTACGGCCCTCGGCATCGTCGATCACCTGGGCGTAGATATGCTCCGACGAGCGGTGGACCGAGAGGCGCGGACGCTCTCCCGCCACCTTGCGGAGCGCACGGCGGACACGCGCGGCGCGCCGGTCCTTCTGGATGTTGGCCATGACGGGCTCCGTTTACTTCTTCTTGCCTTCCTTGCGGAAGATCGTTTCGGTCGCATATTTCACGCCCTTGCCCTTGTAGGGCTCGGGACCGCGGAATTCGCGGATCTCGGCGGCAACCTGACCGACCTGCTGGCGGTTGATGCCCGACACCAGGATCTCCGTCGGCTTGGCGCACTGAATCGTGATGCCTGCCGGGATCGGATAGATCACATCGTGGCTGTAGCCAAGAGCCAGCTGCAGGTTCTGACCCTGCACCGCTGCGCGATAACCGACGCCGTTGATCTCGAGCTTCTTGGAGAAGCCCTCGGTCACGCCCTTGAACAGGTTCGCGATCATGGTCCGCGACATGCCCCAGGCGGCGCGAGCCTCCTTGGACTGATCGCGCGGCGCGACCGAAACGCCGTTGTCGGAGAGTTCGACCGAGACGTGATCCGTGAAGTTGAAGGACAGCTCGCCCTTCGGACCCTTCACCGACACCGTCTGGCCATTGATGGTGGCCGTCACGCCCTTGGGCACCGCCACCGGCTTCTTACCAATACGAGACATCAGACCAATCCGTCCGGTTCGTGTTGCGCTGGGGGCCGGATCAGAACACCTGGCAGAGAACTTCTCCGCCGACATTCTGTTCGCGGGCGTCGGCATCCGACATCACACCCTTGGGCGTCGACAGGATCGACACGCCGAGGCCGTTCTTGACGCGCGGAATGCTCTTCACAGAGGCATAGACGCGGCGGCCCGGCTTCGAGACACGCTCGATCGTCCGGATCACCGGCTCGCCGTCGAAATACTTAAGCTCGATCTCGATCTCGGCCTTGCCATCGCCATGGTCGACGGTCGCGAAGCCGCGGATATAGCCCTCCTGCTGGAGGACTTCGAGCACATGCTGGCGCAGCTTGGACGAAGGCGTGGAGACCTTCGACTGCCGGCGCAGCTGCGCGTTGCGGATGCGGGTGAGCATATCACCCAAAGGATCGGTCATCGTCATCGGACCGTTCTCCTTACCAGCTCGACTTGACCAGGCCCGGGATAAGACCCAGCGACCCGAGTTCGCGAAGCGCGATGCGCGACATCTTCAGCTTCCGGTAGACGCCACGCGGACGGCCGGTGACTTCGCAGCGGTTGCGGATGCGCGTCGGCGACGAATTGCGCGGCAACTCGGCCAGCTTGAGGCGCGCCTGGAAGCGCTCCTCCAGCGGCAGGCTCTCGTCGTTGGCGACAGCCTTCAGCTTGATACGCCGGCTGGCGTACTGCTTGGCCAGCGCGCGGCGCCGGTTGTTCTTCTCGATGGAGCTCTTCTTGGCCATCTCGTCCTGATCCTTTCCCGGCGACTTACTGGCGGAACGGGAAGTTGAGCGCCTTCAGAAGGGCGCGCGCTTCCTCGTCCGTCTTGGCCGTGGTGCAGACGATGACGTCCATGCCCCAGACCTGGTCGACCTTGTCGTAGTTGATCTCCGGGAAGATGATGTGCTCCTTGATACCCATGGCGTAGTTGCCACGGCCGTCGAAGCTCTTCGGATTGAGACCACGGAAGTCGCGGACGCGCGGCAGCGCGATCGTGACGAGGCGATCGAGGAACTCGAACATCCGCGCCTTGCGCAGCGTCACCTTGCCGCCGATCGGCATCTGCTCGCGGACCTTGAAGGTCGCGATCGACTTGCGGGCGCGGGTGACGGCCGGCTTCTGGCCAGCGATCTGGGCGAGATCCGCGAGGGCCGTGCCGACCTTCTTGGAATCGTTCACCGCCTCGCCGATGCCCATGTTGAGCACGATCTTGTCGAGACGCGGAATCTCCATCTCGTTCTTGTAGCCGAACTCGGCGACAAGCTTCTGACGGACCTCGTCCTCGTAGAACTTCTTGAGCCGCGGCTCGTAAGCTGCCTCAGCCATCGATCACATCTCCCGAACGTTTTGCGACGCGTTGCTTGCGCCCGTCTTCGGTAACCTTGAAACCAACCCGGGTCGGCTTGCCGTCCTTGGGGTCGGCGATCGCGATGTTCGAGAGGTGGATCGTGAGCTCCTTGGAGACGATCCCGCCCTGCTCGCTCGCAGTCTGCTTCTGGTGCCGGCGCGCAAGATTGACGCCGCGCACGACAGCCCGCTCCTCGGCCGGGTGCACGCTGAGCACCTCGCCGGTCTTGCCCTTGTCCTTGCCGGTCAGGACGACGACGTTGTCGCCTTTCTTGATCTTGGCAGCCATTACAGCACCTCTGGCGCGAGCGAGATGATCTTCATGTGGTTCTTCGCGCGAAGCTCGCGCGGCACCGGCCCGAAGATACGAGTCCCGATCGGCTCCTTCTGATTGTTGATCAGCACCGCCGCATTCTTGTCGAAGCGGATGACGCTGCCGTCGGGACGGCGGATATCCTTCGCGGTGCGCACGACGACCGCCTTCATGACGTCGCCCTTCTTCACGCGACCGCGCGGGATCGCCTCCTTGATCGACACGACGATGATGTCGCCGACCGAGGCGTATTTCCGCTTGGAACCGCCGAGAACCTTGATGCACATCACACGACGAGCGCCGGAGTTATCCGCCACGTCGAGGTTAGTCTGCATCTGAATCATGACTGGCCGCCTACTTTCATGGTCACTGCCCGCCCCTCACCAGGGACGAGCCGCGACGAACCTCTTCCGTGCTTACTCGCCCGTCGGCAGTTCGGTGCCGACAACGACCCAGCGCTTGTTCTTCGAGATCGGCTTCGACTCCTCGATGAAGACGGTATCGCCGACCTTGTAGCTATTGGCCTCGTCATGGGCCTGGTACTTCTTCGACCGGCGCACCGTCTTCTTCAGCACGGGATGCGTGAAGCGGCGCTCGACCAGCACGACGACGGTCTTGTCATTGGCATCGCTGACGACGTTGCCCTGCAGAACGCGTTTCGGCATCTTCGTCTCCTCAGCCCTGGTCCGCGGCGCGCTTCTGCGCGGCGATGGTCTTGATGCGCGCGATATCGCGGCGAACCTGCCGCACGCGCGAGGTGTTCTCGAGCTGACCGGTGGCCTTCTGGAAGCGCAGGTTGAACTGCTCCTTCTTCAGATTGGCCAGCTCGGTCTCGAGCTGGTCGGCCGTCTGCAGCCGAACGTCTTTCGCCTTCATGGCTCTGTCCTCGTCCGTTCGCCGCTTCAGTCGGCGATGCGCTGGATGAAGCGCGTCTTGATCGGCAGCTTCGCCGCGCCGAGACGAAGCGCCTCGCGGGCCGTCTCCTCGTCGACGCCGTCCACCTCGAACATGATGCGGCCCGGCTTGATGCGCGCCGCCCAATACTCGGGCGCGCCCTTGCCCTTGCCCATGCGGACTTCGGTCGGCTTCGCGGTGACCGGAACGTCCGGGAACACGCGGATCCAGACACGGCCGGCGCGCTTCATGGCGCGGGTGATCGCGCGGCGAGCCGCCTCGATCTGACGCGCGGTGACGCGCTCGGGCTCGAGCGCCTTGAGCCCGAAACCGCCGAAGTTCAGGTCCGTGCCGCCCTTGGCGACGCCGTGGATCCGGCCCTTGAACTGCTTGCGGAACTTGGTGCGCTTCGGTTGCAGCATTTTGCTTCTCTCTCGGCTTCAGTGGCGCTCGTCAGGCCGCGTTTTCGCGGCGGCGACCGCTGCCCGAGCCCTGCTCGTTGCCTTCCGTCTGGCGACGCTCGGACGCCATCGGGTCATGCTCCAGGATCTCGCCCTTGAAGATCCACACCTTGATGCCGCACGTGCCATAGGCCGTGTGCGCCGTCGCGGTGCCGTAGTCGATATCGGCGCGCAGCGTGTGCAGCGGCACACGGCCCTCGCGATACCACTCCAGGCGGGCGATTTCCGCGCCGCCGAGGCGGCCCGAAGCGTTGATACGGATGCCCTCGGCGCCGAGGCGCATCGCCGACTGAACGGCGCGCTTCATGGCACGACGGAAGGCGACGCGACGCTCGAGCTGCTGGGCGATCGAAGCGGCCACCAGGTTCGCGTCGATCTCCGGCTTCCGGACCTCGACGATATTGATGTGCACTTCGCTGTCGGTCAGCTTGCCGACCGTCTTGCGCAGCTTCTCGATATCGGCGCCCTTCTTGCCGATCACGATGCCCGGACGCGCCGAGTGGATCGTCACACGACACTTCTTGTGCGGACGCTCGATCACGATCTTGGAGACCGCGGCCTGCTTCAGATCCTTGAGCAGGACCTCACGGATCTTCTGGTCCTCGTGGAGCAGCTTGCCGTATTCGCCCTTGTTGGCGAACCAGCGGCTGTCCCAGGTCCGGTTGACGCCGAGGCGCAGGCCGATCGGATTGACTTTCTGGCCCATCAGGCGGCCTCCCCAGCTTCACGCACGACGATCGTCAGATGCGAAAACGGCTTCTCGATCCGGCCGACCCGGCCGCGGGCGCGCGGCGACCAGCGCTTCATGACGAGCGCCTTGCCGACGAACGCCTCGGCGACGACGAGAGCGTCGACGTCGAGATCATGGTTGTTCTCGGCATTGGCGATCGCCGACTCGAGCGTCTTCTTGACGTCGCGGGCGATGCGCTTCTCCGAGAAGGTCAGGTCCGCCAGAGCGGTACTGGCCTTCTTGCCCCGGATCAGCTCCGCGACGAGGTTGAGCTTGCGCGGCGAGACGCGGATCATGCGCGTGATCGCACGAGCCTCGGTCTCCTTCAGCGCGCGTTCGCGCTTCGGCTTGCCCATCTTACTTCCTCTTCGCCTTCTTGTCGGCCGTGTGGCCGTAGTAGGTGCGAGTCGGCGAGAACTCGCCGAACTTATGGCCCACCATGTCCTCGTTGACGAGGACCGGAATGTGCTTCTGGCCGTTATAGACACCGAAGGTCAGACCGACGAACTGCGGCAGGATCGTGGAGCGACGGCTCCAGATCTTGACCACCTCGCCGCGGCCCGAAGAGCGGCTCTTCTCGGCCTTGCGCAGGAGGTATCCGTCGACGAACGGACCTTTCCAAATTGAACGAGACACGGTCGAGCCCTCTTACTTGGACTTGCGCAGGTGACGGCTGCGCGCGATGAACTTGTCGGTCGACTTGTTGTTACGGGTCTTCTTGCCCTTGGTCGGCTTGCCCCACGGCGTGACCGGATGACGGCCTCCCGAGGTACGACCCTCGCCACCACCATGCGGATGATCGACCGGGTTCATGGCGACGCCACGAACGCTCGGGCGCTTGCCGAGCCAGCGGTTACGGCCGGCCTTGCCGATCGAGATGTTGGCATGATCCGGGTTCGACACCGCACCAACCGTCGCGACGCAGGCCTGGCTGACGAGGCGCTGCTCACCCGAGTTGAGCCGCAGGATCGCCATGCCGCCGTCACGGCCGACATACTGCGCATAAGCGCCCGCCGAGCGCGCGACCTGACCGCCCTTGCCGGGCTTCAGCTCGACATTGTGGACGATCGTGCCGACCGGCATTGCGCCGAGCGGCATGCAGTTGCCGGGCTTCACGTCGGCCTGGGCCGCCGAGACGACCGTATCGCCGACCGCCAAGCGCTGCGGCGCCAGGATGTAGCTCAGCTCGCCGTCCTCATACTTGATGAGAGCGATGAACGCCGTGCGGTTCGGATCATATTCCAGGCGCTCGACCACCGCCGTCATGTCGCGCTTGCGGCGCTTGAAGTCGACGAGGCGATAGGTGCGCTTGTGACCACCGCCACGGCCATAGGCAGTGACGCGGCCGAGATTGTTGCGGCCGCCGCTCTGGCGGAGACCAACCGTCAGACCCTTGACCGGCTTGCCGGCATAGAGCTCGGAACGGTCCACGAGAACGAGCTGGCGCTGTCCCGGCGTGGTCGGCTTGTAGTGCTTGAGAGCCATGGCTTCAGCCTATTCTTCTCTCTTAGAGACCGGTCGAGACGTCGATCGACTCGCCCTCGGCCAGCGTCACGATCGCCTTCTTGACGTCGCTCTGCTTGCCGACGACGCCACGGAAGCGCTTCACCTTGCCCTTGCGGACCAGCGTGTTCACGCCCGTGACCTTGACCTTGAACAGCGCCTCGACGGCCGCCTTGATCTCGGGCTTAGTCGCCGTCTTCAGGACGTTGAAGACGACCTTCGACTGTTCCGTCGCGATGGTCGACTTCTCGCTCAGCACGGGGCTGCGGATGATGTCGTAATGGGTCGGGTTGCTCATTTGAACCGCTCCTCGAGCGCTTCGACCGCAGCCTTGGTCAGCACGAGCTTCTCGCGGCGCAGGATGTCGTAGACGTTGATGCCCTGCACCGGCAGCACATCGATATGCGGAACGTTGCGCGCGGCGAGGCCGAACTTCTCGTCGACCGTCGCGCCGTCGATGATCAGGGCATTCGCCCAGCCGAGCTTGGCGAAACGCTCCTTGACGACCTTGGTCTTGGCCTCGGCCATGGTCACGTCGGCGACGATCACGAGATCCTCGCTGCGGGCCTTGGAAGACAGCGCATGCTTCAGGGCCAGCTGACGGAACTTCTTCGTCAGGTCATGCGCATGGCTGCGCACCACCGGACCGAAGGCCTTGCCGCCACCGCGGAACTGCGGCGCAGTCTTGGCGCCGTGGCGTGCGCCGCCGGTGCCCTTCTGCTTGTACATCTTCTTGGTCGTGCCCGAGACCTCGGACCGGCCCTTCGACTTGTGCGTGCCGGCCTGGCGGGCAGCAAGCTGCCAGCGGACCATGCGCTGCAGGATGTCGCCGCGGGGCTCGAGGCCGAAGATCTCGTCCGAGAGCGAGATCTCGCCGGCCGAACCGCCGTCAAGCGTGGTGACCTTCAGGTCCATCACTCGGTCTCCTTCGCTGCGGCCGCGTCACGCGCCTTGAACGCGCCCGGGAACGGCACTTCCTTCGGCAGCGCGCGCTTCACGGCGTCGCGCACCTCGATCCAGCCGCCCTTGGCACCAGGAACGGCGCCCTCGACCATGATCAGGCCGCGCTCCACATCGGTGCGAACGACCTTCAGATTCTGCGTGGTGACGCGGGCGTCGCCCATATGGCCGGCCATCTTCTTGTTCTTGAAGACCTTGCCGGGATCCTGGCGCTGACCGGTCGAACCGTGCACGCGGTGCGAGACCGAGTTACCGTGCGTCGCGCGGCCACCGCCGAAGTTGTGGCGCTTCATGACGCCGGCGAAACCCTTGCCGATCGACGTGCCCGAGACGTCGACGAACTGGCCGACGACGAAATGCTCGGCCGTCAGCTCGGCGCCGACCTCGATCAGGTTCTCCGGCGAGACGCGGAACTCCGCGACCTTGCGCTTCGGCTCGACTTCCGCCTTGGCGAAATGACCGCGCTCCGCCTTGGTCGTGTTCTTGACCTTGGCCAGACCGCTGCCGAGCTGAACCGCCGTGTAGCCGTTCTTGTCTTCCGTGCGATGGGCGACAACCTGGCAGTTGTCGAGCTTCAGCACCGTCACCGGCACCTGCTCGCCCGCATCCGTATAGATGCGGGTCATCCCCAGCTTCTGTACGATCAATCCAGAGCGCATCATGTCCTCGCTCGCCTCAGAGCTTGATTTCGACGTCGACGCCGGCGGCGAGGTCGAGCTTCATCAGCGCGTCCACGGTCTGCGGGGTCGGATCGACGATGTCGAGAAGGCGCTTGTGCGTGCGCATCTCGAACTGCTCGCGGCTCTTCTTGTCGATATGCGGCGACCGGTTCACGGTGAACTTCTCAATCTGAGTCGGCAGCGGCACGGGGCCGACAACGCGGGCGCCGGTGCGCTTGGCCGTGTTCACGATCTCACGCGTCGATGCATCGAGAATGCGATGATCGAACGCTTTGAGCCGGATCCGGATATTCTGACCGTTCATCGATTTCTGTCCTCAAGTCACGAGGGCACGCGTTGCCACGTGCCCTCTCCGGAGCTTCGGCCTTACTTGATGATTGATGCGACGACGCCGGCGCCGACGGTGCGGCCGCCTTCACGGATGGCGAAGCGGAGCTTCTCTTCCATCGCGATCGGGACG